>NZ_JBWKQD010000001.1:0-1925350 GCF_059418585.1 Rhodoferax sp. GW821-FHT07G04
GCCGGATGGCGCCGCAGGCTTCTCGACCGGAGTGATAGCCAGAGCCCGCGCGGGAGCCGGTGTGGGGGCTGGCGCAGGTGCTGGAGCGGGCGCGGGCGCGGGGGCTGGTGCTGGTACTGGCACTGGGGCGGGGGCCGGTGCAGGGGCTGGCGGCGCAGGAGTCGGGGTAGGTACAGGCGCTGGAGCCGGGGCGGGCGTAGGAGTCGGAGCCGGCTTGGGTGCAGGCACAGGTGCCGGCACGGGTGCGGGCGCTGGTGTGGGCACCGGGGTCGGGGCCGGCGTGGGTGCAGGCGTAGGCGTAGGCGTGGGTTGCGGCACCGGGGCTGGAGCGGGTGTGGGCACCGGCGCGGGCGCAGGCGCCGGGGCAGGCACGGGTGTCGGCGTGGGCGCCGGGGCGGGCTCGACGACGGGCTGGGGCACTGGCACGGGAAGCGGCTCGGGCACGGGGACTGGCGGCGGGGGCACGGGTGGAGGTGGCACCGGTATGGGCTCCAGCGCGATCTGCACCGGCTTGGCCGTGGGCACGGCCTCCACAATCTTCTGAGGCACGACCTTGTCCTTGGGCCGCTCCACCACCTTGTGCTGCTGTATGGCGTTGGTGGTAGAGGCCGGGCCCTTCACCTCCCGCACCTCGCGCGGGGCTTGCACGGCCGGGCTGGGCTTGCGCTCTTGCAAGCGAGTGATGGGCGACAACAACTGGTACACCACCTGGCGCGTAACCTGGGCTACGGGCGTGCTCTGCAAAATCACCCACAGCAAAACCAAGTGGATAAACACCACCGTCGCGACCGCCGGCAGGGACACACGCTCCTGCTGCAGCACGGCTTTTGACAGTGGATCAATCATCGGCAGAGGGTTTCCTCAGAACAGGCTTGTGGCCCGTGGGCATATATGGGTCTGAGTTTAAACGGCAGAAACCGGGTGGTAACCAATGTTTGATATCGATTGCTGGTTTAGAATCCGCGCTGTCAGGAGAGAGTTTTCTGCACAGAAAACCGCCGAAGGCGCAGGACCGCTGATTGCAGCGGTCTGAACGCTCAGGCAAAAGGACTGACAAACGCCTTGACCTAGTGATAGGACAAGACGATCCCCACTGGAGAGAGGCGGCACGCAAGATGCCGTCCACCGAAGGAGCAAACCGCTGTTGGCGGTGAATCTCTCAGGTAAAGCGGACAGCGGGGGCAAACAAGCCCAGGGCATTGACTAATAGGTTGCTGCCGTGGATAGTTCATTGCCCCCAGTCGCCAGGAGACAGCCCTTGTCCGCTCCCACAGAATCCGCACCCTTGTTGACCACGCCGCTCAACGCGTTGCATATTGAACTGGGTGCCCGCATGGTGCCCTTTGCCGGCTATTCCATGCCGGTGCAATACCCCGCCGGCCTGATGGCCGAACACCACCACACCCGCCAGAACGCCGGCCTATTCGACGTGTCGCACATGGGCCAGTTGCGTCTGGTGGGTGCCGAAGCGGCGGCGGCGTTCGAGACGCTGATCCCCGTGGATGTCATCGACCTGCCCGTGGGCAAGCAGCGCTACGGCCTGCTGCTCAATGATGATGGCGGCATCATCGACGACCTGATGTTCTTCAACAAGGGGAACAACGAACTCTTCGTCATCGTCAATGGCGCCTGCAAGGTCAACGACATCGCCCATATCCAGTACCGCATTGGCCATCGCTGCGAAGTCATACCCATGCCCGACCACGCGCTGCTGGCGCTGCAGGGTCCGCAGGCGGTCACGGCGCTGTCCCGCCTGGCGCCCGGCGTAGAAAAGCTGGTCTTCATGACCGGCGGCAACTTCACCGTCAACACCGGCAGCCAAAAGATCGATGTCTTCCTGACCCGCAGCGGCTACACCGGCGAAGACGGTTTCGAAATCTCCGTTCACAAGGACCAGGCTGAAGCCCTGGCCCGCACCCTGCTGGCCCAACCCGAGGTCAAGCCCATTGGCCTGGGTGCCCGCAACTCGCTACGCTTGGAAGCCGGCCTGTGCCTGTATGGCAACGATATCGACGAAACAACCCACCCCGTGGAAGCCAACCTGAACTGGGCCATGCAAAAGGTGCGCCGCATGGGTGGTGTACGCGAAGGTGGCTTCCCGGGCGCTACAAAAATACTAGCTGCACTCGCAGCATCGACGGGGGCTAGCGGCTCAAGTGCCGCAGGTGTCGCCCGCAAGCGCGTAGGTTTGATCGCGCAGGAGCGCGTGCCCGTGCGCGACCACACCGAGCTGCAAGACGGCAACGGCAATCGCATCGGCGAAGTCACCAGCGGCCTGCTCGGCCCCACCATCGACAAACCGGTCGCCATGGCCTATGTGGACGCAGCATTCAGCGCGCTGGGCACCCAGGTGGTGGCCATTGTGCGCGGCAAGCCTGTGCCTATGGTCGTCAGCGCGATGCCCTTTGTGCCGACCAACTATTTCCGCGGTTAACCTCTGCGATCCATCTATCTATTCAACCCTTTACTCAGGAGCCCAGCACCATGTCCATCAAGTACACCCCCGACCACGAATGGCTGAAGGTTGAAGGCGGCGTCGCCACCGTCGGTATCACCCACCATGCGCAAGACGCACTGGGCGACGTGGTGTTTGTAGACCTGCCCGAAGTCGGCAAGACTTTTGCAGCAAAAGACATCGCCGGTGTCGTCGAGTCCGTCAAGGCCGCGGCCGACGTCTACATGCCCGTGGCTGGCGAGATCACAGAAGTCAACGAAGCCCTGCGCGCCGACCCTGCGCTGGCCAACACCGACCCCATGGGCGCGGGCTGGTTCTTCAAGGTCAAGCTGTCCAATGCAGCCGAACTCGATGGTCTGATGGACGAAACCAGCTACACATCGTTTGCCGCCAACGCGTGATCCCAAACGCCAGCGCTCGTGGAGCGCTGAAATGGGGTCAGATCCCCATTCAGGACAGTTATTTTTACGGCGCGACGAAATGCTGAACGACATGGGGCTCTGACCCCATTTCAGCGCGTCGCAGCCGGAGCACCTAGGAAGTTCCCATGCCCACCACTCCAACCCTCGCCCAACTCGAAAACCCCAGCGAGTTTGTCGCCCGCCACATCGGCATCGATGCCGCCGACGAAGCGCTGATGCTGAAAACCATTGGCGAGTCATCCCGCCGTGAGTTGATCGACAGCATCGTGCCCCGCTCCATCGCGCGCAGCACCGCCATGGCCATCCCCGCGGCGATCACCGAAGCGGCCGCGCTGGCCGAGATCAAGGTGCTGGCGGACAAGAACAAGGTGCTCAAGAGTTTCATAGGCCAGGGTTATTACCCCAACCACACACCGGGCGTGATCCTGCGCAACATTCTGGAAAACCCCGCCTGGTACACGGCCTACACGCCCTACCAGGCCGAAATCTCCCAGGGCCGTATGGAGGCATTGGTCAACTTCCAGACCATGGTTTGCGACCTGACCGGCATGCCCATCGCCAACGCGTCCATGCTGGACGAAGCCACCGCAGCCGCCGAAGCCATGACGCTGGCCAAGCGTTCGGTCAAATCCAAGGGCAACACCTTCGTCGTCAACGGCGACTGCCACCCCCAGACAATCGAAGTCATCCAGACCCGCGCCGCGCCGCTGGGCTTTACCGTCAAGGTTGTGAACTCCGCGCAGGAATGGGAAGCTGCCATCGCCGGTGACGACTACTTCGCCGCGATGACCCAATACCCCGCCAGCAGTGGCTGGTTGGCCGACTGGAAGCCCGAGGCCGACAAGGTGCACGCCAAGAACGCCGCCTTCATCATGGCAGCCGACCTGCTGGCGCTGACACTGTTGGTGCCCCCGGGCGAAATGGGCGCCGACATCGTGGTCGGCACCACGCAGCGCTTTGGAATGCCGCTGTGCAATGGCGGCCCGCACGCCGCCTACATGGCTTGCCGCGACGAGTACAAGCGCTCCCTGCCCGGCCGCCTGGTCGGCGTCAGCATCGACGTGCACGGCAACCCCACCTACCGTCTGGCGCTGCAGACCCGCGAACAGCATATCCGCCGCGAAAAGGCCACCTCCAACATCTGCACGGCCCAGGTGCTGCCGGCCGTCGTGGCCAGCATGTACGCCGTGTACCACGGCCCTGAGGGCCTGACCCGCATCGCCCAGCGCGTGCACACGCTGACCAGCATTTTGTCCAAGGGCCTGGCCCAACTGGGCTACACCACCACACACCACGACACGGCGTTTGACACGCTGTGCTACAAGACCGGTGACGCTACAAACTCCATAGCTGCAAAGTCAGCATCCGCGGGGGCTAACGTCCGAATTGGCTGGAAGGAATATATCTGCATCTCGCTGGACGAAACCAGCACACGCGAAGACGTGGCGCTGATCTGGTCTTTCTTCGCCAAGCCCGGCCAGGCACTGCCTACGGTGGAAGCCCTGGAGGCATCTGCCGAATCTTTGATCCCCGCCGCGCTGCGCCGTACGAGCAAATTCCTGACCCACCCGGTCTTCAACACCCACCACTCCGAGACCGGCATGCTGCGCTACATCCGCATGCTGTCCGACAAGGACCTGGCGCTGGACCGCAGCATGATCCCGCTGGGCAGCTGCACGATGAAGCTGAACGCCACCAGCGAGATGATCCCCATCACCTGGCCCGAGTTTGCGAACATCCACCCATTTGCCCCCGCAGACCAGCGCCAGGGCTACACCGAACTGGACGCGCAACTGCGCGGCTGGCTGTGCGCCGCCACCGGTTACGCCGGCATCAGCCTGCAGCCCAACGCGGGCAGCCAGGGTGAGTATGCAGGCCTGTTGGCCATCCAGGCCTTCCACGCCAGCAAAGGCCAAGCACACCGCAATATCTGCCTGATCCCCAGCAGCGCGCACGGAACCAACCCGGCCAGCGCGCAGATGGTGGGCATGACCGTGGTTGTGACCAAGTGCGACGACATGGGCAATGTGGACCTGGCCGACTTGCGTGCCAAGTGCGAACAGCACAGTGCCAATCTGGCCTGCGTGATGATCACCTACCCCAGCACGCACGGCGTGTTCGAGACATCGGTCAAGGAGCTGTGCGCGCTGGTGCACCAGCACGGCGGCCGCGTCTATGTGGACGGCGCCAACATGAACGCCCTGGTCGGTGTGGCGGCTCCTGGTGAGTTTGGCGGCGATGTCAGCCACCTGAACCTGCACAAGACCTTCTGCATCCCCCACGGCGGTGGCGGCCCCGGTGTCGGCCCGGTCTGCGTGGTGGAAGACCTCGTACCCTTCCTGCCCGGTCACAAGACCGGCGGCCTGCCCGGCACGGGCGCGGTCAGCGCTGCGCCCTTGGGCAATGCGGCCGTGTTGCCCATTAGCTGGATGTACTGCCGCATGATGGGTGCGGCCGGCCTGCAGCACGCCACCGAGGCGGCCATTCTGGCGGCCAACTACATCAGCACCCGCCTGAAGGACCACTACCCCACGCTGTACGCATCGGCCAATGGCCATGTGGCGCACGAGTGCATTTTGGACCTGCGCAACCTGAAGGACACCAGCGGCGTGATGGCCGAGGACGTGGCCAAGCGTTTGATGGACTACGGCTTCCACGCGCCCACGCTGTCCTTCCCTGTGCCCAACACGCTGATGGTGGAACCCACCGAGAGCGAAACACTGGCCGAGATCGACCGCTTTGTGAATGCCATGATCGCCATCCGCCGCGAGATCACCAAGGTGGAAAAGGGTGAATGGCCGCAGGACAACAACCCGCTGAAACACGCTCCACACACCGCAGCCAGCCTGCTGGGCGGCGAATGGGACCGCCCCTACAGCCGCGAAGTGGGTGCATTCCCGCTGGCCACGCTGAAGGCCGTCAAGTACTGGCCGCCTGTGGGCCGGGTGGACAACGTGTATGGCGACCGCAATCTGTTCTGCAGTTGCGTTCCCTTGACCGAATACGCAAGTTAGACAGTGATTTAAGGACGGCACCGCATTGCATGCAGCCGTCCTTGCCAGACTCGATCTGGCACCGCAGCGGGAGAGCTTGGTACCGTAAAACGTGCCAACGCCGAAGGAGCAACCACCCCGGAAACTCTCAGGCAAAAGGACCGCTGCGGTCATCAGCACTCTGAAGAGCTGCCGGAAACAGTCACCCGGCACACCGCAGGAGCAAGCGCAGGGCCCACAAGGTCTGCGCGAATCTCTCAGGTCGCAAACAGAGGGGGTCGCCGGCTACACATGGTGTGTGGCTGGCGACTTTTTTTGTTTCCGACGACTCCTGAAGAAAGAGTGCTCACCATGCAAACCCAGCAAAAACACATCGCCATCATTGGCGGCGGCATCACCGGCGTCACCAGCGCCTACACCCTGGCCAAGGCAGGCTTTCGCGTCACGCTAATCGAGAAGAACCGCTACGCCGGCATGGAAACGTCCTATGCCAACGGCGGCCAACTGTCAGCATCCAATGCCGAGGTCTGGACCCACCCCAGTACCCTGGTCAAGGGCCTCAAATGGATGTTCACCAAGGACGCGCCGCTGCTGATGAACCCCACGCCCACCTGGCACAAGATCAGCTGGATGGCCGAGTTTGTGGCCGCTATCCCCAAATACCGCGACAACACGATTGCCACCACACGCCTGGCCATTGCCGCGCGCCAACACCTGTTCAGCTGGGCCGAAGCCGAAGGCATTGACTTCAACCACGAGCGCAAAGGCATCCTGCACATCTACCGCAACAAGGCGGGCTTCGACCATGCAGGTGAAGTGTCCAAGCTGCTGGCGGCCGGTGGCTTGGAGCGCCGTGCCGTGACGCCCGATGAAATGCGCGCCATAGAGCCCACGCTGCAGGGCAACTACTACGGCGGCTACTTCACCGAGAGCGATTCCACCGGCGACATCCACAAGTACACGCACGGCTTGGCGCAGGCTTGTGCGCGCATGGGCGTGCGTACGCTGTACGGCACATCGGTGCAACGCACCAGCGCCAATGGCAAGACGGCGCTGGTTCACATGCATAGCGCCCACGGCGACGAAACCCTGGTGTGTGATGCGGTCGTGGTCTGCGCCGGCGTGCAGGGCCGCGCGCTGGCCGCGCAATTGGGGGACCGACTCAACATCTACCCGGTCAAGGGCTACTCCATCACCGTGGACCTGGAAGACGCCACCAGCCAGCAGGCCGCGCCCATGGTCAGCCTGCTGGACGATGAGACGAAGCTGGTTACCAGCCGCCTGGGTCAAGACCGCTTCCGCGTGGCCGGCACGGCCGAGTTCAATGGCATCAACCGCGACATCCGCGCCGAGCGCATCCGCCCGTTGGTGGACTGGGTCAACCAGTGCTTCCCAGGTGTCAACACCCGCCGCGTGGAACCCTGGGCCGGCCTGCGGCCCATGATGCCCAATATGCTGCCGCGCGTGGGGCCGGGCCGCCAGTCCAATGTGTTTTACAACACCGGCCACGGGCATCTGGGTTGGACGCTGTCGGCCATTACCGCACACCAATTGGTGGGGCATGTGCAGGCGCACTTTGCACAGGCCATCAAATCCTACACACTACTGGAGCTGGGAAAAACAATCAGCCCCGAAACACAACACATACGTCAGGAGGCATGACATGGCAGTATCCGTATTCGACCTGTTCAAGATCGGCATGGGGCCCAGCAGCTCCCACACCGTGGGGCCTATGCGCGCGGCGCGGCAGTTTGTGGCGCGCTTGCAGCATGCAGACCTGCTGGCGAATACGGTGACCGTGCGCTGCTGGCTGCACGGCTCGCTGGGCGCCACCGGCAAGGGCCACGCCAGCGATGTGGCCGTGCTGCTGGGCCTGTGCGGCCATGAGCCGGATACCGTGGATGTGGACCAAATCCCAGCCATGCTGGCCGAGATCCGCAGCAACAAACGGCTGAACCTGGGCGGCGTACATGGCATTGCCTTCAATGAAAAAGAAGACCTGCTCTTCATGCGCGTGCCACTGCCCTTCCACGCCAACGGCATGCGCTTTGTGGCGCTGGACGCTGCGGGCAACGAACTGGCCAACCGTATCTACTACTCGGTGGGCGGCGGTTTTATCGTCAGTGATGAAGTGGCCGCCGACGGCAGCCGCCAAAAGGTGATCGCACCCGACGCCACCGTGCTGCCCCTGCCCTTCACCAGTGGCGATGCCTTGCTGGCCTTGACGCAGCAGCACAACTTGAGCATCGCCCAAGTCATGCGCCGCAACGAGCAGCATTGGCGCAGTGATGCGGACATCGACTCCGGCCTGCTGCGCATCTGGAAGGTCATGCAAGACTGCGTGAAGCGCGGCTGCCGTACCGACGGCGTGCTGCCTGGGGGCTTCAAAGTCAAGCGCCGCGCCCATGCGCTGCACCAGGCCCTGAGCACCAACCCTGAGGCCGCACTGCGCGACCCGCTGCAGGTACTGGACTGGGTCAACCTGTACGCGCTGGCCGTCAACGAAGAAAACGCCGCCGGTGGCCGCGTGGTGACGGCGCCGACCAACGGCGCGGCCGGCATCATCCCCGCCGTGCTGCACTACTACACACGCTTTGTGCCGGGTGCCAATGACGCGGGCGTCATCGACTTCCTGCTAACCGCCGCCGCCATCGGCATTTTGTACAAAGAGAATGCGTCCATCAGCGGCGCCGAAGTCGGTTGCCAGGGCGAAGTCGGTGTGGCCTGCTCCATGGCCGCCGCGGCCCTGTGCGCGGTGATGGGTGGCACGCCGGAGCAGGTAGAAAACGCCGCCGAGATCGGCATGGAACACCACCTGGGTCTGACCTGTGACCCGGTTGGCGGCCTGGTGCAGATTCCCTGCATAGAGCGCAACGCCATCGCGTCCGTCAAGGCCATCAACGCCGCCCGCATGGCGCTGCGCGGTGACGGCAGCCACTTCGTCAGCCTGGACAAGGTCATCAAGACCATGCGCGAAACCGGCGCCGACATGAAGACCAAATACAAGGAAACGGCACGCGGCGGGCTGGCGGTGAATATCGTGGAGTGCTGAGCCTCCGCATTGCATATATGCCAAATAAAGCATAAATGGCAAATATGCTTAATACAGCATGAGTTGCACATATGCCGCATAAGGCATATAGTGCAAACATGCTTTACCCCATCCAGACACCCAACCAGCTCTCCACGCATCTGCGCGCGCTGCGCTTGGCCAAACAATGGACGCAAGCACAACTGGCCGCGAAGTTGGGCCTGAGCCAAACCCGGGTCGCGCGCATTGAAAAGGACCCGCTGAGTATCAGCGCAGATCAATTGCTGCGCGTGCTGGCCGCATTGGATGCCAGCATGGTCTTGCAGACCGCAGACCACTCCGCCGCGCCAACTCTGGGCGTTGCAGAGCCAGGGTCCGCAAGGACCGCCCCCCTCAAAACCGGCCCCACGGACAACTGGTAGCAAGCCATGGCCAGCGAACTGTGGGTCTGGATGAACGGCCAACACGTGGGGGCTTGGAGCCACTCGCGCAACAAAGTATCCGTTTTTCAGTACGCGCCGACCTGGGCGCAGTCCCCCGCGGCCCGCGCCCTGTCCTTGTCACTACCCATGACGGCAGGCAATGCGGAGATACGCGGACCGGTTGTCGAAAACTACTTTGACAATCTATTACCCGACAGCCAACCGATCCGCGAGCGCATACGCCAGCGCTTTCGCACGCCATCCACCCAAGCTTTTGAATTGCTGACAGCCATAGGGCGCGACTGCGTGGGCGCCGTGCAACTACTACCACCCGACACCGAGCCTGAAGGATGGGACCGGATCCACAGCGAAGCTCTGACCCCGGGCGAAGTAGCCGCACAGTTGCGCGCAGCCTCCACCAGCATGCCCCTGGGACAACGCCACGACGGCGCGCAGGACTTTCGCATCTCCATTGCCGGCGCGCAGGAAAAGACCGCTCTGCTACGCTTTGGCGGGCGTTGGCAGCGCCCGTTGGGCTCCACACCCACCACGCACATCCTGAAGTTGCCGCTCGGCTTGGTGGGTAATATGCGTGCCGATATGCACGATTCGGTAGAGAACGAGTGGCTATGTTCCAAAATCCTGCACGCCCTCGGCTTTCAGGTGGCGAACACCGATATGCAGACCTTCGAAGACCAGAAGGCCCTGGTCGTGGAGCGCTTTGACCGGCGGTGGCAAAACGTGCCTGCGGGCGCAGCCCACAAACGCGGTTTTGTGCCAGCCCCTGATACCTGGATCGCCCGCCTGCCGCAAGAAGACTTCTGCCAGATCGCAGGGGTTGCATCCAGCCAAAAATACGAGGTCGATGCAGGACCGGGCATACGCACAGGCCTGGGCTATCTGGCAGGTAGCCTGGACGCCAACTTGGATCGGTCCAACTTTGTGTTGGCCCAGTTGGCATTCTGGCTGCTGGCCGCCACCGATGGCCATGCCAAGAACTTCTCAGTGTTCCTGGAGCGCGGCACGCGCTACCGCATGACGCCGCTATACGACGTGCTCTCCGCCTGGCCCATCATCGGCAAAAGCGCCAATATGCTGGCCGCGCAAGACGTCAAGCTCGCCATGGCGGTGCACGCCAAAAGCGCCCACTACAAGCTGGGCGATATCCGCGTGCGGCATTGGAAGAGCTTGGCGCAAACCAGCGGTGTTAACGGCCTATGGGAGCAGATGCTGGCCCTGGTGCACCGTGTCGAGTCAGCCTTTGCCATAGTGGAGGGGCAATTGCCAGTCGGTTTTCCCGTCAAGGTATGGGACAAGATCCGCGCCGGCACACAAAGGCATGCGTCTCAATTCTTGCGCGAAGTGCAGTTGTAGCCAGCGCGACGCCAAGTGCAAAACTCGCTCAGCTATCATGAATCCATGACCTTTACACGCTTCGCCAACAGCCTTGCCACCCGCATCATTGTCATTGGCGTAGGTCTCTTGATGTTGGGCAATGGGATACGCTATTTTGTATTGAGCCAATACCTGCGCGAAGACATCAGCGCCGTGATGGCCGCCCAGCAGCTGACGCTGGCCAACTACGTCGCCCGCGAGGTAGATCTGAAGCTTCAGGAGCGCCACAACATGCTGACGCAGATGGCCACCTCGCTGCCGCAAGACCTGTTGAAACAGCCCGATGGATTGCAGCGCTGGCTAGCCATGCGCCACCAGTACCAACCCATCTTCTCCCAGGGCTTGTTTTTCAGCGACCCCAATGGCAACGTGCTAGCCGGTTCGGTTGCGCCGGCCAACGGCGGCACATGGACGCTGCCGGGCGGGGCCGCCCTGGCCCAGATGGCCGTCCGCGACGGACTGATGGTCGGGCGAGCGCAAGTGGACAGCGCCACGCATCAGGCGGTGTTGCCCATGGCCACGCCAGTCAAGGACGCATCGGGAGCGGTGCGCGGGGTGCTGGTGGGCGTCACGGCGTTGACCATGCCGGGCTTTCTCTCGTTTACCGACCAGGACCGTATTGGCCGGCTGGGCGGTTTCTTGCTGATCTCGCCGCGGGACCAGCTCTTCATCGCGTCCACCAAGCCCGAGATGGTGCTTAAGCCCACGCCCAAGCCCGGCGTCAATCTCTTGCACGACAGGGCCATGCAGGGTTTTCGTGGCAGCGGCACAACCGTCAATGCCTTTGGTGTGGAAGAGATATCGGCGATTGCATCGGTGCCCAGCACCGGCTGGTTCGTCGTGGCCCGCCTGCCCACGGAGGAAGCACTGTCGGTGGTAGCGCGCACCCAGCGCTTTGTCGCCACGAACAGCATCCTTGTGGTTTTTGGTTTCCTGCTGGTGGCCGGCTTCAGCCTGTACTACGTGTTCAGGCCCCTGTTGCAGGCCGCCCAACAAGCCGACCGCATGACGCGGGGCGAGACACCGCTGGAGCCATTGAATGTGGTGCGCAGAGATGAGGTGGGCTATTTGACCGAGGCCTTTAACCGCCTGCTGAGCAAACTCCAAGCCAGCCAGTCAGAAATGGCCCATATGGCCCACCATGACGTATTGACCGGTCTGCCCAACCGCGCCCTGCTGGCCGACCGCCTGACCCAGGCACTGGCCCGCGCCGACCGCCGTGGCACACGCGTGGCCTTCTTGTGCATCGACCTGGACAGCTTCAAGCCCATCAATGATCAACTCGGGCATGAAGCGGGCGACTTGGCTCTGGTGGAGATTGTGCGGCGCCTAAGCGCCATCGTGCGCGAATCCGACACGCTGGCCCGCATTGGCGGCGACGAGTTCGTGCTGCTGCTGGCCGACTTGGACGCTGACTCCGCTATCGCCGAATCGGCCGCCAGTGCCGTGGCCAACAAATGCCTGGAGGCCATCGCCCCTCCGGTGACACTGCGGGGCCAGGCCCGCAGCGTGGGCGCATCCATCGGCATCGCCATGGGCAACGGCACGGTCTCACCCCATGCCTTGCAGTTGGCAGCGGACAGCGCCATGTACCAGGCCAAACAGGCCGGTGGCCAGCGCTACGTCGTGGCGGGATCGCCTTTTCTATTGCATGCCGGCTAGACCGGCCACGGCCAGCGCATAGCCATTGACGCCAAAGCCCGCCATCACAGCCTTGGCCGCCGGTGAAATGTAAGAGTGGTGGCGGAAGGCCTCACGGGCGTGCACATTGCTGATGTGCAGCTCGATCAGCGTGACGGCTGTGCCCTTGATGGCGTCGTGCAGCGCCACGCTGGTGTGCGTGTAGGCCCCGGCGTTCAGGATCACGCCTGCCAGCTTGCCCTTGGCCTGCAAGGCGCCGGCCTCATGCAGCCAGTCCACCAAAGTGCCCTCGTGATTGGTCTGGCGGAAATCCAGGGCAAAACCGTTGGCCGCGCAAGCGCGCTCGCACAGGGCCTGCACATCGGCGAGGGTTTGCGAGCCATAGACCTGGGGCTCGCGCGTGCCCAGCAGATTCAGGTTTGGGCCATTCAAGACAAACACAGTTTTCATCGTTGGTGCGCTTTCTGGGATTTGACTGAGAATGCTACTACTTTAATAGCTACCCAGGCATATTGCACGAGGGCTGGCGTGGTATTTTGCCAAAAGCCTTCTGGCTAGGCCTGGGCGGGTATCGGTGTGAGGGCCGGCACCACATCCCCGCACTGCGCCCGGTTGCGCAGCGCATGCTCCATGACCACCAGGGCCAGCATGGCCTCGGCAATCGGTGTGGCGCGTATGCCTACACAAGGGTCGTGGCGGCCCTTGGTAATCACCTGTGTGGCATTGCCCGCTACGTCAATCGAATCGCGCGGCGTGATGATGGAGCTGGTGGGCTTGATCGCGATGCTGACCTCCAGGTCTTGCCCGGTGCTGATGCCGCCCAGCACGCCGCCGGCGTTGTTGGTCGCAAAGCCATTGGGCGTTAAGGAGTCGCCATGTGTGGTGCCGCGCTGGGCCACGCTGGCAAAGCCGGCGCCAATCTCCACACCCTTGACCGCGTTGATGCCCATCAACGCGTAGGCAATGTCAGAGTCCATCTTGTCGAACAGCGGCTCGCCCAGGCCCACCGGCACACGCGAGGCCGTCACGCGGATGCGCGCGCCGCAGGAGTCGCCGGCCTTGCGCAGCGCGTCCATGTAGTCCTCCAGCGCCTGCACATCGGCCACCGGGGCAAAGAAGGGGTTGTTGGGCACGTGGTCCCAGGATTCAAAGGGAATGGCCAACTCGCCGATCTGCGTCATGCAGCCACGAAACACCGTGCCGTATTTCTCAAACAGCCACTTCTTGGCCACCGCACCCGCCGCCACCATGGGCGCGGTCAGCCGGGCGCTGGATCGCCCCCCGCCACGCGGGTCGCGGATGCCGTACTTCTGGAAATAGCTGTAGTCGGCGTGGCCGGGGCGGAAGGATTCCAGGATGTTGCCGTAGTCCTTGCTGCGCTGGTCGGTGTTCTGGATCAAGAGCGCAATCGGAGTGCCCGTGGTCTTGCCCTCATAGACGCCGCTCAGGATCTGCACCGCGTCGGGCTCGTTGCGCTGGGTCACATGGCGGCTGGTGCCGGGGCGGCGGCGGTCCAGGTCGCCCTGGATGTCGGCCTCGCTCAGCTCCATGCCCGGGGGGCAGCCGTCGATCACGCAGCCAATGGCTGGTCCGTGGGATTCACCAAAGTTGGTGACTGCGAATAGGGTTCCAAAGGTGTTGCCGCTCATGCTAGGGATTATCCCTGACCGGGCGGCAAGCTCTTCCACAGGGCCTCGAAATTCCACTACCATGACCCGCACAGTCGGTACTCAGGGCGGTTTTTTCTTTGCACAAAGGAGACGCTATGACATTCAACAACCTGCGCGTGGCGCACAAGCTGTGGTTGGTGGTGATGGGTTTGCTGGTGCTGATGGTGGTGGCAGCCACCTGGACGCAGCTGCGCTCGCGCAGCGCCACCGACGCTACGATGCAAGCCGTCGCCAAATACGAGGACGCCATCACCACCGCCGTGCGCTGGCGCGGCCTGGCCGAACTGGCGGTCACCCTGTCCATGGGCAGCATCGTCACCACCGACGAAGCCCTGCGCAAGGACTACGACACCAAGGTGGCAGCCCTGACCGCGCGCATCACGCCTGTACAAGAGGAAGTCACCAAGGGCGCCACCTCCCAACTGGACAAGGATGCCATGGCCTATGTAGCCAAGACACGGGCCGAGATCCGTGGCATGGGCGACAAGGCAAAGGTCATCAAATCGTCTGACGACGCAGCGGCCAAGCAGGCTTTTCTGGACAAGGAATACCGGCCGCTGGCCGACGCCTACCTGGTCGCCATCGACAAGTTTGTGACCACGCAGGAGCAACAGCGTGACGCCGCCCGCGCCGCACTGGAAGAGGTGCGCAAAAGCTTGATCGTGATCGCGCTGGTGGCCGTTGCCGTGGTCTTCGCGCTGGGCATTTTCATGTGCATGGTGCTGGTGCAGTCCATCACCCAGCCGCTGGACCGGGCTGTGTCCGTAGCACAGGCCATTACCGACGGCGATCTAACCCAGGAAGCACGCGATGACCGCAAGGACGAATTCGGCGTGCTGATGCGCGCCCAGTCTGACATGGGGACCAAGCTACGTGAGTTGGTTTCGCAGGTGCGCAGCGGCGTGGAGTCGGTGTCCAACGCCTCCAGCGAGATCGCCACCGGCAACAATGACTTGAGTGCCCGCACCGAGCAAACTGCGTCCAACCTGCAGCAGACCGCCGCCAGCATGGAGCAGCTCACCAGCACCGTGAACCAGTCGGCCAATACCGCCCGCCAAGCCAACACCCTGGCTGCCACCGCCGCCCAAGTGGCATCGCGCGGCGGCGAAATGGTGGGCCAGGTGGTGCAAAGCATGCAGCACATCACCGCGTCGTCCCGCAAGATCGGCGACATCATCAGTGTCATTGATGGCATTGCCTTCCAGACCAATATCCTGGCCCTCAATGCCGCCGTGGAAGCGGCCCGCGCCGGTGAACAAGGCCGCGGCTTTGCCGTGGTGGCGTCCGAAGTGCGGTCTCTGGCCGGGCGTAGCGCCGAAGCGGCCAAGGAGATCAAGTCCTTGATCAATACCTCAGTGGAGACCGTGGAGACCGGTTCACGCCAGGTGGAACAGGCTGGCGAAACCATGGGCGAAATCGTCAGCAGCGTGCAGCGGGTCAGCCAGTTGATTGGCGAGATCACCGCAGCATCAACCGAGCAGCGCGACGGTATCGAACAGGTGAATCAGGCGGTCGGCAATCTGGATCAGATGACGCAGCAGAACGCGGCGCTGGTGGAAGAGTCAGCTGCGGCAGCGACTGCCATGCGGGACCAGGCGCAGCATCTGGCGGAGTTGGTCTCGGTGTTCAATGTGGGTGGTGGTCGGTCGACCAGTTTGGCTCTCTCCCGATAGGTTCTTTTACGGCTTCAACGTTTGACATGAGGGGCGTCAAAGAGCGATAGCTCTTGGACGTCCCCCTCGATGGAAGGGTTAGGCCTCAACGCGGAGAGCTCAGTGTGCAGGTGCGTTTGGCATGCGAGGTGATCGATATGCACTTAAGGGCGCCCCCAGTCCTCGATGCGAAGACTGCTCTGCCTTCCATCCGCAACGACAGTTACAGCTACGGCTTCTGAGAACCCTGGTCCGCAGATCGCGACATAGACCCAGGCCAAATCGTTCGCAGTCTTCTTTGGCATCTCATCGTCGACGATCATCACTTCGCATAGGTCTGCCGGTCCATCCCCGTACTCGACCATTCGTCGGTAGTCATCTTTCAGATCTTCCTGCGACATGGCGAGCCGTGTTCCCGAAGAAAGCATGTTGTACGCGTCCTCGAACCGATGTTCGGCAAGCGCCTTTGCGAACCGGAGTGCTAGCAGGCCATGCGGGTGAGTATTGTCTAGCTGCGTCATTGCGATATGGTTGTGAGGCCTAACGTAATGTAGACCGCAAAACCCGGTTGATACAACCAGCGCTTGACGATACATACTTTTTGAAAACCCGCTGTAGGCCTCTTGTTTCCGGGGTTTTTAGTTTATATACTGTATAAATACTCAGGTATAAATTTTTCATGAAACCCGGCGTGCCTCCACTGCAGTCTGCCCGTTTGCTCGATCAGGTTCGTGAACGGGTGCGATACATGCACTATAGCCTCAAGACGGAGAAGGCATACCTGTATTGGGTCCGTTTTTTTGTGCGCTGGAGTGCCACACAACCAGGCGGCATGCGCCATCCACGAGACATGACTACACAGGATGTGGAGGCATTCTTGAGCATGATGGCCAATGAGCGCAATGTGTCTGCCTCCACACACAATCAGGCGCTCAGTGCAGTGTTGTTTCTTTACCGTGAGGTTTTGAACATTGATCTGCCTTGGTTGAACAACATCGGGCGCCCCAAGCAGGCCAAGCGCATACCCAGCGTACTTACCAAAGACGAAGTCGCGGGTCTGCTAGCGCAGATGGACGGCATTTCGGCCCTGTTAGCCAGGCTGTTGTATGGCACGGGTATGCGTTTGATGGAGGGCATGCGCCTGAGAGTGAAGGATGTGGACTTTGACCGGCACATCATCATCGTGCGCGATGCCAAGGGCGGCAAAGATCGTGTCGTCATGATGCCGCACTCATTGGCACCTGCCTTGAGGGTGCAAATGCTCGCGGCGCGGGCGCAATGGGAGGCGGATCGGCAAGCGCAGCGTGGCGGTGTGGAAACTCCGTTTGCATTGGAGCAAAAATATCCCAAAGTCGGACACACTTGGAGTTGGTTCTGGATATTTCCGTCTCCCACATTGTCAATCGACCCACGTAGCGGCGTGGAGCGACGGCACCATTTGTTTGAAGAGCGACTGCAACGAGCACTCAAGAAAGCCGTACCACTGGCAGGCATTCACAAACCGGTTTCCGTGCACACGCTGCGCCACTCATTCGCCACCCACCTGCTGCAGGCTGGCACCGACATCCGCACTGTGCAAGAGTTGCTGGGTCACTCGGATGTTTCCACCACCATGATCTACACCCATGTGCTCAAGGTGGCGGCGGGCGGCACGGCCAGTCCGCTGGACGCCCTCACGGGGCTGACTGCTCAACCTTGAGCGGCGTCGCCTTCGCCTTCACCCTCAGGCCAATCCCGGATATACGCCTTGAGCATCTTGTTCTCAAAATTCTGGCTGTCCACGACCGCCTTGGCCACATCGTAAAAGCTGATCACGCCCATCAGCATGCGGTTGTTGATGACCGGCATGTAGCGGGCATGGCGCTCCAGCATCATGCGGCGCACCTCGTCCAGCTCGGTTTCCATCGTGCAGATCAGCGGGCCGGAATCCATGGCGCGGTAGACGGACGTGGTGCCAAAGGTGCCGCCATTCTTGACGGTGGCCTGGATCACCTCACGGAAGGTCAGCATGCCCACCACCAGCCCGTGGGAGATGACAACCAGCGAGCCAATGTCTTTCTCGGCCATCAGCCCGGCCGCGTCGGCCAGGGTGTCTTCGGGTGTGGTGGTGTAAAGCGTGCCGCCCTTGACGCGCAGAATATCGCTGACTTTCATGGTGTTTTCCTGTGGCGCATGGATGAGAAGAATCTCACCCAAATATAGCCCACAATCTGTGCACCACAATACAAACGCGCTACTTGGAGACACCATGCCCGGCTACGCTGATCCCGGTTTTGACACTCTGGCCCTGCACGCAGGCGCCGCCCCCGACCCCACCACCGGCGCCCGCGCCACACCCATCCACCTGACGACGTCCTTCGTGTTCGAGTCCAGCGAGCATGCCCAGTCGCTGTTCAACCTGGAACGTGCGGGCCACGTCTACAGCCGCATCAGCAACCCCACCAATGCGGTGCTAGAGCAGCGCGTGGCGGCACTGGAGGGTGGCATAGGCGCCATCACCACCGCCAGTGGCCAGGCCGCGCTGCACCTGAGCATTGCCACGCTGATGGGCGCGGGTTCGCACATCGTGGCCAGCACGGCGCTGTATGGGGGCTCGCAAAACCTGCTGCACTACACGATGCGCCGCTTTGGCATTGACACCACGTTCGTCAAACCGGGCGATATCGACGGCTGGAAGGCCGCCATACGCCCCAATACCAAGCTGTTCTTCGGCGAAACCGTGGGCAACCCTGGGCTGGACGTGCTGGACATCCCCACGGTCAGCGCCATAGCCCACGACGCAGGTGTACCGCTGCTGGTGGACTCCACCCTCACCTCCCCCTGGCTGATGAAGCCGCTGGAACTGGGTGCTGACCTGGTCTACCACTCGGCCACCAAGTTCCTCTCCGGCCACGGCACCGTGGTGGGCGGCATCGTCGTCGATGGCGGCAGTTTTGACTGGGCCCGCGCCTATGCGCAGTCGGGCAAATTCGAGGAACTGGCCGCGCCGTACGAAGGCTTCCACAACATGAACTTCAGTGAGGAAAGCACCGTGGGTGCCTTCCTGCTGCGCGCGCGGCGCGAAGGCCTGCGCGACTTTGGCGCCTGCATGAGCCCGCACACGGCGTGGCTGATCCTGCAGGGCGTGGAGACACTGGGCCTGCGCATGGAGCGCCACATGCGCAACACGGAGAAGATCGTTCAGTTCCTGGCCAGCCAGGCCTTTGTGGGCCGCGTGGGCCACCCGCTGCTGGAGAGCCACCCTAGCCACGCACTAGCGAAACAGCTGCTGCCACGCGGCGCGGGCTCGGTGTTCAGCTTTGACCTCAAGGGCAACCGCGAGCAGGGCAAAAAGTTCATCGAGACGCTGAAGGTTTTCAGCCACCTGGCCAATGTGGGCGACTGCCGCAGCCTGGTCATCCACCCCGCCAGCACTACGCACTTCCGCATGACGGACGAGGCCCTGGCCGGAGCCGGTATCACCCAGGGCACGATTCGGCTCTCCATTGGCCTGGAAGATGCCGACGACCTGATCGACGACCTGAAGCGCGCGCTGAAGGCGGCGGAGAAGGCATGAACCCTGCAACGCCCCACCAGCACAACGCTATGCATTCAATAGCCGAACATGCATATTCCACGAGGGCTAGAGCCCAATTCTCCATAAGCCTTTCCTGAAAAGAACGCGTATGTACCTCACCGTCAACAACGCCCAAACCTATTGCTACACCGGCGGCAAGGCGCTGGACGCCGCCAAGCCCACGGTCGTCTTCATCCACGGCGTGCTCAATGACCACAGCGTCTGGGGCCTGCAAAGCCGCTACCTGGCCAACCACGGCTACAACGTGCTGGCCGTCGACCTGCCCGGCCACTGCCGAAGTGCCGGCGAGGCGCCCGCCACGGTGGAAGCCGCGGCTGACTTCATCGCCGCGCTGCTGGATGCGGCGGGCGTGCCCAAGGCCGCGCTAGTGGGCCATAGCTGGGGCTCGCTGATT
Organism: Rhodoferax sp. GW821-FHT07G04; assembly: GCF_059418585.1. Taxonomy (NCBI): domain Bacteria; kingdom Pseudomonadati; phylum Pseudomonadota; class Betaproteobacteria; order Burkholderiales; family Comamonadaceae; genus Rhodoferax; species Rhodoferax sp. GW821-FHT07G04. The sequence goes on from NZ_JBWKQD010000001.1 coordinate 19,653, forward strand.
GCGCTGGAAGCCGCGTCACGGTTGAAAGAGCGCGTCACGCACCTGGTGCTGGTGGGCACGGCCTTCCCGATGAAGGTGTCGCCCGTCTTGATCGAGACCTCGTTGAACGAGCCGCTGAAGGCGCTGAACATGATCAACGTGTTCTCGCGCAGCACGCTGGCCGCGCCGCCCTCGGCACTGGGGCCGGGCACCTGGGTGTTCGGCAGCAGCATGGCGCTGGGCCGGCGCGTGCTGGCCAGCAACACGGCTGTGAATGTGTTCCACCGCGGCTTTGTGGCCTGCGACCGTTATGCAAACGGCGAGGCGGCCATGGAAGCCCTCACCTGCCCCGTGCTGTTTGTGCTGGGTGCGCAGGACCAGATGACAGCGGCCAAGGCGGCGCAACCGTTGGTTGCCAAGGCCAAGTCTGCCGGCAAGGCGGTGCAAGTGGTCAATCTGCCGGTGGGCCACCACCAGATGACCGAGACGCCGGACGAGACGCTGTTTGCGATCCGCGACTTTCTGCGCACCGCCAACTGATGCGCCAGGGGAAGGCCTTACTTCAGGTCTTCCGTTTCAAAGTACAGGGTCTTGCCAACTTGCAACGCACGGCCCACGCGGCCTTGCAGCGCCGATTGCAAGGCTGCGCGCCCTGGCTCCTTCAGGTCGCTCGTGGGCAAAAAGAAGGGCTGAATGATGGTGGTGTGCTCGCCCACCGGGCGCTTGGACGATGGCAGGGGCTTCATCGCCACAATGGCGTCAAAGTCAGGCCTGCGGTCTATCTCCTTGACCGCAAAGTATTCGCGCCCCGATCCCAGCAACAGGTAGCGGCCCGCACTGCGGCCCACAGCGCCCTCGGTGGCGGGTTTGAAATCCAGCGGTTTGAACAGCAGCACTTCGTCAATGACCACGGTCTGGCCGGCAAAGCGCTCCACACCACCGCGTTCGAAATGGCCTTGCACAAAGCGGGCGCTGAATTGCTTCAAAGGATCGGCATGGCCGGGCTGCAACCGGTGCAGATCAAACAGTTCGGGCTCCAGCGTCCACAGTTGCGGGCGCAGCGCCAACCGGGCCCGCAAACTGGCATCCACATGGGGGTCGGCCAAATGAAAGCGCAGCAGCACCTGGGAGTCGTGCGGTGCGTGGAACATGGGTAGGTGCGATGCGTACAGACCATCGCGCCCGCCAAACACGGCCATGCCGTGGGAGCCATAGCCCGGTGGCTTGTCGGCAGGCTTTTCGGTTGCGGCTGGGGCCGGGGCCGGCACGCTGGTGTCGGCCGCATGCGCGCCAAGCGCCATGCAGGCGGTGGCCAACAAGGTGGTGAAAAAACGTTGTACTGGCAGCAAAGAGGGGGAAAGCAAGGTGGCAGGAGACATGGGGGGCCGTTTGTGGATTCTGGGGTTCGCCCGATTGGGCCGTGCCGCCATTCTCGCCAAAAACGGCCGCCACCGCCGGAGCCCTAGCCCTGCGCCAGCAATCTGTGGGCGAAGAAGGCCAGAATCTCGTCCCGCGCGGCGATCGTCGGCTGGCCCGCCTCGTCGATCAAATGGGCTGTCACCACGCTGTGCGGGCTGGCCACTACGTGTTCGAAGAATGGTGACAGCCACTCACTGCGGGCCGCACTATCGGGCAACACGCGGGGCACAAAGCGGTCGCCCAGCGCTGCCTGGTAGGCCGCGAAGCGCTCGGCCTTGCAGAACTTGTCGCCCGCAAAGCGGTAGGCCAGCACGGTCAGCTTGTCGCGGTCCAGGCGCTGGCGTACTGCGGCCAGGTCATCCGGCGCAATCTCCAGACCAGCCGGGTCATTGAACGGCAGCGACGGCTGCGACAGCACCGGCGCCAACACTGACGACTCCAGCATCATCGTCAGTGCAAAATTGCCGGTGAAGCACATGCCAATCGCCCCCACGCCAGGCCCACCGCACTGCTGATGCGCGAGCCGGGCCAGCGCGCGCAGCCACTGCGTCACCGGGCTGGTCTGGTTGGCCGCCAGCGCACGGAACTCGGCGCTGACGCAGGCCCGCTGCAGCACGGCCATGCCCTCCTTCGCATCGGGCACTGCGCCATCCGTACCGAACAGCGAGGGCATGAAGACGGTGAAGCCGGCATCACGCACCCAGCGGGCAAAACGCGCCACGTGGGGGCTGATACCTGGCATCTCGGTCATCACGATGACGGCAGGGCCGCTGCCAGCCACATACACCTTCTTGGTGATGCCATCCAACGTGATGGAGCGTGAATCGAAGTCAGCCAGCGCATCGTTTTGCAGCAGTGTGTCGGTCGCCGTCGTCATCATCAGGCTCCTTGAGGCACGGCGGCCACCAAATGCTGCAAATGGGCATAGCCCGCCGCCTTGGCAAAGTCGGGCAAGCGCCACACGGCACCACTTACGCCCCAGGCGCCATCGGCCACCGCATGGAAGACGATGGAGGTCATCAGTTGGCGTTTGTCATCCGCCGGCAGCGCGGACTCGAACGCCCGCTGCAGCAGCCGCGTGTAGGTGACCCGCGCAGCATCGTCCAGCACGCCATCGGGCACGTGAACGATTGCCATGCAGGGGATGAATTGGCCGGTCACGTCTGCACCGCCACAGGTCCAATTGCCACTGTCGATCTCGTCGATCAGCACCCAGCACAGAAAGCGCTTGCGCGGATCGGCAGGTATGCGCTCCGCTGCGGCGGCAGCCTCGTTGATGCCTTGCACCAGGGCGGCACGCTGCGCGCCGGGAAAGGCGTTCTTGGGAATCTTCAAAACAATATTGGGCATCTGCTGCGCTCCGGTTGGGTTGTGGAAAGGAGCTTGTATTGCAGCATCGCCCAGGCCACAATACGAGTGTCCAATTTGACTGTTTTAGGGCCTATTCAGACAATGCATGATTTCACCATCCTGGTGCTGCCAGGCGCCTATGCCAGCAGCGTCGCGTCCACCTTGGACATACTGACCACGGCCGCGGCCATGGCCCCCCGCCATGGCATTGCACCGCCCACTTGGCGGGTCTGCTCGATGGACGGCGGCACCGTGGCTTTGCAGAGTGGCATCAGCGTCAATACCGCCAGGCTACCCAAGCGCCACACGGCATCTGACAGGTCCGTATGGGTGGTGCCCGGCTTAGGCTTGGACAAACCATCGTCCATTGAAAAGCGCTTCGCGATGGACGACGCCGCAGCCGCAGTTGCGGCCCTGCGCAAGCATGCCCAGGCTGGCGGCACAGTCGCAGCATCCTGTTCCGGGGTGTTTTTGCTGCAAGCCGCGGGTTTGTTGCAACACAAACGCGCGACCACCACCTGGTGGTTGGCGCCGGAACTGCAGCGTCTGGAGCCCACCTGCCATGTCGACGCAGACCGCATGGTCTGCGACCACGGCACGGTTGTCACAGCCGGAGCTGCGTTTGCACAGACCGACCTGATGCTGCATCTGACGCGCAAGCTATGCGGTGCGGCGTTGGTAGATGCCATTTCGCGCGTGTTGTTGCTCGATGGTCGGCAGGCCCAGGCGCCTTTTATCGTGCCCGAGGCCTTTTCCAGCGGTGACGATCTGGTGAGCCGTTTGGCTACCCGCATCGAAGCGGCCCTGCCCTCGCCACCCAAGATCGGTGAGCTGGCGCAGGAGTTCTGCATGTCCGAGCGCACGCTGTCCCGCCATGTGCAAAAGGCCACCGGCAAAAGCACACTGGCACTGGTGCAAAGCGTCAGGCAACGCCGCGCACGGGCGCTGCTGGAGGGCAGCCGCATGACGGTGGAGCAAGTGGCAGCAGCCGTGGGCTACCAGGACGCCACTGCACTGCGGCGCATGATGCGGCGCGTGGCGGGCGCCAACCCAAGCCGCTTCAGGCCCGCGGTATTGGGCGCTTGATATCAGCGCCCGTCGGTCATGATGGTGGGCAGATTCCAGGCGCCACCCCGTGTGGGACTGAGCTACACCGTGGCCGTTGCGCGCAGGCGCCCGCGCAAGGCCAGGAAGAGGACCGCGCCCAGTGGCAATGCCACGGTCAGCGTCCACGGTCCATAGGGCGGCGCAAAGGCTGCTGCGCTGAAGAGTTGCAGTGTCAGGGGTGCGGTATCCCAATGGCCGCTGGTCCAACCCACCGACAGGTTTCCGACACCCAAGAGAATGAACACCACCCACGGCCACTTGCGCCCCTTGAGAGGTGTTCGGATGCAGACCACCAGCGCAAACAAGGTGAACAGCGGCAGCACAACGACCAGGGCCAGCACGGCGTACTGCAAGGGGCTCTTGCCCTCCAGCGTGAACCGGTTCTGTTCGGCCAGGGACTTGGTTTGGGGAACTACGCTGAAACCCACCAGGCTGGCGCTGCTACCCTGGTGCTTCACCGCCACATTGGTCAGCACCCATTTGCTGGCAAATTCGTACTCGTAGGTGAGATTGACCATGGTGGTGTCGCCATCCACCACGCGGTGCGCGCCTACCAGGGTGATGGACTTGGGCTCCTCCTTGGGCATCAAGCCGGCCATGGTGACCAGCATGCCATGCAGCGTGGGACCGGCGATGCTGGGGTCTGCCGCTTTCTCGATATCGTCCAGGCGCTGCTGCCGCAATTGGTCGATATAGCTTTTTGCCAGTGTCTGGTCCGCAGGCTGCGCGAATTTTTGCAGCATGTCGGCCTGGTTGCAGCCAACAAGCGCGAGCACAGAGACCGCCGCAAAAATCATCGCCATCAGACGCAGGAAAAGATTGTTCATATTCTTGAAAAAAGCAAAGTGTTTGACTCCACCGCGCGCCGCGCAATGAAACCCATAAAAGCCCTTGGCAATGGCCGCAAACTGTACCGCAAAGCGCAGCACGGCCTGAGAAGGTCTTAGCCCCCTGCCCCAAACTGGCGACGGTAGGCCGAAGGCGAGAGTTGGAACGCCGCCGCAAAGTGCTGGCGCAGCGAGGCCGCAGTGCCCATGCCCGCGTCGGCAGCCACCGCGTCGATGGAGCGGTCCGTCTTCTCCAGTAGGCGCTGCGCCAAGGCCAGGCGTTGGTTCAGCAGCCACTGGCCGACCGTGGTGCCGGTGAGCTGGCGGAAGTGACGGGTGAACGTGCGCCGCCCCATGGCCGCCCGCGCGGCCAGGCTGTCCAGGCTGTGCGGCTGGTCCAGCGTACGCAGCACGGCGTCCAAGAGCGAAGACAAACGATGGCTGGCACCGGACACCGGCAGAGATTGCTGGATGAACTGGGCCTGCCCGCCCTGCCGGTGCGGTGCCAGCACCATGCGCCGCGCCACGCGATTGGCCGCTTCCGCGCCCCAGTCGCTGCGCAGCAAGTGCAGGCAACAGTCCAGCCCGGCGGCCGTCCCGGCCGAGGTGACGACATCGCCCTCGTCCACGTACAAGACCTCGCGATCCAGGGCCACCGCCGGGTAGCGCTGCGCGAACTGGTCTGCTCGGAGCCAATGGGTGGTCGCAGCGCGGCCATCCAGCAGGCCGGCATCGGCCAGCACAAAGGCACCCAGGCACAGCCCCACGATGCGCGCGCCACCGGCATGCGCCCGGCGCAAGGCGTCCAGCATGGGCTGGGGCGCGGGCTGGGCCGGGTCGCGCCAGGACGGCACGATGACCGTGCCCGCATCATCCAGGTCGTCCAGCCCAAAGGGCGCATGCACGGCAATGCCCGCCGTGCTGCGCAGCGGGCCGGGCTCGGCCGCGCACACCTTGAGCGTCAAGGGCGGCAAGCCCTCTCCCTCTCCGCTTTCACCAAACACCAAGCAGGGAACCGACAGGTGGAAGAGACTGATGCCATCGAAGGCCAGCACGGCGACGGTAGAGACGCTGCGCTCGTTGCTGATATCAGTTTTGCGTGACATGGCCCAATTCTATCGAATATTGTCAATTGGGCCACTATTCAAAAAACCCTTGCCTCGGAACAATTCACCCCATGGACCCGGCGTTGTTGCCCAGTCTGCATCACACAGCAAACAAGGAAGAATCACCATGACCCAAACCACCGCTACCACCACACCCCGCCGTGCCCTGATCGTCGTAGACGTGCAAAACATTTATTCCGACGGCCCGCTGTTGATCGAATACCCACCGGTGCAAGATTCGCTGGTGCGCATAGGCCAGGCCATGGACGCGGCACGCGCTGCAGGCATCCCCATCGTGGTCGTGCAGGAAGACAGCTTTGGTGTGGGCACGCAGGGTTGGAAGATCCACGACGTGGTGGCTAGCCGCCCATCCGACCTGCTGGTCCATAAGACCCTGCCCAGTGCCTTCACCAACACCGGCTTGGCCGCCTGGTTGGCCGCGCGCGAGATCAACACGCTGAGCGTGGTGGGTTATATGACGCACAACTGCAATGCGTCCACGCTGTACGAGGCCCGCCACATGGGCCTGCACGCCGAATTCTTGTCCGATGCCACTGGCGCCGTCCCGTATGCCAACGCCGCCGGCCGCGCCACGGCAGAAGAAATTCACCGTGTGTTCAGCGTGGTGTTTGAATCCAACTTTGCGGCGGTGGTCAGCACCGATACGTGGATTGAAGCGCTGCAAACGGGGCACGCGCTGGAGCGTGGTGGTGTGATGGCCAGCAATGCGAAAGCCAAAGAGATCTGAAGCCGCACCACCGTTAGGCTGAAGGCCCATCGTCAAGCTTTGGTGCCTCGGCCGCTACCACAAGGGGCAACCAAACACTAAAAGTGGAGCCAACCCCGGGTTCGCTTTGCACTGAGAAAAAACCGTCGTGCAACTCGACCAATTGTTTGACCAGGGCCAAGCCCAGTCCCGTTCCCTGGTACTTGCGCGACAAGCCACCATCCAATTGAACGAAGGGCTGAAACAGACGGTCGATATCCGCAAGCGCGATCCCAATACCCGTGTCTCGAACACTAATCAAAAGGAAACGGTTCGTGCTCTGTCCCCCATCGTTGACCGTCGTGCCTTTTGCATCGCCTGGAATGTCTGCACGTTGTACTTCACGCAACTGCAGGGTTACGGTTCCTCCATCGCCAGTGAACTTCACCGCGTTAGATAGCAAGTTGTAGACGATTTGTTTGGTCTTGCGCTGATCGGCCATGATCCAGCCCATGCTCTGCGTTTCCAGACACAAATGCAACTGGTGGTTGAGAGCCTTCTCGCGCACCACGCTCAAGCTGCCCTCCAGCAATGCATCGATGTCAGTAGGCTCCAAGGTCAAGCTCATCTTTCCAGCTTCAATTTTTGACAGATCAAGGATGTCGTTGATCAAAGACAGCAGGTGCTTCCCACCGTCTGTAATGAATCGGGCAAATTCTTCTTGTTTTTCGTTGAGCGCACCGGCCAATCCCTGCTGCAGCACGGAGGAGAATCCGATGATGGCGTTGAGCGGAGTGCGTAGCTCGTGGGACATGTTGGCTAGAAACTCGGACTTGAGGCGACTGGCATGCTCCAGCTGCAAATTTTTCTCCGCAATTTCGGTTTGGCGCTTCAGCAACTGCTCATTTGCCTGTTCGAGTTCACTGTTTTTTCTCTCCAACTCTGACAGCATGGTTGCGCGGCTCTCGAACAATTGGCGCGCGGCACGCGCCTCGCTGGCGTCCAACTCTCTGTTCATCAGCTCCACGCGAACGCGACGGCTTTCATCTTCGAACTGCTTGCGGCGCAATTGCGCACGCAGGCGCGCCTTCAGAACGTCTATTTCGTTCGACTTGAGTACGTAGTCGTCGGCCCCGGTACTCAGGCCTTCGATCATGGCGTCACGGTCTTCCATTGCGGTGAGCATGATGAGCGGGATATCGCGCAGCGTAGGAGACGCCTTGAAGCGTCTGCAGGTTTCGGTGCCGCCCAGGCCTGGCATCAAACGATCCAGCAGGATGCAATCGACGGTTTGAACGGCAACCATCTCCAACGCCTCCTCACCGGAGTGCGCCAGTATCACGTCATATCCCTCACCCAGCAGAATGTCCGCCAACTCGTGGAGGTAGGTCGGGCTGTCGTCGACTGCCAGAATTTTTTTTGGCCCTAACAAGCTGGATCCCGTGCTGGTGCGGCCCGCATTGTCAATATTGCGCAGCACGGCACTGATGCGTGCCAGAATGACGTCGAGGTCTTCGTCCTTGCGGACAAAGGCGTCAGCACCCGACTCCAGTGCGCGCAACTCGGCGCCAAAGTCCTGTGAACCGGTCAGCAAGATACAAGGTGTGTGGTGCAGTGCTGCATCCAAACGCAGCTTGCGCACGACGGTGGATCCGTCGATGCCCGGCAAGACACCGTCCACTACCACGGCATCCGGCCGGCTCAGTGCTGCGCTGCGCAAACCTTCCTCGCCGGAAGCGGCACTGAGCACCGCAAACCCTTGCCCCTGCAACAACTCGCCCAGTCGTTCGCGGAAAGTCACGCTGTCGTCAATGATCAGCACACGGGGCGGCGTTTGCGCCGCCGAGCCATTGCCATTGCTTTTTCCCAGCAGCTCACGCGCACGGGTGAGAACATACTCTTGGTCGTAGGGTTTCCCGACATAGTCGTTGGAGCCGGTCATCAGTCCGCGGATACGGTCTCGCACTTCGGCTTCCGTGGAGAGCATCAAAACCGGAATGTCAGCGCCGCTGGCTGTGGCGCGGATTTCCTTGAGCAGTTCCACGCCATCACCATCCGGCAGCATCAAGTCCAAGATGATCAGACCAATGGACTGTGTTGCCAGCACGGCGCGGGCCTCTGCCAAACTAGCACAGGCAATGTTTGGCATGCCTGCTGCCAAAAAAGCATCGGCCAGATCCGCACGCACCGTCAAACTGTCGTCAACAATCAGGGTGTTCTTGGTCATGTCCATGGAGTCCACATCATGCGGGGTGGGTCAACGTCGCAAGCATAGGGCCAATTTCTGACAAAGGAAGAATATGCTTCGCTGCGCCCAATAAAGCAGCTTCGCGCGGCATGCCATACACAATGGAGCTGGCCTCATCTTGCGCAAGCGTCAACCCTCCGGCTTGGCGAATGGCGAGCAAGCCTCGCGCTCCATCCGCTCCCATGCCGGTCAGCACGCAGGCGACAACCGATGGACCACATTCTTTTGCAATCGATTCAAACAATACGTCAACAGAAGGACGACAGGAATGCCGCTCCAAACCTTCATCCAGATGCAGGCGGCCTTGGCGCACGAGCAAGTGGTAATTGGGGGGCGCCAAAGTGACACCACGCTGTGGCACAAGCTGCCCGTCCTGCGCCATGCGCACCGTATGCTCCGTCTGACCGTCCAACCACTCGGCAAACGCGACTCCAAAGGGTTCTCCGATGTGAATCACGACCAACACGGGTAAAGGGTAGTTTGCTGGCAGGGCTCGCAATACCTCCACCAGTGCGCTGGGGCCACCGGTCGATGCGCCCAAGGCTACCAACTTGCATGCTTGCGGTGCCCGCGGGCTTGCAGATGCTTTCGGCGCTTCCAGTTGGCCGTTCAGCGATGTTGACCGACCCCGCAAATGCGTGATGACCTTTACCCGTGCCACCAGTTTGACCATGGCCGTAAAGCGCTGCTCCCAGGCACCATCCACCTCTTCCGGCCCCGGCTTTTCCATGACCTCTACTGCACCCGCAGCAAGCGCCTCATAGGTTTTGAATAGCTCGCCCCGGTTGGTAGAGGCGGAAACCACCAGTATGGGGGTTGGGCAATAGGCCATGATGTATTCGGTGGCCGCCAAGCCACTCATGACGGGCAACATCATGTCCAGGGTGACGACGTCCGGGCGCAGCGTCTGGCACATCTCTATGGCTTGCTTGCCATCCTCGGCCTCACCAACCCGTTTAAAGGCGGGGTCACTGTCCAAAATTTCACACAAATGCCTGCGAACGGTCAGCGAATCCTCCACCACCAGTACACGGATGCGTTTCATGGCGCCACCAATTCGGCAACCCGCCGTAAGAAGTCGACTTGATCAAACTCGCCTTTGACAATGTAGGCGCTCGCCCCCGCCGCCACGCCACGTTGCCGGTCTTCGGGGGCATCGCGCGAGGTGACCAAAATGCAAGGTATTTCTCGCAGCACCGGATCGGTGCGCGTCTGCGCGACAAAGCCAAAGCCGTCCATGCCTGGCATTTCCACATCCACCAAAAACAACGCGTACCTCCTGCCCTGTGCCATGGCCAGCCCTTCCTCTGCCGAAGTTGCCATTTCCACGAGAAAGCCGGCGGACTCCAGGATGCTGCTTTCCAGCATGCGCGTGGTCAGTGAGTCGTCAATGATGAGGATGGGAAGTGGACTGTTGGACGCCGCAGTGGCTGTGCCAGTTTGGCGTGCCAGCGTAGCGAGTTGTTCTGGGTCCAATACGATGCGTGGCGTGCCTTCGGTGTCCAGGTGCAGGCCAAGCACGATAGGGTCGGCTGGCGCCAGCGCGGGCAGAGGACGCAGCACCACCGTGTCAATTCCGCACAAGCGTGTCACCGCAAGCGCCAACGTCTCGCTTCCTGCGGACACAATCACAGCAGTCAACTGATGGGTGTTTGGGCGTCGATCTTGGCGACTCAGCGTCAGCATGGGTATCAGTTTTCCTCCGCTCGCGAGGGCTGTGCCCTCGGGTGAATGGACAATATCGCCCATTGCAACACGCATTGTGCGCTGCACGGCATCCATGGGTATGGCGGCAATGTACCCATCGACCTCTACGGTCAAAACATTTAGAGATGCCAGTGACAACGGTACACGCAGTTCGATCGTGGTGCCGCGGCCCACTGTGGTGTGCGCGACGACGTCACCGTTCATGCGCTGCGTTGCTTCGCGCACCACGTCCAGCCCAACACCCCGGCCCGCGAGTTCGGTGATGCTGTTGGCGGTAGTGATGCCGCCCTGGAGTAGCAAGGCCAGCAACTCAGTCGTACCCAAACCCTGTGTATCTGCGGCATGCGCGCCCTTTTTGAGCATGGCGCGCCGAACCGCTTCGAGGTCCACGCCACGTCCGTCGTCGCTGCAGCGAAACCACACGCGGTAGCCGTGGCGAATGACCTCCAGCGTTACGCGCCCCGCAGGGGGTTTGCCAAGGGTCTGGCGCTCAGTCGCCGCTTCAATGCCGTGGGCAACGGCGTTGCGAACCAATTGGACCAGCGCACTTTGCACACTGTCGAGAACCTGTCCGTCAATGCGCACCTCGCCCCCCCGGGCTTCAAATACCACCTGCTTACCCAAGCTGTGCGCAGCGTCCCGTGCGGTGCGCTCCAATGCATGGAAGATGTTCGCCACCGGGACCAGGCGCAACCTTTCTGCCGCGTCGCGGGCCTGGCGCAATTCGCGGTCCATGCGTTCGACACTGGTTGCCAAGCTGCGCTCGGTTACACCGAGTAGCTTTTGCACGGCTTCGGAAAGCGCGCGCGCCTTGACGCTGGGCAATTGCAGTTCATCAAACCATTGCGCGGTCAAACCCTGCACGCGCTCTATTGAAACCACCGACGCCCGTACGCTCGCCAATTCTCCGCCCATCTCGCCCAGGCCCTCTAACAATTCGTCCACCTCCAGCACGTCAGCCTGGGTCATGCGGGCCGGTGCGTCGTGTACTTGCACGGTCTGTGCGGGTGCAACGGCCTCGCTGTCTTGCGGAACCCCCAACTGTGCCAACTTCACATTGATGGCGTCCAATACCGCGAGAAGGGCGTCCACCCGCTCACGCGGCACCGGGGATGTCGCGTTGCGGTACGGTGCCAAACTGTCTTCCACGCCGTGGATCAGTTCAGCAATCTCCGCTTGTTTGACAACGCGGGCGGCACCTTTCAGGGTGTGGGCCAAACGCAGCAGACGCGGCACCAAATCGCTGTCTGAGCTGGACTTTTCCAGATCGAGTGCACTCTGGGAAAGCTGGTCCAGCAGCTCACGCGCCTCGATCCGAAAATAGCGGTAAGGGTCTTTCGCCATGCGGGTAAGACCTAGGCAGCGTTGGGTTGTATCAATCGACGCAAGTCCATGGACAAGCCTGCCAACTGCGACGCGGTTTGCAATGTCTGGGTGGAACTGGTCTCAGACTCCTGCGTTGCTTGCGCAACGTCAGTAACAGCCAAACGCACCTGCTCCGCCGCCGTGGCTTGCTGCTTGGTGGACAGTTCTATTTCGCGCGCCGCGTCGGTCGTGGTTCCTACTAGGCCAGCTATCTGCTTAAACGCTACGGCAATGTCGGTGAACTGGCGAGCTCCAGCATCTACCGCTTTGGCTCCGCTTTCGGTAGCCATCACCGTAGTATTTACAGCTCCACGCACGTCATCTATCTGGCTGCGTATGCCCTTGGTAGAGTTGGCCACACGGTCGGCCAGCTTGCGAATTTCTTCGGCTACCACTGAAAAGCGTTTTCCGGCCTCCCCGGCTCCGCACGCCTCTATGGTGGCATTAATTGCCAGAATATTGGTCTGCTCCGCGAGCTCTGAGACAACGTCAAGCACGGCACCGATTTCCTGGGACTTACGCCCCAGATCCAGCATATGGCTGACCACCAGGTCTATTTGCCGCCGGATGCCGGCAATCGCGTCCTGGCCCTTGTCCACCGTGCTCTCACCGCTGCGCGCCGAACTGGCAGTTTGTTCCGCGATCTGGGCGACACGTTGCGCGCTTTCCGCAATCTGACGCGAGGTGGCCACCAACTCACTGATGGTGGTGCTGATTTCCGTCATTGCACTCGCTTGCTCCTTGGCGCCGGAAGCCTGCTGGCTGGCAGCCGCCTGCAGTTCCGCCGACGAACTCTGGACATGGCCCACGGCGGCACCGATCTGCTGGCTCAGGGTGCGGGTTAACAGTACGGCGACGGCGATGGCAAACAAGGTTGTCACTACGGCGATCGCCATGACGGTGGAAACGGCTTCGGAAGCGGTATCGCTTGCCGCTTGCTTTACCTCGATGAGGTGCCGCTCCTCGAACGCAGTAAACGACTCCACACTGTCATTGAATTGGTCTCGAATGGGCAGTAGCTTGTCATCGAACGCACGCACGATGACCGATGCCTGGGCTTGGTCGCGTTTGAGTGCCATCAACTCTTCGCCAGCTTGACGGTATTGCGCCGCTTTGGCATCAATGGTATCGAGCATGCGCCGCTCTTCCTCGGTGACCAGCTTCTCCCGCAGACGTGCAGAGATCGTGGAAAACTCCCCACGGGTTTTGCGCAGATTGGTCGTAAATCGCTCTTCAGGTGAGATGATGTAGCCTCGTACCTGTGCCACCATTTCCTCCATGCGCGTGTGCAGCTTCTCCGCGTCCAGCAATATCTGTGCATTGACGGTGATAACGCGGTCCTTGCTGGCGACGACTCCGCGCAAGGCATAGATGGCCACTGCGCTCGTCAGCAGGACGAACACCAACATCACCGCGTAGCCCGCAGTCAGCTTCTGACCGAACGTCCAGTCTTTTTTCATGCTTGACCTCTCTTCTTTTGAATGATTGAATCCGCCCGCTGATTTATGTCGTGGAGTAATGACGGCAAATGAATGATGGGACGCACTGCCCCGTCGCTGTGCGCAGCGTCGCAGAAATGCGCCTGACCTGTGCCGTTTTGCACCGGCAGACCACCCGGCGTGGAGACAATCTGTTCGGACCTTGCCGAGAAATGCATTTCAAAGGTTTCAAAAGCCAGCGCCACTGGCTCCCGCGATCGCAACAGGATCAGCCAGCGCGTGCTGGGCGCGCGCGCATAGCCGCACAGAGACGCCAGGTCGTAAACGGGCGCAATCTGCCCGCGAAACCCGGCAACACCCAGCAGTTGGGGCACCGGTGTCGGCAAGGGCATGATGCGGCAGTCCACATGTAGCCCCCCGATGTCGGACACGCGAATGGCGTAGGGGTCTCCACCCATACGGATCGCCAACAGACTTTCGCGTGGGGCGGTCTCCGTGCGCGGGGCTTGCGCGAATGAGAGGTCAAACTCCTGTTGCAGTGCCAGCACGGCTCCGTTCATGGCGAGGCTCCCAAGCTTGCGAGTTCAGCCCGGCACAGTGCGATGAGCGCCTCGCGCCGAAAGCCTCCGGCAAACAACAGCAACCGAGATGCATCTTCTTTTTGCAGCAACAACAGTGCGTGGCCCAGATCGCGCAACGCGCCTACCGTGTCCCCCTGGCGGCGTGCCAACAAACCCAAATGCAAGCGTGGCATGGCAAACTCTGGGTCCAGGTAGGCAGCCGTCTGGTCATGGTCAATGGCTCCGACCAGGTCGGCCACACCCTCGCAGCACAGTGCCAGCACATAGTAGGCTCCTGCATTTAGTTCGTCGCGTTCCAATAGTTCCTTGCATGTGGCCACTGCGGCGTCGAGTGCACCGCTATGACTGAGGGACACGGCCTTGAGCAATAAAACATCGGGATCGATTGCATGCTCCGCCGGTAGAGCACCAAGTTGCGCTAGGGCTTGGTCGTACTTTTCATGGTGCAGGTATTCCAACGCGCGGTGAAGATTGGGTGCCACGTCCGCTTGGGCAATGCGCTTGGGCTCCGGGACGGCATCGACCAGAGGCGTGGCCAACGCATGGATCCGATCACTTGCCCTTTGGATTTCTGCAATCCAGCTGATGTCGCCCAGCGCGGCGGCCGGTTGCCAGCGTGCGCGCAGCGGGAGATCCATCGGCTCGGGTGCCGAAGTGTCGTCCTTGCGCTGGTAGTAAAAAGTGCCATGCGTGTGGCACAGGTGGAAATCCTGGGACAGGCCGCGCAAGGTCTCTGCATGGCCCAGGAAAAAATAGCCGCCGGGTACCAGTGCGTGCGCAATGCGGGCAATCGTTGCTTGGGCTTGTTCCGGCGAGAAGTACATCAAAACATTGCGGCAAAAAACGATGTCCAGGGAGCTGGGCTGCCAAAAATCAGGGGCCTCTTGCGCGAGGTTGCGTTGCGAGAATTTCACCATCTTGCGAACGGACGGATTCAATAAGAAACCGTCGCCGTCGGGTTGGAACCAACGTGCCTTCATGTCCGCCGGGAAGTCGCGCAATGACCAGTTCGTGTAGCGCGCCTGCGCCGCTTTGGCCAGCATGGCGGGGTTGACGTCTAACGCGGCTATGGTGATGCGGTTCAGCGCGTATGCTAATTTTTCACATGCCACCAAGGCTAAGGAATAAGGCTCGTCGCCGGACGCACAACCCGCGGAGAGGATGCGGACAATTTCACCACCGCCATTCGCCGCCAAGCGATCCGGCAGAGCCAATTCGGCGTAGGCCTTGAATTGGTCAACATTGCGCAGGAAAAATGTTTCCGTAACGGTGAGATCGCCGGCCACCCGGTACAGCTCCTCACAGGCGCTGGCGTTTGTCAGGTGGCTGATGTATTGCGAACACTCCATGCCGGTGGCCTGCGCCCGCAGGTGCAAGACTTTGGCTAAGGTGCCGAGTTTTGATTCATCGAACTGCAGCCCCAACACATCAACAATCAAACCTCGAAAACGCGTGACGTCTGCCAGGGCTGGAGGCGCCGTCATGCTGGCAACGCCTGCCTGTCTAGCGCGGTCCAAACAACGTCTGGAACCATGCGCGCGCTCTGCAATACCAGCAGCAGCTCTGCATCGAGGATGCTGATCGCCGCAATCCTGCTGCTGTCTACCGTCTGCAGCAGCAAGGGAACATCAGCCATCGCCTCCGCTTCCAGGGTTCGTATACCCACCACGCCATCCACTGCGAACGCCACGGTCCGCGTGCCCAACTTGATCGTGACAAACCGTGTGATCGGTGCATGCGCCATGTCACCCACAAGGCCGGCGATGTGGACAACCGGTGCATTGGCACCACGAATGATTGCCAATCCCAGCACAAAGGATGGCATATCAGGAATTGTCGTGGTCGGCAACGGTCGCATGGTTTCGACCACGTGCTCAATCGGTATCGCACACAGCCGCGACCCACCGCGGCAAATGAGAAAGGCGTTGGAAGAAGACGGGAGTACGGCCATGCTCAGAAATCATTGCTCATGTCGCCCATATCTGGGTGCATGTTTTCCAGTACCTCCACACGCTGCATCAGGCGGCGATTCTCGGCAAAAACTTCAAATCTTCGAAATGCCTGGTGAACGTTTTCCCGCAGCGCTGCATCTTCGATGGGCTTGCTCAACACCTTGTACAAGTCACCTCGGTTGACTGCATCGATGACGGTGCTGAAGTCCGCATACCCGGTCAGTAGCAGGCGAATAGTGTCTGGATACATTTCTTTGACCGTGTGCAAGAACTCCGTGCCCGTCATGTCGGGCATACGCTGGTCCGAGATGATGACACCCACTTCGTGCGTGGCCAGCAATTCAAATCCTTCGGCGGCATTGGAGGCTGTCAGGGTCAGCCAGCCTTCCTTGCGGAATACGCGCCGCAGCGCCGCGAGCACGTTGGGCTCATCGTCGACGACCAACAACGTGTAGTCGGCAGGCGACAACTCTTCATTGGACTGCAGTTTTCCTCCATTGGTCAGCAACTGCATGATGTCTTGTGGCGGCACAGCACGGCTATACAGGAAGCCCTGCATTTCCTGGCACATCTGTTTACGCAAGTAGCCGTGCTGGCCTTTGGTTTCCACGCCTTCTGCGATTGTTTTCAAGCCCAGATTGGACGCCATGGCAAGAATGCTGCGCACCAACGCAGCGCTGCCGGGGTGCTGCATCATGTCACGCACAAAGGACTGGTCGATCTTGATGCGATCAATCGGATAGCGGCGCAGATAACTCAAGGACGAATAGCCGGTGCCAAAGTCATCCAATGACAAGGTGACGCCCAGCGCCTTCAGCTGGTGCATCATTGAAATGGTTTGCTCTGCGCTTTCCAGAATCAGGCTTTCTGTCAGTTCTAACTCCAAAAATTCGGCATCTAGCCCAGCGTCTTCCAACGCGTTCTGAACGATTCGCACCAGATCGGTCGATCGAAACTGCTGAGCCGACAAATTGACAGCCATGCGCAACGGTGGATGTCCAGCACTTTGCCAAGCTTTGGCCTGCCGACAGGCCATACGCAATACCCAGCCGCCCACTTTGGGCATCAACCCCGCCTCTTCCATCAGCGGTATGAAATGCGCAGGCGAAACCAAGCCTTGCTGGGGATGCTCCCAACGGAGCAGCGCCTCCACCCCAACCACGACACCGGTCTTGAGATTGAGCTGCGGCTGGAAGTGCAGCACGAATTCGTCGCGCTCGAGCGCACGGTGCAGGTCAGCCAGCATTTGTACGCGTTGCTCCAGTCCCCGATCCAGATCAGCGCTGTACAGGCGATATCCCTCTTCGTCTGTGCAACGCTCGGAGGCTGCGCGTGCGCGGCGCAGAAGATTTCCGACTTCACTTTCATGCATCGGGTAGGCCGCAACACCAATTCCGACCCGCAAGAAAACCTCTCGGCTGTCCGTCTCTACGGGTTGGGACAAGACGTCCCTGACCCTGCGGACGAACACGTCAACCATGGCAATGTCTACCAGTTCGTGTGAAACGATGGCGAATTCATCGTGTGCCAGTTGCACAACCAAGCCGCTAGCCCCTCGGCAAGCGTCCAGGCGTGAAGCAATGCTTCGCAACACGTCGTCCATCGCGAGCTTGCCAAGAACCTGCACGATTTGTTCGACACGCAGTAGCCGGATGTCCACCATGACCAGCAAATTGCGCTTCTGGTCCGCAAGTGCCGCAAGCTTGGGCAGGCGTTCGTCTAGCAAAGCACGGTTGGGTAACCCGGTTTGCGCGTCGTAGAAAGCCAGGTAATAGAGTTTTGACTTGCCAGCTATGCGCTGTTGCTCGACTCGCATGTGCCCCAGCGAAAAGGAAATGTCCTCCGCGACCTCCGTTAGCAGATTTGATACGTCAGCGTCAAAGGCGTCGACGTTCTCGCAGTACAAGAGAAAAACACCAATCACGCGATCCAATTCGCGCAACGGTAGTCCCGCCATGGATTGAAATCCTTTTGCATGCATCTGCCGGTGCAGCAGTTGCCCGTGCTCGTCAGCGCTCAGGTCATTGCACAGGACTTCCTGCTTGTTCTGCAGAACCAAATTGGCGGCAGCGCCCAGGGCCTCGTTGACTTGGGGAGTATCTTTGATCTCGCCACACTGCGCCATTTGCCGGAATTGGCCTGAGGATGGGTCGAGCAGCCCTATCCATGCAAACTGAAACAATCCTGACTCCACAGCGATGTTGCATACGTCGAGATAGAGGCGGTCAGGCGATTCAGCGCGAACGATAGTCCGATTGACCCGACTCAACAGGGTCAAAAATCGATTGATGCGATTCAAGCTAGTCAAAGTGTCCCTTCCCCAACAAAACTTCTATTTATTTGCATCCGGGCGCTTGAATCATTCCTTTTAAATACGCAGTAATTCAGATAGGCATTTGGACAATTCCCATCGATCAATTGGTTTCACCAAGCTGCCATCTGCACCCGAGGCGGCAATGCGCTGGCGTGCCGCGACGTCATATAGCGCGGAAACGACCACAATGGGAATAGTTGCGGTTTGGGGATTGCCCTTGAGGCGGCGCACAACCTCGAACCCGTCCAGGCCGGGCATCATCAAATCCAGCAAGACGACGTTGGGTTGTTCCGCGATGGCCACGGCTATACCCTTCTCGCCGTCTGCAGCCACAAAAGCTAGGTGGCCTTCTGCTTGAACCAGGATTTCAAGCAACCTGCGATTGGATTCTTCATCGTCAATGATCAGGATTTTCGCGGGCAGCGGTTTGGTCAAAATGCACAACTTTCACGCAGGGTACACAAGTAGATGCTCTTCAACGACAGCACACCCAGATAGTTGTTGGAGGGGAATTGCGGCGTGCCGCTTGCATTCTTTCGAAAATATCTGCCCCTGTCAATCTGGGCTAGCATTCCAGGACCAAGCATCAAAATTACCCACTATATTTGGTAGGTCCAGTCATCATCCTTGGCGTGGTTAAACATAATCCGCATATTGACTGGTTATGTTGTTTGGGAACAAACTCAACCAATGACACCCGAACTCTCGCAAAAGCTGGCGGCGGCGGTGGATGGCATGCCGGCTTTTCCCCAAAGCGTCCAGAAAATCCTTGAGATGACGCGGGATGTTGCTTGCTCCCCAAAGGATCTTGTTCAGGTCATTGACAAAGACCCGATCATGACAGTGAAGGTGCTTAGGGTTGTCAATTCTGCGCACTACAGCCTGCCCAAACAGGTTACTTCCGTCGGCCATGCCGTTGTGTATCTGGGGTTCAATACCATCAAAAATCTGGCTCTGGGTATCGCAGCCATCGGGGTGCTGCCGCTGGGGAATATTGCAGGTTTCGATGGGCAGCAGTATTTGTTGCATTCGCTGTCGACCGCGGTGCTTGCCAAGCAACTGGCCCATCGCGTGCCTGATGTGGAACCGATGGAATGCTTCATTGCCGGGCTGCTGCACGATTTCGGGAAAGTCGTGTTTGCGCGGCACATGCCACTCGAGTTTCGCAGGGCATTGGAATACAGCCTGTGGAATGAATCGTCCTTGCACGAAGCGCTGCGCGAAATCATCGGGGTAGACCATGCGGTGGTCGGAGCGATGCTGGTGGAGAAGTGGCGCTTTGCGCCTAACCTCATCGAAACGATCCGCTACCAATACGGACAGGAGATGAAAGATACCAGCATGATCGCTTGCGTATTCGCTGCCAACCAGATCAGCAAGAAATTGGCTTTCGGATTTGCCGGAAATCCCTATGTAGACGAACTCCCGCCCGCTATCGCGGCGCGACTGGGTGGCTCGCTGGACGAAGTCATCGCATCCCTGGGTGACCTAAACCTGGTGTTCAAAGAAGCCAAGATGTTTCTCAATATATGACCATGGATGCTTCCCCCACGCCCGATATGGCTGCGGCTTTGCGCAATGCGGCGGAGCGCGGTGAGCTGCAGGTTTTGTACCAACCGGTGGTGAGTTTGCTAACGGGAAAAATCAGCGGCATGGAAGCGCTGCTGCGTTGGAACAGCCCGGAGTTGAGCTCCGTGGCACCAGTCACCTTCATCCCTGTTGCCGAGGAGTCCGGCCTGATCGATGAAATTGGTCTTTGGGTGCTGCGCAAGGTGTGCCAGGACATTCGAACTTTGCTGGACGGAGGGTTTGACATTCCCCATGTTGCCGTCAACATTTCAACGATTCAGTTTCGCGATCCGCAACTGGTCCAGCATGTGCAACGCGCACTGAATGACTTCCAAATTGAGGCCCACCGTCTGCACATTGAAATCACCGAGTCTTCGCTGATGGATGATGTGAGCCGCTGCGAAGCCATACTCCTGGCTCTGAAGGAAATGGGGTTGCGCTTGTCTCTGGACGACTTCGGCACCGGATACTCGTCCTTGAGCTATCTCAAGCGTTATCCATTCAGCAAGGTCAAGATAGACCAGTCCTTCGTGCGGGACATTGAAACCAATCAGGCAGACGCGGTGATTGTCAACGTGATCGTCGCCATGGCCCACGGATTGGGGCTGGAGGTGATTGCCGAAGGCGTGGAGACGGAAGCCCAATGCGAAATCATGCGCACCAGTGTGTGTGACGAAATTCAGGGCTACTTCTTTTCCCAGCCGGTCGATCTGATGTCTATCCAGGCACTGTTGGCTGAGGGGCGACAACTGCCCTCGCATTTGCTGCGCTTTCGCGCACCACCGCGAACGCTGCTCTTGGTGGATGATGAGCCCAATGTGCTGGCCTCGCTCAAGCGCCTGTTCAGACGCGATGGACACGTCATCCATACCGCCAGCGGCGGAGCCGAGGGCCTGGAAGTTTTAGCCAAGCAAAAAATAGACGTCATCATGTCGGACCAACGCATGCCCGGTATGACAGGCGTGGAGTTTTTGCGCGCCGCAAAGGCACAGTACCCGGAGACCATCCGCATCATTCTCTCGGGTTACGCCGAATTGCAGTATGTGGCCGAAGCCATCAACGAAGGCGCCATCTACCGCTTTTTGACCAAACCGTGGGACGATGATCAATTGCGGGACCAGGTGCAGCGGGCATTTGAGCACTGCGAGTTGCAGGAAAAAAACCAGCAGCTTGACATAAAAATCCGCGCCAGCAACCGTGACTTGGTTGCGATCAATCGGAAGTTGAGTGAGGCCATTGACACCAATCGCAAGCAAATTGACCGGGGTGAAGTGAGTCTGGCAATTGCACGCGAGGCCTTGCAATTTGTGCCAACGCCCATTGTGGGTGTTGACGATGAAGGCTTGGTTATTTTTGCCAATACTGCCGCCGAAGCATTGTTTGCACCCTATGGCCCGCTGATCGGCATGGAACTGACCGAGGCACTCCCCATGGTCGCATCGGTACTTGACGGCATGGTGGAAGGCGAAATTGGCACGCTGTCCCTGGACGGGCATACCCAGTCAGTCAAATGGCATCGCATGGGAAAGACGTCCCGTTCCATTGGCAAGCTGGTTCTTTTTTCTGGTCGGGGTACGTGGTCATGATGAATGAAGAACAACCATCTGGCACGCCGCCGCCCGAGTTGCAGGACAAGGCTGCTCCAACGGAATTGATACGACTCGCGCATTTGTTTCGGCATTGGAAGGCAGCACCGGCAGACCGGTTCCTGTTCGACTTGGTGAAGCGCTATCGCGAGGATCAATCACCATGACGGCCTTGCACTTGGACGACGTCATGAAGGGAGTCCGCAGCCTGCCCGCGCTGCCCATGGTGGTGCAAGAGCTGTTGCTGAGCATCGACCAAGACGACGTCAATGTGGCGGAGTTGGCAAGAAAGATTGCGCTAGACCCCGGCTTGACCGCCCGGTCATTGCGCTTGGCCAATTCATCGTTCTATGGCATGACCAACCAAGTCAACACGATCCAGGAGGCCATCACCATTCTGGGGTTTAGAACCATGCGCGGCGTGGTGACCACAGCCGCTTTGTTGGGTGCCTTTGCCGCAGACACAAAAACCAGCTTCAAGGTAAATGCGTTTTGGCGGCATGCCATCGGGACCGCATTGTGTGCAAGAGAGCTGGCGCCTTACCTCAAGGTCAACCCTGAACATGCCTACACCTCGGGCCTGTTGCACGACGTGGGTCGGTTGGTGCTGGTGACCCGCTTCCCGATTGAGTATGAGGCGGTCATGGCGCACCGCGCGCAGCAGGACTGCAGCCTTTTGGACGCGGAGCGTGCGGTGCTCAACATTGACCATGCGGAGGTGGGCCATTGGTTGACCACCCACTGGAAGTTTCCGGATGCCATGCAGCACGCGGTTGCCACCCACCACCAGGCGCTGTCCGATGCGATCACGCCGTTGGGCTCTGTGCTGGTTGCAGCAGACAGCATTGCGCACGCTTTAGGCCTATCCATGGACGAAGACGACAGCGTGCCCTACGTGCCTGCTGAGTTTTGGCGGGAATTGGGGGTAGGTGACAAAGAGTTGCTGCGGTCTTTCGCAAAAGTCGAAAAGCAATTCGCAGGTGCAAGTCTGATTCTGAACACATGACTGGGAGCGCGCTATGAAGGAAATCAGCCAGGCCAATGTATTTGATGACAGCCCGGTCCCTACCTTCGTGATCAACCTGGAACATGTGGTCACCCATTTCAACAAGGCCTGCGCCAACATTTTGGGCATTTCCGCCAGCGAAGTCCTTGGAAAGAAAAATGTGGGCCATGTCTTCTACGGCAAGGAGCGCCCCGTCATGGCCGATCTGATTGTGGATGGCGCCATAAAGGAAATCATTGACGATCTATACCAAAGCAGCTATCGCAGTTCTCTTACCGTGCCCGATGCCTATGAAGCAGAGGGTTTCTTTCCCCGACTGGGAGCTTCGGGGCGGTGGCTATTTTTTACCGCTGCACCCTTGCGCAATGCCGATGGCGAAATCGTGGGAGCCATCGAAACGCTGCAAGACATCACTGAACGCAAAGTGGTTGACGATGCGCTGCTCAAAGCACAGTTGGAGGTGGAGCAAATCGTCGAACAGCGCACAGCACAATTAGCCGAAGCCAACCAAACTTTGCGGGATGACGTGACCCGGCGGGAACTCGCGGAGCAGGAGTTGATGCGCAGAAACACCGAGCTCAATGCCCTCAACGCCAAGCTATCTTTGGCCCAGGAGAGCTTGGTTCAGTCGGAAAAAATGGCGTCGATCGGTCAGCTGGCCGCCGGCGTGGCCCACGAGATCAACAACCCCATTGGCTATATCTTTTCCAATTTTGGAACCCTCGAAAAATACCTGGCCGAATTGTTCCAAATGCTGAGCGCGTATGAGAAGGCAGAAGCGACTTGCTCAGACGCGCGCATGGCGTCGGAGATTGCTGCACTGAAGAACGCCATAGAACTGGAGTTCCTCAAGGAAGACATTCCAACCCTGATGAGCGAGTCCAAGGAAGGCATCGTGCGGGTGCGCAAAATTGTTCAGGATCTGAAGGACTTTTCGCACGTGGACGCGACAACGGATTGGCAGTTTTCCAATCTGAACCAGGGCATAGATTCCACGCTCAACGTGGTCAACAGCGAGATCAAATACAAGGCCGACGTCGTCAAAGAATACGGGGAGTTGCCGCTGGTCCAGTGCATGTCGTCTCAGATCAACCAGGTGGTGATGAATCTGGTGGTCAATGCTGCCCATGCCATTGGCAGCGAGCGCGGAAAAATCACGATCCGAACCGGCGTAGAAAACGGCAATGCCTGGTTCTCGGTGACCGATACCGGAGCCGGAATCCCGAAGGAGGTGTTGCCGCGCATATTCGACCCGTTCTACACCACCAAGCCCATCGGCAAAGGGACGGGTCTGGGTTTGTCACTGTCGTACGGGATCATCCAAAAACACCATGGCTCCATTGATGTGCAAACCGAAATAGGCAAAGGCACCACATTCCGCGTCACGATGCCGGTGAATCAACCGGCCACAGTGCCGACGGCACTGGCGACCTGAATTGGTTTGAACACCAGCATGCAAGACGACGTGGAAGGAAATAATTTTGATGTCCACTGACGAGCCAACGGGCCACAACGGCCTGGTGTTTGCAGACGAAAGAGCTGAAGACCATGGTGCGTTGCAGCCTGCATGGTGCGTGGTACTGGTCGACGATGACGATACGGTTCATGCAACAACGCGACTTGCGTTGAAAGGATTCGAATTTCAGCAAAAAGGGCTCGAGCTGGTGATCGCCCGCTCCGGGGCTGAGGGGCGGCAGATTTTTGAATCTCGCAGCGACATCGCGTTGGCCATTGTGGATGTGGTGATGGAAACGGAGCATGCGGGGCTTGAACTGGTTCACTACATCCGCAACAGCTTGCACAACCACCATACGCGCTTGGTCTTGCGCACAGGGCAGTCGGGTCAGGCTCCTGAAGACAAAGTCATCCGGGAATATGAAATCGATGACTACAAGGAAAAGTCCGAAATGACGATCCGAAAGTTGCATACGCTGCTGTACAGCAAACTGCGGGCCTACCATTCCTTGTGCCTTCTGGACGAGCAGCGCAGCGGTTTGGAACAAGTCGTTGCGCAGCGTACCGTGCAACTGGCTGAGACCAACCGAACTTTGCGGGATGACGTGAACCGGCGTGAACTCGCTGAGCAAGAGCTACTGCGCAGAAACACCGAACTCAATGCCCTCAACGCCAAGCTGACCTTGGCCCAAGAGAGCCTGATCCAGTCGGAAAAAATGGCGTCGATCGGTCAGTTGGCCGCCGGCGTTGCCCATGAGATCAACAACCCCATTGGCTATATCTTTTCCAATTTTGGAACCTTGGAGACCTATCTCACCGATCTGTTTCAGATGCTCAGTGCGTATGAGAAAGCAGAGGCCGCTTGTTCGGACCCACGCATGGTGTCCGATATCGTGGCACTGAAGAACGCCATAGAACTGGAGTTTCTCAAGGAGGACATTCCAACCCTGATGAGCGAGTCCAAGGAAGGCATCGTGCGGGTGCGCAAAATTGTTCAGGATCTGAAGGACTTTTCACACGTGGACGCGACAACGGATTGGCAGTTTTCCAATCTGAACCAGGGCATAGATTCCACGCTCAACGTGGTCAACAGCGAGATCAAATACAAGGCCGACGTCGTCAAGGAATACGGGGAGTTGCCGCTGGTCCAGTGCATGTCGTCTCAGATCAACCAGGTGGTGATGAATCTGGTGGTCAATGCTGCCCATGCCATTGGCAGCGAGCGCGGAAAAATCACGATCCGAACCGGCGTTGAAAACGGCAATGCCTGGTTCTCGGTGACCGACACCGGAGCCGGAATCCCGAAGGAGGTGTTGCCGCGCATATTCGACCCGTTCTACACCACCAAGCCCATCGGCAAAGGGACGGGTCTGGGTCTGTCGCTGTCATACGGCATCATCCAAAAACACCATGGCTCCATTGATGTGCAAACCGAAATAGGCAAAGGCACCACATTCCGCGTCACGATTCCCGCGAGCCAACCGATTGACGAACACCCAGCCCCTGAGAGGACAACATGAATCCTGACCAGCCTACACCTGAGGTCTCTGTCTCGGTGGCACCCACCATCTTGTGTGTGGACGACGAGCCCAACATCTTGTCGGCCTTGCGGCGCCTTTTTCGTGGCGAGGGCTTTCAAGTAAAAACGGCCGTGGGCGGTGCCGCCGGCCTTGCATTGCTGGAGACCGAGGCCGTGGATCTGGTCATTTCCGACATGCGCATGCCCGAGATGGACGGAGCCGAATTTCTGCAAAAGGTGCGTGAACGCTGGCCCGACACGGTGCGCCTGTTGCTGACGGGGTATTCGGAAGTCTCCTCCATCATTGGCGCCATCAACCGCGGTGAAATCTACCGTTACATCACCAAGCCGTGGGATGACCATGACATCGTTCTGATCGTGCGCCAAGCGCTGGAACGTCGAGCCTTGGACCAGGAAAGAAAGCGACTGGAACAACTCACGGTGGACCAAAACGAAGAGTTGAAGACTCTGAACGCCAGCTTGGAAAGCAAAGTCGCAGCACGCACCGCCGAACTGGGCATTGCCAACGAAAAGCTCAAGGCGAATTTCGTTACGTCTATCAAAATATTTTCTACGCTGATTGAAATGCGTGGGGGCAATCTTTCCGGGCACTCGCGTCGCACCGCGGATTTGTCCAGGAAGATTGCATTGACAATGAAGTTGGACAGCAAGCTGGCTCAGGAAATATTCATCGCCGGGCTGCTCCATGAAATTGGCAAAGTGGGGTTTACCGATGAACTGCTCAAAACCCCGGTGGCGATGATGACAGCGGTGCAACTGGATGCCTATCGTGGGCATATCGTGCAAGCTGAACAGTTGTTGATGCCCTTGGTGGATTTGAAAACCGCCACGGAAATCATTTGCGCGCAGTTCGAGCGCTTTGACGGGTCTGGATTCCCCGAAAAGATAGCCGGCAGCAATATTCCCATTGGCGCCAGAATATTGGCGGTCGCCAGCGACTTCGATAGCATGCAGATCGGGACAATGACCCAGCGAAAGCTCACGGCGGAAGATGCCAAGATCATCATTGGCCATGGTAGCGGCAAGCGCTATGACCCCGACGTGGTAACCGCGTTTCTGGAATTACTGGGTGGCGGCGCACGGGAAGAGGCCGATGCCGGACGCAAGGGCGAAATGGCGGTGGTGGCGAATGATCTGGAAGTAGGAATGGTGCTGGCGCGTGACCTCATCACGCCCAGTGGCATGCTCATGTTGTCAACAAACCACGTCCTGGACGCGCGCCTGATTGGAAAAATACTCAATTTCCAAAGAACGGGCGGCATTCAGTTGACCGCATACATCCAAGTCCCAAAGAAGCAATAAGCCAAAGTTTCGCCGCACATTGCGACGATGCAGGCGAGGAAGGGCATGCCCCAATGCCCGACGTCCCACTGAAGCCTCCTTGAAATCTTGAGCCAGTTGGAAGTAGAGAAAATCCCCCCGACGGAGACTCTACGTGAAGAAATCAAAGTTCAGCGAAACCAAATCGCCTGCATGGCTGAAAAAGGAGCGAGGCTTCTACCCGAGCCGGTCTACGATGCCGTATTACTCGGCTTTTCTCTTCGCGTGAAACGCCGCAGACACCTTGTCGTATTCATCCCCCGGATCAATCACCCGCGGCACGCTGTTGCCGCCGCTCCATTCCTGCTTGATCTCGGTGATGCTCACGTCTTCTTCAAACGGCGATTCGACAACCTTGACCGAATAGTTCCGGTCGAGGATGTGAACCCGGTACCAGGCCGTCATGCCGTCGGAGTGCGTCCAATAGGGTTTCATCGCCACTTCATCATAGGGTCATAAGGGCAGGCCCCACACCCGGTGCAAGGCCTGTCGTTGCCCATTGTCGTCAAATAAACAGTTTGGAAACGCTCAAGCCCGTGCGGTAAACGCCCCAAGCCAATGGCAACCCCACCGCCAGCCAGGCCAGCAGCACGATGGCAGGGTTGCTGGCCCTATCAACGACCGCTAAAGCACCCACCGCAGCGTCCGCGCGGCTTGCCGCCATCGCAGCCGCCCGTTCATGACCCAGTCGCCGCTCCTCGGCCAACTCGGCATCTGTCATGAACCATTTGTCGGCCAAGGGGCGGACCAGCGAATTGCAGATCAAGCCCACCACCAACATGCCGACCAGGATGTACATGGTCTGGTTGTAGACCTGCTCGCGCGGGATGCCCAACCCCAGCTGGTACTCCCGCATGCCATTGATGACAACAGGCCCCAGCACGCCGGCCGTGGCCCACGCGGTGAGCAGACGCCCGTGGATGGCGCCTACCATCTGCGTACCAAAGATGTCAGCCAAATAGGCCGGCACCGTGGCGAAACCGCCGCCGTACATGCTCAAGATGACGCAAAAGGCTGCGATGAACAGCAAAATACTCCCAGCCGCCGCGCTGCTGGGCACGCTGAAATACAAGACACCGCCCAGTATGAAGAACACCACATAGGTCATCTTGCGGCCCATCAGGTCCGACAGGCTGGCCCAGAAGAAGCGCCCGCCAATGTTGAACAAACTCAGCAGTGCGGTAAAGCCCGCTGCCACACCCGCAATGGCGGTCAATTGCGCCTTGTCCAACTCCACAAACTTTTGTGGTACGCCAATCAATGCGCCGCCAAACACCTCTTGCAGCATGGGCGATGCCATGCCGATGACGCCGATACCGGCGCTCACGTTCATGCATAGCACCATCCAGATCAGCCAAAACTGTGGAATGCCCCAGACCTTGCGCACATGCACATGGCGTTGCGTAATGGCGGTGTTGCTGGCCTGTGCGGGTGGCGGTGTCCAGCCTGCGGGTTTCCAGCCGATGGCGGGCACACGGTAGCCCAGTGCGCCGGCCATCATGAACACGAAATAGACCAGGGCCATGACAACAAAGGTCTTCTCCACACCCACATCCGTAGCACTTGCAAAGTACTTCATCAGCTCATTGGCCAACGGCGAACCGATCACGGCGCCACCACCAAAGCCCATGATGGCCATGCCCGTGGCCATGCCACGCCGGTCCGGGAACCACTTGATCAGCGTAGACACGGGCGAGATATAGCCCAGCCCCAGGCCTATGCCGCCAATGACGCCGGAGCCCAAGACCATCATCCATAACTGGTGCGTGTGGATTCCCAGCGCAGATACCAGCATGCCACCGCACCAGCACACGGCCGACACGACACCCGCCTTGCGCGGGCCCGCATGCTCCAGCCAACCACCCCACAGCGCCGCCGAGCTACCCAGGAAGACGAAGAACAGCGTGTACATCCAGTTCAGCGTGGCGATGTTCCAGTTGCAATCGGTAGCGGTGAACTCCGCCAAACCCGCAGCGATGGAGCCCCAGAACCCGGCGCCTTTTGCACAGGCTGCCACGCCCGCCGACGACAGCGTCTTGGACAACGGCAACCAAAACACCGAAAAGCCATAGGCCATGCCTATGCACAAATGGATGGCCAAGGCCGCAGGTGGAACCAGCCAACGGTTGAACCCTGGCCCCGCAATGATGCGTTCCTTGTCTAGAAAACCGGGTGATGCAGATGACACTGTTGTCTCCAATCTTGAGTTGTTTTTGATCGACCGCTCAGCGCGCACCTGCGCAGGCAGCCGCGCGATATCCTACAGTGTCAATGTAAACACGAAACCGCTCACAAATTTATAGCACTTCACGTAGGGTAATCGAGGGCCAGCGGCCGATTTGCCATAACCGCTCGGTCTCGTGCGTGCGCTCAACCAACCAGGCGCTCAAGAGCGGCTCCAGCGGCGTGGTACTGGGGTCGACCAGCAGCACGTAGCGCGCTTCAGCCCCGGGCTCCAGTGTTTCGCGCAACTGGCCTATCCAGTCGAAGGACGTCAGCGTCTGCAGCAGCGGCTCCAGGCGCAGGGGGTCCACCTGCAGTACCTTGCACAGCTGCTCCAGCGTCAGGCCCTTGGCCTCTTGCGTGCGCGTGCGCTCCAGCTGCTGCACCACCTCCAGAGACAGCTGGAAGCGCCAGCCATGCGGCAGGCGGCGCAGTGTGCCGCCTGCCAGCAGGCTGGGCAAATACGCTGTGAGCGCCGCACCCAGCAGCACGATGACCCAGGCCATGTAGATCCAAACGAGCAAGATGGGCAATGTGGCAAAGGCTCCATACACCGCTGAGTAGGTGGGCACGCTGCTCAAGTAGGCCGTGAGGCCGCGCTTGGCCAGTTCCATACCGGTGGACACAAAGATGCCGCCTATCCAGGCGTGGCCCCAACGCACATGGGTGTTGGGAACCCAGCGGAACATCAAGGCCATGCCGGCTGCCACCAGTATGAATTGCAAGATATTGAGCAGCAGCGAGACGCCGCCCGGCATGTCGCTGACCACGCCGCGCGAAAACGACACGGCGTATGAGGTCAGGTTCAGGCTCAGTGCCAACACCACGGGCCCCAGCGTGATGGCCGTCCAGTAGATCAGCACCCGCTGCGCAAACGGGCGCGGCTTGCGCACACGCCAGATGTTGTTCAACGTGCGGTCAATGGTGAACACCAAGGCCAGCGCCGTGCCCAAGAGCACGGCCAGGCCCAGCCCACCCAGCTTGCTGGCCTGCCCGGCGAACTGGTTGAGGTAGCCCAGCACCTGGCGGGCAATATTGTCTGGCACCAGGCTCTCGATCAGCCACTTTTGCAGCACGGTCTGGAACTTGGCGAACATGGGAAAGGCCGTGAACACAGCCAACGCCACGGTGATGAAGGGCACAAGCGCAATGGTGGTGGTAAAGGTCAGGCTGCTGGCGGTCAGGCCCAGGCGGTCTTCGCGAAAGCGCTCCCGCAGGGTGCGGATAGCGTCCAGCCATGGGATTTGGGCGACTTCCTTGAGCCAGCCTCTTAGACGTTGAAGTTGTTGCATGCCGCTATGATGCCACCGACATGAACACGTCCGGCCCCTCGCACCCCCCTCCCCCCTCCGTCAATCTCACCCGCTGGCTCGCCGTGGGCAGCGTGCTCGCCCTGATCGTGCTGGCTCTGGCCTGGGAGCTGGTTCTGGCGCCACTGCGCCCGGGCGGCTCATGGCTGGCCCTCAAAGCCCTGCCCCTGTGCATACCGCTGGCCGGCCTGCTGAAGAACCGCCTCTACACCTACCGCTGGGTCAGCCTGGTGGTGTGGCTGTATTTCATCGAGGGCGTGGTGCGCGCCTGGAGTGATAAGGCGCCCGGCAACCTCTTGGCCCTGCTGGAGATTGTGCTGTGCATAGTCCTGTTTGTGGCCTGCGCCCTGCATGTGCGCCTGCGCCTGGGCCCGCGCGGTGCCCTTAAGTACCCAGAACAGTACCCCGAGAAACCAGACGAGCAAGCAACACCATGAGCGACAAACATCTGCAGCTACTCGCACAACTGCGCGACATCGTCGGCACTGACCATGTGCTGACCGCACAAACCCATGGCGACCTCAGCCAGTGGGAGCAAGACTGGCGCAAGCGCGAACGCGGCCATGCGCTGGCCGTGGTGCGCCCGGCCAACACGCCCCAGGTGGCCGCCGTGGTCAAGGCCTGCGCGGCGGCAGGCGTGAGCATCGTGCCCCAAGGCGGTAACACCGGCATGGTGGTGGGCTCGACGCCCGACGCCAGCGGCAACCAGGTCGTGCTGAGCCTGCTGCGCATGAACACCGTGCGCGCGCTGGACGGCGGCAACCTGACGGTGACGGTAGACGCCGGCTGCGTGCTGCAGACCCTTCAAGAGGTGTGCGAGAAGGCGGGGTTTCTATTCCCCTTGAGCCTGGCCGCCGAGGGCAGTTGCACGATTGGCGGCAATCTGGGCACCAATGCCGGTGGCACGCAGGTGGTGCGCTATGGCAATACGCGGGAGCTGTGCCTGGGCCTGGAAGTGGTCACTGCCCAGGGCGAGATCTGGGATGGACTCTCTGGCCTGCGCAAGGACAACACCGGCTACGACCTGCGCCATCTGATGATTGGCTCCGAAGGCACGCTGGGCATCATCACCGCCGCCACGATGAAGCTCTACCCCCTGCCCGTGGCCCAGCTCACCGCCTTTGCGGCCGTGCCCTCGCTGGAGGCCGCGGTGCAACTGCTGGGCCTGGCGCACCAGCACCTGAGCGCGGGGTTGACCGGTTTTGAGGTCATGGGCAAGTTCGCGCTGAGCCTGGTGACCAAGCACTTTCCGCAACAGCGCGTGCCGTTCCAGGACAGTGATGCGCCCTACTGCGTCGTGCTTGAGAATTCGGATCAGGAGTCAGAGGCCCACGCCCGCGAGCGCTTCGAGCGCTTGCTGGAAGTAGCCATGGAAGATGGCTGCGTGCTGGACGCCATCGTGGCCGAGAATATCGCCCAGGCCCGCGCACTGTGGCATATCCGCGAGAGCATCCCGCTGGCGCAAGCGCAAGAGGGGCTCAACATCAAGCACGACATCTCCATTGCCGTCTCGCGCATCCCGGAGTTCGTGCGCCAGACCGATGCCCTGCTGCAGCAAGCCTACTCCGGCGCCCGCCTGGTCAACTACGGCCACCTGGGCGACGGCAACCTGCATTACAACGTGCAAGCCCCGGCCGGAGCGGATGCCGAGGCCTTTTTGCGCGACGACGAAAAGGGCGTCAACGCCATCGTCTACGACATGGTGGACCAATTCAAGGGCTCCATCAGCGCCGAACACGGCATTGGCAGCCTGAAACGCGACAAGCTGGTGCAGCACAAGTCCACCGTCGCTTTGGGCATGATGCGCGCCATCAAGCAGGCGCTGGACCCGCAGAACACGATGAACCCGGGGCGCATGCTGTCAGTGGCGTCAACCCACACTGGGCTGAATTAAACATGCAAAAACTGCTACTCGTCGTGCTGCTCGCCTTTGGCAGCTACAAGTTCTACCAGAACAGGGCCTATTGGCTGCCGCAGGCCGGTGCCTTCGACAAGAGCGGCAAGCCCCTGGTCGTGCTGTTTGTCGGCCCTGGCTGCGGGGAGCCCTGCACCCGGGTGGCTGGTGTCCTGAACAAGCGCGGGGTGCAGTTTGAGCAGATCAGTGTTGCAGGCCCCGACGGCGCGCCGGTAGCCAACAAATACCACATCACCCGCTATCCCACGACCTTGGTGGGCAAGCAAGAGGTTCTGGGCGACGACACCCCGCGCATCAGCGCCGCGCTGGCCGAAGCCTATGGCAAGGACGTGCTGACCCGCGTCGAACAAATCGCCATGGACCGGCATTTTGATGCCCAGGGCAAGCCCAAGGTCGTCATGTATGGCACTGGCTGGTGCCCCTACTGCAAACAGCAAAGGGCATTCTTCGCCGACAACAAGATCGCCTACGAAGAGATCGACGTGGAGGCCTCGCAGCCCAATGAGCTGGCCTACCAGATGCTGCAGGGCAACGGCTACCCACTGACCTACGTGGGCTACCGCCGCTTTTCCGGCTTTCAGGATGCCGAGATCGTGACGGCGCTGGCGGAGCTATCCAAACTGAAAGTGGCCAGCGTGCGTTGAGCCACACCCAATTGCTACTTATTTAGTAGCGACACAGGTCCATTTTACGAGGGCTGCAGCCCAGTTTTTCTTGGAGAGCCCTTAAACAAACCCATATTGGGTAGAAATTAAGCCCTCCAGAAGCCTGCCTCCTACTTGCGGACGGTGCCGGGGTTTCCAGGATTCACAGGAATCGGGTTGGTGCGGTTGATGGGGTTGACCGGATTGGCCAGGCCAATCGTTGGCTTGGCCTTTACGGTGAAGGTGGCGTTGGCCATGCCCAGGCAGCTGACCGCCTGGCCCGATGGCGCACCGCTCTTGCCAACCAGGGTGTAGACGCCGGGGGTGGCGATACCGAACTGCACTGTGTAGTCGTAATTGTTGGTATCGCTCTGCATTCTGTGGGTTCCGCCCTTGACCTGCATATTGCTGGCATCCATGACCGCCCAGCTGGCGTTGCAATCCACACCGTAGCTGCCATCGGTGATGCTGAGCTTCATTGTGATGATGTCGTTCACAAACACCGAGTTGGGGGTGGCGCTGATCGCCGACACATTGCCACCGGCGGCAAATGCGGCGCCGGCGGATGCCAGCAAGGCCACGGCCAGCGTGCGTGCCAACAGTTGCTTGTGGTTGCTAAGGAATGGGCGGATGTTGCGTGCTTGCATGAAGATTCTCCTAATAAATCAATTGAGCTTGCGTTCTGGTTAGCGATACACCGTTGTGTCGTGTCCTGGTGCCGAAAGGTTCAAATGACATTTCAAGCGCCAGGCTTTGACCGACCACTGGCATGACTCAAGATGCGGGCCAGAAAAAAACTTCAATGAAATCAACGCACTACCGGTTTAGCCAGGGGTGCTGGTGTCGGCCATTCCCGACAAACCGCCCCCTGAGGCCAAAAAACCCTTATGAATCAACGCCTTGCCTTGTCGGCTTGGCACGACATTCGGCGACATTACGCGACAACCGGTGAGGCAAAGTCTCAGTGGGTGCGCTCCCCGGTCTGCAACCGCCACAGCGCCGCGTAGCCGCCATTGCGCGCCACCAGCTCGTCGTGTGTGCCGCTCTCCACAATGCGGCCAGCCTCCAGCAGGTGGATGCAGTCGGCTTGGCGCACGGTGGACAGGCGGTGGGCGATGACGATGGTGGTGCGGCCCTGGCTCACCACATCCAGCGAGCGCTGGATGGCGGCCTCGGTCTCGTTGTCGACCGCGCTGGTGGCCTCGTCCAGTATCAAGACCGGTGGGCTCTTCAGGATGGCGCGGGCCAGGGCCAGACGCTGGCGCTGACCACCGCTGAGCTTCTGACCCCGCTCGCCGATGCGGGTGGCAAAGCCCAATGGCAATTGGTTGATGAATTCGGTGCACTCCGCGGCACGAGCCGCCTCGGCGATGGCCGCATCGCCGGCGCCGGCGGCGCCATAGGCAATGTTCTCGGCCACGGTGCCGTCGGTCAAAAAAGTGTCTTGCGACACATAACCCACGGCGCGGCGCAGGTCTTGCAGGTTCAGTCCGTCGATGGCCTGGCCATCCAGCAAAATGCGGCCCGACTGGGCGGTGTAGAAGCGCAGCAGCAGCTTCACCAGTGTGGATTTGCCCGAGCCGGTGGAGCCGACAAAGGCTGTGGTCTTGCCGGCGGGGATGGTGAGGTCAATGCCCTGCAGCGTGGGCGTATCGGCATAGGCAAAACCCACCTGCTCAAAGCGCAGTTCGCCCTTGACCTTGTCCGCCGGGAAATGCTGGCCTTCGTAGGGGATGTTGATGGGCGTCTGCAGCAAGCCCATGGCCCGGTCTATGGAGGACATGGAGCGCTGGTACATGTCTGCCACCTCGGCCAGGCCGGTCAGCGGCCACAGCAGGCGCTGGGTCAGGAACACCAGCACCGAATAGGCACCCACGGCCAGTTCGCCCTGTATCGTCAGCCAACCGCCATACAGCAGCGTGGCAGTAAATCCGGCCAGGATGGCGGTACGTATCACTGGCGTGATGGCCGAGCTCAGGCGGATGGCGCGGGCATTGGCCACGCGGTAGCCGTCACTGGCCTGGGCAATGTGCTCGGCCTCCCTGTTTTCGGTGGCGAAGGCCTTGATCGTGGCCAGGCCCAGCAGGTTGTTGTTGAGCCGGGCGCTGACATCACCCGCCGCCTCGCGCACCTCGGTGTAGCGCGGCTCCAGCCGGCTCTGGAACCAGAAGGCGCCGAACAGGATGGCTGGCACCGGCAACAGCGCGATCAGCGCAATGCCGGGCTGCAGCGCAAAGAACACGGCACTGATCATCAGCGAGGAGCAAAACACCTGGATGATGCTGTTGGCCCCGCCGTTCAAGAAGCGCTCCATCTGGTTGATGTCGTCGTTCAATATCGACATCAGGTTGCCGGTGCGCTGGTTCTCGAAATAGGCCATCTCCAGCTTCTGCACATGGCGGTAGGTGTCCAGCCGCAGGTCGTGCTGGATGTCTTGCGCCAGGCCGCGCCATTTCAGGTGGTACAGGTATTCAAACAGCGACTCCCCGCCCCAGATCAGCACATTCAAGCTGCCCAGCACCAACAGTTGGTGCCAGGTGCTGGTGATGCCGAAGTCAACGAGGATGTGCTTTGCCAGAAAGCTCTGGTCGCCCTTGACGACCACATCCACCGCGGCGCCGATCAGCACCTCGGGCAGGATGTCGAAAAACTTGTTGAGTACCGAGTACAGCGATGCGAGGCGTATGTCGCGGCGGTATTGGCTGGCATAACCCAGCAGCTTTTGTAGGGGGTGCATGGCCGCTATTGTGGCCGAGGGCTTTGCGTACCTAGAATGCCCGGATGCCCGACGACCCACTAACCGGAACACAGCGCATTCCCCTGTTCCCTTTGTCCCAGGGTTTGCTGCCCGATGGCATGCTGCACCTGAACATCTTTGAAGTGCGCTACCTGGACCTGATCAAACGCTGCCAACGTGAGGCCAGCCCTTTTGGCGTCGTGGGCTTGCTGCAAGGGCATGAAGTGCAGGTTCCCGAGGAAGTCCCGCAACTCCATCGCATAGGCACCCTGGCCCACTTGCAGCAAGTGGACACCGTGCAGCCCGCCCTGCTGCAGATCGTGTGCCGAGGCGGACTGCGCTTTGCGCTGGACGGCCACGAACGCGGGCCCTTTGGCGTGTGGTACGCGCAGGTGCGGTATCTGCCGGAGGACCAACCCGAACCCATTCCTCCCGACCTGCAGACCTTGGCCAATATGTTGGGGCAGTTGATTGCCGATGGGCAGCAGGCCGGCGTGCGCCAGGCGCTGCCCATCTTTGCGCCTTACCGCCTGGATGAATGCGGATGGGTGGCCAACCGGTGGACCGAGTTGCTGCCCATCCCGGCAGACGCCAAACAGCAGTTGCTGGCGGAACCGGATTCTGTCCAGCGGCTGCAACGCATCGCAAGTTTCATAGACCTATAAAAAGTGTGACGAAATGCATCCGAGCCGATATAGTGGCCTGCGGTCGGCCACTTGGGGAGTCAACAGGTCGATCGAAGCCTTCACTTCACAATCATTTGAAAAAAGAGGAATTCACCATGTGCTACGTTTGCGACGCAGAACGCCGGTCTTCCCGGCGCGGTTTTTTGTCTTTGACAGCAACCGGAGCCCTGGCCGGGCTGGGCTTGTCGGCGGCGCCTGCCTTTGCCGCCAGCGGCAAGGGCACCAGCCTGACGGCCGATGAGGCCCTGGCCAAACTCAAGGAAGGCAACGAGAAATACATCAAAGGCCCCGAACTCTGCGCAGCACAGCTCAATACGCAGCGTGAGCACGTCGCCAAGGGCCAGGCGCCTTGGGCCACGATTGTGTCCTGCGCCGACAGCCGCGTGCCCCCCGAACTGCTGTTTGGTGGCCTAGGTCTGGGTGAACTCTTTGTGGCCCGCAACGCCGGCAATATGGCCGTTGACAGCGCGACCATGGGCACCATCGAATACGGCTCGGGCGTGCTGGGTGTTCCGCTGATCGTCGTGCTGGGCCATGAACGCTGTGGCGCCGTGGCCGCGGCCTGCGAAGTGGTCGAGAAGAAGACCAAATTCCCCGCATCCATCGGACCCATGGTCCAAGCCATTGTCCCCGCGGCCAAGGCCGTGCATGGCAAACCCGGTGACTTTGTCGACAACGCCGTACGCGAAAGTGCCAAGCGCACCGCCACCCGCATCGCCACCAAGAGCAGCATCGTGGCTGGCCTGATCAAGAGCGGAAAGGTCCAAGTCGTAGCCGGCCGCTACGACCTGGAAGACGGTCGCGTCGAGTTCTTCAGCTGACAAGGCGGGGAGAAGTTTCACCACGCGTGCGCAGGCTGCAGCTTGCGCGCGCCGATCCACTCCAGTTCGGTCAGCACGCCCACAAAGACCGCCTGCACAACCAGGAACACCTCGCCCCAGACTGTGGGCGCCAGCGCACCACTGGCCAAAAGGCCCACGCAGCCGAGCACCCACGCGATATTGCCGGCGATCAGCAGCCAGACCGGGGCGGCGGGTATGGTGCGGCGGCTGGCAGTCCAGGCGACGAGCAGCACAACCGGCACCAGGAACAAGCCCGACCAAAACAGCAGGCTTGCCGGCAGACCCAGCAAGGGCGCCAAGGCCTCGGACAACTCGCACTGCAGCAATGCAGTGGCCGCACAGGAGACCGCATCCACCCACAGCACCCGGCGCAGGAAATGGGGCGAGGCAAAGATGGAAGACAGCGCAGAAGAAGGGGAAGCATTAGACATGGCGAACTCCTTGGATTGACAACGGTTAATACCCTCTGACACCTCCCGCGGCTGGGCCGCTTTGCGGTGTCTGGGGGTAATCATGGCCACGCAGGCGCCACAAGGCCATAACGTGGGAGGTAATGGGCGCACGCCGCGGCACGCCTTACCATCGCGCCATGACTGCCACCACCAGCCCCCACCCAGCGGCCCGCACACCGCATCCGGCGCCACAGCCCTTTGGCGCGCACCTGCGGCACTGGCGCCAGCACCGGCGCCTGAGCCAATTCGACCTGGCCATGGACGCGGCCATCTCCACCCGCCACCTGAGCTTTGTCGAGACCGGCCGATCCGTGCCCAGCCGCGAGATGGTGCTGCGCCTGTCCGAGCGGCTGGACATCCCCTTGCGCGAACGCAACACGCTGCTGGTGGCTGCCGGCTATGCCCCCATGTACCGCGAGCGCCCGTTGGACGACCCGGCGCTGAGCCCCGCCCGCCAGGCCGTGGAACTGATCCTGAAAAGCCACGAACCCTACCCGGCCCTGGCCATAGACCGGCACTGGAACCTGGTGGCCTCCAACAGCGTGGTACCCCACCTGCTGGCCGGCGTGGACCCGGCCCTGCTGCAAGGCCCTGTGAATGTGCTGCGACTCAGCCTGCACCCCCAGGGCCTGGCGCCGCGCATTGCCAACCTGGCGCAGTGGCGCGCCCACCTGTTCGAGCGCGTGCGCCACCAGATCGCCGCCAGCGCCGACGCCACACTGGCCGCCCTGCTGGACGAGCTGCAGGCCTACCCCGTGCCGGATGGTGCGGATCTGCACCTGGATGGCGAGCATCCCGGCGTCGTCATGCCCTTCCAGTTCACGACGCCGCAGGGCGTGCTCAGCTTCATCAGCACGGTCACCATCTTCGGCACGCCAGTGGATGTGACGCTGCAGGAGCTGGCCATGGAGACCTTCTTCCCGGCGGACGACTTCACCAAGCAGGTTTTACAAGCCCTGGCCGCGCAGGGCTGAGCGGTTCGGCGGGGTGAATGCGAGGGTGAAAGCGGGGGTGCTGCTAAGCACTAGAATTTGCCGATAACCCGCCGCACCGCACACAGCATGTCCAGCCCCACACCCCCACGCCCCGTCCGCTCCCAATACGAAGACTTCATGCGCCACGTGTACACCACGGGCGTGGCCAAGACCGACCGCACCGGCACCGGCACCAAGAGCGTGTTTGGACACCAGATGCGCTTCGACCTGAATGAAGGCTTTCCGCTGGTCACCACCAAGAAGGTGCACCTGCGCTCCATCATCCAGGAGCTGCTGTGGTTCCTGACCGGCTCATCCAGCAACAACTGGCTCAAGGAACGCGGCGTCACTATCTGGGACGAATGGGCCCGTGCGGACGGTGACCTGGGCCCCGTCTATGGCGTGCAGTGGCGCAGTTGGCCCACACCCGACGGCGGCCACATCGACCAGATCGCCCAAGTCATCCAGACGCTCAAGAGCAACCCCGACTCACGCCGCATCATCGTCAGCGCCTGGAACGTCGCCGACCTGGACAAGATGGCCCTGATGCCCTGCCACGCCTTCTTCCAGTTCTACGTGGCCCCCGCCACCGAGCCCGGCGGCAGAGGCAAACTCAGTTGCCAGCTGTACCAACGCAGTGCCGACATCTTTTTGGGCGTGCCCTTCAATATTGCCAGCTACGCGCTACTAACCCATATGGTGGCCCAGCAATGCGATCTGGATGTGGGCGACTTCATCTGGACCGGCGGCGACTGCCATATCTACAGCAACCACCACGAACAGGTGGAACTGCAACTGAGCCGCACGCCATTCGCCTACCCCACGCTGCAGATCAAGCGCAAACCGGACAGCATCTTCGACTACCAGTATGAGGACTTCGAAGTGCTGGACTACCAAAGCCACGGCGCCATCAAGGCGCCGGTGGCGGTATAGCCCGGGGCGCCACACATGCAATTGCACATCATCTTCGCCAAGGCCCGCAACGGCGTAATCGGCAAGAACAACACCCTGCCCTGGCATTTACCGGAGGACATGGCCCACTTCAAGCGCACCACCATGGGCTGCCCCGTCATCATGGGGCGCAAGACCTGGGACTCGCTACCCCTGCGTTTTCGCCCCCTTCCGGGGCGCGCCAACGTCGTCATTACCCGCCAAGATGCCTGGAACGAAACAGGCGCTCAGCCCTCGTACAGCCTTCCTGAAGCGCTCTCATTTTGTGAGCAATTTCCGCACGTATGGGTGATGGGCGGTGCGCAGATCTATGCCCAGGCGCTGCCCTATGCAGACACCGCCGTCGTTACCGAGATCGACGCCGATTTTGAAGGCGACGCGTTTGCTCCACAATTCGGCCCACAGTGGCAGGAAACCAGCAGGGAATCCCACACTTCGGTCAACGGGCTGAGCTTCAGCTTTGTGACCTATCGCAACCCAGAACCTTTAGGAAAATAAGAAATGTCAGGACACGGATTTCACGTACACGGCCCGCACGACCATGAGCTGGAGCACGCCCAGCAGGGCGGCGGTGGTCACGGCGGTCATGACGGCGGCGGCATGATCAACCAGATCGCCATGTTCACCGCCATCATTGCCACCATTGGGGCTATCTTCGGCTACATGGGCGGCGCCACCCAGGCCAATGCCGGGCTGTACAAGAACAACGCGGCCATCAAGAAGACGGAGGCGTCCAACCAGTGGAATTACTTCCAGTCCAAGAGCACCAAGCAATCGCTGGCCGAAATGTCGCGTGACCTCTCCACCAAGGAAGAGGACAAGGCGAAGTACCAGGCCAAGGTGGACCGCTACGAGAAGGAAAAGGCCGAGATCAAGGTCGGTGCCGACAAGCTGGAAGCCGAAGCCACCGAGTGGGACCACAAGAGCGATGAGCAAATGCACCAGCACCACCGCTGGGCCCAGTCCACCACCGTACTGCAAGTCTGCATCGCGCTGGCCGCCATTGCACTGCTGACCAAGAAGAAATGGTTGGAATACGGCATGTTTGCCGCAGGTGTGGCCGGTCTGGCCGTAGGTGCGGCCGCTGCCCTGCACTACTGAAGCCGCAGCCCGAGCCCCGCGCACTAAAGCCCCCTCATGGACGCATTTGACGAGTCAGGCTTCAGCAGCGCGACCTACAAGGTCTTGTACCAAATCGCCGAAGGGGCGACAAGGGAAGAGACCCTGTTTGAATTCTCCGGCACCTTGCACCGCCTGCTGGCAGAGCTGATACCGGCCAAAAACCTGTACCTGTGCTTGCTCAGCGACCAGCCGGGCCGGCTGAACTTTCCCTACTACGTGGACGAGCGCGACGGCGACTCCATGCAGGAGCTGGACGTACCCATGCGCCGCGGCCTGACGGAGTTCGTGCTGCGCAGCGGCGTAACCGAGCTGATCAGCGCCGAGCGGTATGTAGAACTCCAGCAATCGGGCGAAATCACCGAAGCCACCGGTGATCTGAGCTTCAGCAGCTGGCTGGGCGTGCCGCTGCACATCAAGGGCAAGATTGGCGGCGTATTGACTGTGCAGAGCTACGATGCGGACGTGATCTACAGCGCCTCCGACGTGCGCCTGCTGTCCTTCGTGGCCCGCCATGTCAGCACGGCGATCGAGCGCAAGCAGTCCTACGACGCTCTGCGCACCGCGCACATGGAGCTGGAGCGTGAGACCCAGCAACGGCGCCAGAGCGAGGCCCTGTACCGTGTCTTCTACCAGCTGTCGGTGCAGGCAGCCCAGGGCGATTCGTTGTACGACTTTTGCGCCAAGGTGCACGAGTTGATCGCCCAGCTCATGGTGGCCCCCTGTTGCTTCATCAGCCTGATCGACCTGGAGCGCAACGTCAAAAACTACCCCTATGACGTGCACCCCGCTGACGAAAATTTCTTCGAGAACGAAGACGTCCCCATGCGCCTGGGTTTGACCGAATTTGTGTTCGCCACCGAGCTGCCCCAACGCGTGGATCAGGCCCGTCTGGTCCAACTCAAACGCGATGGATTGGTGACCCAGGCCCTGGGCGATTTGAGCTTCTCCGCCTGGCTGGGCGTGCCACTGCGCATACGCGGCAGCGTCGACGGCGTGCTGGCCATCCGCAGTTACGAACCGGGGGTGGTCTACACCGAGACCGACGCCGAGGTACTGGCCCACGTGGCCCACCATGTCAGCGGCGCCATTGCCCGCATGCAAGCGTCCGAAGCCGTACGCCGGTCAGAGCTGGCGCTGCGCCGCACCACCTTTGAGCGCGAGGCCATGCTGAACACCGCCCTGGTGGGCATCAGCTTGAATGTCAAAGACCGCATCGTCTGGGTCAATGAGAAGTGTGCCGAGATGGCGGGCTTCCAGCGCGACGAGTTGATGGGCCAATCGCCGCGCATTTTTTACGAGTCCGACGAAATCTACGCGGCCGAACGCGCCCGGTCCGAGGCCAGCCTGCGCGAGCACGGCACCTACAGCGGCGAGCGCTACACGCGCAGGCAGAACGGCGAAAAGATCTGGGTGCTGCTGGCCGGCCGCTGCGTAGAGGGCAACGACCCCGACGCCGGCGTCATCTGGACCCTGCTGGATGTCACCGCCCGACGCCAGGCCGAAGACGATATCCGCGAGGCCCTGGAGCGTCAGCGCGAGCTCAATGTGCTACGCACCCGCTTTGTGGCCATGACCAGCCACGAGTTCCGCACGCCGCTGGCATCCATACTCTCGTCAGCCGAGCTGCTGCGCTACTACAGTGACCGCGTATCGGCCGCCGAGCGCGACAACATGCTGCAATCCATAGAGGCCGGCGTGCAGCGCATGACGTTGATGCTGGACCGCATATTGCTGATCGGCAAGGCCGAGGCCGAGATGCTGGAGTTCAATCCCAAGCCCATCGACCTGAAGGAGCTCTGCGAGCAGTTGATCAAAGAGGCCGCGCTACAGCATGCCGATGCCAAAAGCAGCATCACCCTGGATTGGCAGCTGGCGCCCGGCCCCGCAGCATTTGATGAAAAGCTGTGCCGCCACATCTTCAGCAATCTGCTGTCCAACGCCTTGAAATACTCACCCGAAGGCGGCGCTGTGCAGATGCGTGTGCACGCCGCGGCCGAGGGCGGCAAGACCGTGTTTGAGGTGCGCGACCAGGGCATTGGCATACCGGCCGACGAGGTACACCATTTGTTTGACTCCTTCCACCGGGCCAGCAATGTGGGCGCCATTGCCGGCACGGGCCTGGGTCTGTCCATCGTCAAAAAATCGGTCGACTTGCATGGCGGCACCATCGCCGTCAGCAGCACAATAGGCCAAGGCACCTGCTTTACCGTGACCCTGTAGGAAGCTAAGCTCAGACATCCACGCAGCCCGCCCCCACCAGACCTCCGTACACCATGCCAAACGCCCCATCCGGATCCGGCTCAAGCCCTGCCGCTGAAGGCCAATCCAGCCTGCAGAGCCTGCAACAGACCGTGGAGCGGCTGCAAGCACGGGAGAGCCACCTGCTCAATCTGCTGAGCCTGGCCCGCGATGCCGTAGTGGCCATGGACACCCAAGGCATCGTCACCGACTGGAATCCGGCTGCGGAAAAAATGCTGGGCTTCAGCCGCGAAGAGGCCATTGGTGCCAAGCTGTCGACGCTGATCATTCCCGAAGCCCAACGCGCCGCGCACGAAGCGGGGCTCAAGCGCTTTCTGGCCACCCGCAAGCCCACGATACTGAACCAGTTGATCGAGGTAGAGGCGCAGCACCGCGATGGCAACCTGATCGCCGTGGAACTGGCGGTCTGGTCCTTCCCATCCGGCCAGAGCCTGGGCTTTGGTGCCTTCATCCGCGATATTTCCGACCGGCGCGCAGCGCAAGAGGCTATCCGGTTGTCGGAGGATTTCAACCGGGTCGTCGTGGAACACCTGGGTGAAGGCATGTGCATCAACCAGAACGGCGTGGTGCTCTATGTCAACCGCATGGCACTGGAGATTCTGGGTCGGCCGATGGAAACAGTTGTCGACCACAGCATACTGACCTGGATACACCCCGATGACCACGAATACATCACCGAACTGCGGCGCCGGGGCCGTGTGGGTGAGTCTGTGCCAGACCGCTTCGAGATACGTTGCGTGCTGCTGGATGGCAGCGTGCGCTGGTTGGAGTTGCATGCGTCCGTGATCCCCTGGAAGGGCCAGACGGCGACCATGACCTTCTTCTCCGACATCACGGAGCGCAAGACGATGATCGACACGCTGCACCGTTCGGAAGAGCGCTACCGGCTGGTCATCGAGAACGTTGGTGAAGGCATGATTGTGCTGCAGGGTGAGCACATCGTCTTTGCCAACCAGCGGGCCGCCGAGATTGCCCGGATCTCGCACGAAGAATTTTTGTCGGTGGGCTTCTTGCACCGGGTACACCCGGACGACCACGCCATCATCCAGGAGCGCCGCCGCCGGCGCCTGGCAGGTGAAGATGTCATCAACCACTACCAGATCCGGCTGAAACAGCCCGATGGCGAAGTCCAGTGGTTGGAGATTGGCGTCACCGTGGTGCCCTGGGAGGGCCAGCCCGCCACACTGACCTTTTACTCTGACATAACCGACCGCAAGATGCTGGAGGAAGAGCTGCACCGCTCCTCATCCGAGCGCGAAGCCATTTTGAACAGTGCCCTGGTGGGCATCGTCTTCTCGCGCAACCGTGAGCACGAATGGGTCAACGACAAGTTCACCGAGATGGTGGGCTATAGCCGCGAAGAGCTGATCGGCAAGTCCTCCAAGATGGTCCATGCCAGCGAGGCCCAATGGCAGGTGGTGGGACCGCAGACCCGCCAGGCCCTGGCCACGCAGAGCAGCTACACGGCGGAGCGCCAGCTCAAGCGCAAAAACGGTGAATTGTTCTGGGTCCACTTGGCGGGGCGCTGCGTGCGCCCGCAGGACCCGGACTCCGGCGTCATCTGGACCTTTCTGGACATCACTGAACGCAAGCAGGCCGAACAA
Source organism: Rhodoferax sp. GW821-FHT07G04 (assembly GCF_059418585.1). NCBI lineage: Bacteria > Pseudomonadati > Pseudomonadota > Betaproteobacteria > Burkholderiales > Comamonadaceae > Rhodoferax > Rhodoferax sp. GW821-FHT07G04. The sequence continues at coordinate 63,948 of NZ_JBWKQD010000001.1, forward strand.
GAAATACGCGACGCGCTGGACCGGCAAAAGGAACTCAACGAGCTGCGCTCGCGCTTTGTGGCCATGACCAGCCACGAATTTCGCACGCCGCTGGCAACCATCTTGTCGTCGGCCGAGCTGCTCAAATACTACGGCGACCGCCTGCCGGCGCAGGAAAAGACCGAGGTCATACAAAGCATAGAAAGCAGCGTGCAGCGTATGACCCGCATGCTGGACCGGGTGCTGTTGATTGGCAAGGTTGAAGCCCAGATGCTGGAGTTCAAACCTGCCCAGGTCGACCTGGTGCAACTGTGCCTGGCCCAGGTGGAAGAGGTCCGCACGCAGTTGCCCGACTCGCCCTGCACAGTGCGCACCGAGTTTGCGGACGGCATTGGGGTAGGCCTGTACGACGAGAAACTGCTTGGGCATATCTTTGGCAACCTCTTGTCCAATGCCATCAAGTATTCGCCGCAAGGGGGCGAGGTGGGCTTCAAGGTATACCGCCAAGGATCGGACACCGTATTTGAGGTTTCGGACCAGGGCATAGGCATTCCTAGCGACGAGATCGCCCATTTGTTTGAGTCTTTCCACCGCTCCAGCAATGTGGGCAACATCCAGGGCACGGGCCTGGGTCTGGCCATTGTCAAGAATTCGGTGGACCTGCATGGCGGGCGCATCGAGGTGCGTAGCGAGCAGGGCCAGGGCACCTGTTTCACGGTTCGGCTGAATACCACGGAGGCCTGACATGCAAGCCCCGGTCGGCGCCGGCGTCATCGACACCCAACGGGTACCGGTGAGCTACGCCTTGTTGGGTGCGGCCGTTTTCTTTGTGCTATTGGGTGCCAAGAATTTCTGGGAGCAGGAGTATGTGACGGGCGGCCTGTGCGTGGTCGCCATCGTCGTGGCGCTGGTCTATGCCCAAGCCATCTACCGCGCGCGGCCCCAGCCCATGTCGGACGTGGTGCTGATCACCATCGCCGTCTGTGTGCTGACCGTCACCATAGACCGGCGCGGCCTGGTGGGCGTGTTGTGGACACCCCCGCTGATGCTGATGATGCACCTGGTGACGCACAAGCGTGCGTCCGCGACCTTCGACGCAGCGGCCACTCTGATTGCAGTGGGCATGACCTACCATCAGTTTGACGGCGCCACCGCCTTCCGTGTCAGCGCCATTCTGCTCATCAGCAGCGCCTTTGCCCACATCTATGCGCGCATCATGGCAGGCCACCAGGCGCTGCAGGAAGAGCAACGCCAGCACCTGGATCTGATGGTGCGCTGCGCCAATGTGGGCGGGCTGGAGTGGGATGCGCAGTTGCAACAGATGCAGGCCTCGCCGCGGCTACTGGAGATGCTGGGACGCCCGCCCGAGGCCAACCTGGCGGATTGGAACGAGCTGGACTGGGTGCACCCGGATGACCGCCAGCGCATGGCCAACGACTTTCTGAATCTGGTCGGCAGCCGCGCCCAACCCGGCGAATCGCGGCAGACCCAACCCCACAGCTTCCGCTTGCTGACACAGCAGGGCGACACGCTGTGGGTGCATGCCGAGGCCATAGCCGTCGCCGCGCCCGACGGCAGCACGCAGAAGTTCATCGCCACGTTCTTGGACGTGACCCAGTTGCGTGCCGCCGAGGCCGACACCCTGGCCGCACTGAATCGCCAGAAAGAACTCAACGAACTGCGTGCGCGCTTCGTGGCCATGGCCAGCCACGAGTTCCGCACGCCGCTGGCGACCATCTTGTCGTCGGCCCAATTGATCAAGCAGTACCAGGACCGCTTGGCCGCGAAGGACCGTGAAGAGCTGTTGCAAAGTGTGGAAACCGGTGTGCAGCGCATGACGGCCATGCTGGACCGCATTCTGCTGATCAACAAGGCCGACGCCCAGATGCTGGAATTCGAGCCCGAGCCGTTGGACTTGGCCGCCCTGTGCCAGGCCATCGTGCAGGAGGTGGAGCAACAGCAAGCTGCCACGCCCGCCAGCAGCATCAGCACCCAGTTTGAGCTGCCGGACCCCAAGGGCAACTACGACCCCAAGCTGTTGCGCCACATCCTGGGCAATCTGCTGTCCAATGCCGTCAAATACTCGGCTGGGCGGGGCTCGGTTGTCTTTAGAATCTACGACGAAGCGGCGAAGACCGTATTCGAAGTCTGCGATCAGGGCATCGGTATCCCGGCCGCAGACCTACCTGAGTTGTTTGAGCCCTTTCACCGGGGCAGCAACGTGTCGGATATCAAGGGAACGGGACTGGGCTTGACCATCGTTAAAAAATCGGTAGAAATGCATGGCGGCGAGATCGCGGTGCAAAGTGAGCTTGGGCGCGGCACCTGCTTTCGTGTCACACTGGCACCCGGCATTCCATCCATTGTTTGAGGCTGCACATGGCACGCATACTGGTCATTGATGATGAAGCCCCGATTCGCGAAAATCTGGTGCGTTTCTTGATGCTGGAAGGGCACCAGGTGATACAGGCAGTAGATGGGCGTCTGGGCCTGGAGGCCATACGCGAACACAAACCCGATTTCATCTTCTGTGATGTGATGATGCCCCACATGGATGGCTTCGAGGTGCTGGCAGCCACCCACTCTGACCCCGCACTGCGTGGCATCCCCTTTGTGTTCCTGTCCGCCAGTGCCGAGCCTGAGAAGCTGGAGGCCGCATTGCAACAGGGCGCTACCGGCTACGTGACCAAACCCTTCAACCTGGCCAATCTGCGCCAGTTGCTGGCAACGCAGTTGGCCAAACTTCCTACCCAGCCCCCTACCCCATGAGCCACCGCATCGTTATTGCCGAAGACGAAGCCGACATCCGGGCCAATCTGACCCGCTTGCTGACGCTGGAAGACTATGAGGTGTGGGCCGCCCCCAATGGGCGCGAGGCCCTGCAACTGGTGCGCCAACACCTGCCCGACATCGTGCTCAGCGATGTCATGATGCCCGAGATGACCGGCCACCAACTGGTGCAGGCCTTGCGCGCCGACCCGCTGACCGCCCACATCCCCACGGTGCTGCTGACGGCCAAGGCCGACCGCAGCGATGTGCGCGAAGGCATGAACCTGGGCGCCGACGACTACCTGACCAAGCCCTTTCAGCGCGATGAGTTGCTGGACTGCATCAAGGCCCAATTGGAGAAGGCCGCCGCCCTGCAGTTGGCAGCCCGCCAATTGGCCAGCCAGGCCCACCAGATGGCCCACTTCGACGCGGTCACCAGCCTGCCCAACCGCAGCCATTTGCTGCTGCTGCTGGGGCAGGCCCTCAAAGAGCAAAAAGGCCATGGCCCGGCCATGTGGGTCGTTGGCCTGGACAGCCTTCCGCAGATGGCGCAGATCATGGGGGTGGGTCTGCTGGATGACGCGGTGCGCCAGATGGCCCAGCGCCTGAGCTTGCTGGCCAACGGCTCCGAACACTTGGCGGAAATCCGCCACACGGTCGGTCGGCTCGGCGAAGACCGCCTGGCCCTGCTGGTGCCCAGTTGGCCCTCCGGCCGCCCCTTGGACGCCTTGGCCCTGGCACTGCTGGACACCATGTCGGCCGCCATCAGCCTGGAGGGCCAGGAGCAGTTCCCCGTGGTTTCTGTGGGGGCCTGCGCCCAGGCCATGGAGGGCGAGCGGCCCGATGCCATGCTGGCGCGGCTGGACATTGCTCTCTCGGCCGCACGGGCCCGCTCGGCCCAACGCATGGTCGTGCATGAGCCCTCCTCCACGTCCGACCTGTCGGCCACCTTCCGCCTGCACAACGACCTGCACCGTTCGGTCGAGCGCGAGGAATTGCAAGCCTTCTTCCAACCCCAGGTCATGGCGCAAGACAGCAGCCTGATCGGCTTCGAGGCGCTGATGCGTTGGCGCCATCCTGACCTGGGCCTGGTCTCGCCAGTGCGCTTTATCCCCATTGCGGAAGACAACGGCCAGATCGTGCCCATGGGTGCCTGGGTGATGCAAGAGGCCTGCAAGCAGGCCATGCAATGGCAAGCCCATATGCCCCAGGGTGCGATACCCTTGCGCGTGGCGGTCAACCTGTCGTTGCGCCAGTTCAGCGATCCCCACTTGCTGCACCATGTGCGCTCGGTGCTGGAGAGCACGGGACTCAACCCAACACAGCTGGAGCTGGAGATCACCGAGAGCACGGCCATGCTCGACCTGCAGCACACGCTGGATGTGCTCAAGCAACTCAAGGCCCTGGGCCTCAAATTGGCCATTGACGATTTCGGCACCGGCTACTCCAGCCTTGCCTACCTCAAACGCTTCCCGCTGGATGTGCTCAAGGTTGATCAGTCCTTTGTGCGCCAGCTCTGTACCAACCGCGAAGACCAGGCCATTGCCGGCGCCGTGATCACGCTGGCGCACAGCCTGGGCCTGGATGTGATTGCCGAGGGCGTGGAAACCGAAGACCAGCACGTGCTATTGCGCGACATGGGCTGTGACCAGATCCAGGGCTACCTGCACGGCAAACCCATGCCAGCCGCGGATGTGGCGCAGTGGTTGACCAACCGCGGCAAAAATGCCTGACGCGACACGGGGCCCCAGCCAAGGAGGAGCGAATTGATCAACCCGACCGATGCCAAGATTCTGGTGGTGGAAGACCTCAATGAGATGCGCGACATCGTGCGCCGCCTGCTGGGGGTTTTGGGGTTTGCCCATGTGTCAACCGTGACCAACGGCTTTGAGGCCTGGGAACAGTTGCAGATCAATAACTACGACCTGGTGCTGTGCGACTGGAACATGCCCAAGATGTCCGGCCGTGAGCTGCTGGAGAAAGTGCGCGCCACGCCCGCCTTGCACCACCTGCCCTTCATCATGATCACCGGCGAGAATGCCGCCGACATGGTCAAGAACGCCATCGCTGGCGGCGTTACCGACTTCATTGTCAAACCCTTTACCGGCGCCCTGCTGGAACACCGCGTCAAACTGGCGCTGGGGCATGCTCGCCCTCCGGCGAAAGTCCTGTAAGCGCTAACCCTTGCGCACGCGCGGCAGGCACACGGTGAACACCGTACCCTGGCCCAGCTTGCTGTCGACCGCAATACTGCCGCCGTGCAGGTCCACCGAGCGTTTGACGATGGCCAGTCCCAGGCCGGTGCCCTGGATGTTGCCGACATTGGCTGCACGGTGGAAGGTTTCGAACAGGCGCGGCAAGTCCGCCTCCGGGATACCGATGCCCTGGTCGCTGACCTTGAAGGTGAAGGCCTCCTCACCACAGTGCACGTCGAAGCCCACCGTACCCCCTTGGGGTGAATACTTGACGGCATTGGACAGCAGATTGCCAAAGATGTGGCGCATCAGCTTTTCGTCAAAGTGCCCCTGCACTGCGCCTTCACCGCGGACGGTGAACTCCATGCTGTGGCGCAACGGCCCTGCGCCGCTCAGGTCGGACTGCTGCTCCTGCACCATCGCAGCACACAAAGCTTCCAGGTCCATGGGGAGCGGCTTGTATTCCATGCGCTCTTCTTCGTCCTTGCCAATGACCAAAATATCTTCCAACATCTTCGTCATGCGCTTGACGGCCAGCGCGATGGAGCCAAACAGTTCGGTGCGCTCAGCGGCGGGCAATCGCTCGTAGTAGTGGGCCAACAGGTCGGTGGACGACAGGATGGTGGCCAGCGGTGTACGGAACTCGTGCGAGGCCATGGACACAAAACGTGACTTCAGCTGGTTGAGCTCCTTCTGTTTTTCCAGCGAGGTCCGAATGTCTTCCTCGGCCTGGCGGCGCTGCGTAATGTCGCGTATGAAGGCGCAGAACTCAAACTTCTCCGGATTGTCCAGCGTGACGCGGGTGATGGCCAACTCGATCGGAAACTCGCGCCCGCTCTTGTGCAGCGCACTGATCTCGATGCGCCGGTCTATGACGGTGGATGCCCCCCCACCCATGTAGCGGGCCATGCCGCGCAGATGGGCCTCGCGGTGTTGCTCCGGGATGATGGTCTGGTGCAAGGGCTGGCCCAGTGCCTGTTCCGAAGTCCATCCAAAAATATACTGGGCCTGGGTGTTCCAGCCAACGATGGTGCCGGTGGCATCGACGCGGACCACGGCGTCCAGTGCAGTATCGACAATGCCCTGCAGCTTTTGCTTGTTTTCGGCCAGCATGTCCAATGTGGCGCGCATCTCCTGCGTGCGCTGCGCGATGCGGGCCTCCAGATCGTTGTTCAAGGCCTGCAGTTCGTGGTCAATGCGCTCGCGCTCGGCAATGTCCTGCACCAGTTGCGCCTGGGTCTGCCGCAGTTCGGTGTTGGCCTGGTCCGCCTCGCGCTGCGCGGCGGCGGCCGCCGCATAGGCGGAGGCATTGTCCAGCGCAATGGCACCGTAGGCACATAGCGTGTGGAAGATGGAGCGTTCCCGTTCGCCATAAACCTGCGGATTGGGCGACTGAATGGTCATCACGCCCAGCAGGCGCTCGCCCACCATCAAGGGGGCGTACAGCAGACTGCGGGTGGGCAGCGTACCCGGAATCCAGCTGCTGGTGATCTTGCCCAAGGGCACCTCCACCAAAACCTCCTTGCGCTCGCGGGCGCAGCGGGCCGAGACCGCCTTGGGGCTGTCCAGCGCCACGCGCGACAGCGGCAATGGCGCGCCAGCTTCTATGCCGAAAGCCATTTTGAGAAAGGGTTCGTCGGCCTCCATCAGGTAGACCGCAAAGGCTGTAGCGTCCAGCAGCTCGTGCACATGGCGGTGCAGTGCGTCGAACACTGCAGCGGCATCCAGGCTGGCCGTGATCTCGCGCCCGATGGTGCCCAGGGTTTCCAGCGTGGCGGCCGTGTCTTTCAGTGTGGCGGCCAGCTTGCGGTGGTGCTCGGTATCAGCCCGGGCCTGGTCTACCTGCTGGCGCACCTGCAAGGCCAGGGCGCGTTGCTGAGCCTCCAGGCGGCGCGACTTGTTGCGTGCCGCGCTGGCAGCCAGCGCATTCTTGTAAGCCGCCTCGAAATTGCCCGCTGCGGCATGGGCTGCGGCAACCTGGTCCAGCAGCTCGGGCGACACGTCGTATCCGCCGATGGTTGCGGCAATCCCCAGCGCCTGGTCCAGATAGCGCAGGGCCGCTGCGGGTTGGTCACCCACATGCATGCGGGCAAAGATGCGCAGTATCTGGATCTGGCCTTCTGCACTGCCCTGCTGCTGGGCCAGGGCCAGGGCCGCCTCGGCCTTCGCGTGGGCTTCCGGCAGACGGCCCAAGTGGAACAGCGCACTGGCCTGGCCGCGCCAAGCCTTGATGGCCAAGTCCGGCTCTGCCTCGGTACGGCCATGCTCTTCCAGCTTGGTAAACGACTCCAGCCCGGCCGCGTAATCACCCACGTCCAGCGCCAACTGGCCCAGATTACCCAGGCCCAATTCGTAGTTGCGCGAGCCTGCCTGCGCCGCCATCAGCACCAGCGCCTCTTGCAGGTATTGGCGTGATTCGTCGTGCCGGCCCAAGAGGCGCATCACATCGCCCAACTGCATCAGGCAAAAGCCTATGCTGGCGGGCCAGTCCGTCGTGCGGGCCAGTTCCAGGGCGCGCTCGCTCCACTCCAGCGCAGCATCCAGATCGCCCAGGGTGGCAAAGGACTCGGCCGCATTGGTGACCGACACCAGAGCCTGACGCACCTGGCCGCTGTCCAGCGCCGCGTGGTAGGCCACCAGGTCGTGCTTGATGGAACCACCCGGGTCATCCGTCAGCCCGGCTACATTGGCTCGCGCGGCCGAAGCCCAGGCCAGCACTGCCACCGGCAATGCCTGCTCCAGCGGGAACTGGCGCTGCAGTTCGGCCGCAGTCGCCACGGGTTCGCGAAAGGATGCATTGACCAGGCTGCGCGCTGCGGTGGCGGTTTGGCGCACCGTGTCTTGCGTGGTCTGGTAAGCCGCGGCCGCCTGGGCCAGGCACCCGGCCACCTGCAGGCTGTTACCACGGTCCACGCAGATGGAGGCTTGGAGCCAATGCGTGTCACCCAAACCGACTGCATCCTGCAAGCGGCCAAATTCGGCAGCGATGGCCTGCGCCATGTCGTGGGCCGTCTGCCCATCGCCAAACAGCAGCTTGATCTCTGCCCGCAGCAACTGCAACCGCGCTAGGTGACCCGCACGCTCGGCCTCCGGCAAATCAGTTTGCCGCAGCAGGCCCTCTGCCTTGAGTGCCATCGCCAGCGCGCGCTGGCAATCGCGTTGGCGCAGGTGCCAAGCACAGGCCACGGTCAGCGCCAGGCTGGCCTCGCCCTGGGCCATCGCCAGGGTGTGTTCCAGCGAGGCCAGGTCTTCGTTGACTATGAATAATTCCATCGCCGGTCAGTGGTGGGATTGGATTGGCATCATACCTAGGCGAAGGGGCTGGGGACTTTTGACTCGACCGCGGACACGCACACTCGGCCCATTGCCTATTATTTGAAGGCTGTGAGAATCTCCGTCAGCCGATCCGGCATGCTCTCGATGCGTTCAAGCTTGGGATAGCGCAGGCCTCCGCGGTAATCGATTTTCACCGTCTTGTAGCGGTCTTCAAATTTGACCAGCAGCTCCACTCCGCTGCCATCCTTGGCTTTGGTAATGGCCTCGCGCAGCAGCTCGGCCTTGTAGCTTTCGGAATTGACGGCCACCAGTTGCATGGAAGCGGTCAGGCCGGCCTTGAATGCCGGTCCGCCCCATTTCAGCCCCATGAGCTTGCCGTCCTTGTCCACACCAAAGCCCAGCGAGTAGTAGAAGTCGTTGCTGCGCTGCGCGGCTTCGCTGGCCTTGGCCGCATCGCTCTGCTTCTCGGTGAACGCGAGCTTCCAGCCACCGCGGGTGATTCCGTCCAGTAGTGTGGCGTTCGAATGGGCGTCCAGTCGCTGGCGCAGGAAACCGGCCCAGTCGAATGGCACAACCGCATTCAGCGCCTTGACAATATCGTCCATGCCATAGGTCAGCGCAGTGACGCGGCCGTCCTCCATACCAAAAAACGCCTTCGCCAGGTCGTTCAGGCTCTTGGCACCCTGCGTCAACTCGCGAATCTTGGTGTCGGCATCCAGCCAGATCATCTGGCCTTCGGTGTAGTACTCCTCGCGGCGCTGCCAGTCCGACCAATCCAAAGGGCCACGGCCGCTGATGATGGGATCGCTGGTGGTGTCCTGCAGATTGCGCCATGCGCGCCCGCCACGTGTGTCCAGCGATGCGGCCGTCATCGCCAGGCTGTCCAGTGACTCGGCCACCGACACCACGCCCGACCGTGCCGCCAGCACAAAGCCCCAGTATTGGGTTTGTCCTTCATACATCCACAGCAGACTGTCTTGCATGGGGGTGTTGAAGTTGGGCGCCAACAAGTCCGCAGGGGTGCGAAACTTGCCGTTCCACGAATGGCTGTATTCATGGGGCAGCAGACCGCGTTTGTCGGTCTCTTTCTTCCATTCGGTCAGGTAGTTGGCGCGCACACCGTTCTCGCTGGATTCGGCGTGCTCCAGTCCTATGCCGGAAAAGCGCTCACTCAAGGCCAACAGGAATTCGTAGCGCGCAAAGTGACGCGACCCAAACAAGCGATCCGCCTGGCGCACCAGATTCTGGTAGGCAGAAACCTGCTCGGGCGTGATACCCAGGCCGGAAGGCGTGTCGGCAAACAGCGTCAGGTAGACAGGGACTTTGTTTTCAGCATCAAGCGTGATGCGCTTGGTGTATTTGCCGGCCCACAGCGGAGAGTCCACCAGGCGCTCCAGGTTGGTCGGCCGGAACACCAGGCGGTCGCCCTCGCGCTTGGCCACGTCCAGTGCGCTGGCCGCCTGCCAGCCGCTGGGCAATTTGGCGCTGACCTGGGTTTGAATCGCAGACGCGTAATGCCCGGCTGGGTACAGCACCACCGTGTTCCACTGCAGCCCGATGATTTCCTGCGTCATCACTACACGGCCCGTAGTCGGGGAAACAGGAGACAAATGCTGGAACGCAATGTTGAGCGTGCTGACACCGTCGGGCACTTGCAGATGGAAGGCATAGACGTCCACCGTGTCGCGTGTCCATTCAAGCGGCTTTCCGTTGGCCGTGATCTTCAGGCCGGCCATGGTTGTCACCGCGCCAAAGGGAGAATGCTTACCAGGCAGCCAGCGCGGGTACAGCAGCGTCAGCGCACCGGGCTTGACGGGCAAGGTTTCGCGCACTTCCATGATGCGGCGATCCAGGTCGGTCAAGTCAACGTCGACGGTAATGGCTCCCACATAGGGCGCGTCCACAGGCGCGGCAATGCGGGAAGGCAGGGGTGCGGCCGGCTGCGCGGCAGCCAGGTTTCCATACAGGGCCAAGCACAAGGCAAACAGCCTTGCACCGCGGTGAACAGACGAGAAAAGTGTCATGGTGTTGGAAGTTGTAAACATCAAGCGCACTGGCCTTGCCAAGCGTTGGAAGGAATGTGCGGATGGCGTATCGGCCCCAAAGCGGGCAAGTATCGCATCGCCGGCAACCCACTGAAAATCCGGTAGAAAATCAGACCCCACCTCGAATTGAATGAAAGTACCCCGATGAAACTTGCCACCTGGAATGTCAACTCCCTGAGCGTGCGCCTGCCCCAGGTGCTGGACTGGTTGCAGGCCAATCCAGTCGATGTGCTGGCCATGCAAGAGCTCAAGATGACGGACGACAAGTTCCCCAAGGACGCGTTTGAAGCGCTGGGCTACCACGCGCAGTGGTTTGGGCAGAAGACCTACAACGGCGTGGCCCTGCTGTCACGCACGCCGGCCAGCGACGTGGTGAAGAACATTCCCGGCTTTGACGACGACATGGCCCGCGTGATTGCAGGCACCGTGGACGGCATCCGCGTGGTAGGGGCCTATTTCCCCAATGGGCAGGAACCCGGTAGCGAGAAGTTCGAATACAAGATGGAGTGGCTCAAGGGCCTGCGCCAGTGGATCAAGGCCGAGCTGGAGGTGCACCCCAAGTTGGTGCTGATGGGCGACTACAACATCACCTTTGATGACGACGACGTGTGGGACCCGGCGGGCCTGTTTGAGACCATCCATTGCACCGAAGAAGAGCGCTACCACCTGCGCGCCCTCATCGCCCTGGGTCTGCACGACAGCCACCGGCTGTTTGAGCAGCCGGCCAAGAGCTATTCGTGGTGGGACTACCGCAACGCCGGCTTCCAGCGCAACCGTGGTCTGCGCATAGACCACATCCTGGTCAGCCACGCGCTCAAGCCAGCGGTGCAGGCCTGTGCCATCGACAAGCTGCCCCGCAAGAATGAGCGCCCCAGCGACCACGCGCCAGTAGTCGTTACGCTGGGACCGCTATCAGTTCAATAGCGTCCTACGTAGCACTGACGAGGGCTAGCGCCCAATTTTCTTAAAGCACCAGGCTGTCGGCTGGCACATAGGCCAGGCCCAGGTCGCGCGCGACCGCCTCGTAGGTCACCCGGCCTTCGCACACGTTCAGGCCGTTGCGCAGATGGGCGTTGTCGCGCAGCGCCACGCGCCAGCCCTTGTTGGCCAGTGCCACGGCGTGACCAATGGTGGCGTTGTTCAGCGCGAAGGTGGATGTGCGGGCCACGGCGCCCGGCATATTGGCCACGCAGTAGTGCACCACGCCATCGACCACATAGGTGGGCTCGGCGTGCGTGGTGGCATGCGAGGTCTCGAAGCAGCCGCCCTGGTCGATGGCCACGTCCACCACCACGGCGCCCTTCTTCATGCGGGCGATGTGGCTGCGGGTGACGAGCTTGGGCGCAGCGGCACCGGGCACCAGCACGCCGCCAATCACAAGGTCGGCATCGAGAACCGCTTCCTCGATGCTGGAGACGGTGGAGTACTGCGTGCTGATGCGGTTGCCAAACACCAGGTCGAGCTGGCGCAGGCGGTCCACGCTCTTGTCGATGACGGTGACTCTGGCTCCCAGGCCCACGGCCATTTGCAGTGCGTTGGTGCCCACCACGCCGCCGCCGAGGATGAGCACATGGCCAGCCGCCACGCCGGGCACGCCACCCAGCAGCAGACCGCGCCCACCATGCTCCTTTTGCAGGTAGGTAGCGCCGGCCTGGATGGCCATGCGCCCCGCCACCTCGCTCATGGGTGCCAGCAGCGGCAAGCCGCCGTTGGGTCCAGTGATGGTTTCATAGGCGATGCAGACGGCGCCGGACTTGACCAGAGCCGCAGTCTGCTCGGGATCAGGGGCCAGGTGCAGATAGGTATAAAGAATCTGGCCCGGGCGCAGCATGGTACACTCGGCCGGCTGGGGTTCCTTGACCTTGACGACCATGTCGGCACGGCGAAAGATCTCTGCCGCTGTAGCCACCACTTCCGCACCGGCGGCCAGGTACTGGCTATCGTCCAGGCCAATGGCCGTACCGGCATTGGTCTGCACCATCACCTGGTGGCCGTGCGACACCAACTCGCGCACGCTGGCCGGCGTCAGGCCGACACGGTACTCGTTGTTCTTGATTTCCTTGGGGACTCCGATATGCATGTCTCTATCTCCTGGTTTTGTTGGTATGAAGCGCCATTGTGCGCAACCGGGCCAAAAACAGTAGTTCTATGCATTTAATGCGCTCGACATAAATGAGTCTAATAAATCCAGGTCCTTGATGAGTATCCAAAAGAACAAAGGCCGCTATTGTTTAAATAGCGGCCTATTGAATTTTGACAAGGGCTACAGGCCGGTTTACTCCAAGCCGAGCTCCTGAATCTTGCGCGTAATGGTGTTGCGGCCAATGCCTAATTTTTGAGCAGCCTCAATCCGCCGTCCTTTGGTATTGGCCAGCGCGGCCAGGATCAGGCGGGATTCGAAGCGGTGCGTCAGCGCATCCCACACATCGGTGCGGCCGGCGCCCAGGAGCGCAATGGCCTCGGCCTCTAGGTCGGATTCCCATCCCAAGCCGGTGCCCACCGCAGCCGCCGGCGCGGGCGCTGAGGCGAGGTTGGCAATACTGGCGATGCCGGCAACCGGCAGCGGACTTGCAGGCGCGTCGGCGGGGCCTGCGCCGTTGCGTGTCACCACGGGTAGCGCACTCTGCGCGGGGGCGTCGGGTGTCAACTTGGCGCCTACCTCGGGGGGGAGGTCTTTGGCCTCCACCATTTGCGCGGGGGCCATCACGGTGAGCCAGTGGCAGATGTTCTCCAACTGGCGCACATTCCCGGGGAAACTGAAGGCCTCGAGCCAAGCCAGGGCCGCGTCCGATATCCGTTTGGGCTCCACGCCCAGCTGCTGCGCACTTTGCTGCAAGAAGTGCCGGGTCAGCATGGCGATGTCTTCCTTGCGCTCGCGCAGGGCTGGCAGGCGCAGGCGGATGACGTTCAGGCGGTGGAACAAATCCTCGCGAAAGCCGCCGTCCTTGACCCGCTGCTCCAGGTCCTGGTGCGTGGCGGCGATAACCCGCACATTGGTCTTGACCGCACCGTGGCCGCCGACACGGTAGAAATGGCCGTCGCTGAGCACACGCAGCAGGCGCGTCTGCAGTTCAAACGGCATGTCGCCGATTTCGTCGAGGAACAGCGTGCCACCATCGGCCTGCTCGAAGCGGCCGCGGCGCATGGTCTGCGCGCCGGTGAAGGCGCCACGCTCATGGCCGAAGAGTTCGCTCTCCAGCAGGTCTTTGGGAATGGCGGCGGTGTTGATGGCCACAAACGGGCCATCGGCGCGCGGCGAGTGCTTGTGCAGCGCGCGGGCCACCAGCTCTTTGCCCGAACCGGACTCGCCGGTGATCATCACCGTGACATTGCTCTGGCTCAGGCGGCCAATGGCACGGAACACGTCTTGCATGGCGGGCGCCTGGCCCAGCATTTCGGGCGTGTCGCTCATACGCTCTTCGGCGACCTCTTCGCGCTGACTCTCTTCGACGGCGCGGCGTATCAACTCCACGGCCTTGGGCAGATCGAAGGGCTTGGGCAGATATTCAAAAGCCCCGCCCTGGAAGGCGCTGACGGCGCTATCCAGATCCGAGAACGCGGTCATGATGATGACGGGCAGGCCGGGGTGCTTGGCTTTCACCTTTTCGAGCAACTCCAAGCCCGAGCCACCGGGCATGCGAATGTCACTGACCAGGATTTGCGGCCCTTCATCGTCCGCAGCGGTGCTCAGTGCGGCGAGCACATCCCGGGAGTTGGCAAAGCTGCGTGTGGGCAGGTGCTCACGCAACAGAGCCTTCTCCAGTACGAAGCGTATGGACTGGTCATCATCTACTATCCAAATTGGCTTCATTGTTTTTGCGTCCCCTACAGTTTCAAGGTAACGGAATCAGTATTTTGAAATCCGTACGGCCTGGCACGCTATCAACTTCGATCAATCCATGGTGCTGTTGTACAAAGGTTTGCGCCAATGTCAGCCCCAGGCCTGAGCCGCCTTCTCTGCCCGACACCAGCGGATAGAAAATGCGGTCCTTGATCGAATCTGGCACACCAGGTCCGTTATCGATGACATGCAATTCCAATGCCAACCGATAACGCTGTTTGCCAAAAGTGATTTGGCGCAGCACCCGCGTCTTGAAAGTCAGGGTGGCGTCACCCGCTGCCATGCGTTCGGCCAGGGCTTGGCAGGCGTTGTGCGCGATGTTGAGCACGGTCTGTATCAACTGCTCGTGGTCGCCGCGAAACTCGGGGATGGAGATGTCGTAGTCGCGGATGACGCGCAGGCCCTTGGGAAACTCGGCCAGTATCAGCGAGCGCACCCGTTCGCACACTTCATGGATGTTGACGTCGCTGACTAGGTGCGGCTTGCGGTGGGGTGCCAACAAACGGTCCACCAAGCTTTGCAGGCGGTCGGCCTCGCGGATGATGACCTGGGTGTATTCGGTCAGGTCCGTCGACTCCATTTCCATCTCCAGCAACTGCGCAGCACCACGGATGCCGCCCAGTGGATTCTTGATCTCATGGGCCAGGTTGCGTATCAGCTCCTTGTTGGTCTGCGCCTGCTCGGCCAAGCGCTCTTCACGATCCTGGCGGGTCTGCTGCTCCAACGGCACCATCTCCACGATGATGGACTCCACCGGCTCGGTCCACGAGATGATGACATGCACCGGCATGGGGTCGCCACCCGCGCGCTTCAGAAAGGCGTCGTAGCGCAGCACCGCAAATGCGTTCTCACGCACGCCACTCAATGCGTTTTGCAGCAGCGAGGGTTCGGTGAAAGTGTCTGACAAACAGGAGCCGACAATCGCGCGCCGCGAGATGCCCAACACATCTTCCAAGGCCGCGTTAGAGAACACGACTTCGGCATTGGTACGCACGACCGCCACCAGGGTGGCGAGCAGATCAAACGATTGGTAGGGGGTAGACGCGTCCACGTCGCTGGAGTCAACGAGGGGCGCTGTTGTTGGGCTGCGGCGCTGCGGATGGGACGCGGCTCAACTCGCGGCGTATGCCATCGATATCGCTTTCGCTGCGGCTGATGCTGGCCTTCAGTTCGGCCACGCGGTCAATGTATTTCTGGTTGTTGCGCATCTCGGCGCCCAGTTTTTCGGGCTCGCCGTTGTTGTATTCCTTGAGCAGTTCGGCACGCCGAGCTTCTGCTTTCTTCAGCTCGGATTCCAGGATCAAACGAGAGTCGGAATCCTTGGCGCGCTGGTCACTCGCATCCACGCGCTGGCCTGGCTGGGTGGCCGCAGCCACGCGGTTGGGGTTGGGTTTGTGGGACTGCACCACGGTAACGTTGCCACCCGAGACCAGCTTGCAGTTCTTGGCCTGGGACTCGGGGATGGTGTTGGTGTATTCGTTGCCGCATCGGTAGATGCGGTCTTGAGCCCAGCTGGCGGTGCCTGCCAATGCTGCCAACAAAGGGATCAGTAAAGCGATTTTCATTCTGTGTCCACGCAACGATGTGCAGGGCCGGATAGTCAGTATGCGCCAAAAGGCACGAAAAACAAAATCCTGCGAGTCTATATCGGCATTGGAGGCGCTTTGCTGCAACAGGTTCAAAGAAACTTGTGCCCCACGGTCACCCACTGCGTGTGGCTCCCTGCCCCCAAGGGGCCACATCTTGGCTTGGGGCGGCCCGGCGCCAAAACAAAAAGGACGGCAGATGCCGTCCTTTTGTTTGCAACGCAAGCCGCAGGGCTTACAGCGAGTAGTACATGTCGTACTCGACAGGGTGAGGAGCCATGCGCAGGCGGGTCACTTCACCCATCTTCAGTTCGATGTAGGCATCGAGCATGGAGTCGGTGAACACACCGCCCTTGGTCAGGAAACCGCGGTCTGCGTTGAGGCAATCCAGCGCCTGGTCCAGGCTGTGGCACACGGTTGGCACCAGTGCATCTTCCTCGGGCGGCAGGTGGTACAGATCCTTGGTCGCGGCTTCGCCGGGATGGATCTTGTTTTCCACGCCGTCCAGGCCGGCCATCATCAGGGCCGAGAAGGCCAGGTAGGGGTTGGCAGATGGATCGGGGAAACGCGCTTCGATGCGGCGGCCCTTGGGGTTGGCCACAAACGGAATGCGGATCGATGCGGAACGGTTGCGCGAGCTGTAGGCCAGCTTCACGGGTGCTTCGTAGCCGGGCACCAGACGTTTGTAACTGTTTGTACCGGGGTTGGTGATGGCGTTCAAAGCACGTGCATGCTTGATGATGCCGCCCACGTAGTACAGCGCGAAGTCGGACAGACCGGCATAGCCGTCGCCGGCAAACAGGTTCTTGCCGTCTTTCCAGATGGACTGGTGCACGTGCATGCCGGAGCCGTTGTCGCCGGCGTAGGGCTTGGGCATGAAGGTAGCGGTCTTGCCATAGGCATTGGCCACGTTTTGCACCACATACTTCAACACTTGGGTCCAGTCGGCGCGTTCCACCAGGGTACTGAACTTGGTGCCGATTTCGTTTTGCCCTGCGCCCGCCACTTCGTGGTGGAACACTTCAACCGGGATGCCCAGGGATTCGAGGATCAGGGACATTTCTGCACGCATGTCTTGCGTGCTGTCGACGGGGGGCACGGGGAAGTAGCCGCCCTTGACCGTGGGACGGTGGCCGCGGTTGCCGCCTTCGAGCTTGGCGCCGCTGTTCCAGGGTGCTTCGTACTCTTCGATTTCGAACATAACCTTGCCGGGTTCGTTGGACCAACGCACACCGTCGAAGATGAAGAATTCGGGTTCTGGACCGAAGTAGGCCGTATCGCCAATGCCGCTGGCCTTGAGGTAGGCTTCAGCGCGCTTGGCGATGGAACGTGGGTCACGGTCATAGGCCTTGCCGTCGCTGGGCTCGACCACGTCGCAGCTCATGAACAGCGTGGTTTCTTCGAAGAAGGGGTCGATATTGGCGGTATTGGGATCGGGCATCAACTGCATGTCGGATGCTTCAATGCCCTTCCAGCCCGCGACGGAGGAGCCGTCGAATGCGTGGCCGGATGTGAATTTGTCTTCGTCGAAATGCGAAACGGGCACGGTCACGTGCTGTTCTTTGCCGCGGGTATCGGTGAAACGGAAGTCAACGAACTTGACTTCATTTTCTTTCACCATCTTCATGACGTCTGCGACGGTCTTGGCCATCAAATACTCCTGTTGCTCGGTTGTAAAAAATTCGCCCAGTCCACAACGCAGCTTTTGTGCCAACCGCTGCCCTGGACCTGATTTTGGTAAAGCACTCTATTCTGCCCTGAGAAATCGGGCTTTCCACTCGGGCGGGCGCAAAGTCACCCGCATGCACGCCCGGTAACAATGGCTCATCGCGGCCAGATGCACCAAAACAGGATGCCTCAACAATGCACATTATTGGTGCAAATATACCAATGCACCAATTTCGAGCGCACCACCCATCGCCATCGCACTTGCAGCGTGGGCTACCCAGGCCGCAAGCAACAGGCTACTCCAGCGGCATGAAGCGTATGCCTGTGGCAGCCGGGGCCGCTGGCGGTTCGGCGTCCAGCGCAATGGGGGTCGCCGCGGCCGTAGCAGCCGCCAGTTGAGCACGACGCAACTCCTGCAAAATCGCCAGGCAGTAGTGAATGAACCATAGCGAGGAGAAGGCAAAGACCAGCGTGTAAATCCAGATCGCCAGCGGCGCCAGAAACACGAACCAGGGCGGGAAAAAGGCCCCCGAGGCCCACACCAGGCTGGGTGCCGCCCCCAGGTAGCCACATAGCACGCCCATGCCCAGCAACTGCGGGCGATAGCGCTTGAGCACGGCGCTGCGTTCCTCTTTGTCGGCGTGGGCCGCCAAGGCATCAAAAGCCATCACACGGTAGGTCAGCCAGCCCCAGATCAACGGTGGCAAGACCAGCACCAGGGGCGGCACAAACCACAGCGGAACGGAAATCAGCAGCGCGACAAAGGCCAGCACCGATGATCCCAGCGACCAGGCCAGGCTGTGCCAGATGGAAGCGCCATTGCGCTCCTCCAGGCTCGCGAACCGCCGTTTGGCCACCAGACGCACCAACATGGGCGTCATCATCAATGCGACGAGCAGAAGGCAGGCAACGACGATGACCGGCGTCACCGTAAAAATCACAACCAGGGGCGCCAGCACCGTCTTGATGCGGCCCAAGCCCATGCCATCGAGCCAGGCCCAACCATGGTTGACGAAGGTGGAGGATTCCAACAAGACACGAACCTGGTCCAGTGCATAGTCCCACAGCAGGTAGCCCAGGCCCACCGTGGCGGCAATCATCAGAATCAGTGGCAGCAAGGACCACAGAATGACCTGGGGCCGCAGGCAATACAGTGCTGCGCGCCAGAAGGAGTCAAGAAGCAGGTTCATGGCGCAAGCATAACGCCACCCGCCTATCTATCAAGTTTGCCCAGGCTATGCCTTGCCGACCAGGCGCTTGATCCCCTGCCATTGCTGGCTCCAGAATCCGCGCCCATAGTCCCTGCCCTGCTCCACCTGGTCACGCACGCCGGTGGGATCGAAGCGGTGCTCGAAATTGGCCGTGCCGAACAGCACGTCCCACCAAGGCAGCAACACACCGAAGTTCGCTCCGCCGAGCGTGTTCTTGCCATGCGACTCATGCCCGACGCCAATCGCATGGTGCAAGCGGTGGAAGCGCGGGCTGACCCACAGGCGCTCACCTACACGGCCAAACCAGACCCGCAGATTGGCGTGCTGGAAGCTCTCACTGAGCTGCGTAAAGGCGGACACCGCGACAAACTGCCCTGGTGCAATGCCAATCAATTGGGCCACCACCACCATCAGGGTGTCCCGCACCAGGTCATCCAGCAGGTGGTTGCGGTTGTCGCTCCACATCGTCATCTGGCGCTGCGCGTGGTGCAGGGAATGCAAGCGCCACCACCACTCAAACTGGTGCTGGCCACGGTGCACCCAATAGTTGCAGAAATCGATGACCACCAAGTAGAGGACAAAGCTGACGATGGGCACATCGCTGACACCAGGCCAGATGGCGTCCAAGTGGAAGGTTTCCCAGCCAGCCACGCGCAGCGTGCCAAACAGCTCATCGAACAATGGTGCGGTGGTAAAAAACAGCACCAGGCGAAACAGGCCCAGACGATGGATGACGGTGTACAGCATGTCGGTGCGAATGCTTGCACGGTCCACAACCGGCTCAACCGGCCGCCAGCGCTGCAGGGGGCCGATGATGGCCAACAACAAGGCGATCTGCAGAAAGCCGACCAGCAGCCAGCCTGTGGCGTCGTAACCATCTTCCAGCACACTGGCCAGACCCAGCTCAAACATCAGCGGCTGCACCACCACCTCAAACAGCCACAGTTGGGCAGCGGTAAAGAGGTCTACGAAGTTGTCTACTACAGCGTTCACGGCCATTCGCCCTATTAATCCGTTCGTTGCTCAGTCAACGCGCATGCGCGGCAATCCAGGCTTTGTAGGCCGGGTGCTCGCGCAGTGTCTGAAAGCAAAAGCCCTTGGCCTTCAAACCCACGATCAAGGGCTCCAGCACCGCCGGGGCCCAGGGGTCTTTGCGCGACCAGATGCCCAGGTGGGCCATCAGGATATCGCCACTGCGCACGCTGCGCAGCGCCTTGTTCAGCAGTGCGGTGTTGCTGAAGGTCTCGCTAGGCAGTTCGTCGCCCAGAAATCCGGCCGGCGCCCAGCCGACATGCGCATAACCGCAGGCCTTGGCCGCGGCCAGTAGTTGGGGCGAGGTCTTGCCACCAGGCGCGCGGAACAATGGCAGCGGCGCCTTGCCGGTCAGCTCTTGCAAACGCTGGCTGGCCTTATTGAGCTGGGCACAGTATTGGGCGGCATCCCAGGTGCCTTCTTGCCTGTCCTGGGGACCGGCCGATGGGCGCATACGAAAACGCACTGGCGCACCGGGGAGACTGGGCAAGTCGGCACGCCAGTAGACATGGTCATAGGTATGGGAGGCGAACTCATGGCCCTCAGCCGCTCGGGCCTTCCACCACGGCGCCCAGTGCTGGCCCAGCGTGCCATCGCCCGTCTGCGTGCGCTCATTGGCGGCGAAGAAGGTGACCTTGACGTCCTGGCGCTTGAGCACCTCGGCCATCAGGGGCGCCACTTCCATATGGCCCGTGTCCAAGGTCAAGTAAACTGGGTGCTCACACGCATTTTCGGCGCTAGCCCTCGCGGATATTGCGCAAGCCGCTACCAAAAAGATAGCTATCTTGGCGGCACGGCGAGCCCGCATGCTGTGGCTCACAGGGTGTCAGCGGCGTGCCACATGGTCCAGCGTCCAGACGCCGTGCGGCGATTTGCCGACCTTGACTTGGCGCACCACCTGGTGGGTGGTTGTATCGATGATGGTCAGCTTGCCTGCCCAGCGCGATGTGACATAGATGAAGCGGCCATCTGGCGACACGTCCATGCAATCCGGGCCGCTGGGCGCGGGGTAGTTGTCGACCACGGTCATGGTCTGCAGATCAATCTTGCTGATGGTGTTGGCAACCCGGTTGCTGACCAGCAGGTGGCGCTTGTCGCCCATGGAGCGGAAAGCATGGGCGCCCTTTCCGGTCTTCAGCAATTGCAGCAGCTTGGGCTTGGGGCCGGACACGTCATAAACCTCCACACCATCGCCACCTGTCAGGCCGACCAGGATCAGCTTGTCGTCCGGTGTGCCAAACACGTCGGCCGGCATGGCGCCGGTCTTGATGCGCCATTTGACGGTCTGTGTCGCCAGATCGATGGCTACCAGTTCATCACTGTCTTGCATGGTGCAGAAGATGGTGGTGCTGGCGCTGTCTATCCACAGATGGCTGGGTGTCTTGCCGGTGGGCACGCGCTTGGCCAAAGCCACGTCATTGCCGTCCCAGCGGTAGATGTCCACATGGTTCAGGCGGTTGGCGGCCGTCACAAACCATTTCATGTCGGGCGAGAAGCTCAACTGGTAAGGGTCCAGAATGCCACGCACAACGCGTTGCACCTCAGCGGTCTTGGGATCGACAAAGGTCAGCGAGTCGCTCAGTGCATTGGCAATGATGATGGACTTCTGATCCGGCGTCAGGTACATGTGGTGCGGCTCTTTGCCGGTCGTGATGCGCTTGGTCTCTTTCCATGCGACCGGATCGATGACGCTAATGCTGGCGTCCAGCGAGTTCAGCACAAACAAGGGCTTGGTCTGCTCAGCCCAGGCGCTCGCGGGCATGGCAAGGCAAGCGCCTACGGCGGCCAGCAGCGCGAAACGGGAGGAGTGGGAGGCTATGTTGCGGCGGACACAGGCAAACAGGGGGGCAATAATCTTCACAAGCGATCACTTTTTGGGTAACCGTCGAGTTTAATCGCCAAGCCCGTGTTTTCCCGGGGGTGGGGCCTCTCTCTAGTGACCTAGATCAAAGAATCGCCCCACAAGGCCGCGAAATCATTGAAAAACAGCCCGCTTAGACGTTTTTTGCTGCCAATTTCTGCAAATCCTCCGCCCGCAGCCAACGCCATTGACCCGGCGCCAAGTCGGCGGGCAGCTCCAGCGCCCCTATGCGCGAGCGGTGCAGCCCCTCGACCCGGTTGCCGACAGCGGCCAGCATGCGTTTGACCTGGTGGTATTTGCCTTCGGTCAGCGTCAGGCGCAGGTGCAAGGCGTCACCGTCAGCGTCCACAATCTCGCAGGCGGCGGCACGCACCGGCTTGGGGTCGTCGTCCAGCACCACGCCGGCCAACAAGCGCTGCACCTGCTTGTCGTCCAAGCGGTGCTTGGCGGTCACTTCGTAGACCTTGGGGCTGTGCTTCTTGGGCGAGCTCATCTGGTGGATGAATTGCCCATCATCACTGAGCAATAGCAGGCCCGTAGTGTCTTGGTCCAGGCGCCCTACCGCCTGCACGCCCTGCACCGCACTCTTTTGGGGTCGCATGCGCAGCGGCGACGGCAGCAGCGTGTAGATGCTGGGGTAGGTCGATGGCTTCTGGGAGCATTCAGTGCCGGCAGGCTTGTGCAGCAGCACATAGGCCTTCTCGAAATACTCCCAATCCACACCCTGAACCCGGAAGCGCAAGCCTTCTGCTACAAATTCCGCAGCAGCATCATTAATGGTTACGAGGGCTGACGGGTCATTTTCCGAATAGACCTGGACGTGACCCTGTTGTACCAACCCCGCGCACACGCGCCGGGTGCCAAAGCCCTGTGAATAAAGAATTTCCTGTAACTGCATGGTGTCTTCTGTTGCTGGGGGCCAATGGTAATGCCTGGCGGGCACCCTGCCCCCCAAGCGAAAAACGATGCGCCTTGGTGAGAACCGCAGTAGACTGGCTGGAAGAACACGAGCCACAGCAGATGGCCTAACGCCCAGGGTACGCAGCATGTTTTTCGCCTTATTTTTTCTGGCCGGCCTGGGTTTGGGCGCGGCACTGCTGTACTGGCACCAGCACAGGAAAGCGCACCAGCACCGGCGTATCCCACGGGACTGGCCGCTGGCCGTGCGCCCGCTGGTCAACAACCGCGAAAAGCAGGTCTGGGTCTGGCTGTCCAAGGTCATGTTTGACCAGCAGGTGCTGGTCAAGCTGCCAGTCACCCGGTTCACGGCGCCCAAGCCCGGTACCGACGCCGCCCACTGGTACCACCTGCTCAACGGTGTGTATTGCTCGTTTACCATCTGCAATATGGAGGGGCAGATCATCGGCTGCATCGACGTGCCCGGTCCTCAGGGTTTATCCATGAGCAACCAGACGCTCAAACACAATCTGCTGTCCCACTGCGGCATCCACTACCTGGTAGTGGACCCTAGCAACCTGCCGCACCTGATACAGATACGCACGGCCTTCCTGGGCGAGCATGCGGCCCGCGGCACAGGCCTTAATAGCCAATTGGAGTCGCAGTTCAAGGACGTCAGTGAAAACCTGCACGCCATCGTGGGCCGCAAGCGCCACGACAAGACCAGCGCCGTCGCGCAACTGGATGCCTCCATGCCCAATACCTCGGACTATGCCGAGAGCCAGCAATTGGCCCCGGGCTGGGAGCAAAACTCCTTTGTGACACCACTGGACAGCCGGTCGGCGGACTTAGGTCCGCGCTAGTTACTGGCCCCCACGCTGGTCGCTGCGCGTACTGCGCTGCCCCCAAGGGGGCTCTAGCCGTCTTGGGGCGGCCCGGCGACGGCTAGGCGTTCTTCAGCCCATCCACGGCCTGGAACATGGCCTGGCGGGCTTGCACGATGATCTGCGCACGCCACACATCGGTATCCACATAGAACGCGTTCTTCACCTGGTCATGGATGGCGGCTTGCAAGGCGGCGGGCGCCCCGGGGTGCAGGTGCAGCCAATGGTCGGCGCGCAGGGCGGCAATCATGTCCAGAATCGGTAACGTGCCGTATTCCATGGCGATGCCGGTGTATTCAGCCTGCGGACATTCCTCATATACCGCACACCACATCAGGCCGGTTAAGCGGGCCGAGTTCGACGACCCGTCGTAGATGGAGGTCACCGGCGTGGCCCCTCCCCCGCCCCACCAGGCACGGGCCCGCTCCAGGGCGGCTGCTTCGTCCCGGCACGCAAAAATGCGCTCGCCCACACCACTGGGGCCTAGCCCCGTGTGCAGATCCATCCAGGCGAGGCGCTTGGCCTGGCGGCCATAGGTTTGCAGCACATGGCGCAGGGTTCGATTGCTCCAGGTGGGCTCGGTCCCTCCAAAAAACATGCCATCTGAAAACTCATGCTGTCCCTGCGACACCGCGGACTGGTAACGCGCCACGCCTTCTGTGGCGATATAGGCCTCGATGGCAGCCTGGTTCTCTGCCGTGGGAGGCCATTCGGCGGGCAACAACAAGGGGTGTAGATCGCGGTAGGCGGTATTGACCGGTAGAGGCTGGCTGAAGTCCTGAAAATTGCGATTCAGGTCCACATTCTCATGGGTGGTGCGCCGTAGGTGGGAGAAGCCGTGCGGGTTCAGCGCATGGATGTACAAAACCGCGACGCCGGCCGCACGCGCCTTGTCGCGCCACTCAGCATCCTGCGCGGCGTAGACCTGCACACCGGAGCCGCAAAAGCCTTCCACGCCGTGGCAGGCACTGCTGACGATGAACAGATTTTCGGCGTCAGGCGAACCATCCAGCGCCACATCCATGGCCAGGGTTTCGCCGCCACGGCCCTTGAAAGGATGCATGTAGCTGCGAAGGTCCATGCCCGCGCTGGTAGCCGCTTCCAGGAACTTGATGCGGGCATTGGCGTAATTGGTCGCAAAACAAGCGTGTAAATCCGTGCTCATCCAATTCTCCCTTCTTCTACGGCGTGGCAGGCTACGCGGGTCTGGGGCAGGTCCATCATTTGGGGGCGCTCGGTGGTGCAGCGCGCATTGGCATGCGGGCAGCGGGGGTGAAAGGCACAGCCACTGGGCGGGTTCAGCGGGTTGGGCACTTCGCCCGACACTGGCGTGCGCGCCTGGCCGGTGGCGTGCATCTTGGGAATGGCATCCAGCAGCATGCGCGTATAGGGGTGGCGCGGATTGGCGAACAGGACCTGCTTGTCGGCCAGTTCCACGAGCCGCCCCAGGTACATCACGCCCACCTGGTCGGCCACATGGCGCACCACAGCCAGGTTGTGCGAGATGAACAAATAGGTCAGCCCTCGCGCCTGCTGCAGGTCCTTCATGATATTGAGCACCTGGGCCTGCACGCTGACATCCAGCGCCGAAGTCGGCTCGTCACACACCAGGAATTCAGGTTGGGTGCCCAGGGCACGCGCAATGGAGATGCGTTGGCGCTGGCCGCCAGAAAACTGGTGCGGGTATTTGGACATGTCCTGGGCGCTCAAGCCCACCGACTGCAGCAGTTCACCAACGCGCGCACGCAAGGCCGCGCCGTCGGTGATCAGACCGTTTTCCTTCAGCGGCTCGCCGATGATGGCCTCCACCGTCCAACGCGGGTTCAGGCTGGCATAGGGGTCCTGGAAGATCATCTGTATGCGCTGGCGCAGCGGCTTGCCTTGCGGCGTCTTCAGCGTGACATGCACGTCCTGACCATCAAAACCAAAGCTTCCACGTGTCGGTTCGTACAGGCCGACCAACAGGCGGGCCACCGTGCTCTTGCCGCAACCCGACTCACCAACCAAGGCCAGGGTCTTGCCCTTTTCAATGTCGAAGCTGACGCCATCCACCGCGTGCAGCAGCAGGCGTGGCTTGCCTTCCAGCACCCGGTTCAGCCAGGGTGGCGATACATCAAAAGTCTTGGCCAGATCCCGCGCGTGCACAAGGGCCTGGGTCTTGGTAGGGCTGGTCACCGCTGGCCCGGCCATCATGTCGCCACTCCTGCGTGCAGCCAACAGGCCGCCTGCGTGGCCGTAGCCTCCATCAACTCCGGCCGCTGTTGGCGGCACCGGTCCCAGGCCTTGGGACAGCGCGGGTTGAAGGCACAGCCGCTGGGAATGGCATCCAGGCGCGGCATGGCGCCATCGATCTGATTAAGACGCTCTTTATCCACAGTGATGTCGGGTATGGCGGCCATCAAGCCTGCGGTGTAGGGGTGGGATGCGCGGTTGATGACTTCGTGCACCGGGCCGATCTCGGCGATGCGGCCCGCGTACATCACGGCTACGCGGTCGCAGGTTTCGGCAATGACGCCCATGTCGTGCGTGATCAGCATCACGGCCGCACCGTGCTTTTTGCACACACTCTTGAGCAAGGTAATGATCTGGGCCTGGATGGAAACGTCCAGCGCCGTGGTGGGTTCATCAGCAACGATGAGCTTGGGCTCACCCGCAAGAGCCAGCGCAATCACGACACGCTGGCGCATGCCGCCAGAGAACTGGTGCGGGTAGTGGTCCATGCGCTGCTCGGCTGCGGCAATGCCGGTCTCTTGCAGCAAGGCAATGGCACGCCGACGCGCCTCTTCTGCATTGACCGGCAAGTGGGTCTGGATGGTTTCGACCAGTTGCCGGCCCACGGTGTACAAGGGGTTCAGCGAGGTCAGCGGGTCCTGGAAGATGGCGCCAATGCGCCGCCCCCGTATGCGGCGCATCTGCGCTTCGCTGAGGTTGTCGATGCGTTCGCCCTCCAGCAGAATCTGTCCGCTGTGGATGCGCCCTGGCGACTCCAGCAAGCCAATGATGGCCGCACTGGTCAGCGACTTGCCGGCGCCCGACTCGCCAACGATGCCCAGTATCTCGCCCGGCGCAATGGCAAACGAAATATCGTCCAGCGCACGCAGGGTGCCGCGCCGGCCTGGAAATTCGACGACCAGGTTTTTGACTTGTAGAAGGCTCATAGAAATAAGGTACGTCCCGCTGCCGGGCCGCCCCAAAGCGGGACAGCCCCCTCGGGGGGCAGCGAACCACATGAAATGGGGAGCGTGGGGGCCATGTCCTAGCGCAAGCGCGGATTCAGGGCATCGCGCAACCAGTCGCCCAACAGGTTCACACTCAGCGCAATCAGCACCAGCATCATTCCTGGGAAGACGGTGATCCACCAGTTGCCGGAGAAAAGGAACTTGTTGCCAACCTGGATCAGCGTACCCAAGGACGGTGAATTGGGTGGCGCTCCCACACCCAGGAAAGACAGCGTGGCCTCCGTGATGATGGCTGTAGCTACCTGTATCGTGGCCAAAACCATCACCGGCCCCAGCACATTGGGCAGCACGTGGCGGCGCATGATGCGCAGCGGGCTCACGCCCGTGAGCCGTGCCGCCTGCACATACTCCTTGTTGCGCTCCACCAAGGTCGAGCCGCGCACCGTACGCGCATAGTCCACCCATTTGGTCAGCGAGATGGACAGTATCAGCACACCAAAGACCATGGCCGTTGGCGCGTTGGGAAACAGCGCCCGCCCCACGCCAGCGATCAGCAACGCAACCAGGATAGGCGGGAAAGACAGCGTCACGTCACAGACCCGCATGATGAAGGCATCCAGAGCCCCTCCGACAAAGCCGGCCAACAAGCCCAGGCTGACGCCGATCAGCGCCGACAGCACAACCGACGCCAAGCCCACCAGCAGCGAGATGCGTGCGCCAAACATCAGTGCGGACAGGATGTCGCGCCCCTGGTCGTCGGTGCCCAGCCAATATTTGGGATTGGCATTGGGCAGCCACACCGGTGGAGAGAATGCGTCCATCAATTCCACCGTGGCAATGTCAAAGGGGTTGTGCGGCGCTACCTGGTTGGCAAAGACTGCACAAAACAAACAGACAAAGGCAATCAGGCCCGCCAGCATCGCAACCGGAGAGCTGCGAAAGCTGTAGGCCACGTCGCTGTGCCAGGTGCGCTGGAGCCATGCAGTCATGCAGTCCCTATCATCACTTGACGGTGATATAGCGCCACATCATGCCGTTGTCCGGCCATTGGACCAGTTCGACATTTTTCTTCGAACCCCAGTTCAAGCCTTGTTGGTGCAGAGGAATATGGCCCACATCGTCCTGGTGGATCTGAATGGCTTCACGGATCATGGCGTTGCGCTTCTTCACATCGGTTTCGGCGCCTACCTTCTCGGTCAGCTCATCGACCTTGGGGTTGCTATAGGCGCCCAGGTTGAACTGGCCGCGCCCGCCCTCACCCGGAGAGGTCAGGATGGCGAACATGACGTTGTGCGCATCCACGGTGCTCGAAGTCCAGCCCAACATGTAGAAGCTGGTGTCGCGACGCAGGATCTTGGGGAAGTAGGTGCCCTTGGTCTCCACTTCCAGCTTGATCTTCACGCCCACGCGCGCCAGATTGGCCGCCACGGCCTGGCAGATGGCGCCGTCGTTGACATAGCGGTCGTTGGGGCAGTTCATGGACACTTCAAAGCCATTGGGGTAGCCTGCTTCGGCCAGCAGCTTCTTGGAGGCTTCGGCATCGAAGGGCAGGCGTTTGGCCAGGTCGGGTGCAAAACCATTCACCTCGGGCGGGAACATCAGTGCGATGGGGGTGGAGGCACCGCGCATCACCACGCGCTTGATGGCCTCCACATCGATGGCTTGGTAGAAAGCCTGGCGGACGCGCTTGTCCTTGAAGGGGTTCTTGCCTTTGACATTGGAGTACAACAACTCGTCGCGCTTCTGGTCCATACCCAGGAAGATGACGCGCAATTCCGGTCCCTGCAGCACCTTGAGGTTGGCGGCAGCCCGCACGCGGTCTACATCCTGCACGGGCACCGGTTCCATGACGTCGATCTCGCCCGACAACAACGCGGCCACACGGGTGCTGTCGTTGCCGATGACGTTGAAGATAACCTCGTCCACATTGCCTTCGATCTTGCCCCAGTAGTTGTTGTTGCGGGCGAACACGGTGCGCACATTGGGCTGGCGCTCGCGCAGGCGGAAGGGGCCTGTGCCATTGGCCTTGAACGACGCGGCATTTTCAATACCCTTGCGCCGGTCCACCGGCTTGGTCGCGTTATTCGTTTCACACCACTTCTTGCTCATGATGTTCCAGTGCGTGAACAACTCGGGCAGGATGGGGAACGGCGCGTTGGTGACGATATCGATGGCGTGGTCGTTGATCTTCTTGATTTCCTTGATCTGGCCCACGTAGGTTTTCATGTCCGAACCATCGCTCTTGGCGCGCTCGTAGCTGAAGATCACGTCGTCGGCAGTAAAGGGGGTGCCGTCATGGAATTGCACGCCCTTGCGCAAGTCAAAACGCCAGACCGTGGGCGAAGTCTGCTTCCATGCAGTGGCCAGGGCCGGAGCGAGTTTGAAATCGCGGCCACGGGTGACGAGGGGCTCATAAACGTTTTCATCCACACTGATCTGCAGCGATTCATTCAGCGAGTGCGGGTCC
This sequence comes from Rhodoferax sp. GW821-FHT07G04, assembly GCF_059418585.1. Lineage (NCBI taxonomy): Bacteria > Pseudomonadati > Pseudomonadota > Betaproteobacteria > Burkholderiales > Comamonadaceae > Rhodoferax > Rhodoferax sp. GW821-FHT07G04. The sequence continues at coordinate 92,838 of NZ_JBWKQD010000001.1, forward strand.
ATGGACAGGGCATCACCCTGGTTGCCAATGCGCAAGGTGACCGCTGAAGCCGACAGGGCCGCAACCGCCATTGCCGTACCCACCAGGGCGAACGCAAACTTCTTCTTTGGGGAATGCATCACACTATCTCCTTTTGTTGTACTGCCATTGTGAAACTGGGTGGGACCGCCCCGTAGCTTCGTCCCCGATTGACGGGCCGCGCCGGCTCAGGCCGGTTCGCCCATGGGCATGGCCTGCTCCACCAGGCTCGCATGCAAGGCAGCGCCCAGGGGCAGGATTTCGTCGTTGAAGTCGTAGCGGGTGTTGTGCAGCAAGCAGGCGCCCACGCCATTCTCCGCACCCTGGCCAATGCGCATATAGGCGCCGGGCTTGACCTGCAGCATGAAGGAAAAATCCTCGGACCCCATGCTGGGCTCCAGGTCGCGCACCACATGGTCGGGGCCTACCAGGCTCTCGGCCACATTGGCAGCAAACAGGGTTTCTTCCAGCGAATTGATGGTGGCGGGGTAGATACGTTCGTAGTGCACTGATGCCGTAGCGCCAAAGCCCAGGGCCACGGCGCTGCACAATTCATTGAGCCGGCGCTCCACCAGGTCTTGCACGCTCGGATTGAAGGTGCGCACGGTGCCCACCAGCGTGGCCTTGCCCGGCACCACGCTCATGGCGCCCAGGTCACCGGCCTGCATGGCGCATATGCTGATGACCGCACTCTCGGTGGCCCGCACATTGCGCGAGACGATGCTCTGCACCGCGGTGATGATGTGGGCTGCCACCACCACCGGGTCTATCGTCTGGTAGGGGTGTGCACCGTGGCCACCACGGCCCGATATCTCTATCGTCACCCGGTCGGCCGAAGCCATCATGGCACCAGCATTCATGCCAATCGTACCCGGGCGCAGGCCCGGCCAGTTGTGCATGCCGTAGACCGCTTGCACTGGAAAACGCTCAAACAAGCCGTCTTCTATCATGACCCGGGCACCGGCATAACCCTCTTCGCCGGGCTGAAAAATCAGTACCGCAGTTCCGTCGAAATTGCGGGTCTCGGCCAGGTAGCGCGCTGCGCCCACCAGCATGGCCGTATGGCCATCATGACCACAGCCGTGCATCAGGCCGTGCTTGGACGACCTCCAGGCAAAGTCGTTGAGTTCGGTCATGGGCAACGCATCCATGTCGGCACGCAGGCCAATCATCTTGTTGCTATTGCCGCCGCGGCCCTTGATCGTGGCCACCAAGCCGGTCTTGCCGATGCCGGTGTGCACGGCGTCCACGCCGCATACCTGCAGCGACTCTTTGACACGGGCTGCCGTGTAGACCTCTTCAAAACCCAATTCGGGGTGGGCGTGCAGGTCACGCCTGAAGGCCGTGAGTTCCGGGTGAAACTGTGCGATCTGCGCGAAAGCCCGGCCGCTGGCCCTGAGCGCTGGACTGGCATGCGAACCCGTCATCCATGACCCCCTACCGTGCCCACGCGCAAGCGCGGGTCCACAACAAAATACAACAAATCAACCACCAGGTTGATGACCACAAAGATCAGGGCTACTAAACAGAGATAGGCAGCCATGACCGGAATGTCAGCAAATGTAACGGCTTGTATGAACAACAGGCCCATGCCGGGCCACTGAAACACCGCCTCGGTGATGATGGAAAACGCGATCAGCGTGCCCAACTGCAGGCCGATGATGGTGATCACAGGCACCAAGGTGTTCTTCAGCGCATGGCCGAAGTGGATGGCATGGTTGGAGAGGCCCCGGGCACGGGCGAACTTGATGTAATCGGTGCGCAACACCTCCAGCATTTCGGATCGCACTAGGCGCATGATCAGTGTGAGCTGGAAGATGGCCAAGGTGACGGCCGGCAGCACAATATGGTGCCAGCCGTCCACCGTCAGCAAGCCGGTGTTCCACCAGCCCAGGCTTTGCACCTCGCCGCGTCCAAAGCTGGGAAACCAGCCCAGGATCACCGAAAAGAACAGGATCAACAGAATCCCGATCAAGAAGGTGGGCAGGGACACGCCCAGCAGCGACACCGTCATGAACACCTGACTCAAGAAACTACCCCGCTTGAGCGCCGCATACACGCCCATGGGCAGGCCCACCAGCATGGCGAGCAAGGCAGCTACCAGAGACAACTCCAGAGTGGCCGGTAGGCGTTCGGCAATCAGGCGCGACACCTTGGCCCCTTGGCGCAGGCTCAGGCCAAACTCCCCCTGCACAGCATTGCCCAGGAAATGGATGAACTGTATGAAGAAGGGCTGGTCCAAGCCCAGATCAGCACGCAACTGGGCAATTTGGTCCGGTTTGGCGTCCTGCCCCAGCAAAAAGACCACGGGGTCACCCACATACTGGAACAGCATGAAAGCGAAAAAAGCCACTGCAATCATGACGATCACAGCTTGTAACAACCGCCGGAGGATGAAAGCAAACATCAATGGGTATTAGTAGCAGGTGCATGCTAGCAGAGGCCAAACCCCACAGACACCGGGATTTTCCCTGCGGAACAACACTCTAAGCAGAAGCTGTACCCAGCGCGGAAGGCCGCGGCTAGAATCCGACCAAAACGCCCCCCAAACCATGTTTTCTTTCTTCCGCTCCAAAAAAAAACAGACGTCGGCTGAAATCGTTGCAGCCGCAGAAGCCCATGCCAAGCGTATGGACCTGGAAGAACGCAAGGCCTTTCGGCAAGAAATGCTCTACCAATCCATACGCGAGAGCTTTCTCGCTATGGAGGTCATTGGCAGCATGTACAAGTTCAAGGTCATGCCGGTGGATGTGCGCCACCACCGCTTCATTGCGATGATCGACGTCGCCAAATCCTTTGTCACCGGCAAGGAAGCCAAGACCAAGAGCTTTGCCGCACTGGAAAAGCTGATGCGCTCCAACGCCTACAAGCGCTTTGGTGTGCTGATCGAAGGCATTTACTGGCGCGTTAGCGAGACCGAAAGCCAGTTTGATCGCCTATCCCGCACGGCCGACGGAGCCGAGTCTGTCGTAGACGGCACGCCCGCGGCCATCACGCTGCGCCAGCGACTGGCGGCCAACAAAGTGGAACATCAAGCAGAAAACGCTGAGCCGCCGCTGGCGCGCCATGCCTACCAGCCCGTTTCGGACGATGAGGCCAAGGCCTTCATGGAAGCCCTGCAAAATGGTTTGACACCACCCGTGGTCCGCGTCGGCGAATGGGAATACCAATCCGATCTGGCTCCGCTGGACAGCGGCATCATGATTGGCGGCACGCAATACGGCAAGCTGCAATAACGTACGCACCTCAAGTCCACTGCGCCCCTAAAATGGTTCAGTGAACGCCCCTCTGCCTCCCCAATCCTCCCGCCGCCCCATCCGTGAACTGCCCGACGAGCTGATCAGCCAGATCGCCGCAGGCGAAGTCGTCGAGCGCCCCGCCTCGGTCGTGCGCGAGCTGGTGGACAACGCGCTGGACGCCGGCGCCACACAGATCGCCGTGCGCCTGCTGGCTGGTGGCGTACGCCTCATCAGTGTGGAAGACGATGGCATGGGCATACTGCCCGAAGAACTGCCGCTGGCCTTTCGCCGCCATGCCACCAGCAAGATCGGCAACCTGCAGGATCTGGAGTCGGTGGCCACCATGGGTTTTCGCGGCGAGGCGCTGGCTGCTATCAACTCCATAGCGGACTGTGCAATACTGTCGAGGGCTAGCGGCCAATCAGCCGCATACCTGCTGGACGGACGCACCGGCGAGCTGCGCCCCGTAGCGCGCAACCAGGGCACGACCGTCGAGGTCAAAGAGCTGTTCTACAGCACGCCAGCACGCCGCAAATTCCTCAAGACCGACGCCACCGAACTGGCCCACTGCATCGAATCCGTACGCCGCCACGCACTGGCCCGCCCCGATGTGGGCTTTGCCATCTGGCACGAAGGCAAGCTGGTGGAGCAATGGCGCCGCTGCGAAGACCCTTCGTTAGAAGCCAACCTGAACCAGCGCCTGGCGGACGTGCTGGGCGCAGACTTCATCGCACAGTCCATCGCCGTCGACTGGCGCCCGGCCAGCGCGGCACGCGCCCAAGGCGAGTCATCCTCCGAAGAATCCAGCCAAGGCCCCAGCGCCCTGCGCGTATGGGGCCGCGTAGGCATACCCGACGCCGCCCGCTCCCGCGCCGACCAGCAGTTCTGCTACGTGAACGGCCGCTTTGTCCGCGACAAGGTGCTGACCCACGCCGCCCGTAGCGCATATGAAGACGTGCTGCACGGCCACCGCCAGCCCATCTACGCGCTCTACCTGTCCATGGACCCAGCGCGAGTCGACGTCAACGTGCACCCCACCAAGATCGAAGTCCGCTTCCGCGACAGCCGCGAGGTACACCAGGGCGTGCGCCACGCGGTGGAAGACACGCTGGCCGCGCCGCGTGCAAGCACCGCCAGCACTGCAGATACCGCAGCTGCTACCGGCACTGCATCGGATGCAGCAGGCGGTCTTCTACCGCAAGGCCATATGCCAAATCGGGCTGTAGCCCCCATGTATTCTGCACAGCCCGCTATGAATTTTGGAGCGCGTACAGAACCCATAGGCCACCGCGTCAGCGACATAGGCGCCCTATGGCAACCGAGCACCACCCCTCAGGGTGGCTGGGCGGCAGAGGGTTTTGCGCAGGTCAAGGAGGAGCCCGCACAGCGGGCGGGGGACACGGAGCAAAACCCTCTGCCGCCCAGCCACCCTGCGCACGAAGACACCGCACAAGCATGGCCCCTAGGCCGAGCAATAGCCCAATTGCAAGGCATCTACATCCTCGCCGAAAACACCCAAGGCCTGGTCATCGTGGACATGCACGCCGCCCACGAACGCATCGTCTACGAACGCCTGAAAAACCAGTTGGCCCAGCAAACCGCCGACGGCACCACCACCACGGTAGCCCAACTCACCAGCCAACCCCTGCTGATACCCGCCACCTTTGCCGCCACCCCCGATGAGGTCGCCACCGCCGAAGCACACTTCAGCACACTGCAGACCCTGGGCCTGGAGATCAGCCCCTTCTCCCCCAAAACGCTGGCCGTGCGCACCGTGCCCACCAGCCTGGCCCAGGGCGACGCGGTGGAACTGGCCCGCAGCGTGCTGGCAGAGTTGGCCCAACATGAGGCCAGCACCGTCATTCAACGTGCCCAAAATGAGTTGCTCGCCACCATGGCCTGCCACGGCGCCGTGCGTGCCAACCGCAAACTCACCATCGAAGAGATGAATGCCCTGTTACGCCAAATGGAAGCCACCGAGCGCAGCGACCAATGCAACCACGGGCGGCCCACCTGGCGCCAGTTGAGCATTCGCGAACTCGACGCCCTCTTCCTGCGCGGTCGCTAGTGCAGGCCAAACACTTCGCCCAACTGGTGGGCCTCTCCGCGCTGTGGGGTGCCTCCTTCATGCTGATCCGCATTGCGGCGCCACTGCTGGGCCCCAACGTGCTGGCGGCGCTGCGCATCGGCATGGCGACGGCGACTTTGGCGGTGCTGATGCGCTTGATGCGCCACCACTGGCCCACGGCGCATTGGCGCGAGCTGGCGCTGATAGGCCTGCTGTCCGTGGCAGCGCCCTTCCTGCTATTCGCCTGGGCCGCCCTCAAGCTGCCGGCCGGCTACAGCGCGCTGCTCAATTCCACCGCCGTCATGTTTGGCATCTTTGCGTCCGCCTTGTTCAAGGAGGCCAGCCTGACATTGCGCAAGCTGCTGGGTTGCGTACTGGGCTTTACCGGTGTGGGGCTGATCGTTGGCCTGGGGCCGGTCGAGCCCTCAGCAGAGGTGTATGTGGCGGCGCTGGCCTGCGTCGTGGCCTCGGGCTGCTATGGCTTCTCGACACCGCTGATGAAACGGGCCCTCTCCCGCATGCAGCCACTGGAGATTGCCGCCGGGCTGCATGCCCTGTCGTTCCTGATGCTGGTACCCGGCGCTGCCTGGAGCTGGAGCGCGGCACAGTTCACGCCCATGGCCTTGCTGGCGGTGCTCATCATGGGGGTGGTGACATCCGGCATCGCCTACTGGATGCACATCCGCATCCTGGCCCATGTGTCATCGGTGGCGGCCATGAGCCCCACCTTCATGATCCCGGTGTTTGGCGTGCTGTGGGGCCATGTCTTCCTGGGTGAAGCCTTGAGCACCGGCATTTTCACGGGCGGCGCCCTGGTTTTGCTGGCCAGTGCCCTGATCACGGGCTTCAACCCCTGGCAAAAGTGGCTGGATGTTGCAGATACGAAACTCTGATCACGATTTTTTTTAAAAACCCGTCAACGGGCGGCAGAATGGCCTCGTTGTGTAGAAGCCTCCAGTTCTCGGAGTCGACCAACAAGCTTTGAAAGGCTACTGAAAATGAACAAAGTCCTCGCTACTCTGATCGCCGGTTTGTTTGCTGCTGGTGCATTTGCACAAGCTTCGGCTCCTGCCGCTGCCAAGCCAGCTCCAGCACCCGCCGTTGCCGCTGCACCTGCAGCCGCTGCAACCCCGGCTCCTGCAGCTTCCACCCCAGCCAAGAAGGCCAAGAAGGCTAAGAAAGCCAAGAAGGCCAAGGCTGAAGCCGCTACGAAGTAATTCGCAGCCTTCCACAAAAAAGCCCGCAACTGCGGGCTTTTTTGCGTCTGGCGGTAGATGAAACCGCCTCCTTCAATGCTTCTTAGTGGGCTGCAGCCGCCGCGTCTGCCGCGGCGCTCTTGCCGCCCGCTGCAGGGGCGGAACGCGCAGGCCGCGACAGCCAGACGAAGGGGATCAGCGTCAAAAAGATCAACGCCGAGCCAAAGAACACGTCGTCGGCCGCCAGCATATAGGCCTGCTGGTCCACCATGCGGTTGATCTGGCTCAGCGCCTGCTCGGTGCTCATGCCCGATGTGCCCAGGCCTGCAATGGCTGTGGTGGCGGCAATACTACCCTGGTTGATCAGCTCCGACAGTTGCGCGTGGTGCATGGCCGCACGGTCCTGCCACACGGTGATGGCGATGGACGTGCCAAACGACCCACCCACCATGCGCGCAAAGCCCGACAGCCCCGAGGCCGACGCAATCTTCTCCGGCGGAATGCCTCCCAGGATGATGGACATCAGCGGGATGAAGAAGAAAGCCACCGCCACACCCTGCACGATGGTGGGAATCATCACCGTGGCAAAGTCGGCCTGGGTGTTGAAGTGCGAACGCATCACCAACACCAAGGCAAACACACCAAAGGCAAAGGTCGTCAGCGAGCGTGGGTCGAACTTGGAGATGTTCTTGCCCACCCAGGGCGACAGGATGATCGCGAACAAGCCCACCGGCGCCATCAGCATGCCCGCCTGGGTAGACGTATAGCCCATGAACTGCTGCAGCCACAGCGGTAGCAGCACCAGGTTACCCATGAACAGGCTGTAGGCCACGGCCATGGACACCGTGCCGGTCCAGAAGTTGCGCCGTGCCAGCAGTTTCAAGTCCACCACTGGGTGGTCGTCGGTCAACTCCCAGGCGATGAAGAAGGCAAAGCCTACCAGCGCCGCAATGCCCAGTGCAGTAACTTCAGGCGAGTGGAACCAATCCAGCTCCTTGCCCTTGTCCAGCATGATCTGCAACGAACCCACGGCAATCACCAGCAGGGCCAAGCCCACCTTGTCGATCGGCAATTGCTTGGTCGGCGTCTCGCGCTTGCGGTAGATCGTCCACGTGATGAAGGCGGCCCCAATGCCCACCGGCACATTGATGTAGAAAATCCAGCCCCAGTGCATGTGGTCGGTGATCCAGCCCCCCAGCAGCGGCCCCATGACGGGCGCCACCAAGGTGGTCATCGCCCATAAAGCCATGGCCATGCCCGCCAAGGCCGGCGGGTAGCTCGACAACAGCAGCGCTTGGGCCAGCGGCATCATGGGCCCAGCCACAAAGCCCTGCACCGCACGCATGGCGATCAGCGTGCTCATATTCGGCGCCAGGCCACACAGGAAGGAGCTCAGCACAAAGAGCAGCACGCTCATCGTGAACAGGCGCACCTGGCCAAAGCGCTGCGACAACCAACCGGTCAGCGGCAGCGAAATCGCATTGGCCACACCAAAGCTGGTGATGACCCAGGTGCCCTGGTTGGGGCTGACCCCCAGGTCACCGGCGATGGCCGGCAGCGACACATTGGCGATCGACGAGTCCAGCACGTTCATGAACGTGGCCGCAGACAGCGCAATGGTGCCCCACAGCCGGGCCGAGCCCTGCAGGGGTTGCAGTGGCAAGCTATTAGTGTTGCTCATGCTTGGTGGACCCTGCGTTGGCGGCGATCACGCGCTGCACTTCGCTATTAGCCTGGTTGTCCAGGCTGGCGAAGACCTGGGTCTGCACGCTGGAGGCTGGGCGGGGCGCATCGGCCAGGGCCTTGCCGCTCTGGTCGGTGACGTCCACCGTGGCCTCCATCGACAAACCAACCCGCAATGGGTTTTGTGCCACTTGCTGCGGGTCCAGCGCCACACGCACGGGCACGCGCTGCACGACCTTGATCCAGTTGCCGGTGGCGTTCTGCGCGGGCAGCAGTGCGAACGCGGCGCCGGTGCCAACACCCAGGCCGGCCACCGTGCCCTTGTATTCCACCTTGCGGCCGTACAGGTCGGCGGTCAGTGTCACGGGTTGGCCGATGCGGATATTGCGCAACTGCACTTCCTTGAAATTGGCGTCCACCCACAGCTGGTTCAGCGCGATCAACGACATCACCGGGGCTCCGGCGGCCACACGCTGGCCGAGTTGCACGGTGCGCTTGGCGACATAGCCGTCCACCGGCGCAGGCAGGGCGGCGCGGTGCAGGGCCAGATAGGCCTCACGCACGCGGGCCGCGGCCGCCATGACGCTGGGGTGGGAGGCCACGCTGGTGCCATCCGTCATGGCCTGATTGCCCGTGAGCTGGGCGCGTGCGGCGACCACACCGGCCTGGGCCGAGGCCAAGGCGTTCTTGGCGTTGTCCAGTTGCGACTGCGCGTGGTTCAGTTCTTCCTTGGATACGGCGCCATTACCAGCCAGCGACTTGCGGCGGTTCAGGTCGTCGGTGGCGCGGGCGATTTCGGTCTGGGCCTTGCCGATGTCGGATTCGCGCAGCGCGATCTGGGCACCCAGCGTGCTGTTGTTGGCGTAGAGCCCACGCACCTGGCGCACGGCCTGGGCCAGGTTGGCTTCGGCCTGATCCAGCGCGACCTTGGCATCAGCCGGGTCCAGTTGCACCAGGGCTTGGCCGGCTTTCACAAAATCGGTGTCGTCGGCGTTGATGGCCGTGACGGTGCCGCCGATCTGGGGCGTGATCTGGATCACATTGCCCTGTACATAGGCGTTGTCGGTGGCCTCTTCGTGGCGGCCCACATACCATTCGTAACCACCCCAGGCCAGGCCGATCAGCACGGCGGTGGCGACGCCGGTCAAGGCCTTCTTGCGGGCGGAGTTTGCGGGAGCAGCGGGAGCGTTGGTAGTAGGAGCGTTCATGGTTGTGTGACAGAAATAGAGGAAGAAGGGCTTGCGGCACTGGCGAGGCTGGTGGTGGTGTTGGCGCTATAGCCGCCGCCCAAGGCGCGTACCAGTTGCACCTGGGTGTCCAGCGCACGGGCGGCCAGGTCTACCGCCAGACGGCGCTGGGCCAGCACCGCGGTCTCGGCGCTCAGCACGTTGAGGTAGTTGCCCAGGCCGGCTTGGTAACGCTGGGTGGCAATGGCATAGGCCGATTCGGCAGAGGCTTGCGCCGCGGCCTGCTCGGTCTGCTGGCGCGTGATGGCGCTGGCCGATGTCAACTGGTCGGCCACGTCATGCACGGCGTCAATCACCAGCGTGTTGTAGCTTTCCACGGCAATGTCCAAATCGGCCGACTTGCCGCGCAGATTGGCACGCAGACGGCCGCCTTCGAAGATCGGCAAGCGGATGGCCGGGCCCACGCCCCACTGGTCGCTGCCGGACTGCAGCAGCTTGTCAAAACCAATGCTGGAGAAGCCGGCAAAGCCCACCAGGTTGATATTGGGATAGAACAGCGTCTTGGCGTTGGCCACGTCATGCGTGGCGGCCTCCACACGCCAGCGCGCGGCGGCAATATCGGCGCGGCGGCCCAGCAGGTCCAGCGGGATGGACTGCGTGATTGCTATCGGTTTGATAGCTGCCTGCAAAGGCGGCACGAGGGCTAGCTGGACATTGGGCTGGGCCGTCAAAGCCGCCAGCGCGTTCAGGGCCAGTGCCTTCTGCTCTTGCAGGGTTTCGATCTGCAGGCGGGCGTCGGGCAAGGCGCTGTCGCTTTGCTGCAGCTCCAATTGCGTATCCAAACCGGCGTTCACACGGTCCTGCACCAGGGCCTTGGTCTGGGTGCGTTGGGCCAGCGTGCGCTCGGCCACACCCAGTTGGGCCTGGATGCGCACCAGGCTCAGGTAGCTGCGGGTGACCGCGCTGGCCAGCAGCATGCGGGCTGCCTCAGCGTCGGCCTGGGCCGCGCGTACCTGGCCCAGGGACGCGTCCAGCGCCGCGCGGTTCTTGCCAAAAAAGTCCAGCTCCCAGCTGGCCGTGACCCGCAGGTCGCCAGTGTTCATGACCGCGCCACCCAACGGTGGTGGGTAGATGTAGTTGGCGCTGAAGCGCTGGCGCGTCAGGTCGGTACTGGCATTCACCTGCGGCAGTTCGTTGCCACGGATGGCATCGCTGCCCGCTTGCACACGGGCCAGGCGGGCCTGGGCAGCGCGCAAGCTAGGGCTGTTGGCCAACGCCGCATCCACAAGGTGGTTGAGCTGGGTATCGCCAAAGGCGCGCCACCATTGGGGATCGATGGCCGGCGCGCTGGCAGTGGCGCTGGCGTTCAGGCCCAGTGCGTTGGCGTCCAGCGCATGCGATTGCGACTGAATGCCCGACATGTCTGCGCAGGCACTCAAAGCCGCCAGCACCAGGGCCGACAGCGCAGAGACCGCCAGAGGGCGCCAGCGCAGATGGGTTTTAGAGAGAGGGGCTGTCATGCGAAGGGTTGCTTTCAGAAAGGTTGGCGTTGTGCAGAATGCGGCGCAGAAAAATCTTCAGGGTTTCAAACTCGGCCTCGGAAAAACCGCTGAGGTAGGCGTTTTGCACGCGGCTCAGCACCTTGGGTATTTCCTTGGCCGCGGTCCGGCCGTCGTCGGTCAGGCTGATGGTGACGATGCGCCGGTCGGCCGCGCTGCGCTCGCGGCGCAGCAGGCCCTTGGCCTCCAGCCGGTCCAGCAGGCGGGTCATGGCGCCAGCGTCCAGCCGGCATTCACGGGCCAGCTCAGCGGCGGTGGACGCCTTGCCCATGGCGAGCTTGAACAGCGGAATCCACTGCGCGTTGGTCAGCTCGGTGTGCGCCAGTTCGCGCTCCACCTCTTGACCCACCGTGTTGAGGATCTGGCGCATCAGGTAGCCCACGCTTTCCTCGGGCTTGTAGCCCTCAGCACGGTAAAACGACGCAGGTTTGCCCCTGGCGGGGGCGCATGGGGGTGGCACCGGTTTCTGCATGGGTCGGAATATTAATTGCCTAGGCAATTATTGTCAAGGCATTGATGCTGAAAGGGTTATGCACCGTTTTGGCCCCACGGCGAGGTCGCGAAGAACTGCTTCCGTAGAATGGCAGGCCCATGTCCATGCCCCCCACTCCAGCCCCAAGCAGCGCACCCCGCACCCGTATCACCCAAGAGATTTCTGCCCTGTGGCAACTGGCCTGGCCCATCCTGGTGGGGCAACTGGCCAATGTGGGCATGGCGGTGGCCGACGTGTCCATGGCAGGCCATGCCTCTGCGCAAGACTTGGCTGGCGTGGCGCTGGGCTCCTCCATCTGGATGATCGTAGTAGTGACGCTGATGGGCGTCATGATGTCGGTCAACCCCACCGTGGCGCACCATGTCGGTGCCCAAGAGTTCTCCAAGGTGCCGCACGTCGTGCGCCAGGGTTTGTGGAAAGGTGTGGGCGTAGGTCTTGCGGCCTTTGTGCTGGCCAATATCGCGGCCCTGGTGTTTGACCATATGGAGATGGAGCCCGCCGTGCGCGACATTGCCACGCGCTTTGTCCATGTGGCCAGTTTTGCGCTACCGGCCTTCGCCTGCTACCGCGTGCTCTACGGCTACAGCGCCAGCCTGAACCAGACCAAGCCCATGATGTTCATCGCCATCGCCGCCCTGGCGCTGAACTGCGTGCTGAACTGGGTGCTGATTTATGGCCAGTGGGGCTTTCCCAAGCTGGGCGGCGTGGGCTGCGCCTGGGCCACGATGCTGTGCACCTGGTTCAACCTGGGTGGCCTGCTGTGGTGGATGCACCGCAGCCCCGCCTACCGCAGCACCTGGCCCTTTGACCGCTTCGAAGGGCCGCACCGCGAGAAGGTGCACAGCCTGCTGAAGCTGGGCCTGCCGATTGGTGTGACCTACTTTGCCGAGAGCAGCGCCTTCAGCTTGATTGCCTTGCTCGTGGCGCACTTCGGCAGCACCCAGGTGGCGGCCCACCAGATTGCGCTGAATTTTTCGTCGCTGGTGTTCATGGTGCCACTGAGCATTGGCATTGCATTGCTGAGCCGCGTGGGCCAGGCACTGGGCGCGGGTGACGCCCCAGCGGCGCGCTTTCGCTCGGCCGTGGGCGTGGCCTTGGCCGTGGGCCTGGCCGTGGTGTCGGCCGCGCTGATGGCGGTCTTCAACCACGAGATCGCCGCGCTGTACACGCACGACACCGCCGTGGCCGGCGCGGCAGCAGGCCTGCTGTTTTTGGCGGCGCTGTTCCAGATATCCGATGCTGCGCAGGTGTCCACCAGTTGCGCCATCCGCGGCTACAAGGTGACCCGTGCGCCCATGGTTATCCACCTGACGGCCTTCTGGGTGTTTGCACTGCCATTGGGTTGTGTGCTGGGCCTGGCGCCTGCGTGGCTGCCATGGCGGCCGGCGCAGCCCTTGCAAGCCCAGGGTTTCTGGATTGCCCTGGTGGTGGGCCTGACGGTTGCCGCCTGCGGCCTGGGCTTCTTGCTGCGCCACATTGCCAACCGCCAAATGCATGTGGGCGACGTCGTTTCCGCCTAAGTGGCTGAGAGTTTTTTGCATGAACACAACATCCCAGACTCTCACATCCGACAAGACCCCAACGGCCATGTCGCCAGGCTTGATCGTGCTGACGCTGGCCTTGCTGCTGGGCATACAGCCCATCACCACCGACCTGTACCTGCCGGCTCTGCCCGGTCTGACGCAGGAGCTGGGCGCCAGCATGGCGCAGGCCCAACTGACGCTGACCGCCCTGCTGCTGGCCTTTGGCACATCCCAATTGTTCTGGGGCCCGTTGTCAGACCGGCTGGGCCGCCGCCCCGTGCTGTTGCTGGGCATGTCGGCCTATGTGCTGGCGTCTTTGGGCAGCGCGTTTTCGCCCAGCATGGATGTGCTCATCATCTGGCGCACGCTGCAAGGCGCGGCCATGGGCGCGGCGGTGATGTGCGCGCGCGCCATCGTGCGCGACCTGTACACGCCGGTGCAGGGCGCCAGCGTCATGTCCAAGGGCCTGAGCGGCCTGGGTTTGATCGCCTGCCTGAGCGCCCCGCTGGGCGGCTTGTTGACCGCCTTGTTCAACTGGCATGCGGCACTGTTGGCGCTGTCCATCTTTGGCGCGCTGTGCCTGGGCCTGGTGGCCTTGCGCTTTGAAGAGACCGTGCCCAGCAAGAACCCCAAGGCCTTGCAACTGGGCACACTGGTGCGCACCTGGCTGGGCATTGTGCGCAACCCCACCTTCCTGGCCTTTACCGCGCTGTCCACCTTTGCCTACAGCGGGCTGTTCACCTTCCTGGCCTCTTCGTCCTTTGTGTTCATACGCGTGCTGGGCCTCACAACCACGCAGTACGGGCTGGTGATGTTCGCCAACTCGTTCATCTATGTGCTGGGCACCTTCTTGTGCCGGCGCCTGCTGCTGCGCTTTGGCGTGCGCCGTGCGGTGGCCATGGCGGGTGTGTTGACGCTGACGGGCGGTGGCACCGTGGCCGCGCTGGCCTATGCGGGCGTGCAATCGGTGTGGGCGATCGAGTTGCCGTTTGCGCTCTTCATGCTGGCCCATGGCATCCACAACCCCTGCGGGCAAAGCGGTGCCGTGGGGCCGTTCCCGCAGGCCGCGGGCGCCGCATCGGCGTTGAACGGCTTCTTGGGCATGATCAGCGCCTTTGCCACCGGCCTGTGGCTGGGCCGGCATATGGATGGTACGACCGCGCCCTTGGCCATTGGCATTCTGTTCTGGAGCGTGCTGATCACGCTGACCGCCTGGACGCTGGTGCAACGCCATGGCAAATCCTGACGCTGCCCTGCCCTTCTACCTGTGCCTGGCCGGCCCCACCGCAGCCGGCAAGACAGCGGCCGCGCTGGCGATTGCACAGGAGCATGATTGCGAAATCATCAGCGTGGACTCGGCCCTGGTCTACCGCGGCATGGACATTGGCACGGCCAAGCCCAGCGCGGCCGAGCAGGCCCAGGTGCCCCACCACCTGATCGACATCCGCGACCCGCTGCAGGCCTATAGCGCCGCCGAGTTTGTGCGCGACGCCCAGGCGCTGATCGCCGACATCGCCGCCCGCGGCAAGCTGCCACTGCTGGTGGGCGGCACCATGCTGTATTTCAAGGCGCTGTTCGACGGCATAGACGACATGCCCGCCGCCGACCCCGCCGTGCGGGCCGCACTGGAGCAAGAGGCCACCGAGAAAGGCTGGCCCGCGATGCACGCCGAGCTGACCCTGGTAGACCCCGTGACCGCGCAGCGACTGGCACCGGCGGACAGCCAGCGCATCCAGCGGGCGCTGGAGGTGTACCGCGTCTCGGGCCTGCCTTTGTCGCACTTTCATGCCAACAAGAATGCTACGGATTCAGTAGCTACTCATGCAGAAGCGACGAGGGCTAGCACCCTGATTTCCTTGGAGCCATCCGACCGCAACTGGCTGCACGGCCGCATCGCCCAGCGCTTTGACGCCATGCTGGAACAAGGCTTTGTGGACGAGGTGCGCGCGCTGCGACAACGCGGTGACTTGAACCCCGACCTGCCCTCTATGCGCTGCGTGGGGTACCGCCAGGCTTGGGAGGCGCTGGACGCTTACGAAGCTGCAGGCTCCGTGGGCCCACTGCAAACCGGCACATTGCGCGAGCTGGGCATCATCGCGACCCGCCAGTTGGCCAAGCGCCAGATCACATGGCTACGGTCCATGCCCCAGCGGCAGGTGGTAGCCGCTGACAGCCCCGATGCGCTGGACTGTGTATTGCAAGCGGTACGCACTTTGGTGGAGGTGCAGGCACTCCGCTAAAAGTCGAGCGAGCCTTCAGTCCAGGTAGCGATCCACAGCCTTTTCATTCCAGGCCACGCCGCTACCGGTCACGCCATCCAGCACGACCATACCCTGCTGAATCTGCAGCGGCTGCTGCAGTATGGGATTCCACCAGTCCGCATACTCCAGCCAATGGGCCGTAGGCGTCAGACACAGCAGTTGCGCACTCAGCTCCGGCCACAAATGGCTGGACACGCGTACGCCCTTGGCATGGGCCATAGCCGCACCGCGCAACCAGCCGGTGACACCTCCGATCTTCATGACGTCCAGCATGGCGAAGTCCGAAGCCCCCGCATTGATGGCGTGTTGGAAGTCCTGCGTGCCCCACCAGTTCTCGCCGCATTGGATGGGTGTTTTGGCCGCCTGGGCCACCTGTGCGTGGCCGACGTAGTCGTGGGCCAAGGTAGGTTCCTCGACCCAGGTCAGGCCTTCGCCGTCCAGCACATGCAAGCGTTGCACGGCGTCGACCGGCGTTAGGCTCTGGTTGTAGTCGACCATGATGGCAACACCGTCGCCCACGGCCTTGCGCATGGCGTGGATCACCGCCACGTCTTCTTGCACCGTGGCGTAGCCGATCTTGGCCTTGACACCGGTAAAGCCCTGCTGCGCCCAATCGTAGGCCGTCTTGGCACACAGTTCTGCGCCGTCAAAGCCCACCGCACCGTAGGCGGGAGTCGGCTTGACCGCACCGCCCTGTAGTTGCAACAACGACAGCGAAAGGCTGCGGGCCATGGCGTCCCACGCCGCCATGTCGATGGCCGCCAGCGCCATGCCAACCAGGCCTTGCATGCCCAGCAGGCGGAAGCGCTTGGCCAGTTGCTGTTCCAACTGTAGTGGCGCCAGCGGTTGCCCTACCACCAGGGACTCCAGGTTCTGGATCAGCTCCGCAGTGGGCTTGAGTGCAATAGGCGTGTAAGTGAATACGATGCTGTGGCCCACCACGCCATCTGACGTGGTGATGTCGGTCAACACCAAGGGGGACTCGGACACCGTGCCGCTAGCGGTCTGGTGCGGCTGTGCCAAAGGCACGCGCACGACACGCACGCGCAGCGCACGGATGGTAGGTATGGGGTTCGCTGCAAACATGGCGTCTCCTAAGATGAGCCCGCATCCTAGGACGTACGCCTGCCTTTGGCTTTGAAATCTACCGAGCGCGGATTGAAATCAATTCACATACCCACCGCACTCAGCAACACCTCAATCCACCTTGGCGCCCGCCGCCTTGACCACGCCCTGGTACTTGGCCATCTCACTCTTCATCAAGGCACCGAACTGCTCGGGCGTGCTGGGCACAGGTTCCGCCAGCAGGCCTGCGAAACGGCTCTGCGCTTCGGGCGAATGTAGCGCAGCCACAAATGCCGTGTTGAGCTTGGCAATCACCTCCTTGGAGGTGCCGGCCGGTGCCACCAGACCCCACCACGTGTCGATCGCAAAGCCCTTCAGCGTATCGGCCAGCGGCGGCACATCGGGCAGTGTGCTCGAGCGTGTGAGTGAGGTCACGGCCAGGGCTTTGAGCTTGCCGGACTTGATGCCGGGCGCGGCGGTGGCCAGGTTGTCGAAATTGAAATCCACCTGGCCGCTGAGCAAAGCGAACTGCGCTGGGTTGCCGCCGTTGTACGGAATGTGCAGCGCGAAGATGCCAGCCTGGGCCTTGAACATCTCGCCCGCCAGATGGCCGGCGCTGCCGTTGCCGCCACTGCCGTAGTTCAGCTTGGCCGGGTTGGCCTTGGCATAGGCGATCAGGTCTTTAACTGTGTTGATCTTCAGGCGCTGCGCGGCATCGGCATTGACGACCAGCACATTGGGCACGCGCACCATCTGCGTGATGGGCGTGAAATCGGTTGCCGCGTTGTACGGCATCTTGGCGTAGAGCCATGGGTTGACCGCATGGGTGGCCGTCGCGGCAATGCCAATCGTCAGGCCATCGGGCGCGGCCTTGGCAACCGCATCAGCACCGATGTTGCCGCCAGCACCGGGCTTGTTGTCGATGATGACCGTGCCCAGGCTGTCCTTGACGCGCTCGGCCAGCACACGGGCCGTCACGTCAATGGGCCCCCCGGCCGCGTAGGGCACGACCAGGCGGATCGGCCGGCTTTGCGCCCAGGCCGCATTGGTGGACAAGACGAGGGCCGCCGCTGCGGTCAGCGTGGCAGTGGTGAGTAGGGTTCTGCGCTGCATGGTCATCATCATGCTGTGATTGTGCCTCCACTATCATGGGGCTCACCGTATGAACCTACAGATCCAAAGCCTGAGCAAACACTATGGCGACACGCCCGTCTTTGCCAACGTGTCGCTTGACGTTGCGCCGGGCGAGTTTGTCGCCATCGTCGGTGAGTCTGGCGTCGGCAAGTCGACGCTGCTCAATTGCATGGCCGGGCTGGACACTTGGGACAGCGGCACGGTGCACCTTGACGGTACCGACATCGGCCAGCTGGACGACGACGCCCGCGCACTGCTCAGGCGAAAGAAGGTAGGCTTTGTGTTCCAGGCCTTCCACGTGCTGGGGCATCTGGACGTGGCGCAGAACGTGGCCCTGCCCTTGCTGCTGCTGGGCACGCCCGACGATGCCCGCGTGCAGGCGATGCTGGAGGCCGTGGGCCTGCAAGGCCTGGGCGGGCGCCTGCCCCAACAGCTCAGCGGCGGCCAGTTGCAACGCGTAGCCATCGCCCGCGCACTGGTGCACCGCCCCACCCTGCTATTGGCCGACGAACCCACTGGCAATCTGGACCCGAGCACCGCCACCAAGGTCATGGAGGCGCTGGTCGCGCAAACACGGGCGCACGGCACGTCTCTGGTGCTGGTCACCCACTCCGAAGCCGCTACCGAGCGAGCGGATAGGGTGTTGCATTTGCGGGGGGATGGCATCACGCAAGGGTGAGCTGGCCGAGCGGGACTGACGGGACGCGGGAATAGCTGGCGCGCGCGATGAGAGGCTTCGATCCATCAGATAGCTATGCTATTGATAGCTGAATACCCATATTCGACGAGGGCTAGAGGCCAATTTTCCTTGAAACTGCTTTGGAACAGCCTCAATAAACCTGTTTTGGGTATTTTGAAGCCTGTGCGATGCCCCTCCCTGGGCATTGTTCGACCAGCTACTCCCTGCGCGCCGCCTTCAGCATGCGCAATGCCGGCTCCACTGCAAGTTGGGCATCGCCATTGCTCAGAATGGTGAAAGTCACCGGCAGGCCTTGAACAGCCAGAGCGCCTTGGGTCATGTACGTGAATTCGCCGGGCTTGGGCGCGCGGTCTGTTGCGGAGAAGTAGCTGCCTTGCGCATTCGCACTGCGTAGTTCCAGCACCGGCAGCGACTTCTCGACCGACTGGGTCTTGGCATGCTCCGCTCCCATAGCCACGAGCCTGCGCAGGGAATCGGCATCTGCCGGAGCCGTGGTGCCATTCGGTTTAACAAGGGGCGAAACAAGAACCTGGAAAGCGCTCCCACTCGCAGGCGTCAACGACAGCGTATTGACCGGTCCTGATTGCGTGGCTTGGCGCCAGCCTTGTGGGACGGGCAGCACGAGCGAACCACCGCTCGGCAGCGCAATGGCCACATCGGCGGCGAGCACAGCCCCGTGGGCAATGGCAAGAGAAAGAAGAGCCGCAAGGGCTGTTGTTGGTTTCATGGGATGGGCTCCGCAGATTTGGACGCGGCGCCCAAGTCTGCAGAGGTTCCCACTGCTGAACAGACACGACGCCGATGGCAAGAACCCTAGTATCGCCTCAGGTCGGCGTAATCCACCCCGCCCGCACCATCTGCTGCAGGATGAAGGTGCCGATCAGCGCATGCAGCGCGGGCGTGGGATGCAGATCATCTGCGAAGGCATAGGTCTGCCACCAGGCGGGCGAAGTCTCCCCAACGGGGATGTGGGACGACATATTGGACGTGTTGCAAGCCAGCACCGTGGGCAACTGACTCAGACTGGCCAGGCCCGCGTTGTCCAACCCGCCGTCTACCTTGGGGCACGCGGGTGTGGTGGTGTTGGTCAGCCCATATTGCGCGGCCTGGGCCAGGAACAGCGTGAATTGGCTGCTGAGGTCGATCACCAGCACATTGCTGGAAGGCAAGCCCCTTGCCAGCGCCGTGTTGAAGAGGTTGGTCCAGGTTTGCACGGACGCCTGTACGGCGGCACGCTGCGCTGAGCCAGGCGCGGCACCCAAGGCGGCCATGAACCCGCCAAAGATCGGCGTGGTTGTAATGTCCACCGCGTTGACCACCACGACCTTGCGCACCCCTCTGGCGACGATCTTGTCGTTGATGGATTGCGCCATCAACTGCCCCAGGCTCTGTGCGTAAGCCGATGCCGCGGCGTTCAAGGTGACGCTGGTGGGTGTGCTGGTTACCAGCGCGGCAACCGTGGCAGCGGGCAATACAGTCGACAGTTTGTTGGTGAATGCAGCGAGGCCATCCGGCGTGGATGCGCTCAAGTAGGCTGCGGCCAAGTCGGAAATATCGTTGGCGCCACCGTCCACGATGACGATGTCACTGGCGGCCAAGGACGCAGAAGCCATGGTCATCTGGTTCAAGATGCCTGCCGGGTTGGCGGGGTCAATGACGGCCTTGGTATCGCCACGCGTGTTGATACGGCCACCGGCGACGGCGTAATTGGTACACACCGGGTTTTGCACATAGCCTGGGACCGCGTAGTTGAAGTAAGGGCACGGCGTGCTGGCACCCAGGCTGCTGGCAATCTTTTCGGGGAAGAGTTCGAAAGGGCGCGACTTGTCCGAGTTCTGGATGGTGACCTTGAAGCCAAATGTCCCGCTGTCCATCAGGCTGTCTCCAAAAATCTTGATCACCGGTTTGGTCTGCGGCGGCGTATTGGGCGTGTTGTTGTTGTCGCGCGAACTGCCACCTCCTCCACAGGCGCCGAGCAGCACGGCGCAAGCGGCGGCAAGTGTGATGGCGGATAGGGCTGAGGCGGTGCGTGGGAGTGGATGCATGGTGCTCATCTTGAATGCAACGCGCTGCCTGCAGGGAAAGACTACACCGCCCGTCTGAGTGAATGGGCCAAGACTCGAGCAGCCATTATCTGCACCAAACAAATAGCAATAAAAAAAATCGAACTGGGCGGGGCACCTTGATTTGGCGGGAAACTTGTCTAGCGAGATACCCGCTAGTCGACATGCAGCAGACCGAATCAACGTGCTGATGAATCGCCCCGGCATATTGCTATCCTAAGGTTTAGCGCTTAACGCAGATGTTTTGAGCGAAATTCAATATTCAAATAGGAAGGGGTTTCATAAAACTCCGGAGACTCATCGGTAGTCGCTACCTCCATGCGATACAAGCCTGGTTCAAGGCCAATAGAAGCAATCATTCTTCTGTAGTTGCCTCGAAATTTCTCACCACTAAAGCCATGACCATAAGTGCCGTAAGTTCTAACCTGCTGATTAAATATTGAGATTGCCTCGGACTCAGGATTTATCTTAGAAACCTTCAGAAGAATATTTATATCAACCCCTGGATTGACTCTCCGGCCGTCGGGAAAATAAGTTGCATCTGCCCCTGTAAGCCTCGCAACTCGATATTCATCATCCTTGCCCGCGTAGTTGAATTGAAGAGCAAAATAGAATTCTCGAGGCGAATTCACTTGAAACTCTTTTTCTAACTTATTTCCAGCCTTGCTCACATCGAACAAAAGACTGGCTGGTGGCGTGACGGGTAGCTCACCAGCAATGGAACCGAAGACCAAGAACAACACCGCAAATAGTATTGCAGCTATCGACCTCCATCCCGCGGTAAAAATTTTGCTATCCATGGGCACTCCGTTGCTCTTTGTGTGTTGAATTCCGCTTGATCCCCAACCCGAACGCACTTTCCAACCGCTTTTTCTTTGTTGGGTCTTACGTTTGGCTCCCAAAAAAATCTCGACCCAAAAAGACAAAAGCCCTAAGCAAATTAATTACTTAGGGCTTTATCTTGGCGGAAACGGAGTCAAACCGTTGACCGACCGAAACACTTCGTAAATGTTCAAAAGTCGTTGCCAGCCTTAGAGAGGCTGCTATAACTTTTGCGTAAACGTTCACTAGTGTTTCCTTTGAATCGCTGCATGGCTTGTGAGTCACATATGTGAGTCAATGCCATCCATGACGTCAAATAAAACAGAAATTCAGCGCCAAATCGACGGTGCAAAACCCGATCCCGCGGGAAAGGCGACCAAACTTTACCGCATTGGAAATGCAGACTTTCTGCTCCAAGTTGGACCAACCGGCGCAAAGAGCTGGGCGTTTCGATATACGTATCGTAAAAAGACCCGGCTCAAAGGCTTGGGCTCCATCAGTTCCACTACCTTTGAAGAGGCGAAACGAGCGGCTCGAAAGTTGCGGGTAATGCTGGATGACGGGCTAGATCCGCTGTCGGAACGCGACCTCCGGCTGCAAGAAAACGCGGCTACTGATGCACCCACCCCTCAAAAAATGACTTTTCGTCAGTGCGCGATAGAGTACATAGAGGTGCGCAAAGCCGATTGGTCAAATGAAAAACACGTCAAGCAATGGTCCTCCAGCCTTGAAAAATATGCATACCCATATATTGGCGACATGTTGATCGGTGAGGTGGATGTAACAGCGATTTTGGCCGTGATGACCCCGATCTACCATACCCGGAATGAAACTTGCGTGCGGCTCCGCGGCCGATGCGAAAGGATCATTGGTTACGCAATGGTCAAGGCCTATCGACCGGCTGGGCCAAACCCGGCAGCATGGAGTAAATTCCTCAGTGAAGCGTTTCCAAGACGCTCAAGTGTGCGAGAGGTTGAGCACCATGCTGCACTGCCGTACAAAGACATCCCTGCATTCATGGCGAGACTCGCAAAAGATGAATACGCCGGGGCCTTAATGATGCGATTTATGGTCCTCACTGCTGCTCGCACGCACGAGGTTCGGCATGCAACCTGGGAAGATATCAACTTGGCAGAGGCGATCTGGGTTGTTCCCAAGGAAAAAATGAAGGCTCGGCGTGAGCATCGCGTACCTCTTTCAAGCGCTGCCCTTGCGGTACTCCACGAAATTCTCGGGTGGTACACAGCGGCTCCTGATGATTCATCATTCGTGTTCCCCGGTCAGAAATCGGGAAAGCCGATGTCCGATGGCGCCCTTCTCCAACTGTTTGATCGCATGAGTTTGGGGAACTTTACGCCCCATGGAACCGCGCGTTCTTCTTTCAGGCAATGGTGCGCTGCTGAGACAGCCTATTCAAGAGAGGTGGCTGAAATGAGCCTTGCGCACCAGATCGAATCGAAAACCGAACGCGCATACCAGCGCGATTCTCTGCTGCTAAAAAGGCGGGGACTTATGGAAGACTGGGGAACGTACTGCACCGGTGCAAGCAATGCGTTCATGAATGTTCAGATTGAGAACGAAAGGCCTAATTCTGTTATTCTTTGTTCAGAGCCTAAAAAACCGGCTTAGGTTGGCGGAATAGGCCAACTGGCTTGATTGGCAACGATCAAGAGCTGGGCAGCAGCAGTCGCATGAGAGTAGTCTCAAGGCAACTGCAGCACCACACTCCCCTCGTCGAGAGGTGTCGCGGCGGTTCTCGTCTCGTTTGAGTGATTCCCAAAGGAAGTTCGCAGCATTTATGTTGTAGAGCGCCTTTTGGGAGCTGTTGCGGCTCTATTCCCCAAAAGGCGTTCGTTCTAAGGAGAGAACACCTTGACAAAGGAATTATGGAAACGAGCGGACCTCTTGAGAGTGCTCCGCTGCGGACGAACCTCTTTGTGGAAACTTGAGAACGACCCGACAGCTCAATTCCCCGAGCCATCTCGCCTGCTGTCTGCACAAGGCCTGCCAGGCAAAACCCGTTACTGGGATTCTGCTGATGTCCTCCAGTGGATAGACAGCCGGATGAAGGAATCCAAAAAGGGCTTCAAGCTCCCGGCCGAAATCGCTCAGCATGCAAATGCTGGCTTGTACGGCGCATTTCAGCGAATACACAGCAACAGCGATAGCGCCCCTGGAGAGCAAGGCATGGCCGACTAGCACTGGTACTCAATTCAGATGATAGAGATGAGGGTTGCAATCGAACCCTCTTCCCCCTCACAAAGAACTTGAGTCGAATGAGTGTGTAGCTATTTATTTTTCAGCTTTTTCAAAAAAGGTTGAAAAAACAATACACGCCACTCACACAACTCACCCCCCGCAGTCACAGCCTCAACTGAGGCACTACTGCACTTTCCTTATAGGAAAACAAATGACAACATCTACAGGCATGCTTAGTTGGGACGATGAGGTCGTACCGGCTTTTAAGAAGATGGTGAATGCCGTACATGGTCCAGATGTACCTTTCACCGTGGTTGCCATGGACCGTGATCAAGCCACCAAGCAGGTAAAGACCACGACAGCTTACTACGGCACTGGTGAAGAACACCTGCGCCGAATGAAACGGCACAAGCAGTTGATGCATGAGCAGAATGAGTCGCATGAGCTCTATATGTCGCTTGGCCTCACGTACAGCGAAGATCAGACTGTTCAGGGTGTCACCGGGTCTTGGGTCGTTGGCGTCGATTTTGACAACGGATTGCCTGACCTCTGCCGCCCCGGTCAGCCGTTGGCACCTACTTTGGTTGTGGAGACTTCGTTTGAGCGTTTCCATGCCGCCTGGGTCATGGACGCCCTGATGACGACCGACGAGATGCAGCACCTGTCCAAGGCCATGGCTGCACGGCTGGATGGTGATATGTCCTATGCGCGCGTCAATCAAAAGATGCGTCTGCCCGGATATGTCAACTATAAGTACGGTACACCCGTCCTCTTGCGTGAGGATCTGTCCAGCGGCAAAACCTACAACCACGCATGGCTCAGGCTGGCCATTGACGCGGATTTGTATGAAGCCTGGGTCAAAGCATCCAGCCCGAAGTTCAACCACCTGACCAAGAACCCCCTGTGCGACAAGCCTGAGGTGGCACTGAAACACCTTGAGTTCGCATTGGACCACCTCAAGAGCCGTGGTTACGCCGGACCGTACGAACTGTGGATCAAGGTCATGCTGAATCTGGCCGCGCTGGGCAGCCAGGGGCACGATCTGGCGCTGCGATTTTCCCAAGGCGCATCCAGCTTTGACCCGCAGGAGTTTGAGCGCAAGTGGGAAAACGTCCTGAAAACCAACACAGGAGCTGTTTCGACCATCATCTCCATGGCTATGCGCGAAGGTTGGACGAACCCCGGCTGGGCCGATGCGGAAGGTGGTGACATTGCCCGGCTGCCCTCCGACCGTGACTTCGGGGCTGAAATCGCCCGCCAAGCCTTAGACACGCTCGCAGCAGTTGAGCCACCTGAACTCAGCCGTCAGAAACAGCCGCCGACGTTTTCCGAGTGGACGGGCGATGGCTACCGCCCGCTCGATCCCCGTGCAAAACGCGCCCGAATCGCGGAAGTCGCAGCTACGGTGCTCAAACGCAAGAGCGAAGGCGGTGGAGCGCAGGCCTGGGCAGGCATGGCAAAAAAGCTTGGCAGCAACAAGTCGCTGGAAGAGGTGGCTGAGCACGTCGCGGAGGCACTGGTTCCGCTGTCGCAGCCAAGGGTGGTCTCCGGATACCCTCACCTGCCGGTGGCCAACGGTGTGCTCAATCTGCTGACGATGCAGTTGGTTCCACACCGCTACAAACCAATTCCGATGCAGTCCTGCCCTGTCGTTTTCGACCCTGCAGCCACCGCTGAACGCTTCGAGCGCTTTCTGGATCAGGTTCAGGAAGGCGACCAGGAAATGATTCGTTTTGTGCTGCGTACCTTGGGTTATGCGCTGTTGGGCAGGCCCGTTGAGCAGGTCATGATTGTCTTGCTCGGCCCCAGCAACAACGGTAAGTCCACGTTGATGGAGGTCATCAAAGCCATGCTGGGACCTTTCGCCATACGCATGAAAACTGAGTCGCTGATGCAGAAATCACACGTCAATGATGGCGCCAATCCGGCAATGTCTGGCCTTGCACATAAACGCCTGGTACTCATTGCGGAACCCAACCCGAACCACAAGCTGGACACTAGCCTCGTCAAACAGCTTGCCGGTGAGCGCTCGATTCCGGTGCGTGGCCTCTATTCAGACGGCAGTGACATGCAGATTGAATTTTGTATGTTCATGACGGCCAACTTCATGCCCTTTGCGACCGCGGATGACAAGGGCCTCTGGCGTCGAATGCTGATCGTGCCGTTTACCCGCGTGATTCCTGCGGACGAGATCGACAAGGACCTGGCAGATTCGTTGATCGCTGAAGGCTCAGGTGTCCTGAACCTACTCCTTGCGGGGGTTACAGACTAC
Source organism: Rhodoferax sp. GW821-FHT07G04 (assembly GCF_059418585.1). Taxonomy (NCBI): domain Bacteria; kingdom Pseudomonadati; phylum Pseudomonadota; class Betaproteobacteria; order Burkholderiales; family Comamonadaceae; genus Rhodoferax; species Rhodoferax sp. GW821-FHT07G04. The sequence continues at coordinate 118,320 of NZ_JBWKQD010000001.1, forward strand.
CAAGCGCAAGGGCTCAATCCGCCGACTAAGGTAACAGACGCCGTCAACGTGCGCCGACAGGAGTCCGATTCGTTTGAAATGTTTTTGCTGGGCTGCGCTGAATTGCAACCTCTGGCGGTCACTCCGCTGAAGGAGCTCTGGGCTGCGTATCAAGATTGGGCGAAGGAAAACCCCAAATTCCGCCCCATGCTGAAAAGTGAGTTGCAAGCCCGTTTGGAGGCCAAATTCGAGCGCAGGACAATCGGCCACTTGCCGGTCTTTATCGGGCTCAAGCTGGCTTCACCGATGAACTAAGAAATAGCAAAAACAGCATGCTCACGGTGTTGTAAGCACCGTGAGCATGCTACCAACGTCAATTTTCGCGTGTGTAGCCATTTGGCTACTCATGAAAGGATTCACGTGGTCACGCTTGGTCTCTGGAACGCGCACACGCTTGCGCTACGCATACCCCAACATATTGTCCGTGCGGCGTCGCTGCGCCCAGGTCTAACGGCATCCCTGCGCCTGAGGGACGATGGTTCTATCGTGGTAACCATCCTCGGCGCTGCCGCCCGCGCAAGTGCGGCCGTAGAGCCAGCCTCGCTGGCCGCGAGCCCGTCCATAGCGGGGGAGGCGCTTCAAAAATGGTAAACCCCTTCTTGCCTCAGCCCACTGACCGCCTTTGGATCATCGGGCAGAGTCCCTCTCAACAGGTCCAAGACGTGATTCACCTCGTGTTGCGGACCTTGCTGTTACTGACGCCTGCGGGAGGTTTTTGATGAGTTATGACCGGAACAAATCGTTCAGTGGGCATGATAGGAATTGCAGGAAGGCACCGCTTCGCAATGTCCAAACCATAGCTTTTTCTGGCCGACTACACCGCGTGTATTTGCTGGGTTGCGACCCCTGCAATATGGTGGAAGAGGAGCAGTGTTGGAACTTGGTTCACGACTGGCTTCGAGTGAATGTTCCTCCAGAGATTTGTCAACTGGAGCAGATTCAGCCACTGACTGACTGCACGCCAGCGGAACTCTTAGCAACAATGCCGAAACCCCTCTTTCACGTCAAGCTTCTGCCCGGTCAGGCGCGCGCCTTCCTGCGAGACTTTGCTGCGCCAGATCTCGCACGTCAGACTTCGTCGCTTGTTTTCGTCACGATTGATCTGCCGCCATGGCTTCCAAATGGCCGACGCATTGATCAAACGTCGGATAGCCCAACCTAACTACGCTTTTTTCGGGATTGGTTTGCGAAGAGGTTTCTTTCACGGGCTCTGCGGCCAAGTAGATGTCGTTGGTTTTCGGTGCGAGCCCGCCAGCTAGAAAGGGCCATGGTGAGCGCCGTCCTGCAACTGGTGGACGGGTGGTGGGTAGAACAGCCGAGCGGTTTGGTTGTGGATTTGAAGTCTGCAAGGATGCCCCCTCTTTCTTTTTCTTTCTTTCCTGAAATCGTATCCGGCTGGCGTATTTCAAGAACACGTCACAACGAAATAACCCTTCGATGCGCGCCGGCACCGCAGGCTGCGATAGGACCAGCCTCCAGCTTTACTACGCCCCAGTCCTGGATGACACTTTGATGCTACCGAAATGCGAGAACACCTTTTCTGCCGGCGTTTCGGGCACCAGGCGAACCTCGCGTGAATCGTCAACGCACACCGCTCCAGGATGCTCGCGCTTGATTGCTTCTTCGCTGAACCTGGTGTGGGTAAGCATCCAGCGAGCAGCCCAGCGGATTTGCCAGAAGTAAACTTCTTGTTTGATCATGGCCCAATATACTGTATTTTTATACAGATACCAAGGCGCTTAGAGCCGTCTTTGTGCGATGGTTTAACCCGTATTCATGGCGCACTCAGCGGAGGCATGCACTTTGCATGTGTTTCCATCAGGTGTCGCACGGCGCCGCTGAGATGCGGTTTTTGGCTCGCTATGACTATGACGTTGGTCAGCATCAACGAGAGTAGGTTTCGGTTTTGCAGTACCGAAACCAGATTCTCTGGCGGATACCCCCTCAACGAGTGAACAACAAGATGCGCTCCACCGTGCACAAAAGAGTGCATCACTTTTACGGTTCCGTAGAGCTTCCGAAGTTCAGATTCGGCCTGCGGTGCAGCAGGTTTGATCGCGTCAAGCATGGACGGTATCGGTGGCCCCAATTGCGGTTCGGCAGTGTCTCCATTTGGCACCGGCTTTGAGAAGTTTGTCAGCCACTCATCTTTGGCGCCGTGCAGGACCCAGGCCGCACGCACAACGGTTTCGTAGTGAAGCCGTATGAGGCTAAGTGCGGTGCCGTTCAGGCCTACTTCGATAAGAACTCTTTGACTGATCGCATGCTCGGTCGCTGCTTTGCAAAAAGCCATGCAGGTCGCCAAACGCAACGAGGAGGTGTTCCATGCTTCATCCAGGAGCACGCCGAGGTCATCATCAAATTCACCAGACGACTGCAGCATTAGAGCCAATGCCACCCTCCCCTCGTCCCCTTCCCCTTGCATAGCTCCTCCCGTTCCAGATTGCCAGTCGCGTCCATAATTCTCCTAGAGGAAATGCGCGCTCGACAGACCGTGTAGCTAACAACCTGAATTAATCACATCGCAGCCTTGCGAGCGCTTTCAGTTGCTAGAAACCGCTCGTGCCGAGTTCGAAGATTCGCTGCCGACGGCTGTTGCTCCATGATTGTCGGTAGCACGAGTAGGTCCACGCCATGGTACCTCCGGTACTCGCTCACTTCTAGAGAGTTGGAAAGATGGATGCGATAGCGGTCGTCGATGGACAGCAAAAGCAGGTCGTAGAGTGTGTGAATATCTGCACGCAGCAGCAATCCGTTGGAGGTTCGGTAGTTCGTACCTTCAGCATGGGGATGGATGTGCGCAGCTTCTAATAGATCGACTATGCGCGAGCCTGTCACCGCACATCTCCCGCCATATGCGCCGATCAAGGATGCCCTAAAATTCGCTTGGCCTCGACGGATTTTTATTGTGCCCAAGCGGCGAATGTCGTCGGCACCTGGTGACTGATCTCCGTCATCTGGTTGGATACTCCCTTCGTGGCTCGTCCCCAACGGCACGCCACGCACTAAGAGCCAACGGCCCTCGTTTTCTTGATACGCATGGACGTACCAGCGCTCCTCGTCTAATGCTCGCGATTCGACACTGGAGGCGGTGTCTGGGATCTCCTCGCGCAAACGCTGTCGCCCTTCGTTGACTATGACTCGCAACGGTAACCCTCTACGCCAAGATTGCTCAATAGCGGACTCGAAAGCGCGGGCACGCCGTATTTGTTGATTCAAGCGGCTCCGCTTGCGGGCATCACCTCCCGCATTGTTGCGGGCTTCTTCCAATACCTTGAGGTGGTTGCTCACCCAGTTGTTTGAGAAGACTCGGTCGTCTCCCTCCTCCAAGTCGCCGTGCCATAGACATAGTAGAAATCCCTCCTCTACTGTTCCAAAAGACCAGTCATAGCAGTAGTTGGGATTTGCGCGAGGGTTATCAACTACGCGGCCATCAGCAGTGAAGTGCCATTCGGATACGTCGATTCCCGCGCGCTCAACCAAGTCCATAACAGGCTCTCTGCCTATGGGCTTCAGGTCTGGAAGGCGCGACTTTAAAGCAGATGGAGCCGGCGCCACTACCTCCAAATCCTTTTGCTCACCGAAGGGACCAAAACGCATCATCAGTTTGTCTGAGGGAGCAAAAAGGGCATCGAACCGACGGTTCGGTTGATCAGCCAGGAGATCAATGAAACCCGCTCGAACAAGGTCGCTGGTCACCCCCATCCACGCCCCCATGCCAAAAACTCGCACCTCTCGGTAGATCGATTTCAGGTCTGATGCGACGAATCCAATCGCCATCTCATTCCCAGACATACCCCAGGGATCATGGTTTTCATCAAGTACAGCGTCAATGATCAAGTCGTACACCGGCCGGTCGGCTTGTTGTGCGTACCCATCGCTACCAAATATATGTGGCCCGACTAAATCAATTTGCAAATGTTGAAGATTCATCCCACGATTTTGCCCAGCTAAATGCAAAACGCGCAATGCAAACGACGACTGTCAAGTTTGATAGAACGACAATACATCTTCGCAGTTCACCCGAAACGTCTGCAAGCGCTCGTTAGCGACAAAGTTAAGACATTGTTTTGGGCGCTGCCGCACTAGATCCTTTTGAAGCTTCAGGCGTGGGTCACAGTGTGTACGCAATCCTCCCACGGCAAGACATGGCATCCGCAATGCGCCACCTCGACAATGGGTTTAGTTATGACGGCTGAGTCAACTACTCGCTGTGCAACGCTTTTCTTTCTCAGCCCTAGCGAGTGACTCGCCGATGCAGGGTCTCTAGCGGTGGCAGCAACGTTTGGAATCCAGCGCAAGAAAGGCGTAAGGTCATCAACATCGATGATGTACCACCGCTTTTGGACAGGGTCCCATCTAGCCCCGAGAGCCTTTGCCTCATCTTTTTCGGCGAAGGGCGTCACTAAATTGATTCTCATATGACGAATACCCAGAATGGCCACTTGAGCAGCCGTGCATCTTGAATACGACCACTAACTGCATCACCCGTTAAACTGCGAGGTTAGCTTAAAAAACAACACTTGCTTATGGCAACAAATCCCTACTCCAATATTCCACTAGATCACATGAAGGTCGAAGCTGCACTACTGCAGGCAGGAGTGGCTGATTTAACCGAGAAGCAGTTGAATGGCGGCAAGCTGATTCAATACGGGGGGACCTTTAAGACAGTCCGGTTCTTGATACAGATTTTTCTGAACAGCAAGGGCAAGTGCACAATCGGCCATAGCACCGGGTTCGATAAAGGCACTTTCGAAGCCCTTGCAGAGCTAATCGCGAAACACTGCCGATATGGTGAAAAGGAACGCCTTGAGCTGTCCGTACCGAATTTTGACCTAGCAAAGCAGGCCCCTTTTCTGGAATTCCTTGGAAGCTTAGGCGCAAAAGTCGAGACCGACGAAAATCACGGCCACTTCCGGCAACTTCGAATAAAGGGGCCGAATGGGGACATTTTGACGGTCAAGTTTTTCTCGAACTTGACCATTCAGCTTCAAGGTAGCCACGCCCAGTTGGCGGTATGGTCCCTGGATTTTCTACGGACAGTATTGCCGCTTGATCAAGTCCTAGAACAACAAAAAGCCGTTTACAAGATACCAGTAACCATCGCAGACATGAAAACTGCGCTTGTTGCGCGTATCCCAAATGCTCACGATGCTCTAGCAGATGAGGTGCGCATACAGCTATCGTCGGGTCTTGCGATGACAAAAGTAGGCATTGAATTGGAGGACTACGCAACCGTCGCGTTTCCTGCCTTGCGTGGGCTCGAAGGCTTTTGTTTTCAGCTACTGCGCGAAAAATGCAAACTCAATCCCCTACAGAACATGAAACTCGGGGAATATTTTGAAATGGCCAATGGCAATTGGGCAATGCGGACCCCACATTCGAATGGTGTAACAATTCTGCTGCAAAATTTGCTCGTTAAATGCTATAAAACATGGACAGAGCAGCGTCACAGACTGTTTCACATGGACGGCACGCTCGAAACGACTCGAATTCTTGAGGACCGAAATGTGGCCATTGCAATTGTGAACGACGTTCTAGATGCGATTGATCAAGGCTATGCTGCCATCCAAATGGCAGATCGAAAGCCATGAAACACTATGTTGTTTGTACCTCCCCTACCGACCAGTTTTCTGCGGTGGTAATTGCAACTGGGATTGCAGGTCCACAAGAGGAGTTGGAACACGTAGCAGCGGAGTTGCGTCGGCGCCACGTCAGCGGACAAGTTGTTTTCGACCTTCTCACGGCAAATGGAACTAGAACACGCCGGTTTTTTTCAATCGGTTTTGATGGCAATTGCTTCCCAACCATGCAGTTCCGAAAAGTTGAACCGGATGATGCCGTAAAACGAGCATCAGCTCGATTCTTCTGCGAGCATCTCAGTGAAGTAAATCTCTCGCTGCTGTCCCCAGCAATGCGGTTTGCGGTGAGTAACGGTATGGACGTATAAAACGTAGTCCAGTGCCAGTCTTCTCTGCCAGCAAGACCTCCAACCATACACCTGAGTGATCCTACAAAGATTGCACGGCCTGTCGCCTAGTCTGCTCTGCCATCCACCGGGGACTCCTTCTGATATCGACAGTCTCGGGTTATCGTATAGCCTCCACTTTGCCTGACGGAGCCTTCACGAACGATTTATCTCAACTACTGGATGTTGCATCGTTCGCGGCCCGGCGCCACTGGGATCAGCGCCGCAACGATGTGGAAAAGAGTGCAAGCCAAGTTGGTCAACGAAAGCTCTCAACTTGTTGCAGGAAAATGGGCAAGAAATGTTGAGCCGCTAAAGTCGATGCGCGCTACCGCTTTGACGCTACTATTCATCCAAAACCTCGTCTCCAACGCGGTAGGTTGCCGTGTACTCATTAGATTCGCCAAATTGTTGGTAGCACCTTTTTAGGAGATCGCAGAAGTTATTCCCGACGCGGTCAATGAACTTCATCTCACCCGAAAACTCCGCATCGCGAACCGCGTTAATAACCACAGAATCAAATTCGAATCTTTGTGTGTTGCGGAAGGGGAAATTCGGTCTCTTTGGCAGCGTGACGATGATCGTCGTTGCATTTCCGCTGTATTCAGTACCGTCAGGGTGAACGACTGCTGCCTGAAGATAAGACTGCATAAGTTCCACGATGGTTGCCATTTGGGTCTCCCTTGCATGAGCCCCCCAGTATGTCCGATTTCTTCATATCAGCGGACATCGCTGCAGCCAGCACAGTTAAACTTTTCCTGATTGCTAACTAACCATTAAGGGGAGTTAATGAAGGTATCAGCGCAATACAAAGTGAACAGTCTGCCGTGGTTGCTTGCCCGTTGCAGTGAAGGTTCTTGCTTACCAGGCGATATCCCACCCGAGCATCAAACAATTGTTTTAAGAAAATGCGCACGCGATGTTTGCGCACTTAAGGCAGATGAGATTGAGCTTGAGGTGACGGCGAAGAAGATGGCTAGGACATGTTCACGCAGGCCCACGACGCCGTAGCCGTTGCTCACCCCTTCGAACACGTTGCCGCAGGGCCGTGGCGAGGACGTCAAAGCGCTGCAAAGGGCGACGGTGCAGCATCGCGTATTGAAATGATGGTTGCCCGGCTAACTGCGTAGTTGATCGCCAAACTGCTAACCGTTGCACCTGCGGTCAACGCTTGACATATCGCCCGCCTTTGATCGACGGTGGTCTTTGATGGCCGCCCCATGTGTTTGCCCGCTGCACGGGCGCGCGCTTGACCAGCTTGAGTGCGTTCTACTATTAGGTCCCTCTCGAAGTCAGCGACTGCCGCAAGCATCTTGACCATTAATGCACCCGCCGAAGAAGTCAAGTCAAGGTTTCCAAGCTGAAGCACCACTAGTCTTATGCCCTCATCTTGGAACCGCTCAACAGTCTGTTGCACGTCAATAGAATCGCGCCCAATTCGGTCGAGTTTGGTAACAACCAAGGTGTCGCCCTCATCCATCCGCTCAAGAAGCCGCTGGAACCCGGGCCGTTGTGATGCTGGCACTGACCCGGATATCTGCTCCTCAATGAAGAACTTGGGTCTAATGCTGTAGCCCGCCATGGCGATTTGCTGGCGTTGGTTCTCAGTCAATTGCTCAACGGTGGAGACACGCGCGTACGCGAATACGCGTTGCGAACCGTCAGCAGGAGTGTTGGAAAGTGGTGTTGTCATGTTGGAGCATGTTGAAAATAGCCATAAGCTATGTTTCCAACAGTCAAGCGATGACTGTCAGAAAGTGGTCACTTGTTGACGCTATTAATTGCGCACTTGTGTTCTAGAAACACAAAAGCCACGACGGGTAAGGTCGTGGCTCAATTTGCTATCTGCAGCTTTTCGATGACCATCCAAAGCTCGGCATGGCACACATCGCTCAGTATGGTGAGCATACCGGGCCACGACAAAAGCTCAAAGCGCTGCATGACTTTGCGTAGGCGTCACGCAAGTCAAGCCTCACTGGCCTTGACGGAACACTGGCAGATGCATGACGACGGCGCTCAGCCAGTTAGATAAAAACCACTATCTAAGTATGGGATTGTGCTATCCGACCAATAGGAGTAATATTCACTCACTCATACAAATGAATGAAAGAATGAAAATCGTTGGACTCTGCGGTAAGAAGATATTCACCGGTGTATCCGGCGGCAAGAATATCTTGTCTAAGGTTGACCCGCTGCTTCAAGCCCACCCACTTGGCGCACCTGCAACCCTGGATTTTGCAGGGGTCGACGTTATCGGCGCAAGCTCGCTGCGGTATCTCTTTCACGGTATCCGCGAAATCCCTGCTTGCAGTCGGTCTGCACTGGTACTGGTCAATCTTTCTGAAGACACACAGGCCGATGCCGACGTGGTCGCTGAAGCTATGCACATACCGTACATCGTGGCACAGCTTGCTAATGGAACCCTGGTTAGGGCGAACGTCCGCGGCTTTCTAGATGAGAAGGCAGCTCAAACGCTGAGACTGGTCATCGATGCGAAAGAAGCCGATGCCCAAACCATCAGTGAAAAATCGGGTGAACGTACTGTTGTCACCGTTTGGAACAACCGCCTGGTTTCCTTGCATGCGATGGGCCTAATGCAAGAGCGCAAGGTAGGCAAACGAAAGTTCTATTCACCCATTATTGAGGGCATGACGTATGGGAACTGACTTCATCCGAAACAAGCGACAAGACCATGTCAAAGCATGGAGCCATCAGTATCTCCAGCGCGCTAGCGACATATTTGGGAACGCTGACCGGACTTCTGCATTTGTGTTTCGGGCCTCAATGGAGCAGGGTGTCGTGCTCCCCCCTAGTACCGAAGTGCTTATCCGCCGCCTCGACGACGGAACAGTTGCGATATCGCAGGATGTCTGTCAGGTTGGGCACGTTGCAACCCCTTCTCCCGACTTGCTGCACGCCCTAGAGGTCAGCGATGGAGTCCTCGCAGGTCATGTCTACGAGTCCTTTACGGACCTGGGCATCATGGACATTCAAATCGAGGAATAGCAAATGCTACCAGCGGAGGCACATGATGGCGTTTGGATACTCAAAGACATCGGTTCTTCCCAGGAGTTGATTGGATGCGGCAACTGCCTCGACCATAAACAATGTGGGGGGCTCCATCTGTCCAATGGAACGGCAATGCTGACGTGCATGGACCTATGCCGGTGCATTGACCAGAAAGCATGCGACTTAGTCTGTCCGAAAGCCCCCTCCCGCTTTACTCGCCGTGTTCACGAAGTCAGCGGTTTCTCACTGAACAACATTCCTCGTCGCAACCCCCTCGAACTGCCCAAGCTTCCCAATGTAGCTCCCATAGTCCAAGGCCGCATGTCCAAACGCCGCCCAGTGGAGATTGACTACGCGGCGATTCCACTATCTCATGCACTGACGGGAAAAGGCTTTACCCAACGCGCCAAGACAGCACAAGAACTCAAACTGGGCCATGGGCTCGCACCCAGAAAAGGTTGGCTACTCACCGGTACAGAGGATGACCGCTACGTGGAACGCTCGTGGCGGTTACCGAAAGTCAAAGAGACGTTCAAGGCGCTGGCGCAGGCCGGAGTCATCTTCGCTACTTCCCCAAACTACAGCCTATATGCCGACGTACCGAGGCACGACAACCTGCATGCAATCAAGAGAGTGGCATGGATGTGGTATCAAATGAACGAGGCGGGCCTGCCAACGGCCCTGCATGTGAACGCCCGCACGGACCATGATTTCGATTTGTGGGCACAATTCATAGCGGCACGCCCCGAAGTGACTTCGATTGCATTCGAGTTTCTGACCGGTGCAAAGCCAAGTGAAGACGCCGCGCGGTACATTGAACGTTTAGTTCGTCTCCGCCAACAGGTCGGGCGCCCGCTCCTTCTTGTTGTGCGCGGAGCAGCGAAGCATGCGAAGGAACTCGAAAACACCTATGAGCACGTTCTCTGGTTAGATACCGGCCCGTACTTCAAGGCCGTCAATCGCCAAGAACCTTCAATGAATTCGGGGCATGTCCCGAAGTATCACACCACGCAATGGGATGCATCTGTTGGTGCCCTGTTCAAGCAGTTGGCAACAGCTGCAGAACGCAGATACAACAACTATCACGCTGTTGTCATTCCCTCACCTCAAGGCAGCTTGGACCTGCAACCTGTCGAATTACCACCTCAAATGGGCGCTAACAACACATCCAACCAATGGGACTTGTTCACGGAATATCCACTTCCCGCCCAAAGCTAAGCCCTCAGTTTCTAGACTGCCGTCGCCGGTCCTGACGCGAAGAGATGCGTCCATAGAACTGAGAACGGCCAAAAGCTGGCGAAATCCCTGCCCTCGACCAGGCTCCCCAGTTGACGAACGGTGCTCTCTGACGGCAACCCTCAAGGCATCTCCAGTCGTTTTCACATCGTCGTGCGCCGCGTATGTCGCCAACATACCTTGGCCGCAATCACCAATGGCTATCCAAAGTGACTTGGCTTCAATCTGAAACGCTGCAATAGCATTCTCGCCTGGCCCTGCGTGTTGCCAGATGTTGTCGATCATTTCACCGGTGGCTCCGACAATCGCTTGAGCTGAAGTCGCTGCAACCTGCTCACTCCCCAGCCTTTTTCGCAAATCAAGCAAGAAGGTATGTTTAACGTCCTCGTCAGTGTCTGAGGCTTCGGAATGGGGCAAGCGTAGCACTCCAACTTGGCCGCTCCCAGTACATGCCCATTGGGCTCCAGTCGGAAGGAGCCTCAACGCTTTGAAGAAATCCGTTTTAGCGCCTTCGATTTTCAACTTGACCGACTGCGCAAGACTTCTCCGCCTAAACATCAATAGTTCAACGAGCGGTCCAAGCATTAAACGGGTACCGTCCAAGCGCACCTCACCAGAGGCAGCGGTGCAACTTAGGGTTGCACGGTCGACACCTTTGAAGTCAGAAATCATGCGGATATCTCATGTTTTTATCTACTACTCCCTGCATTTGAATGCTCTCACATGAAACAGAGTGTCAATACTTTGCCATCTTTACCCCAACCAAGTACGACGGTTGAGTCGTTTTCCCTGCCAAAATGGCCGAGACAACACGAACAGATTACGTGAATCTACATGACGCCCCTCTCCTCGCTGCTCGATCATTACCGCCAATCTTCCCAATCTGAACGCGAAAAGGGCACGTACTTCGAAGAGCTGATGCTCTGCTACCTACGCAATGAGGCAACCTACCGCGACCTCTACAGCGACGTCTGGACCTACGGCGAATGGGCGGCGCTCCAAGGCCTGGACAAACGAGATGCCGGCATCGACCTAGTTGCCAAGACCCAAGGCACAGGCGAAATCCACGCTATCCAGTGCAAGCTGTACGCCGAAGACTACCGGCTGCAAAAGAGCGACATCGACAGCTTCTTCACCGCCTCGGGCAAGAAGCCCTTCGCCCACCGCGTCATCGTCAGCACGACGAACCACTGGAGCACCCACGCCGAGGAGGCGCTGCGCGACCAGCAGCCGCCCGTCAGCAAGATCGACCTGAACGACCTGGAGAACAGCCAGATCGACTGGGCCAAGTACCAGCCCAAAGCCGCACCGGTGCTCAAGGTCAAGAAGCAGCTTCGCCCGCATCAGCAGCAGGCGCTGGACGGTACTCTGTCCGGCTTTCAAGCCTCCGACCGAGGCAAGCTCATCATGGCCTGCGGCACCGGCAAGACCTTCGCCAGCCTGAAGATCGCCGAAGCCCTGGCCGGCAAGGGCAAGCGCGTGCTGTTCTTGGTGCCCAGCCTGTCCCTGCTGTCGCAGACCCTGACCGAGTGGACCCAGGAGAGTGCCACGCCGCTGCACAGCTTCGCCGTCTGCTCGGACAGCGATGTCGGTAAGAAGCGCCTGAAAGACGACGACAGCGTCCAGACCTTCACCCACGAGCTGCGCTACCCCGCCACGACCGAACCAGGTCGCCTGGCCACCGAGATGGACAAGCGGCACGACGCCGCGCACATGAGCGTGGTCTTCAGCACCTACCACTCCATTGACGTCATCCACCGTGCCCAGCAGGGGCATGGCCTGGCTGATTTCGACCTCATCGTCTGCGACGAGGCGCACCGCACCACGGGCGCCACCTTCGGCGACGAAGACGAGAGCAACTTCGTCAAGGTGCACGACGCGGCCTTCATCCGTTCGGCCAAGCGCCTCTATATGACGGCCACGCCGCGCATCTACGGTGACAGCGCCAAGGCCAAAGCCGAACAGGGCAGCGTGGCGCTATGCTCGATGGACGACGAAGCCCTCTACGGCCCCGAGCTGTACATCATCACCTTCTCCGAGGCCGTCCGGCGCGGCCTGCTGGTGGACTACAAGGTTATCGTGCTGTCAGTGGAAGAAAGCCACGTCAGTCGCCGCATCCAGACCCTGCTCAAGGACCAGAACAACCAGCTCAAGGTGGATGACGCCGCCAAGATCATCGGCTGCTGGAAGGCGCTGGCCAAGCAAGGGCTCGCCGAGGAGCTGAATGGCGACCACGAAGCCATGAAGCGTGCCGTGGCCTTCTGCCAGGTCATCGAGGTGAGCAAGGGCGCGAAGACCCACAAGGTCAGCTCCAAGAACATCGCCGGCATGTTCCAGTCTGTTGTCGAGGCCTACCAGGCGACCGAGGAGGACGATGCCGCCTCGACGCTGGTCTGCGAAGCCGAGCATGTGGACGGCAGCATGAACGCCAGCGAGAAGGAGGCCAAGCTCGCCTGGCTCAAGGCCGACGCCGCCGACGACACCTGCCGCATTCTCAGCAACGTGCGCTGCCTGTCTGAAGGGGTCGACGTGCCGGCCCTGGATGCGGTACTGTTCCTGACGCCGCGCAACTCACAGGTAGACGTGGTGCAGTCGGTCGGTCGGGTCATGCGCAATGCGCCGGGCAAGAAGCGGGGTTATGTCGTTCTGCCTGTTGTCATCCCGACCGGCGTGGAGCCGCATGAAGCCTTGGCCGACAACAAGACCTATGCCGTGGTGTGGCAGGTACTGCAGGCTCTGCGCTCGCACGACGACCGCTTCGACGCGATGGTCAACAAGCTGGACCTTATCGGGCGCGACACCAGCAAGATGGAAGTCGTCGCCATCACCGACAAGATTCAGAAGAAGGCAGAGAAAGCCAAGGGGCCGAAGAACAAGGACGTCGGCAAGGGCGGCTTCACCATCGGCGAGCCGACGCCCAAGCGCTACGGAAAGGAAGACCAGACCTCCCTGCCATTCGAAATCGGAGAAATCGAGAAGGCCATCTACGCCAAGCTGGTGCAGAAGGTCGGCAACCGCCACCACTGGGAAGACTGGGCCAACGACATCGCCAAGATTGCCCGCACCCACATTGACCGCATCACCGGCATCGTCGCAGACCCGGCCAACGGGAAGGAGCGCGCCGCCTTCAACACATTCGCCGGAGAGCTGCGTGACGACCTGAACGGCAGCATCACCGATAGCGAAGTCATAGAGATGCTGGCCCAGCATCTCATCACCAAGCCAGTCTTCGACGCGCTCTTCGAGGACTACAGTTTCGCGCAGCACAACCCTATGTCACTGGCCATGCAGGGCGTGCTGGACGTGCTGCAAGAGCACCGGCTGGACAAGGAGGCCGACACCCTCCAGCGCTTCTACGACAGCGTGAAGATGCGCGCCGCGGGCATCGACAACGCGGCGGGGAAACAGAAGATCGTCGTCGAGCTTTACGACAAGTTCTTCCGCAACGCCTTCCCCAAGATGACCGAGCGGCTAGGCATAGTCTACACCCCCGTCGAGGTCGTGGACTTCATCATCCACAGCGTCGCCCACATCCTGCAGACCGAGTTCAGCCAGACGCTGGGCAGTAAGGGCGTCCACATCATCGACCCCTTCACTGGCACCGGCACCTTCATTACCCGACTGTTGCAGAGCGGCCTGATCGCGCCCGAGCACCTGCCGCACAAGTACAAGCATGAAATCCATGCCAACGAGCTGGTGCTGCTGGCGTACTACATCGCCGCCATCAACATCGAGGCGGTTTACCACGGCATCGTTGGCGGAAGCTACCAGCCCTTCGAAGGCATCTGCCTGACTGACACCTTCCAGATGTATGAGAAGGAAGACCTCGCGGACGCGCTGCTGGTGGACAACAGCGCGCGACGTAAGCGGCAAAAGAAGCTGGACATCCGGGTCATCATCGGCAACCCGCCATATTCCGTGGGCCAGCGCAGCGAGAACGACAACAATGACAACGTTTCGTACCCGTACTTGGATGGACGCATTCGTTCGACCTACGCCGAGCGTTCCGATGCGGTGCTGGCGAAGGGGCTCTACGACAGCTACATCCGCGCCATCCGGTGGGCCAGCGACCGAGTCGGAAGTAGTGGTGTCATCGGTTTTGTCACGAATGCAGGCTTCCTTGACGCCAGCACGGCTGATGGGTTGCGCCGATGTCTCGCTGATGAGTTCAGCAGCATCTACGTCTTTCACCTGCGCGGCAATCAGCGCACGGCAGGCGAACTGTCGCGCCAGGAGGGTGGAAAGATTTTTGGCAGCGGTAGTCGCGCGCCAATTGCCATCTCGCTTCTGGTAAAGAACCCGTCTGCCAAGCAGCAAGGGGAAATCCACTTCTACGACATTGGTGATTATCTGAGTCGCGAGGAGAAGCTTTCCAAGATCGAAACCTTGGGTAGTGTCTGTGGCATTACGCTAGCAGGGGGCTGGCAAATCATCGTGCCTGACGCCCATGGGGACTGGTTGAAACTACGCGACGAAAGGTTTGGTGAGCATATAGCGATAGGCGACAAAAGGGGTGATGCACCAAAGCTATTTGAAACATTCACGCAGGGGGTGCTAACGGCGCGAGATGCTTGGTGTTTCAACGCATCCAAAGCTAAAACGCGCGCCAACATGACCCGCATGATCGACTTCTATAACCGAGAGGTAGATCGTCTTGTTGGCGAGCACCCAGGGTTCGACAAGAAGCGACGAGACGCCCTGGTCGACGACTTTATTGATGCCAATGCGGCGTCGATTTCCTGGTCCCGTGCGTTGAAGCAGGACCTGGCGAAAGGTCGAAAGCATTCATTTGTTGCAAACGGGATGCGGCTTAGTCAGTATCGGCCATTTACGAAACAGTGGCTTTATTTTGATCGTCGGCTCAATGAAATGGTTTACCAGATGCCGCGCATATTTCCTACCGCTGAATCGGACAACATAGTCATCATGGTCAAGGCTCGGTGGCGGTTTGGGGAAGTTGCCCTCATCACGAACCAGCCTCCAGCGTTCTCTCCAGATGGCGGCGAACAGTGCTTCCCGCTCTACCTCTACGACGACCCGGAACCTAAGGCCGCAGAAACCGGCCCAGAGCAGTCCGTCCTATTCAGCGAAGCAGGTCAATCTGTACCAACCCCGGCCACCAGGCGCCGTGATGCCATCACGGCGGAAGGCCTGGCGCACTTCCAGTCGGCCTATCCCGGCGAAACCATCTCCCGTGAGGACATCTTCTACTACGTCTACGGCTTGCTGCACTCGGTCGACTACCGCGAGCGTTTCGCCGACAACTTAGGCAAGGAGCTTCCGCGCATTCCCCGGGTAAAGACGGCGCCTGATTTCTGGGCCTTCTCTCAGGCTGGCCGCAACCTGGCCGACCTGCACCTTAACTACGAGAACGTCGAACCCTACCCGCTAAAGATCGACAGCGGCGGTAGGAAGCTCGCTGACGCCGACTACCGCGTCGAGAAGATGCGCTACGGCAAGAAGGGAAAAGACAAGGACCTAACAACCTTGCACTACAACGATAAGATTACCTTGACCGGCATCCCGCTGGATGCCTTTGACTACGTCGTCAACGGCAAGCCGGCCCTGGACTGGGTGGTCGAACGCCAAGGCATCAAGATCGACAAAGACAGCGGCATCGTCAACGACGCGAACGACTGGGCGGTCGAGACCATGGGTAACCCGCTCTATCCTCTGGAGCTGTTTCAACGAGTGGTCACGGTCAGTCTGGAGACTCTGCGGGTGGTGAAGGGCTTACCTAAACTGGACCTGTAGTCAGCACGCCTCGCGCATGTAATCTGCACCCTCTACAAGGCTAGAAATACGCCATTTGGCATCGCAAATGGGTGATTCACCATGCGCGGCTACGTACCGTTTTAGCGACCGCTATGTGATTTTTTTGGTTTTGACGCAGCCTGCGCCGTTTTAGGCTGATGCCTGCGGCTTTTCAGCGGTGCTTGGCGCATCACCGGCCATGGCATAGTGTGTAAACGCGGCTGTCACGTCAAGACTAGTCGCCGCTAGCGGTCGGCCAATCTTTCAGGTTCACTAACTGTTTCAGGCTGCATGCGGCCGCTCAGTGTATAAACTCTCGGCGACCCGCTTACATGAGAGAGAGTTGACTATTGGGGCTGCTTGGCAAGTACCCGTGCGACCCTAAGCCGGCTTCCCGTCACGTTGGAATATTTGCCAGACCAACGAAAGGAAACATGACACGCATCCGTTACCTGGAAATTCGGAATTTCCGATCTATACAGAACCTGGATTGGGTACCTTCCAACGGCATGAACTGCCTAGTTGGCCCGGGTGACAGCGGCAAGTCGACCATACTCGACGCTATTGACCTATGCCTTGGAGCGCGGCGGAGCGCGCCTTTCAGCGATACGGACTTCTTTGGCCTGGACGTGACTCGGACCATTGTGATTGCAGTCACGCTCGGCGCGCTGCCAGATGCGTTGAAGAGTATCGACATCTACGGAGAGTTTCTTCGCGGATTTGACTCTGATATTGGGCTGATAGAAGACGAACCGCGGGCAGGTATTGAAACGGTTTTTACCCTGAGGCTGGAGGTCAAAGGGGATCTTGAACCGAGTTGGACACTCTTCTCGGATCGTGCCGCCCAACAGCAGCTGGAGCGGTCTTTGGCATGGAAGGACCGTAGCCTGCTGGCACCTGCCCGGATCGGCACCTACGCCAATACAAACCTCTCCTGGGCGAGGAATTCGGTGTTGAATCGACTCACAGAAGAGCGCGCTGATCTTGGCTCTGAGCTCGCCAGTGCGGCACGGGCGGCTAGGACTGCTTTCGGCGTGCAGGCCGGACCTCACCTTGCCCAGACCCTGCAGGTGGTGACAAAGACAGCTGCCGACCTGGGCGTAGCCGTCGGGGCGGGCGCCCAAGCACTGCTTGACGCTCATTCGGTGTCCATTGGCGATGGCGCTATTGCGCTGCACAGCGAGACCGGCATTCCTCTTCGGTCGCTGGGTACTGGTTCTGGGCGACTCCTTGTTGCGGGACTGCAAAGGGCTGCTGCTGCGGCGGCTACTATCGCCCTGGTGGATGAAGTCGAGTATGGGCTAGAGCCGCACCGACTCATGCGACTGCTCGACTCACTTGGTGCAAAGGACCCCTCCGAGCCGCTGCAGGTGTTTATGACAACCCATTCCCCGGTGACGCTCAGGGAGCTTGCTGGGGACCAGCTTTTCGTCTTGCGACGGAGTGCAGGGTCCCACATGGCCTTGTGCCCAGGCACAGACGACGGCATCCAAGCTACGTTGCGCAAGGCAGCGGAGGCTTTCCTGTCCAAATCAGTCATCGTCTGCGAAGGCGCGAGCGAGGTTGGGTTCGCCCGCGGTATGGACCAATGGTGGGTCCAGCATGGCGTGCCGTCATTCTTGGCTCACGGAGGCTCCTACGTGGACTCCGGCGGGGGTAGCCCAGACCAATGCTATACGCGGGGGGAGGCATTCCTCAAGCTGGGTTACCGCGTCCTAGTTTTTGTCGATGCTGACAAGCCTGTTACGACAGCCGGGCTGGTTGAGCGATTCTTGGCAGCTGGCGGCCAGTACATGATGTGGCGGCCCGGCCTGGCACTTGAGGATGAACTATTCCGCCATTCAAGCGATGACGCGGTGTTCGAGCTCCTGAAGAAAGCGGACAAGATGGTCGGACGAGAACTCATGGCCGAACACATCAAATCGAAGTCAAGTGGCCAAGTCACCTTGGAGGCCATTGAGGCCGAGCGGCTGAATGGCGGGTATACACCTGCGAGTCGAGCATTACTTGGACTTGCAGCCCGCAACAAACAGAATGGCTGGTTCAAATCAGTGAGTGGTTTCCAAGAAGTGACCAGAGACGTTGTTGGGCCTCACCTTGCAAACGCTGAACCTGGCTTCGTCCAAATTGTGAATGGTCAGCTCTGGGGATGGACGCGTGCCGCAGCCTGAAATCGACATCTTCCAAGCACGCCTCGGTTCAGTTACTGCTCCCGCCGGATGCGGCAAGACCCAGCTTATCGCGGATGCACTGAGTCAGCACACCAATACCAAGCCAATCTTGGTACTGACGCATACCAACGCTGGGGTCACAGCACTGCGCGCCAGGCTCCAGCGTGCTAGCGTCCCGAGTTGGGCGTATAAGGTGTCGACCATTGATGGTTTCGCGATGCGTCTTGCGGCCAAGTTCCCGCTCCGTTCGGGTCTCAACGCGGGGGTTCTTGCTTTGGCCAACCCGAACGCTGACTACCCAGCCATTCGACGTGCAGTGCAAGGCCTACTGCACGCAGGTCATATCAGTGACCCAATAGGCTCGACCTATTCGCGCCTGCTGGTGGACGAATATCAGGACTGCAACACCATGCAGCACGCTATTGTTTGCTCCTTGTCCCAGACACTGCCCACATGCGTCCTGGGTGACCCGATGCAAGCGATTTTCGGCTTTCGCGACCCATTGGTTCATTGGGAGGGCCAGGCTCAAGGTGCTTTTCCGCCCATCGGTGAGCTGCTGACCCCTTGGCGATGGCGCCTCGCAGGTATGGACGCATTGGGCGCCTGGCTGCTTCAGGCCCGTGCGCTTCTGCAAGCTGGCAAACCTGTGGACCTTCGAGGTGCTCCAGAAGGTGTTCAGTGGGTTCAATTGACCCGGGGCTTGGAAGTGCAGCAGCGACTGGTAGCCGCTCGGACGGAAGCCCCAAGTCGTGATGGCCGCGTACTGGTGATCGGCGACTCGATGAATGTCAACGGCCGCAATCAACTCACGATGCAGACGCCAGGTGCAACTTCCGTTGAGCCAGTCGATATGAAAGACCTAGTGGGATTCGCCCGGGCGTTCGACTTGGCGAGTCCCAATGCATTGCAACTGCTCGCCGAGTTCGCTGCGTCGATGATGACGGGTGTAGGGGTAGCGAATTTGCTTACGCGGGTCGATTCCTTTCGTGGGGGCCGGGCCCACAAACCCGCGTCTCCGGCAGAAGCTTCAGCGTTGGCGTTTTTGACAGCACCCAGCTATCCGGCCGTAATTGATCTACTTCAATCCCTTTCGGACCAAGCCGGAGCCCGCGTATACCGCCCCGAGGTTCTGCATTGCTGCATATCGGCTCTCAGGGCAGCAGGAGGCGACGGTGGGCTCATCGGCGCGGCGATGCAGGCACGTGAACGAAACCGGCATCTGAGTCGCCCGCTGGGCCGACGTGCGGTCGGCAGCACGCTGCTGCTGAAAGGGTTGGAAGCCGAAGTTGTGGTCATTCTTGAGCCAGAGCGCATGACGGCACAACACCTCTACGTGGCTCTCACGCGCGGCTCAAGGCGAGTAGTGGTTTGCTCATCGACGCCTTTGCTAACCGCCGCCGCAGGCCGCTAACGAGTGCTCGTTCAACAATCCAGCCCCGCTCCCACGCTGTTGCGCGCCTGCCGGCACTGCGCCGCCAAAGCCATCAGAAGCGCATTGAGCATGCCAAGCTCTGATAGCAGCCATCCAAGGGCTTCGACCGCATCTGAACTAACTGTTCCGTCCTCAATCGGCACTGCCGAATGTGCCATCAGTGCTCCAATGGCGGACAGGCCGAGATTCAGCGCCCCCGCTCCAGCTTCCGCATGCTCAGCCAGTTCAAGCAGTAGGCTCGGGGAACTGTGCAACAGGTCCAACTGGCCTGTGGCAGTTACGGCAATCAGCGGCAGATGGATCAATACCTGCTCAAGGGGATGGCCCACGTCATGAGCGGCCTCGCTGGTTTTCCTTGTAGCGAATGCGTACTGCGGTACTTTTCTTCCCATAGTGTTCATGCCGGACATCAGTGTTCCTCCGGGAACAGAATGCAGGAACTTGGCCGCTTCCCATCGTCCCCCACGGCTTCTGTCACGACCAACAGCCACTTTCCTTCCGTCCAGTACATGCTGAGAATTCGCCCACCGGACTGGACCGCCGCATCATTCTCGGCGCCGTCTGCTCCTTCAATGTATCCCCAGTCGCCATGCTGGTGACGGGACAACAGAGCCGCTGGATAAATCGCATGCTGCGCCAAGTGGTCAAGCACCGCTTTGCTAGCCACCACTTTTCCAAGTTGGAACAAGGGCCTGGTATTGGGAATGGGGTCTGGGGCGGGCACGTCTACTGTATCTTCAGGCATGGTTGCTCCTTGTGTTGAGAGTGGCTGGGTTAGAAAGAAGAAAAGCACGCTGACAGCATCCGGTGATGCCATAGCGTGCTTTTTGGGCGATGCCCGACCGTTGCTTACTGGACGGGCACGGAGAGGGAACGGTTAGCGGGCGGTGCTGACTGTACGGCTTGGGTTAGAGCTCATACCTACTTGGCCACCGGTTGTCATTGCCGCAGCTTGCGCTGAATGTCCGGCAATACAGATTCATAGTTGAAGCCGTTCTGCCCCGGCTTGATTTGCTGGGGAACACGCTGGTTCAGCCAGGCAACCAGGCTGGCGCGTTCAGCGTCCTGAACCAGCGGGTCGTGCGTCTTTCCGGGAACGATGACAACGGTAAGGTTCTGCGGCTGCGCGGTGAACTTGCGCTCGAAGGTCACATCCCGCACCGTTGATCCAGGCGGAACAACCCAAGGGTCATTCTCTTCCAGAGACTGCCAAAGTGGCAGTTGCGTGTTCCAGCGCCAAGTGTGCTCATAGTTGGGCTGGAGGCCCTGTTTGACGCAAATGCCGCCCACGACCTGCGGATCGGTGATGTGCATCGCATAGGTGGAACGGCATCCTTCGCTATGACCGGCAACCAGGATCGGCAGCTTGGTTTGTGGCTTGAGCCAAGCAATCAGGCCGGCTATGTCCTGGCCACGGGCAGCCAGCCGCGCCTGGTTGATGGCCTGATATGTCCCTTCGTTTGCACGCTGGCCCGCCATGCGCAATGCCTCTGCTTCATTCCCACCCGGGCAACCCGTCTTGTTGTCTTCGCGGCTCGGAAAGTCGGAGGTGATGACAGCAAAGCCCTGGCGGTACAGAAAGCTGGCTACCGTCGTTTCCCATCCCCATTGCCCTCCGCAACCGTGGTTGTAGATGATCACACCACGCAGGCTGGTCGGTGGCAGGGTCTTGAGCAGGACTTCGAACTTCTCGGGGAAGACTGCGCCAAACAGCGGCGTGAAGAAGACACTACGCCGCAGGACATTGGTTGCCTTGTCTGCACCGTAGGCTGGGGCATCTTTCCATTGCGTGGCTCCATCGGCGGTGGCCACGGTAGGGATGGCCTGTGCCTGGGCGGTGAATGCTGACAGGGCGGTGAATGCTGACAGGGCGATGGATGCTGCACCTAGCAGCAATTTTAGGATTGTTGTCATGTGTGTCTCTTGGTGCGAGTGGTTGCAGTGCGACAAGCTTTCTTGTTAGAGCTGAGTGTGCTCGTGGGGCCTTGCTACTGCGTGGTCGGCAGGCCACGGGCCTTGCGTTCTTCATAGAAGCTGAAGCTTGTAGAAGCAGAGTTCACCAATACGGCGTAAGCCTCTACGTCGATGCGGATTTCACCTTTGGGGCTTTCAAGCACCTGAATCCGATAGGGGGATCGAACACCCCTCTCGC
Source organism: Rhodoferax sp. GW821-FHT07G04 (assembly GCF_059418585.1). Lineage (NCBI taxonomy): Bacteria > Pseudomonadati > Pseudomonadota > Betaproteobacteria > Burkholderiales > Comamonadaceae > Rhodoferax > Rhodoferax sp. GW821-FHT07G04. The sequence continues at coordinate 140,081 of NZ_JBWKQD010000001.1, forward strand.
CGTCTATGGGTGTACTTAGAACAAAGTCCGCAACACAAACTTGCCTGTTGCTCTTTGAGTCGAAGCCCTCTGTGGCAACGTTGCGCAAATCGAGTTTGACCTGCTTCAGGTACTCGTCGAGTGTAGCAAGCACTTCTTTGACCTTCTCAGGATCTGACTGCCAGATAGCTGTGCGCTCAAAGTTGCTGACAACCAGACCCTGCACGTCTTTGGGGAACAAGGCACTGATACGCTGAGCGATCTCCGGGCCGGAGCATGCGGGAGGCCTCTCACCGCACGCCGTCAGGAGCACCGCCATCGCACATGAAGTTGCCAATAGATGTTTTCTCACTTTGTCTCCTATAAACGATATAAGTTTGGTTGCTAGTTAGTTTGCCACATATCACACTCATATCGTGTGGTGCATATGAGTGTCTTTTTTGACACTTGATGGATGCCCCGCGTTACTGTTCCGAAGCTCCCCCTTGATCCCGTCTTGCAGAAGGAACAGGACAAATTGCTGGTCGAATTCGGGAAGGTACTGCGCAAATTCCGAAACGATCAAGAATTGAGTTTGGAAAGCACGGCAGACGCAGCCGGTGTGCACCCAAACTACTTGGGAGAAGTGGAGCGTGGACAGCGCAACATTTCTCTCTACAACATCTGGCGGCTTGCTGGTGCGCTGGACCTGCCGCCTTCTGCACTGCTTGAGGGGTTGCCCAAGCGCAAAACCAAACCTGCGGTGCTTCGTTGAGCAAGTTGCCCCACAGATCGAGCTACCTTTATTTCACCTTGCCGCTGTTACCGCCCTTGGGCGTGATCTCTATGTAGTGGGTTGGTGAAAAGCGCCTGTAGTCGGTTACGACCTGCTTTTCAGGTTCGGCTGCCCCATCCAGGCAATAGCTGAACGATGGGTACTTGTCGGGTAACCCCTTTACGTGGTGGAACACTATGGTTCTGCCCCATTCCAGGTCGCTTGGGTCTGCGTCAACCCAGAGCAAGGCTACGGTTGGCAGCGCGTCGAACGACGTGAACTCCTTCCAATGCGTTCCCACAAGGCTTCCGAGTTGCATCAGGAGCTTTGCAATGTGGTCCTCTGTTACGAAATACTGCCCGGCCTTGGGTAGGCCAATCTTGTACGCGGCAGCCCAGACTTCATCCAGGCTCTTGCCGGTCAGGGTTCCAACTGCTGCAAGTGCGCAATCGTGCCTGCTGGCTTGACTGACGACCTTGAATGGGGAGACAAAGCCCTCGGGTAGTTTGTCAGTTGTTGTGGGCTGAGATTTATTGGTTGCCATGGTGAAGTTCCTATCAGAGGTTGTGGAAGAAACGAGCACGCGCAGCAAAGCCACACCGGGACCCGGTGGGAATCCAAGAAAAGAAAGCTGAGGGGGTTGGATATGCAAAACGCGAGGTCAGAACCTCAGTTTGCTTCTAGCTGTGCAGTCGTGTGCTGGTCAAACCCAGTATTCGGCGAGCGAAAACTGCGATTCGGCAACTAAAGTTTAACCGCCTGCCCCGACTAGGGGGCGACAAAATAACTTTATCAGGCGTTGCGAGTTTTTCGCGTTCAACCTGCCCCACGAAAATGGGCAAAAAAAAGCCGCAAATTTTGCGGCTTGTGAGTCAGACTGTGAGTATCGCCAAATTTGACATCGTGAAAAATGACCTGTAAGCTAAAAAGCTTTATAAATCAATCACTTTTTTCAAATCGACTACCCGGCCAAACAGTAGGTTGGCGGAAACGGAGGGATTCGAACCCTCGATGAGGCTCTACACCCCATACTCCCTTAGCAGGGGAGCACCTTCGGCCACTCGGTCACGTTTCCTGAACAGCGCGCATTATCGCACGACTTTGCGCAGTTTTTTTAGTTGGAGGGCTGGTCCAGATCAAAAGCTTTGTGCAAAGCGCGCACGGCCAGCTCCATGTACTTCTCGTCGATGACGACGGAGGTCTTGATCTCGGACGTAGAGATCATCTGGATGTTGATGCCTTCTTCGCTCAGCACGCGGAACATGCGGCTGGCCACACCCACGTGGCTGCGCATACCGATGCCGACGATGGAGACCTTGCAAATCTTGGTGTCGCCCACCACTTCTTCGGCGCCCAGCTTGGGCAACACTTGGGTCTTCAACAGGTCCACCGTCTTGGTGAATTCGCCACGGTTGACGGTGAAGCTGAAGTCGGTCTTGCCGTCCTTGCTCAAGTTCTGGATGATCACATCGACTTCGATGTTGGCATCGGCCACGGCACCCAGGATCTGGTAGGCGATACCAGGCTTGTCGGGCACGCCCAGCACGGAGATCTTGGCCTCATCGCGGTTGAATGCAATGCCCGAAACAATGGCTTGTTCCATTTTCTCGTCTTCCTCAAAAGTAATCAGGGTGCCGGACTTGGCTTCCTCGTTGATGTCGATGTCCCAGTTGGTGAAGCTGGAGAGCACGCGCAGCGGCACCTTGTATTTGCCGGCAAATTCCACCGAGCGGATTTGCAGCACCTTGGAGCCCATGGATGCCATTTCCAGCATCTCTTCAAAGCTCACGGTGTGCAGGCGGCGCGCTTCGGGCACGACGCGGGGGTCAGTGGTGTAGACGCCATCCACATCGGTGTAGATCATGCATTCGGCCGCCTTCATGGCTGCTGCCACAGCGACCGCCGAGGTGTCCGAACCGCCACGTCCCAGCGTGGTGATATGGCCTTGTTCGTCCATGCCCTGAAACCCAGTGACGATGACGACCTTGCCATTGTCCAAGTCGGCGCGCACGCGGGCGTCGTCGATGGACTCGATGCGGGCCTTGGTGTAGGCGCTGTTGGTGCGAATGGGGACTTGCCAGCCGGCGTAGCTGACGGATTCCATGCCTTCGGCTTGCAAGGCAATGGCCAGCAATGCGCTGGAGGCCTGTTCGCCGGTGGCGGCCAGCATGTCCAGTTCACGGCCATAGGCCTCGCTCTGCTTGGACGGGGCCAGTTCCTTGGCCAGACCCAAGAGGCGGTTGGTCTCGCCGCTCATGGCCGAGGGTACGACCACCATCTGATGACCCGCGCGTGCCCATTTGGCGACGCGTTTGGCAACATTGCGGATGCGTTCCGTTGAACCCATCGACGTGCCGCCGTATTTGTGAACAATCAGTGCCATGAAAAAATGCGTAATTTTTGAAGCAAAACCTAGGGATTGTACCAAGTCAGAACATCGCTGCTGCGCTGCACAAAGCCGGTCCCTACTTTGATGTAGATACGGTGCCCGCGCGTAGTGCAATCCGCCACTTGGTCCAGCAGTTCCGACAGCTGCGCGGCGCTGGGTATGGCCTGCTGGCTTTGCTTGAGCCAATAGCGCAAGGCATTGGCCTGGCGCGGCCGGCTCAGGGTCTGCAAGGCCTTGATACGCGGCAGGCCGTCGGTGCTGCGGGCCACCGCCTGCAAATCTTGCGCAGCCACCTCATCCAGCACCTGCTGCCCCTGCGCGGCGTGGCTGGCGCTGCGGGCGAAGGTGTCCAGGAATTGCGGGAACGCCGCACGCAAGGTGGGCATCAGCCGCGCGCGGATGCGGTTACGCGTGAAATGCTCGTCTTGGTTGGTGGGGTCCTCGACAAAGGGGATGCCGCGCTGCGCCAGCCAGGTGCGGATATCGGCACCGGCGACGCCCAGCAAGGGCCGGTGGTAGTCCAGGCCATGGCGCTGCCAATGTGCCGGCATGGCGCTCAAGCCCGCCAACCCCGCGCCACGGCTCAGGGCCAGCAGCAGCGTCTCCACCTGGTCATCGGCATGCTGAGCGATTGCTATTGATTTAATAGTGGAAGTACCATATTCCACGAGGGTTAGCGTCGAGAAAGCCATATAGCGTGCTTGGCGGGCAGCATCTTCGGGGCTTTGGCCGGCCTGCTTACCGGCGTCCACCTTTTGCACCAGCAAAGGCACATTCAGTTGCGTGCACAGCGTGCGACAGTGGTCCTCAAACAGGGATGCTGCTGCTTGCAGACCGTGGTTGATGTGCATGGCACTCACCTGCCCCGGCCACTTCTCGGCGCAAGCCACCAGCAGGGCAACAGAATCGGCGCCGCCACTCAATGCCACGGCCAATGGCAAAGCGGGCTTGAAGCCCGCCATAGCTTGGTCAACGGATTGCGTCACAGCCGCCAGCCAACGCGCACGGTGCGCGCGTGGAAGGGCTTAGCGCCCAGCAGTCTTGGTGTCGGTAAAGCGCCCATAGCTTTGCAGGCGCTCGTAGCGGCGGTCCAGCAGTTCCTTGACCTTCAGGTCGCTGATCTGGCGGTAGGCATCGGCCAAGGCGCGCTTCAGGAAGGCGGCGGCCTGCTTCATGTCGCGGTGGGCGCCGCCAACGGGTTCGTTGACGATCTTGTCGATGACGCCGACAGCCTTCAGGCGGTGGGCGGTGATGCCCATGGCCTCCGCCGCGTCGGAGGCCTTGTCAGACGTCTTCCACAGGATGGAGGCACAACCTTCGGGGCTGATGACCGAATAGATGGAGTACTGCAGCATGATGACCTGATCGGCCACCGAAATGGCCAACGCACCGCCTGAGCCACCTTCGCCGATGATGGTCGTGATGATGGGCACTTCGAGCTGGGCCATCTCAAAAATATTGCGGCCAATGGCCTCCGACTGGCCACGCTCCTCGGCATCAATGCCGGGGTAGGCACCGGGAGTGTCCACAAAGGTAAACACCGGCAGCTTGAATTTCTCAGCCAGTTTCATCAAGCGCAGCGCTTTGCGGTAACCCTCGGGTCGGCTCATGCCGAAATTGCGCAGGCCACGCTCCTTGGTGTCGCGGCCCTTCTGGTGGCCCAGCACCATGCAGGGCGTGCCGTTGAAGCGGGCCAGGCCGCCAACGATGCTGAGGTCATCGGCAAAGTGGCGGTCGCCGTGCAGCTCGACAAAATGGGTGAACAACTCGTTGATGTAGTCCAGCGTGTAGGGGCGCTCGGCGTGGCGGGCGATCTTGGTGATCTGCCACGGCGTCAGATCGCTGTAGATGTCTTTGGTGAGCTGTTGGCTCTTCTTGCTGAGTTGCTCGATCTCGGCGGAAATGTCCACCGCAGACTCGTTCTGCACGTAGCGCAACTCTTCAATCTTGGATTCGAGTTCAGAGATCGGCTGTTCGAAATCCAAAAAAGTCTTTTTGGCCATGGTCTTTTCCTATTCAGTTTGGAGACAGCACACCGGGTTGGGTCCGTCTCGCAAGGTATCAGTAGTCCAATTGCACCGGGTCCAACGAGCGCCAAATATACCAAGTCGCTACGGTGCAATACGGAGCCCATGCGGCAGCCACTTCGCGCGCGTCGCTACGGCTCACCACATCGCCAGAGAAATAATTATGGCTGATGCCGGTGATCAGCCCCACATCGTCCAGTGGCAGCACATTAGGCCGCATCAGGTGAAAAATCAAGAACATTTCGGCCGTCCAGCGGCCAATACCCCGGATCGCCACCAGTTCGGCGACGATTTCGTCGTCGCTCATGGACTCCCAAGACTTGACGTGCAGGACACCATTGTCAAAGTGCAAGGCCAGGTCCACCAGGTATTCAACCTTGCGGGCGCTCAGGCCCGCAGCGCGCATATCGTCCACCTTGAGCTTCAGCACATTGGCTGGTGTCAGCTTGCGCGGCAGCAGCTCGAAGCGTTCCCACACCGTTTGCGCGGCCTTGACGGATATCTGCTGCCCAACGATGCTGCGCGCCAGCGTCACAAACGCATCGCCCCGGGTCTCCAGGCGCACGTCGCCAAACTGCGGAATCAGGCGCTTCATGACCCGGTCCTTCTTGACCAGGTGCTTGCAGGCTTCTTCCCAAAAATACGGCGTCTGTCGCTCGGCCGGCGGCTTCTTGACCGTCGCCATCACTGCACCGCTTCCCAGCTCGTTCCGGTAGGTGAGTCTTTCAGCACAATGCCCTGGGCCAGCAGGTCCTTGCGGATGCTGTCAGCCAGCGCGAAATCTTTGGCTGCCTTGGCAGCCGCGCGTTCCTGGATCTTGGTTTGGATAGCCGCCTCGTCCAGGCCTGCACCGGCCTGCAAAAAAGCTTTCGGATTGCCTTGCAGCAAACCTAGAGTCCCACCCAAGGCCTTGAGCAAACCAGACAGTTCCGCAGACTGGGTGCGATTCACTTCACCCGCCAAGTCAAACAGCACGGCCACAGCCTCGGGCGTGCCAAAGTCTTCGTCCATCGCCGCCTTGAAGCGGGCTGCGTAGCCTTGGGTCCAATCGATGCCGTTGGCCAGTTCGGCCGGCGCAACCAGGTCCAGGGCTGTGTAGAAGCGCTTGAGCGCATTGCGGGCGTCGTTCAGATGCGCATCGCTGTAGCCCAGATCCGAGCGGTAGTGGCCACGCACCAGGAAGAAGCGCACGGTCTCCGCGTCGTATTTGCTCAGCACGTCGCGAATCGTGAAGAAGTTGCCCAGGCTCTTGGACATTTTCTCGTTGTCCAGCTGCACCATGCCGTTGTGCATCCAGATCTGGGACATGGAGCGACCGGTCACGCCTTCGGTCTGGGCGAGTTCGTTCTCATGGTGGGGGAACTGCAGGTCAGCACCACCACCGTGGATATCGAAGGTCTCCCCGAGGGTCTGGCAACTCATCGCCGAGCACTCGATATGCCAGCCCGGGCGGCCCACGCCATAGGCATGGCCACTGGCGGCGCTGTCCCATTTGGCATCAGCAGGCTCTTCGGGCTTGGCGGCTTTCCACAGCACAAAGTCCAACGGGTCGTTCTTGCCGTCGTCGACAGCCACCCGCTCACCGGCGCGCAGGCTTTCCAGCGACTTGCCGGACAACTTGCCGTAGCCATCAAACTTGCGCACCGCGTAATTCACATCGCCAGAACTCGCCTTATAGGCCAGACCCTTATCTTCCAATTTGCGGATCATGTCCAGCATCTGCGGCACGTACTCGGTGGCGCGGGGCTCTACCGTGGGCGGCTCAACGCCCAGGCGGCCGATGTCTTCGTGCATGACGGCAATCATCTCGTCGGTCAGGGCGCGGATGGGGATGTTGCGCTCCAGCGCCCGGCGGATGATCTTGTCGTCGATGTCGGTGATGTTGCGAACATAGGTGACACGGTAGCCACTGGCCTTGAGCCAGCGCTGCACCACGTCAAAGGCCATGGCCATGCGGGCGTGGCCGATGTGGCACAGGTCATAAATCGTCATGCCACAAACGTACATGCGCACATGACCGGCTTCAAGGGGGGTAAAAGGCTCTAGCCCACGCGACAGCGTGTTATATATGCGCAAACTCATGGGTATTTCTCTGCCATTGCCCAGGGACAAAAGGTCTGGGAAACGGCTCTGCTCGTTCAGATCTGGTAAGGGTAAATCTCGGTCTCTCGCCTGGGGACGGGTCCACCCCCTCAGCTACAATTCAACGCAGTATAAAGCCCCTTCGACGCCCGTTCTGCGAGGGCTCTTCCAACGTCCCAGAATCTGAAAGCCGTATGACGCAATCCCGTTCGACTGTACTTGGCCCCCTGCGACTGATCGCTCTGGCTGCGGCCATGGTGTTTTCGGTGGCCCATGCCGATGAATATGCAGACGTTGCCCAATTGGTGCGAAGCGGCAAGCTGCCCGAGGCCTTGAGCAAGGCCGACCAGTATCTGGCCGGCAAGCCGCGCGACCCACAAATGCGCTTCCTCAAAGGCGTGATCCAGCGCGACGCCGGCAAGACCACGGACGCGATTGCGACCTTCACCCGCCTGACCGAAGACTTCCCGGAGTTGCCAGAACCGTACAACAATCTGGCCGTGCTCTATGCTGGTCAAAGCCAGTTTGACAAGGCCCGCACGGCCTTGGAGATGGCGATCCGCACCAACCCCAGCTATGCGACCGCGCATGAAAACCTCGGCGACGTCTACGCCAAGTTGGCCAGCCAAGCCTACAACAAAGCCTTGCAGTTGGATGCTTCCAACGCCGGCGTGCCGCCCAAGCTGGCCCTGATCCGCGAACTGTTCAGCCCGACGGGCGCCAAGAACCAGCGCCCCGGTGCGGCTCCTGCGGCCGTGCAACCCGTACCTACACCGCCGACGCCAGCACCAGCAGCCGCTGTGACCAAGCCGGCACCCGGATTGCCCGGCCCAGCCATCACCACGGCACCTGCCGTGAAGGCACCACCCACGGTAACCGCAGCAGCGCCGGTTGCCACGCAGACACCGGCAGCCGCAAGCACCACACCACCCGCGCCAACACCGTCGAGCACCACATCGGCGGCTACCGCGGCTTCTACGCCCGCCGCCACACCCGCACCGAGCAACACGTCGGCCAGCAGCGGCAATAGCTCCCGCGATGCCGAGAATGCGGTCATCGCCTGGGCCAAAGCCTGGGCCGCACGCGACGTCAAATCCTATCTGGCTGCATATGGCAAGGACTTCACACCGCCGGGCTCCTTGAGTCGCAACGCGTGGGAAGAAGAGCGCCGCCAGCGCATCACCAGCAAGTCCAAGATCACCGTGAAACTGGAGAACCTGACCGTGACCGCCTCGTCGGCCAATACCGCAGTGGCCAAGTTTCGCCAAGACTACAAAGCCAACGGCCTCGCAGTCTCCAGCCGCAAGACCCTGGACCTGGTCAAAATCGGTGACCGCTGGCAGATTGTCAAAGAATCCACCGGTACATGATGCCGCGATGGTTGGTGGTTGGCATGGATAGATTGCTTGTCAACGTTGCAATACTGGGTCTGGTGCTGGCCTGCGGTTTGCCCGCGCACGCCGTGAACGCAAAGCACAGCGCCACGAAGTACAAACCCGTACGCCAAGAAGTCCCGGTGGTCAAGGACCAGGACGGCGTCGCCGAGGCGCGCCTGATCGAAATCTACAAGCTCATCGGCCAGGCCCGCAACCGCGAGGCTTTGGCCAAGGCGGACCAGTTGGTGGCCGAGTTTCCGCACTTTCAGTTGGCGCAGTTGGTGCACGGCGATTTGCTGGCCGCGCAGATACGCCCCATCAAGACCTTTGGCGATCTGCCCGAATCCCTGGTGACGGGCAACAGCGCTGCCTTGGCCGAGTTGCGCGAAGAATCGCAGCGCCGTGTGCGGGCCCTGCGCGAGCGCCCTGCCCCCGGCACCCTACCGTCGCAATTTCTGGCGCTGTCGCAAAAGTCCAAACACGCCATAGCGGTCGATGCCTCGCGTTCGCGCCTCTACCTGTTCGAAAACACCGCCACGGGTTTGAATCTCGTCGCCGACTACTACATTTCGGTCGGCAAGGCCGGCACCGCCAAGACGGCTGAGGGCGACCAGCGCACGCCGCTGGGCGTGTACTACATCACCAGCAATCTGGATCCCAAGTCGCTGAAAGATTTTTACGGTTCCGGCGCCCTGCCCATCAGCTACCCCAACATGCTGGACAGCAAGCGCGGCAAGACCGGTGGCGGCATCTGGTTGCATGGCACACCGCCCAACCAGTTCTCACGTGCGCCACAGGCCACCGACGGTTGCGTAGTACTGGCCAACCCGGATCTGCAGCACATCATCCGCACAGTCGAGGTGCGCACGACACCCGTCGTAATCGCCTCGCAGTTGCAGTGGGTGGCACCGCAGAACGCGCGGGCCGAAAGCAAGCCGTTTGAAGACGCCCTGCTGGGTTGGCGCAATGCCAAGACCTCGGGAAACCTGCAGCAGGTGCTGACCTACTACACGCAAGACTTCAACAGCAACGGCAAAACGCTGAGCCAGTGGACCCCAATTCTGAAAACCGAAATCGACCAGACGCAAGGGCGTACTATCCAGCTCAAGGATGTGTCCTATCTGCGCTGGACCGACGCGGCCGACACCATGGTCGTGACCTTCGGTGAGGTAGCCGACGGTGCTCGCGTCGGCTGGACCAAACGGCAGTACTGGATTCGCCAGGAAAACCAATGGAAGATCTTTTTTGAGGGAGTGATTTGAGATGTCTATGCTTTGGAACACTTTGAGCCGCCGCGCCGCGTTGGCCGGGCTCGCACTGGCCACACTGACCGGTTCTGTTTTGGCCAATGAGGCCGCACCGCAGGTCAAGTTCGAGACCAGCCTGGGCAATTTCGTTGTCGAGGTCTATCCCGACAAGGCGCCCAAGACCGTGGAAAACTTTCTGCTGTACGTCAAGACCAAGCAATACGACGGCACCATCTTCCACCGCGTGATCCCCAACTTCATGGTGCAAGGCGGTGGCTACAACGCCAAATACGACGAGAAGATCGCACGCCCTCCCATTCCCTTGGAAGCGCAAAATGGTCTGAAGAACGAGACCGGCACCATCGCAATGGCACGCACCAATGACCCGAACTCGGCCCGCGCCCAGTTCTTCGTCAATGTCAAAGACAATCCCTTCCTGAATGCCAAAGGCCCTGCCGATGGCTACACGGTTTTCGGCCGTGTCATCTCGGGCATGGAAACCATCAACAAAATCAAGGACGTCCCCACAGGCTCCGGCGGCCCCTTCCCAACCGATGTGCCCAAGACCCCTGTTCTCATCAACTCCGCTACCCAGGTGAAATAAACCATGAGCAATCCACAAGTCGAACTCCACATCCATGACTACGGCGTCATCACGCTGGAACTGGACCAAGACAAGGCGCCCAAGTCGGTTGCCAACTTCCTGGCCTATGTCAACAAAGGCCATTACAACGGCACCATCTTCCACCGCGTCATTCCTGGCTTCATGATCCAAGGCGGCGGCATGGAACCCGGCATGACGCAAAAGCCTTGCGATGCGCCCATCCAGAACGAAGCCAACAACGGCCTGAAGAACGCCAACTACACCGTGGCCATGGCACGTACCGGTGACCCCCACTCCGCCACCGCGCAGTTCTTCATCAACGTGGCCGACAACGGCTTCCTGAACCACACCGCGCCCAGCAGCCAAGGCTGGGGCTATGCCGTGTTTGGCAAGGTGGTGTCCGGCTCCGAAGTGGTCGACAAGATCAAGACCGTGAAGACCGGCCGCAAGGGCTTCCATGATGACGTGCCCAAGGAAGACGTCGTCATCGAAAAAGCTGTCGCGCTGTAAATCGGGCAGCTTGCGGGATGGAACTGATCGCGCCGTCCCGTTGGAGTTGCATTGACTTCATCTCGGACTTGCACCTGCAAGCGTCCGAGAGTCTGACCTTCCAAGCCTGGAGCAACTACCTGCAGCACACCGCGGCCGACGCGCTCTTCATACTGGGTGACCTGTTTGAAGTCTGGGTGGGCGATGATGTGCTGTCATCCACAGAAGCCGGCTTCGAGCGGCAATGTGCCGAGGCTTTGCGTGCAGCGGCACGCCGCATGGATATCTACATCCTATGCGGCAACCGCGACTTTTTGATGGGCCAAGCCTTGATGGAGGCCTGCGGCTGCACGCTACTGGAAGAGCCCTGCGTTCTGACGTTCGCCCAGCAACGCTGGCTGCTGATCCATGGCGATGCCCAATGCCTGGACGATACCGATTACATGAAATTCAGAGCCCAGGTGCGCACGCCCCAATGGCAGTCCGATTTCCTGGCCAAACCCCTGACCGAGCGCCTGGCAATTGCCCGCGGCATACGCACCCAAAGCGAGGCCCGCAAACGCGACACCGAAACCGTCTATGCCGATGTGGACTTCACGGCTGCAAACGTGCTGCTGCAATCTCTGAATGCCAACCACATGGTCCACGGCCATACCCACCGCCCTGCCAAGCATGACTTGGGTGCAGGCCGCGAGCGTTTGGTACTGAGTGATTGGGATGTGGGTGCTCAGCCACCGCGTGCCGAGGTGCTGCGCCTGCGCAAGGCCGAAGAAACCCCGACTGCCAAGCACAACTTCACGATTGAGCGTATTCCGCCTGCCATGGCAACAGGCGCGCACGGCTAGTGCCTGGTTGTTCGACTTAAGTCCAGGCCCGCGCGTCCACCGTGTCGATCTGCCAGGGATCCAGGAACTGGTGGGCGTAGCGCAGATAAACGCCCTGCTCGACAAAGATATCGAAGAGATCCGGGTCGATATGCCCACCCGTCTTGAACTTGTGCATGATGCCCATGGCCTGGGATAGTTTCATGCCCTGCTTGTAAGGGCGGTCCTTTGCCGTGAGGGCCTCAAAGATATCGGCAATACCCATGATGCGGGCCTGCACCGACATCTGGTCCCGCGTCAGCCCCTTGGGATAGCCCTTGCCGTCCATGCGCTCGTGGTGGCCGCCGGCATACTCAGGCACATTCTTCAGGTGCTTGGGCCAGGGCAGTTGCTCCAGCATCTTGATGGTGGCCACGATATGGTGGTTGATGACATTGCGCTCCCCTGCCGTCAGCGTGCCACCACGGATGGTGAGGTTCTCAATCTCATCGGCGGTCAGCAGTTCAGACTCCAGGCCGTTGACATTGCGCCACGGCGTCTTGTGGCTGATGTCGCGCACGCGCTGCAAGTCGCCATCGTTCATCGACTCTGCGCCCTTGTTCACGTGGCGCAAGAAGTCGCGGTCCGCCTCCAGCGCGGCGATGTTGTCACGGCATTGCGCCCAGGCTTGGGCCTCGGCCGCTGCATCGGTTTGCTCGCGCAACTCCAGTTGTGCCCGCAGCGCGGCGATTTCCTGGTCGCGCTTCAAGACCTCAAAGCGCGTGTCGACCAGGTCAATGCGGTCAAACAAGGTCTGCAGCTTGGTGGCCTTGTCGACCACGTGCACCGGCGTCGTGACCTTGCCGCAGTCGTGCAATAGCCCAGCGATCTTGAGTTCGTAGCGGTCGCGGTCATCCATCGTGAAGGCCGCCAGCGGTCCTTCGCGGTGGGAGTTGACGGCCTCGGCCAACATCATCGTCAATGCCGGAACGCGCTGGCAGTGGCCGCCGGTGTAATGCGACTTTTCGTCGATGGCCAGATTGATGAGGCTGATGAAGGACTCGAACAGCGCCTCCAGTTGCGACATCAGGTTGCGGTTGGTGATGGCAATGGCCGCCTGCGATGCCAAGGACTCGGCCAAGCTCTGGTCGGCACTGGAGAACGACACGACTTCGGTGGAGTGCTTGCGCTTCGCGTTGATCAATTGCAAGACGCCGATCACATCGCCCTCGTGGTCCTTCATGGGCACGGCCAGGAAGGATTGCGAGCGGTAGCCGGTGCGCTCGTCGAACCTGCGCGTGCCGGAGAAATCGAAATTCGGCTCGGTGTACGCGTCCGAGATATTGACCGTCTGGCTGTGGATGGCAGCATAGGCCGCCACCAGCGAGTCATTGGGCCGCCCCTGGGCGTCGTGCAGCGGCAGATTGGGAAAGTCGATGGGCTTGCCCGACGTGCCACCCATGGCGATCTTCAGCGAATCGGTCTTGAGGATTTCGAAACGCAGCGCCTTGCCGTCTTCAGTGACGCGGTACAGCGTGCCACCGTCGGCATTGGTGATGGTTTTGGCTGCCACCAGGATGCTTTCCAGCAAGCGGGTGATGTCCCGCTCTTTGGACAGTGACGTGCCAATGTCGTTGAGTTGTTCCAGCCGCCGCAGCAGGTCTTCAATGGAGTCCACAGTTTCCCCTCGTACAAGAAGCCGAGTCCACCGCGGTGGACCGCCCATTCTTCCACAAACACCCGCTGCAGGGCAGTACTACTTGCTATTTCTTCAACAGAACCTTCAGCACATTTTGGACCCGGCGGGCGCTCTGGGCATTGAAAGGGCTGGCGAAAACAGCCGCTGTGTCCTGCCCCCAGGTTTGCACGGGTGCGGGATCGTTGCGACGGGTCAGCAATTGCAGCTGCAAAGCACGCCGTGCGCTCAGGTCTTCGGCTGGTGTCGGCACCTCGGCGGCCATTTCGAGGCGCAGCAGCGCAACGTGCGGGTCTGCCGCCTTGCCTGCCGCGCTGCCCGCGTCGCCCAGGGCTTGCAGCCAGGCATTGCGGGTTGCCGCAGGGGCCTTGCTGCCCAGGTCTTGTGCGCCCGGCACCAGGCTGGGGTCGCGCTTCTCCCAGGCGGTCAGCAGCTGGGTCAGTGCCTCGCCGTGGGCCTGCATGGCCAGTTTCTTCAAAGCCTGTTGGGCCTGATCCATTGCGTCGCGCTGGGCGCGGAAGGCCGCATCGCCCAGGCGTGGTGCTTCGGGCCGCGCCTCATAACCACCACGGCCACCGAAGCGGCCATCGCCGCGGGGGCCGCCTGCGCGGTCGTCCGAACGGGGGCCGGCCTTGCCATCGCGAGAACCACGTGCGGCACCGCCCTCTTTGCGATCACCCCACTTGCCAGCACCGCGCGGACCGGCGGTGGCAGGAGCTTCCTTCTTCATGCCAGGGCGGTCGTCGCCACGCATGGCAATGACGGGCTTGGGGGCAGGCTTGGCAGCGGGAGCGGGCGTTGCATCATCAGGCGCTACAGTTTCAGTAGCATCTGATGCAGATTCGACGAGGGCTGGCGCCGCATTTTCTGTGGCGTCACTGGCCTGCGCGGCAGCCTTGGCTTCGCTCTCCTGCGCGCCGGCGGTCTTCACGTCGGCTTGCGCTTGGGCTTGGCCTTGCAGCGCGGCTTCCAGCGCCGCCATAGCCGCGCGAATGGCCTGCGCGTCGCCGCCAGCGTTGGCGGCGTCCAGGGCCTTGGCCGCCTGCAGCACGGTGCGGTCACGTGCGCCCAGCGAGGCTTCAGCTTTTTCGCGGTCGGCGGTCTTGCGGTTAAAGGCATCGTCAATGGGCTTGCGGAAGGCATCCCATAGCTTTTGCTCCTGGCGGCGCTCCATGGGCACGCGGTGCGCCTGGGCTTGCCAGCGCTGCTGCAGCGCCTTGACCGCATCGATGCGCAGTTCGGGTGCGGCACCCAGAATCTTGGCTTCTTCAATCATGGCCTGGCGCAGGGCCAGGCTCTCGGCCTGCAGGGCCTCCAGCGGCGCGGCGGCATTGGCGATGGCAGCCTTCCACAGCGGCTGCAACTCGGCAAAGGCCTTTTCGCCCAAGTGTCCGGCTTCGCGCCAGCGGTCGCCGAATTGGTACAGGATGCGGTTGAAGCCCTTCCAGTCATCGTCCAGAGCCGTGCGGTTGGCGGCGGCCCAGGCATTGACCTCTTCGATCAGCGCCAGGCGCTGGGCCTTGTGCTCGGCGGATTCGGCGCGGACCTTATCCAGCCAGGCCTCCACCACTTTGTGGGCCTCGTTGCAAGCTTCGTCAAAACGCTTCCACATGGCGTGGTTGGGCGTGCCACCCTGGTCGGTCTGCTTCCACTGTTCGCGCAGGGAGCGCAGGGTCTCTTGCATCTTGCGGCCACCAATGGCCTGGCCTTCGGGGCGCTTGAGCAAGCCCTCGGCTTGTGCCACCAGTGCTTCGCGCAGTTGGTCGGCACGCCAGCGTTGCCAGCCCTCCAGCTCACCGGCGGCGGCCAGGGCTGCATGGGCCTGGTTTTCCAATTTGTCGTCGATCAGGCGACCGAATTCCTTGAGTGCATGGCGCAGCGCATTCGCAGCACCGGCACTGGCCTTGCCATGGCCTTCGGCAATTTCCTGCTCCAGCGTGGTCAGCACCTCGCGCACGCTGGCTGTGGCCTTGGCCCGCACTTCGGGGTCGATCTTGGGTTTGGCCGGCTTGGCCGCAGCGGTTTCCACCGGAATGCCGCGGGCAGCGCGCAACTCGTTGGCCCACATGGGCACGGGTGGCAAGGGGGCGGCGGCATCGGCCGCAGCGGCTACGGCCAGCCCCAGGGCACCCTGGAAGGCCTCCCACACCACGAGCAACTGACCGCGCGAGGCCTCCAGCAAAGGCGGGAATTTGGCATCGACACTGGTCCAGCTGGCATCGGCCACCAGTTGGGTAGCCTGGGTTTGCCATTGATCCACATCCACACGCAGGGCATCCAGCGCGGCTTGGGCGTCTTGTAGGGACTTGGTGGACAGCACTTCAATGCGCTGAGCCAGCAGCACGGCTGCTTCGCGCTGGACCTGGACCCGGCGTTGCAGGTCTTCGATGACGCGCACGCGGTCGGCCAATTGGGTTTTGAGCGACGTCAGCGGCTCGCGGCTCAAGGGCGCGCCGGCCTTGGCGGCATCGCGCTGCCAGGCGAGTGCATCGGCGATATTGAGTTTGGCCATGCCCAGCAGGGTTTGCGCCTTGCCAGCCCAGTCGGCCACGAGTGCCTCCTGGCCCTTAGCGCGCTTGGCTTCGTCGATCTTCTCGCGAACCAGCTTGGCGGCGCCCTTGTCCTTGACGCTCAGTTCTTTGAATACGTCAGCCAGTTGCTCGGCGCTGGGGCCGGTCAGCAGCCAGTCACGCACGCGGGCGGCCCGCTCCCCGGAGGTCTGGGCTGTGAAAGCGCCACCGGTCAGACTGTCTAGATGGGCAATATCGTTGTTTTTGGCGGTGGAAGTCGACGTCACGGTAGGCTCGAAATAGTTGGAATGGAAATCAGCAACCGCGTATTTTCGCCGCGAAATGAACCGGGGACCATGGTTTTTGTCCGTGTAGGGTCAAAGCGCCCGCGTACACCCCCTGTTTGACAAATGGCCACCAAGAAAAATCGGCTGTAGCCCTCGTCAAATCTATTTACATAGCTACTAAAAATATAGCATTCCAATTTTCAACCCAAGACCACCCCAATCTAGGTTTTCCCGCGCAGTCTCCTGGAGGCGCACAAACGCCCCATATATATAGTGTGCGCACCGTGCTTCTGGGGAACCCAACAAGAAGAAAGCCCGGCGCCCTAACCACAGGGTTAGGCCACCGGGCTCGACGGCTGACCAGAGGTCCATGCCGTCAGGGCTGGCATTGCGGGAGATTGAAGTCCCACACTGCACTAGAAGCAATAGATTGCCTCCTTAAGTTACCGGGGCCGCTTTATCACAGATACCTCCAAGGTACGGACTGGCTACTGCCGGAACAGAACCTGAATCAACAGGCAATGCCAGTCTAATTGGCACCCTGGGTGATTGCAAATAGGCTTTTCAATGGATTTTGGGCCGGTGATTGGGAGATTTTTCGGCTCCCGGCAACCCTCCGGCAGCCCGCGCCAGGCCTAGGATTGCCGCTATAAACGATGAAAAATAGAATAACAAACCTATTTAATATTGTTGACTCGGTATATTTGAGCCCCATAGAATCCGCCCCATTCCTAGTTTTGCCTAGGGATTACCCGCAACCGCTGCCGAACCCGGCATATTCAAATCGCTGCACATGTCGAACCGACGCCGCAGGATATTGATAGCGTACCAACCCAAACGTGGTGTCTGAAGTCTTGCCGCGCTGTTTCAACAGCGCGACGGAACCCAGGCGCCCGCCTAAGAAGGAAGAGCTATGACAGCGACCGAAAAATTCACCAAGGGCATGGCAACATTCGCCAGCGATATCGCCCAAGGTTTCTTTGAAATCACGCACAACGGTTTTGCCCTGCTGGGCTTGGCCGTGATGTTTGCCGTGATCACCCTGACCGCAAGGCCAGAAATCCGCCAGGCAGGCGAAGTCCAGTTGATGAGCTGGCTGCAAACCCGCCAGGCCAGCGTGACCGGCATCACGCCTGACACCATTGCCGTGGAGCGTACAACCGCTACCAACCCCCAAAGCCTGCCCAAACAGCAGGCTGCCGTAGCCTTCTGGCTCAGCAAAAAGTACAACGTGGCTCCCGAGCCGCTGAGTGCCTTGGTAGCCGAGGCCTTTGAGGTCGGCAGCCGTGTCAAGATTGATCCCACGCTGATACTGGCTGTGATGGCCATTGAGTCGGGCTTCAATCCTTTTGCCCAAAGCGCCGTCGGTGCCCAGGGCCTGATGCAAGTCATGACCAAGATCCACAGCGACAAGTACATGGGCTTTGGTGGCAAGCTGGCCGCCTTTGACCCCGTGTCCAACCTGAGGGTCGGCGTCAAAGTGCTGCAAGAGTGCGTGGCCCGCGCCGGTTCGATCGAGGGGGGTCTGAAGCTCTACGTGGGCGCGGGCAACCTGGACGACGACAATGGCTATGCTGCCAAGGTCATCGCCGAGCACAACCGTCTGTTGCAGGTAGCCAATGGTCGCAATGCGCCGATCACTGCACCGCAGATCGTGCCAGTGACCCACCCTGCAGCACCGCTGGAAGCCACTGAAACGGTTGCCAGCAACTATTTCAGCTCGTAATTCACGGGTATTCGCGAGCCATGGGCCCGGTTCACCGGGCAGCATCGGGTAAACTCCACAGCGCACGCGACTGGCGATAGGCGCCCAAACCCTGCGGTTCGGGGCGCTGACGTGGGTTCACCACGGGGAAGCGTGCCGCGGCACCTGCACAGGTGCATGCGTTCAGCCGTTCGCCTGGGCAGCCCTTGTCGTATTTCGTCTCACCGTTCGAATGACAACAAGGTTCATTGTCTTAAAGGACTGCCATGTACCACCGCAATATCCTCGTCGAGCAAGCTGACCCTGAACTCTGGGCCGCCATCCAGGCCGAGAACGCCCGCCAGGAAGACCACATCGAGCTGATCGCCTCGGAAAACTACTGCTCCCCCGCCGTCATGGCCGCACAGGGCAGCCAGCTGACCAACAAATACGCCGAAGGCTACCCCGGCAAGCGCTACTACGGCGG
Source organism: Rhodoferax sp. GW821-FHT07G04 (assembly GCF_059418585.1). Classification (NCBI taxonomy): domain Bacteria; kingdom Pseudomonadati; phylum Pseudomonadota; class Betaproteobacteria; order Burkholderiales; family Comamonadaceae; genus Rhodoferax; species Rhodoferax sp. GW821-FHT07G04. Next base: position 158,495 of record NZ_JBWKQD010000001.1, read on the forward strand.
CTGCGAGAACGTGGACGTGGTTGAACAACTCGCCATTGACCGCCTCAAGCAACTGTTTGGCGCCAATTTCGCCAACGTGCAGCCCAACTCAGGCTCGCAGGCCAACCAGGGCGCGTTCTTCGCCTTGCTGCAGCCCGGCGACACCATCATGGGCATGAGCCTGGCCGAAGGCGGCCACCTGACACACGGCATGCCCCTGAACATGAGCGGCAAGTGGTTCAACGTCATCTCCTACGGCCTGGACGCCCAGGAAGACATCGACTACGACGCCATGGAAGCCCTGGCCCGCGAGAAGAAACCCAAGCTCATCATCGCGGGCGCTTCGGCCTTCGCGCTGCGCATCGACTTCGAACGCTTCGGCAAGATCGCCAAGGAAATCGGCGCCTACTTCATGGTTGACATGGCCCACTACGCCGGCCTGGTGGCTGCGGGCGTCTATCCGAACCCCGTACCCTACGCCGACGTGGTCACGTCCACCACGCACAAGAGCCTGCGCGGCCCGCGCGGCGGCATCATCCTGACGAACGACGAGGCGATTGCCAAGAAGATCAACTCGGCCATTTTCCCCGGCATCCAGGGCGGCCCGTTGATGCACGTCATCGCCGGCAAGGCTGTGGCCTTCAAGGAAGCGCTGACACCCGAGTTCAAGGCCTACCAGGAACAAGTGGTCAAGAATGCCAAGGTGCTGGCCGATACGCTGACCGAGCGTGGCCTGCGCATTGTCTCCGGCCGCACCGAAAGCCACGTCATGCTGGTCGACCTGCGCCCCAAGAACATGACCGGCAAGGAAGCCGAGGCCGTGCTGGGCCAGGCCCACATGACCTGCAACAAGAACGGTATCCCCAACGACCCGCAAAAGCCCATGGTCACCAGCGGCATCCGCCTGGGCACCCCGGCCATGACCACCCGCGGCTTCAAGGAAGACGAGGTGCGCGCCACCGCGCACCTGATCGCCGACGTGCTGGACAACCCGCATGATGCGGCCACTATCGACGCCGTGCGGGCCAAGGTGCATGCCTTGACCTCGCGCTTCCCGGTCTACGGCTGAGCCCATGGACTGCATGATCACTACATTTTTGATAGCTGATCATGCATGTTTGGCGAGGGCTAGCGCGAAGTTAACCATAACTGCCCTAGCCGACTCCCTATGAAATGCCCCTTCTGCAGCCACTCCGAAACCCAGGTCGTGGAGACCCGGATAGCCGAGGACGGGGACTTCATTCGCCGCAGGCGCCAGTGTGGATCGTGCGAGAAGCGCTTCACCACCTATGAGCGCCCCGACGTCAACTACCCTGCCATCGTCAAGAAAGATGGCCGCCGTATCGAATACGAACGCGCGAAGCTGTTGGCGTCATTCAACTTAGCGCTGCGCAAACGCCCGGTCAGCACCGAGCAAATCGACAGCGCTATTGAACGCATTGAAGAGAAGTTACTGAACCTGGGCCTGCGCGAAGTCCAGTCCGCACGCATTGGTGAACTGGTCATGCGCGAGCTGAAAAAGCTCGACAAGGTGGCCTATGTACGCTTTGCCAGCGTGTACCGGAGTTTTGAGGATATTGACGACTTCAAGACACTGGTGGATGAGGTGAGGCGGTAGGGGTTATTACCCACCCTGGACAGCCTCTCGCACTACTTCCAGCACTCTGCCACGGTGCCTGTACCTGACGTACCCTTTTCACCAGTGTGCTTCACCCAAAGCACTGCGCACTTGGTATCCGTCCCGTTCGGTGTTGCCTCCAACGCGTAGGCGTTCGCACTAACGGCTACACCAGAAGCAGAACTAGCCGTTCCCAACGCGATGGAGTATTTTGGTGACTCCTGCGGAACACTTGAAAATCGTGCTGGCAAGGCCGCTGAAGTAAACGAGTTGTTCGTCGCGTAATACCGCTCCATGAACTGCTGCGCCTCCAGCAAGGCGGACCGGGCCGCAGCACGGTCCCCACGCAGCACATACGAGCGATAGCTTGGCAATGCAATGGCCAGCAAGATACCAACAATGGCCACCACAATCATCAACTCGATCAGAGTGAAGCCCGAAATGGCAGGCTTCTTCATGCTACGTACTGTTGTATCGGGGTGAGCCATGATCAATCTCTTTCAGTAGGTTATCAGCGGATAGGTGGGTTGATGATACGACGCCAAACACGCGTTCCACCCGAGCCGACGGGAATACAAACCGGCAATCCCATCGTCGCAGATTGGATACTGGACAGACAAGTATTAGCCTCTGGGCACAAGGGACTGGCCACACACTTTTGGCCCTTCTTGGAGCAAACCGCACCTGTGCAATCACCCTCCGGACCACCACCACCTATATCGGTCAACCGATTGTTGCCGCTCACACCCGCACTGCTTACTACGGCGTCCACACCATCAGCTTTCGTCGTGTAACCAATACCGAGGTTATCGCTGCCATTGGCAATGCCGTCTCCATTGGTATCGAAACTGCGGTTGGTTGGGTTGCTCCCTTGCTCAACCGGCACCAGAAGATTCAATGCCGTACCGGTACCTGATTCACAAGCCAATGGCGTTCCCTGTACGGGGGCCACGGAGCTGACCAAGGCCGTTGTGTACCCAACGACCTGCGACGGATAGATCACACGGCCGCCGGTAATCGTCGGACTCAAATCCATATACCACCCGCGCGATGTGCTCGTATAGTCCACGGTTGCGCCCGTTGCGGAGACAAAGGTTGTGCCAGACGCAGCACCAGTCCCTGCGAACGTTGATAGGGTGCGCACAACAAGGTTCGACCGGGTCAACGGGCGAGGCACGGAGTCGGCAGCCGCCAAAGCACCTGCGTCTTTGTCCCATACACCATACACCGTCTGAGTAGATGTATCACTTGCATCCGCCGTGCTGAACAACTTTCCGGTGCCAAATATCACCATGTAGCCGCCCAGCGAATGCCTATAAACCACGGGGCTGGAAGTAATCGGCTGCGCTGCATTGAGTGAGTCTTTTGCAGCAAACAAACCAGACGTGCTGCTTGCGTCAACCTCAAACAAATTGGTTGTCGTGTTGTACTTGATCTTCCAAAGCTTGCCCTTCAGATCGCCCACATAAATGAATTCGGTGCGACCGGTAGTAATGTTCGGGGTGAGTGTCACCCCACCCAAGCCATTGCTGCCCGAGCTATCCAACACCAGCTTCTGTATGGCCGATGCACGGACGGCTGCACTGCTGCTAGCAGCGTTTTCTATATCAACCACAAACAAAACGGCTTTACCACTGCCGCTAGCATAGCCATTACCAAAAATAGCAACCCAACGACCGTTTGCAAGAACGCCCACTTTGATAGGAGTCAATACATACCCGATGTCGTCATCTTCACCATTGGACAGCTCCCAGCGCACGGAGCTTGCAGTCATACTGGTTGAATTTGTAACATCCAGGGCAAAGACAGCTCGGCCGCCGGAACCCAACGAACCGAACAAATAGTTGCGCCATGAGGCAGAAGAAGCTCCGGGTGCCTTTACATAAGCATCCGCTTCATGCAAAGGGCCATCGACAAAATATTGGTGCTGCAGCGCAGCCGTGGTGCCATAGTTGTAGTCTGTCAGCTTGTACAGATTAGGGTAAATCGTACGGGGCACATAGGCAAAAATCTCCTGCCCATCAGTTGATGCAGCAACCCCCTCGGTATCCTGGAAGGCATGCAGCATGCCATCATTACCGCCGGCGAAAAGCACCGCAGTACGAGCTGCCTTAGTGGTCTTGAAGCTTGCGTATGCACCTGTGCCACCAAAGGCAGGGTCTGTGTAGGCACCATCGAAGTTGCCTTTGATCAAGACGGGGTTGGAATTGACGATATCCCCCAAAATGAAGGGCTTCGCAGCCGAGTCCAAGCGCGTACGATACAGATTACTCACGCCTTCCTGGCTGTGATCGCCCTTCAGGTAATTCATGAACTCGGTTGGGTGCAGCGCGGCTACTGAGCCCATGGCAGTCTGACCAGTCAGCGGAATAGAGGCCCAGTCGAAAGAAATACCGGCCCAAGTGGATGCTGTGTTATCGAATGTCACGATATTGCGGCTGCTCCATACCGGCATTCTGGAAGAAGCTGTCCACTGAGCCGTCGTTACCTGACCTGTCGCATCCAATGCATACGCCGTGATATCGCCGTCCCAGTTTCCCGACTCGAATGTCGGAACATACTTCCGGTTACCGCTGGACAACAAGGTTGATGCCGTCGCCACGCCAGCAGTCGCGCCTGCGCCGCCCGTCGCACCTGCGAGTGCGGTACGAACCGCCGTGGCCAACTCTTGCGGATCCTTGGCACTAAAGTATTTTCCACGGCTATTGACAGCGGCGTGCCACAAATCGTCCACATTTGCCCCTGTGCCACCTGGCGTGGCTTGAGGCCATGTCTTGGTACCAGCAGTCAATGCAGGAAGGTCCGAATCAGGGTCCAGCGTTCCCTTTACACCCAAGCCCAGGGTAAAGACCGTCATGTTCTGCCAAAACGACGTGTTTTCTGCCACTGCAGGTACAGCATTGGTCGTGGAAGGTTGCAAATCGGCCTTCCAATACTTCATAGCGACGTCTGCAAGGGTATTGCTCCAATCATCCTTGTACGGCCTTGAAGCTATGTATTTATAGCTTGAACCTGTGCCGGTAATGGTAGTGCCGTCTGTGTTATCTACATTACCCACCGCTACGGTATCCGTCCAATAGCCGTCCGTCGACAAAATCGTGTAAGAGCGCCGGCAGGTTTTGTTGTTAGCCACCGTGTTACTGGAAACAGCGGGGTTGTCTGTCCAAGGCCCTTGGGTATCTGTGCGCGAGTAGTAAGTCCCAATCTTGTCCAGCGCCCCAACCAAGGGTGTACCACCACTGGCTGGCAGATCTTCCAGCCATTTGAACAAATTTGCCTTGCGAGCAAAATTGAAATCGCGCACCCCACCCCCGCCGTAGGTAGCACTGCTTTCAATGACCGCGGTGGACACACCATCTACAGTAGCAGCACCCTTATTGATTCGACCAAAGCCCAGGCGCATAGCGATCTGACGGGCAGTGCCTGTTCCTGTTCCCGCACCCGTGGCGGTAAAGACCGTATCGACTGTGTTAGCAGAAGCACCAATGGAAGTGAAGCTGGTTGTCCCTGTGCTGACGATGGCATAACTGGTACCCACGACAAAGGTCCCTGCTGTTACGGGCGCAGCCTCTACACCAAATGCCTCCATCAGCGCGCCACGTGCCAATAGATTTCTGTCGCGGTAGTACGTAAACCAGTTGGCAAAGTTTTGACGCTCATCGGCCTGGGTACAGGTGGCACCCGCGCAATCAGTACGATCAGTGTATTTTGTAAAGGCGTTTTGACTGGCTGTACCAGTGCCCGACCCGACTCCGGTTGCGGTGAAAATCGTACCAACCGCATTGGACGAAGCACCAATGCTAGTAAACGGGGTGGTCCCAGCTGTCGTAATCTTGTACTGGGTTCCAACCACGAAGGAGCCGGCCGGGACACTATTAACAGAAAACGGGGTGTAGTTGCTTGCAGTCGTGATAGGCGCATAGCCATTAGCTACACCGCTACCACTACCAACGCCGGTGGCAGTGAATGTTAAGCCCACCGTATTCGATGCGGCCCCCACAGCCATAAAGTTAGTGCTACCCACCGATACGATGGTATAGCTCTTACCAACGACAAAGCTACCGCCGGAAACGTCCTGTTTAGCCAGCCTGAAGTAAACGCCTGGATCGTTTTGAAATGTGCCGGTCGGGGCAGTACAGTCTGCATTGGCGGCATTGGCGAAACACCATGTAGCGTCGCGCGCAGTGCCCGTTCCAGTACCTACCCCAGTAGCCGTAAAAGTTGTACCAACATTATTATTAGCCGCCCCTATTGCAGTAAACGACGTAGTGCCCGAGGTTACGATGGTATAAGTTTTCCCCACAACAAAGGAGCCTGCCGCAAAAGTCCCATTCGTAGTTAAGGCCGTCAAATCAATAGTGGTGCCGGCCGCTAAAGTCCGAACCAGAGGATTAATATAGGCCGTGGCAACGGGAGAATTTGGCAAGCGGGTTACACCATCCGATGTCAACCAAGCCTTGTATTGAATTTCAGGGTTGTAGTAAATGGTGTTAGTGTCAGCAGAGCGTAGTGCTCGTAGCACGTAATTGGCGGACGTGATGATGCCTGGAACAACGCCCATTACGTTCGTCGTGTTCTGGTAATTGTCATTCTTATCCCAAAACACCGTGTTGCTATTTACCGGGTTGGCCGTTGCAAAGGTGCCGCCTGCAAAAACATTTTCGGGCATATGCCGGAATGCCATGGAGCCCGAATCATCCAGCGTCAGCATCACATTGGGAGCAACAGCCGCACCTGCCTTGGTCAGCAACGGCAACTGCGAGGGCGTCTGTGCGTGCACAACAGATGTGCTCACAATCAGCAAGGGCAGTAAAACGCGGGCTATGGTCTGGAGCCGGTTCGTGGGTTTAATAGCTGTCATGGGAAAACTCCTGTGTCAGGGGCACTGTTTCAATTTGTGATGGATTGCAGCCACACCACAGCACCTCCGGTAGTGGCCCCTGTTGTGGTGTTGTATGTGTAGTCAGGACTAAAGCCACGCGCGGTAATCACAACCCCAACACCGGTCATGTTCTCAGCCACACATTCAGGTCTTTTCGTCGGCAAATCAGTCGCGCTAGCGTTATCTTGTATGACCGAGTCCGGTACTGTGGTTCGAGAGCTAGAGGCCCGGCCGGTAGAGCCGGTCCAGGTAGCCGTATCTTCCCACCCCGAGGTCGAAGAAGTGTTTGTAGTGGTTGGAATATGGGCATTCTGCAAAGTCGCTGTACGCGCAGCGTCCGCTTTCTTCAACTCGTTTTCGCAGTAGCGAAGGGCTGCTTCTGCGTATTGCAGGGCCGTGGCTTCTACACGTTGGTTGTTGGTTGCACGCTGTTCAGACGTAGCGTTGCGCATCGCAGTGGCGGCGGTGATACCGATGATGATCATCATGATCAAAACGATGATCAACGAGACGCCCTGGCTAGCACGTCGCGTGGCAACAGAAGATATGTTTAAGGCCTTCATAGGAGTATCGCGTCGTTCAAGACGTCATCTTGGTGCGCACCGTGGCCGTAGTGAAATAGGCTCGGCGCAGGTACTTGTCATTCGAAGTTTGGGTTGTCGAACTGCAATCCGAATAGGTCAATGTATCCTCGGCAGTAAGAATAGGCTCGGGACTGCGCATCAACAAACAGATACGCACGCTGATGACGTTGCCCCATTCGGAAGCACCCTGGGCATTTACGGTATCAGCGGTCGTAGCATCCTTGCCCGCCTTGGCATAACGAACAATCTGCGTTGGAGCTGCCGACGTAGTGATGCCATACCACAACTGCATATCGTCAACGTTCTCAATCAGGGGCTGACCAGCGCTGACATTACTGGCGCAATAAAGCTCCTTGCGGGCTGTGGTGCCACTTCCAGTAGTGTTCAGAAAGTACCGATTTCTAGCGATGTAGAAACCTGAGGCCAAAGTCAACCCCAGTCCTTGACAGTCGGAAGGGATATTGGTTGATGTAGGAACCGTGGTCTTAGTATCCGCTTCGTACACAACCTCCAATCCCGACACTGTAGTACTGGAAGACGTATTACAAGTCAGGGTAGCCGTTGCGGCAGGATTGGTAAATGGCAGTGTCCCGCTCGTGGCATCACAGCCGAAGATACCGGAAGTCCCCAGTGTGTTGCCTGGGGCAACATAGCCCGCCAATTGAATCTCGCGCGACAACAGGTTCAAGCCTACTTGAGCCTCTTGGTTCATTTGCCCCACCGCCGCTTGATAACGGCTGGCTCTGCCAGACCCGATAAAACTGACTATGACGGCCCCCACCACCGCGATGCCAATGACCATAGAGATCATGAGCTCAATCAGCGTCAGCCCCTTGGCCTTACGAAAGGAACGCATGGCTTTCATATGTTGATCCTAAAGTAGACGCATCGAACACTCTGATCGGAGCTAAAACCACTCGGGCACTCTTTTGTGCTAGTGCCTCGCGCATCCGTCGTGTTTTCACTGGGGTTGGCGACAGCTGGATCACGCCAGGCGACCCACACATCGGCAGCCAAAACGGCAGTCGACGGCGTGATGAAAACCGACCCCTCGGGCAAGACGCTCCTTACCACCCGCCGCCAATTGGCCAAGTCATAAGCAGCAACGGAACTGCAAGTGCTGGAATACCCCTCGCAAGCGGTGCTTGCAGCGGGAAGACTGGCCTGAGTAGAAAAATTGTCAGACACAGCGTAATCTGCAAGCCCACCTTGATTGGAACGCATGCGCTCGGCCAAATCTGCCGCCAGCATGGTGGCAGTCGCCCGGTATTGGGACATTTTGGAGTACCGAATAGATACTACATTTGCCCCGGACAGGGCAAGTAGCCCAACGGAAGCCAGCAGCACAGATATCAAAACCTCGATCAGAGATGCCCCCCTTGCCCGCCCACGTTTGCGCAACTTTTCCCAACGATTAGATTTAAGAATTAGGGACATGCCGTGACTCCTTGTGCCTCCAAGTTGACGCGTCCAATAGGTCCTACACAAACCAATCGATCATTCACAGACGAACTCAACCTAGCTGGCTTAACTAATAGTGTTTCCGATGACGCTACCGCGATTCCATTGGATTGGTAGGTGAAAAAGCGCTTCGTGCTACTAGGAGTCGTAATTTGAGCAATAGAACCAATATTTGAAGGTGGTTGTTGCACCCGAACAATCTCCTCACCCGTTTCCCAGGTGCCTGGCGTAGCCCCTGTATCAACAAACACCATCCATCCATTTACCCATGCGGGTGAAGTAGAGCAAGTTGATGTACTGCCCGCCGCCAAACTGCAAATAGACACAGGAGCAGACCGACGCAACGCTTCGGATCGCGCATAGCGCATATCACTCACCAATGCAAGCGCCGCGCCCTGCGCCGACCGCTTCATTAGCATCGTAGTGAAGCTGGGTATGGCAATCGCAATGAGCACGCCGAGTATCGCAACAGTAATCAGCAGTTCAATAATAGTGAAGCCTGATGGGCGTTTTTTCATACCCTGGAGAGTAAACCAAGTACTTTTGCGCAGCAATCCAATCCGGACGTTCGGCGGCTCTACGCCGCCAAACGGTAAACTGCGCAAACTGCCTCCGAAGTACTCCCGTGCCCAATATTTACATTGAAAGAGCGCTTTCGCTCGCTGCCAATGCCCAAAATGCATGCCCACCAAATCCTGCAGTGGGCTGTGTGATCGCTGACAGCGACGGAGCCTTTTTGGGAGAGGGCCATACTCAACAGGTCGGAGGCCCCCACGCAGAAGTGATGGCATTACGCAATGCCCAAACGCTGGGAAACGACGTCACCGGCGCCACTGCCTATGTCACGCTTGAACCCTGCTCCCACCACGGACGAACCGGACCCTGTTGCGACGCGCTGATAGCTGCCGGCATCAAGAAGGTGGTTGCAACGGTGACCGATCCCAACCCCTTGGTCGCTGGGCAGGGCTTCGCCAAGCTACGCGCCGCCGGTGTGGAAGTTGAAGTTTTAAGCTCAACTGACCCACTGGCCATCCAATCCTGTGAGCTCAACATTGGCTTTTTCAGCCGCATGGTCCGCAAGACACCGTGGGTCCGCATGAAGATTGCAGCCTCGCTGGATGGGAAAACCGCGCTGGACAATGGCACCAGCCAATGGATCACCTCACCTGAGGCGCGGGCCGACGGCCACGCGTGGCGGGCCCGTGCTGGCGCCATACTGACAGGCATTGGCACTGTATTGCAAGACAACCCCCGGCTGGACGTGCGCGCCGTGCAAACCGACCGCCAGCCCCCAGTCGTCATTGTGGACAGTGCGCTACAGACTCCCATAGACGCCCCCATCATCATGGAAGGGCGCCCCACATTCATCTATGCTGCGATGCAGAATGACGCTCGCCAACAGGCATTAGAGGCATGTGGCGCCACGCTCATCCATCTTCCCGGTACGGGAGATGATGCCAGCCCTACAAACAAGGTAAATCTTGCTGCAATGTTGTTGGACTTAGGCCGCCGGGAAATTAACGAGTTGCATGTGGAAGCCGGCCATCGCCTGAATGGCTCACTGATCCGCGCAGGCTTGGTGGATGAGTTGCTGATGTATATGGCACCCAAACTGCTTGGCCAGGGTCGAGACATGGCCAGCTTTGGTCCCCTGGACGACTTGGGCCAAGCGCTGCAATTGGATTTTGTGTCCACAACCCTGGTCGGTCCAGACCTTCGGGTACTGGCTCGCGTACGCGGACGCGACGTTTTTTAAGCCCTTTTTCGGGCGCAGGTCCAATCCCTGCGAAAATCCCCCCATGTTTACAGGAATCATCACCGGCGTTGGACGCATTGCCGCCGTCAGCGCCTTGGGCGACTCGCCCACACACGGCAAACGTCTGACCATCACCTGCCCCGATCACTACTTGGACGATGTGGGTTTGGGAGACAGCATCGCGCTGAACGGCGCATGTATGACCGTCACCACACTGGACACTGCAGCCCGTCAGTTCACTATCGACATATCTGCTGAGTCGCTGGCAAAAACCGCAGGCCTGGATGATGTGGGCCCCATTAATCTCGAAAAGGCATTGCGCGCAAACGACCGATTGGGTGGGCACCTGGTATCCGGTCATGTCGACGGCATAGGATCCGTAACCCACTTCGCACCGGTGGGTGAGAGTTGGGAATTACGCGTTATGGCCCCCAAAGACCTGGCCAAATATCTGGCCTATAAGGGGTCCATCACGATCAACGGCGTCAGCCTGACGGTCAACCGCATCGCGGATTTGGCCGAAGGCTGCGAAGCCAGCATCAATCTGATACCGCATACCGTGGACAATACAGCCCTAGGCAACCTGAAACCCGGCTCCAGGGTCAATCTGGAAATTGATTTGATTGCGCGCTACGTGGAACGCATGCTTAGCAGCGACATGCCACCGTCAATTTGACATGCTAATGCGCTATACCGACACACAAATCCCACAAGGACAATAATGAAACGAGTAGACGACTTCCGCTTGCGGTTTGGAAAAAAAGAATACGTTCCCATCATGATCGGCGGCATGGGCGTTGATATTTCTACCGCGGAGTTGGCGCTGGAAGCAGCTCGTTTAGGCGGAATTGGCCACATTTCGGACGCAATGGTGCCAGATGTATCGGATCGGCGTTTTGATACTGACTTCGTCAAAGAGAAGACCAAGTTCTACAAATACAACATCGCCAATTCCGATAAGAGCGATATCAAGTTCGACCTTGGGCGCTTGGCCGAAGCGACCAAACTGCATGTAGGTAAGACCATGGAAGCCAAACGTGGCGACGGCATGATCTTCGTCAACTGCATGGAAAAGCTCACGATGAACGCGCCGCGTGAAACCCTGCAGGTGCGGCTGAATTCGGCATTGGATGCCGGCATTGACGGCATTACGCTGAGCGCGGGCCTGCATCTGGGCTCCTTTGCGCTAATGGCGGATCACCCGCGATTCAGAGACGCCAAGCTGGGCATCATTGTGTCGTCTGTCCGTGCCTTGCAATTATTCCTGCGCAAGACCTCGCGCCTGGGCCGATTACCGGACTACATCATCATTGAAGGCCCACTGGCCGGCGGGCACCTGGGATTTGGCATGGACTGGGCCGAATACGATTTGGCCACCATCGTGACCGAAATTGCCCAATTCATGAAGACCGAGCAATTGGACATCCCCCTGATTGCGGCAGGCGGCATCTTCACCGGCAGTGACGCCGTGTCGTTTCTGGAGATTGGAGCAGCAGGTCTTCAAGTGGCTACCCGTTTTACTGTGTCCAACGAATGCGGACTGCCTGCCAAGATCAAGCAGGAGTACTTCAGGGCCAGCGAGGAAGACATCATCGTCAACACCATCTCCCCAACAGGCTACCCGATGCGCATGCTGCGCAGCACGCCCGCCATTGGCGCCGGCATTCGACCCAACTGCGAAGCCTATGGCTATCTCCTGGATGGCAACGGTAGTTGCGCCTATATCACCGCCTACAACGAGCAAATCGTGATCCATCCAGATGGCAAAAACATCTCCGTGATGGATAAAACCTGCTTGTGCACCCATATGCGCAACTTCAATTGCTGGACCTGCGGCAGCACGACTTACCGCCTCAAAGACACTACGCGCAAGTTGGCCGACGGAACCTACCAAACCCTGAGTGCCGAACATATCTTCAAGGATTACCAGTTCAGCGTCGACAACCAGATTGCCCTACCGGACTAGTAACAGACGCGACGCTGTTTTGACAAGCCGCAGCCTGAGAATGGAATCCCACTGCGGCGCCCACTTCATCTGGGACAATAACGGGTATTCCCTGCCCTACCTTTGACACCATGAAACCCCAGACCCCTGTGCCTATTTCCCCAGTAGAAGACATCGTGGCAGACATGCGCGCCGGGCGCATGGTCATTTTGGTGGACGAAGAAGACCGTGAGAACGAAGGGGACCTAGTTCTCGCAGCCGACCACGTCACGGCAGATGCCATCAATTTCATGGCCCGTTTTGGCCGCGGTTTGATTTGTTTGACACTGTCCCGCGAACGCTGTGAAAAGCTGCAACTTCCGCCCATGGTTGCGCGTAATGGCGACAAAAAAGGTACGGCATTTACTGTCTCCATTGAGGCCGCAGAAGGCGTCACCACGGGCATTTCGGCTGCGGATCGCGCACGCACGGTACAGGCTGCGGTAGCCAAGAACGCGGTGCCTAACGATTTGGTACAACCTGGCCATATATTCCCCTTGCAAGCGGTGGACGGCGGCGTGCTCATGCGTGCTGGCCACACCGAGGCCGGTTGCGATCTGGCGACCATGGCAGGATGCTCCCCCGCGTCGGTGATCTGCGAAATCATGAAGGACGACGGCACCATGGCCCGTCTGCCCGACTTGCAATTGTTTGCAGGCGAGCATGGTCTCAAGATTGGCACGATTGCCGATCTGATTGCCTACCGCAGCCGCGTGGAATCCCTGATTGAGAACATGGGAACGCATGCCATCAACACGGCATTTGGTGAGTTCACTGCCCATGCATTCCGCGACACCACGGGTCGAGGCGTACACCTCGCCTTGGTTCGCGGCGAGTGGAATGCATCCGACACCATTCCAGTACGTGTGCACGAACCATTGTCGATACTGGACGCGCTCCAAGTGGGCCGCACCATGCACTCCTGGAGCCTGGACGCCACGTTGTCCCATATTGCAACAGAGGGCCAGGGCGTTGTGGTGCTGCTCAACTGTGGCGAAAGTGGTGAGCAGCTGTTAGCCCAGTTCGAAGGTACAGCACGCCCAGCACATGCGCCCGAGCGGGGCCGCATGGACCTACGCACCTATGGCATCGGTGCACAAATACTGCGCCAATGCGGTGTGCACAAAATGCGCCTGATGGGCAGCCCTCGACGCATGCCCAGCATGGCTGGCTATGGCCTCGAGATCACCGGTTACATCACGAAATAAATTGGCATGGAGATCGCTGCTAAGCCGTCTCCCATTGAAAGGAATTCTATGTTTGGCGCAGACAAGGGCCACGTTGCCACTACGGACGACCGCATGAATGGAAAGGGCCTCAAAATAGGCATCGTGCAGGCGCGGTTCAATGCCGACGTCACCAATGCTCTCACACAGGCCTGCAAAGCCGAGCTCATTGCGCTGGGCGTGGCAGAGAAAGACATAGAGCACTTGACCGTACCTGGCGCTCTGGAAGTCCCTGTTGCTTTGCAGGCTATGGCAGAAAAGACCAATTACGACGCCTTGGTCGCTATTGGCTGCATCATCCGCGGTGAAACCTATCACTTCGAGCTTGTAGCCAACGAGTCGGGCGCAGGCGTGACACGTGTTTCGCTGGATTACCAATTGCCAATTGCCAACGCAATTTTGACTACAGAAGACATGCCCCAGGCTGTCGCCCGCCAGATAGAAAAAGGGCGCGATGCCGCGCGTGTGGCCATAGAGATGGCGAACCTGTTGGAGGCCATGTAATGAGCACCATGAACGCCGCGTCCAAACGCCCTCCTCGCCAATCCCGTACCGGCCTTACCAGCACCGGCGCGCGCAAAGCCGGTAGCAAGTCAGACCGCAGCCGGTCGCGCGAGTTCGCGTTGCAAGGCCTTTACCAGCATCTGGTTGGAGGCAACGCAATTGACGACATCGACCGTTTTACCCGCGATCTGGCAGGCTTCAACAAGGCAGACGCCGTGCACTTTGATGCACTGCTGCAAGGCTGCATTGCGGAGGCCGTACAACTGGATGCCTTGATTACGCATTTGCTGGATCGGCCCATGTCGGAGATCTCACCCATTGAGCATGCGATTATGTGGATCGGTGCCTATGAATTGAGCCATTGTCTCGATGTGCCATGGCGCGTGGTGCTCAATGAATGCATTGAATTGGCCAAGGAGTTCGGTGGCACTGATGGGCACAAATATGTAAACGCCGTTCTCAATGGCATAGCGCCGACGCTGCGCGCAGTCGAAGTCGAAGCAGACCGCGCGCAAGCCAAAAAGCCGCGTAACTGATCGCGCACAGCCAATACATCCATGCAAATATCCTCGCGTGCACAAAAGATAGAACCCTTTTATGTGATGGAGGTGGCCAAGGCCGCCGCGAGTTTGGGCCAGTCAGTGGCGCACACCAATGCGCCCATGATTTTTCTGAACATCGGTGAGCCCGATTTCACAGCCCCACCCTTGGTGCAAGAAGCCGCAGAGCGCGCCATTCGTGACGGTCGCACGCAGTACACACCCGCAACCGGACTTCCGATGCTGCGTGAACGCATCAGCCAATGGTATGCCCAGCGCTTCGGCGTCGACATACCAGCCAGCCGGATTGTGGTGACGGCAGGCGCATCGGCTGCCCTGCACCTGGCATGCATGGCCCTGATCGAGCCCGGCGATCAAATCCTGATGCCCGACCCCAGCTACCCCTGCAACCGGCATTTTGTCAGTGCAGCGGAAGGCTATGCGGTGCTGGTGCCGACCACGGCCGAAGACCGTTTCCAACTCAGCGCCGATGCGGTGCGCTCTGAATGGGGTCCGCGCACGCGTGGCGTGCTGCTGGCGTCGCCCTCCAACCCCACAGGCACGTCTATCCACCCGGACGCCTTACGCGACATCCACCGCGTGGTGCAGATGCATGGTGGCATCACCATGGCCGACGAGATCTATCTGGGGCTGAGCTTTGAAGCCCAGTACGGGCAGACCGCACTGGCGCTGGACGACGACATCATCAGCATCAACAGCTTCAGCAAATATTTCAATATGACCGGCTGGCGCCTGGGCTGGATGGTGGTGCCGGAAAACCTGGTGCCCGTCATCGAGCGCCTGGCACAAAACCTGTTCATCTGCCCCAGCACCATTGCCCAGCATGCGGCTCTGGCCTGTTTCGAACCCGAAAGCCTGGCGCTGTACGAGCAGCGCCGCAGTGAATTCAAGGCCAGGCGCGACTACTTCATACCGCAGCTCAACGCCATGGGACTGACCGTGCCAGTGATGCCCGACGGCGCCTTCTACGCTTGGGCGGACTGTTCAGCGGCGTGCGCCAAGTTGGGGATCAAGGACAGTTGGGATTTCGCGTTTGAAGTCATGAACAAGGCCCATGTCGCCATCACCCCAGGGCGCGATTTTGGCTCTGCCCAAACACACAATTTCGTGCGCTTTTCAACGGCCAGTTCCATGGAACACTTACAGGAAGCCGTGGCACGTTTGCGCACGCTTCTGCTCTAATGTTGACCCAGTTACGGCCCCGCATCACCCTCCTGAAATTCCGCAATGAACCAAGACCTATCCATACTCCACCTGGTGCTCAACGCAAGTGTCGTGGTGCAAGCCGTCATGCTGCTATTGATGCTGGTGTCCATTACGAGCTGGGCAGCCATCTTCCGAAAATACTTTGCGCTGAACCGCGTGAAGTCACTCAACGAATCGTTCGAACGCGAATTCTGGTCCGGCGCCAGCTTGAACGACCTATTTACCGATGCATCCAAGCACGCCGGTAAAGGCGGTCCTATGGAGCGGATATTCGCCAGCGGCATGCGCGAATTCCAAAAGCTGCGTGAGCGTCGCATTACCGACATTGGTACATTGATGGACGGCGCCCGTCGCGCCATGCGTGCCAGCTTTCAGCGGGAGATGGATGTGATTGAAACCAACCTCTCCTTCCTGGCATCGGTCGGCTCAGTGTCACCCTACGTAGGTTTGTTTGGCACCGTGTGGGGCATCATGCACGCTTTTGTAGGCTTGGCCGCATTGACCCAGGTGACGCTGGCCACGGTAGCACCGGGCATTGCCGAGGCACTAGTCGCAACGGCGATTGGCTTGTTTGCCGCCATCCCAGCAGTTGTTGCATATAACCGCTTTGCCCGCGACATCGACCGCATTGCCACGCACCAAGAGACCTTTATCGAAGAGTTCTCCAACATTCTGCAGCGCAATGTTGGTGCGCAACCTACGACGAACACGCGGTAATCATGCCAGCCGTATCGCACCGTGGCCGAGGCCGCCGCACCATCAACGAAATCAACATGGTGCCCTTCATCGACGTGATGCTGGTGCTGCTGATCATTTTTATGGTGACGGCGCCTTTGATCACGCCCAGCATGATTGATCTCCCTAGTGTGGGTAAGGCGTCACGCCAGCCCGACCAGATCATTCAAATCGTACTGGGCAAGAATGACGGCCTGGAAATGAAGGTGAAAGACAAGACCACGGCCCTCAGCCTGAAGGAGCTCGCAGGTGCGGTCAAAGGTGCGCAGGGCGCGCGTGACGGAGTGACGGCCACCAATTCGGCTGTGGTGATTAGCGCCGATAAAAATGTGAAGTATGAAAGCGTAGTCAAGGTCATGGATACCTTGCAGCGTGCGGGTATTCAACGGGTCGGTCTGTCCGTGCAACTAGCCAATTGATAACTGATCTGACCCTCTGCAACCCGGTGCACCAGCCATGAATGCCGACCAAGCCCGCATGGAATTTGCCCCGCCGCCCACGCCGGGGCTGATGCGCGCCTTTGGCTTGGCCATCTTGGCGCATGCACTCCTGCTGGTCGTACTGTCCCTGGGAGTGCAATGGAAACGGGACACCACTCCGGTCACCGTGGCAGCGGAGCTATGGTCAGCACTTCCGGTAGAAGCAGCACCGCCGCCTATACCCGAACCACCACCCGAGACACCAGACCCGGTAAAAGCGCCGGTGCTCAAGGAAACTCCTGTACCGCCAACGCCTCTGCCCACAGTGCCCGACCCGAGCATTGCTATTGCGAAAGAAAAGGCACGATTGGAAAGGGAACGGCAGCAGGAGCAGGAACGCCTGGCTCTGGAAAAGCGTCAAAAAGAGGCCCTCAGAACCAAGAAGTTGGCCGAAGAAAAGGAAGCGCGTGACAAAGAGCAGCGCGAAAAATTAGCACGCGACAAGAAGGCACAGCAGGACCTGCAAAAGGCACAGGCCGCAAAATCAGAGACGGATGCCAAGCAAATCGCGGAGCTGCGTCGTCAACAAATCGAGCGCATGAACCGCATGGCCAACCAAGCAGCGGGTTCGGGTGATGCCAACTCCATGGGCTCTGCCAAGCAGTCCTCAGGCCCCTCCGCCAGCTACATGGGACGCATCATTGCGCGCATCAAACCCAACATCACTTACACGGAGTCCTTAGGTAGCAACCCCGTAGCTGATGTGGAAGTGCGCACCTCCCCTGATGGGACCATCATCAGCCGCAAATTGGTGAAATCCAGCGGCGTAAAGTCGTGGGATGACGCCGTCATCAACGCGATCGACAAGACTGAAAAGTTACCGCCCGACGTAGACGGTAAAGTCATACCGTGGCTGATTGTTGGATTCAGCTACAAAGACCGTTAGCTCAAGCTTGCACCACCGTCGTAACGCGCCGCCTGGCGCGCTCACGCAATGAGCATTCGCGCAGAGTGTCAGCCAGCTTTTCCAGATCTTGGACTCCGAAGATCACTACGGTTGAAAAATTGGAGTCGCTGGAACGCAATTGCAGCACGCAGTGACCCAGCAAGCGCATGCCCAGAGGTTTGAGCACATCGAAGTGATCAATGCGAAAAAGCTCCACGCTCTCTTTGGATTTGGAAAGGATGCCTTCTTCGATCCTGACCCGCTGTGTTGTGATTTCATACCGGGTCGACAGGCTCTGCACCCAGTAGTAAATGAAGGCGATGCCCACAGTCCCGACAACTACCAGCCATTGCCACATCGAAAAAATGATCGCCGGATGGGCCGCATATAGGACCCTTTCCGCCTCTGAGTCTTTGGCCGCAGCAAACGCTACCAAATCCGTATTGCAAAACCGACATTTGATGGCCGCCGATTTGATGGTTTCCGCACAAACGGGGCATGCCTTGGTATCGTCGCTCACAGGACTTCTCCTTGCATAAAAAAAGCCTGCTACCGTTTAGATAGCAGGCTTCATGTGTATCAGTTGGGGTGGCTGATGGGGCTCGAACCCACGACAACAGGAATCACAATCCTGGACTCTACCAACTGAGCTACAGCCACCGCGAGCACCAGATTATAGCCGGTGTTTTCCCCTATTCAACCAAAGTTTGTTGTCCGGTTGCACCGGGTGCGGGACGTGGGGCCTTGATGGCCACCTTGAATCGCTGGCTTAGCATCTTGTAGTAAGCCTTGTTTTCGGCGTTGGCTACCCATTGTGCATACTGTTTGCGCTCTTGCTCGGCGGTCGCAGCCACAGGCGCACTGCGGGGCAGCACCTTGCTGACACGCGCAACTACGTAGCCTTGAATACCCAGATCCACACCCACCCAGGCTGGCAACGTAGCGGTGTCTGCCTGCAATACTGCGTCCAACACAGGAGCGGGAACTGTTTGCGCGCCCTCACGTGAAACGGTCGCGGTTGCTGGCAGTTGCTCCGGCTCTTTGGTCTTCCACGCTGCGAGCTTCGCGGCGCCTTCCTTCTTCGCCAGTTCCGCGGATTGTTTGGCAACCAAACCGGCCTTCACAACAGCACGCACATCGGCCAAGGGTTGTGTGCTCGCGGGCGTGTATTGGGTGATGCGTGCAGCAGCCAATTGGTTCAAACCGACTTCAACCGCTTCGGTATTGCGTTTCTTCTCCAAGGAGTCCGCGCTGAAAACAGCCGCCAGAAACTTCGGATTGGCAAAGACACCTGTAACACCAGGAGCTGGTTTGCGCTGCAGATTGTTTGCCGTCTTGACCTCCAGTTTCAAACGCTCGGCAACGGACTTCAGGCTATCGGATTCTTCGTAGACGCCATTGGTGAATTGCTCGGCAACCTCGGCAAACTTGCGCTGCGCCTGTTGTTGCTTCAGATCGGCTTCTATGCTGGGGCGCAACTCTTCAAAACTGCGTTGCTTGGGTATTTTGGTGTCCGTCACCTTGATGATGTGGAAACCAAAGTCGGATTCCACTACATCGCTGATGTCACCCTTTTGCATAGCGAACGCAGCCTCTTCGAAGGGCTTGACCATGGCACCGCGGCCAAAGAAGTCGAGATCGCCGCCATTGGGCGCAGAACCTGGGTCCTGCGAATTCTTGCGCGCCACATCGGCAAAACTATCGGGTGCTTTGCGTACCTGGGCCAGCAAGGCATCCGCTTTTTCGCGGGCCTTTTTACGCTCATCTGCCGGCATATCCTTGGGCGCATTGATCAGAATATGGCTGGCACGGCGCTCTTCCTTACCACTCAGGCGTGTCACATTCTGGTCGTAATACGTCTTCACATCGGCTTCATTGAGGCTGATGGATTTCTTGACGATGTCCAGGTCGAGCACCACATACTCAATATTGGCAGACTCTGGCGACTTGAAGCTAGCCAAGTTGGACTGGTAGAAGGCTTCGATCTCCGCATCCGTGGGATTGACCTTGCTGGCGTAGTCTGTCGGGTTGAAACGTGAAATCTGCACTTCGCGCCGCTCATAAAACGCATTCAACGACACGTCAGGCAATGCTGCGGGAGAAAACGCGGTATTCACCACACCGGCTTCTACTTGCCGCTCAGACATTTGGCTGCGGACACGCGCTAGTAGGCCGTCCGAAGTCAGGCCCTGAGCCGCTGCCACTTGGCTGAAACGTTCGAGATCCAAAGCTCCGTCAGGCTTGCGTAGGCTGGAAAAAGCGGGGCTTTGTTGCAACTCTCGGGTCATGCGCGCATCGGCAATGTTGAGGCCCGCATCTTTGACGGCTTCGGCCAGCACACGCTCGCGCACCAGCCGTTCCAAGGTCATGTAGCGCGCCTCGGGCGACTCCAGCAACTTGGCATCCAGATTGGGCATTTGCTGGCGCAGACGATCCACTTCGTTTTTGTGGGCAGCGTCCCACTCGCCCTGTGTGATGCTGTGATTGGCTACTGTGGCCACGGCGTCACCGCCGGCACGAATGCTCTTGAATCCTTCAACACCGGTCACAACGAACGCGGGAATGATCAGCAAGAACATCAAAATCATCATGATTTTTGTGTGCTTGCGAACGTAATCGAACATGCGCTAACTCTCCAGTAAATAACAAAAAAGGCGAACACACTGTTCGCCTTTGTCTGAGTGCCGGTGGTGGGTGATGACGGGCTCGAACCGCCGACCTACGCCTTGTAAGGGCGCCGCTCTACCAACTGAGCTAATCACCCCACCTTAAACCAAAAAATCAATTCAGAGCATCTTTCAATGCCTTGCCAGGACGGAACTTGGGAACCTTGGCGGCCTTGATTTTAATCGCAGCGCCAGTGCGGGGATTACGACCGGTACGGGCCGCACGTTTTCCGACCGCAAATGTACCAAAACCTACCAGCGACACCGTGCCGCCTTTTTTCAAGGTGGTTTTTACCGCTCCAATAGTGGACTCCAAGGCGCGTGTCGCTGCGGCCTTGGAAATGTCGGCATGTTTTGCAATGTGCTCAATCAGTTCGGTTTTATTCACAAAGACCCCTTGTAGGAAGCAGAGTTAATCGAATTGTCTCTTCAAATATTGTTTTCACCGGACTCAGTTCTCTGGTTCTCTGCACATTGCGCAAACGGGCCGGAAGCTGGTCTGGATCACTTCAGTAGCAACCGCGGCTGCTGCTGCCCATTAAAGCCATGGGTCATTTCCATGTCAATACGCCATGCAGCTTTACAACGGTGCGGAGGCAGATTCTAGTCGCATTTGTTCTCAAAATTTGACCCAGAAATCAAGAATAAATGTGGTAATCGCGTGCGCACAAAAAGCCTCAAGACGGTGAGGCCAGCGCGGCAAAAAGGTGAGCGCTATTTGGCCCGCGCCCGGATTTCCGGCAAGGCTTTTTGCAGGTAATACACCATCGACCAGATGGTCAAAATCGCTGCCACCCAGATCAGCCAGACACCCCATTGATGGGTATGAACCAGACCAAACAAAACGCCGTCGAACAGCAGGAATGGAATTGCAACCATTTGTGCAACGGTCTTCAGTTTGCCAATCATGTGCACAGCCACGCTCTTGGATGCACCAATCTGGGCCATCCATTCGCGCAAAGCCGAGATGGCAATTTCGCGCCCGATGATGATCAGCGCTACGAACACATCGGCACGGCCCAAATGCACCAGCACCAGCACGCAAGCACACACTAGAAACTTGTCGGCGACCGGGTCGAGGAAGGCACCAAATGATGAGGTCTGGTTCAGCTTGCGAGCCAGGTAACCATCCAGCCAATCGGTGGCGGCAAACACCACAAACATGATGGTTGCCGTCAGGTTTTTCTCAGCTAGCGTTGCCACCGAATCGGGCAAATAGAAAACCCCCACGATGAGTGGGATCGCAAAGATCCGCGTCCACGTCATGATGGTCGGTATGGTCATAAACATGGCTTGATTGTGGCACGGCTTGCGTGCCGCCGGGCCGTCCCAAGACACGAAAGACCCCTTGGGGGCCGTGACCCGCGCAGCGACGGAGCGCAGGGGCGCTTCTATTAGTGCAAAGCGCGGTAGATTTCTTCCGCTAATTCTTTGGAGATGCCATCGACTGTTGCGATGTCGTCAACACTGGCCAGCGCCACGCCGCGCACGCCGCCAAAGCGCTGCAACAACTTGGCCCGCCGCTTGGGGCCAACTCCGGGGATCTCCTCCAACTTGCCTCCACCCACCCGCACCTTGGCCCGCGCGGCGCGCATGCCGGTGATGGCGAATCGGTGGGCCTCGTCGCGTATCTGGGCCACCAACATCAGCGCCGCGGAATCGGAGCCCAGGTAAACCTTTTCGCGCCCATCGGCAAAGACCAACTCCTCCAAGCCGACCTTGCGACCCTCACCCTTTTCCACTCCGACGATCA
This sequence comes from Rhodoferax sp. GW821-FHT07G04, assembly GCF_059418585.1. Classification (NCBI taxonomy): domain Bacteria; kingdom Pseudomonadati; phylum Pseudomonadota; class Betaproteobacteria; order Burkholderiales; family Comamonadaceae; genus Rhodoferax; species Rhodoferax sp. GW821-FHT07G04. The sequence goes on from NZ_JBWKQD010000001.1 coordinate 180,774, forward strand.
ACGACAGATCCAGCCCCAATTGTTCGAATACCTCACGCGCCATGGACACCTGGCCTTTGCCGCCGTCTACCAGCACCAGATCAGGCAGTCGGCCCGTGCCAGATAGTGCCTGCCCCACATGCTTGGCCTCCTTGAGAGCTTCGGCCAATTTACCATAGCGGCGGGTCAGTACCTGCCGCATGGCGGCGTAGTCGTCCCCCGGCGTGATGCCATCGATATTGAAGCGCCGGTATTCAGAGTTCTGCATCTTGTGGTGGTGGAACACCACGCACGAGGCCTGAGTTGCCTCCCCTGCCGTGTGCGAGATATCAAAACACTCCACCCGCAAGCTGTCCAGGCTGTCCAACGTCAAATCCAACGCCTCGGCCAATGCGCGGGTACGGGCCTGCTGCGAGCCCTCCTCCGCCAGCAAGCGGGCCAGTTGCAAGGCGGCATTGGTTTGCGCCATTTCCAACCAGGCTCGGCGTTGCTCGCGCGGCTGGTGGATGGCGCTGACCTTGAATCCCACTTGCTCGGACAAGACCTTCAACAGTCCCTTGCTGACCGGCTCGCTGACGATGAGTGTGGGCGGCATGGCCACATCCACATAGTGTTGGGACAAAAAGGCCTCCAACACCTGAACTTCTACAGGTGGCAGTGGCGCATCACCCGCGTCATCGTCGGCCAGGCCGGCTGCATCTTCCACATGGACCGGAAAGTACGGCCTGTCGCCCAGATGGCGGCCGCCACGCACCATGGCCAAGTTGACGCAGGCCTTGCCGCCCTGCACCTTGACGGCGAGGATGTCCACGTCGCGGTCTTCCACGTTGTCCATCGCCTGCTGGTGCAGCACATTGGACAAGGCCGCCACCTGGTTACGCAGCTCAGCGGCCTGTTCGAACTCCAGCTTGTCGGCGTGGGCCATCATGCGGGCTTCCAAGTGGCGCAGAACCTCTTGCGCATCGCCGCGCAAGAATTTCTCGGCGTTGGCCACATCCTCGGCATAGTCCTGCGCCGAGATGTGACCGACGCAGGGCGCCGAGCATCGCTTGATCTGGTACAGCAAACAGGGGCGGCTGCGGTTGCTGAACACCGGATCTTCACAGGTACGCAGGCGAAAGACCTTCTGCATCAACAAAATGGCTTCCTTCACCGCCCAGGCACTGGGATAGGGGCCGAAGTAACGGTGCTTTTTTTCCACACTGCCGCGGTAGTACGAGACCCGTGCAAAGTCCGCGGCCAGTGCTGGGGCGGGTGCGGCGGTTCCGGGCATAGTCTCTACAACTGATCGCTTGGGCACGCCCGTCATCTTCAAATACGGGTAACTCTTGTCGTCCCTAAACAGAATGTTGTACTTGGGATTGAGCGTCTTGATGAGGTTGTTTTCCAGCAGCAAGGCCTCGGCCTCGGAGCGCACCACCGTGGTCTCCATGCGCACAATCTTGCTGACCATGTGGCCGGTGCGGGTGCCGCCGTGGTTCTTCTGGAAATAACTGGAAACCCGCTTCTTCAGGTTGATGGCCTTGCCGACATAGAGCAACTGGTCTTGCACATCAAAGTAGCGGTACACGCCGGGCAATGCAGGCAGCGCAGCGACTTCGCGCAGCAGTTCTTCGGAATGGGTTTCGTCAGCAAGCATGGGCAGTATTGTGCGTTCTTTGCCCCGGTGGACAATCGGACCCATGCAAAAACCCGCACCCCAAGATTCGCCAACGCCACCGCTGCTATGGGACGTGTTTTGCCGCGTCATCGACAATTTTGGCGACCTCGGTGTTTGTTGGCGCTTGTGTACCGACTTGGCCGCTCGCGGTCACCGCATGCGCCTGTGGGTGGACGACGCGCGCGGGCTGCAATGGATGGCGCCGAGCGCGCTGCAAGGCGCATGCGCGGGTATACAGGTGCTGGACTGGGCGGATTCGCAGGACACCAAGCATCTGGCCAACCTGCCGCCTGCGGATGTGTGGGTGGAAGGGTTCGGTTGCGAGATTGCTCCAGAATTTATAGCGCACTATTCAAGTATTACGAGGGCTATAGGCCAATCAGGCTTAAGCCAACCGATCTGGATCAACCTGGAATATCTGTCGGCCGAATCCTTTGTGGAGCGCTCCCATGGCCTGCCATCACCGGTCATGAGCGGTCCGGCCAAAGGCTGGACCAAGTATTTTTTCTACCCCGGTTTCACTGCACGCACCGGCGGTCTACTGCGCGAGCCGGGTTTGCAGCAGCGCCAACAGGCATTTGCCCAACCGGGATTTCGTGCAGCATGGTTGGAGAGGCAAGGCGTGCCGGATGCAACGGGCGAGCTGCTGGTGTCCTTGTTTTGCTATGAACCGGCGGCATTGCCTGCGCTGCTGTCCCAGTTGGATGCGTGGCCCGCACCAGTGCGACTCCTGGTCACGGCCGGGCGTGCGCAGGCGGCCATGCGGCAGGCCACTTCGAGCCTGCCAACAGGAAGCAACCTGCACATCCACTACCTGCCCGCCCTGACGCAGCACGACTACGACCACCTGCTGTGGGCTTGCGACCTCAACTTTGTACGGGGCGAAGACTCACTGGTGCGCGCCATCTGGGCCGACAAGCCCCTGGTCTGGCAAATCTATGCGCAAGACGATGCGGCCCACCTGCCCAAGCTGGAGGCCTTTCTGGACATGCTGGCCGCCCCACCTGGCTTGCGTGCTTTCCACCACCGCTGGAACGGACCGGCGGTTGCAGAGCCCCTCCCCGCCATTGATTTGCAGGCCTGGTCGCAATCCGTGCAGTCCGCACGCGAACGCCTGCTGGGCATGGACGATCTGGCCACGCAGCTGCTTCAGTTTGTGTGGAAAAAACGGTAAAATCCGAGGCTTTGCTGAATTTGCCCCGTAAACCGATGGCAAACCATGCTCCGCCGCCTGTCTATGGTGGCGTCTTCGCCGCCTTGTGCGGCCTATCACGCTGGCAGCACAGGCTGACAGTGACAACCGCTTAAAGCACATGAAAATCGCACAAGAAATCCGCGCCGGCAACGTCATCATGCACGGCAAAGACCCCATGGTCGTTCTGAAGACCGAATACGCCCGCGGTGGCCGCAATGCCGCCACCGTGCGCATGAAGCTCAAGAGCCTGATCGCCAACTTCGGCACCGAAGTCGTGTTCAAGGCCGACGACAAGATGGACCAGATCATTCTGGACAAGAAAGAGTGCTCCTACTCCTACTTCGCCGATCCCCTGTATGTGTTCATGGACACTGAGTACAACCAGTACGAAGTCGAAGCCGAAAACATGGGCGACGCACTGAACTACCTGGAAGACGGCATGACCACCGAAGTGGTGTTCTACGAAGGCAAGGCCATTTCCGTTGAACTGCCCACCAGCGTTGTGCGCGAGATCACCTGGACCGAACCCGCCGTCAAGGGCGACACGTCGGGCAAGGTTTTGAAGCCTGCCAAGATCGCCACCGGTTTCGAAATCGGCGTGCCAATCTTCGTTGCCCAAGGCGACAAGGTTGAAATCGACACCCGTACCGGTGAGTACCGCAAGCGCGTCTAAACTAGTGCCCCCGCGCTCCACCACTGCGTGGGTCGCTGCCCCCCAAGGGGGTGCGTTTCACCTTGGGGCGGCCCGGCGGTGAAACAACGCCCCGCTCTCAAAAAGGCTTCTTCGGAAGCCTTTTTTTATTTGTCACTGCGCAAACAGACGCTCCTGCAAGAAGGCTACAAAGGTGGCCGTCTTCAGAGCCAGCCAGGGCCGTGCTGGGTACACCGCATACATGGACTGCCCCGGCCGCAGGCCATAGTCACGCATGATCTCCACCAGTTCCCCACTGGCCAGTTCCTTGGCCACCATCAACCGGTCCGTTAGCAAAATACCGCCACCCGCGCAGGCCGCAGCAACAAGCGACATGCCGTCATTGAGTTGTATCTTGCCTTGCACGTTGACCAGCGTAGTCTGCCCGTCGTGGATGAACCCCCACTCGTCAAAGCTGCGCGCGCCATTGGTGTAGACCAGGCAATCGTGCTGGGCCAGATCGGCGGGCATGGTGGGCGTGCCACGGCGCTGCAGGTAGCTGGGCGCCGCCACCACCACGCGTGAGCTATCGGCCAGCTTGCGCGCCACCAGTGTGGAGTCCTCCAGATGGGCCACGCGGATGGCCACATCGATGTGCTCGGCAATCAGGTCCACCATGCGGTCCTCCACCATCAGCACCACATCCACCAGCGGGTAGCGCTGCGTGAACTCAACCAAGAGCGGCACCAGATAGCGCTGGCCCAATGGCATGGGGCAACTGACGCGCAGGCGGCCCTTGACCTCGCTCTGGTACTGCCCCGTCAATTGCTCGATATTGGACAGTGCGCGGTCGATCTGCTGGGCCTGCGCATAGACCTGTTCGCCAATCTCGGTCAGCGTCAGCCGGCGGGTGGAGCGCTGGATCAGGCGCGCACCCAACTCGGCCTCCAGCTTGGCCAATTGGCGTGACAGCACCGACTTGCCGCAGCCTAAGCCCAAGGCCGCCTTGCTGATGCTGCCCGCCTGCACGATGGCAGAGAAATTGGCCAAACGCTGGGGATTCATGACGGGTTTCATAATATTGTTGCCCTATAGACAACAATATTATGCATTTCAATGGTCTATTCAGCCAACTTATTGCTTTCTACACTTCAGCCCATGGTTTCAGCAATCTCGTTGAAAACCAAACAACCCCTTGTTTTCACACCCAGGAGATTTGCAATGAGCGCTACCGTCAACAACCAATTCAAACTCGCCGCCCGCCCCGCAGGCACCGTCAAAGCCAGCGACTGGAACCGCACCCAAGAGCCGCTGCGCGACCCAGTCGACGGCGAAGTCGTTGTCCAAGTGCTGTACATCTCGCTGGACCCCGCCATGCGCGGCTGGATGAATGACAGCAAGGCTTCTTACATCCCGCCCGTGGGCCTGGGCGAAGTCATGCGTGCGCTGGCCGTAGGCCGTGTCACCGCTTCCAAGAACCCCAAGTTCGCCATCGGCGACCACGTGACCGGTTTGCTGGGCGTGCAGGACTATGCCTATTCCAACGGCCAGGGTCTGACCAAGGTCGATCCCAAGCTGGCTCCCCTGCCCGTCTACCTCAGCACGCTGGGCATGCCCGGCATGACAGCCTACTTTGGTCTGTTGGAAGTGGGCCAGCCCAAGGCCGGTGATACGGTGGTCGTCTCCGGTGCCGCCGGTGCCGTGGGTGCGGTGGTAGGGCAGATCGCCAAGATCAAGGGCGCACGCGTCATCGGCATCGCCGGTGGTGCCGACAAGTGCCGCTACCTGGTCGAAGAACTGGGCTTTGACGCCGCCATCGACTACAAGTCCGAAGACGTGGCCGCCGCGTTGGCCAAGCATGCGCCCCAGGGCGTGAATGTGTACTTCGACAACGTGGGTGGCGACATTCTGGACGCCGTGCTGACCCGCTTGGCACGTGGTGCACGCATCGTCATCTGCGGTGCCATCTCGCAGTACAACAACACGACGCCCGTCAAGGGCCCAGCCAACTACCTGTCGCTGCTGGTGACACGCTCCACGATGACCGGCATTGTGGTCTCCGACTACTACGACCGCGCCATGGAAGCCGCGATGGTGATGGCTGGTTGGATCGCGTCCGGCAAGCTCAAGACACGTGAAGATGTGGTCGAAGGCCTGGACAATTTCCCCAAGGCCTTTGACATGCTGTTCACCGGCGCGAACAACGGCAAACTGGTACTCAAGTTGAACGCGAACTGAAGCCCGCGAACCGGGTGCATTCGGGTGTACCCTCGGGCCTGTGACGTTTAGCAAAAAGAAACTAGGACACCGCCCCTTGGATACCCCGAATACACCTGTACCCCGCACCCTGGCCGACGCATGGAGCGAACTCAAGGCCCATGCCGACGCAGGCACCCCACTGGAAGCCGACGCCTACCGCCTGGCCTTCGCCGACCCCGAATTCCTGCTGCGCCGCGAAACCCGCGGCATACGCATGCAGTTGGAAATGCTCAAGCCCGATCTGGCGCAATTGGAGCAAGGTATTGAAAACACGGTAGTCGTTTTTGGCAGTGCACGCTTCAGCTCCATGGAGGATGCACAGCGCATCATGGAACAGGCCCGCGCCAGTAAGGACCCGTCGGCCATCCGCTTGGCCGAGCGCCATCTGCGCAACGCGCACTACTACGAACAGGCCCGCGCCTTTGGCCACATCGTCGCCACGCACGGCGCCACGCTGCCCCCACGCGAACGCATCTATGTCTGCACGGGCGGCGGCCCCGGCATCATGGAGGCCGCCAACCGCGGCGCGTCCGAAGCCGGCGCCCCTACGGTAGGTCTCAACATTGCGCTACCGCATGAGCAGGCGGGCAACCCGTATCTCACGCCCTCACTGAGCTTCAAGTTCCACTACTTTGCGCTGCGCAAGATGCACTTCATGATGCGCGCCAAGGCCATGGTGGCCTTCCCCGGTGGCTTTGGCACGCTGGATGAATTGTTTGAAGTCATCACGCTGGTGCAGACCCGCAAGTCCCACCCCATTCCCATCATCTTGTTTGGATCGGAGTACTGGAAGCGCTTGTTGAACCTGGAGGTGCTGGTGGAAGAAGGTGCGATCTCGCCGGAAGACTTGGACCTGTTCCAGTACGCCGACGACCCGCAGCAAACCTGGGACATCATCCAGGGGTTCTACAAGGCCTGAGAGCTGTCGCCCGGCGCCCCCGGCCTGAGACGCCAGGCCATGGGGGCACCGGCGCCCACCATGCAGCCCACGGTCCAAAACACGACCGACACGCCCACCACCAGGCCCGCCGTACCAAACAGCATGGGCATCAGCACGCTGGACAGGTTCAAGGTCATCAGCCGCAGGCCGATGGCCTGACCATGCAGGGCATGCGGCGTGATCTGGTGCAGGGTGCTCAAGATCATGGGCTGCACGGAGCCCAAAGACAGGCCTAGCAGCACCGAGCACAAGCCCATACTCCAAGGCGAAAACATCAGCGGATAGATTGCAAACAACAAGGCCGTCACGACCATGGCACCGGTGACGACGACCCACTCGCGCAGGTTCGCAGCCACCAAGGGCATGGCAACCCGCACCACCGCGCCCGACACCGCCATGGAGCCCAGCAGCGTGCCGATGACCGACGCGCTGAAGCCGCGTTCATGGCCCAGCATGGGCACGACAAAGGTGTGCACGTCCCAGCAGGATGACAGCAGCCAGTTGACCAACAACAGGCGCCGCATCTGCGCATTGCGCAACAGATGCCAGACCCGGGCTTGCGTGGACCCTGGCGGCTGCTGAACTGGGGGTAACTCCTGCGTATGGCGCACCCAGAACCAGGTCAGCAGCGGCATGCACGCCATCAGCAGAAACGCGGCCCTGAAACCATTGCTGTCACCGGCCGTGCCACCCAGCAGCACACCCGCATGGTCGATCAGCAAACCGGCCGCCACCGGCCCCAAGAAGTTCGACACCGCGGGGCCAATGGCCAGCCAACTAAAAACTTGCTTGAGCTCGGTCGTGTCTTGTGCGGCCCGGCCCACGTGGCGCTGCAGGGCGATGATGGCCACGCCCGTGGCGCCGCCCATAAGCAAGGCGCTGAAGCACAACACAGCAAAGTATGGAAAGGCGGCGGCCAGCCCTGCGCCCAGCATGGCCGCGGCGACACCCAGGCCCATGGGTTTGAGCAAGCCATGGCGGTCCGCATAACGCCCGGCGGGAATAGCCAAAAACACCTGGGTCAGCGAAAACAAGGCCAGCAGCACGCCCACAGCCAGCGCGCTATAGCCCTCGCGCAGTGCCAGCAAGGGCGCGGCCATGCGCATGCCGGCCATGCTACCGTGCAGAAATATCTGGCCCAGTATCAACCGGGCCAGTTCCCAGGAGCGAGACGTGTCGGGTTCAGGCTGGGGTTCGGTTGCGAGGCTCATGCGCTGGCATCGGCATCGCGGTCAACGTCAGCATCACCCTCTGCCCGGTCAAAGTCCTTGTCGAAAGGGATCAGGGCTTGTGCTTGCGTATCGGGCAGGGCATCGACCTTTTTCAGCACCCGGCCCATGGCGCGGCTACGGGTCTCGGCACTGTCCAGCGTGTTGAGCACGGTCTGCGTTTGCGATTTGACTTTGGCCAGCACACCACCAAATTTCTCGAATTCGGTCTTCACCGCGCCCAGCACCTGCCAGACCTCGCTGGAGCGCTTCTCCAGCGCCAGCGTGCGGAAGCCCATCTGCAAGGAACTCAGCATGGCCAGCAAGGTGGTAGGCCCAGCCAGCGTGACACGGTGGTCGCGTTGCAGGCTTTCCATCAGGCCGGGGCGGCGCAGCACCTCGGCATACAAACCTTCGGTGGGCAGGAACAAAATCGCAAAGTCGGTAGTGTGCGGAGGCTCCACATACTTCTCGACCATGGACTTGGCCTCCAGCCGTATGCGCAACTCCAGCGCCTTGCCTGCAGCCTCGGCACCGGCCACATCGGCCCTGCCCTGCGCGTCCAGCAGGCGCTCGTAATCTTCATTGGGAAACTTGGCGTCAATCGGCAGCCACAGCGGCGCGCCCGAGTCGGACTTGCCGGGCAGCTTGATCGCAAAGTCGACGACGTTCTTGCTGCCAGGCCGTGTCGCAATCTGCACGGCGTACTGGTCGGGCACAAAGACCTGTTCCAGTAGGCTGGCCAGTTGCGCCTCGCCAAAAATGCCGCGGGTCTTGACGTTGGTCAGCAGGTGCTTGAGATCGCCCACGCCCTGGGCCAGCGTCTGCATCTCGCCCAGGCCTTTGTGAACCTGCTCCAGCCGGTCGGCGACCTGTTTGAAGCTCTCACCCAAGCGCGCTTGCAAGGTGGTCTGCAGCTTTTCGTCCACCGTGGCGCGCATTTCGTCCAGCTTGGCGGAGTTGGTGGTTTGCAGTTGCGCCAATTGTTGGTTCAAGGCGTCACGTACCGCCGTCATGCTGCGGGTATTGGTGTCGCTCAGCTCGGCCAGGCGGCGAGCCGTGGATTCGCCCATGCCGGAGAGTTGGGTATGCAAGGTGTCCGCCAGCGTCTTCTGCAGCAGCGACAGTTGCTGGCCAAAGGCGTCGATCTGCGTGTTTTGCGTACGCGTGGCCTCGGCCCCTTGCTGCGTCAGGGTTTGCTGGAAGGTGGCCAGGTTCTGCGTCAGTTCTTGGCGTGCGCCCTTGGACGATTCGGCAATCTCGCGGCGCAGTTCGCGCTCCAAGCGCTCGTTACTGGATTGCAGCAGGGTGCGCAGGTCTTGCAGCTCCTTGCGCTGCAGTTGCGCATCCATCCCGGCTTGCGTGTCACCTGCGCGTAGGCGACCCAGCGCGAAAGCCGTCCATGCGGCTACCGCCAGCGTCACCAATGTCAGCGCCAGCAGCGCCCAAACCATCCATCCATCATTCACCGTGAAACCGCCTTTTCAGCCAACATCGTATTGATAAAACTGGGCTCTAGCCCTCGTGAAATCTATGCATAGCGCTACCAATACAGTAGCAAATGCAAAGCTAGGCCGCCCCGCGCTGCGCCAACCTATCCGCATTGAGCGGCGTGACCGCCTTGTCATGCACCAGATAGCCGATCAGATTGTCCACTGCCAGCATGGCCATCGCGCGGCGCGTGCTCATGGTTGCACTGGCGATATGGGGCGTCAGCACCACATTGGGCACGGTCAGCAGATCCGGGTGGACCTTGGGCTCGCCCTCGTACACATCCAGCCCCGCGGCCGCAATGCGCTTGTCGCGCAGCGCAGCGGCCAGCGCGGCGTCGTCCACAATGCCGCCGCGGGCGATGTTGGTCAGCGTGGCGCTGGGTTTCATCAACGCCAGTTCGGCAGCACCTATGGTGTGGTGCGTGGCGGCAGAGTATGGCACCACCAGCACCACATGGTCCGCCGTTTGCAGCAGCTCTTGTTTGCTGACATAGCGGGCCTTGCATTCGGCCTCGATGGCGTCATCGAGGCGACTGCGGTTGTGATAAACAACCTGCATGCCAAAGCCCAAGGCGCCGCGGCGTGCTATGCCTTGGCCTATGCGGCCCATGCCGATGATGCCGAGCGTGGAGCCATGGACCTCCGCACCGGCAAACATGTCATAGCGCCAGTGCGTCCATTTGCCGGCGCGCAGAAAATGCTCGCTCTCGGCCATGCGGCGCGCGGTGGCCATCATCAGCGCAAAGCCAAAGTCGGCCGTGGTCTCTGTCAGCACATCAGGCGCGTTGGTGGCCAGCACGCCGGCGGCGCTCATCGCATCAAGGTCGAAGTTGTTGTAGCCAACCGCCATGTTGGCGCAGATCTTCAGGTCTGGACACTGGACCAGTAGCGCGGCATTGATGGGGACCGAGCCTGTCGTAAAGGCTCCCACCTTGCCCTGCAGGCGTTGAGCCAATTCGGCTGGGTTCCAGTTCGCATCCTCCTGGTTGGATTCCACATCAAAGTATTCGGACAGGCGCTCAATCACCTCAGGGAAGACGGCCCGGGTAATCAGTACGCGGGGGCGGTTTGGATTTGCAGCAGTCATGGCAGTAGTTCAGGTTGGAGCTTCGATTTCAAACACCTGGCGCAGATAGGCTAGGTATTTCTCGTCTTTGCACATGTTCTTGGCAGGCGTGTCCGACAGCTTGGCCACGGGCTGGCCATTGCAGTGGACCATCTTGATAACGATTTGCAGCGGCTCGTAGCCCAGGTCATTGGTCAAATTGGTGCCGATACCGAAGGCCAGTTGGCAACGGCCCCTGAACTGCTGGTACAGCTGTATGGTGCGGGGGATGGTCAAGCCATCGCTGAAGATCAGCGTCTTGGTGCGTGGGTCCACGCGGTTGCGCGCGTAGTGGTCCAGCATGCGCTCACCCCAGGCGAAAGGATCGCCACTGTCGTGGCGGGCACCATCAAACAGCTTGCAGAAAAACAGGTCGAAGTCACGCAGAAAGGCGCTCATGCCGTAGACGTCGGACAGTGCAATGCCCAGGTCACCGCGGTACTCCCGGGCCCAGGACTCGAAGGCATAGACTTGGCTGTCCCGCAGCCGTGGGCCCAAGGCCTGCGTGGCCTGCAGGTATTCGTGGGCCATGGTACCCAGCGGGGTCAGGCCCAGGCGCATCGCTGCCAGCACATTGCTGGTGCCAGCCAATTGGCCCGGTGTGCCACTGCCATGGCCTGTGCCTGGCACCGTGCCCAGGCGGGCCACCAGCACGCGCAGGACCTCGTCATGCCAGGCGCGGGAAAAGCGCCGGCGGGTGCCGTAGTCAGCAATCTTCAACTCGGCCAAGCCATCGGACCGCAGTTGGCTGATCTTGGTATCCAGGCGTTTGCGGCCCTCTTGGAAATCGGGCACGCTTTGGGTGTTGCGGAAATAGACCTCGTTGACGATGGCCAGCACAGGGATCTCGAACAGGATGGTGTGCAGCCAGGGGCCGACGATGGCGATCTCGATCTCGCCATTGGCTTGGGGAGTGACCGTGATGTACTTCTCGTTCAATCGAAACAGCGCCAAGAAGTCAACGAAATCGCTCTTGATGAATCGCAGCGATCGCAGATAGACCAACTCGCTGTCCTGGAAATGCAGGCCGCACAGGGAGCGTATCTCTTCACGGATGTCGGCGGCATGGGCCGCCAAGTCCACACCCGGGTTGCGGCACTTGAAGCGGTATTCCACCTGTGCACCGGGGAACTGGTGCAACACCGCCTGCATCATCGTGAACTTGTAGAGGTCGGTGTCGAGCAGGCTGGTGATGATCATGGTGTGGCCTCAGGGGCAATCGAGTGCGGCCCATCGCCGACGGGCCGCCCCAAGGCGATGACGGCCCCCTCGGGCGACAGGGAGCTACACGCAGTGAGTGACCGTGGGGGCAACATCTACTCCAGCCAGGTGGTGAAGTCTTGCGCTGGCACACGGGGCGTGTGGAAGCCGTTGACCAGTGCCGATTCATCCGCATGGCCCAGCGACATGCCGCAGACCAGCATCTCGTCCGGCCCCGCGCCAATGTGGGGCAAGATGATCTTGGCAAAGCCATTCCAAGCGGCCTGCGGGCAGGTGTGCAGGCCATGGCCGCGTGCAGCCACCATGATGTTTTGCAGGAAAGCCCCATAGTCCACGAGTGAGCCGCGCCCCAGCACGCGGTCCACGGTAAACATCAACCCAACCGGCGCGTCGAAGAAACGGAAGTTGCGCTGGTGCTGGGCATGCATCTTGTCCTTGTCGGCCTTGCCTATGCCCAGCAGGCCGTACAGGCCCCAACCGTTTTCGCGGCGGCGGTCGATATAGGGGCTGACCCATTTTTGCGGGTAGTAGTCGTACTCTTCCACATACTCGGCCGCCAGCGCCGGGTTGGCCCGGATCGCATCGTGGGCGGCGCATACTTGTTCCACCAGTTGGGCCTGCTTGGCACCCTGCAGCACATAGACGCGCCAGGGCTGGCAATTGGTGCCGGAGGGCGCGCGACTGGCCACCTGCAGGATGTGCTCGATCGTGGCGCGGTCGACCGCCTGCTTGGTGAAGGCCCGTACCGACATGCGGGAGGTGATGGCCGCGTCTACGGCGGCCGATGCTGTGGTCGTCATTGCAGGGCCTCCAAAACCGTTTTCAACCGTGCGGGCAGGGGCACCGGCCGGCGAGTCGCTTTGTCCACGTAGACGTGCACAAAATGGCCCTTGGCGGCCGTGGAATCCGAGTCCCCGAAGATGCCCACCTCGTAGCGCACGCTGGACGTACCCAGATGCGCCACCCGTATGCCCACCTGCACCGTCTGCGGGAAGGCCAGAGACGCGAAGTAGTTGCAGTGGGTCTCAATCACCAGGCCAATGGTCTCTCCACTGTGGATGTCTAGCGCCCCCTGCTCGATCAGGTAGGCGTTGACCGCCGTATCAAACCAGCTGTAGTAGACGACGTTATTGACATGGCCATAGGCATCGTTATCCATCCAACGGGTGGAGATCGGTCGGAAGGCCTTGTAAGCGCTTCGGGATTCGGGGCTGGGTTTGGGAGATGGATTCGGATTCGGCATGGCTTGATTCTGCCAGCCCCGTTTGCCCCCCATATTTGGTAGCTTGTGCGCGAGCCGCACAGCCTCGACACTTGTATGACCCGGTCATGACAAAGCCCGGTTTTAGAAAAATTGTTCTAAATTGTTGCAATGCAGCAAAAAAGACTTGCACTAGAGATCCGCATCCCTATAATTCGACTCATGCTGCGCTGCAACATAAATAAGCCATCAGGGTGGTTACGGAGCAGTGTTTATAGATTCTTACCCTAACTCTTGGAGATATTGACATGATGACCGTTGAACAACTGATTACTTCCCACAAGTCCAACATCGAAACACTGTTCGGCCTGACCAACAAGGCTTTCGAAGGCGTTGAGAAGATTGTTGAGCTGAACCTGACAGCCTCCAAGGCCGCTTTGGCTGAAGCCGGTTCCCACGCCCAGTCTTTGCTGAGCGTGAAAGACGCCCAAGAACTGTTGGCTCTGCAATCCGGCCTGTTCCAGCCCCTGGCCGAAAAAACCGCTGCCTACAGCCGTCATCTGTACGACATCGCTACCGGCACTTCCACCGAATTCGGCAAGGCCTTCGAAGGCCAAGCTGCCGATGCCCAGAAGAAATTCATGGGCTTGGTGGACAGCGCCGCTAAGAACGCACCGGCCGGTTCCGAGTCTGCTGTTGCCATCATGAAGAGCTCTGTGGCCGCTGCCAACAACGCACTGGAATCCGTGCAAAAGGCTGTGAAGCAAGCCACTGAAATGGCCGAAGCCAACTTCAACGCCGTGGCCGCTACTGCGACCCAAGCAACGAAGCAAGCCACCGCCAAGAAGCGTTAATTTCTGGCGAGGGCGCAAACCATCCCGTTTTGGAGCGCCTTCTCTAGCTGTCAAGGGAAAACCCTGACATAATTAATTCAATGCGGAAACACATGTGTTTCCACCGGTTGTCTCCTCGGGTCCTTTCGAAACCATCAGGTTCAGGGATCCCTTCAAGGCCTCGTTGCAAAACGGGGCCTTTTTTTTGGCCCTGCGCCCGCCGCGCCCCGTTTCTTCAGCGGGTCTTGGCGGCGATGGCGGCCCGCAGTTGGGGCATCGCTTGCAGCATGGCCAAACGCCCTGCTTCGATCGACTTTTTGCGGGAGCCAAAGTCTGCGCTGGACACGCCCAGCAAGGCGGGCTTGATCACCACATCGGCCTCCTTGAGCTCGAAGTAGTTGATGCTCTTGCTCATGATGGAAAAGGTCTGCAAGAGCACGTCCATGGCACCACCGGCCAGATTGCCCTCGGGTGGACTGGAAATGTCCACTGCAATCACCAACTCCGCACCCATCTGCCGCGCCGCCCGCACGGGCACGGGCGAGACCAGGCCACCATCCACGTATTCGTGACCAGCAATCTTGACCGGCTGAAAGACCGCAGGCACCGCGCTGGAGGCTCGCACGGCAGTGCCGGTATCGCCGCGCTGGAACAACATGCCCTGGCCGCTATTCAAATCGGTGGCCACAATGCCCAAAGGCAGGGCCATGTCCTCAATCAGTCGTGAGCTCACTTGGCCATTGACATAGCGTGCCAAGGCGTCGCCGCGCAACATGCCACGGTTGAACAGCGGCAGCGTCCAATCGGCAATTGTGGCTTCTTCCATGGTTTCGGCCACATGCTGGAGTTGTTTGCCGGTCTTGCCGCTGGCATAGAAGGCTGCAACGAGGCTGCCCGCCGAGGTGCCCGAGACCATGGAGGGGCGAATGCCCGCCTCTTCCAGCACCTGGATAACCCCCACATGGGCAAAACCGCGGGCCGCACCGCCACCCAACGCCAAGCCTATGCGCGGCGGAATCTTGGGCACCACCACAACAGGGGGTTGCACAACCGGTGGCTCCGGTGGGGTGGGAGTTTCCTTGGTGGGAAGGGAGACACAACCTATCAGCGCCAAGCTGAGGGCGATGGGGAACAAATACTTCATGGAAAGCCGAAATTCAACAAAACAGGGCTATTGTCGGCGAAGGCCTGACACTTATCGCAGCCCCTACAAACGACAAAGGCCCGGTTCACAAAGAACCGGGCCCTAAAGCCGCATCAACGTAGGCAAACCGCTTAGTCGGCGGTCGCTTCCTCCGGCTTGGATTTGCCCTTCTTCTCAGGCACGGGTTGTATATCCAACGTAACTTCAGTCTTGTTGGTGTCCGTATCGTCCAGGTCCACCGTCAGGCGTCCACCCTCGGTAAGACGGCCAAACAGCAACTCATCGGCCAAGGCACGGCGTATCGTGTCCTGGATCAGGCGCTGCATGGGTCGGGCGCCCATCAAGGGGTCAAAGCCCTTCTTCGCCAAGTGCTTGCGCAGCTTGTCGGTAAAGGTGACGTCCACTTTCTTCTCGGCCAGTTGGGTCTCCAACTGCAGCAGGAACTTGTCAACGACGCGCAAGATGATGTTTTCGTCCAGCGATTTGAAGCTGACGATGGCATCCAAGCGGTTGCGGAATTCGGGCGTAAACAGACGTTTGATGTCCGCAGCCTCGTCGCCTGCCTCGCGCGGGTTCGTGAACCCGATGCTGGCCTTGTTCATGGTCTCCGCGCCCGCATTGGTGGTCATGACGATGATCACATTGCGGAAGTCAGCCTTGCGACCATTGTTATCAGTCAGCGTGCCATGGTCCATGACCTGCAGCAGCACATTGAAGATCGCAGGGTGCGCCTTCTCGATTTCATCCAGCAGCAGCACGCAATGCGGCTTCTTGGTGATGGCCTCGGTCAGCAAACCGCCTTGGTCAAAGCCCACATAGCCCGGAGGCGCGCCAATCAGGCGGCTGACGGCATGCTGCTCCATGTATTCGCTCATATCAAAGCGAATCAGGTCTATGCCCATGATGTAAGCCAATTGCCGTGCGGCTTCGGTCTTGCCCACGCCTGTGGGCCCACTGAACAAGAAAGAGCCAATAGGCTTGTCGCCCTTGCCAATGCCAGAGCGTGCCATCTTGACGGCCGAAGCCAGCACGTCCAAAGCCTTGTCCTGGCCAAACACCACGTTACGCAGATCACGCTCCAGTGTCTTAAGCTTGCTCCGGTCGTCGTTGGACACATTCGCCGCAGGGATGCGGGCAATCTTGGCCACGATTTCTTCGACCTCTGCCTTGCTAATGGTCTTCTTTCGCTTGCTAGCCGGCAAGATACGCTGGGCAGCGCCCGCCTCGTCGATGACGTCAATGGCCTTGTCGGGCAAATGGCGATCATTGATGTACTTGGCGCTCAGCTCCGCGGCCGCCTGCAAGGCCGCCACTGCGTACTTGACGTTGTGGTGCTCTTCAAAGCGGGACTTGAGTCCCTTGAGTATCTCGACAGTCTGCTCCACGGTGGGCTCAACGACGTCGACCTTCTGGAAGCGGCGCGACAGAGCCGCATCTTTTTCAAAGATGCCACGGTACTCAGTGAAGGTGGTCGCGCCGATGCACTTGAGCGCGCCTGAGCTAAGGCCGGGCTTCAGCAGATTAGATGCATCCAACGTTCCGCCCGATGCAGCACCCGCACCAATCAATGTGTGAATTTCGTCAATGAACAGCACCGCATTGGGTTTATCCTTCAGTGCCTTGAGCACGCCTTTGAGGCGTTGCTCAAAATCACCGCGGTATTTGGTGCCCGCCAGCAAGGCACCCATGTCCAGCGAATACACAGTGGATTCAGCCAGGATTTCGGGCACGTCCGCCTGCGTGATGCGCCAGGCCAGCCCCTCGGCAATCGCGGTCTTGCCCACGCCGGCCTCACCCACCAATAGGGGGTTGTTCTTGCGGCGGCGACACAGAATCTGGATCACGCGCTCGACTTCGTACTCACGACCTACCAGAGGATCAATCTTGCCGTCCTTGGCCAGTTGGTTCAGGTTGACGGTGAACTGCTCCAGCGGCGAGGTCTTTTCGTTCTTCTCGCCACTGCCCTCTTCGCTTTCGACCGGGTTTTCGTTGGCCTTGGTCGACTCGGGCGGATCATTCTTCTTGATGCCGTGCGCAATGAAATTCACAACGTCCAGCCGGGTCACGCCCTGCTGGTGCAGGTAGTAGACGGCGTGCGAGTCTTTCTCGCCAAAAATAGCGACCAACACATTGGCTCCGGTCACTTCTTTCTTGCCACTGCCCGTGGATTGCACATGCATGATGGCGCGCTGGATCACGCGCTGAAAGCCCAGTGTGGGCTGGGTGTCCACGTCATCGGAACCAGCAACCTGGGGCGTGTTGTCTTTGATGAAATTCGACAGCGATTTGCGCAGATCGTCGATATTGGCCGAACAGGCGCGTAGGACTTCGGCGGCGCTGGGATTGTCCAACAGAGCGAGCAACAAATGCTCCACGGTAATGAACTCGTGACGCTGCTGGCGTGCCTCAACAAACGCCATGTGCAGGCTTACTTCCAATTCTTGGGCAATCATGTGATTTCCTTTAGCCTTGCGTTGATGAATAACTGTAAACCGTTTCCCGGCTGATTGTTCACTTGTTTCAATTTCACTCTACAACTCTACGGGTTCACAGATGCACTTGAGCGGATGCCCCGCCTTGTGTGCCGCATCCAGCACCTGGTCCACCTTGGTTACCGCGACGTCCTTGGAATACACGCCACACACCGCCTTTCCATCCAAATGGATTTTCAGCATGATGCGGGTCGCAGATTCCAAGTCCTTGCCAAAAAACTCCTGTATCACGACCACCACAAACTCCATGGGCGTGTAGTCGTCATTCAGCATGATCACCTGGTACATCTGGGGCGGCTTGACGCGCTGGGTCCGGCGTTCCAACACAACAGAGCCACCCTCGTCTGGGTTGGGCGGCTGAGCGGGCGGTTCTGGTGGTTTCGACGGGATATTTGTAGCCATGAAATCGATTCTATCGGTCACCCCAAAGGATTGCACCGCTCTGTTGAATTGGAGCCACTGTGGCCTGATTCAAGCCTGGACCCATAAAAAAACCGCCACGGACCCCAAAGGTCCTGGCGGCTACGCTAAACAGGCCCGCCGGGCGACCGCAAAGGCCGCCCTGCATCTTGTTTACATGTTGTCGATCATGACCTGTCCAAAGCCGGAACAGCTGACCTGAGTGGCACCGTCCATCAAGCGCGCGAAATCATAGGTGACTTTCTTGCTCTTGATAGACTTTTCCATCGAGCTGATGATGAGGTCAGCTGCCTCAATCCAGCCCATGTGGCGCAGCATCATTTCGGCCGACAGGATTTCGGAACCGGGGTTCACATAGTCCTTGCCCGCGTACTTGGGGGCGGTACCGTGCGTGGCCTCAAAGCAGGCCACGGAATCCGACAAATTGGCCCCGGGAGCGATGCCGATACCACCCACTTGGGCCGCCAGCGCGTCGGACACATAGTCACCATTGAGATTCAGTGTGGCAATCACGCTGTACTCGGCGGGGCGCAACAGGATTTGCTGCAGGAAAGCGTCGGCAATGCTGTCCTTGACGATGATTTCCTTGCCCGTCTTGGGGTTCTTGAATTTGCACCAGGGGCCACCGTCGATCAACTGCGCGCCGAATTCCTTTTGCGCCAGGTTGTAGGCCCAGTCACGGAAGCCACCTTCGGTGTACTTCATGATGTTGCCCTTGTGCACGATGGTCACACTGGGCTTGTCATTGTCGATCGCGTACTGGATAGCCTTACGCACCAAGCGCTCGGTTCCTTCCTTGGAGACCGGTTTGATGCCGATACCGGAGGTGTTGGGGAAACGGATCTTCTTCACGCCCATTTCATCTTGCAGGAACTTGATTATCTTCTTGGCCTTATCGCTCTCGGCTTCAAACTCGATACCAGCATAGATGTCTTCCGAGTTTTCGCGGAAGATAACCATATTGGTCTTGTGGGGCTCTTTGACGGGGCTGGGCACGCCGTCAAAGTATTGAATGGGCCGCAGACAAACATACAGATCCAGCTCCTGCCGCAGAGCCACATTCAGTGAACGAATGCCTCCACCCACCGGCGTCGTCAACGGGCCCTTGATGGACACCACGTACTCGCGCAGAGCTTGCAGGGTCTCTTCAGGCAACCACACATCGGGGCCATAGACGTTGGTCGATTTTTCGCCAGCATAAACTTCCATCCAGTGGATCTTCTTCTTGCCACCGTAGGCCTTGGCAACTGCTGCATCAACCACCTTCAACATCACAGGTGTAATGTCAAAGCCTGTGCCATCACCCTCTATAAACGGGATGATGGGCTGGTCGGGCACGTTCAAGGACATGTCCGCATTCACGGTAATTTTTTTGCCTTCGGCTGGGACTTTGATGTGCTGGTACATGGGGAAAGGGTCTCCGTTGATTTCTTTGGATCGCGAATACCTGAGAAGTTGTGCCTCAGACAGTGCGCAAATTCTATTCCTAAAAATTACTGCTTTCTGTCAAGTGTTTCAGTAGCGGGGCTGTGGCAAAAATCCCAATTGCAATGCGGAATAATGACCCACGGTTAGTACGTCAATTTTGAGGATATTTCAATGAACAAACTTCTTGCCACGCTGGTTGCTGGCTTTGTGTCCGTGGCTGCGTTTGCCCAAGCTGCAGCGCCCGTCGCGCCTGTTGCTCCTGCCGTCCAATCCGCGCCCGCCGTCACGTCAGCCCCAGAGAAGAAGATGAAGAAGCACAAAGCTGCCCACAAGGCCAAGAAAGCCAAGAAGGCCCACCACAAGGCTAAGAAAAAGAAATCCACCAAGAAGTAAATCATCTTTGGTGCTTTCCCTTCCCGGTGCCCGCTCACGCGGGCATTTTTCATGGTTCGGCCACAATAGCGCGATGAAAACCATTTTTTCTACCCTGTTGACCGCCCTGATGCTCTGCACCGCTGCTGCCCGTGCAGACGACGCCCCCCAGATGGATTTGCCACGCGAGAAGCTTTCAGTGGGCATCCACCAGATCGACACCCAACTGGCCACTACGTCCACCCAGCGCGAGGTCGGCCTGATGTTCCGCCAGGACATGCCGCAACACGAGGGCATGCTGTTCATTTTTGAGAGCCCCAGCCGCCTGTGTTTCTGGATGAAAAACACTTTGTTACCGCTGACTGCGGCCTTCATTGCTGATGACGGCACCATCGTGAACCTGGAAAACATGAAGCCTCAAACCACGGACTCGCATTGCTCAGCCAGGCCGGTGCGTTTTGTGCTGGAGATGAACCAGGGTTGGTTCACAAAAAAAGGCATCAAGCCCGGCACCAAGATTTCAGGACGCCCATTCAGTCCTTAGAGCAGGCGATGCATAAAAAAAAGCCGACCCAAGGTCGGCTTTTTGCTGTTTGGGTGCAGGGTACTCAGGCGAAATTGGCCTCTGCAAAGCCCCAGTTCACCAGCTTGTCGAGGAAGGTTTCAACAAACTTCGGACGCAGATTACGGTAGTCGATGTAGTAGGCATGCTCCCACACGTCCACAGTCAACAGCGCTTTGTCGGCCGTCGTCAGCGGTGTACCGGCGGCACCCATGTTGACGATATCCACCGAACCATCGGGCTTCTTCACCAACCAGGTCCAGCCGGAGCCGAAATTGCCGACCGCAGACTTGACGAACGCTTCTTTGAACGCGGCATAGCTGCCCCACTTGGCGTTGATGGCAGCAGCCAGCGCACCGGAAGGCTCACCGCCGCCAGCGGGCTTCATGCAGTTCCAGAAGAAGGTATGGTTCCAAATCTGGGCCGAGTTGTTGTAGATGCCGCCGCTGGACTTCTTGATGATGTCCTCCAGCGCCATGTTTTCGAATTCGGTGCCTTTTTGCAGGTTGTTCAAGTTCACTACATAGGCGTTGTGGTGCTTGCCATGGTGAAACTCCAGCGTTTCTTTGGAATAGGCGGGGGCCAGAGCGTCAATCGCATAGGGCAATGCGGGCAGGGTGTGTTCCATGGAGTCCTCTCGTTGGTTAGTAGAAAAACCGCTTGATTGTAGGAATTAATTAAGGCCTGGGCCGTCAACGGTCATGTCAACCGCGCCGTCAGCGAGGGTTGCTTTCACATGCTGGCCTGCAATTGCCTGCGCGACGTGCCCCAGGGTTTGGCCATTTTCCAGCGTTAGCCATGCATAACCGCGTTGCAATACCAGTGACGGGTCCAGCAGACCCAGGCGCAAGTCGGCACGCTGGCATCGCTCCCGCATACCCAACAATGCCCGTTGTACGCGGGGCTGCCAATCTTGTTGTTTGCGCAACAGGTCCGACTGGCGCACCTGAAAGGCCATGCGGGCGGCATGCTGCATGCGCTGCTCCATGGCCGCCAACAACATGCGCTGACGGTGCGCCAGTGAAGACGGCCGCCCCAAGCGCGATGCCGCCAAGTCCACGCGCTGAGACTGTTGGTCCGCGAAACGCCCCACCGCATCGCCCATGCGGGCTTGCATATCCTCCAGCAACCCCAACCAGACGGACGTGGGTTCTGACACCAATTCGGCCGCGGCGGTCGGTGTGGGTGCACGCAAGTCGGCCACAAAATCGGCAATGGTGAAATCCGTTTCGTGCCCTACTCCACACACGATAGGCACCGGGCTGCGGGCCATCACACGGGCCAGTTGCTCGTCATTGAAGGCCCACAGGTCCTCCATGGAGCCACCACCCCGCACCAGCACAATCACATCGATGGGGACCGTCGCATCTGCATTGGACGCCTGGGAGGCCAGGCTGTACAGGCTGGACAGCGCCTGCGCCAACTCGCGCGGGGCTCCGTCCCCCTGCACGGCCGCGGGAGCGAGCACGACAGGGATATGCGGCACACGCCGTTGCAAGGCCGTGACCACGTCATGCAAGGCTGCTGCGCCCAGCGAAGTCACCAGTCCAATGCCGCGCGGCAAAGGGGGCAAGGGCCGCTTGCGCGCTGCTTCGAATAACCCTTCTTGCTCCAGCTTGGCCTTGAGTTTGAAGAATTGCTCAAACAGCGTGCCCTGCCCCGCGGGACGCATGGCCTCCACGACCAATTGCAGTTCACCGCGCGGCTCATAAACCCCTAGACGGCCGCGCACCTCCACCCGATCGCCGTCGCGCGGGCTGAAGTTCAGCAAACTCGCTGCGCGGCGGAACATGGCACAGCGCAACTGGCCGGTTTCGTCCTTTAAAGAGAAATAGCAATGGCCGCTGGAGGCACGCGTGAAGCTGCTGATTTCGCCGCCGACAGTGACCGGGTTGAAGCGCGCATCCATGGCATCGGCAATGGCGCGGCACAACGCGCCCACCTGCCAAACACGTGTGGCGGAAGTGCTTGCTGGCTGCGGTTCAAACATATGAATATTTCCGCGGCCCAACACGGTAGTGCTTGCTAACGCTCCACAGATCGCGGCCAGCGGGGCCAGAGGAGCCTCTACCCCACGCAGTGCACGACGCGGCGTAATAAGTCTTTGATTTCATTGGATTTTTTATTGCTGCTTTTGTCATCAATCTGTCAAAACCACGCACAGATGCGGCTTCGCAGCCAGTGGGGGATTAGTTTTGCACAAACTTATCCACATGTTCTGTGGGTCGTCGCGTACGCCATAATCGCGGGGCATTGCATCTGTACGGAGTGACCATTTGTTTTCCATCATACAAGCCGCCGGTTGGCCCATCTGGCCCCTTATTGCCTGCTCCGTATTGGCCCTGGCCATCGTCATTGACCGCTTCATCAACCTGAAGGGCAGCAAGGTAGCCCCACCCCGTCTTTTGGATGAAGTGCTGAGTGTTACCCGCAACGCCATCCCCGCCCCCGACGTTGTAACCCAGTTGGAGAAAAATTCGGCCATGGGTGAGGTCTTGGCCAGTGGACTACGCGCCATCAACGCCGACCCCCGCTGTACCGAAGACGACCTGCGTGCCACCATGGAGAGCACCGGTCGCATCGTCGCGCACCGCCTGGAGTTGCGCCTCAGCGCCTTGGCCACCATTGCATCGGCCGCACCGCTGATGGGCTTGTTTGGCACCGTGGTCGGCATGATTGAGATTTTCGGCTCGCAGGCCCCGGGTGGCGCTACCGGTGGCAACCCTGCCCAACTGGCCCACGGTATTTCGATCGCGCTGTACAACACCGCCTTCGGTCTGATCGTGGCCATCCCCTCACTGATCTTCTGGCGCTACTTCCGCGGCCAGGTCGATGCCTACCTGTTGACGCTGGAATTGGCTGCCGAACACCTGGCACGCCATCTCAAGGTGTTCCGCAAGCCCTGAGCCCGCCATGAACTTCCGCGCCCGAACCACCGAAGAGCCCGAGATCAATCTGATCCCCTTCATTGACGTGCTGTTGGTGGTGTTGATCTTCTTAATGCTGTCCACCACTTACAGCAAGTTCACCGAAATGCAGCTCAAGCTGCCGGTTGCCGACACCGATGCGCAACGCGACTACGCCAAGGAATTGATCGTGGGCGTGAGTGCCGACGGCGCGTTCAGCATCAACCGCGTGCCCGTAGCCGGGCGCAGCCTGGAGAGCGTGGCCATGGCCATGACCGAAGGCGCCAAGGCTGGCAAAGACACGGTCGTCATCATTAGCGCCGACGCCAGTGCCAAGCACCAGTCGGTAGTGACGGTCATGGAAGCCGCACGCCGTTCCGGCCTGAACCAAATCACCTTCGCTACCCAGTCCTCCGCACAGGCCGGTGGCCGCTGAAGCCATGGCCGGTGCTTTGCGGCCCACGCTGCAAGGCAGGCTGCTGCGGGCCTGGACCCGGCGGACCGGTCTTGCCCTGCTGCTGTGGCCCCTCTCTCTGCTTTTTAAATGCCTGTCAGGGCTGCGGCGCCGGTTGTACCAATGGGGCCTGCTCAGGACGCAGCGCGCCGATGCCATCGTCATCGTCGTCGGCAATGTGGTGGCCGGCGGCGCAGGCAAAACCCCCACCGTCATGGCCCTGGTTCAGCACCTGCGTGCACAGGGGCACCCCGTAGGCGTGGTGTCGCGCGGGTATGGGCGCAAGAATGGCACGGTCTGCGCCGAGGTGCTGGAGGATGCCCACCCCGCCGATGTGGGGGATGAGCCTTTGCTGATCCGGCGCACAACCGGCATGCCGGTTTTCGTAGGTCCCACGCGCTATGCGGCCACTACGGCGCTGCTAGCCCGCTATCCACACACCCGCATCATCGTCTGCGACGACGGCTTGCAGCACTATGCGCTGTACCGCGACCTGGAGGTCTGCGTGTTCGACGACCGTGGATGCGGCAACGGTTGGCTGCTGCCAGCCGGCCCTCTACGCGAAGCCTGGCCCCGCCGCGCGGTAGCGCGTGTGGGCCAGCAATCCGATCGCCTGCTGGTGCTGCACACCGGCGCCCAGCCTGCTTTTGCCGGCTACACCGCGCGGCGCCAACTCGCGCCCTGGGTTGTCGAACGCGACGGGACGCAGGTGCCACTCAAAGACCTGAGTGCACCGGGCGCCAAACCCCTGCTGGCGCTGGCCGGTATCGCCCAACCCGAGACCTTCTTTGCCATGCTGCGCGCCCGAGGTCTGCAGCTGGTGCAGACGCTTGCGCTTCCGGATCACTATGATTTTGATAGCTTCTCATCCATATTTCACGAGGGCTACCGCCTGATTTGCACAGAGAAGGACGCCGCCAAGCTGTGGCCACTGGTACCCGACGCCCTGGCTATTCCATTGGAATTCACGCCAGAGCCCGCCTTCTTCCGCGCACTGGATGCGGCACTGCTGCCGCTATTGCCCGCGCCGCTATCATCCAGCCATGGACACAAGACTACTTGAACTCATCGTTTGCCCCGTGACCAAGGGCCCCCTGGAATACGACCGCGAAAAGCAGGAACTGATTTCGCGCAGCGCGCGCCTGGCCTATCCCGTGCGTGACGGCATTCCAGTTCTGCTGGAAAACGAAGCCCGCACGCTGACCGACACCGAACTCGGCCTGTGAACGCCACCAGCATGGGCTACACGGTACTGATACCGGCGCGCCTGGCCTCTACCCGTTTGCCCAACAAGCCGCTGGCAGATCTGGCTGGCGCACCCATGGTGGTGCGCGTAGCTGAGCGCGTGCGTTCGGGTGTGCCCGCAGGCACCCGCGTCGTCGTGGCCGGCGACCACCCCTCCATCGTGGAGGCTTGCCGCCAACACGGTATCGAAGCCATTCTGACCCGTGACGACCATGCTTCCGGCAGTGATCGTCTGGCTGAAGCCTGCGAACTGCTGGCACTGCAGGGTGAAGACATCGTCGTCAATGTGCAGGGTGACGAGCCCTTGATAGACCCGGCGCTGGTACAGGCCGTTGCCGACGTGCTGCGAACCCAACCTACGGCCAGCATGGGCACGGCTGCCCACGCCATCGCCAGCGTTGCCGATTTCGCGAACCCCAATGTCGTCAAGGTGGTGCTGGATGCCGCCGGGCTGGCGCTGTACTTCAGCCGTGCGCCGATCGCTTGGTGGCGTGATGGTTTTGCCCAAGGCATAGAGGCCCTGCCCCCAATCGCCGCACCCCTGCGCCACATTGGCATCTATGCCTACCGGGCCAGTTTTCTGCGCCAGTTCCCCCAATTGCCGCAGGCCCCCATTGAGATCATCGAAGCCCTGGAGCAATTGCGCGCCATGTGGCATGGGCACCGCATCGCAGTGCACGTAAGCCCCCATGCGCCGGGACCGGGTGTAGATACGCCAGAAGACCTGGAACGTGTGCGGGCCGCATTTATTGCCAATGCGGGCCGCGCTGTAAGTTAGCCAGGGGATGGTCCATGCTATTCTCGGGAGCAGCCGCGTGTCGTGGCGCGCCTGTAGGGCGCAGCCTGCCGGGCCAAAGGTTTTTTGTTCTATCCGAGGGTATCCATGAGACTTATTTTGTTGGGCGCGCCAGGCGCGGGCAAGGGCACGCAAGCCACGTTCATTTGCCAAAAATACGGCATTCCACAAATCTCGACCGGTGACATGCTGCGTGCCGCCGTGAAGGCCGGCACCCCGCTGGGCCTGCAGGCCGATGCGGTGATGAAGTCCGGTGGCCTGGTCAGTGACGACCTGATCATCAACCTCGTCAAGGAGCGTATTGCCCAACCCGATTGCGCCAAAGGCTTTTTGTTTGACGGTTTCCCCCGCACCATCCCCCAGGCCGATGCCATGAAGGCTGCAGGCGTGGCGCTCGACTATGTGGTGGAAATCGATGTCCCCTTTGACGCCATCATCGAACGCATGAGCGGACGCCGCTCCCACCCGGCATCGGGCCGTACCTACCATGTCAAGTTCAACCCACCCAAAGTGGAAGGCAAAGACGATGTGACCGGCGAGCCCCTGGTACAACGCCCCGACGATCAGGAAGAGACCGTCAAGAAGCGTCTGGATGTTTATAGCGCCCAGACACGGCCCTTGGTGGACTACTACTCCGGCTGGGCCGCCAAAGACCCGACTGGCGCCCCCAAATACCGCGCCGTCAGCGGCATGGGCGAAGTGGATGTCATCAAGTCGCGCGTTTTTGAGGCATTGGGCAGCTAACCGGCCGCATACGCGCTTCCAAAAGGCCGCCGATGCGGCCTTTTTTACGCCTGCATCAACTCCAGCATCAGGGCAATGCGGGCCTTGAGCGGAGACAGCCCCCCAGAATCCGGGATGTCCCCCTTCCCCTGGGCCGGGCCAACCACGATACTGCCGTATGCGCAGCGGCTAGCCCGCAACACCCGCACACCCTGGGCCCGAACCTCGTGCAGGGCTTTCTCCAAATCGCGGTGGATGGTGCCATTGCCGGTGCCCGCAACGATGAGGCCCCGCACAGCTTGCTCTGAGCCCACCGAAGGCGCCGCACACAGTGTGCGTACGGTGGCTCCGCATGCACCCGCGTAGTTGGTGACAATCTCAACGCGCGGCCATTGCGGATTGGACAGCGCTTCCATCGGAAAATCCTCAGCTTGTCCCTCCCGCACGGGGCTTGCGTGCAACCAACGTACCTTGCCCTCCTCCACATAGCCTAAGGGACCCGCATCGCCCGAATCAAAGGCATTGAGTCGATAGGGATGGACCTTCTGGACGTCCCGAGCAACGTGCACAACCCCGGCACACACCGCCAATACGCCTCGGGCCTGCGCCGACTGTGCCACCGCCACGGCGTCCAGCACATTCTGTGGCCCATCGGGTGACAGCGAAGACGCAGGGCGCATGGCACAGGTTAGGACCACAGCCTTCTCGGCCAACATCTGCCGGGGCAAAACCTGGGACAAAAAGAAGGCTGTCTCCTCCAGGGTGTCGGTGCCATGCGTCACCACCACGGCATCGATATCGGCCCGGGACAGATGGTGCTGAATGCTTTGTGCCAGTAAGCGCCACTGCTCCCATCCCATGTCCTTGCTGTCCACCTGCACGACCTGCTCGGCCACGAATGCGTGCGAACCCAGCGCCTGCTGCAGACGGGGAATGGCCTGCAGCAACTGGCCCACGCCCACCTGCGCTGCGGTGTACCCCACGTTGTCATCCGCCTGCGCAGAGGTGCCTGCAATCGTGCCACCGGTACCCAAAAACACCATCTTTTTCAACATATTTGCGCTTTCCACTTGCAAACAAAATAAAACTGGTTAAAAATACAGTCACTGGATGCCGAAACAGTGTGTATAGACCAACAGCCTAAGCGGCCCAGAACCAAGGAGTCAGCATGCTTGAAAGTCCCAAACTTACCGCACGGCAACAACAGATTCTGGACCTGATCCAAGGCGCCATCGCCCGCACCGGCGCTCCTCCTACACGTGCCGAAATCGCCAGCGAGCTTGGCTTCAAGTCCGCCAATGCCGCCGAGGAGCACTTGCAAGCCCTGGCCCGCAAAGGCGTTATCGAATTGGTCAGCGGCACATCCCGTGGCATCCGCCTCAGAGGGGACGCATTGCGGTCCATCAACGAGTCGCGCAGCAAACAATTCTCCTTGCCGATTCCGGGTTTGGCCCAATTAGCTCTGCCATTGGTAGGCCGGGTCGCAGCTGGTTCACCCATTCTCGCCCAGGAACATGTGGACCAAACCTATTACGTTGAAAACAGCCTGTTCCAACGTCAACCCGATTACCTGCTGAAGGTGCGTGGCATGTCCATGCGCGACGCCGGCATCATGGATGGCGACCTGCTGGCCGTGCAAGCCACCAAAGATGCCAAGAATGGCCAGATCGTTGTAGCCCGGCTGGGTGATGAGGTCACTGTCAAACGTTTCCGGCGCAACAAACATTTGATCGAACTGCACCCCGAAAACCCGGACTACCAAACCATTGTGGTCGAGCCTGGTGAGCCTTTTGAAATCGAAGGCTTGGCCGTAGGTTTGATACGCAACACCATGCTCATGTAATTCCGCACGAAAGCCATCCCATGAACACCGCTTTATTTGCCCATGCCGATTTCTTTGGCCCCTTGCAAGGCCTGATGCGCTGGTGGTCCGCCAGCCGGTTTTCGACTGCGGGGGTTTCATTGCCCAAGCGGGAGGCACCTGCATTTACTCCCAAAACTGTAGCAGCAAATGACCCATTGACGAGGGCTAGCGCTCCAATCATCAAAATGCCCAAGCCCCTGCGTGTAGTGCGCGTGGTCGAAAGCGGGCAGGCACGCGCCAGTGTCGGGCGCATGGTCATCTCCGGGCGCATGGCCGACGTCTGCGCCGAACTGGACCGTTTAGCTGCGCGAGAGGCTGCCCTCTCTTAAGTTGGCGGGGGTTTGCGCGCCGTACCGGCGCTTGGGCAGGGCACAATTGAGCCCATGAATATTGTGATTTTGGATGACTATCAGGATGCCGTACGCAAACTGGAGTGCGCAGCGAAGTTAGAGGCCTACCAAGCCAAGGTCTATACCAACACGGTGAAAGGCATTGGCCAACTCTCTGTTCGGCTCAAGGATGCAGATGTCATTGTCTTGATCCGTGAACGCACACATATCAACCGCCAGCTCATTGAAAAGCTGCCCAAGCTGAAGATGATTTCCCAGACTGGGCGCATCGGTGCTCACTTGGATGTGCAGGCTTGCACCGAGCGCGGCATTGCCGTCGCAGAAGGCCAGGGCTCTGGCGTGGCACCTGCGGAGTTGACATGGGCGCTGATCATGGCAGCGATGCGCCGTCTACCGCATTACATCGGCAACCTCAAGCACGGTGCATGGCAACAGTCCGGGCTGAAAGCCGGCTCAATGCCGGCCAACTTTGGCATCGGCAGCGAGCTGCGTGACAAGGTCTTGGGCATATGGGGCTACGGAAAAATTGGCCAAATGGTTGCAAGCTACGGGCGCGCCTTCGGTATGAAGGTTGTTGTCTGGGGTAGCGAAGCCTCGCGAGAAAAAGCCTTGCAAGACGGCTACGGCGCGGCCCCCAGTCGCGAGGCCTTTTTTGAGCACTGCGACGTCTTGTCCCTCCATCTGCGGCTCAGCGACAGCACGCGTAACCTGGTTGACCATACAGACTTGGCCCGCATGAAGCCCACCGCACTACTGGTCAATACGGCCCGCGCCGAGCTCTTGGACACCAACACCCTGATCAGCGCCTTGAACCGAGGCCATCCCGGTATGGCTGCCGTAGACGTCTTCGACAGTGAGCCCGTCCTACAGGGGCACGCACTGTTGCGGCTGGAGAATTGCATTTGTACGCCCCACATTGGCTACGTGGAGCAGACCAATTACGAAAAACTATTCGGAGCGGCCTTTGACAACGTGACCAATTTCATCAAGGGTACGCCCACCAATATCGTCAACCCCGGTGCCCTGCAGGTCCGGCGCTGAATCTTCACTCACCCGCGTTTCAGCGGGGCTTGTTCACACCGTTAGTCTGTGCCGATGATGACCAACCGCTGGCATCAAAGTCGATGAGGTTGTCGTCACGCGGCCGGGCAAGACCCGAGTCAACGTCAGCATCTCTCTCTGCTGCCATGTCCGTTGCGACGGGCACGGTTTTCGCAGCGCTAAAGGGCATAAAGCCCGAGTCGAACGATGATGAGGCGACGCGGCTAGCCACCCCGTGCAGCATCAGCAAGTCGCGGAAGGCTTCAAGGTCAAAGTCCTGGCTGCTGTTTTCCTTGGGGCCGCGCACCAAGCAGCTCGCAATATAGGACACAGCCTCTTCAGACGGCCATAGCGCGACGATGCGATTGCACACCGAGGGATAGGCCTCCAAGCCGCTGCCCGATTGGCTGAAGTCCGCATAGACCGGCAAGTGGCCATTGAAAATGGCATTGAATCCAGTGCGGTAGTGGTCATATTCCGCTTTGCGCCCCAAGCTGTGCAATACCCTGAACAACTCGAGGTAGACCAAAGGGTTGGCCTCGGCACCCGCATCCACACTCTCTCGTAGCAAGGTAATAGCCTCTTCATGCTGTCCCAAGGTCAGGAAGAACTCGGCCTGCTGGCGGACATCCAGCATCTCCTTGGTATTGACTGAGCGCAGGGTAGCCGACATGCTGTGGGCAAAGTCCATATGCCCCGACGTGGGCTGATGGTGTGCGGGCTGACTGCGGGTGGATTGCGCAGCGTGGACGGGCGCCGGTGGCAAAGCCGATTGCCCTGCGCCGCCTACCGGATCGTCCAGTTGGAGATCAATGTCCACCTCGGTAACGCCGGGCTGAGCCTTCGCAACTGTGGCAGCGGGACGCGGCGCAGCAGGCGGCGGGGTCAAATCATTGGCTCCCTCGCCCACACGGCCCAGCTTACTGGCTTGGGGCACGTCCGTGCCACCAAAATCCACGGTCTCCGACCTATCGCCTAAACCTTCACCTCTCCACCATGGCCCACCACGCGGCGCCTTATTCCACACAAAAGCTATCGCCAGGCCCAAAATAGCAGCTGCGGCCAGAAGTCCATAAACCAGCGGATTTGCGTAGCGTTCTGCCTCTGCCCTACCCAGGCGACGGCTCAGGTCCTCCAGAACCTGGCGGTTTTTGACCGTGATGTCGCGCAAGCCCTTGAGATCCGACTCCAGAGCCTGTTGGCGCCCTTCCGCCGCCAAGACTTCCTGCGGCGTTGCATTCAATGAGCGCCATAGTGCAACAGCGCGTGCGCGCTTCTGTGGGTCTTCGCCTTCTTCCGTAGCCAAGGTGTCGCTCGACTTCAATATGGGATCCCGGTCTTGGCCTAGGTCCAATGGAGTCAGCTTGAGATGCGGTCTGCGGACTTCCGCTTTCGGCGCTTTAAAGGCCTGCTTGATCGCCGGCACAGATGATTCCGGCTGCAGCTCAAGCGGAATGGGCTTGTTGCGTTTACGCGCCTTGGGCTCCGCCACATCTGCAGGGCGGCTCTCGGACGTGGGCACCACAAGTGGCGTACGCGGTGCAGACGAAACGATGGGAGCATGAACCGCGGCCGCTGTGGGTAGCGTGACGTTCGGCGCTGGCTCCGCCAGCATCACATAGCGCCGTGTGGTCTTGCCTTCACACCCTGCGCGCACATACACCGTTACCACCGGCTCATCAACCGCGGATCGGGCTACAACCGTCACCAAAGCAGCCTGCACCTGCAGTTCACTGCTGACGCTGACCCGGCTGGCGTCTTGGCGAGTATCGCCATAGAAGACGTCGGCTTCAAAACAGAGGGCGGAAGCTCCTTCCCCCATCTCCAACTGCACCGGTACGGTCAACTGGATTGATTGCCCCAAAAACACTGCGCCCTTGGCTCGCCCCAGCGTAAGCGCCGAACTGCTCATCGCAACACAGAAAGTTGCAGCGCCCAAGATCGCAAATAAATATTTTCTATGGGGTTTCATCTATACAGCAGATTTTCGCATAAGCACCTCGTGAACCCTACACCCTAAGCGCGGAAGAACGAAGCGAAAGGATCGCATTTCCGCCGCACTTGCCGTCGACGCAGATGCCCCTCTCAGACACGCAGGCGACAAACCCAGAGACAAGAGCCTGCCTCACAGGTGACAATGCCAGCGTCATACCCCACATGTGTAGTCACCAAAAAGACAAGCTATGGACGAACCCATCCTTACTATCGATGAACGGTCGGCAATCAATGGCGGCCGCTGGTTTTCTACATTGTCTCCCTCGCTCAAACACGACATTCTTCGATGCGCCTATGTCAAACGCCACAAAGACGGCGACCTGATATCCGCCCGCGGCGAACCGCCGGAGGATTGGATCGCCTGTGCCAAGGGCGCTGTGCGGGTGAGCTCCACCTCTATCTCTGGCAAGCAAATCACGCTGACCTATGTGGAGCCTGGTATCTGGTTCGGCGATGTGTCCATCTTCGACGGAGACCGGCGAACCCACGATGCCTATGCCCATGGGGACACCACCATACTGTGCGTCGCCAAGGCCGATTTCAAGAAGATATTGGCTACCCACGTCGAGCTGTACGAGGCCTTGCTGCGGCTACACGCGCGGCGCATTCGGCAACTGTACGGACTGGTGGAAGACCTCAACACGCTGCCCTTGCGTGCCCGATTGGCCAAGCAATTGCTGCACCTGGTGCGCAGCTATGGCGTGCCATCCCTCAGCGATGCCAGCGAAGTGCGCATAGGCCTTCAACTCGCCCAGGAAGAGCTGGCGCAGTTGCTGGGCGCGTCACGTCAACGGGTCAACCAGGAGCTGAAATCCATGGAACGCGATGGAGCGATCCGCATCGAGCAAGGTGGACTGGTGGTGCGCGATCGCGTGGCGCTGATGCACATCATTGATGCGGACAACTAACAAGCCTTTACGACTACTTGCCTGAAAGACCATGAGCGAATTTGACCACTTCCTGGGCACACGCCCTGTCAGCGAACAGCATGCATTTGACCTAGGTGCACTGAGTACATGGCTCGAAAAAAATCTCAGCGGCTTTGCTGGGCCATTGAGCGTGGAAATGTTCAAGGGCGGCCAATCCAATCCGACCTATAAGCTCAACACACCGAGCAGAAGCTACGTCATGCGGGCCAAGCCCGGCCCAGTGGCCAAGTTACTGCCGTCCGCCCACGCCATTGAGCGCGAATTCGCCGTCATGCAGGGGCTGCAAGATACCGATGTGCCTGTGCCGCGCATGTACTGCCTGTGCGAAGACGAGTCCGTCATTGGCCGGGCTTTCTACATCATGGAGTGCATGCAAGGCCGTGTGCTGTGGGACCAATCCCTGCCGGGCATGGACCGTACGCAGCGTGGCGCTATCTACAACGAAATGAACCGCGTGATTTCTGCTTTGCACAAGGTGGACTTCAAAGCGCGCGGCTTGGAGAGCTACGGCAAGTCAGGTAATTATTTTGAGCGGCAGATCGGACGGTGGAGCAAGCAGTACACCGCCTCCATCACCCAACCCATCGCCGAAATGGACCAGTTGATGGAGTGGTTGCCCAAAAACATTCCGGCCATGGCGCGCGACGACAACATGGTCAGCATCGTGCATGGTGACTACCGCCTGGACAACCTGATGTTCCACGCCGAAGAGCCGCGTGTGGTTGCCGTCCTCGACTGGGAACTGTCTACGCTGGGCCATCCACTGGCCGACTTCAGCTACCACTGCATGGCTTGGCACATACCACCGGGTGCCTTCCGCGGCATCGCAGGCCTGGATTTTGCTGAGCTGGGCATTCCCAGCGAAGACGAGTACATCCGCCTGTACTGCGAGAGAACTGGCTTGGCGACGCCTGCACAGTTGAAAGCCGATTGGAATTTCTACATGGCCTACAACATGTTCCGCATTGCCGCCATTCTGCAGGGCATCGCCAAACGGGTCGAAGCGGGCACTGCGTCCAGCGCGCAGGCCGTCAGCTCGGCGGCTGGCGCAAAGCCTTTGGCCCAGATGGCTTGGAAGTTCGCTCGCGCTGCATCCTGAACCCACCCGATTTTTTGAGACACCAACGGAGACCCCATGGACTTTGATTACTCCCCCAAGACGAAAGAGCTACAGGCACGTGTGCTGCGCTTCATGGATGAGCACATTTATCCCGCCGAGGCCGCCTACCATGCGGAAATCGCCGCGAACACTGCTGCAGGCAAACGCTGGACACCTTTGCAAACGATAGAAAGTCTCAAACCCAAGGCACGAGCCGCCGGTTTGTGGAACCTGTTCCTTCCCGTCGACAGCGCCCAGGCCTCCGGCTACGAAGGTGCAGGCCTGACCAACCAGGAATACGCACCTTTGGCCGAGATCATGGGCCGTGTCATGTGGTCCAGCGAGGTCTTCAATTGCTCAGCGCCGGACACCGGCAATATGGAGACCATCGCGCGCTATGGCTCCGAGGAAAACAAAGCCCGCTGGCTCAAGCCCTTGTTGGAAGGCCAGATCCGCTCCGCGTTTGCGATGACAGAGCCCGATGTCGCATCCAGCGATGCCACCAACATCGAAACCCGTATTGAACGCCAAGGGGACGAGTACGTCATCAATGGCCGCAAGTGGTGGACATCCGGTGCTGGCGACCCTCGCTGCGCCATCTACGTCACGATGGGCAAGACTGACCCAGAGGCGCCCCGCCATTCGCAGCAAAGCATGGTGCTGGTGCCCGCCGATACCAAAGGCATCACCGTGGTTCGCCCACTCAACGTCTTTGGCTATGACGACGCTCCCCACGGTCACATGGAAGTCTTGTTTGAGAATGTTCGCGTCCCAGTCAGCAATATTCTGTTGGGCGAGGGTCGGGGCTTTGAAATCGCCCAAGGTCGCCTTGGACCTGGGCGTATCCACCACTGCATGCGCCTTATCGGTTTGGCAGAACGCGCCCTGGAGTTGATGTGCAAACGTGCGTCGTCGCGCATTGCTTTCGGCAAGCCCATTGCTGCCCAGACCGTGACCCAGGAGCGCATTGCAGAGGCCCGCTGCAAGATCGACATGGCCCGTCTGCTGACGCTAAAGGCGGCATGGATGATGGATGTTGCTGGCAACAAGTTCGCTAAAAACGAGATCGCGATGATCAAAGTGGTAGCACCAACCATGGCCTGCGACGTCATCGACTGGGCCATGCAAGTCCACGGCGGTGGTGGCATGTGCGACGACTTCCCGCTCGCCTACAGCTACACCAATGCCCGCACGCTGCGTTTTGCCGACGGTCCGGACGAAGTACACCGCAACGCGATTGCAAAAGCGGAGCTGGGCAAGTACGCACTCAAGCCCCAAGCGGCCTGAGCCAAAGCGAGCGGGCCCCGTAACTGCTTGGCAAAGCCGGGCACCGTGCATGGCTTTGACTGGCTCACCAATGGGTCTTATTAAACCCCGACCATAGCTCATTGAGGTCAGCAAAACGCCACTTGGCGGGGTCCTCACGGCTCACGATCTTCTCCGTGACACTGGGGTGAGAGAGGTCTATCACTTCTGGTGGGATGCGCAGATTGGATTTAGTCGAGAAAAAGACCTTGACCGATGGCGTGGTCAACGACTTGCCCGTTTGCTCGACAACAACTCCCAAACGGCCCGAGGTTAACTTGACCAAGGACCCGATGGGATAGATGCCCAGGCTTTTGACAAAGGCCTGGAATACCTTGCCATCGAAGTGACCGTTGGCCCACTCCGCCATCTTGCGCAGAGATTCCGCAGGGTCCCAACCGGATTTGTAGGGCCGATTCGACGTAATGGCGTCATACACGTCACAGACCGCCCCCATCTTCGCGAACAAACTGATCTGATGTGCCTTGAGTCCCTTGGGATAACCCGATCCATCGGTTTTCTCGTGGTGGTGTAAGCACACGTCGAGTATCAGAGGATCGACATCAACCCCCGTCAGCAGCAATTTGTGCCCTGCCGATGGATGCGTCTTGATAACCTTGAATTCGTTGTCCGACAGCTTTCCGGGCTTGTTCAAAACCTCCATAGGCATCAGGGCCTTGCCAAGGTCATGCAGAAGCCCGGCCATGCCCGCTGATCGCGTCTGAGCCTCGTCCAATCCTAGTTGCTTAGACAGGCTCACCATCATGGCGCAGACCGCTACCGAATGCATATAGGTGTAGTCATCTGCCGTCTTCAAGCGCGCCAAACTAATCAATGCACCAGGGTTGCGTGAAACGGAATCCGAAATTTCCTCCACCATTTGTTTCGCCCCGCCAATGTCCACCGCCTTGCCCATGCGAGCTTCCTGGAACATCGAAATGACGGCTTGCTTGGACTGGTAGCAAATTTTTGCAGCCCGCTCCAGTTCCACACCAATCGACACGGGAGCCAGTTCGCGCTGCTCGGCGACAGCCAGCGTTTGCATTTGCGCTTCGACTTGGGCCTGCGATTCGACTTCCGATACAGCCGACTCGCCATCTGCGACATCAAAGCCCTTTCCGGTGTCTATCCATACTTCTTTGATACTGCTGCTGCGAACCGCTGCGATGTCTTTGGGATCCGAGATGACGAAACCTGTACGCCAAAAGGGATGCTCCATCCAGGATCCACAAAACTCCTTGAGGTGCATACCGACCATCAACTGTTCAACATGGATTTTTTTAAGCATGTTGAAAGTTCACAGCCTCAGCTCAAAGACTGGAAGGCCTGCGCCCGCCACCTATCACAGCAAAGGGGTTTGAAAGGCACAGATGACTCAGTTGGGTCATAGGCAAAACACTGTCAGTGCAAATGCCGTGGCTTGCGACCGCCACCATGACCACCACCGTGACCACCACCAGACCCGCTGGGAGGTTTCCCAAGTGCGAGCGAGCTGACCAAGGCGTCAAATCGCTGGGTGAACAACTTGTCAACCTCTGCAACCACCCCACTCAATTCGGCGCCATCGAAATGGCGCTCCATCAGACTGATGACGTCTTGCACCAACAAGTCACGCTGAACCTGCATGATCGCCGCGGGGTTGGGACCGACAAACAGCATCAGGAAATCGTCCCTAGACTCGTTGCCTGACTGGTTGTCTTCTTCGTCGAAGTCTGCGTCATAAAAGGTGACTTCTATGGCTGCCCCCGTATCAGCAATCTCATTCAGATTCATGCACAGCTCATCCAAGGTCTGGCGAAAATCATGATCACCAGCAACCGTCCAGCACATTTGCAACAAATGGTCTGGTGCGTCGAATTTGATGCCTGGCTCGTCTTCGTAAGAGCTATTAGCCCCATCACTCAGCGACCGCGCGCCTGCGTACTTCCATAGCGGTTTGAGCGCATCCTGCAACTGCTCAAACTGGACGTCCGAGCGCAAGGCAACCTGTCCATGGACATGGATCTCAAAGGGGGCGTTGTAGCGTGGCATAGGGTCAAGTGTACTGGTGCCCGAGACCGGAATCGAACCGGTACGCCCGTTATTCACGAAGCGGCGGATTTTAAGTCCGATGTGTCTACCTATTTCACCACTCGGGCACGTGTTCGGTCTATTGTGGAACAAAAATGCCCCGCCAGCGAACGTTGGCGGGGCATGCATGACCAAAATATTTGGAGGCGCGGTCCGGAGTCGAACCGGACTAACCGGATTTGCAATCCGGGGCATAACCGCTTTGCTACCGCGCCACTGTCTAGCTAGTGCAGAACCAATCTGGCCCTAATCCACTTAATGAAAAAGGGAAGCATGTCGCTTCCCTTTTCTGCAATATGGAGCGGGAAAAGAGTCTCGAACTCTCGACCTCAACCTTGGCAAGGTTGCGCTCTACCAACTGAGCTATTCCCGCGTTTCAAGCCTCAAATTATAGCGCGCTTTTTCACCTTTTTACTAGCCGGCTAAAAAAACCTTATTTTTAACCTTTAAGCGCGGCGCGATCAATGTTTAACTGATTCCTGCAAATCAACAACCGGGACGCTGGCACTCACAACCGGCTCGGTTGCTGCGGTTTCTTCTTCCGGCAAAGGCTCCGGTTTGGACTCCAACGCCAGCTCCAATACTTTATCTATCCAGCGCACGGGAATGATTTCCAGGCCATTTTTCACATTGGCTGGAATGTCTTGCAAATCCTTGGCATTGGCTTCGGGTATCAACACCGTCTTGATGCCGCCCCGCAGGGCAGCCAGCAGCTTCTCTTTCAAACCGCCGATCTCGGTTACTTCACCACGCAGGGTGATCTCGCCTGTCATGGCGACATCTCCCCGAACGGGAATGCCGGTCAGTGCAGACACAAATGCAGTGGTCATCGCAGCGCCTGCGCTAGGGCCATCCTTCGGCGTTGCCCCATCGGGCACATGGATGTGAATGTCCTTTTTCTCAAAGACCTCATCTTTGATGCCCAGGCGCCGTGCGCGGCTACGCACAACGGTACGGGCAGCTTCCACCGACTCCTTCATCACATCGCCCAGCGAGCCGGTGCGCGTGATCGCGCCCTTACCAGGTGTCAGGGCTGCTTCGATAGTCAGCAAATCGCCTCCCACTTCGGTCCAAGCCAAGCCCACGACTTGCCCTACCTGGTTCTGCTGCTCAGCGCGGCCATAGGTGTACTTGCGAACACCCAAGTATTCGTTGAGGTTGTCTGCTGAGACAATTACCTGCGGCTTAACTTTCTTCAGCAGCAAACCTTTTACCACCTTGCGGCAGATTTTGGACAGCTCGCGTTCCAGCGAACGCACACCGGCTTCACGAGTGTAGTAGCGCACGATGTCGCGAATGGCCTCATCGGTGATCGACAACTCCGTGTCCTTGACACCATTGCTCTTCATCTGCTTGGGCAGCAAATAGGTCGTGGCAATATTGGTTTTTTCGTCTTCCGTGTAGCCAGACAGGCGAATCACTTCCATGCGATCCAACAAGGCCGGTGGAATGTTCATCGAATTTGACGTTGCGACAAACATCACATCGCTGAGGTCGAAATCAACCTCTACATAGTGATCACCAAACTTGTGGTTTTGCTCCGGATCCAACACCTCCAGCAAGGCACTGCTGGGGTCACCGCGAAAGTCCGTACCCAGTTTGTCAATTTCGTCCAAAAGGAACAATGGGTTTCGTGTCCCCACCTTGGACAGGCTCTGCAACACCTTGCCCGGCATAGCGCCAATATAGGTGCGACGGTGACCACGGATTTCGGCCTCGTCCCGCATGCCACCTAGCGCCATCCGAACGTACTTGCGCCCAGTAGCTTTGGCAATGGATTGACCCAGCGATGTTTTACCCACTCCAGGTGGCCCGACCAAGCACAAGATAGGAGCCTTGAGCTTGTCAACACGCTGCTGCACAGCAAGGTATTCCAGAATACGGTCCTTAACTTTGTCCAAGCCGTAATGGTCTTCATTCAATACATCTTCGGCATTAGCCAAGTTGTGCTTGATCTTGGTCTTGGCCGTCCATGGCAGGCTCACCAGCACGTCAATGTAGTTGCGCACCACGGTCGCCTCAGCAGACATGGGCGACATTAGCTTGAGCTTCTTCAACTCGCCTTCGACCTTCTTCAACGCATCCTTGGGCATCTTGGCGGCCTTGATCTTCTTCTCGATCTCTTCGATGTCGGCGCCTTCTTCACCCTCGCCCAATTCCTTTTGAATGGCCTTGACTTGCTCATTCAAATAGAAGTCGCGCTGGTTCTTTTCCATCTGACGCTTCACGCGTCCGCGGATCTTCTTATCTACGTTCAGGATGTCAACTTCCCGCTCGATTTGTTCGAACAGGTTTTCGAGACGATCCTTGACACTGGAAAGACTCAACACCGCCTGCTTGCTATCTAATTTGAGCGGCAGGTGTGCAGCAATGGTGTCGGCCAGACGCCCCGCATCGTCGATGCTGGAAATAGACGTCAAAATCTCAGGTGGAATTTTCTTGTTCAGCTTGACGTATTGGTCAAACTGCTGCATAACGGCACGCCTCAAAGCCTCTACTTCGCTGGCCTTTCCTTTGCCCTTTTCAGGAAATTCTGGCAATACCGCAATAGGCGTGATGTTGGCAGAGAAAAAGGCCTCGCCTTCCTCGATCTTGTTGACCGTTGCGCGTTGATGGCCTTCAACCAGAACCTTGACCGTTCCGTCGGGCAGCTTCAGCATCTGCAATATCGTGGAGACACAGCCGACATCAAACATGTCAGACACCAAGGGATCATCTTTGGCGGCGGTCTTTTGTGCGACCAGCATGATGCGTCTATCGGTTTCCATCGCGGCCTCCAAGGCCTTGATACTCTTAGGTCGTCCCACAAACAGCGGGATGACCATATGTGGAAACACGACCACATCGCGCAATGGCAACAGTGGCAGATCAATGGGGGTGGCAGGCAGAGGGGAGTGGCCAGACATGGGGGACCTTTTTGTTACCTGTTGAATATGGACTGTGAATCCTGAATTTCAAGCGATCCGCCATTATCAAAGCTGCGACCACCCAAATACTCCGATATTCCGGCACAAAAGCCCGTCAAATCGGGCCATTGCGCTGAACAAGTATCACGCTTTCTTTGCAATCTCGCGGTAGACCAAGAGCGGTGGCTTGTTTTCGTCAATCGTAGACTCATCAACCACCACCTTTTCCACATTACTCGCGTTGGGTAGCTCGTACATGGTATCGATCAGGGATTGCTCGAGAATTGAGCGCAACCCGCGGGCACCTGTTTTCCGCGCCAAGGCCTTCTTAGCGATGGCCTTCAAGGCCGAAGGGCGAATTTCCAGTTCGGCGCCTTCCATTGCCAGCAGCTTCGTGTACTGCTTGACCAAGGCATTCTTGGGCTCAGTCAAAATTTGCACCAGCGCATCTTCCGTCAGTTCGGCCA
The DNA here is from genome assembly GCF_059418585.1 of Rhodoferax sp. GW821-FHT07G04. NCBI lineage: Bacteria > Pseudomonadati > Pseudomonadota > Betaproteobacteria > Burkholderiales > Comamonadaceae > Rhodoferax > Rhodoferax sp. GW821-FHT07G04. The sequence goes on from NZ_JBWKQD010000001.1 coordinate 221,067, forward strand.
ATGCGGCCACTACCGGCATACGCCCCACCAGTTCGGGTATCAGGCCGAACTTGATCAGATCTTCAGGCTCTACTTCCTTGAACACATCAGTCAGGCTGCGTTGCTGCTTGCTTTTGACCGATGCGCCGAAACCCATACCCGAAGACTGCGTGCGGTTTTCGACAACTTTTTCCAAGCCCGCGAATGCACCGCCACAAATAAAAAGAATGTTGGTGGTGTCGATTTGTACGAAATCCTGGTTGGGATGCTTGCGCCCGCCCTGCGGTGGAACACTCGCCATCGTGCCTTCGATCAATTTCAACAATGCCTGCTGTACGCCCTCACCCGACACATCGCGGGTAATGGAAGGGTTGTCAGACTTCCGGGAAATCTTGTCGATTTCGTCGATATACACAATCCCGCGTTGTGCCCGCTCAACTTCGTAATTGCAGCTCTGCAGCAGCTTGAGCACGATGTTTTCGACATCTTCGCCCACATAACCGGCTTCGGTCAGGGTCGTGGCGTCGGCCATCACAAAGGGTACATCCAGCATGCGCGCCAAAGTCTGGGCTAAAAGGGTTTTGCCGGAGCCGGTCGGGCCAATCAACAAAATATTGCTCTTGGCAAGCTCAACTTCGTCCTTCTTGGCCTTTTCCTTGTGGCGCAGGCGCTTGTAGTGGTTGTATACGGCGACGGCAAGCGTTCGCTTGGCGGGCTCCTGACCAATGACGTAGTTGTCCAGGTTGGCCTTGATTTCGGATGGCGTCGGCAACTCACTCTTGGCGTCCTTGCCTTCGGTCGTGGCTGGCAACTCATCGCGAATGATTTCGTTGCACAGCTCAATGCATTCGTCGCAGACAAATACCGATGGGCCGGCAATCAGTTTTTTGACTTCGTGCTGGCTCTTGCCACAAAAAGAGCAGTACAGGGTTTTTTCGCTGGAAGAGCCTTTTTTTTCGGCCATGTGGTGCTCGCATTTTCGGTTGATGACCGAATGATACTCAAATAAAAAACGGTGCCCGCGTCCCGCAGAGCACCGCTGTCAAATGGGGGCAGTTCAATCAGGCGCGCTTGGCGATCACTTGGTCGATCAAGCCGTATTCCTTGGATTCTTCTGCCGTCATGTAGTAATCGCGCTCCGTGTCCCGGGCGATGCGCTCCAGGGGCTGGCCCGTACGCTCAGCCAAGACCTTGTTCAACTGCTCACGGGTCTTGAGGATTTCACGTGCCGCAATTTCAATCTCGGTCGCCTGGCCCTGGCTACCACCAGAAGGCTGGTGGATCATGACCTTGGAATTGGGCAGGCAGAACCGCTTGCCCTTGGCACCCGCAGCCAACAGGAAGGCACCCATGCTAGCCGCCATGCCGATGCACAGCGTAGACACTTCAGGTTTGATGAAATTCATGGTGTCAAAAATCGCCATGCCAGCACTGACCGAACCGCCAGGAGAATTGATGTAGAAGGAAATATCCTTGTCAGGATTTTCGCTCTCCAGAAACAGCAACTGGGCAACAACGAGGTTGGCCGTCTGATCATTGACAGGGCCGACCAAGAAAATTACACGCTCCTTCAGCAAACGGGAATAGATGTCGTAAGAGCGCTCGCCCCTGCCCGATTGCTCAATAACCATGGGGACCATGCCCAAAGCCTGCGTTTCCATACTGTTCGTGCGTCCGTAATTCACATTCATAGCGTCTCCAAAGAACTGTGTTGACTGTACCGAAAAATACCAAACCCTGAATGCAAATGGGGCTTGCCTGCAGGACTGCAAGCCCTGCCCAAGCCCCATCACACCAGAAATCTGTCCGCTGTTTTCAGCGAACCGACGCTCAGTTTTGACCCATCAACTCGTCGAATGTGATCGCTTTCTCAGTGACCTTGGCCTTCGCCAAAATGAATTCGGTCACATTGTTCTCAATCACGATACCTTCGACTTCCGCCATGCGGCGATTGTCGCCATAGTACCAACGAACGACATCAGCGGGCTTTTCGTAGCTGGCAGCCAACTCGTCAACGTGGGCCTTGATTTGCTCGGGCTTGGCATGCAGTGAGTTGGCACGCACCAATTCGGCGACAACCAGGCCCAAGCGCACGCGACGCTCAGCTTGGGGGCGGAAGATGTCGTCGGGGATAGGAGCCTTGTCGGCATCCTTGACGCCGCGTTGCTTCAGGTCTGCCCGTGCGCTTTCAACCATGCGGTCCAACTCAGCCTGCACACTGGATTTGGGCAAATCCAAATCAGCCTTGGACAAAAGCGCATCCATGGCGACTTGCTTGTTGCGCGACAACAAGCGGTATTTGACTTCACGTTCCAGGTTCTTGCGGATATCGCCACGCAGGCCTTCCACACTTGCTTCAGCAATGCCCAAGGATTTTGCCAAAGCGCCATCCACTTCGGGCAAATTCGCAGCTTCGATCTTCTTCAGCGTAACCATGAAGTCGGCAGTCTTGCCGGCGACGTCTTGGCCATGGTAGTCGGCGGGGAAAGCCAAGGGGAAAGTCTTGCTTTCACCCAACTTCATGCCGCGCACGGCCTCTTCAAACTCCTTGAGCATTTGGCCATCGCCAACGATGAACTGGTAGTCATCGGCCTTGCCACCGGCAAAGGGCTCACCGTCAATCTTGCCTTCGAAATCGACTACCACGCGGTCGGTGTCTTGTGCTGCGGCGTCTTTAGCGCGCAGAGCAAAGGTACGGCGCTGCTTACGCAGAATCTCAACGGTCTTGTCGATCGCAGCGTCAGTTACTTCGGCGCTGACCTTCTCAACGTCGGCACTGGCGAGATCACCGATCTTGACTTCGGGGTACACCTCAAAAATGGCGTCGAATGCCATCTGGCCCTCGGGAGACACTTGGCTCTCGGTGATGCGGGGCTGACCTGCAACGCGCAACTCGGCTTCATTGGCAGCGGAAGCAAATGCCTGGCCGACCTTGTCGTTCATGACTTCGTAATGCACGGAATAGCCATAACGCTGGGCCACCACATTCATGGGCACCTTGCCAGGACGGAAGCCGTCCATCTTGACGGTACGGGCCAGCTTGCGCAGACGGGAATCGACTTCGGTCTGGATGACACCAACCGGCAGAGTCAAGGTGATTTTTCGCTCCAGCTTGTCCAGAGTTTCTACAGTAACAGCCATGGTCAGTCTCCTAAAGGAAGAGTTTTAGACAGGGCGCGTCGCGATGCAACGGCGGACTGTCATTCATCAAATAAGTGGTGCGCGGGGGGGGACTCGAACCCCCACACTGTTGCCAGCGTCAGGACCTAAACCTGGTGCGTCTACCAATTTCGCCACCCGCGCAAAAAACAAAATGGGCGGTCAACCGTCCCTGTAGGAACCTACCCACAGGACGCCGACCACCCAATTGAAATTGGTCAACCCACTATTTTAGCCTGAGTCGCGGCGCCATTCCAAATTTCAAAATTGGCACCACTCGAACCTGCGGTTTGACGTTTTTTTAAGTCAAGCCCGAGCCGGCTTGGATTTGAAAATCCCCGTGCAACGTTGCCAATTGCGGCGAATAAAGGGCAGCACGTCAAAATGGCCGGCTGCATACATGGCCGGCAAAGCCAGCAGCGTGAGTACGGTCGCCACAATCAGGCCGCCCATGATGGCCACGGCCATAGGTCCCCAGAACACCGACCGCGACAGTGGAATCATCGCCAGAACAGCGGCCGCAGCAGTCAGCACGATGGGGCGCAGCCGGCGAACCGCAGACTCACGGATCGCATCCCAAACCGGCACGCCAGTCGCCCGATCTTGCTCAATCTGGTCAATCAGAATCACCGAATTGCGCTGGATCATGCCCATCAATGCAATCACGCCCAGCAAAGCCACGAAACCAAACGGACGGTTCAACACCAGCAAGGCACCTGCCACGCCAGCGATTCCCAACGGCCCGGTGATAAACACCAGCAAGGCGCGCAGGAAACTGTGCAATTGCAGCATCAGCAAGGTAAAAGTGATGAACAACATGATGGGCACTCCGGCCGCAATGGAGTCTGAGCCCTTGGAACTCTGCTCCACCGCACCAGCAACTTCCACACGGTAACCGCTAGGCCATTTCTTGCTGATCTCGGTCAACTTGGGCAACAACTCATTGGTCACCGTCGCACCCTGCATGCCTTCGATGATGTCGCTTTGGACCGTGATTGCGTAATCACGATTCTGGCGCCACATCACGCCCGGCTCCCAGGTGAACACCGGCTTGGCAATCTGCGTCAACGGAATGGACCTGCCAGAGGCAGTTGGCAAATAAGCATTACCAATGTCGGTAATGGCATTGCGTTCGTCCAAAGGCTGGCGCAACACGATGTCGATGAGCTTATCGCCTTCCTGGTACTGGCCAACAGTAGACCCCGTCAGTATGGTTCGCGAAGCTTGCGCGATGGACTGACTTGTCACGCCTAAGGCGCGGGCCTTGGCCTGATCTACTTCCAAACGTAACACCTTGACGGATTCGTTCCAGTTGTCATTCACGCCCCGTGTATTGGGACTGGTACGCATCGCCGCCTTTACCTCGTCGGCATAGGTCCGCAACGCGATCGGATCATCCCCCACCACACGGAACTGCACGGGGTATGGCACCGGCGGTCCGTTAGGCAACAGTTTGACGCGCCCGCGAATTTCGGGGAACTCCTGGGCCAGCAAGGCCGGCAGCTTCACCCGCAGCGACTCCCGTATCTTCAAGTCCTTGGGAATGATGATGAATTGCGACACATTGCTTTGCGGGAAAACCTGGTCCAGTGGCAGATAGAACCGCGGCACACCAGAGCCAACCCATGTGCTGACCGCCGTCACGCCTTCCTCTTTCAGGAAACGCGCCTCAACCCGCTTGGTCACGGATTCGTTCTCCTTGAACGAAGTGCCCTCCGGGAACCAGATGTCCACCAAGATTTCGGGACGGCTGGAATCCGGGAAAAACTGCTGCTGCACCTTGCCCATGCCGACGATGCCCAACGCAAAGATCAGGATGGTGATACCGATCGTGGCCCAGCGGTGGCCAATACACCAGTTCAGCACGCCCCGGAAGGCCTGGTAAAACGGAGTATCGAAGTGCTCATGCGGCCCATCATTGCCACCACTAGGATTGGCATGGGGCTTGACTTTGAGCAACAGCGTGCCGAGATAAGGCACAAAATACACGGACACCAACCAGCTCAGCACCAGCGCAATCACGGTCACCGCAAAAATAGCAAAGGTGTACTCGCCCACAGCGGAGCGTGCAATACCAATGGGCAGGAAACCGGCGGCCGTGATCAAGGTGCCCGTCAACATGGGCATGGCCGTTACTTCATAGGCGAAGGTAGCCGCACGCACCTTGTCGTAGCCCTCCTCCATCTTGCGCACCATCATTTCCACGGCAATGATGGCATCGTCCACCAGCAAACCCAGTGCGATGATCAAGGACCCTAGCGAAATCTTGTGCAGACCAATACCAAAGTAGTCCATGGCCAGGAAAGTCACCGCCAGCACCAGCGGAATCGTGATGCCCACTACCAGGCCCGGCCGCACGTCGACGTAATAGCGGCGCCACAGCGGGTGATTACCCTCACGACGGTGGAAGCCCAAGGCCACAAAGCTCACGGCCAACACAATCACCACGGCTTCAATCAGCGTGCGCACGAACTCGCCCACGGAGCCGGAGACGGCCTTGGGCTGATCCTGCACCTGTGTGATGGTGATGCCGGCTGGCAAATTCTTCTCGATCTTGGCGAAGGCAACCTTGAGGCTCTTGCCCATGCGAATGATGTCGCCGCCCTTGGCCATGGAGACACCCAGCGCAATCACTTCCTTGCCTTGGTGGCGGACCTTGATGGATGGGGGATCAATGTAGGCTTGCTTGATGTCCGCGATATCGCCCAGCTTGATTTGATTACCCGTGCTGCCGCGAATAGGCATGTCACGCAGTTGTTGTAACGCTTTGAACTGGCCCGCAACACGAACCTGCAATACATCCAGAGGTGCCTGCACTGTGCCGGCACTTTCCACCGCATTCTGCTGACCCAGCTGCTGCAGCACCTGGTTGAAATCCAGACCCAACTGCGAGAGGCGGCGCTGAGAAATCTCTATGAACACCTTCTCGTCTTGCACACCAAAGAGTTCCACTTTGGCCACATCGGTCACGCGCAACAATTGCTGGCGCACATCGTCCGCAAACGTCTTCAACTCAGCGCTACTGAATCCGTCAGCCTCTAGCGCATAAATCACGCCGTATACGTCACCGAACTCGTCATTGAAGAATGGCCCCTGCACGCCCTGGGGCAGCGTAAAACGCATGTCGCCAATCTTCTTGCGCACCTGGTACCACACATTGGGCACATCGCTGCCACGGGCGATCTCCTTGATTTCCAGAATGATCTGTGACTCACCCGGTTTGGAGTAACTGCGAATCTTGTCTGCAAATGGAACCTCCTGGATGGTGCGCTCCAATTTGTCGGTTACCTGCTCCGCCACCTGTTGGGCGGTCGCTCCGGGCCAATAGGTACGAACCACCATGGCGCGGAAAGTAAAGGGGGGATCCTCGTCCTGGCCCAATTGAAAGTATGCAGCTACCCCCAAAATCATCAACACCACCATTAAATACAGTGTCAATGGTCTGTGGTCCAGAGCCCACTTGGAGAGATTAAACCCCGATTTCGGCTGTTCCAGATTCATAGTCGGCTCACTTGGCGGGGGCTGTATTGTTGTTGGCATCCGCCACCTTGTCGGAGGCCGCTGGGGCCGGCGCGACTGCAGCAGCAGGCTCCTTGTAGAGGGACACCTTCTGATTGGGCGACAGAACGTGCACACCAGCAGAGACAACCGCCATGCCCGGCGTCAACCCGGAAACCACGACTACGTCGTTGCCATCCGCCGTGGCGATCTGCACGGGTTGCAGACGCACCGTCATGGTCTGCTTGTCCAACACCCATACCGACGACTTGCTGCCGTCCTTGATAAAGGCATTGGTGGGAAGCTTGATCACCGGGGTACCACTGCGCTCCATGGACTTAGGCAATACGGTGACCGTCGACCCCAAAGGAGGAGCCGTCGCAGCGTCCAGGCTGACCTTCACACTGAAAGTACGGGTAACCGGGTCTGTGCTGGCCGCCACTTCGCGCACCGTGCCCTTCAGCACGGTACTGGCCGCCCAGCCCTTGACATCGACCTCGGAGCCCACCTTGATCATGGAAATCTTGTCTTCGGGCACGGAGAACACAGCGTCGCGCGCGCCGTCTTGGGCAATGCGCACAACCGGCGTGCCCGCCGCAACCACCTGACCAGGCTCCGCGTCCACCGAGGTCACGACACCGGCCATATCCGCCACCAAGGTGGTGTAGCTAGCTTGGTTACCCTGCGCGGCCATTTGCGCCAAGGCCTGCTCCAGTTGGGCTTGCGCAGCCTTCAGCGTGGTGTCACGGCGCTCCAGCTCGGCGCTACTGATGAAATTCTGGTCGCGTAGGTCCTTGTAGCGCTTGAAGTCGGCAGCCGCCAGATCGCGGTTGGTCTGCGCGGCGGCAACCTGGGCTTTGGCCGCATCGGCAGCCAACTTGTAGTCTTGCGGATCGATCTGGGCCAAAACCTGGCCCACGCTCACCCTTTGGCCCAACTCCGCCTGGCGGCGCACCAGTTTGCCCGCGACCCGGAAACCCAGACGGGACTCTATGCGCGGCCGGACTTCCCCAGCAAACTCTGCACTCGATTGGATATTGCTTACACCCACCGTAACGATGCGGACGGCCCGGATGGGCTCCTCGGTAGGAACGGGTTTGGAGCAGGCGCTCAACAACAGTGCGGCAGCAACAAGCGTGAGCGCGGTGGGTAATTTTTTGGAGGGCATGGCAATACCACTAGGGAAAAGGTTGAAGATACCGAAATCAGTTTAATGACCAATCGGTTAGTAATTTAATCTAAACACCAAATTCTGTCAACCGCGGAACCTGCCCCATGACCTCATTCGTAGGCAATAACCGCCTTGCCTTGGTCCGCCTGAGCCCGCCATCCGGCCAGTGCAGCGTCGCTGGGGTAGAAGCGCGCACTTTCGCCCAATTGCAGTTCCGCCGTCGCACCTGTGCACGCCGCCGCATTCGCAGCGACCTGTTCGGCGCCGTCAATCACCCGCTGTACCGCCAAGCGCACAGCCAAGCCACGTACCAGTTCACCCTGCTCCGACATTTCGCGGCGTGCCGGGAATTCGCGCACCAAGCGCGCCACGTCGGGCGCTTGCGCACCACCCTCCGCGCTGACGGCCACGCGCAGGTACTTGCCAAAACGGCAGCGGGCCTGCTCCAGATCCCAGATCTGCTGCACGGTGAATTGCATGCCGCCCGAAAACCGGTCGGGTTGCGCCTTTCCCATGACGATGATGAGCTCGTCATCCTTCAGCAGATTTTTGTGCGTGTTGATCAGCGCCTCATCGGCCCGAGCCTCGATGACCGCGGACTTGTCGTCCAACTTGAACAAGGCCAACTTGCCGCGCTGGCCGTTGATGACACGGAAGTCGGTAACGATGCCGGCCAACAACTGCGGTTCGCGCGTATCCAAAATTTCTTCGATGGGGCGCTTGGCAAACCGGCGCACTTCCAGCGTCACCTCGTCAAACAAATGGCCGGACAGGTAAAACCCCACGGCCGTCTTCTCGAAGGTCAGCCTTTCCTTGATGCCCCATGGCATGGTTTCCACCAAATCAGGCTCTTGCGTGCTGGACCCATGGTCGTCCTCACCACCCATGTCAAACAGACCGACCTGGTTGGCATTGGCAGCACTGGCAGCCGCAAAATCAAAGGCCCGGTCTATGGACGCCGACAGCGCGGCCCGGTTGAGTTGTAGCGTGTCAAACGCTCCCGCCTTGATCAGTGCATCTACGCAACGCTTGTTCAGCCGGGTGCGGTCCACGCGACGGGCAAAATCGAAGAGGCTGGTAAACGGCCCATCCTCCGCGGTTGGGCCTTTGCCCTCACGCGCCGCCACGATGGCCTCAATGGCCTGCTGCCCCGTGCCCTTGATGGCACCTAGGCCGTAGCGGATTTCCTTGTTGGAAATAGGCTCGAAGCGGTAGACACCACGGTTGATATTGGGCGGCTCAAAGCTCAGCCCCATCTTCTCCGCGTCCTCAAACAAGACCTTGAGCTTGTCGGTGTCGTCCATTTCCACGGTCATATTGGCGCAGAAGAACTCGGCCGTGTAATGCACCTTGATCCAGGCTGTGTGGTAGGCCAACAGCGAGTAGGCGGCGGCGTGCGACTTGTTGAAGCCATAGCCCGCGAACTTCTCCATCAAGTCAAAGACTTCGTCCGCTTTTTCCTGCGGAATGCCGTGGGTAGCCAGGGCACCGGCACGGAACTTGGTCCGGTGCTCGGCCATTTCCTCGGCCTTCTTCTTGCCCATGGCCCGGCGCAACAGGTCGGCACCGCCCAGGCTGTAGCCGCCCAGAATCTGGGCCGTCTGCATCACCTGCTCCTGGTAGACCATGATGCCGTAGGTCTCGGACAGCATCTCGGCCACGGCCGGATGCGGATACTCCACAACCTCGCGCCCGTGTTTGCGAGCCACGAAGCTGGGGATCAGGTCCATGGGGCCGGGACGGTAGAGCGCGTTCAGCGCAATGAGGTCTTCCAGGCGCGTGGGTTTGGCATCGCGCAGCATGCCCTGCATGCCGCGGCTTTCAAACTGGAATACGGCTTCGGTCTTGCCCTCGCTAAACAGACGGTAGACCTTGGCATCGTCCAATGGCAGGTTCTCATAGGCAAACTTTTCTTGGCCCGCATGGCGCTTCATGATGAACTCGCGCGCAATCTCCAAAATAGTCAGCGTAGCCAGCCCCAAGAAGTCAAACTTCACCAGGCCGATGGCTTCCACGTCGTCCTTGTCGTATTGGCTCACCGCTGAGTCGCTGCCGGGCTGCTGGTACAGCGGGCAGAAGTCGGTCAGTTTGCCTGGTGCAATCAACACACCTCCGGCATGCATGCCGATATTGCGGGTCATGCCCTCCAGCTTGCGGGCCAGCTCCAGCAGGGTTCTGACGTCCTCTTCCTTGGATTCCCGCTCCGCCAATATGGGCTCGGCCTCGCTGGCATAAACATACTTGTCGTTCTTCTTGCCATCAGTAGGCGGCAATTGCAACGTAACGTTGGTACCCGGTTTGTTAGGAATAAGCTTGCTGATGCCATCGCAGAAGGTGTAGCTCATATCCAGCACACGGCCTACATCGCGCACCACGCCACGCGCAGCCATGGTGCCAAAGGTGGCAATCTGGCTCACCGCGTCCTTGCCGTATTTGTCCTTGACGTAATCGATGACCAGATTGCGGTTGGTCTGGCAGAAGTCAATGTCGAAGTCGGGCATGGAGACCCGCTCGGGATTCAAGAAACGCTCAAACAGCAGCTTGTAGCGGATCGGGTCCAGGTCGGTGATCTTCAGCGCGTACGCAACCAGCGAGCCGGCGCCTGAGCCGCGCCCCGGGCCCACAGGGCAACCGTTGTTCTTGGCCCAGTTGATGAAGTCCCCCACGATAAGGAAGTAGCCGGGAAAACCCATCTTTAGGATGGTGTTCAGCTCGAACTCCAGTCGCTCCACATACAGGGGCATCTGCTTCTCGCGCTCGACCGCATCCGGGTACAGATGCGCCATGCGCTCCTTGAGCCCTTCGTGCGAGGCGTAGCGGAAATAGTCCTCGGGCGTCATGCGCTCGCCATTGACCAACGGTGTTGGGAAATCCGGCAAGTAGTTCTTGCCCAGCACCAACGTCAAACTGCAGCGTTTGGCGATTTCCAGCGTGTTGGCCACCGCCGACGGCAGGTCGGCGAACAGCGCCTGCATCTGCTCGGCCGACTTGAAATACTGCTCCCGTGTGTACTTGCGCACGCGCTTGGCATTGCCAAGGATTTCGCCGTCGGCGATGCAGACGCGGGCCTCGTGGGCCTCAAAATCCTCGGGTGTCGTGAACTGTACGGGATGGGTGGCCACCACGGGCAACTTGACGCGGGCGGCCAGCTGCACCGCCGCCGCCACATGGGCCTCGTCATCTGCACGGCCCGCACGTTGCAACTCCAGATAAAAACGGTGTGGGAACAGTCCCGCCAACTGCAAGGCCACCTCCAATGCGCGGGCCTCATCCCCCTGCACCAAGGCCTGCCCCACCGGTCCCGCTTGGGCACCGGATAGGGCGATCAAGCCTTCGTTCAACTCCTGCAGCCACGCCAGCTTGATAACGGCCTGGTTCTTGACGATGTTTTGCGTAAACCCCCTCGCCAACAACTCCGACAGATTCAGGTAGCCCTGCTTGTTCTGCACCAGCAGCAGCATGCGCGACAAGGCAGTGGTGTCACCACCCAGTCCTTCCAGGAAAATCTCGGCACCGATCACCGGCTTGGTGCCCTTGGCGCGGGCCTGCTTGTAAAACTTGATGGCCCCGAACAGATTGCTCAGGTCGGTGATGCCGATAGCGGGTTGGCTGTCGGCCACAGCCGCGGCCACCACGTCGTCGATTCGGTTGGTTCCGTCAACAACGGAAAATTCGGTGTGCAGGCGCAGGTGTACAAACATGCGGAGATTGTAGGTTTGAAACCGCAAACAGCGGCTGTTAGCGCCCGCTATTCGCCCCATGCCTGCCTTTGCGTTTACCTATTGTTCGGGCACAGCCAGGAGCAGACCATGCCAACCCCAATGCCCACCCAATACGAGCTACGCTTTCAGTCTCTGTTCCACAGCGGACGCGCCTTTTCATTCCCCTGCGACAGCGAAGGGCATGTCAACCTGGACGACCTGGGCGACACAGCTCGGGAAAGCTACCTCTACGCCCGCGCCGTGGTCGGCCGCGAATTGGCCGCGCCAGCCGTGCTACCCAGTACGCTGCACTGAGCGGCAACGGCCGATCAGTCAGGCTGTCGCGCCCCAACGTGTAGCCAAAGCTGCAATCCGCGCACCAAACAAGCGGCCGGTTTCCAGGTCACCGGCATTCATTTCGGCGCCGCTGGCATCACCCGGCGTCTGCGCCATAGGCCCGGCGCTGGAGGCCAAATAGTTCACATCACTGCGCTGCGAGGCCTTGGTGTTGTTGTAGTTCAAGCCCGTTCCAGCCCACAAGCCGCCATGCTGCATGGCCAGCGTCATGAAATAGTGCAGTGTGGAATGCTTGTCGCCATTGACATTGGAACTCGCGGTAAAGCCGCCAAAGATCTTGTCCTTCCAGCTCTGCCGATACCAGGGCTTGCTACTGGCATCGGCAAATTTTTTGAACTGCCAGCTCACACTGCCCATGTAGGTGGGAGAGCCAAAAATGATGGCGTCCGCCGTGGCCAACGTCTCCCATGCGCCGTCTGGCAAATTACCGTCCGCATCAATCGCGATCAACTCCGCATCGGCCCCCTGCGCCACCGATTGCGCCAGGCGCTGGGTGTGGCCATAGCCCGAATGAAAAACCACCACTACTTTTGCCATTGGAATTACTCCTGAAAAGCACTAAGCCTGCAAATCAAAGAACAGAACCTCAGCATCCTTGGCCTGGTCCAGACGCACTTGCGCTTCGCTTTCCAGCAGCGCCGCGTCACCGCCCGAGAGCGCAACGCCATTGACCGACACAGCGCCCCGCACCACGTGCACATAGGCCTTGCGCGCAGGGTCCAGGTCCAGGCTGGCGGCCTGCGCACCATCGAACAGGCCGCTGTACAGCCGCGCATCGGCATGGATCAGCACCGAGCCCTCGGCTGCGTCGGGCGAGGCCACCAGGCGCAGCACGCCTTGCTTTTCGGCATCGCTGAATGCCTTTTGCTCGTAGCTGGGTGCGATGCCCGTCACATTGGGTTCGATCCAGATTTGCAGGAAATGCGTGGTGTCGTTGGGCGCATGGTTGAATTCACTGTGCTGCACACCACGCCCTGCACTCATGCGCTGCACATCACCCGGCGGAATGCCCTTGATATTGCCCATGCTGTCCTTGTGCGCCAGGTTGCCGGCCAGCACGTAGCTGATGATTTCCATGTCGCGGTGGCCATGCGTGCCAAAGCCCGTGCCGGGTGCAATACGGTCTTCATTGATGACGCGCAGATTGCCCCAACCCATGTGCTCGGGGTCGTAATAGCCAGCGAATGAAAAGCTATGAAAAGACTTGAGCCAGCCATGGTCGGCGTAGCCGCGGTCAGAAGATTTGCGTACGGTCAACATCGTGTATACCCCTTTCAATGCTTCGAATTTTGCGGCGGACACGCGCTGTTTCCATGCACCTTGATTGATGGCATCATTCAAATAAATTCAATTTATAAAAGCCCACCATGCAAACTGCTCGCGATGTCCTGACGCCAGACGCCTTGGCCATGCTGCAGGCCATTGAGGAGGCAGGCAGCTTCGCTGCAGCCGCCCGCGCCATGGGCATGGTGCCCAGCGCCCTGACCTACCGGGTGCGCCAGATCGAGGATGCGCTGGATGTGCTCCTGTACGACCGCAGCTCGCGCCAGGCCAAGCTGACCCGCGCCGGCGCCGAGCTGCTGCGCGAGGGCGCACGCCTGTTGCAAGACATCGATGCGGTGGCCAATCGGGTCAAGCGCGTAGCCACGGGGTGGGAGTCTCAATTGACCATCGCCGTGGACACCGTGATCTCCAAGGCCACCGTGATGGAGCTATGCGAAAGCTTCTTCAGCCTGAATCCGCCCACCCGCATCAAGCTGCGCGACGAAGCATTGACCGGCACGCTGGAAGCTTTGACCTCGGGCCAGGCCGATCTGGCCTTGGGCGTGGCCTTGGACGCCGCCAATATTGCCGGCATACAAGGCAAGTCCATGGGCAGCATGGAGTTTGTGTATGTGGTGGCTCCCCACCACCCTCTGGCCGAGGCACCAGAGCCTTTGAGCGACGCATTGATCCAGCAGCACCGCGCGGTGGCCGTGGCCGACTCCCTGCAGCGCGGCGCGGGTGCCACCTTCGGCCTGCTCAGCGGGCAGGATGTGTTCACCGTAGGGACCATGCATGCCAAGCTGGATGCGCAGCTGCGCGGCCTGGGTGGCGGCTATCTGCCGCACTGCATGGCGGGCCCGTATATCGAAACTGGCCGCTTGATCATCAAGAAGACCGAGCGTCCACAGCGCCAGGTGCCACTGAGTTTTGCATGGCGTGGTGCCACCACATCCACACAAGGCCGCGCGCTGCAGTGGTGGCTGCAGCAACTGGAAAGCCCGATGACACGCGCCGCACTGCTGGAGCAGCATCGTGGAAATTCCTGACCGCAGATCCCGAACCTCCGAAACCACCGTATAAACTGGCACAACAAACCAACAACTCTTGGAGACAACCCCCATGACCGCTTCCAGACACATTGCCATCGTTGGCGCCGGTATGGCCGCAGTCACTTGCGCGCGCACCCTGGTGCAAGCCGGCCATAGAGTCACCGTGTTTGAGAAGAGCCACACCGTAGGCGGCCGCATGGCCACCCGCAACAGTGCCTTTGGAACCTTTGATACCGGCGCGCAGTACTTCACGGTGCGCGACCCGCGCTTCATGCTGGCGCTGCAAACCACACCCGCCGTCAGCAAGCGCTGGAGCGCCAACACCGTCCAAGTGCTCGACGCCCATGGCCGTGTGGCCGCGGCCGGCTTGCCCGCACGCGAGGCCCATTGGGTACCCAGCCCCGGCATGAATACCCTGGTGCGCCGCTGGGCCCAACCCTTGGTGACCGCCCAGAGCCTGGAACTCAACACCCAGGTCACACAGATAGAGCACGACACGCTGAACAAAGCACAGTGGCAGTTGCGTACCACCGGAGCCGGCGACAGCACACATGTCTACGGCGGCTTTGATGCCGTGGTGCTGGCCATACCCTCCACGCAGGCCAAGACCCTGCTGGACACCGCGCCCAAGGCCGCCAATCTAGCGAAAAAGATCAGCAGGGTCACTGTGCACCCGTGCTGGACGCTGATGCTGGCCTTTCCCCAAGCCATGCAGCCGGGCCTGTCGGCACTGGGTCCACAGTGGAATGCAGCGCGCAGCACCCACCACCGCATCGCGTGGATGGCACGCGAGTCCAGCAAGCCCGGCCGCGGTGCCGTGGAGCGTTGGACCGTGCAGGCCAGTGCCGCCTGGTCGCAGGAACATCTGCACGACGACGCCAAGCGCGTACAGGCCAAGCTGACCAAGGCCTTTGCCGAAATCACTGGCATACGCGCCCAAGCAGCCCATGCCGACACCAAGCGCTGGCTCTATGCCAAAACCGACCAACCGCTGGGCCAGTCTCACCTGTGGGATGCCAAGGCCGGTATTGGCGTATGTGGTGATTGGTGCCTGGGACACCGTGTCGAAGACGCCTTCGTTTCGGGGCTGGAACTCGCTCTTTCCATCATTTGAGTCCTGCAACGATTTACCGAGGCCGATTCGCACCCTCCCCCACCGGCCCGCTGCATGAGGGCTCGCTGGTGGCGGCGCTGGCCAGTTGGCTGGACGCGCGGGCCCACGGTGGCCAATGGCTGGTGCGCATCGAAGACGTGGATGTGCCACGCACCGTGGCGGGTGCCAGCGAACGCATCCTGCAACAGCTCTCGGACTGCGGACTGGTATCCGACGAAGCCGCGGTCACTCAATCCATACGCTCAGCGCTGTACCAGCAGGCGCTGGACCAACTGATCGCCGCCGGGCAAGCCTACCCCTGCTGCTGCTCACGCAAGGACATAGCAGCCGCCATCCAGGCCCAGGGACACCACCGCGAGCGCCATGGCG
The DNA here is from genome assembly GCF_059418585.1 of Rhodoferax sp. GW821-FHT07G04. NCBI lineage: Bacteria > Pseudomonadati > Pseudomonadota > Betaproteobacteria > Burkholderiales > Comamonadaceae > Rhodoferax > Rhodoferax sp. GW821-FHT07G04. The sequence goes on from NZ_JBWKQD010000001.1 coordinate 236,730, forward strand.
AGCTGGTCTACCCAGGCACCTGCAGGCACGGTATGCGCCACCCATCTTCCGCAAGCCCTGCCTGGCGGTTCTTGACCGAGTCGCTTAAGGAAAATGAGTCTCCAGCCCTCGTAAAATCTACACATAACGCTATTAAAATAGTAGCAACCCAGGAAACACACTGGCAAGACAGGCTGTTGGGTGCGCAACACCAAGACGTAGCGCACGAGGTCGGCGACTTTGCGTTGAAGCGCGCCGACGGCTGCTACACCTACCAGCTCGCCGTGGTCGTGGACGATGGCGCGCAAGGCATCACCCACGTCGTGCGCGGCATGGACCTGGCAGACAACACGGCGCGCCAGGTCCTGCTGCAACAGGCACTGGGTCTGCCTACGCCACAGTACCTCCACACGCCCTTGGTGCTGGGCGCCAATGGCGAAAAGCTGTCCAAACAAAACGGCGCTCAGGCGCTGGATACCTCCAGCTCCGCAGCGGCTCTGGCCGCATTGCAGCAAGCCGCCCAGTCGCTAGGGCTATCGCCATACGACTATGCGGACATCCCCCAGGCCCTGGCTAGCTGGACGGCCGCCTGGCGGGATACCTACCGGGCGACCGCTGCGCGCATCGACCGCGCCACATAAAGCAGGCACAACACCGTCATCAGCGCGCCCACCAGCACCCCGGGCAGCACGCGGGCCAGTGTCAAGGCTTCCCCCTTCAACACCAACATCATCAAGGTGTTCTGGGCCAGACCGGGCACCCACAGGTACCAGGGCGCATCGCCCCCGGGATTCAGCATGCTGACCATGGGCGCCAGCCCCACCAGAGTGACCACCAGGGCGCTGCCAGCCTGCGCCTCCTTGAAGGTCTTGGAGCGTATGGCCAGGGCCATTAGCAAAGCTCCCAGGCCGGCCGCCAACGGCAATTGCAGCAGCAGGAAAGCCACTACCTCGGACCAACCGAACTGGAACATGGCTTGCAGGCTGTCACTCTGCAGCAGCCACTGTGCCGGTACAAAGCTGAGGTTGGCCAACAGCGCCACCGCCATACCCAACAAGGCCACCGCGCCCCACTTGCCCAGCACCAGCGCAAAATGCTGAACCGGGTTCATCAACAAAGGCTCCAGCGAACCGCGCTCGCGCTCCCCTGCTGTGCTGTCCAGTGCAGCCGTCAGTGCGCCATACAAAACGGCCATGATGATGAACATGGGAATGATGCCGGTCAGCCGCGCCGCACGGGCCTGGGTGCTGGCCAAGTCGCGCTCCTGCACATCCACCGCCTGCAGCAGGTCGACCGACACGCCGCGCAGGGCCAGGTTCAGCGTGGCCCGCTCGCGGTTGAAGCCCTGCAGCAGGCGCGCCAAGGTGGGCACACCGGCGCCAGCGCGCTGATTGGCACTGTCGCTGACCACCTCTACCGTGGGGCGCTCACCAGCGCGCAGTTCGCTCTCAAAGTCTTTGCCGATCACCATCACCGGCTCCAACAGCGTGGTTGCGCGCAAACGGGTCTCGTAGTCCGCTGGTGCCGCTTTGACGGTGTAGGTCTGGCGCTCCAAAAAATTGCGCAACGTGGGCGCATGCTCTATGCCGACCACCAAGACCTCGCGCTTCTCGGCCCGCTCCTCCAGTGACGAAATCAAGGCCGACAATGCCAGCAGCAGCAAGGGCCCCATCAGCACCGCGGGTACCAGTAAACGCAGCAGCGTGCGGCGGTCGCGCAGAGCGTCGGCCACCTCCTTGGACAACACAATCCAGAAACTTTTCAACAATACCCTGCTGTTCATAATGGCCCTTGATAGGGGTGTGCGGCAAAAGCCAGCTTGACGAAGGCATCTTCAAACTGGGTCTCACCAGCCTGCTCCAGCAACTCTGGCACCGTGCCCTGGGCCACACTGCGGCCCTGCGCGACCACGACCACGTGCTCACACAGCTGCTCCACCTCTTGCATGATGTGGGTCGAAAACACAATGCACTTGCTACCGCCCGCCGGGGAGCGCAAATGGCGCAAAGCCTCGCGCAGCGCGCGTGTAGCCAACACGTCCAGACCATTGGTGGGCTCATCCAGCACGATGTTGGCGGGGTCATGCACCAGGGCGCGGGCCAGCGCCGTCTTCATGCGCTCGCCCTGGCTGAAGCCCTCGGCACGCCGGTCCAGAATCTTGCCCATGTCCAGCAGGCGCGACAGCTCCTCGGCGCGGGCACTGGCGGCGTCGGCCTCCATGCCCTGCAGGCGACCGAAGTAGACGATGTTCTCGCGCGCCGACAGGCGGGGATAGAGCCCATGGGCGTCGCCCAAGATGCCCATGCGCGCCAGGGCCTGGCGCGGCGCCTGGTCCACTGCGATGCCGTCAACCACGATACTGCCTCCATCCGGCTGGAAGAGGCCACCCAGCATGCGCAACGTGGTGGTCTTTCCGGCACCATTGGGGCCTAAGAGGCCCGTGATGCAGCCGCTATCGGCTTGCACCGTGACACTCCGCACGGCGTGCACCGTCTGCTTGGGCGCACGCTTGAAGAGCGAACCACCGCTGCGCGACACAAAGTGTTTGCTGACATTGTGGATATGGATCATGGCTGCTGCCCTCCACGCTCGGACAGCGGTGTCACCGCAGCCGCCCCTCCCCCTTGGGCCGGCACAAACACCGAGGGACGTGGAATCTTGGTGGCGCAACTGGCATCCCGGGGCAATGCGGCGCTGTTGGCTTTGGCATCGATAAAGTGGAACAGCACTTCGGCCATACAGCCTACTGCAGCCACACCGTGGCCCGCCTGCGGCACGACGATGTGCTGCACCAAGGACCTGTCTTGCGCGCCCAGGGCCTGGGCTACACGCTCACCATGGCGCGGCGGCGTGGCGGGGTCGGCACCACCGCTGAGCACCAAGACCGGTGATCGTGTTGCGCCCACGGTGTAAAAACTCTGGGGCACATTACCCCGGGGCCAGCTCTGGCAAGCCTGTGCATAGAAGGCAGCATCGGCACTGCCAAAGTCCGCACCCGGCTTATCCGAGGCGCCCTGCAGGCGGGGCACATCCTCAGCACACACCACCGAGAAGTGCATGCCCAAGGCCACACGCATGCCCTTGCGGGCCCCCACGGAACTGCCGAGACCCAGCAAGCCCTCCCACCGCCCCTGGCTGGCCGCATCGATGGCGGCCGGCAGGGCCGCGGTCAAAGTGGGTACGTAGAGGGGCGCACGCAGGCTGCGCAGCAGCAATTCACGGGTCAGCGTAAAGCGTTCGGGTAGACCGGTGACGGGGTGGGTCACGCTGATGGCCTTGGGCAGGTTTTGCAGCAGGGTCGCCCACTGGGTGCGCAATTGGGGGTACTGTGTCTTGCATTGCGCATCTTGCTCACAGGCCAATACCGTGGCGTCCCAAGCGGACTGGCCATCGGCGGAGAAGCTGGCCGGTAACACCATGTCGGGCGGCGCCACGCCGTCCAGCACGGTACGCCGCACCTGGTCCGGGTACTGGCGCAGGTACTCCAGCGCCGCGCGCGTGCCGTAAGAGGCACCGACCAGATTCCACTGGGGCGCGCCCAATTGCTTGCGCACCGCCTCGAAATCCTGCATGGCGATGGTCGTGGTGTAGAAGCGCAAATCCCCATGCGGCAGGCGGCTGAGCGCCGTGCGGCATTGCTCCAGGCGACGGCTTTGGGCTACCGGGTCCAGCGCCTGCGCCACGGGCAGCTTGCTCTCGTCCTCACACTGCAGCGGAGCCGATTTACCGGTACCGCGCTGGTCGATGAAAACCAGGTCGCGGCGGTAGTTCAGCCGGGCGAATCGGGGCAGCACCGCCGGCGCCACACCGATCGCACTTTGCCCCGGGCCACCGGCCAGCAACAGTACTGGGTCGACTTGCTTGTTGCGGGCCATGGCAGGAACCACCAAGTAATGCACGTCGATCTGTACCCCCTCGGGGTGCTCGGGGTCCAGTGGGCGTTGGATGACGCCGCATTGCAACTCGTTGGGCATGCCCTCTATGCGGCAAGCCTGCAAACCGGCGGATGCGGGCTGCGTCGCGCATGCCGCACCGGACGACACCGTCAGCGCGGCCAAGCCGATACGCAAGAGAGATTGCAAAGAAGGTCTACAGGTAAGTGGCATGTCCAAACTGTTAGGGGTTGCAAAGGCACGCCATTATGTGGCGTGCCCAACGCCCTGCGCAGGCTGTCACTTCAACTCATCAAACAGAGAGGACGTGATGGGATAGTCCACGCCCTGGCGTTCCTTCCAACCCTCGGCCCACCGCAGCAGGTCTTCTGCCGGCATGGGGCGTGCAATGAAATAGCCCTGGGCCAGATCGCACCCGGTTTTTTGCAGAAAATCCCAATCGGCCCGGTCTTCCACACCTTCGGCCACCACCTCCATGCCCAGTTCCTTGGCCAAGCGCAGGCTGGCGAAAAAGATGGCCCGGTTGGTCTCGTTGTTATGCGCGCCATGCACGAAACTTTGATCGATCTTGAGCTCGTCAAAAGGTACGTCACGCAATTGCACCAACGACGAATGGCCCGTGCCGAAATCGTCGATGGACAGCTTGAAGCGGCGCATGCGCAAGCGTGTCAAGATTTCCAGCGGTGCCCGTATGTCCTTCATCAGTTGGCTCTCAGTCACCTCCAGCACAATGGACAGAGGCGGCACATCGGCAGCCAGCGCGTGGGCGGTTACCAACTCGGGAAACTCCAACGCCGTCAAGTTATCCATGGACACGTTGACAGCAACCTTGAGCTTCATGCCCTGGCTGACCCACAGCGCCGTGTCACGCAGGGCCTGACCCAACACCACATCGGTCAGCGCGTTGATCAGGCCATGGGACTCGGCCACGCCGATGAACTGATCGGGGAAAACCATGCCGTCTTGCGGATGGCGCCAACGCACCAATGTTTCCACACCGACCAATTGGCCACTGGCCACCGCGACCTTGGGCTGGTAGTAATTGACCAACTCGCCCTGGCGTATGGCCTGGTCCAGGCGTTCCGGGCCATAGCCTTTGTTGGGTGCACGCAAGGCCGCCTGGGCTCTGGGCACCCAATTTGCCAGCAGCTTGGACAGCATCTGGGGCGACACCGGCTTGTGCAGGCTGCCCAGCACCTGAATGTGATGCGCTTGCACCAGTTTCTGCGCGGATTGCAGTGTGCGCTCGTCTTCCCCGCTGACCAGAATCAAACTGCCGACATAGCCATGCTCCACCAGCTTGCGTATGAACTCCACGCCGTCCATACCGGGCATGTTCAGGTCGCACAAAATCAGTTGCGGTACATGGGCCGCATCGTCCACCAGATTCAGCGCGGTTTGGCCGTTGTCGCAGGTGACCACTTGGGAGAATCCCAGGTTGGCCAACAGATGCGCCAACAGCTTGAGCATGAATGGCTCGTCGTCCAATACGAGAACGGGGATGTCCGAGGGGCCAATCATGGATGTTGTCCTTCGTTATTGGTTTCGGGTAATAGCACCGCCAAATGGCCGTCGACGGTCGCCATCTCCAACTTGAAATGTTCAAAAGCCAGCGCCAGCGCATCCAACTGACCGGCTGATCCAGCCTGTTCCATGTCGGCACACAAGTCGCCCAATGCTATCGCCCCCACCGAGCGGGCTGCCGATTTGAGCTTGTGCACTTCGGCCACCGTCTTGGCGGCGTTGCCCGCACGGTAGGCCAACTCCACCTCGCGCGCAATGCGCGTGGCACTGGAGCGAAAGGCCTGCAGAAACTCCACGATGAACTGCGGATCATCCCCTACCAAGCTGCGCAACACCTGGAGGTCAATCGGCAATGGTGCTTTCCAGGCCGGGGCGGGCGTGTTGTCGGCGACTTGGGGGACATTGCTTGCCTGCGTCTTGGGCAACCACTTGTTCATCAGCGCCTGCAGATCGGCCAGCGGCGTGGGCTTGCACATGAAATCGTTCATGCCCACGGTCTTGCAGTGCTCGGCCTCGCTCTTCAAGGCATTGGCCGTCAGCGCCAGTATGGGTATCGGTGGACTCACCGGTTCTCCTGCACGCTGCTGCGCAATGGCGCGTTCGCTCTCCTCAGCCCGTATGGTTGTCGCCAAGGTGTAGCCGTCCATGCCGGGCATGTGCAGGTCGGTCGCTATCAGCGCATAGTCGCCGCTGCGCCAGCGTACCAGGGCTTGCAGGCCGTCACCGGCCAGATCTGCGGTCAGCCCGAGCAGGGCGAATTGCTGCATGATGACGCGCTGGTTGATGTCGTTGTCTTCCACGACCAGGATCAGGCGGCCCTGGCGGCGTGCCTCGTCGCGCGACAGCGCAACCGGTAGCGGCGGGGAGCGCATTGGCGCGGCGTCCTCTTGCTGATCGTCCTGGTACTGCAGGCGTCCTGCAGCTATGGCCACCGCCCGCAGCAGCGCGCTGCGGGTCAGCACATTGCCGTCTATCGACACCCGGTCGGCATCAAACTGCTGTGGGTAGCGGTGGGGGCCATGGCCTATGACAACGAAGCGGGTATCCAGGCCGGGGTTGGAACGTGCAATCGCCCGCAGGCTGTCCACCGACGTAGGGGCGTCCGCCTCGGTGTTGACTATCCAGATCCACAGCCCAGCAGGCAGCGCGGGTGCCAGTTGCATGGCCGCCGCCAGATCGGCAACCAAACGGGTCTGCGCGCCCGCATTGGCCAGGTAGGCCGCCAGATCGCTAGACTGGATGGCACCATGGCCCACGACCAGGCAGGACAGCCCAGACACCGTGCTCTCGGGTTGCAAGCCCTCTTCCGGCTGAGCGGCCACGCCAAAGGGCAGGCGCAGCGTGAAAGTAGCCCCCGCCCCCGGAGCGCTGACGACACTGATGGAGCCCCCCATCAGCCGGGCAAGGTTTTGCGAAATCACCAGGCCCAGGCCTGTCCCGCCAAAGCGCCGCGTTGTCGAGACATCGGCCTGACCGAAGGCTCGAAACAACCGGCCTTGGGTGGCGGCATCCATACCGATGCCGTTGTCCACCACCTGGAATTCGACCAAGCTGCGCGCGGCGTCCAGGCTGATCACCTGGGCACGCACCGCAACCCGACCTACCGTGCGGCCGTTGCCCGAGAACTTGATGGCGTTGTTGATCAGGTTGGTCAGCACCTGGCGCAAGCGCAGTGCGTCCCCCAGCACCACATAGGGTATGGCTGGATCGGTGAACAGTGTCAATTCCACGCCCTGCTTTTCGGCCAGCCGGTTGAGCATCGTGCAGACTTTCTCCACGACATCGGATACGGCAATGGGCTCGCTTTCAATCTCCAGCCGGCCCGCTTCTATTTTTGAAAAATTGAGGATGTCGTCGATGATGGTCAGCAGCGAAAAGGCCGATTCGCGTATCAGATCGACCATCGCCACCTGGTGCGTCTTCAGGCTGGACCGTGCCAGGACATCCACCATGCCGATGACACCATTCATGGGCGTGCGGATTTCGTGGCTCATCGCCGCCAGAAAATCGGACTTGGCCTTGGTGGCCGCATCCGCATCGTTGCGCGCCTGCTCCAACTCGGCACTGCGCTGGCGCTCCCGGCCATTGGCGTTGGCCAAGCCCAGGTAGAGGCGGCTGTTTTCCAGCAGCAGTACGACGAGGACAAAGGACGAGGCCAGCAAGCCGTACACGCGCCCGCCGTAAAAACCCAGGTCGAAGCGTTTGCCGTTCAGCACCGACGCCAAGCCGATGTCGAACAGCCAGGCGGTCAGGGTTACCATCAGCCACACATCCAATACGCTGTGGGGGCCTTTGCGCCACAGATAGACCAGAGCCACCAAGGAGACGGCCCAGGTGCACGCAGCCACCAGTTGCTTGCCCGAATCATCCAGGTTGCCCTTCATCAGCACCGGCAAAGCATCATGGCCTGCCGTAGTGAGCAGCACCAGCAAGGCGCTGAGGCCTAACGAGCCCAGTACCGCCCACACGGTTGAGCCGCCCCTCCCATCCGCAGCCCGTTGCGAACTCGGCACACTGCTGGCGGGGCCGTCTTTGCAGTAGGTATAACCCAGCACAAACAAGGGAAACCCTCCGTGCCACAGGAAATACAGCCAAGCCGTAGTCTGCGGCCCCGCACCAATGGCTCCGGTGGGCGCAAACAGCCCCGGAAAACTCAGAACATGGGCCGATGCCATGAAAGCGCAGAACAAATAGCCGCTGCCCAGCACCAAGAGCGCCCGCGAGCGTAAAAAAACGTATTGCCCCAGCAGCAACACGGAGGTGATGAGGTCATTCGTAACTAGCGCCGACTGGTAGATGGGAATAAAAGCCGGCACCTGCGGCAGGCTCACACGGGCGAATGGGGCAATTGCCAAGAAAATCGCAAAGGAGGCGCCCACGGCAATCTGCGCCATATGCCGATGGCGGGCATCGGCTGCCAGCGTAGACAGGAATTCCGAATGGTTTTCGGAAGGAATACCAAATGATTGCGCAATGGCCAACGCAGCCCTCCCCCTCTGCAGAAGATTCAGGCGCCGCCTGGACCTCTAGAGTGGGCCATCACGCACGCCGTGTGAGTTCGACTCTTCAACCAACTGACCGAAATCAGCTTAATACAAGTATTAGCTCGGGGCAAGGGAAATAAATACATGTTCCCAGGCGGACAGAGTCGCTGGGCTTGAGCCGGAAGCGCTCACTGCACGGTAATGCGCAGCATTTCGTATGTGGCGGCCTGCAAGGTCAGTACGCCATCGGGTACGGTGTCAAAGCCGAAGTACACGTCATAGCTGCCACTGGGTAGACGGGCATAGGGCAACTGCGAGATGGAAATGGCACTCATTGCACCGGTGTAGGTTGGAGCGATGCCAGTTTGCCAAGAGTTGGATGCGAGATCGAAGTGGTAATAGCTTCCCCCCGCTGCTGCGACCAACCACCAATCCACCATTTGGCCCGCCTGGGTGCCAGGCTTCATGCTGACTGACAGACGCAACAAATCGTTGGCGGCAGCAGCATAGGTCTGGCGATAACCATTGACCCGTACCTGCGGCGTGGCTGCGGTGGCGGGCGCTGCCAGCGTGACGTCCCACACGATGGGACGCCCCGTGGGCAGTTGCCCACCAGCACCCACGGTGACGGTGCCTGCATACCCGCCGCCTTGGCTTGTACCGGTAAAGGTGCTGGTGACATTGCTGACACTGGCCACCGTGGCCGAGCCGGTCAGGCTGAACGTCCCGTTAGCCGCAATGGTGCCGCTCAAGGGCAGCCAAGTCGCATTGCCATTGACAGTCATGCTGGTTCCGCTGACAGTTACCGAAAGCGTTGGCGGAGGCGCTGGTACACAGCAACTGTGACCCGCAGGGTCATCAGTGCGGGTAACCGTCTCAGTGACGGTGACCGGTGGTGGCACATATTTCTCGCACACCAATTGCCGCATCGTACGGTTGCGGAAGCTGTACTGGCCATTCGCATCTGCCGGCCCCAGGTACTCGAACTTCAGCCCCGCGGGGCCTGCCCCCTGGCTATCCGCATTGGGGTTGGCTGTGTCGGCCTGAATCAGGTCGGACGTGTGCAGGATCCAAGGCTGCCCTTTGTACTTGCCAGCGCCCACAATATCGACAGCATGGGCTCCTGCTGGGGGGCCGGTCCAACTGTAGATCATCTCGCAGTCCTGCCCCTCCTTCAGCGCAGCCAGCATCTGGTCGAAGTTGATGGTGTTGCCCATGGCGGTGGAAGTGGCGGTCACGCCATTGACGGTCACCGAGCCATTCATCCCAGCCCCATCAATGCCGAAGGAACCCCAATGCGTGGTGCTGATGCGCCCCACTAGATTATTCTTGGCCATGTAGGTCAGCTTGGGCGTCAACAAACCAGGCAATCCGTTGCCATGCTGCCTGTCGGTGACCGGCCGGCCCCCCGCTACATCGATCTGGCCCACCAGCGAGTCATCGCCGTTTTGCCCCGGCTTATGGGTATGCGGCAGGGACAAGCCCTGTGTGTCCTTGAGGTACTGCAGGCTATTCGCAATGGACATGGGCACGCATTGGTTCTTCGCCGTTTCGATATTCGGATGGTCCCATTGGATGGTGGAGTCGGTATCGCTGGGATTTGCGAACAAGATGTCTGTGAAGGTGGGCGGCACGACCGGCCCCCCTGCTCCGGCCCCGGCACCCCCTAACAACAGAGACAAGCGATTGACTGCGAATGGGGTTGCCGGTGTCACAGCGAAGCTGCTTACCGCGGTCTCAGCAAACTGCAAGGCCACGGGCAATTGCGTGACCGCGGTGCCCATCACATTGCCCAGGTCAAAGTCTGCATTGATGGAGGAATAAGGATAGGTGCTCTCAGCAAAGATTGGCAGATTTCTCACCACCCAGCCTTTGGCCGTAGCCAGGTTCAGATAACCTGAGGGAATGCCCGTCGCACTGCGAAGCATGTTGAGGTCGACGAACATGACGCCAATAGGCGTGTTCGCACTACTCGAATCATCTGAATAGCTGACCTGTGAAAAAGCGACGCCCTGACCCGGCACCACATCCACCGCCCATGCGGTGGGGCAACATGCCAGAAGACTCAAAAACAGGAAGAGTGTGCGAAGGACTTTCATGCTGACTCCTTGCGTTTGCATGCACAACCAAGGCCCGCACCCATAGCGGGCAGCGGTAGCGACGAACGGCATGCTGCCAAACCGGCAGGGCCAACGCTGGCATGGCGCTGAGTAAAGAGGAAGTTTATGGCGTGGTTTTCAAAAGTCAAAAAGCCGCGCGCACGTAGCACAGACGATTCGGCGCAACGCCGTGTAATTTCCCGTAATCGCCAAGCCCAGGTCCCATGTCCAGAATGGGGCGGTTCCATCAATTTGCGAGGGAACCGAGGACGCCGAAAATCGTTGAAGAGTAGGCATTGCGGAGACCGAAAAATGAAGAATGCAACGCTTGCTGCGCTGGCACTGCTACTAAGTGGCGCGGCCCTGGCCAAACCCAGCTATGACTTCCAACCCGGGTGGGATGACGATGGGAACAATGACCAGAACAACCCCGTGACTGCCCAGCCCTATACCGAAAGCGGCATCAAAACCTTCCTCGAGTCCAAGAAGGACAAGAATGCTGTCGATCTGGGCAGTCAACTACTGGCGGTTTGCGGTGAGGTTCAGGTACGCAAAGGCTGTCACCAAGCCGGTGCTCGCCATGTGACCATCCACGTGGACGCTCGCAAAAAAAGCAACCAGGTCAAAGCCTGTGCGGCAATCAACACGGACAGAGGCGTTCACGTGGACGGATGCTAGCTGGTTCAGCTGGCATCTCAGCGCCTGGCGCGCGTACAGGCTGCGGGGAACCGTATAGCCGCGTCCATAATGGGCGCGGCCATTCATCCACCCACCCCGTTTTTGACTGGAGGACCGTATGAACCCCCACACCACCCGCCTGAGCGCCCGCATCATCGCCACCCTACTGGGCCTGTTCTCCCTGGCTGCCCACGCCGAAGCCAGCAAAGAAACCGTGCACCTCGTCGTCACCGGTGGACCCAATGCGGGCACGTGGGAAGCCTCGTCAGAAAAAGGTGGTTGCTCGGCCGACTTGACTGGCCCTGGCTCCTGGGGAAACCAGCTGTCGCAGCCCAAGGAAAAAGATCCCACCAAGTTCAACAGCCTGCAGTTGATTGTTCCCGACGCCAAAAAGGCGGCCTCGGGCAGCAAGGAGTTCTTCATCCTGTTTCGCTTCGGGCCACTGATCGCCAAGAGCACCGAATACACCATTGAAACGCGACCCGCTGAGGCCAAGAAGAAAGGCAGCGGCACGGTCACTGTGGATGACAAGGGATCCACGGCCAAGGTCAGCTTCAATGTGACCAGCGCCGAAGGCTACAAATTCGAAGGCAGCATCGACTGCCATTCCGTAGCACGCGGCGGCTAGGCGCCAGCACCTTCAAGGCCCTCTGCCTTGCAAAACACTTCCAAGCTGACATACTGGCTTCAGCGCGGCATTCCATCGCCACGATAGACGCTCCGCGCAGATTGGATGTGTTGCTTCCATGGAGCCACGGCTAGCCCCTTTACAGTGCCTCGGTCGGCGGCCTATGCTGCTGGGTCGGTGGCTACGTCTGGGCGCCGCCGCTGGCCTAATCGAGTTCGCAATCATCATGGTGGTGCTGGGACTGAACACCCCGCCCGTCGCAGAATCAGCATTCGACACCAACAGCCACCGCATTGCGGTACCTTCGCCACCGGCTCCGTATCAGCAGGTGATGCCCCCGCCAGAGGTGGCAAAGCCAGCTGGTATTGCGCGCCTCCCTCTGAAGGTAGCTGCCACAGCCCTTCCGTACGAGCGCACAGAGGTCGAAGTGTGCGGCTACGGGACGGTAACGCTGCAGCCGGACAACCCCTACCCCCTGCAAACCATTCCCCAGGCCGTGCGCGAATCCGCACTGGACACTGCAGAAGCGCTGATGCTTGCCAGTGACGACATCCAGGTGCGCGCCGCGGCGTTGTGGATGGGCTTGCCGCGCGGCAAACGCGACGCCCGTGAGCGCATTGAGCACATGGCACGCCTGGCGACAGGCTCGCAAGACCCCGTGGTCTATGCGTTGGCTATCGAGGCTTGCAAAGGCTGGTCAGCAGACGAATCCGGAAGCTGCAGGCTTATAAGCCACGCACAATGGGCGCACCTGGATCCGGACAACGCCGTGCCTTGGTTGGAAGTTGCAGCACAGGCGCGACAAAACCATGAGCCCGACGCCGAAGAGACCGCCTCACGCATGGCCACCCACGCGCGCCACACCAACACGCAGGAGGGTCTATTGCCGACATTGGTGGACCGCGCCCTGGGCACGCGTGCCACGCCACTGCAACGCACCCTGGCGCTGAGCGAGAGCTGGAGCGCCCAGGCGATGTGGGCTTTATCGAGCGCGCAGCACTTGGGTGCGAGTATCACGAAGCCCGCGGAACGGCCGGCCGTTGACTTAGACCTCAGTTGCGCCACCGTAGACCGCATGCAGGACTGGATGCGCCAGCGGCAAAGTGCGGACAGGGTCCAGCTATCGCGCGCGCCCTGAGGTTCCTTGCGGCTGCGATTGCCAACGAAAATTGCCAGCCAAGCTGGCACCCAAAGGTTTGTTGCAATGCAAAGCTCCAACATAATGGGGCTCAACCCAAACTCGAAAAAGGTGGAGGGATGAACCGAGCGCGCCTTGCGTCAATCGTGGGCGGTATTTGCCTGTGCTTGCTGCAATCCACGGTGTCCGTTGCCGCGACGGCGCCTGAGCAGTCGCTTCTGGTCATTACAGAGGACTCCGGCCCCGGCAACCGGGTAGAAAACGGTAGACCAGCTGGTTTCAATGTGGAGGTCGTCCGGGAAATATTGAAGCGGGTGAACCACGTCGACAACATTCAGGTTTTTCCCTGGGCTCGCGCCTATTCCATGCTGCAGAACGACCCCGGCGTCGCGCTGTTTTCAACCACGCGAACGCCGGAACGGGAACAGCTATTCAAGTGGGTCGGCCCGACCAACATCAACACCTGGGTTTTGTACAAGAAGAAGGGCAGTACCTTGCGCATCACCAGTTTGGAGGATGCGAAAAAGGTTGGGGCCATCGGCGTGACGCGTGCCGACGCCAAGGAGAAGTACCTGCTGGACGAAGGTTTTACCAATGTGGATTCCGTCAATCTGGGCATGCAAAACGCGCAAAAACTGCTGCGCGGGCGGATTGACTTGTGGTTTACCGGCAACCTGGGTTTTTTAGCGGAGTCCGAGAAGGCCGGCATCGATAGGTCGGAGTTTGAACCGGTGCTGGTGTTGCGACGAAACTACCTCTATGTAGCCTTGTCCAAGGACACCCCGGATGCCACCGTTCACAAGTGGCAGGCCGCATTGGATGCCATGAAAAAGGATGGCACCTACAAATCCATACTATCCCGCGATCCAGCCGGTGTGCTGGCCATGACCTTTGACCCACCGACTGCTGCTGTGGCAGACGGGAAGAAATAGTGCTGGCATTTGGCCTGCGTTACCAACCGTTACCGATTCCACACCTCCAATACCTGGCGCAACAGCCTTCGTGGCAGACAATGCTCAGGCTCTGCATGCCTTGGGACAAGCCCTTGGGGCGATGTCAGGACTTCCACGATATTGAAGGGTGTCAGACCATGAGAATGATGATTTCAGCCCTGCTGCTGTTGACAATGTTGCCCGGCATCGCACACGCACAGGTGCGCAAGTGCATCCTCTCTGACGGCAAGGTGACCTACAGCGATGTCCTGTGCACCAAAGACACCGCAAAACAGGCTGATGTCAACCTGCTGGCCAACACGGTAGACAAATCACCCGAGCGCGCAGAGGCACGCAAATTCGCCATGGAAAGGCTCATCACCCAAGCCAGGGAGCGGGAGCCCAACCGGTGCCAGTTCAGCATAGAGCCTAGCATCCAAGGCGATGGCAAAGAACTGGCTGAAGCCGCCACGCATGAGTGCTTCTCCAACATAGTGGCCGAGCGAACAAGCCGCTCCACCCAGAACGAGGCGTTTGAACGCTGGTTTGAAAACCAGCAACTTGCAGAGGGCAAGCGCAGCGCCAGTGTTGCCGACCAGGCCCAACTGCTCCCTATTCAACGCGAAAAAGACCCCAACTGCAAGACCACCAAAGCCAATAGCGCTTGCAGCAAACGGGGAGCGCCGCGATCGTCATAGCCCGCCGCCATCACTGCTGGAATGACTGCTGTCAGGCCAATTGCCCCAGCGCCGCACGCACAATGCTGGCAGCATCCACCCCAAAGTAGCCCCGCAGCGCAGCCCGCGTATCGCTGCGGCCAAAGCCGTCCGTACCCAGCGTCAGATAGCTGCGGTCTGCCGGCAAGAAGGCGCGCACACTTTCCGGCACGGCGCACACATAGTCAGTGGCGGCGATAATAGGGCCGGCGCTGGCTTGCAGTTGTTGCTCGATGAAGGGCATGGGGGCCGACACGTCGCCGGCTATTTCGCGCTGTTGGCTGGTACGGCCATCACGTGCCAGCTCGCTCCAGCTGGTGACACTGAACACGGTTACGTCCACTCCCTGGGCCGCCAGTTGTTCAGCCGCCTTGATGACTTCGGTCAGGATGGCGCCGGAGCCCATCAGCGTGACAGCACTTTGTGATTTCGGCACCTTGCCCTCGTCAGCTCTACGTGAGTAGCTACCAAACTTGTAGCACCCCCTTACCACATCGCCCTTGGCACCCTCAGGCAGATCGGGCTGGGCGTAGTTCTCATTCATCAGCGTGACGTAGTAGAAAACGTCTTTCTGCTCGACCAGCATCTCGCGCATGCCGTGGTCGATGATGACGGCCATCTCGCCAGCAAAGGCCGGGTCGTAGGCCTTGCAGTTGGGTATCGTGGCTGCCACCAGGTGGCTGCTGCCGTCCTGGTGCTGCAGGCCCTCGCCACCCAGTGTGGTGCGGCCTGAAGTGGCGCCCAGCAGGAAGCCGCGGGCGCGCTGGTCTGCGGCGGCCCAGATGGCGTCACCCACGCGCTGGAAGCCGAACATGGAGTAGTAGATGTAGAAGGGCAGCATGGCCAGGCCGTGCACGCTGTAGCTGGTGGCCGCGGCCGTCCAGCTGGCGATGGCGCCGGCCTCGCTGATGCCCTCTTCCAGGATCTGGCCGTCCATGGCTTCGCGGTAACTGAGCACCGAGCCTATGTCTTCGGGCTCGTAGCGCTGGCCCACGCTGGAGTAAATGCCGACCTGCTTGAACAGGTTGGCCATACCAAAGGTGCGCGCCTCATCGGCAACGATGGGCACGATGCGCGGCCCAAGTTCCTTGTCCTTCAGCAGATTGCCCAGCATGCGCACAAAGGCCATGGTGGTGGACATTTCCTTGCCGGCCGCGGCCGTGGCAAAACCTGCATAGCCACCCAGCGCGGGCACCGGCACCACATCGGCCGCCGTCTCGCGGCGCGGCATATAGCCGCCCAGTTGCGTGCGTTTGCCGTGCAAGTAACGCATCTCGGCGCTGTCGTCCGCGGGCTTGAAGAATTCGAGGTTCGCAGCCTGCGCATCGGTCAGCGGCAGGTTGAAGCGGTTGCGGAATTCGATCAGCGCGGCCTCGTCCAGCTTCTTCTGGCTGTGTGTGGTCATCTTGCCCTGACCGGCCTGGCCCATGCCATAACCCTTCTTGGTGTGCGCCAGGATGACGGTGGGCTGGCCGGTGTGCTGGGCCGCAGCCGCATAGGCGGCGTGGATCTTGACGATGTCGTGGCCGCCGCGTTTGAGGCGGTCGATCTGCTCGTCGGTCATGCCCTGGGCCAGTTGCTTCAGCGCCTCGTTCTGGCCGAAGAAAGAATCGCGGTTGAAGCGGCCGTCCTTGGCGGCAAAGGTCTGCATCTGGCCATCGACCGTGTTGGCAAAGGCCTGCACCAGGGCGCCGGTGGTGTCGCGCGCAAACAGACCATCCCAGTCGCTGCCCCAGACCAGCTTGATGACATTCCAGCCAGCACCGCGGAACAGTTTTTCCAGCTCGTCGATGATGCGACCATTGCCGCGCACCGGGCCGTCCAGGCGCTGCAGATTGCAATTGACGACCCAGACCAGGTTGTCCAGTTTCTCGCGCGATGCCAATGTGAGCGCGCTCATGCTTTCGGGTTCGTCCATCTCACCGTCGCCAAACACGCCCCAGACTTTGCGGCCCGCGCAGTCCAGCAGCTGGCGGTGCGACAGGTAACGCATGAAGCGTGCGTGATAAATGGAGCTGATGGGGCCGATGCCCATGGAGCCGGTGGGGAACTGCCAGAAGTCGGGCATCAGCCAGGGGTGCGGGTAGCTGCTGAGGCCGCGTGCGCCCTGGTCTGGCGCGGTGATCTCCTGCCGGTAGTGGGCCAGGTCGGCCTCGTTCAAGCGCCCTTCCAGGAAGGCCCGTGCATAAACACCGGGTGCACTGTGGGGCTGGAAAAACACCAGATCACCACCGCGCGAACCTTTAAAGAAATGGTTGAAGCCCACTTCGAACAAATCCGCCGCACTGGCGTAGCTGGCGATATGGCCGCCCAGTTCGCCATAGGCGCCATTGGCACGGGCAACCATGGCCAAGGCGTTCCAGCGCATCAGTGAAGCCAACTTTTCTTCGATAGCCAGGTCACCGGGAAAGCTTCCCTGCTGCTCCACAGGAATCGTGTTGACATAGGGCGTGGCCAACTCGGGCGACCAGCCAACCTGCTCCGTGTGCGCCAGGCGCACCAGTTGGTCCAACACAAAGCGGGCGCGCTGGGCACCCTGGGTGGACACGACGGCCTGGAAGGCTTGCATCCACTCTGTGGTTTCAGTGGGATCAACGTCGATGGTATGTGTGGAGGATTGTGAAGTGTTCATGGGCTCTGACTATACAAATGCGGGCACCGAATGTGCTGCCAATCTACATCCAAAAAGCCAGGCTCAGCAGCACAAAATGCCAAAAAAGGTAGAAGCGTCAGCAGCATGCACCTGAAGTCGGTAGATGTGAAATCAAATGCCGCCGCTGTCTGGCGTAAAAAGTAATTGCACCGCATAGGGATGCGTCCTACACTGTTTTGCACCAGAACACAGTTTGCCTGGTCGCGCGGTACAACAACGAGCAAAGAAACCAACCTGCGTTGACCTCAACAGGAAGGGAGGCTATGTGCGTTGTCGTCCATTGTCTTACGCAGTCGTGTTGCTAGCTTGGCAACAACTGCCTGCGATGGCCCATGCGGCTTTGGTCGATACAAACGCGCTGGCCGACCTCAGCATTGAGGAATTGGCCGAGATTGAAATCACTTCGGTGTCCAAACGGGTGCAGCGGCTTTCGGACGCGGCTGCGTCTATCTATGTCATAACGGCGGAAGACATCCGTCGCTCCGGGGTCAGCAGCGTGCCGGAGGCCCTGCGCCTGGCCCCCAATTTACAAGTTGCCCAAAGCAGTTCCAGCGGCTACTCCATTAGCGCACGAGGGCTTGGTCAGAGCGCCAACAAATTGCTTGTTATGGTGGATGGACGGTCGGTTTACACGCCACTGTATTCGGGTGTGTTTTGGGACGTTCAGGACATGGTGCTGGAAGACGTGGAGCGCATTGAGGTGATCAGCGGTCCCGGCGCTACCCTATGGGGCGCCAACGCCGTCAATGGTGTCATCAATATCATCACGCGGTCCGCCAAGAGCAGCGTCGGCGGCCTGGTTTCAGCCGCTGCAGGCAACCGCGAATCGGGAGCCACGGTACGCTATGGAGGCAGCCTGGGTGAGAATGCCTATTACCGTGTCTACGGCAAGTATTTTGACCGCAACACCACGGAACTGGCGAATGGTAGATCGAAGGCCGACGGATGGTACAAGACACAGGTGGGGTTTCGGACCGATTGGGAACAGGCCACCGACCGTGTGATGCTGCAGGGCAATGCCTACGGCGGATCTGAAGGGCTCTTGAATGCGAGCCCGGTGACGGTGTCCGGCATCAACCTCGTGACCCGCTGGGACCGCGCCATGACCGACGGAGCCAGCCTTTCCGTTCAGGCCTATTTCGACAGAACCGAGCGAACCATTCCCGCGGTTTTTGGAGAACACCTCGACATCTTTGATCTGCAGGTGCTGCAGTCCGCTACGTATGCTGGCGTCCATGTAGTGAGTTGGGGACTGGGTTACAGGATTGCACAAGACCGTGTCACCAACACGCCGGTTTTTGCATTTCTCCCCGCAAACGTGGATCAGCAATGGTCCAGTGTGTTTGCCCAGGATGAGATCAGTCTTTCGAAGGACTTGCATTTGACCATTGGCGCGCGTCTGGAGCGCAACGACTACACCGGCAACGAGTCCCTGCCCAATATGCGTTTGGCCTGGAAGCTTGCTCCGGAACACCTGGTGTGGATGGCGGCCTCTGGCACCGTGCGAGCGCCTTCCCGTTTGGACGTCGACACCTACATACCCGGCAATCCGCCGTTTTATCTAGCGGTATTGGGCGGGCCCAACTTTGTCTCCGAAGTCGCCAAGGTGTTTGAGTTGGGATACCGGGGCCAATTCGGCCACTCCGTGACCTATTCCGCCACAGCCTTTCACGCGGACTACGATCGCTTGCGTACACAGGAAACTTCAGCGGACAAAACGTTCACGACTCTCGCCAATGGCATGCAAGGAACAGTGGATGGACTGGAGATGTGGGGAACCTACAAGGCCAACGACCGGTGGCGACTCAGCTTTGCCTGGAATACCCTGAGTGAGCACTTTCAACTCAAACCTGGCAGCAACGATGTAAAGGCTGTAGGCACGGCGGAGGGGGCCGATCCCAACCAGCGCTGGATGCTGCGATCATCGTTGGATCTTCTTCGAAACAGCGAGTTGGATTGCACGGTCCGTGGCGTCGCAGCCCTTAGCAACCCGGAAGTCCCTGCCTACGTTGCGTTGGATGTGCGATATGCCTGGCGCCCGCGTCCAGATCTGGAACTGTCGGTAACAGCCCGGAACCTGGGTGCTCGTCACGCGGAGTTTGCGAGCGAAACTACCCGCGCGCAGTTGTCCAGCGGTGTTCTCTTCAAGGCGGTAGCCCGATTTTGAGCAACCCGTATGCCTGATACCAGTCCACCTTCCGAGCCCATTGCAGGCCCCGACTACCACCGGCGCCTGCTGTGCCGGGCTTGTGTCGCGGTGTCTCTCGGGCTTGGCTTGGACGTCCGGAGCCTGGCACAGACCGAGAGCCAACTGGCAGAGAACAGGGTCAAGGCGGCCTATTTGTATAAATTTGCTGGCTACGTGCAGTGGCCCGCTTCTGCATTGGTCGAGCCCGACGGTGCCATCGTGATCGGTCTGCTGGGGGCCGACCACCTGGCCGACGAATTGGCCCAGATGGTCGCTGACAGGCATGTCGGTGCCCACCCGCTGCAGGTACGCAAATTGCGCCGCCGAGAGCCTATCACTGGCGTGCACATTTTGTTCATAGGGCGCGGCGAGGGCGCGGTTTTGAATGAAGTGCTGGGATCACTGCGCGGAAAGCCGGTGCTGCTGGTCACCGAAGTGGATGCAGGCTTTCCCGCAGGCAGCATCGTTAATTTTGTTCTATTGGACGACAAGATACGCTTCGACATGGCTCCCCGCCAAGGCGAATTGGCAAACCTGAAAATCAGTGCAAGGCTGCTGACCGTCGCGCGCAAAGTGATCGGAGACACATCATGAGTCTACGAACACTGAAAACATTGCGCACCAAGTTCTTGTTTGCCATTTTGTTGACAACCTTGGTCGCGGTCTTGGTGGCGCTGTGCGCGATGGTGGCCTACGATCTGCATCTCTACCACGACAGTTGGGTGTCGGACATGAACACGCAAGCCGAGTTGCTGGGACAAACCACAGCACCGGCGTTGGAATTTGACGACCCGAAGACCGCCTCGGAAAACCTCGTGTTGTTAAGACTCAGGCCGCAGATTCGATCTGCCGCCATCTACACGGCGCGCGGCACCCAGTTTGCGAGCTACGCCGCGGAAGCAGGTGGCGTGGATGCACCCAAACTGGCGGGATCAGACGGTGTCACGATCCAA
The DNA here is from genome assembly GCF_059418585.1 of Rhodoferax sp. GW821-FHT07G04. Lineage (NCBI taxonomy): Bacteria > Pseudomonadati > Pseudomonadota > Betaproteobacteria > Burkholderiales > Comamonadaceae > Rhodoferax > Rhodoferax sp. GW821-FHT07G04. The sequence continues at coordinate 257,095 of NZ_JBWKQD010000001.1, forward strand.
GACCATATGCTGGTTGTCGTCAAACCCGTTCTGAAGAATGGTGAAATTCTAGGAAAAGTCTATGTGCGGGCCGACTATCCGCTGAACGACAGATTGTTGAGCTACGTCGGAATTGCCGCTGTGGCAACCTGCGTTGCGATGGTGATCGCCTATTTCATGTCAGCCCTGATGCACAGGGTTGCGACGAGACCGATCCTGGCCATGGGCGATGTGGCGAGAGAGGTTGAGCTCAGGCGCGATTATTCATTGCGTGCAGTCAAGACCAGCGACGATGAAGTCGGGCTGCTGGCTGACTCCTTCAACAAAATGCTGGCTGAGATTGAGGCCCGTGCCAACGAGAATCAGGCGGCATCCCATGCGCTGGCGTCGGAAATCGCTGAACGCCGGCGCAGTGAAGAGCAGGTCGTGCAACTCAATTCCCAACTGGAAGAGCGTGTTGCAAAACGAACCGCACAGCTTGAGTCCACGAATCAGGAGTTAATTGCAGCGCGGGAAGAAGCCGACAACGCCAACCAGGCCAAATCGGAATTTCTCTCCAGAATGAGCCATGAATTGCGCACGCCATTGAACGCCATCTTGGGATTTGGCGATATCTTGGTGTCCGAGCGAATAGCATCTACGCCGCAGCAGCGGACCGAGTTCACACAGCACATCTTGAAGGCGGGGCGGCATTTGCTCGCCCTGATCAATGAAATTTTGGACCTGGCGCATGTGGAGTCTGGCCGTTTGACGCTATCCATCGAACCGGTCTCGATTTTCGAGGTCTTGTCGGAATGTCAAGCGATCATGGAACCTTTGGGGAATCAGAGCAGCGTGCGGCTGATATTTCCAGATGACCATGGCTTGAATGTCATTGCTGATCGGATGCGGCTCAAGCAGATCATGTTGAATCTGTTATCCAATGCCATCAAATACAACCGCAAGGCAGGTGTTGTAGTGGTCGAGGCCGCACACGCGGGCTCGGATCGGCTGCGCATTTCGGTGCAAGACACAGGGAATGGCCTCCGCCCGGCGCAGGTGGAGGGTCTATTCCAACCATTCAACCGTCTAGGTCAAGAGAACGGAAGTGAAGAAGGCACAGGTATTGGCCTGGTGCTCACCAAACGTCTGGTTGAGTTAATGGAAGGAGAGATTGGCGTACATAGCAACCCCGGCATCGGAACCGTCTTTTGGATTGAATTGCCCGAAACGGCTCCCACTGCCTCCGTGGTCTCGGAGCTGCCAACTGCGCAAATCATACCCATTGCACGCGAAAACGACTTACCGATTCTCTTGTACGTGGAAGACAATCCCGCCAACCTCAAGCTGGTGCAGGAAATCATTGGATTTCGCGCCGACATTCGACTTTTGTCCGCGCCAGACGGAAAATTGGGTCTCGACTTGGCATTCGCGCACTTGCCTGATGTCGTTCTGCTCGACATCAATCTTCCTGGCATGAGCGGTTTTGAAATTCAGAAAATACTACAGACTGACCCGAGGACTTCCCACATTCCGGTTATCGCCCTCACGGCAAACGCCATGCAGCGTGAGGTGGAACGAGGGCTGGCAGCAGGCTTCTTCCGGTATTTGACGAAGCCCATCAATCTTGATGACTTCACGTCTGCGATTGAAGGCGCGCTGCTTGCTTCGGCCAGCGGACGTCCGCAGACGTCACCTGGGAGCGCGGCTGCATGATCACCATGGCCGACGTATTTGACGCCAAGATACTGATCGTCGATGACCAAGCGGCCAATGTCCTGCTGTTACATCACATTCTGGTTGGTTCGGGCTACAAGTCGGTTTCCAGCACCATGAACCCTTTGGAAGTGTGTGAGCTGCAACGTCGGGAGCGCTTCGATCTGATATTGCTGGACCTCAATATGCCGAAGATGGACGGCTTTCAAGTGATGGCCGCGCTGAAGGAGCAGTGCACCGACGACTACCTGTCCGTCTTGGTGCTGACCGCGCAACCCGACCACAAGTTGCGTGCGCTCGAAGCGGGTGCTAGGGACTTTGTTTCCAAACCCTTTGACCAGCTTGAAGTGCTGACCCGCATTCGCAACATGCTGGAAGTGCGGCTATTGCACAAGGAATTGCGCCACCACAATGAATTTCTGGAGCAGCGTGTTCGAGACCGTACTGCCGAGCTGCGCGAAAGCTACCGTGAAACCATTCATACCGTCGCGCGCGCAGCCGAGCACAGAGATGAAGACACGGGACTTCACATACAACGCATCAGTTACTACAGCCGTGATCTAGCCATGGTGTTGGGCATGGACGCCGAGTTTTGTGATCAGATCTTCTATGCCAGCCCGCTGCACGACATTGGCAAAATCGCGATACCTGACCACATACTGCTGAAACCAGGGGGGTTTACCCCTCCCGAATGGGAATTGATGAAGCAACACGTCACGACTGGGGCCGCCATACTGTCGGGCGGTCAATCGCCCTACCTCAAGATGGGGGCAGACATTGCACTTTGCCACCATGAACGATGGGACGGTGGTGGCTACCCGAATGGACTTTCCGGCACCGCCATCCCTTTGTCAGCCCGCATCATGAACATTTGTGACATCTACGATGCGTTGCGCAGCAAACGCCCGTACAAGGATGCGTTCGACCATGCGAAGACGATGAACATCATTTCGCGCGGCGATGATCGAACCGATCCATCCCATTTCGACCCGGAGATTCTTGCCGCCTTTGTACGCTGTGGTCAGATGTTCAACGACATATTTGAGGCACGGACCGAGCATCCTTAGGGTCGCTGCGAAATCCCTTTAGCTGGACATTCAGACGATCTGAGCCACCGGCATCACGCAGTTCAGTGCCTGCGTGATGTCGGCCACCAGGTCTTCAATGTCTTCCAGACCGATAGACAGGCGCACCAGGCCATCGCTGATGCCGTGGGCGGCGCGCTCTTCGGGCGTGTAGGTGCTGTGGGTCATGCTGGCGGGGTGCTGGGCCAGTGATTCGGCGTCGCCCAGGCTCACGGCGCGGGTCACCAGTTGCAGCGCGTCCATGAAGCGGATGCCGGCTTCCAGGCCACCCTTCAGTTCAAAGGCAATCATGCCGCCGAACTTGCGCATCTGGCGCTTGGCCAGGGCATGCTGGGGGAAGCTGGGCAGACCGGGGAAGTGCACAGCCGCCGTGGCGGGGTGAGCTTGCAGCAGCTCGGCCAGTGTTTGCGCGCTTTGGCAGTGGCGGTCCATGCGCAGCGACAGGGTCTTCAGGCCCCGCATCACCAGTTGCGCATCCTGCGCCGACATCACGGCACCGGTCATGTCCTTCAGGCCGACCAGACGCACCTTCTGGGCCAATTCAGCATCGGCAAACACGGCCGCGCCGGCGGTCAGGTCGCCGTGGCCGCCCAGGTACTTGGTCATGGAGTGCACGACCACGTCGGCACCCAGCGTCAGGGGCTGTTGCAGGTAGGGTGTGCAATAGGTGTTGTCCACCACCAGCTTGGCACCGCCTTGGCGGGCGATCTGAGCCACGGCCTCGATATCCACCAGGCGCATATTCGGGTTGGCCGGGGTTTCACAGTAGACGACCTTGGTCTTGGGGCCCATGGCCTGGGCCACCTGCTCGGGGTCGGTCATGTCCACATGGCGCACGGTGACGCCAAAACGGGTCAGGCCGTGGTTCATGAAAGCGAAGGTGCAACCGTAGAGCGTCATGTCGGCCAGCACTTCGTCACCCTGCTCCAGCAGGGACCACAGCGTGGCGGTGATGGCGCCCATGCCCGAGCCAAAGACCACGGCGCCGGCGCCCTGCTCCAGGCTGGCCAGCCGGCCTTCCAACAGCGCCAGCGTGGGGTTGGCAATGCGGGTGTAGAAGTAGCCCGGTTCGGTACCAGCGAAGCAGCGTGCGCCATAGGCCACGTCGGGGAAAGCAAAGGTGGACGAGGTGTAGATAGGCGGCACCAGCGCGCCATTGTGGTCGGCCGGGTTGTAGCCCCAATGGATGGCGCGCGTGCTGAAACCACCGGCCTTGGGCTTGGCGGCTGCGGGGATGGCATCGAATGGCAGGTCGTTGGCTTTCATGGGGCAGTCTCCTAAGCGTGGTGTTGTACGAATAGGAGAATTTTTATGCAGCACCGCTGGATAAATTTCGCAAAATCAGGGATCATCAACACCAATTGGGGTAAATTTCCTCGAAAAAACTAAATTCCAGGCAAAATTTACCCATGAAGCCTTTTGACAGCACCGACCAGGCCATCTTGCTCGCCCTGCAGCGCGATGCGCGCCAGACCATGGCCGAGCTGGCGGAGCACGTGTCGCTGTCGCAATCGCCCTGCTGGCGCCGCGTGCGCGCTTTGGAAGAAGCCGGCGTCATCACCGGCTACCACGCTGCGCTAAGCCGCAAGCAGCTAGGTTATGGCGTGACCGGCTTCATCCACCTGCAAATGCAAAACCACACGGCCGAGACCACGGCCGCCTTCGAGCGCGAGGTCATGGCCCTGCCCCAGGTGGTGTCCTGCCACAACCTGTCGGGCAACTATGACTACCTGATTGAGGCCGTGGAGGCCGATCTGGAAAGCTTCTCGGCACTGGTGCGCAACCAGATCCGCTGCCTGCCGGGTGTGAAGGAAATCGCCACCAGCTTCTCGCTGAAGGCCGTCAAATCCTCAGGCAGCTTGCCGGTGGGGGGCTAGCGCGGACCTGCGCTGCGCCGGCCTTCCCACCCACCTACTTACAATGCAGACCCGCCCGCAGACCACGCGGCGGCTCCTGAAAGACGACGAATGAGCAGCACCCAACTCACCCCAGCCGAGCCCCCCACCGAATCCCCCGCCACGCCTGACGCACCGGCACCCGCCGAAGCAGCCAAGCCCTTTATGCGCACCATCAAGAGCTTTGTGAAGCGCGCCGGCCGCACCACCACCGGCCAGGCCAAGGCGTTTGAGGAACTGGGGCCCAAGTTTTTATTGCCCTACCAACAGTCTACTATTGATTTTGAAGCGGCATACGCAGATTTCACGAGGGCTAGAGCCCAGAATGATCAAAGCCCCTCGCCCATCGTGCTGGAAATCGGCTTTGGCATGGGCGAGGCCACGGCCCATATCGCTGGCGTGCTGCCCGATACCCGCTTCCTGTGCTGCGAGGTGCATGAGCCCGGCGTGGGCGCGCTATTGAAGCGCATTGGCGAGCAGAACCTGCACAACATCCGCATCTGCGCCCACGACGCGGTCGAGGTCATCGACCACATGCTGCCCGAGCAAAGCCTGGACGGCGTGCACATTTTCTTCCCCGACCCCTGGCACAAGACCAAGCACAACAAGCGCCGCCTGATCCAGTCGCCGCTGGTGGCCAAGCTGGCACGCCGGCTCAAGGTGGGCGGCTACATCCACTGCGCGACCGACTGGGAGCCCTATGCGCAACAGATCCTGGAAGTGCTGACGGCCGAACCCTTGCTCAAGAACCGCGCGCTGGGCAGCAACCCTGAACTGCTGGGCTATGCCCCCAAGCCCCACTACCGGCCATTGACCAAGTTTGAAAACCGCGGCATCAAGCTGGGCCACGGTGTGTGGGACCTGGTGTTTGAACGCGTCTAACGCCCGGCACCGCACGCCTTCGGCGCGGGCTTGCTCAACACCATGAGCCTGCACCGTCCCAACCCACCACCGGATCGCCAGGGTGTCAGCCCCAGTTGCGTGGTCACGGTGCCTGGGCCTTGGGCCACGGTAAAGGCCTTCTTGGTTGAGCGCTTTGCCAGTGTGCCCGCCAGCGTATGGGACCAGCGCCTGGCCAACGGCGATGTGGTGGACGCACAGGGCCACACCATCACCACAATCACGCCCTTTGCGGTCGGCATGCGCCTGTACTACTACCGGGCGCTGGAGGCCGAGCAGCGCATCCCCTTCGAGGTGGACGTGCTGTGGCAAGACGAGCACCTGCTGGTCGTCGACAAGCCGCACTTCCTGCCGGTCGTGCCCTCGGGCAAATACTTGCAAGAAACCGTACTGATACGCCTGAAGAACGCTTTGGGGCTGCAAGATCTATCACCCATCCACCGCATAGACCGCGACACAGCAGGTCTTGTGCTGTTTGCCAAGCAGGCCGCCAGCCGCGGCGCCTACCAGCAACTGTTCCGTGCGCGCCAGGTGGACAAGACCTATGAGTGCGTCGCCCCGTGGAACCCTGACCTGCCCTGGCCGCTGACGCGCGAGAGCCGCATCGCCCCTGCCCCTCACTTCATGCAGCAGACCGAGGTGGATGGCGTGCCCAATGCCCTGACCCACATCACGCCCGTTGAGGTGCTGGGCAATCTAGCCCGTTATGCGCTCAAACCCGTAACCGGCCAGCGCCACCAGTTGCGTGTGCACATGGCAGCATTGGGCCTGCCCATCATTGGGGATGGCATCTACCCCATCCTGACGCCCGAAGGCAGCGCCGACTATGGCCAGCCACTGCAATTGCTGGCCCGCAGCATTGCCTTTGAAGACCCCATCAGCAGGGAGCCCCGCCACTTCACCAGCCAGCGGCGCTTGAGGCCACTGTCCGAGCTCGTTGGCTAAAACCCTGGCCTCGCTGCTCCGAAAAAACAAGCAGTGACAGCCGCCCATAAGCGCCGCACAATGTGTGTGAGCCCCAGGGTTCACAACCCAAAAAATAATGAATGAGGAGAGCACGCATGTTCCGTCTTCAGTCCATCTCCATCGCCCAGCGTCTGGGCTTGCTGATCGCCAGCTCCCTGCTGGGCATTGTGGTGTTGAGCGCCGTCTTCCTGTGGTCCGAACGATCGCTGGTCATGGAGGAACGCCAGTTGGGTGTGCGGCAGACCGTGGAAACCGCGCATGGCATGGTGGCCCATTTCCACACCCAGGTGGCCGCCGGCAAGATGCCTGAAGACGAAGCCAAGCAGCGTGCGCTGGCTGCACTCAAAGCCATGCGTTACAGCGGCAATGAATACTTTTGGGTCAACGACATGACACCGAAGATGGTGATGCACCCCATCAAGCCGGAGCTGGACAACAAGGACCTGACCGAGAACAAGGACCCCACCGGCATGCAACTGTTTGTGGAGTTTGTCCGCGTCGTCAAGTCCCAGGGTGCCGGCTTCGTCGTCTACCTGTGGCCCAAGCCCGGTAGCGACAAGCCGGTGCTCAAAGCGTCCTACGTCAAGGGATTTGAGCCCTGGGGCTGGATCATTGGCTCTGGCGTATATGTGGACACCGTGGACACAGCCATCGGAAAGCGTGTGCTGAATGCCGGTATGGGCACCGTTGTGCTGGCCGCCCTGCTGCTGGGCCTGAGCATGCTGATCACCCGCAGCATCCTGCGCCAACTGGGTGGAGAGCCGGGTGCCGCCGCTGAGATTACGCAGCGCATCTCGCAAGGCGATTTGACGGTGGACATTGCGCTCAAGCCCAACGACACGTCCAGCCTGCTGCATGCCATCGAAGGCATGCGCAACAGCTTCGCCGGCATCGTGGGCCAGGTGCGCAGTGGCTCGGAAAGCGTGGCCACGGCCAGCGCCGAGATCGCCCAGGGCAACAACGACCTGAGTGCCCGTACCGAGCAGCAGGCTAGCGCACTCGAAGAGACTGCCGCCTCGATGGAGGAGTTGGGCTCCACCGTGAAGCAAAACGCCGACAGCGCCCGCCAGGCCAATCAGTTGGCGCAGAGTGCCTCCACCGTGGCGGTCAAGGGCGGCGAGGTTGTGGGTCAGGTCGTAGAGACGATGAAGGGCATCAATGAGGCCAGCCGCAAGATTGCCGACATCATCAGCGTTATCGACGGCATTGCATTCCAAACCAATATCCTGGCGCTGAACGCCGCCGTGGAAGCGGCACGTGCTGGCGAGCAGGGCCGCGGCTTTGCCGTGGTGGCCAGCGAGGTGCGGTCCTTGGCCGGACGCAGTGCCGAAGCCGCCAAGGAGATCAAATCCCTGATCAACGCCAGCGTGGAAACCGTGGAGAAGGGTACGGCCTTGGTGGACCAAGCCGGTGAGACCATGACCGAGGTGGTCAGCTCCATCAAGCGCGTGACCGACATCATGGGCGAGATCAGTGCCGCCAGCAACGAGCAATCACTGGGTGTGTCGCAAGTTGGGGAAGCCGTGGGCCAGATGGACCAGGCTACGCAGCAAAATGCGGCGCTGGTCGAGCAGATGGCTGCGGCGGCGAGCAGCCTCAAGAGCCAGGCCCAAGACCTGGTGCAGGTGGTGGCGGTGTTCAAGCTGCGCTCCGATGGCGGCAGCGTCCACGGCGGTGGCGGCGGATTCGGCGGTGCACGGCCGGGCCCCAGCCGGGTTGGCGGCAGCAGCAGCTCAGCACCACGGCTCACCCGCGGGTAGTCCACTGACTGCGGATGGGCTTCAGTACCACCCAATAAAAAAAGGCCCCATGGGGCCTTTTTTTATTGGGTGACTTTGGGGCGTTTGATCAACCCCACTGCACCTTGTCCTTGCCACCATACCAGCCCTCTACCTTGGCGCTGACTTCGTTTTCGATACGGGCGCGGCGGATCTTCATCGTGGGTGTCAGCAGGCCGTTCTCAATGGTCCAGGGCTGCTGGGCCACAACGATCAGCTGCATCTTTTCGTGGCTGACCAGATCGGCATTCACTTCCTTCAGCAACTGCGTCAATTCGGCTTCGACATGCTTGCGGAAGGTGGCATCCTTCTGCTTGGGCCGCACATCTTCGGCCAGCACCACCAGGGCGTAGGCCGCGGGCTGGCCGGGTCCGGACACCATGCTCATTTCCACCAGCGGGTGCGCGTTCAGCTTGTTCTCGATGGGCGCGGGGGCCACGTATTCGCCCTTGGACGTTTTGAATATTTCCTTGACCCGGCCGGTAATCTTCAGCAGGCCATCGGCACGGCGTTCACCACGGTCGCCAGTGCGGAAGTAGCCGTCGGGGGTGAACACTTCGGCATCCAGGTCGGGGCGCTTGTAGTAGCCCACCAACTGGCCGGGTGACTTGATCAGAATCTCGCCCTCTTCGCTGATCTTGACCTCCACGCCCGGCAGTGGCAGGCCCACGCAGCCGGGAGCATTGATCTCGGGAGTGGAGTTGTGCGAGTAGGCAAAGTCTTCGGACATCGCATAGCCCTCCACCAGGTTCAGGCCCAGGCGGCGGTACCACTCGATCAGCTCGGCGGGAATGGGGGCCGAACCGCTACCGGCCAGCAGGGCTTCGTCCAGACCCAGGTTCTTCAGCACCTTGCGCTTGACGATGCCGCTCAAGATAGGGATCTTCAGCAGGCGGTCCAGCTTCTTGGGCGGCATCTTGGTGAACACGCCCTGCTGGAACTTGAGCCACAGGCGCGGCACCGAGATGAAGGTGGTGGGACGTGCACGGTTCAAGTCTTTGACAAAGGTGTCCAGCGACTCGGCAAAGAAGACGTGTGTCTTGCCATCGATCATGGATGCGCATTCCACCCAGGCCCGCTCGAACACGTGGGCCAATGGCAGGTAGGACAGGATGCGGTTGTCGTCGATGTCGCCGATGCGCGATTTGATGTCTTTGCTGATGTTCTCCGCCACCTTGGTGATGCGCTCAAAGCTGTGCATCACACCCTTGGGCGTACCGGTGGAACCCGAGGTGTAGAGCAGGATGGCGATGTCGCTGCCGGTGCGGGCCACGCGGCCGGTCATGGGTGCAGTGCGGGCGGTGACAGCGTCCCAACCCTCGTAGCTGGTCTTGGGCGCCAAGGGGAATGCGATGCAGGGCATGGATGGGGGCACACCGGGCTTCTGCTGCTCCCAGGTGTCCAGCTTGCCGACGAACAGCATGCTGGCGCCGCTGTGCTCCAGTACATAGCTGATGGTCTCGGCAGACTCCGTAGGGAAGATGGCGACCGTGGTGCAACCCGCCATCCAGATAGCCAATTCGGCCAGGAAGAAGTGTGCGCAGTTTTTGGACAGGATGGCAATGCGCGCACCCGGCTCGAAGCCCTGCGCCTTCAGGTGGGCTGCCATGCGGCGGGCCTGATCCAGGGTTTGCTTCCAGGTGTAGTCCACCACCTCGCCGCCACTCGTGGGCTGCGTCAGGTAAACCCGGTCCGCCAGTTTCGCTTCGTGGTCAAAGACATAGTCCAGAATCAATTTGGGTTTGGCCACCGCGTGTCTCCTTATTGGTTAAGACTACAGAATACCCGATTACATAACCACAACAGCTGTTAAAAGACTCCAAACAGTTTAGGTTCGAATCTCTGTGGCAGTGATTTGGTATTTGAACTGGTCGGGCTCGTAAGAATCGAGCCGGCCGGCGGCGTTTTCGGCCGTGGGGTACATGAAAAATCCCAGTACAGGGCCCTTGGATTGGGGTAGCCGCACGTCGTGGCCCATGTTGTAACCCACCCAGTTGCCCTCCCAGCCACCGAAAAGGTGGTGGTTGACGGGAGCCACCAATGGGTTCTGCGCCGACTTGATCCACTCCGGCGTCTCCTGGCGCATCACCTTGGCGACATCGGCCGGGTCCATGGCCACCCAGCCGTAGCCGGCCAAATAGACCTCGGCACGGCAATGCTGGGCGCCCTTGAGGCTGGCCGGATTGCCGCCCAGCTCGCGGTAGCCAAAGGCACTGGGGGCCAGACGCAGGCCATACACGTCGCGGGCGGGCAAGCCCACGGAGCGGCACAGACCAACGAACAGCGCGTTCAGGTCGGCGCACTTGCCGCCCAGGTTGCCGGTCTCCAGCATCGTGGCAATGTCGCCGGCACCGCAGCCGCGCACCTTGGGCTCGCGGTAGGTGTTTGTCACCACCCAGTCGTACAGCTTCTTGGCTTTCTCCACATCGGTCTTGGCGCCGCGGATGGCGGCTTGTGCGGTCTTGCGTACCAGGCCGTCGGTGGGGAGCAGCGCGGTGGGCCGGGTCCAGTGCTTCAGGTCGTCGGCGTCCTCTGCCCCAAACGCGCCTTTGCGGCTCCAGTCCTGCGCGCGGTTCTGGGTTTGCACAGCGCTGGTCAGCTCGATGAAGGGTTTGGCCTCGGTTTCGGCAAACTCCACGAACAGCATGCGCACGCCATGGCCATCGTCCACGAGACGAGCCGCGCCATTGCTGCTGTAGCTGCTGATCTGCGAGCGCTGCCAGTCGGTGTTGACCACGGGCACGGGCAGCCAGACCTTGGTCGTACCCTGGGGTTTGAGGATGTCCACCCGCGTTGTCAGCTCGAAAGTGCGCCAGCTGCCCGGCACGGGCCTAAAGCGGTGTTCACTTGGTGTCGGGTTTTGTGCAAAATTGATAGCAGGATATGCAGCACCGACGAGGGCTAGCGCCGAATTTTTCAAAAACGATCGGCGCCAGCCGGCCGCTGCCGGGGTGAAAACGGTGTTCATACAAAGAGCTCCGAATAGGGTGGACAGCGGGCGCAATCGGCGTAGGTCAAAATACCCCGAACTTGGCACGGGCCAACGCGGGGGATCAACCCCACGCTGACGGCGCATTATCACGCCGCACTTTCCCCGCATCTCTCTATTTTTTCTGGAAGCTTTTGGTTTGAGTTCTGACGATTTGGCCGGCCTGTCGCTGGCGGCTTTTGAGCGCGTGGTGGGCGCAACCCCCGGCTTTCGGCCCCGCGCGGGCCAGCATGCCATGGCCGCCTGCGTGGCCGACACGCTGGCCCGCGCCGATCTGGGCGAGCACCCTACCCCCACCAAGGCCATCGCCGTGGTGCAGGCCGGCACGGGCGTGGGCAAGTCGGCCGCCTATGCGTCGACCGCCATCGCCATGGCGCTGGAGCGCAAGACCCGGGTGTTGATCTCCACCGCCACCGTGGCGCTGCAGGAGCAGTTGATGAGCAAGGACCTGCCGGCCCTGGCCCAATCCATGGACCAGCCCTTTAGCTTTGCGCTGGCCAAGGGCCGCGGGCGCTATGTCTGCAAACTCAAGCTAGAGCGCCTGGTGGGCAGCGGCGGCACGGTGGACGACCTGTTTGATGCGGACGACGACGCGCCAAAACCCGCCAACACATTCGGCAGCACGCTGTCGGAAGAAGAAGCCGAAGAACGTCGCTTTCGCCTGTACGAAACCATGGCCGGCGGCCTGGCCACCGGCAGTTGGGATGGCGACCGCGACACCTTGGCCGAAGCACCCGACGGCCGCGACTGGGCCATGGTGGCGGCCGAGCGCCACACCTGCACCGTGCGCCATTGCCCGCGCTTTCGCGACTGCAGCTACTACGGCGCGCGCACCAAGCTGGCCGAGGCCAATGTCATCGTCGCCAACCACGACCTGGTGCTGGCGTCGCTGGGCATGAAGACCCTGCCCGACCTGGACAACTGCCTGGTGGTGTTTGATGAAGGCCACCACCTGCCCGCCGTGGCGCTGGACCAGTTTGCCAGCAGCATGGACTTGAGCAATCTGCGCTGGCTGGACAAGCTGCCCAAGATCGTCAACGAGGTCAGCAGCGCCCTGCACCTGCATGCCGGCGAAGACGTGGCCACGGTCACCAGCCAGCTCAAGGGTGCGCTGACCCAACTGGCACGCATGGCCATGGACTTGGTATGGGGGCAGACCGGCCAGAACGCGATGGGCGAAGGCCAGGATGGCACGCTGCGCTTTGCACACGGCGTGCTGCCGGAGGCGCTGACCGAGCCGGTCAAGCAGATCCAGGCCCAGGCCACGGGCCTGTCCAAGGTGCTGGAAGCCTTGGGCGTGGACATCAAGGCCATCGCCAAGGAAGACCCGGCCCAGGCCACGCTGTGCGCGCAGCTGTACGCCAAGTTGGGGGGGCTGGCCCCGCGCCTGGGCGCCATTGTGTCCACGGCCAACCTGCTGCTGGAGCATGGCGAGCAGCCCCTGGCCAAGTGGCTCAAGGCTGAGAGTGCGCACGGCTACCTGACGATGACCGCCCATGCCTGCCCCATCGTGCCTGGCGACCTGCTGCGCCAATTCTTGTGGAGCCAGGTGCGCGGTGCCGTGGTCACGTCGGCATCGCTGACCAGCTGCGGCAGCTTTGATTACTTTCTGCACGAAGCCGGTCTGGTTAACAAGCCCTATGTGCAGTCGCTGGAGGTGGCCAGCCCCTTTGACTACGCCAAGCAAGGCCTGCTGACTGTGGTGCAGACCGTGGCCGACCCCAAGCAGGCCGATGCCTATACCCGCGAGATGGTGGGCGAGTTGATGCAAGACCTGCAAGCCGTGGAGCGCGGCGCCCTGGTGCTGTTCACATCGCGCGCGCAGATGCGCACCGCGACCGAGGCCCTGCCCGCCAACCTGATGGAGGTGGTGCTGGTACAGGGCACGCAGTCACGCGCCCGCTTGTTGGCCACGCACATGGCACGGGTAGAGTCCGGCTTTCCTTCGGTCATTTTCGGCATGCAATCCTTTGGCGAAGGGCTCGATCTGCCCGGCAAACTGTGCGAGACCGTGTTCATCACCAAGCTGCCGTTCGCGCCCCCCTCCGATCCGGTGGACGAAGCGCGCGCCGAGTGGCTGCGCAAGGTGGGGCGCGACCCGTTCAACGAGCTGGTGATCCCTGCCACCGGCATCAAGCTCTTGCAATGGACCGGCCGCGCCATCCGCACCGAGGACGACCATGCCGCCGTCATCTGCTACGACAAGCGCCTGCTGCAGCAAGCCTATGGCCGGCGCATGCTGGCCGGGCTGCCGCCCTATCGCGTGGAGCAGCGCAGGAGTCGCGGTATTATTTAAACCACCTTCCGCGTTCCACAGGACCCATCCATGAAAAAACGCATTGCCCTGCTACCGCTGTTGCTTACATCCCTGCTGCTCGCGGGCTGCGAGTCCATGTCGGCCTCGGAGTGCAAGGTAGCCGATTGGGGCCGAGTAGGCCATGCCGATGGCACACGGGGTGAAAGCGACCGCCGCATCGCCGACTACACCGAAGACTGTGGCAAGGTCGGCATCGTGCCCAATGCGAAGCTCTACCGCTATGGTTGGGACCAGGGCATTGTGAACTTCTGCACCCCCGCCAACGGCTGGCGTGAAGGCACCGAGGGCCACTCCGGCAAGGCATCGGTCTGCCAGGGCCAAGCCGGCTATGCCGGGTTCTCGCGCTACCTGGAAGCCGGCTTGCAGGTGCACCGCACGCAGGAGCAAATGCACCGCAACACCCGCGAATCCGAACGCCTGCAAAAACGCTTGGAAGAGTCCAAGAGCGATGACGAGAAGAAAGACATCCGCAACGACCTGCGCCAGCTGGACCGTGACCAGGCCCGCCTGCGCAAGCAGTTGGCCGAGCAACAGTTGCTCGGCCCGTGAAGGATGATCAAGCTTTGTTGGTGTAGGCTGCGAAGCTGGCCTTGATGTCGGCCATGGTGTCCAGGCTCAAGCGATTGCCATACTGCGTGACGACGCGGCCTGCGGCCTGATTGGCCAGCCACGCGGCCTGGGCATGGCTGTGGGCGTGCGTCACGGCGTATAAAAAGGCTCCGGCAAACATATCGCCAGCACCATTGGTGTCCTTGGCGGTCACGGGGGCCGCCGGCACAGCCGTGTTTTTGTCACCCTCCAGCACCAGACAACCCTTGGCACCGCGTGTCAGGCAGACGGTGCGGGCCAGTTTGCTCAGGCGCGCGCAATTGGCCTCCAGGTCTTTGGAGTTGCACCAGACCTGGGCTTCTTCTTCATTGCAAAACAGATAGTCCAGTCCGTCGCCCAGCATGGCCTCCAGGCCTGAACGGCAGAAGTTGATCATGCTCATGTCGCTCAGCGTGGCGGCCAGGGCCACGCCCGCAGCCTTGGCAATGGCGCGGCCCTTCAAAGCAGCGTCCAGCCCTGTGGGGGAAGCGGCCAGGTAGCCTTCCATGTAGTAGACCTTGGAGCGGGCGATGTCCTCGGGGCGCAGCGACGTGTGGTCGATATCCGCCGTGGCACCCAGGAAAGTGCTCATGCTGCGTTCGGCATCGGGGGTGACCATGACCATACAGCTACCGGTCTGGCCAGCGGGCCACTGGCTGCTGGTCAGGTTGCTGGCCACGCCATTGGCGGCCAGGTCATCGCGGTAGAAGGCGCCCAATTCGTCATCGGCCACGCGGCAGGAGTAGAAAGCCTTGCCGCCCAATTGGGCCAGCGCCACAACGGTATTCCCGGCCGAGCCACCACCCGTGCGGCGTGAATGCATGCCCTGCACCTGCGACTGTAAATAGGCCTTGCGCTGCGCGTCGATCAGCGTCATGTGGCGCTTCTCGACCCCCATGGTCTGCAACTGCGCGTCGCTCACCTCGTATTCGGCATCGACCAGGGCGTTGCCGATGGCGTAGAGGTCATAGTGATGGGGGGTAGTCGTTGTCGTCATGCGGGCAGACAGTTCAGAAGGTAGGAGACAAATGAAAAGGCCCCGAAGGGCCTTTGGTATGGCTACGGAAGTAGCGAGTATCGCGCGGTTTCTGCGTGCTGGGCGCGTGTTTTACTGCTCAACGAAGGCGCGCTCAACGACGTAGTCGCCGGGCGATGTGGTGCTGCCTTCGACAAAGCCACGTGCGTCCAGCAGCTCACGCATGTCCTTGTTCAACGCTGGGCTGCCGCAGATCATGATGCGGTCGCGGGCGGGGTCCAGGGTGGGCAGACCCAGATCGGCCTCCAGCTTGCCGCTGGCGATCAGGTCGGTGGCGCGGCCGCGGTTCTTGAACGGCTCGCGGGTCACGCTGGGGTAGTACAGCAACTGCGCCTTGGCGAATTCGCCGAGGAACTCGTCGTTGGGCAGGTCGATGTTGATGAAGTCGGCGTAGGCCAGTTCATTGACTTCGCGCACGCCATGGAACAGGACCACCTTTTCATACTTCTCGTACGTAGCCGGGTCGCGGATCAGGCACAGGAACGGTGCCAGGCCGGTGCCGGTGCCGATCAGGTACAAATTTTTGCCGGGCAGCAGGTAGTCGATGAGCAGCGTGCCGGTGGGCTTGCGGCCGACCACAATTTTGTCGCCGACCTGGATGTGCTGCAGGCGCGAGGTCAGTGGGCCGTCCTGCACCTTGATGCTGAAGAACTCCAGATGGTCTTCGTAGTTGGCGCTGACGATGCTGTATGCGCGCAACAGCGGCTTGCCGTTCTCCTGGCGCAGGCCAATCATCGTGAAGTGCCCATTGGAGAAGCGCAGAGACTGGTCGCGGGTGGTTTTGAAGCTGAACAGCCGGTCCGTCCAATGGTGGACGCTCAATACGGTTTCTTCCTGGAATGCACTCATGGGTACCCTTGCAATGTGTCAAAACAACGAATTCGGGAAAACCCTTTAGTGTAAATCGTTCGGGAGTCCCTGCTGTCGCCAGGTTTACCGCGAGAACAACCGTTGTTCTGCATTCAACTCGCCCACAGAGGGCAAGACGGCTTGTTCACGACGGCGTGTCAGCAGTCGCCTACCGGCTCGCATGCCCGGTACTTCGACAAAAGAGTATGCCAAATGCGCCAAAACCAGGACCATCGCCATGGTCACACCACCCACCGCGAAAAATGCCCAGTCCCCTACGATGGCCTGCAAGGCAACGTACATTCGCTTGAGCCAGGGGTTGAAAACGCCAATCACCAGCGGATGCAACAGATAAATGCTGTAGCTGCGTTCTCCAACCCACAAAAGTGGGCGGGTTGCGAACCAGGGGCTTGGAAACAGGGCCTGCCAGATCGCTGTAGCGCCGAACAATACGCTCCAGACCATCAGATCGGGCCGACCAGGACTGGCCGCTGTGAAGCCGAAAGGCGCAAAGAGAGCGATGAGGCATATGCCGCAAACAACCGCACACACACCCTTCACGCCCCGCGCCGACCAGATACCGGTTTTTGTCTTTTCGCGGGCCAACTCGAACAACTTGAAACTAGCAAAGCCCGTCAGAAAGACGCCAATACTGGAAATGAATGCAAATTTTCCATAGTCGCCCGGTAGACCCGCGGTATCCAGCAGGGTTCTCGCACTGATGGATACGGCAATTCCGCCCAATGTGAGCACACCCAGCGCGCGCCGCCCCGGTAGCAGCAGAAAGACGGGGAACGTTACATAGAACAACATTTCAACACCGATAGTCCAGCTCGCCCAGACGATTCCTTCATGCTTTGCTGGGACAAGATTGAATAGAAAGGTCACATTCAGAATCCATGTGGCCAAATCAGGCTGAGCCCATCCTTTCAACGTGAAAAGCGAGATGTAAATTAGCACCATCAGATAGAAAAGCGGGGCAATGCGAAAGAATCGTTTTATCAAGTAATCCTGCACCCAACGTGCGCGCGACATGGTTGGAATGGTCGAAAAGGCCAGCGAAAACGCGCTGAGCACAAAAAACAGGATCACACCCGTAAAAAAGTGCCCGCCAACGGTGGCCTGCAGCGCGGGTGGCGGCAAGATGTCGGCGATATACCGGAGATGAAACAGCAGTATCGTCAACGCGGCAACTGCGCGGAGCGCATGGATGCCGGGAAGAAGCTGTGTGGCCGGAATGGAAGAAATACTTGAGCGCGGTGTTTTTGTCATCTTGTAATCCGTGCGGTAGTCTCGGCAACCCCCATAACCTCACATGCAGTTGACTGCCTCCCAGGCTGCCGTCCCCCGATTATTCCACTGCCACCGCTAGGCAAAAGCCGCGGCATTCGCCACAGCCAGCGCCGTCATGTTCACAACCCGGCGCACGGTGGCCGACGGCGTCAAGATATGCGCCGATGCTGCGGCGCCCAGCAGGATAGGCCCCACCGTCACCCCATTGCCCGCCGTCATCTTCAGCACATTGAACAAAATATTGGCCGAGTCCAGGTTCGGGCAAATCAGCAGATTGGCCTCGCCGTGCAGCGTGGTGTCGGCCAACGCCGAGCGGCGTACCGTCTCGGACAATGCTGCGTCGCCCTGCATCTCGCCATCGCATTCAATATCCGGCGCCATCTTGGTGAACAATTCGCGCGCTAGGCGCATCTTGCGGGCAGAGGGGCGGTCGGACGATCCGAAGTTGGAGTGCGACAGGAAAGCCACCTTGGGCGGCAGGCCGAAGCGGCTGACTTCTTGCGCAGCCATCAGCGCGATGCTGGCCAGTTGCTCGGCCGTAGGGTCCTCGTTCACATAGGTATCGGCAATGAACAGCGCGTATTTCTCCAGCATCAGCGCATTCATCGCAGCCAAGCCGGGGGCATTGGCGCGCAGGCCGATGATGTCGCGCACATGCTGCAGATGGACGTCGTACCGGCCCACCATGCCGCACAGCATGGCGTCGGCATGGCCCAGTTTGACGGACAGCGCGGCAATCGTGGTGTTGGAGCGGCGCACTGCGGCCTTGGCCGCCTCTTGCGTCACGCCGTGGCGGCCCATGATCTTGTGGTACAGCTCCCAGTACTGGCGGAAGCGCGGATCATCCTCGGGGTTGACGCAGTCCGCGTCTCGCCCCAGTTGCAGACGCAGGCCGGCCTTGGTCAGGCGGGCCTGGATGACGGCGGGGCGGCCAATCAAAATGGGATAGGCCAATCCTTCATCCACCGCCACCTGGGCGGCGCGCAGCACGCGTTCGTCTTCACCCTCGGCGTAGGCCACGCGCTTGGCGGCCGGCAGCACCGCCTTGGCGGAGCTGAATACGGGCCGCATGAACATGCCGGTCTGGTAGACAAAGCGCGACAGCTGCTGGCGATACGCCTCCATGTCCTGGATCGGTCTTGCGGCCACGCCAGAGTCCGCTGCAGCCTGCGCCACGGCGGGCGCTATGCGCAAAATCAGGCGCGAATCAAACGGTGTGGGGATCAAATAATCCGGCCCAAACACCAGCTCCTTGCCGGCATATGCATTGGCCACTTCTTCGCTGATGTCGGCCTTGGCCAGATCGGCAATCTGGCGCACGCAGGCCAGCTTCATGGCCTCGGTGATCTTGGTGGCGCCGCAGTCCAGCGCGCCGCGGAAGATGTAGGGGAAGCACAGGACGTTGTTGACCTGATTGGGGTAGTCCGAGCGGCCTGTGGCGATGATGCAGTCCGGCCGCGCGGCCTTGGCCAGCTCGGGACGGATTTCAGGCTCAGGATTGGCCAGCGCCAGGATGATGGGCTTGTCGGCCATCGTCTTGACCATTTCCACCGTCAAAACACCGGCGGTTGAACACCCCAAGAAGACGTCAGCGCCATTCACCACATCGGCCAGTGTGCGGGCCGTGGTGTTCTGCGCAAAGCGAGCCTTGGATTCATCGTAGCCACCGGGGCGGCCCTCGTAAATCACGCCCTTGGAGTCACACGCAAACACATTCTCCATGCGCACACCCAGGCCCACCATGACACCCAGGCAGGCCAGCGCCGCAGCGCCCGCGCCCGACACGGCAATCTTGACGTCCTCAATGCGTTTGCCAACCAGCTCCAGGCCATTGATCAAGGCGGCCGACGAGATGATGGCCGTGCCATGCTGGTCGTCGTGGAAGACCGGAATGCCCATGCGCTCGCTGAGCTTTTTCTCGATGTAGAAACACTCGGGCGCCTTGATGTCTTCCAGGTTGATGCCTCCCAGCGTGGGCTCCATGGCGGCGATGATGTCCACCAGCTTGTCGGGGTCGTTCTCGGCCAGTTCGATGTCGAACACGTCGATGCCGGCAAACTTCTTGAACAGGCAACCCTTGCCCTCCATCACCGGTTTGCCGGCCAGCGGGCCGATATTGCCCAGGCCCAGCACCGCCGTGCCGTTGGTGATGACACCCACCAGATTGCCGCGCGAGGTATAGTCCACCGCCAGCGATGGGTCGGCCTGGATGTCCAGGCAGGGGTAGGCCACACCGGGCGAATAGGCCAGCGACAGGTCGCGCTGGTTGGACAGCGGCTTGGTGGGTGTGACAGCAATCTTGCCGCGGGTCGGGGTGCGGTGGTACTCGCGGGCGGCTTCGCGCAGGGCTTTTTCGGCGGGGGACAGTTCGTTGTTCATGGTTTTTATTCTCCGGTTAATCGGGACGCAAGGTCAGGGGGACGGGGGTATGGGCAGGTACTTCGAGTCGGTACTAATCGCCCAGGCAGATGCCTAAATCGCGTGCGGTTTGCAGCGTGTCGCCATCCAGTGGTACGGCCTTCATGCGGCCAGCCACTTCTTCTAAGGGAACGTAATTTACATTGGGAAAGGCCAGCGCCACCATGACGCCAGTCAACCCGCTATCGAGGGCCCGCACGGCGGCGGCGCCAAAGCGCAGGGCGGCCAGGCGATCGAACGCCGTGGGGCTGCCGCCGCGCAACAAATGGCCCAAGACCACCACACGGGTCTCTTTGCCGGTGCGTGCCTCCAGGGCCTTGGCAACCTGCTCACCCATGCCACCCAGTCGCTCGGCATGGCCGGATTCGGCGGGCTCCTGCAGTTCGGCATGGCCGTCCCGGGGCGTGGCACCTTCGGCCACCACGACCACGGAATGCAGGCGCCCCTCACTGTCGCGGGCCTGGATGTGCTTGACCACCTTTTCCATATCAAAGGGGATTTCCGGCAACAGAATGGCATGGGCGTTGCCGGCTATGCCCGAGTGCAGCGCAATCCAGCCGGCATAACGGCCCATGACCTCCACCACCATGACCCGCTGGTGGCTTTGCGCCGTGCTGTGCAGGCGGTCCAGACACTCGGTGGCAAAGGCCACCGCGGTGTCGAACCCGAAGGTGGTCATTGTCTTGTCCAGGTCGTTGTCAATCGTCTTGGGGACGCCCACGATGCGCAGGCCCTTCTTGTGCAGCGCATCGGCAATCGTCAGTGAGCCGTCACCACCGACCGAGACCAGGGCATCGAGCTGGTGCTGGGCAAAATAAGTCAGGATTTCGTCCGAACGGTCCAGTTCATGTGTAACGCCGTCGGGCATGCGGGTCGCAATCTTGAACGGATTCCCCCGGTTGGTGGAGCCCAGCATGGTGCCGCCCAGGTGGCCTATGTCGCGCACCATGGCGCGCGTCAGGCGGGTCACGCCGCCCTCCACATAGCGCTCGGGGAACAGGATGCCGTTGAAACCATCGCGGATGCCATAACACTCCCAGCCCCGGTTGATGGCGGCCAGCACCACGGACCGTATGACGGCGTTCAGCCCCGGCGCATCCCCGCCACCGGTGCAGATGGCAATGCGACGAATGGGGGACGGGGGCATGCAGACGACTCCAACTCAAATACTGGATTATGGTCATGCTTGGGGCCGTATGGCATGCAAGTTGTTGATGACGCCATGCTCGGGTTTTACGGGTATTGTTCTGCGATCATTGTGCTATGCAGATTTCTTCGAATTCCACCCCACCAACGCCACCCCTGCTGGTGGCCTGCCTGTGCGCAGACTGGTGCGGCACCTGCCGCGACTACCAACCTAAGTTTGAGCAGCTCCAGGCCGCATTCCCCGGCATGCACTTCGTGTGGATCGACGTGGAAGACGAGTCCGAACTGGTGGACCCGATTGAAGTGGAAAATTTCCCCACACTGCTGATGGCCACGCGGGAGCGGGTGCAGTTTTTTGGCACCGTGATGCCGCACCTGGAGACTTTGCAGCGGCTGATAGAAACGCAGCTGGCGCCCGGAGCGCCGGCCCAGGCCCACGAGCCCATGCATGACGCGCTGGCAAAACGCCTGTGGGAGCGAATCGCTTAAGCCAAATTAGCCGCTAGCCCCCGTGAAATATATATACTTTGCTATAAATTCAGTAGCGCGCCAAATATCACCGAACGCTGCCCACTAAACCACCGGTTGGCGAATCGCTTTCTTTTCAATCTCTCGGCGCACGGCGGGGGACGGATTGTGGATGGACCGCTCCACCCATACCTTGAAGCGTATGTGTTCAGCGGTATGCGCCTTGCTCAACCACTGCAGCAAGGCATCGGCGCGCATGGCCAGGCGTTTGCCTGCCTCATCAAGCTCGGTGCGTTCGGGTTCTATCTGTCGCAAAGTGGCATCCTTGGGCAGGTCGTTCAATGTTCGCCGCACATCCGACACGCGCAGCCAGCGAAACCCCTCATCGTCTTCCAGAACCTTGATGGCGTTGCCGCGGTAGGCGAAGTAGTCCCCTTGCAGGTGGCGCAGAGCCAGCCAGCGTGCGGAACTGTAGCCAAAGGCCAGACCATCAAAAACCACTGGCGCCAGAAGCTTGCCAAGCACCGGAGCCACAAAGAGCAGCCCAATCCCGGTGTAGCCCTTGGACAGGTTCAAATAGGTCAGCAAGCTCGCCGCCAACCACCAGCCTCCGGCCAAGACTGCCGCAGCCAGCAAGATGCGGTAGACGTTGTCCCACTCGGTCGGCGATGGCAGTCGCATGGCCGACCCTGACGTCGGTGGCCTACAGTTTGCCGGCTACCCAGGCCTGCACACTGGCCAGGGCCGCGGGTAGCTTGGCGGGCTCGGTGCCACCGGCCATGGCCATGTCGGCCTTGCCGCCGCCCTTGCCGCCCACTTGTGCGGCGATGAAGTTGACCAGCTCACCGGCCTTGACCTTGGCGGTGGTGTCGGCGGTCACGCCCACGGCAATCTGCACTTTCTCGCCATCGACCACACCCAACACGATGACGGCGGTCTTGAGCTTGTCCTTGAGTTTGTCCATGGTGTCGCGCAGGGTTTTGACGTCCGCACCGTCCAGCTTGGCAACCAGCAACTTGATGCCGCCCAGGTCAATGGCTTGGCTCAGCATCTCGTCGCCCTGGGCGGAGGCCAGCTTGCCCTTCAGCGCAGCCACTTCCTTCTCCAGCGCCTTGACGTGGTCCATCACGTGGCCCAGCTTGTCGGTCAGCTCGGCCACGGGGGCCTTGACCACGGCTGCGGCCGCACCCACGGTGTCTTCCAGGTCCTGCAGGTAGGACAGCGCATTGGCACCGGTCACGGCTTCCACACGGCGCACGCCAGCGGCCACGCCGCTTTCGGCCACGACCTTGAACAGGCCGATGTCACCGGTGCGCTGCACATGGGTGCCGCCGCACAGTTCGCGGCTGCTGCCGATGTCCAGCACGCGCACGGTCTCGCCATACTTCTCGCCGAACAGCATCATGGCGCCGGTCTTCTGGGCGGATTCAATGTCCATGACGCGGGCCTGCGCTGCGGCGTTGGACAGGATTTCGGCATTGACGATGGCTTCGATGCGGCGGATCTGTTCGTCCGTCACCGGTGCGTTGTGCGCAAAGTCAAAGCGGGTGCGCTCGGCATTCACCAGCGAGCCCTTTTGCTGCACGTGCTCGCCCAGCACTTCGCGCAAGGCCTTGTGCATCAGGTGGGTGGCGCTGTGGTTGCGCACGGTGGCGGCACGCTTGGCGGCATCCACATGGGCAGTGACGGCGTCACCGACCTTCAGTGCGCCGGTCTTCAGCGTGCCGTGGTGGCCAAACACATCGGCCTTGATCTTTTGCGTGTCGCCGACTTCGAACAGGCCGGCATCGGAGAACACGGCGCCCTCGTCACCGACCTGGCCACCGCTTTCGGAGTAGAAGGGTGTGGTGTCCAGCACTACAACGCCGTTTTGGCCGACCTTGAGTTCGGACACCGGTGTGCCATCGGCGTACAACGCGACGATCTTGGCAGGCTGGGTCAGGTGGTCGTAGCCGACGAAGGTATTGCCGGCACCGCTGTATTCCAGTGCCTTGTCCATCTTGAATTTACCGGCGGCGCGGCCTGCGGCCTTTTGCTTGTCCATTGCGGCATCGAACCCGGCTTCGTCCACCGTCACATCGTTTTCACGGGCCACATCGTTCGTCAGATCCAACGGGAAGCCATAGGTGTCGTGCAGTTTGAAGGCCACGTCGCCCGGCAGCACTTTCACGCCACCAGCCAAGGCCTCGTCCAGGATCTGCATGCCGGTAGCCAGCGTTTCAAAGAAGCGCTCTTCTTCCACGCGCAGCACGTCGGTGATGCGGGCCTCCTGCGATGCCAGGTTGGGGTAGGCAGCGCCCATCACCTTGACCAGGTCAGCCACCAGCTTGTGGAAAAACGGTGTCTTCTTGCCCAGCTTGTAGCCATGGCGGATGGCGCGGCGCACAATGCGGCGCTGCACATAGCCACGGCCTTCGTTGCTGGGCAGCACACCATCGCTCACCAGGAAGGCGGTGGCGCGGATGTGGTCAGCGATCACGCGCAGGCTCTTGTTGTCCAGATCGGCGCAACCAGTCTCGCGGGCTGCGGCCTTGATCAGTGCGTCGAACAGGTCGATCTCGTAGTTGCTGTGCACGTGCTGCAGGATGGCGGCCAGGCGCTCCAGGCCCATGCCGGTGTCCACGCAGGGTGCGGGCAGCTTGACGATGCTGCCGTCGGCCTGCATGTCGAACTGCATGAACACGTGGTTCCAGATTTCGATGAAGCGGTCACCGTCTTCGCCGGGGCTGCCGGGGGGACCACCGGGGATGTGGTCACCGTGGTCATAGAAGATCTCGCTGCAGGGGCCGCAAGGCCCTGTATCAGCCATCATCCAGAAGTTGTCGGATTTGTACTTACCGCCCTTGTTGTCGCCAATGCGAATCACGCGCTCGGGTGGCAGGCCGATTTCCTTGGTCCAGATGTCGTAGGCCTCGTCATCGTCGATGTAGACGGTGGCGGTCAGTTTGTCCGCAGGCAGCTTGTAAACGGTGGTCAGCAGCTCCCAGCCCCACTTCAGCGAGTCGCGCTTGAAGTAGTCACCAAAAGACCAGTTGCCCAGCATCTCGAAGAAGGTGTGGTGGCGCGCGGTATAGCCCACGTTTTCCAGGTCGTTGTGTTTGCCGCCGGCGCGCAGGCAGGCCTGTACGGAGGCGGCGCGCACATAGGAACGCTTGTCGGTGCCCAGAAACACGTCCTTGAACTGCACCATGCCGGAGTTGGTGAACATCAGCGTGGGGTCATTGCCGGGCACCAGCGGGCTGCTGGCCACCACGGTGTGGCCTTTGGAGGCGAAGAAGTCGAGGAAAGACTTGCGGATTTCGGCGACGTTCATTACAGCTTGGGTCATGGCGTGGGCTCGTACAGGCAAATAGGGAATCGAAAGCTTTCTATTATCGCCGCGACTGGCAAGGTTACGCCCCTAGGCAGGGCCGGGTGTTGCGAAGTTGACTAACATTGCGACCTGACTTCGTTACAGTCAGCCCCCAAACACAATAAATCCTATATCCGAGAGACCCCATCCATGCCTGCAAACCTGTCCGGCCCTCTGGCCCCGCTCAAAGACCCCAGCATTTTCAAGACCGACGCCCTGGTCAACGGCCAATGGGTGGCCGGCGCCAGCCGCTTTGACGTGCTGGACCCCGCCACCGGCGAAAAGCTGGCCTCCGTCGCCAACCTGGGCGCTGCGGATGCCGAAGCGGCTATTACCGCCGCCAACGCCGCCTGGCCCGCCTGGCGCAGCAAGACCGCCAAGGAACGCAGCACCATCCTGCGCAAATGGTTCGACCTCTTGATGGCGAACCAGGAAGACCTGGGCCGCATCATGACCGCCGAACAGGGCAAGCCCTTTGCCGAAGCCAAGGGCGAAGTGGCTTACGCCGCCAGCTTTGTGGAGTGGTTTGCCGAGGAGGCCAAGCGCATCAATGGCGAGACCCTGCCCCAGTTCGACAACAACCGCCGCCTGATGGTCATCAAGCAACCCATCGGTGTTTGCGCAGCCATTACGCCGTGGAACTTCCCGTTGGCCATGATCACCCGAAAGGTGGCGCCCGCGCTGGCCGCCGGTTGCACCGTCATCATCAAACCCGCCGAGTTGACACCGCTGACCGCGCTGGCCGCGGCAGAACTGGCCCAGCGCGCCGGCATTCCGGCCGGTGTGCTGAACATGCTGTGCGCCGACAGCAGCAACTCGATTGCCGTGGGCAAAGTGCTGTGCGCCAGCGATGTGGTGCGCCACATCAGCTTCACCGGCTCTACCGAAGTGGGCCGCATCCTGATGGCGCAGAGCGCGCCCACGGTCAAGAAGCTGTCGCTGGAACTAGGCGGCAATGCGCCCTTCATCGTGTTTGACGATGCCGACGTCGACAGCGCCGTCGAAGGCGCCTTCGCCAGCAAGTACCGCAATGCCGGCCAGACCTGCGTCTGCACCAACCGCTTCTATGTGCAAGAAGGCGTCTACGACCAGTTCGTTGAAAAGTTCACTGCCAAAGTGAAAACCGCCAAGGTGGGCAATGGTTTCGAAGACGGCGTCAACCAGGGCCCGTTGATCGAGGAGGCCGCGCTGGTCAAGGTACAGCGCCATGTGGACGATGCGGTGGCCAAGGGCGGCCGCGTGGTGGCGGGGGGCAAGCGTTTGAAGTCATTGGGCTCCGGCCAATTCTTCGAGCCCACCGTGGTGGCCGATGCCACGTCCGACATGCTGTGCGCCCGCGAAGAGACCTTTGGCCCGTTTGCCCCGGTGTTCAAGTTCAAGACCGAGCAGGAAGCCATTGATGCCGCCAACGCCACCGAGTTCGGCCTGGCCAGCTATTTCTACAGCCGCGACATCGGCCGCATCTACCGGGTGGGCGAAGCGCTGGAGTACGGCATGGTGGGTATCAACGTGGGCATTCTGGCCACCGAGCACGTGCCCTTTGGCGGCGTCAAACAATCCGGCCTGGGCCGCGAGGGTTCACACTTCGGCATGGATGACTATGTGGAAATCAAATACCTGTGCATCGGCGATATTCAGAGCAAGGCCTGACTCGCAATTGCCCGCGTCCACGCCTATAACTCCATAGCAAGCAAGGGGATCAGCCGTGGCCACCAAGCGCAAGAATCCGACCAATACGCGGGACTACGACCAAGAGCCCAAGGTCTGGGTCACCGTACTGAAGCTGGTGGCCGGTGCGGTCGCGTTGATCGGTGCGGTGGGCTTGGCACTGTGGCTGGCGGCGCAGGGGCCCACGCACTCCCCCGCTCTGGAAGATGCCCTGCGAGACGTGCGCGCCAAGTCGTCCAAATCCTTGTCGCCAGACGGATCCTGGGGCATCTCCAAAGACTCTCCGCTGCGCAAATAGGGGATACCCGGGGGTGGCGCTAAGCGCCGTCGCCGCGCCCTACCCCATCCTATAATTTGGCCCTTGCGCGGGCGTCGTTCAATGGTAGGACTCTTGCTTCCCAAGCAAATAACGTGGGTTCGATTCCCATCGCCCGCTCCAGGTAGTGCCACAGGCTGCCACTACCCGCGTGCGACACACCGACCCCGCTTCTCTACGGCGCGTGCTGGCACCCCGAATTCCATCCACTGAGGACACATGATGATGGCTGATGAAACCCTTGCGTTTGACGCAAAGCTCGAACTATTTGACGCCAACCACGGAAGTTGCGCCCTGCTGACCATGCCTTCCCCCAGCGGCGTGAAGCGCATCATGATTGACTGCGGTCACAGTACGGCCAAGGGTGCGGTGAAGTGGTCGCCCGGGAGCTACCTTAAGAGCATTGGCGTCTCGCACCTGGACGTACTCTTCATGACCAACTACGACGAGGACCATGCCTCGGGTTATGTGGATTTGCTGGAAAACAAGATTGCGCTGGGCTGCATCTTCGGCAACCCGACCGTGCCCCCAGAAGCCATTTTGCAACTGAAGACCAGCGACGGCATGGGCCGCAACATCGCTACCCTGGCGGCATCGCTGGCCGAGCGCAAGAAGCTGGGCCATGCCGAGAATTTCCCTGTGGTGCCGGGCCTGGGCATTGGCTGGTGCTGCAACTCCTACCCCGAGTTCTCCGACGAAAACAACCTCAGCCTGGTTGTGACACTGGACATCCTGGGCATCAAGTTCTTGTTCACCGGCGACATGGAGCGCGCGGGCTTCAGCCGCCTGCTGCAAACCTATGAGCCCTTCAAGACCCTGGTCAAGGAGACCGACAACCTGGTGGTGGCCCACCACGGCCGCAGCAGCAATGTGTGTACCGAGTTGTTTGAGCAGCACGGCTGCAACCCCATCGTGGTCATCATCTCGGACGACTACCGCCAGTACGTATCGCAGCAGGTCACGAACTACTACGTCGACAAGGCCAAGGGTCTGAAGGATTTCCGAGGCAAAGGCCCTCGATCGGTGCTGACCAACCGCAAGGACGGCGTGATCACCTACACCTTCAACAAAGACGAAAGCTGCGTGATCAGCTGAAGCTCTTGCATCAAACCCAGCGAAGGGAGCAATATGCACACAGTCGTGGGGCGCCAGTCCATGGGCCGCCGTCTGGTGGCCAGTGGTTTGGCCTGCTTGGCGCTGCTGGTGCTGGGCCTGGCAGCAAAACCCGCCATGGCCAACGCCTGCGAGAAATCGCCAACCCTTGATGAATGGGTCAAGACCTATCTGGAGGGCCCCAGCGCCAGGGTCAAAGCGTTGGACGAGATCAGGCTTTGCATCACATCCAACACACAGGGGCAACTGACGCTGGACACCCTGGCCATCCTCAGCCTACAAGCGGCAGAGAAGGCGGAGGCGGGGACTCGGCGCGACAGTTTCATCCGCTTCAATGCGGACTTGCTCTGGATACTGGCCAAGAGCGGCTTTGCGGGTTCGCAACACAATCTTGCAGGCTTGCACAACGCCCGCCCCGGCACACCGACCCAGTTGGCCATCCGGCAGGACCCGCCACTCTTCCTGTACTGGACGCGAAAGGCTGCGGCACAGGGCGAGTTCAGAGCGCTCTTCAACCTGGCCGCACGCCTGTCCCGGGGCGTGCCCGAAGCAGACCTTCAAAAAGATACCGGACTGGCCTACAAGATTCTTCACAACCTCGAAGAAGGAGGCAAAGGCATTGGCGGTCAGATACCGGAGCTCTTGGCCGCGATACGCAGCGAGAAAGCCCGGGTGCTGGCCGAAGTTGGCAGTGTCAAGGCGGCAGAGCTGACCAAAGAGAGCTTGGACTTTGCGTCACTGGCACCCACCGGGCCACTGCCCTATTCGCAGTGGGACCACAAGTCCAACGCGGTCGAGAGCTTGCGCGCGCTGTACAAGCTGCGACGCAGCGAAGGCAGCGAAGCCGTTTGGAAGCAGCAACAGAAGTGCTACACGGAGTTGGAGGGCCTGAGAACCTTTACACGTGCGCATGAGGCCTGCATGCTCACGGACATCGCCAACACCCAGGTGGTAGCGGCGTTGCAAAGCCGCATGGATGAAGCAAACAAGAAAGCCCTGCCAGAGCAATACGAGAAGAAAGTCTTCGTCGAACGCCTGGCCCTTGCGCTGCTCAAGGCCGGATTTTCCTACACCGAAATGCTGGGGCAATTTGAAGCACTCAACGCCTTGCTGAACGGCGCCGCTGTCTCGGAAGCCGAGAAAGAAGCGAAAAAGTAACTCGGCACCACCGCATGGCGCAAGGCATGCGACGCTCTAGGACTGTTTCACATTCCTGAGCAGCAACACTGTCGGCATGAAGGTCATCCACGGCGACACATAAAACACCGTCAAGTACCAATATTGCAGCAGGTAGACCGCGCCGTGGCCCAGGTAGATGCCGCAGTACCAACTGTCCAGCACGGCAAAGGGCACGGTGTAATAGAACGACAGCCAGAAGGCCCGTGACATGCGGTGTTCGGGCCGCATGCGGGCCAGCAGAAAGATGGCCGCCAACGAGATCAGCACTGACAGCAAAACGCTGGCAACCCCCAAGGCTTCCGTTGAATACTGCTGGTAGTAGGCGGGCAGGCCCAATACCCAAAATCCTGCCCAGAGGCCGGTACCCTGGGCTAGCAAGCCGAGATGCTGGGTGAACTTCATATGGGCCACTCTCCTATAAATGGGCTGTCAACTGTGCCGCGTCAGACCCGCTCCAGCGCGCGGTGTGGCTCGGGCGGTAGCTGAACGCGTATCGCATCACCGGAGCTGACCATACCACCGGCCGCAACGACACCCATGATGCCGGCCTTGCGCACCAGCTTGCCATCGGCATCGCGATCCAGCACAGCGGCCGTCAAGCCTTGTTGAAAATTGTCCAATTGCGCACAAGGGTTGCGCAGACCGGTTATTTTGACGACGGCGGTGGCGCCGATATGCAGCTCCGCGTCAACTGGCAGAGCCAGCAAATCAATTCCTGCCGTTGTGATGTTCTCACCCAATTGCCCAGCCACCACCGCAAACCCCTTGGCCGTCAACTCGTCAAACAGTTCAGAGTGGATCAGATGAACCTGCCGCAGATTGGGCTGCGTGGGGTCTTGCGCGACGCGGGACCGGTGTTGGACCGTCACACCCAAGTGGGCATCCCCTTCTACGCCCAGGCCTTCGAGCAATTTGATGTGGTGAGCCCTGTCCTTGGAAAATGCATGCAGGGGGCTGAGGCTGACGGAGACAACGGCTGGCTGGGACATTCCGGGAATTTGCGCAAAGCCAGCATCTTAATGCGCGACCCGCCGAGGCCTATCGGTGCTACAGCTTGCCGAACTTCGACGAAGTGCCGCCCAGATGGTATTTCTTGAACAGCGCCGTGATCTCGGCCAGACACTCCTGTGCCACTTGCTCGCCTTGGGCGGCTGCCACCACATGCATCAGTTCGGGACGCAGGAACCAGAGTTCTGCGATCTCGCGGGCGAAGTTGATCTTCATGTCGAGGCGGTAATGGTCTTCGCCGCCATACTCTTCCACCACCAACAGCATGGCCTTGCGCACGCGCTCCAGCGCTACGTCTGGTGAATCTGACGTGTCACGACCCAATACGGCCCAAAAGCTATCTCGGATACCCATGCCAACAACAACTCGGGTGGTTGAAGCAACGGCAGAAGACCGTTGCGCAAACCGCCATTGTGCCCCCTTTGCATGACCGGTCGGTTACAGGGCTATCGGTGTACTGCTGGCGGCGCGCAAAGCACCTCCGCTGAAATGCCATTCCAACGGCACCAGCGCCAGCGTGGACGTCTTGTCCCCCATGCGCAATTGCACTGAACGGACACCGTCATAGCCCACTACTGTCAAGCGTAGTGGTTTCCAGCCGGTTTGCAAGGCCGAGACATCCAGTATCAGCACATCGCCCGCACGGCTGGCGGTCAGGCGGTAGACGCTGCGCGCGCCCCGCTGGTAGCCGTAGCTCAGGCCGTCGTCGGCCACATAGTCCAGCGTAGCTGTATCGATGCTGCCGGCGCCCAGGATCACATGGAGCTCGATGTCAGACAGATCATTGGCCGCCGTGGTGCGCACGCCAACCTGCATGGGGACCAGGCTGCCCTCTTTCAGGTAGATGGGCGTGCTTTCGGCATTGCTGGTCACATGGATATTGCGGCCACCGGCCAAGAAAGCGCCGGTGTTGACATCCATCCAACGACCGGTGCCAGGCAGCGCGACGGTGCGCTGCTGTTGGCCTTGCTGGACGATGGGTGCCTGCAGGATGGCCCGGCCAATCAGGAACTGGTCGTCGATACGGTCCAGCTCCATGGCGTCGGTGTTGGTGTAGTCGTGGAACAGCGGGCGCATGACGGCGGTGCCGTGTTGCTCCTGCTCATTCCATAGCTGGTACATATAAGGCAGCAGTTTGTAGCGCAGGCGCACATGGTGGCGAATGATCTGCAGCGCCTCGGGGCCAAAAACCCAGGGTTCTTGCCGCGCTGTGCCGGCATTGGCGTGGTTGCGCATGAAGGGGAACAGGCAGCCGGCCTTGTACCAGGCAACGGCCAGTTCCTTGTCGGCACTGGTGCCAAAGCCAGGTACATCTGGGCCATTGAATGGGATGCCCGACAGCGCCAGGTTCATGCTGCAGTGGATGCTGGTGCGCAGGTGGTGCCAATTGCTGTGGTTGTCGCCGGTCCACAGTGCGGTGAAGCGGCTGGAGCCGGTGTAGGCGCTGCGCGCCAGCAGGAAGGGCCGCTCGTCCGGCCGCGCGGCCAGGAAGCCATCGCGCGTGGCCTGGGCCATGCCGACGGCATATTGGTTGTGGTAGGTCCAGTGCGGCCAGATGCCGCGCTGGAACAGCATGTCGTCCACCTCGGCCGCGCCGGTGCTGGGGTCGTTCATGTCCAGCCAGGCACCGTCGAAGCCGGACTCACGGAAGGCTTTGGAATACTTGGCCCACCAGTCGCGCCCCTCGGGCAGCGAGTAGTCGGGGAACCAGGTGCGGCCCGGCCACACAAAACCCACGTAGGGCTGGCCTTCGGGGTTGTGGCAGAAGATGCCAGCAGCCGTGCCGCTCTCTGCCACTTCATAACCATCTTCCACCTTCACACCAGGATCCAGGATCGGCACGATGCGCCGGCCATTGGCCTGCAGTTTTTTCAGCTCGGCACCCAGGTCGCCAAAATGTTCGGGGCTGGTGGTGAAGACCTTGTAGCGGTCCATGTAGTCAATGTCCAGCCACAGGCCGTCTGCAGGAAATTCGTGTTCGGTGAAACCCGCATCCAGCGCATTCAGGTCCTTGGTGCCGGCGTAACCCCAGCGGCACTGGTGGTGGCCCAGCGACCACAGCGGTGGCAGCGGCGTGGTGCCCACCAGGCGTTGCAGGCGCTGGGTGACCGATGCGGCGCTGTCACCGGCAATCACATAGAAAGCGGGCACGCCTTCGTCTGCACCAAACCAGAAGGCCGGTGGCGCGTTCTGGTCGTCCTTGCCGGAGAAGAACCAGTTGGACCCCGTGTCCATAAACACCGCACCGGGATGGTCGACGAGGATACCGACCCAGCGCGCACCATGGCGCACCAGCAGGTAAGGCACGGCCGCGTATTGCGGGTCGGCCTGGCCGTTTTCAATAGTGTGCATGGCGTGGTCGGCCCACACGTCGGCGTTCCAGAACTTGGTGCGCTTGCCGGTCTTCTCCAGGCCGGTGGTTTTTTCACCCTGGCCGAAGAAGCGCATGTCGGTATTGCGTGCGAACTGCACCAGCCAGGCGCTGCCGCAGACGCCGATGCTGGCTTGGGCCACACCGCTGAGCAGTTCGGTGCCGTCAGCCGCTTTCAATGCCAGATGACCGGTGGAGGAAAGCGCGAGCTGGTATTGCGATTGTTTTGCTTTGAAGGCCGCGTCATGCAGCGGCAATACGCGCGCATCCAGTGGCCAACGCTTCGCATCGTTCAGCTCCAGGTGGAAGACGTCCTCGCCCAGATCGCGCACCATGGCCTGCACGGTTTTGGCACCCACGCTCAGCGTTTTGTTGGCATGTGCGGTGGCAAAGGTGAAGTTGGATGGGTGGCGGATTTTGTTGAAGTACATGGTCGCGGAGCGTGAGGGGTTGGGGCTAAGGATAGAGGCTGCGTTCAGGGTTGCAAGCGGTAGACCTGCACCGACTGCGCGGGCAAGCTCAGGCTGAGGGCGCCGCTTGCAGTGGCTGCAACAGGCTTGGCTTGTGCAGGATAGGCAGGCGCAAACGCCGCCTGCGGCTTCAGGTCTTTGAGCGTGAGCATGCTGGCTTTGGTGTCGTAGTTGAGAACAACCAGCGTGGTCTCCGCCCCCAGTGTGCGCCGGTAGGCCATCACCCTGCCCTGCACCACGGGCGCGTCATAACTGCCGCTGGCCAATGAGGGCAGGCTGTTGCGCAGCGCCAGCATGCTTTTGTAAAACGACAGCAAGGAGTTAGGGTCGGCCAGTTGCACCGCCACGTTGTAACGCGCCACATTGGGCGCGATGGGGCGGAAGGGTTTGTTGCTGGTGGTAAAGCCTGCGCCCTGCTTGTCCGCCGTCCAGCTCATGGGCGCGCGCAAGGGCTCATCACCGTCCAGCCCTTTGACGCCCGCCATGCCAATCTCTTCACCGTAGTAGATGAAGGGCGTGCCGGGCTGCAGCAGATACGACGCTGCGGCCAGCTTGTATTGCTCCAGGTTGCCGCGCAACTGGTCCCACAGCCGCTCACCGGCAAAGATGTCGTGGTTGGCGACAAAGGTGGCCATGGTCTGCGGCGCGGTGGTGAAGTAGTCCGCCACATAACGGATCGCCTTGCGGTCACCCTTGGCAGCGTTGACGATATTGCGCTCCAGCCCAAACGCAAAAGCGCTGCCGCAAATATCGGCCGCGGCATAGGCCTGCGGGTTGGCCGTGGCCTCACACACCACATGGCGCTGCGGGTAGCTGGTGATCAGCTTGCGCAGGTCACCGGTGACGCGGCGACTCTCAGGCTGGTCGTTCCAATCCTTGGCGCTGTTCTCCACCAAGTGCGGCACGGCATCCAGGCGGAAGCCGTCCAGCCCCCGGTTCAACCAGAAGCGCAGACTGTCCTGGTGGTAGGCCAGCACGGCCGGGTTCTTGAAATTGAAGTCCGGCATATGTTTGCCAAAGGTGCCGAAGTAGTAGCCGTTGTGCGTGCGGCTCCACGGGTAAGCGCCCCAGATATCCCAACCGGGGGGCGCATCCTTCTCCCACACATACCAGTCGTAAAACGGGCTGGCCGGGCCGTCTGCCAGCGCGCTGGCAAACATCGGGTGCGCGCGGGCACTGTGGTTGATGACGTAGTCCATGACCACACCGATACCACGCGCATGGGCCTGGCGCAGCAGCTCATCAAAATCTTCCAGCGTGCCGTAGGCCGGGTCTATGCCACGGAAGTCGGTCGTGGCGTAGCCGTGGTCGCCATCGGCGCTGGTGGTGATGGGCATCAGCCAGATGCCTTTAATGCCCAGGTCTTTCAGATAGTCCAGCTGCTGGGTCAGGCCCTTGAGGTCGCCCACACCGTCGCCATTGCTGTCCTTGTAGGCGCGGACAAAGATTTCCATGAAGGCGCCACGTTGCCAGTTGGTGGGTAGCGTGCTGGGCTGTATGGCTTGGGCGACGGGGCGGGTGTCGATGGCGGCACCGGAGACCTCAGCCGCAAAGCCGGACGCAGCACCGCACAGTCCCGCCAGCAATAGCAGCGCGGACCGGGCGGCGGCGCGCAGACCTGCGTATCGGGTAGTGGCAACCGTGGCTGCGGCTGAAGGCTGTGGCATTGAAACCTCTTTGTAGCAAAACTACTTATATGCATCAGGCCAAGAAAAGCCAAATACCATTGATTGTTCGGGTAATTCTACACAGTAGCGCGCCAATATGTAATCATACTACTCATACTTTATGAAATTCTTGTAGCAAAATTACCAAACTGCAGGCCAAAAGGAAACGCCCGGCGTTGGCATATATGCTATCCAATTGATAGCTACATCCGTATATTTGACGAGGGCTAGCGCCAGATTCTTTATATGACACTCGCCATAAACCCCAAATTGGGTATAAAACCCCCAAAAAAACCCTTGACCCATCTGGCGCACACCTGCTTGCTGGCGCTCACGGTGGCGGGGGGCGCCCAAGGTGCGGCGTCCACGCTCTCGGCGCCCTCTCCAACGGCTTCCGCTGCGCTGCTGGCGGCTTGCAATGGCGGGGATTTTCAAACCGCACTGCATACCTCGCCGCAGCCCGCCGCCGCTCTGGCACCGGCCCCACAGGCCGTGTGGCTGAACCGCCAACTGCTGCAATGGCCCGGCGCGGCCCAAGATGGGCGGTTCACGCTGTACCACTCGAGAGCGGGCCAACTGCGCGCGCCCACAGGCCAAATGGTCACCGGAGCAGACAACACCCTGGCGCTGGACCGCCACACGGGCGCCGTACCTGAGGAAGTGGCTCAGCGCTTTGCTTACGTCAAACCGGGTGCGCTGCTCGCCGTTCCAACCCACGACCTGCCACGCCTGCGCGCCCTGTACCAGGGCCAACTGCTGCTGGTGCAGGAGGATGCGGCCGGGCGCGTGCTGCACGCCACGTCCATCCAATCGGCCGGCGCCTTGGACGACGCATTCGCGGCCGCCACGCGCTTGACCGACCTGGGCGCCAGTGTTGGGACGCGCCGCACCCAACTCAAACTATGGGCGCCGACCGCCTTGCAGGTGCACGTCTGCCTGTTTGACAGCGCGCAGGGTGCGGCGGTGGCCGCACCGGCGCTGCAGCGCGATGCACTCACTGGCGCCTGGCGCTACCGGCACCGCGGCAACCTGACTGGCCATTACTACAGCTACCTGGTCGACGTGTTCGTGCCCGGCGTGGGCCTGGTGCGCAACCGCGTCACCGACCCGTATGCGGTCAGCCTGAATGCAGACTCCCAACGCGGCTATATCACCGACCTGGGCGACGCAAGGCTCAAGCCCGCGGGCTGGGACCAGCACGAGGCGCCGCAACGCATCCAGGCACCCGTGGACATGGCCATCTACGAGCTGCATGTGCGCGACTTCTCAATAGGCGACGCCACGGTGCCTGAAGCCCAGCGCGGCAAATACCTGGCCTTCGCCCACGCGGACTCCAACGGCATGCGCCACCTCCAAGTGCTATCGCGCGCCGGCATGACCGACGTGCACCTGCTGCCCATCTTCGACATCGCCTCGGTACCCGAGCGCGGCTGCACCACGCCCGCCATCGCCACACCCGAACAGGGCGACAGCGAAGCACCCCAAGCCGCCAGCACCGTCACCGCCGCCAAGGACTGCTTCAACTGGGGCTACGACCCGCTGCACTTCAACGCCCCCGAAGGCAGCTACGCCAGCGACGCCAACGACGGCGCCATGCGCGTCCGGGAACTGCGCCAAATGGTCATGGCCCTGCACGCCGCCGGCCTGCGCGTGGGCATGGACGTGGTCTACAACCACAGCAGTGCGTCGGGCCAACACGCGCAATCGGTGCTGGACCGCATCGTCCCCGGCTACTACCACCGGTTGGATGCGAACGGCATCATCGAGCGCTCCACCTGCTGCGACAACACCGCCACCGAAAACATGATGATGGGCAAGCTGATGGTGGACTCGGTCGTGCTGTGGGCCACGCAGTACCGCATCGACTCCTTCCGCTTCGATCTGATGGCGCACCAGCCGCGCACGGTGATGGAGACGCTGCAGGCCCGGGTGAACCAAGCCACCGGCCGCCATGTCAATCTGATTGGGGAAGGCTGGAATTTTGGCGAAGTGGCCAACGGCGCGCGCTTTGTGCAGGCCTCGCAACTGTCGCTGAACGGCAGCGGCATTGGCACCTTCAGCGACCGGGCGCGGGATGCCGTGCGCGGAGGCGGCGCGGGTGACAACGGCGATGCGCAGATCCGCAACCAGGGCTATACCAACGGCATGGTCTACGACCGCAACGCACTCTCCACCGCCACGCGAGAAGACCTGCTGCGCACGGCCGACATGGTGCGTGTGGGCCTTGCTGGGTCGATACGCAACTTCGAGATGGTGGCCTACACCGGCCAACGCAAAAAGCTCGCCGACATCGACTATGCGGGCCAGCCCGCGGGCTACGCCAGTGAACCATCGGAAGTGGCCAATTACGTCGAGAACCACGACAACCAGACACTGTTCGACAACAACGCCTTCAAGCTGCCCGCAGGCACCAGCACCGCCGACCGCGCCCGCGTGCAGATGCTGGCCATGGCCATCAATGCCTTCAGCCAGGGCGTGGCCTACTTCCACGCGGGGGGCGACATATTGCGCTCCAAGTCCATGGACCGCAACAGTTTTGATTCGGGCGACTGGTTCAACCGCCTGGACTGGGCCTACCAGACCAACTTCTTCGGCACCGGCCTGCCCCCCAGGGCCGACAACGGAGACAGCTGGCCGCTGATGCGTCCGTTGCTGGCCGATGCCAGTCTGCGCCCTACGCCGACGGACATCGCCTGGAGCCGCGACGTGTTCAAGGACCTGCTGGCCATTCGCGCCAGTTCCACGCTTTTCAGGCTGCGCACCGCAGATGACGTCCGACAGCGCTTGCACTTCCCCAACACCGGTCCGACGCAGAACCCGGTTGTGTTGGCAGGCCACATGGATGGTCGTGGCTACCCAGGCGCCAATTTCCAGGAACTGCTATACCTCATCAACGTGGACAAGGTGGCACAGACGGTCACGCTGCCCGATCAGGCCGGCAAAGCCTACCAATTGCACCCAAGGCAAGCGGCCGCTACCGCAGCCGATGCGCGGGTGCGCGACGCGGCGCACTTTGACCGCGCCAGCGGTGGTTTCGTGCTGCCCGCCCGCAGTGCCGTCGTGTTTGTTGTGCAATAAGGAACGCCATTTGCGGCACACTGTGTGCCATGCACTCTGACTCCACCCCAGCGGCCGATACCGGCGCCCAATTGCGTTCCGCCTATGCACCCCAAGGGGGCGTAGGCACCATCTTCTCAAACAAGGTCACCGACTATGTGGCGTCGCGGCCCGACTATCCCGCAGCGCTGTTCGACGTACTGCGCAGCCACTGTCGCCTGCAACTGGGCGCCGTGGTCGCCGACATTGGCGCGGGCACCGGCCTGCTAACCCAGGGACTTGTGGCGCAGGGATACCGTGTTGCGGCCATAGAGCCCAATGCCGGCATGCGCGCAGCCGCCGACCATGCCTTGGCCCACCACCCCGGCTACAGCAGCGCCGATGGCACCGCCGAGCACATGCCCCTACCCACCGCGAGCGTGGACCTCATCACCGCTGCGCAAGCCTTCCATTGGTTTGACGTCGCCGCCGCGCGGACCGAGTGCCTGCGTGTGCTCAAACCCCACGGCGCCGTCGCATTGATCTGGAACGACCGCCTGGGCAATGACCCGCTACACATCGCGTTGGACGGCATCTTTGCGCAATACGGTGGTTCCAAGCGAAGTGCCATGCTGGCGCATGACGAGCGCGGAGAAGTGCCCGCCTTCTTCGGGCGCCACACACCGCTGGAGTTGACATGGCCCCATGAACACCACCTCAACGAAGCCGCTCTACTGAGCCTGGTTTTCTCCCGCTCCTACATGCCCACCCGCGACTCGGCAGCCGGACAGCAAGCCAGCCAGCAGGTGAGTGCGCTGTTTCAAAGCCTGGCAGGTGACGGGCGCGTGTCTGTGCGCTACACCACGGTAGCGATCATCGGCAGGCCGCAGTGACGCATGCCCGTAGGCGCCACGACAGGTCTTACATCCTTTCACACTTACGCCCAGTAGCAGAAAGCGCAAAATAGCTATCATCTCTTTGAAACTTTTCCCGTCTTCGCACCTCGAACCTGCCATGCATACCCTATCCAAAGCCCTGGCCGCCGTTTCACTTCTGACGATGTTGTTTGGTCCCGCAAGCGCAGAAGAGGCTGCCGAGGCGCCAGCCGCGAAATCCTCGCCGGGCGTCGTCGACAAGGTGGCCCATGCGGTCAAACGGGGGGCCAGCGCCACCGCCAACGGCATAGAACATGGTGTGAAGGCCGCGGCCAAGGGCATTGAGCGCGGCGCAAAGGCCGCAGCCAAAGGCATCGAGCATGGCGCAGAGGCCACTGGCAAGGCCGCCCACCGCGTGGCAAACAAGATTGGCGGCTCGTCCGAGGAGCCCGCACCTGC
Organism: Rhodoferax sp. GW821-FHT07G04; assembly: GCF_059418585.1. NCBI lineage: Bacteria > Pseudomonadati > Pseudomonadota > Betaproteobacteria > Burkholderiales > Comamonadaceae > Rhodoferax > Rhodoferax sp. GW821-FHT07G04. The sequence continues at coordinate 296,011 of NZ_JBWKQD010000001.1, forward strand.
AGCAGCAACCGGCAAGGAGCAATAGGTGATGAAACAGACAACACTCGTCGCAGCAGCAGCGTTGGTTGCCGGTTTGTCCTGGGTCGGCAACGCGTCGGCCCAATCCCTGGTTGGTCAGGCCGCACCGCAGTTCTCCGCAGTGGACACCGCCGGTAAAGCCGTGTCGCTGTCAGATTTCAAAGGCAAATACGTGGTGCTGGAGTGGACCAACCCCGACTGCCCCTTTGTACAGAAGCATTACAACAGCGGCAATATGCAGGCCACGCAAAAGCACGCCAATGGCAAGGGCGTGGTCTGGCTATCAGTCAACACCACTGGCGGAGCTGCGCCGGACCCCAAGCTGGCGATGGTGTTGGCCGAATGGACCAAGGCGCAAAAGTCGGCAGCCACTACGCTGCTGATGGACAACGGCAAGCTCGGCCATGCCTATGACGCCCGCACCACACCGCACATGTTCCTGGTGGACCCAACCGGCAAGCTCGTCTATGCCGGTGCCATCGACAGCAAAGCCAGCACCAACCCCGGCGATATCGCCGGTGCCACCAACTATGTGACGCAGGCCATCGACGAGACGGCTGCCGGCAAACCGGTCAGCAAGCCGGTGACGGCGGCCTACGGTTGCTCTGTCAAGTACGCCAGCGCTGGTTGACCCCTCCTCGGCATCGGCAGGCGACTTGTGTACCGTGGGTAACGCGCCTACCGTACCCAAACCAGAGTAGCAATAGCGGCCGCAGCACCTGCGAGCACCACCAAACGCCCCACGATTCGTGTTGGAAAGCGCGTTGGGCTTCATTGCGCATGGGACTCCTTTGTTGCTTCAACGCCCGGCACGCGCAGCAGGCGCAGGCCATTGCCCACCACCAGCAAGCTGGCCCCTACGTCGGCAAACACCGCCATCCACATCGTGCCCATGCCGGCTATGGTCAAGACTAGGACTACCGCCTTGATACCCAGCGCCAGCGCTATGTTCTGCACCAACAGCGCATGCGTGCGGCGCGACAGGCGCACAAAGCGGGGCAGCTTGCGCAGGTCGTCGTCCATCAGGGCCACGTCGGCGGTCTCTATCGCGGTGCCCGTGCCGGCTGCGCCCATCGCAAAGCCGATACTGGCGCGCGCCAAGGCCGGGGCGTCGTTGATGCCGTCCCCCACCATGCCCACCGTCCCGCCGCGATCCATCTTGGCTGCGATGGCCTGCACCTTGTCCTCCGGCAGCAGATCACCGCGGGCCTCGTCTATGCCGACCTGCGTGGCAATGGCCGTCGCCGTATGGGCGTTGTCGCCGGTGAGCATGATGGTTTGCAGGCCCAGTGCGTGCAATTCGGCAATGGCCTGGCGGCTACCGGGCTTGACCGTGTCGGCCACGGCAAAGATGCCGAGCACACGCTGCGCGTCGGCCAGCAAAACGGCGGTCTTGCCCTGCTGCTCCAGGGCAGTCAGCTGGGCCTCCAACGCGTCGGAGCACAGGCCGCGCGCATGGACCAGGCGATGGTTGCCCAGGCAGTACGGTATGCCACCAATCTGGCCCTGTATGCCGCGCCCAGGCAGGGCCTCAAAGCCCTCCACATTCTGCAGCGCAAGGCCCTGGGTCTGTGCCGCCAGGGCCACGGCCTGCGATACCGGATGGTCCGAACGCGCCGCCAGACTAGCCGCCAGCGCCTGCACCGTGGGCACATCCATGCCATCGCAGGCCACAGCATCCGTCTGCACCGGTCGCCCCTGGGTGATGGTGCCGGTCTTGTCCAGCGCCAGCCATTGCAGTTTGCGCCCCTCTTCCAGGTACACGCCGCCCTTGACCAGAATGCCCTGGCGGGCTGCGGCCGCCAAGCCGCTGACAATGGTCACCGGCGTGGAGATCACCAGCGCGCAGGGGCAGGCGATGACCAGCAGGACCAATGCCTTGTAGATCCATGCGAACCAGTCGCCCCCCATGAAAAGCGGTGGCAATACCGCAACGGCGATAGCGATGGCAACCACTGCCGGCGTGTAGACCTGTGCGAACCGATCCACAAAACGCTGCGTAGGTGCCCGTGCACCCTGGGCAGCCTCTACCGCGTGGATGATGCGGGCCAACGTGCTATTGCCCGCAGTGGCCGTGACCATGTATTCGAACGAGCCCGACATGTTGATGGTGCCGGCAAACACGGTGTCGCCTTCGGCTTTTTCGACCGGCAAGCTCTCCCCGGTAATGGGCGCCTGGTTGATGCTGGAGGCCCCGCTGGCGATGCGTCCGTCCAACGCGATGCGTTCACCGGGCTTGATACGTACACGCGCACCCAAGGCCACGGTCTCGGCGTCAACCTCGACCCATGTTCCGTCGGGCTGCAAGACCGTGGCCTGCTCGGGCGCGAGCTGCATCAGACCCTGGATGGCATGGCGTGCGCGGTCCAGCGAACGGACCTCGATCCATTCGGCCACGGTGAATAGCACCATCACCATCGCCGCCTCGGGCCATTGGCCCAACAGCAGTGCGCCGGTCACGGCAATGCTCATCAGCGCGTTGATGTTGAGGTTGGCGTTGCGCAGCGCAATCCAGCCCTTCTTGTAGGTGCTCAGCCCGCAGATCAACACAGCGGCCAAAGCCAAGACGGCGACCAGCGCAGTGGGTTGATTCAACCAATGGGCGACTTCAGCTCCAAGGCCCATGGCGCCAGCCAACGCCATGGGCCACCAGGGCTTGGCAGGCTCGTTGGCGGGCCGTACAGTTGCAGCCTGCGCAGGGAGAATCTCGGGCGTAAAGCCCAAGCTGCGGATAGCGGCCAGGATGCGGTCTGCGGCTTGGGGCGCGTGGGCCACGGTCAGCACGCGCTGCACGAGGTTGAATTGCAGACCCTCTATTCCTTCCACGCCACTGAGTTTTTTGCGCAGCAGGGCTTCCTCCGTAGGGCAGTCCATTTGCAAAATACGTATGGCCGTGTTGTCCATGCCCTCGCGCAGCGGTAGCAAAGCGTCCATGGGCTGCGGCGTAGGCGACGAGGCGCAGCAACTTCCATGGTCATGGTCATGGTCATGCAGCGTGTGGCCGTGCTGCGCGTCGTGGTCGTGATGGTGATGGTGGTTATGGGTGGACATGGTCTTTTGGCAAGCAACTCGTCCCATTACACAACCTGAAGTTACTATAGAGTCAACAACTTTCTGGAGCAGTCCCATGAAAATCGGGGAATTGGCGCAACGGGCCCAATGCACCGTGGAGACAGTGCGCTACTACGAAAAGGCCGGCCTGCTGGCCGAGCCAGAGCGCACGGCGGGCAATTTCCGCATCTATGGGCCAACCCACCTGGAGCGCTTGCGCCTGGTGCGCAACTGCCGCGCGCTGGACATGAGCCACGAAGAAATCCATGCCCTGCTGAAGCTGGCCAAAGACAGTGGCGACGACTGCACCGCCATCAACACCGTTTTCGACCAGCACATGACCCATGTGGACGAGCGTATACGCGAACTGACGCAGCTTAAGCAGCAATTGAGCGCGCTACGCCAGCGCTGCGAGAGCGGCACAGGGGTAGACGCTTGCGGCATCCTGCAAGGCTTGGCCGCGATGGAGACCGGCGCGCAACTGGAGCGCCATACACACCTCGGCTAGCCTTGGACGGCGCCCAACTTGGCCTGCACCAGTTGGGCGATCACTTCTTCGAGTTCGGATAATGCCATGGGCTTGACGAAGTGCCGGTCAAAACCCGCCTGCTGCGACATCTGCTTGTCGCCCGGCTGGCCCCAGCCCGTGATGGCAACCACCATGCGCACCTCACCGGCGGGCAATGCGCGGATACGGCGACAGACCTCATAACCGTTGAGCTTGGGCATTCCGATATCGAGTAGCACCAAGTCCGGGTTGACGCGAACCACTTCGCGCACCGCCGCCTCGCCGTCATGCACCTGGTGGACCGCATGCCCCATGGCCTGCAGCAGAAACGCCAGCGTGCCGGCACTGTCTTCGTTGTCGTCCGCAACCAATATGCACAGCCCGCCAGAGGCCGCCGTCTGCACGGCTGTGCTGTCCGGCGGCTCAACAGGTTTCGCATCTTGGCAAGCTGCCATTGGCAGACGCACCACAAATTCGCTACCGTGCCCGATGCCAGAGCTGATGGCCTGGATGCTGCCGCCATGCAATTCAATCAAGCGCCGCGTCAATGTCAAGCCAACACCCAGCCCCCCACGTGAGCGCTCCGAGGCCGACTCCACCTGCGCAAACAGGTCAAACACCCCGTGCAGGCGATCCGCAGCAATGCCTATGCCGTGGTCCTTGACGGTCACCAGCACATCTTCGTTTTCCTGCTGCACCCGCAGCTCGATGGACCCGCGCGCATCTGTGTATTTGGCGGCGTTGTGCAGCAGATTGGTAAAAGCCTGCGCGAGCCGAATGGGATCGGCGACAAGCCACATCGCCTGTTCCGGCATCTCTACCGACAACTGGTGCCCGCACTCGTCGATGAAGGGTCGGCAGGCGGTCACGGCATCCCGTAGCACAGGCGCTAGCTCGACACGCTCCAACTGAAGGTCAATCTTGTTCTGGGTGATGCGCGCTGCGTCCATCAGGTCGCCGATCAGACGGGTCATGGTCTGTATCTGGCGGTCAATGATCTCGGAAGCCCAAACCAATTGGGGCGTCGTCCCGCCCTCCTGCCGCAGTATCTGCACCGCATTGCGTACCGGTGCCAGCGGATTGCGCAGTTCATGGGCCAGCATGGCCAGGAACTCATCCTTGCGCCGGTCGGCCTCACGCAGCTGTGCCTCGCGGGCCAACAAGGCTTCTGTCCGCTCCTGCACGCGCCGGTCCAGTGTGACATTGAGCTCGCTGAGGCGCGCTTCGGCCAGGCGCCGCTCCGCAACTTCATCCACCAAGGCCGCATTGGCACGTTCCAGAGCCACTTTCTTTCGGTGCAGCTCCGCAAAGATGGCGACCTTGGAGCGCAGCACGGCAGGATTCACCGGCTTGTGGAGGTAGTCCACCGCTCCGCTGGTGTAGCCCTCCAGAATGTGCTGGTCCTCGTTGTAGTAGGCCGTCAGAAAAATGATGGGGACCCGGGCCGTCTTTCTGCGCTCTTTGACCATATGTGCCAGCTCAAACCCGCTCATGCCGGGCATGCGCACATCGAGCACCAGCACGGCGAACTCGTCTGCCATCAGTGCCAACAGGGCTTCGTCACCAGACGACGCCCTCACCAATCGGTAGGCCGGGTCGTCCAGCACCGCCTCCAGGACCGCGAGGTTACGTGGCTCGTCGTCCACCAGCAAGACATTGACCTGCATTTCCGCCAGATCGCCCGGTGTTCTTCTCTGCATGCTATTTGCCATTGCCGCGCACCCTCAGCGGTAGAGCCAGACCCGCATCAACGACAGCAGTTGGTCCGTGTTCACCGGCTTGGCGATGTAATCGCTGGCACCGGCGTCCAGGCATTTCTCGCGGTCACCTTTCATGGCCTTGGCGGTCAGAGCCAGAATGGGGAGTGTGCGAAAGCGTGGCTGCTTGCGTATCTCGCGCATGGTCTCGTAGCCATCCATCTCGGGCATCATGATGTCCATCAGCACCATTGACAACTCGGCTGTTGTTTCAAGGATGTCAATGGCTTGGCGCCCGTTGGTCGCACTGATCACATTCACTTCATGGTTCTCCAGCACGGACGTCAATGCAAAGATGTTGCGCGCGTCGTCATCGACCACCAGCACACTGCGCCCGCGCAATATTTCTGCCGAGTTGTGCAGCCGGTCCAGCATGGCCTGCTTATGGGGTGGTAGCGCGGTGACGACGCGGTGCAAAAACAAGGAGGTTTCGTCCAACAAGCGCTCCGGCGACTGCACATCTTTGAGCACGATGCTCTTGGCCATGGACTGCAAGCGGGACTGCTCGTCCTTGCTGAGGTCCTTGCCCGTGAACACCACCACCGGCACCGACGCCAGTTTCGGGTCGGCCTGAACCTGTTCCAGCAAATCAAAGCCACTCATGTCCGGCAGGCGCAGGTCCAGCACAACGCAGTCAAAACTCTTCGCACGCATGGCCGCCAAGGCCGCACCACCACTGCCCACTGCGACCGTCTCAATGTCGGCTTCGTCGAGCAACTCCACCACCGCATCGCGCTCAACACCATTGTCTTCCACCACCAAAAGGCGCTTGGTGCGTGGCGCGGTGAATTCCTTGATACGCTCGAAGGCGGCCTCCAGGTTGTCGGTCGTGGGCTCTTTGACCAGATAGGCATACGCCCCGTGTGAGAGACCATGCTGCCGCTCTTCTTCCAACGACAGAATCTGCACGGGGATGTGGCGCGTGTCCGGATCCAGCTTGAGCTGGTTCAGCACAGTCCAACCCAGCATGTCGGGCAGAAAAATGTCCAAGGAGATCGCGGTGGGCCGGTACTGACGGGCCAGCACGAGGCCGTGAGCGCCTTTGGTGGCAACAATGCCCTTGAAGCCCTTGTCGCGCGCCAGGCCCAGCAAGATGCGCGCGTAATGGGGGTCATCCTCAATGATCAGCAAGGACGGATCACCCGAGGACATATCGTCCCGGTCGTCCGCGATGTGCTCCTCCCGCGTCGACTGCAGTGCAATCACCGAGTGTCCCCCAATGGATGGCTCCTGCACGGTCTTTGCAGCCACAATGCCTTCCGCCCCGGCGTAGTGCAACGGCAGATACAGCGTGAACACGCTGCCCTCACCATGCACGCTGGTCAGCCGAATCTCACCACCCAATAACACAGCCAACTCACGGCTGATCGCCAGGCCCAGGCCGGTACCTCCGTACTTGCGCGATGTGCCGGCATCGGCCTGTTGGAAAGCTTCAAAAATGAGGCGCTGCTTCTCCGGTGCAACGCCAATGCCGGTGTCTTCCACGGCAAAGGACACCACCTGCTGTGCCTGCCGCAGTACCGGATGGTCGGCCGTCCAGCCCCGCGTTGCCAGCCCCACGCGCACCTCCACCTGCCCCTGCGACGTGAACTTGACCGCGTTGGACAGCAGATTCTTCAGAATCTGCTGCAAGCGCTTGGGGTCACTGTCCATGGCACGCGGCAGGTTGTCGGCGAAATTGATGTGGAATGGCAGACTCTTGGCCTCGGCAACGTGGCGGAAATTGCGGTCTATGTTGTCGCGCAGGCCCGAGAAGGAAATCTCTTCAATTTCCACCGTCACGGTGCCCGACTCGATCTTCGACAAGTCCAGGATGTCGTTGATCAGGTGCAGCAAGTCCGTGCCGGAGGAATTGATATTGCGCGAGAACTCAACCTGCTTGCCCGAAAGATTGCCCGGCGCGTTTTCCGCTAGCTGCTGGCTCAGGATCAAGATCGAATTGAGCGGCGTGCGCAGCTCGTGCGACATATTGGCCAGAAATTCTGACTTGTACTTCGACGTCAACGCCAATTCCGACGCCTTCTCTTCCAGCGCGCCGCGTGCCTGCTCCACCTCGGCGTTCTTGCGTTCCACCTCGGCATTCTGCTCGGCCAACAAGCGCGCCTTGGTGCCCAACTCTTCATTCGTTTGCTGCAACTCGCTCTGGCGCGACTGCAATTCCGCCGTCAATTGCTGAGACTGCGTGAGCAGCCCTTCCGTGCGCATCGTCGCTTCAATGGTGTTGAAGACAGCGCCAATATTCATTGCCAATTGGTCCAGAAAGTTCAGATTGACAACCGAGAACGGATGCAAAGAGGCCAGTTCAATAACCGCTTTGGTCTGGTTTTCAAACAGCACCGGGAGCACAACGACGCTGACCTCGCTGGACCGCCCCAGACTGGATGCAATGGTTACAAAATCGGGAGGCGCATTGGTCAACAGGATGCGCTTCTTCTCCAGGGCGCATTGGCCCACCAGCCCTTCGCCGAGGCGTAGCCGGCCCGCCAGACGGACGCTACCGTCCTGCGCATAACTCGACAGCAGTGCAAGCTCGCTGGTGCTTCCCTCTGTATTGAAGTGGTACACCGTGCCCTGGTGCGCACCCACCAGCGCGGCCAGTTCGGACAGCAGCATTTGCCCCACGGTGTTGAGTTCGCGCTGACCCTGCAGCATGCCGGTGAACCGCGCCAGATTGGTCTTCAGCCAGTCCTGCTCGCGGTTGCTTTCCGTGGTCTCGCGCAGGTTTGAGATCATCGTGTTGATGTTGTCCTTGAGTTCGGACACTTCGCCCTTGGCATCCACCTGGATGGAGCGGGTCAAGTCACCCTTGGTCACCGCGGTGGCCACCTCTGCAATGGCCCGCACCTGCGTGGTCAAGTTGGCGGCCAACAGATTCACGTTACCCGTCAAATCCTTCCAGGTACCGGCCGCGCCGGGCACATTGGCCTGGCCACCCAGTCGGCCATCCACCCCCACTTCGCGCGCCACATTGGTCACCTGGTCGGCAAAGATGGCCAGCGTATCCGTCATGCCGTTGATGGTGTCGGCTAGAGCCGCCACCTCGCCCTTGGCCTGCACGGTCAGGCGCTGCGTCAGGTTGCCGTCGGCCACAGCCGTCACGACCTTCACAATGCCGCGCACCTGCTCGGTCAGGTTGGAGGCCATGAAGTTCACGTTGTCGGTCAAATCCTTCCAGGTGCCGCCCACGCCACCGACCTGGGCTTGACCGCCCAACTTGCCCTCGGTACCCACCTCTCGGGCAACCCGCGTCACCTCGCCGGCAAAGGAGTTCAACTGGTCCACCATGGTGTTGATGGTGTTCTTCAGCTCCAGGATTTCACCCTTCACGTCCACGGTGATCTTGCGGTTCAAGTCGCCGCGTGCCACGGCGGTCGTCACCTCGGCAATATTGCGCACCTGTGACGTCAGATTGGCACCCATGGTGTTGACCGAGTCGGTCAAATCCTTCCAGGTACCGGCCACGCCCGGCACCACGGCCTGCACGCCCAGCCGGCCTTCGGTGCCCACCTCGCGGGCCACGCGCGTCACCTCAGACGCGAAGGAGCGCAACTGCTCCACCATGGTGTTGATGGTTTCTTTCAACTGCAGAATTTCACCGCGCACGTCCACGGTAATCTTCTTGGACAAGTCGCCATTGGCCACCGCAATCGTCACATCCGCAATATTGCGCACCTGGCCCGTCAGATTGGAGGCCATGGAGTTGACGTTATCGGTCAAGTCCTTCCACGTGCCGGCTACGCCCGGCACGGCGGCCTGGCCGCCCAGCTTGCCTTCGGTACCCACCTCGCGGGCCACCCGGGTCACTTCGGACGCAAAGGCCGACAGCTGGTCCACCATGGTGTTCATGGTTTCCTTGAGTTGCAGGATTTCACCTTTCACATCCACCGTGATCTTGCGGCCCAAATCGCCCCGCGCAATGGCAGTGGCCACGTCGGCAATATTGCGCACCTGGCCGGTCAGATTGTTGGCCATGGAGTTGACGTTATCGGTCAAATCCTTCCACGTGCCGGCCACGCCCGGCACCTGGGCCTGGCCGCCCAGCTTGCCATCGGTACCCACCTCGCGCGCCACGCGGCTCACTTCGGCCGCGAAAGAGCGCAACTGGTCCACCATGGTGTTGATGGTTTCTTTCAGTTCCAGAATTTCGCCGCGCACGTCCACGGTGATCTTTTTGGACAAGTCCCCATTGGCCACGGCAATCGTCACCTCGGCAATATTGCGCACCTGGCCGGTCAGGTTGGCGGCCATGGAATTCACGTTGTCGGTCAAATCCTTCCAGGTGCCGGCCACACCTTCCACTGCCGCCTGGCCACCGAGCTTGCCGTCGGTACCCACTTCGCGTGCCACGCGGCTCACTTCGCCGGCAAAGGCATTCAACTGGTCGACCATGGTGTTCATGGTCTGTTTGAGCTGCAGGATCTCGCCCTTGACCTCGACCGTGATCTTGGACGACAGGTCTCCCTTGGCAATGGCCGTGGCCACGTCCGCAATATTGCGCACCTGGCCTGTGAGGTTGGACGCCATGAAGTTCACGTTGTCGGTCAAGTCCTTCCATGTGCCCGCCACGCCCGGCACAGCGGCCTGACCGCCCAGCTTGCCTTCGGTGCCCACCTCACGGGCGACCCGCGTCACTTCGGAGGCAAAGCCGTTCAACTGGTCCACCATGGTGTTGATGGTGTTCTTCAGCTCCAGGATTTCACCCTTCACCTCCACGGTGATCTTGCGGCTCAAATCGCCGCGCGCCACGGCGGTGGTCACGTCGGCAATATTGCGCACCTGGCCCGTCAAATTGTTGGCCATGGAGTTCACGTTGTCGGTCAAATCCTTCCACGTGCCGGCCACGCCGCGCACCTGGGCCTGGCCACCCAGCTTGCCGTCCGTGCCGACTTCGCGTGCCACCCGCGTAACCTCGCCCGCAAAACCGTTCAACTGGTCCACCATGGTGTTGATGGTGTTCTTCAGCTCCAGGATTTCGCCCTTCACGTCCACGGTGATCTTCTTGGACAAGTCGCCGTTGGCCACCGCGGTTGCCACATCGGCAATATTGCGCACCTGGGCCGTCAGGTTGGACGCCATGGAGTTGACGTTGTCCGTCAAATCCTTCCAGATGCCAGCTACGTCCAGCACCTGGGCCTGACCGCCCAGGGCGCCCTCGGTGCCGACCTCGCGTGCCACCCGGCTCACCTCACCCGCAAAGCCATTCAACTGGTCCACCATGGTGTTGATGGTGTTCTTCAATTCCAGAATTTCGCCGCGCACGTCGGCGGTGATCTTCTTGGACAAATCCCCCCGTGCCACCGCCGTGGTCACCTCGGCGATGTTGCGCACCTGGCCGGTCAGGTTGGACGCCATGAAGTTCACCGAGTCGGTCAAGTCCTTCCACGTACCCGCCACGCCGGGCACAGCGGCCTGGCCGCCCAGCTTGCCTTCGGTACCGACTTCGCGCGCAACCCGCGTCACTTCCGACGCAAAACCATTCAACTGGTACACCATGGTGTTGATGGTGTTCTTCAGCTCCAAGATTTCGCCCTTCACGTCCACCGTGATCGTCTTGGACAGGTCGCCATTGGCCACGGCGGTGGTCACTTCCGCAATATTGCGGACCTGCCCCGTCAGATTGGATGCCATGAAATTCACGTTGTCGGTCAAGTCCTTCCAGGTGCCCGCCACGCCGGGCACCTGGGCTTGGCCACCGAGCTTGCCTTCGGTGCCGACCTCGCGGGCGACGCGCGTGACCTCAGACGCAAAGCCGTTCAATTGGTCAACCATCGTGTTGATGGTCTCCTTCAGCGCCAGAATTTCTCCCTTGACCTCCACGGTGATCTTGGAGGAGAGGTCGCCCTTGGCAATGGCCGTGGCCACACCCGCAATATTGCGCACCTGACCGGTCAGATTGGACGCCATGGAGTTGACGGAGTCCGTCAAGTCCTTCCAAGTCCCCGCAATGCCCGGCACTTGCGCCTGCCCGCCCAGCTTGCCCTCCGTGCCGACCTCACGCGCCACGCGGGTGACTTCGGCCGAAAAGCCGTTGAGCTGGTCCACCATCGTATTGATGGTTTCCTTGAGCTCCAGGATTTCGCCCTTCACATCCACGGTGATCTTTCGGCTCAGATCGCCACGTGCGACGGCGGTCGTCACGGTGGCAATGTTGCGCACCTGCAGCGTCAGGTTGTTCGCCATGGAGTTGACCGAGTCCGTCAAATCCTTCCAGGTACCGGCTACACCGGGTACGACAGCCTGACCACCCAGCCGGCCATCGGTACCGACTTCCCGCGCGACCCGCGTCACTTCAGACGCGAAGGAGCGCAATTGGTCGACCATCGTATTCGTGGCCTCCTTCAATTGCAGAATTTCACCGCGTACATCCACCGTGATTTTTTTGGACAAGTCGCCATTGGCCACCGCAATCGTCACATCGGCAATATTGCGAACCTGCGCGGTCAGGTTGTCGGCCATCTGGTTGACCGAATCGGTCAGGTCCTTCCACACACCGGACACACCCCGCACCTGGGCTTGCCCGCCGAGCTTGCCTTCGGTTCCTACCTCGCGGGCCACCCGCGTCACCTCGGATGTGAACACGGCCAGCTGCTCAATCATCGAATTGACGAGCTTGGCCGAGCGCAGGAATTCGCCTTTCAACGCGCGCCCGTCCACTTGCAAATCCATGGACTGGCTGAGATCACCTTTCGCCACGGCACCAATCGTGCGCGCGATGTCGATCGTGGGCCGCACCAGGTCGTCAATCAGGGTGTTCAGGGAATCGACTTGCTCCACCCATCCACCCGAGGCGCCGGGTACCGACATGCGCTGCGATAGCCGCCCTTCCTTGCCTACCGTGGCGCTGACACGAAAAGCCTCTTGCGTGATGCGTCTGGCATTGCCTATGGTTCTGTTGAACACCTCTGCAATGCGGCCTTCGGTGCCTGCCCAGTCCACCGGCAAGCGGACCGTGAAATCACCCTCCTCAAACGCCGTGAGTGCCGCCAATATCTGGCGCGAGCGCATCTCGCTGGGCTCTTGGGTCAATGAATGTGCAAGCGTTTGTGTCTCGCTTCCCGCAAGGGCTTTTTTGGCCGGCTTTGGGGGTGCCGTAACCGACTTTTTCTTTGGAATGGTCTTCTTGGGCTTTGCTTGAACGGCCTGATCCATAGCGTCTCCGTAGATAAAAGTGCCGGGGGTTCCGGCGCAGGCTCAGTCGGTGCCGGCTACAGGCCGCCCAGACGGGGCGACTGAACAAGGGACATCTTGACCAACCCATCGGGATGGCGCGTGAACCGAACGCCGTGGGCGCTCGCAAGCAGCTGAACGTCTTCCCACGTAATCAGACGGTAGGCCCCTTGCTGTGCACCAGACTCCCCGCCACCGGGGCACACATGCATGGCAATCTCCACGCCACTGGCGGCACCGGTCAGCGCCAGCTCTATGGTGTTCATGCCCTGGGCTTGGTCGGTGGCGGCAAACAACGCGGCCGTCACCACCTCGCGCAGCGCACATTGGTTCACCTGCACATTCATCTTGGGCTCTTCGTATTGGAAGACAAAGCCACGGAACGAGAAATTGCTGCGCACATTGGACAGGCACTCGTTGAAGCCCTGCACGGCATCGGCGGTCAGATCGGAATCGGCCGTCAACCAGGAGACCACATCCAGGCAGGATGCAATCGATGTATGCACCAGGCGATTGGCTTGGTCGACGGCATCGTGCATGGCCGCGACATCCACCGGAGCCGCGTTCAACCGGTGGTGCATGACCTGGCAGATCATGCTCAAGGGTTGCAGATTGACCACCAGATGGTGGCGGAATACAAAGCCCAACCGACGGATCAGTGCGTACCGAGAGGCCTCACTTTTGGTGGCATCTACGGACGGGGATATTTGCGCAAGCATGGCTCACCTCCCTTGTATCCACTCCACTTTACATCATCCACCGCGTTTTGCGCAGCGTGGCTTGTTTGCGGGCCACCAACCCTCGCCCGCTCAGCGCAAGCTCGGTGGTTCTGGTCGGCATCGGCTTGCACCGTGCAGCTACTATAAATATAGCAATATCATCAATATTGACGAGGGCTAGAGGCCTATTTTTAATATCAACCCGGTCAATAAACCCATAATGGGTAGAATTTACCCTAGGGCTAACCCCAGCGACGGGTTTGACAATGTAACAAGCCTCTTGAGCGCACCACGCAAGGCTACACTGCTCGCTTGTTTTGAGGAGTTCCATTGCCCCCGGTTCCACCCGCCGCCAACGGCTACGTCTACACCCGCCTGCGCCGCCTGGGCCTGTCGGAGGCGCTGGCTGCGCAGACCGCGCCCAGCGTGAAGGTGCAATCCTTCACGGCAGGCACCAAGATCTGGACCAAGGGTGGTGAGGTGCAGCACTGGCAGTACATCATGAACGGCCTGGTGTCGGCCGCCATCCCCACCACCAACTCCGAGTCCACCCCCATATCCATCTACGGCAAGGGCGCATGGTTTGGTGAACAGTCCATCATCAACCGCAAACCCAGCTTTGCTGACTATGTGTGCCTGACCGCCACCGAGGTCTTGCGCATGCCGGCCAGCACCTTTGACGCGCTGTTCGGCCAGGAGCCCGAGTTCGCCCGTTATGTGGCCAAGCTGATGGCCTGGCGGGTGCAGAAGACATCCGAAACACTGACGTTGATGAAGCTGGGCAACCCCTGCCTGCGCGTGGTGATGGGACTGGCCCAGTTTGCCGAGGCGCTGGCCTACCGCTCGGAGCGCCCTCCCACGGTGGCCATGGGCGAAGGGGTGGAGATTCCGATTGCGCAGAACACGCTGGCATCACTGTGCGGTGTATCACGCACCTTGTTTTCGGAATATGTGCAGCAATTGGCCCAGCAGGAATGGCTAAAGCTGCACTACGGCAAGCTGGAGATATTGAACATCACCACCTGGCACCGTTTTGCGCGCCGGCAGCGCGAGGACAGCGTCAGCAACCTCAACCCGACGATTGCCGAGTTGCTGGAAGTGCTGCGTGTGTTGAACCAGATGCAGCCCGCGCCTTAACTAAAAGCTCACAGCGGTCAGCACCGACTTGGCCCGCAGGTTCAGGCTGGTGATGGGGTCCGGCGCGGGGCTTCCCAGGAAGTAGCCCTGGCCCAGGTCCACGCCCAAGCGGCGCAGGGCGCGCAGTTCGGCCTCGACCTCTACCGCTTTCGCCAGCAGCAGGCATTCGTGGTTCTGGGCTTGGCGTACCAAGCTGGCCACCATGGCGCTGTTGTCGGCATCCGAATCCACCTTTTGCGTCCAACGCGGGGCCATCTTGACGATGGTGGGGAGCACTTTGGCCCACACCCGCATGCCCGACTCGGAGACCTTGAAGTCATCCAGCGAGACACTCATACCGGCCGCACGCAGGGGCTCTAATGCCTCGACCAGGGTCGTGACGCTGGAGACGCGGGTGTAGCCTGTGATGTCCAGTCCCATGCGCCGGGGTTGCAGCTTATGCTTGCGCAGCACTTGCAGCAGCATGTCGATACCACCTTCCGACTGCTTGAGATCGACCAGGGTCTGCGCGCTGAAATTGACGAACACCTGGCCGCCGGGCCGGTCGGCCAACCAGTGTTCAATGGCCAGCTCCATGCAGCCCATTTCGAATTCCCGCTGGCAGTGCTGCTGCTTGGCTGCACCCAGCAGGTCCTCGTAGCTCATTTCCCCCACGCTGCGCGGCACGCGTATCAGTGCCTCGTGGCCCATGACGGCGCCGGTGCGCAGGTCCACCATGGGTTGAAACACCACCGTCAGCGACTTTTTTTCCAGCAGCGCGCTGACCTTGGGTAGGCCATTGCTTTGCTCCCCGCCGCGGCGGGCGCTCCACCAGTGTTGAATGTTTTGGGTCCAGAGGCGCATGGAGGGAGTCTTCATTTCGGTCAGAGAGGTGAAAAAGTGAGCGGGGCCCGTGCGTGACAGCTTCAATGACACGATTACAAACAAATGCCCCACTGCCGACAAACCCAACCGTCCACCGCTGAACAATTCTGACAAAAATGTTCCAAAAAAAGCCAAAAATGGGCCGCTATGGACCGATTAGGTCCGTCCTGGCAGGGCTGCCGCCAGTTTTCCTAGCGTTTTGATGCCCTGCTCCATGTCACGACCCCAGGGGCGTGCCACATTCAGTCGCATAAAGTGACCAAATTTGTTTGCGCCCGAAAACAGTGCACCCGGCGTGAACGCAATGCCCCGCGCAACCGCCTGACGCAGCAGGGCCAAGGTGTCCGTGTGTTCGGGCAGCTCAATCCACAACCACCAGCCGCCCGCCGGGCTCACCACCTGGGTGCCCGCCGGGAAGTGCTGGCGCACGGCCTGCGCGGCCAGGGGCACATGGGTCGCCAGGTGGGCGCGCAGCTTGCGCAGATGCAGGGGCATGCCCCCACCCTGCATGAATTCGGCCAGCACGGCCTGGTCAAACAGCGGCGTAATCAAGGAGTTGCTGAGCTTCAGCGACTCGATGCGCGTCTGGTAGCGCCCGCCCGCTACCCAGCCCACGCGAAAAGCCGGCGCCACGCTCTTGCTGCACGAGCCGCAATAGATGACGCGGCCCTGCCGGTCCCAGGCCTTGATCGGCTGGGGGCGCTCTTGCTGGGGCGTGGTGGCATGCAGCAGGTCGCCAAATACATCGTCTTCAACCAGCGCGATGTTGTGCTGCTCGACCAGCTTGAGCAGGCGCTTCTTGTTCTTCTCGGGCATGGTGCAGCCCAAGGGGTTTTGAAAATTGGGCATGGCCACCACGGCCCGCACGCCGGGGTGGTGCTCCAGGGCATACTCCAGCGCCTCCAGGCTGATGCCGCTGCCGGGCACGCAAGGCACCTCTACCGCCTTCAGGCCCAGGTTCTCCACCATTTGCAGCAGGCCAAAGTACACCGGTGATTCGACGATGACCGCGTCCCCCGGCTGGGCCACGGCGCGCAGCGCCACGCTCAGGGCCTCGGTGCTGCCGTTGGTCACCAGCAGTTCCTCCTGCCGCAAATCCACGCCGCACTGGGCCAGGTTCTGTACCAATTGATCCTTGAAAACCGGCAGCCCCGTGCCGGTGGGATAGACGCCTATGGCCAAAGGGTCGTTGCGCAGTTGGCGCTGGGCAATGCGGGCCAGGGCCTCGCAGGCATACCACTCGGGCGCTGCGTTGGCCAGGTGCAGGCCCAGGTGCAGGGGCTGCGCAGTCAGCGAATACAGCTCGGTCATGCGGTGCTGCAAGGACACCAGCTTGTCGTATTCCACCGGCGCCCGCGCTGGGGGCTTGCGGGCCGCGTTGTCGGCCGCACGCCGCTGCGTTGTCTGCAAGGCCTTCCAGTCGGCCACATACATACCCGACTTGGAGCGGGCCTGCACCAGGCCCAGGCTCTCCAGGTAGCGGTAGCAACGGGTGGTGGTGGACACGCTGACGCCTTGCGCGGCGGCATAGCTGCGCACCGAGGGCAGGCGCTCGCCGATGGCGTAGCGGTGGGCCTTGATGTCCGCCATCAAGGAGTGGGCGAGTTGCTGGTAACTGTGCTGCATGACAGATTTTTAAATTGCGAATCTGTACAGCATATGCGATGGGCGTCTGCCCGCCCGCAATGGGGCGTTGTGCGGCACCATCCCCCGCATGACGACACCCACCACACCCCGCCATCCCTTTCCCGTCCCGGCCACTGGCCCGACCCCGAGCACCACAGGCTATGCGGGCGGCACGGGTCTGAGTGCCACCGCGCTGGACCTGTTCCCTGCTGTTGTGGCCGGCCTGATCGCCGTATTGATCTCCTACGCAGGGCCGCTGCTGCTGGTCTTGCAGGCCGCACAGGCAGCGCATCTGACGCATGCGCAGTTGGTATCCTGGGTCTGGTCCATCTCCATCGGCGCCGGCATTTGCAGCGCGGTGATGAGCTTCCGGCACAGGATCCCGGTCATCTGCGCGTGGAATACGCCGGGCGCCGCATTGCTGGTCACTGGCCTGGTCACCCTGCCCTACAGCCAGGCGATCGGTGCGTTTGTGGTGGCCGCCGCCGTGATGCTGCTGGTGGGTGTGACAGGCGTGTTTGAGCGCCTGATGGCCCTGATTCCCAAGAGCCTCTGCGCCGCCATGCTGGCCGGCATCCTGATGCGCTTTGGCGTGGATGCCTTTGCCGCGGCCCGCAGCACGGTCAGCGGCGCACCCTGGCTGGTGGGCACCATGTTCGTCGGCTACCTGGTGTTCAAGCAGCGCACGGCGCGCTATGCGATCCCATTGACCTTGCTGCTGGGCGTGGCGCTGTGGCTTGCCCTGGGCTGGGGTGCGGCTACCACCACCGCA
Organism: Rhodoferax sp. GW821-FHT07G04; assembly: GCF_059418585.1. Taxonomy (NCBI): domain Bacteria; kingdom Pseudomonadati; phylum Pseudomonadota; class Betaproteobacteria; order Burkholderiales; family Comamonadaceae; genus Rhodoferax; species Rhodoferax sp. GW821-FHT07G04. The sequence goes on from NZ_JBWKQD010000001.1 coordinate 313,630, forward strand.
ACGCAGGCCAGCGCGCAGGGAGCGACCCTGTTAGCACTGACCCAGCCAGTGTGGACCACGCCGGAGTTCTCCGCCAACGCCATCATCAGCCTGGGTCTGCCGCTGGCTGTGCTGTGCCTGACCGGCCAGCAGGTGCCCGGCATTGCCGTGCTGCGCGGCGCCAACTTCGAGGCGCCCACCAGCAAGCTGGTGTCGGGCACGGGCTGGGCCAGCCTGCTGCTGGCGCCCTTTGGCGCGCATGGTGTCAACCTGGCCGCCATCACCGCCGCCATCTGCACCGGCCCCGAGGCCCACCACCAGCCCGGTAAGCGCTGGGTGGCGGGCGTGGCCTGCGGGGTGTTCTATATCCTGATTGGCAATTTTGCGGGCGCCATCACCTACAGCTTCTCCCACCTGCCACCGGCACTGGTGACCATGGTGGCCGGGCTGGCGCTGCTGGGCGCTATACAGGGGGGCCTGGTCAACGCGATGGCCGAACCCAGCGAACGCGAAGCCGCCTTGCTGACCTTCATCGTGACCGCGTCCAACGTCAGCTTGCTGGGCTTGGGCTCGGCCTGTTGGGGGATTGTGCTGGGGCTGCTGACGTACCTGGCCTTGCGGCCGCGTAACCGCACGGTGTAGATGTCTCTGGGCCTCTCTTGACCGAAAGGCCTTAAGAAAAATATGCCGCTAGCCCCCGTGGAATATGCTTGAGCAGCTATTCAATCAATAGCAATCCGACGGAGGGCGTTCTGCGCCAAACCAGGCATGCGCCAGTTTGACGACTTCGGCCGTAAAGCCCGGCTGTAGCGAGAAGTGGCCATAGTCGACCTCGGCATAGGCCCGCGGTCCGCCCAGGCGCTCGAATGACGCACGGGTCAGCGCGGGCCGCACCATGCGGTCGCGCACAGGGTTGATGACCAGCACGGGCACCAGTCGGTTCTGTTCGAACGCAATCGCTGCGGGCGTGTGCAGCATGCTGGCCAGGTAGCGCAGCGTCACCGTACGCAGCGTCAGCGGGTCGGCCCGCCACAGCTCATAGAAGCCGCTGGCCTGGTCCCGCACATCCACCATGGCGCGGAAGTTGGACATGGGCCGGTACGGCAGGCGCAGGCGCGGCAGCAGGCGGCTCAGCATGCGGGTGCTATGGCGTAGCAGAGTGGGCAGGCCTGGCACATGGGCCAGCCAGGCCATGCGCGTAAAAGCCAGCGCCGTGCGCGGATCACCAAAGTCATAGAGGTTGATGCACACGATGGCCTGGGGCGCCGTGCCTGCTCGTGCCAGCGCGGCCGCAGCGGCATAGGTCAGGCCACCACCGATGCTGCTGCCACCGATGAACAACGGGCCCAGGAAACACCCACGCGCCCAGGTGCAGACATTCACGATGTTTTGCACGGCCTCGGCCACCGTAAAGTCGCCCATGGCGCCGCCGGACCGGCCCTGCCCTTTCTGGTCTGGCACCACCACCGTGTAGCCCTCCGCATGGAAGGCCAGGGCCAAAGGCACAAACAGGCCGGCATGGCCGCCACCCCCGTGGTTGAAGACCAGCACCGGCGCGTCGGGCTTGGGCTGCGGGTAGACGTCCAGGTGCAGGTCCACACCCGTGGAACGCAGGTTGTGCGCCTGCACCACGGCCTGCATATGGGTCAGGGTGGTGGCGCAGTGGTAGCGGTGCCAGTGCGGTAAAGCAAAGGTTGGGATAGCGGCTTGCATGGCTTGCGGGGATCAGAGAAAAGGAAAGAACTGGTTTGCAGTAGTATGTGAATAATTATTCACATTGGCTATTCGCATTCCAACCCCATGCGCAAACCCTCGGCCAAGCCTCTGAAACAGCCGGTGCAGCAGCGCTCGCAGCACACGGTGCAGGCCATTTTGCAGGCCGCTATTCAGGTTTTCGAGCAGCATGGCTACGCGGCCGGCACCACCGCCCGCATTGCCGAACGGGCCGGTGTGTCGATTGGATCGCTGTACCAGTACTTCCCGAACAAGGACGCCATCCTGCAGTCACTGGCCGAGCAGCACCTGGCCGACGTGGCCGCGCTGGCGGCCTCCATGCTGCAGGCCGCACAGGTGCCCAACGCCGCGTTGGCGGACTTGGTGGAGCGCTTGGTAGAGGGTTTTGTGGCCATGCACACCCACAACCCCGGGGTGCATCGGCTGCTGCATGAAGACGGCTTGCTACCGGCCGACATGCAGCTCAAAGTCCGCCAACTGGAGGCCCACTACAGCGCCGAGTTGGCGACCTTCCTGGCCGCCCACCCGCAGGTGCGGGATGCTGATCCGGTGCTGATGGCCTACTTCGTGGTGCAAAGCCTGGAGCATTTCACACACCTGTTGGTCATCAACCCGCCACCCAAGACCATACGTGCCCAGGCAGCCCACGAGCTGCAGCAGATGCTGCTGCGCTACCTAGAGCGCTGACGTGCCCAGGCGCTGCAGAATGTGCGTCCAATGCGCCGGCTCCACCGGGGTGATGGACAGGCGATTGCCCTTCTTCAACACCAGCAGGTCTTGCAGCGCAGCATCGGCGCGCAGTTCGGGCAAGGTCAGGTTGCGCGTCTTTTGCACCACCTGCACATCCACCAGCAGCCAGCGCGGCGCCTCGGGCTTGGAAGCTGGATCGCAATAAGGCGACTTCGGGTCAAACTGTGTGGGATCGGTATAGGCACCCGATGCCACGCGGGCAATGCCGACAATGCCGGGTTCGGCGCAACTGGAGTGGTAGAACAGCACCCCATCGCCGATCTGCATGCCATCGCGCATGAAGTTGCGCGCCTGGTAATTGCGCACGCCGGTCCAGGGTACGGTGGCCTTGGGGGCGGCCAGCGCATCGTCCACGGAGACTTCGCCGGGTTCGGATTTCATCAACCAATATTTCTTCGTCATATCCTAGGTATCCCACCTGCTTTTTTTCTAGGCTCATTTATCCCACGGCCTGGCGCCTGCGCGCAAAGGCATGGGCACCGTGGGGCTGGTGGCGCGCCGCGGCCCTGCGCGCCTATCGTCATCCGGCCCGAGGACTGGCACCTTGGCCACCAGGGCCTTGCCAGTTTCCTTGTTGCTGACCACCCAACTGGCATGCAGCTCGTCGTACAGCTCTTCAATGCTTTGAAATTTGTCGGTGGCCTGGGCAATGGCCATATCCAGCACGATGGCGATGGGCTTTGCATCCGGCTGGTCTTTGCTGTGCACTTGGACCTCCACCTTGGGCGGGTCCCCCAACTGCTGCTTGAGCATGGCCGCCGCGCGGTCGGCCGTCACACCGGGCAACAGCAATCCGAATTCGACCGACTCGGTGCGCGCGGCAATGCCCTCACCCGACACGCCGGCCAAGCCACGCACCACTTGCGCAAACAAATCGTTGGCGACCTTGCGGCCCAGCAGCCCGGGCACATCCAGCAAATCGGCACCATTGAGCAGCACCATGCAAAACGGCCGCTGGCGCTGGCGACACTCGGCCATCAGCACTGCACCATGCACAAAGAAGCCGGCCTCGTTGTACAGCTGTGTGCGCTCATCGCGCAGCGTGGACTCGGTGCTTTCGTCCGACTGGCGCAGCGTGCGGCCGAACTCCATGGCCAGCGGCAAGACCAGCACCAGAAAGCCCGTGTAGGCCAACAACGCCTGCCACGGCACCGTGCTCAGGGTCAGCCAGCACGACAGGCCAAAGCACACCAGCACCCACAGCATCAGCACCGTAGCCCAGGCCGTGGACAACAAAAAGGCATAGAAGACCGCCGTCACCACCGGCAGCAAGGCATAGGGACCGACGGCAGCACCCGCCCCGGCAGACACCTGCAACAGCAGCGCGCCAGCCACCAGCAAGGCGGCGCGCACGAACATCACGGCCTGCTGGCGTGCCGGGTACACGCGGCTCCAGCTGCCCATGCAGGCCGCGCAAAACGCAACCAGCCAAAACGCCATGCCCGAGGCATTGGACACAATATTGAGCCACAGCGTGAAGCCCGCCAGCACCCAGGCCAGCAGGGGTTCCAGGCGCCGAACTCGGAAGGTCACGCCCGCGTAGCCCCGACCATTGCGATCCGACGATGCGCCCTGCTCCCTATCGCTGCGCCTGCGCCCCGGAGAGCGGCGCTTGTCGGCAGGAGACGTGGTGTCTTTGGCAGCAGCAGGCATGGCCGCAGTCTACCTGCTGGTGTGCGGCCTGCCAATGCGCTCGCTACAGATGCATCAACTGCTTGAAATCCACGGCGCGGCGGCGTGACATTTCGATGCGTGCACCATCGCCCAGCTGCAGCGTGAGCGCGCCGGTGCTGGACGGCGTGACGTTGGCCACGGCGTCGAGGTTGACGATGTGGCGGCGGCTGGCGCGGAAGAACAGGGCCGGGTCCAGGCGCTGCTCTAGTTGGTTCAGCGAGCGCAGCAACAGCGGCCGGTTGCCGTCGAAATACACGCGGGTGTAGTTGCCCTCGGACTCCAGCAGTGTGATGGTCTCCAGCTTCACAAACCAGCAGCGCTCGCCATCCTTGATGAATATCTTGCTGTCGCGCTGCACCGGTCGCTCCTTGGCACTACTGGGCGCGGCCTTGATCTTTTGCAGGGCCAATGCCAGGCGGTTGGGCTCTATGGGTTTGAGCAGGTAGTCCAGCGCATTGGCTTCAAAGGCCTGCATGGCGTAGCTGTCAAACGCAGTGGTGAAGATGACTTCGGGCGCGTCGGCCAACTGGCCCAGCACATCGAAGCCGGTGCCGTCGGGCATCTGGATGTCCAGGAACACTAGGTCCGGGCTCAGGTCTTCAATCATGGCTTTGGCGGATGCCACGTCGGCGGCCTCGCCCACGATCTCTAGGTCGGCATGGGCGGCCAGCAAGCGGCGCATTTCCATGCGGGCCAGGCGCTCGTCGTCGACGATGATGGCTTTCATCGGTTTTCCTCAGGTAAAGACAGGCTTGCAACCACCCAATCGTGGTCTTGTTGGATGTCCAGGCTGGCCTTGCCGTCAAACAGCAGAGCCAATCGTTTGGCGGTGTTGTTCAGGCCAAGCTGCGTGGAGTTGCCGGAGGTCTTCAACACACCCTGGTTGGCCACCGCGATACGTACCCGGCCGCTGCCTTCGCGCTGCGCGGAAATACGGATCTCGCAACCCTGGGCCCGCATTTCCACGCCGTACTTGACGGCGTTTTCCACCAGCGTCTGGATGGACAAGGCCGGCACGGCCATGCCGCCCAGTGTGTCGTCGATCTGCTCCATGACCACCATGCGGTCTTCAAAGCGCACCTTCTCCACCGCCAGGTAGCTGCGCACAGCATCCAGCTCGCGGGCCAGCGGCACCGTGTCGACCTGACCCATCTGCAGGTTGTAGCGCATCATCTCCGCCAGACGGTCCACTACCTGTGCGGCCGCGGGCACGTCCTGGTACATCAGCGCCCGTATGCTGTTGAGGCTGTTGAAGAAAAAGTGAGGGTTGACCTGGGCCTGCAGGGCGCGCAGCTCGGCGTCCTTGACCTGGATCTGCAACTGCAGTTGCTCGATCTCGGCCCGTTTGGCACGGCGTGCGGCCATCACCGCGCCGTAGAACACGGTCCAGCACACAAACATGAATAGCCAGAAGGCAGCCGCCGGTGGCAGCCATGCCAAATTACCCAGGCCCGTGTGCGCCGGCCATAGCATGAAGGCGCAGGCTACCGACGTGACCTGCAGAGCCGTCAACACCAGCAGACCCAAGGCCAGCCGCCCCAAGGGCAGCGCACGGCCGGGGGCAAAGACCGCATGGCGGTGCAGGTGGCGGCGCCAGCCATGGGACAGCACCACACCGCTGATACCACCCCATAGCGAGATCAAGATGAAGGGGTTGCGGATCTCGGGCGCATTGGCCAGCGAAAAGCTGACATTGAGCAGGGCCACCAGACCCCAGCCCAACACTTGGCACAGCCAATACCAGGGTGTGGCGCGCGAAGTGGCAGGCACCGCGGTTGCGCCAGAGCGCATTTTTTCGTTCGTCACAGTCACTTCAAGAATTCATCCATGCGGGCAAACATCCATTGTGGATCGTCGTACATGATGAAGTGTCGCCCAATGTCGGACATGGCCACCTGCACGCCTGGCAATTTGGCGTACTGGGCCTTGTAGTTGGCTTCAAATGCGGCCTTGGGCGCATAAGCCTTGTAGGCCACCCACGAGCCCAGCACCAGCGTGGGCGCCTTGATGCGTGCCACGCTGCGGCGCAGGTCGGTGGCAATGATGTCGTACATCGCATCGGCCACCACCGCGCGATCCGACTGCGTGCCCCAGGCGACGACACGGTCCACGTCTTGCGGGGCCGTGACCATGCCGCTGACAACGGTACGGCGATTCGCCTCTTGCGCGCTGGCGTCGCCAGCCAACATGCCTTCGCGCGTGCGTCGGGCCATGTCCTTCAACTGCTCGGGCGTGACATCGGGCATTTGCGCCGCACCCAGTGCGGGCAGTGAATCGACGATGACCAGCGGGCCTACCTTGTCCGGGAAATCGATGCCCAGCTTCAACGCCAGAAAGCCACCCAGGCTATGCCCCACGATGGCGGGGTGGTCCAAGTGCTGCTCATCGATATACGCGGCCAGCTCCTTCTCCACCGTTTCCAGCAAGGGCGCCCGCACGGCCGGCGCTCCGGCAAAGCCGGCCAGCTGCAGCACATAGCATTGGTAATGGGATGCGAAGTGCGCCACGGTGGAGTCCCACACCGCGCCCGACGAGGCCAGGCCGGGGATCAGGATCATGGGTTTGCCCTTGCCCGACACCTGCACCGAGAACGCCGTGGGCTGCGCTGCCTCGGCGGCCACACCCGCCGACAGCGCAATCACCATCATAAGACCCGACACCAATGGTTTCAAAACCCGCTTCACACTCAACATAGTCACTCCTTGGTTTGTTGATTGGTTGGTTGATGCGGGAATCGTATTTTTCGTGGCCTATGCCTTCCACTGGTTTGGGTTGAACGGTCGCAATCAGGGATGAGCGGATGCAGCAGCACATGCGCCATCTGCAAAGCAACTGCGCTAGGCCTTGAGCGGCTGCAGCGCGCGCCGTTCCTTAGCTTCTATCAGGCGTTGCACGACGGTGCACACCGTCTTGGCCTGGGTTTCGTTGACGTCGATATTTTCAATCACCGAGCGCTTGAATTTGATCCCACTGACGAAACCGCTGGTTTCAACAAAGCCCAGTGTCAAGGTGCGGTTCAAAAAGTAATAGATCAGCGCAACGACCAAGCCCGCCGCGCCGCAACCTAGCAGGATCGAAGCGCCGCTGCCGTGGGCGCCGTCTTGCATGGCGGCCGACATCATCGATGTGCCAAAGAACAGAAAAAACGCCACGATGCCGACCGCCGCCTTCCAGGGCTTGTGGTAGCCGTAGTAGGTGGAGCAGATGCTTTGCAGGGGGATCAGCCGCGACTGCGTACCCGCCAGCGACGAACTGGAAAACTCCACCCGGTCCATGCCCACGCGGATCGTGGTCGTGGGGTCTACGCCCAGCAGCGACAATATCCACGCAATAAGGCCGCTCTCACGGCCCGTGATGCTGACGTAGTTGTTCTTCTCGTCGATGGGTTTGCCTTCGGCTTTCCAGGCTTTGATGACCAGTGCGCTCATGGGTAAGGGTGTTTCTGTAGTCGGGTTAGATGGAATGGAGATTGTTTGGTCTGTTGGCGCGCCCACTCGCACAACAAGGGGCTAGAGGATAACCGGCCAATACCCGGACCGATGTAGCGGTCATACAGAGTTCAATATACGAACACCTAGGGTTTACCCTATACTGCACAGCAACATCACAACTTTCACAAAAAGGACCTGTTATGACCACCGCTACGTTGACGACCTCAACCATGGCCTCGCCCGAATCCGCTACCGTAGGATTTGCCCTGCAAGAACTCGGCACTGCAGCCCTGAACCTGGGCAAGGCGCTATGGGCCGCACTGGCCACCCGCTTCACCCGGGAACAGCACGAACCCACCGCCCAGGAAGCCGCCCAAGCCCTGCGCGTATTCGCCAGCTCCGTCGCGGCCAGCGACCCCGGCTTCGCCAGCGACCTGTTCGCCGCGGCTGACCGGCATGAGTTTGGCGACAACTCCTGATCGGCGTTCCAGCCGTCGGGACCCAAACTAAAAAACCAACCAATTGCTATAAAATTAGTAGCACTTTACGTATATTTGGCGAGGGCTACTGGTCAAGATAGCCACCATTCGCCTCACAGGATAGGCGATTAACCCCAATTTAGGGTTTTCAGCGGCTGTGCGACGTCAAGTGCGCCAGCGGCCCCGCGGCGCTGACACCCGGCCCCTTGCGCCGGGCGCCCTGTACCGCCTGCCCGCCGGGCGGCACCTCGTCCAACCCCACCGTGGCGTCGCTACCCAAGGCCGGCACGCTGGCGCCGCGGTGCAGCGTGACGCCCACCACCAGGATGTCCACCATCAAGAGGTGCAGGATGCGGCTGATCATGGGCACCTGGGTGGCGATGTCTTCCACGTGGTCGACGATCAGCGCCAGGTCGGCCTTGCGGGCCAGCGGCGACTGGCTTTCGGTGATGGCAATCACTTTGGCGCCGCGCTCCAGTGCGGTTTCGGCCACGGCCAGCAGTTCGGCGATGCGGCCGCTGCTGCTGATGATCAGCACCACGTCGTCGGATCGCAGCAGGCTGGCCGACAAGGTCTGCAAGCGCGGGTCGGTGTAGGCCACGGCGGACACTCCCACGCGCAGGAACTTGAACTGGGCATCGTTGGCGACTGCCCCATAGTGGCCCACGGCATAGATTTCCAGCCGGCGAGAGTCTGCAATCATGCGCATGGCGCGGTCCATGCTGTCGCGGTTCAGGTGGTCGCGCGCCTGCAAAATGGCCGATGCCGTGTTGCCCAGCACCTTGGCGCCCAACTCCAGCATGGAGTCACTGCCCGTAACCTGGGTGTGGGTGATAGGTATGGTGCCGGTCAGGCCCGAGGCCAGGCGCAGCTTGAAATCCGACAGCCCCTCGCAGCCCAGCGAACGGCAGAAGCGGATCACCGTGGGCTGACTGACATCGGCCGAGCGGGCAATGGTTGCAATCGGGTCGTTCAGCACCGAACGCGGCTGTGCCAGCACATGCTGGGCCACACGCTGCTCGGCGGGCGACAGGCTGGTCAATGCGCGGCGGATCTGGCCCAAGATGGCCGAGCCGTCGGCCCCATCCAAGCCGCGCAACTGCGAGGCCAAAATGACCGAAGCACCCACCAGCGTGGCATCTGTGGCCGTGATAACGAAGGTGGGGATGCCCTTCATGTAGTCGGTAAAGCGCCCCTTGTCCTCAAAACGCTGGCGGAATGGCGACTGGTCGAAATACAACCCCAGACGCGGCACGATGCCGCCGCCGATATAGATGCCGCCAAAAGCGCCCTGGCTGACCGCCAGATTCGCCGCCGCGGTGCCTAATATCGCGCAGAAAACATCAATCGTTTCCTTGCAGATGGCATCGCTGCCCTCCAAAGCCAGGCGGGTGATCTCGGGTGCGTCCAGCGTGCGCTGGGGCTGCCCCGCACGGTCGGTCAGCGCCTTGAAGATCAGCTCGATGCCGGTGCCGGACAACAAGCGTTCAAACGACACGTGGTCGTAGGTGCGCCAGGCGTATTGCAGGATGGCGATCTCGCGTTCGTCGTGCGGCGAGAAACTGGTGTGGCCGCCTTCAGTGCCCAGCGCGATCCAGCCATCATCCGCCGGGATCAGGCCCGAAACCCCCAGACCCGTTCCGGCACCGATCAGCCCCACGACGCTGCGCGGCACGGCAGCACCGCCACCGAACTGGCGGCGCTGTTGCGGCGTCAAACTGGGCAGCGCCATGGCCAGCGCCGTAAAGTCGTTGACGACCACCAGGTTGTCGAAATGCAGGCGCTCGCGCATCTGCTCGATCGAGAACTGCCAGTGGTAATTGGTCATGCGGACCTGGTCGCCCGATACCGGATTGGCAATGGCCACGGCCGCGTGCTTGATGTCGCCAGCGTTGACGCCCTTCAGCTTGGAGAGATACGCCGTGACCGCCGCATGGAAGTCTGCAAAGTCCTGGCAACGCAGGGATTCACTTTGCTCGAACACATGGGGCGCCACCTCCAGCGCGAACCGGGCGTAGGTACCACCGATATCGGCGATCAGGCGCGGGTGGTCAAAACGCGGTTCGGACATGTGAGCTTCCCTCTGTCAATTATTCGTCGGTCAGGGGTGGAAGCTTAACGGAAGAGAGGCCGCATTCTTGGCCTCCCCCCATGGCATCAAGACAGGGTGTCCAACGCGCAACTGGCCCCCACCAGCGCCGGTGTGGACGCGGTGATGACCCAGACCGGCAGCGTGGACAGCAGCTTGCGGTAGCGGCCCTTGTTCTCAAAGCTGCTGCGGAACACGGCAGCATCGAAGGCCGAGCCCAGGCGCGGCACAATGCCGCCGCCAATATAGACACCGCCCAGCGAACCCAGCGTCAGCGCCAGGTTGCCGGCCACATTACCCAAAAAACGGGTGAAGTAATGCACGGCCTGCACGCACTGCGCGTCGGTGCCGGCCACGGCCGCGTCGGTCACGTCGGCAGGCTCCAGCGCCTTGGCCGTGCGCCCCTCCATGGCGCAGATGGCCTGGTAGACATTGACCAGGCCCGAGCCGGACAGCACACGCTCGGCGCTGACATGCTCAAACTGCTTGCGCAGCAAGCCCAGCAATGCAGACTCCACATCGTCATTGGCCGATAACGTGACATGGCCCCCCTCGCCCGCCAAGGCGCTGTAACGGCCCGTCGCATCGGGCACCAGGCCGGACACGCCGAGGCCGGTGCCAGGCCCCAGCAGGCCGATGGTGGACCCCGCCACCGCTTGGCCGCCGCCCAGGGCGCGCAGGTCGGTGGGCTTCAGGGCCGGCAGGCTCATGGCCAGAGCCGTGAAATCGTTGACAACCAGGCAGCGCTCCAGCCCCATGGCTGTTTGGAATGCGGATATAGAGAAGCGCCAGCTGCTATTGGTCAGGCGCACATCGTCCCCGGTGATGACGGTGGCAATACCGATGCCCGCCCAACGCGGGTTCTTGTGGCCATGGGCCTGCAGGTAATTGGCCGCGGACTCCTGGATGGAGCCGCTGTCTTCGCAAGGCTGTACGGAGATGTCTTGCAGCTCGGCACCGGCCTCAGCCTGCCACGCCCAGCGGGCATTCGTCCCGCCAATGTCTCCCAACAACCTCGGATAACCCTGATTCATCCCATTACTCCCTTGTATTGCACGTGCAACACCGAAATGTAGTTAAACGACAAATAGTTTACAGCAGACCACAAACGACTACGCTAGGGAAAACGTTGATTTTTATAAATAAATCAACAAAATCCAGTTCTGCAGTGAATGTGCAATTTATCAAAACAACAAATTTATTCACTCACTTCTGTCAAAAACGCAGCAAGTCCACAGCAGCCATCGTCAAAACCGGCCTCCAAGCCAACACTCACCATGGCACAGACCACATTAAATGTAGCTTGACTACAGTTTTGATTTCAACTTCTGGAGCAAAGAAGGTTGTTGCACAATTTTTCAGCTAAATTTTGTTGCAATTTCGCAAAATTACCCTGATTTTGTGGCCAAACGATCATCTCAGCAGCAAAACTGGTACTAACCCCTATGTTTAGAAATATCTAGTTTTGATACAAACTGAGCTGTGAGTAGGGAAAACGCCGTCCCATTTACATGTTTTTTGCGCTCCCCCGCACAAAAGACGAATAGCCCGCCCCGAGACCAGGAGAAATATCAAAATGAGTTCAACCGTTCAGCGCTCCACGAGGACCACCCCCTCGCGCAGCTCCCTCTTCAAACTAGCCCCCGTGGCAGCCGGCTGTGCCGTGCTCATCGTGACCTCGTCTGCGGCCTTCGCGCAGTCAGCCGCGCCCGCATCCGACCTGAACACGGTGACCGTAGTCGGTATCCGCAAAGGTATCGAAGACGCGATCTCGGTCAAGAAGAACTCCACCTCCATCGTGGAAGCCATCTCGGCCGAGGACATCGGCAAGCTGCCCGACGTCAGCATCGCCGAGTCCATCGCCCGCATGCCCGGCCTGGCCGCCCAACGTGTGGCCGGCCGCGCCCAAGCCATCAGCGTGCGCGGTCTGTCCCCCGACTTTGCGACCACGCTGCTGAATGGCCGCGAGATGGTCAGCACCGGCGACAACCGCAGCGCCGAATTCGACCAGTACCCCTCCGAGCTGCTGAGCGGCGTCACCATCTACAAGACGCCCGATGCCGGCCTGGTCGGCCAGGGCTTGTCCGGCACGCTGGACATGCAGACTGTGCGCCCGCTGAACTTCAAAGAACGCACCGTATCGGTCAACCTGCGTGGCGAGAACCGCTCCATCGGCTCCATTGCCGACACCAAGGCCACCGGCAACCGCTTCAGCGTCAGCTACATCGACCAGTTTGCCGACCGCACCGTGGGCCTGGCACTGGGCTTTGCGCACCTGGACTCCCCCATCCTGGAAAACCAGACCGGTATTTACGAGCCCTGGAAGAAGGACACCCGCCCCGGCGTGCCCGCTGGCACCTACCTGCAAGACGGTATCAAATCCCTGGCCAAGAGCGGCAACATGAAGCGCGACGGCTTCATGGGCGTGCTGGAGTTCAAACCCTCCAAGAGTTGGACCAGCGTGCTGGATGCATACGCCTCCAGCTTCAAGCAGGTGGACACCAACAACCAGTTCGAAGTCAACTTGAGCGGTTACAACGGCACCAACCCCTACATCCCATTCACTTACGCCAACCCCGTCATCAGCAATGGCGTGCTCGGTGGCGCGCAGGCTATAAATGTCTACCCGCTGGTGCGCGGCCAGTACAACAGCCGCGAAGACACGATCAACGCCTACGGCTGGAACAACAAGTTCAAGTTTGACGGCTGGTCGCTGCTGGCGGACATCAACTACTCCAAGGCCAAGCGCACCGAGCTGTACAACGAAATCAACACGCAATTGGCATCCACACCCAATGGCGCGTCGTTGGACACACTGACCGTGAACTGGGCCAATGGCGGCTTCCCCACGATCAAGGGCGGCCTGAACTACAGCGACCCCACCAAGCTGTTCACCGGTAACTCCATCTATGGCCAAGGCTACGGCCGCAAACCCCAAGTGGAAGACGAGTTGAAGGGCTACAAGCTGGTCGGCACCCTGCCCATTGCCGGTGACTTCTTCAGCGGCGTGGACTTCGGTCTGAACCTATCGGACCGCACCAAGCGCAAGCGCCAGCCGGAAGGCCCGCTGGAAGCCATTGGCGCACCCAATATCTCCAACGACCTGTTGTACTCGCCCGTCGATCTGGGCTTCTCGGGAACGGGCACCATCCCGTCATTCAATGTGCCGGGCGTAGTGGCCAAGTACTTCCAGCCGTTCAACCCCTCCGAGATCAACCCCGGCGCCATCAGCCGTGCCTGGGACGTGAAGGAAAAGGTCACCACCTCCTTCGTCAAGGCCGACATCGACACCCAGTGGGGCTCGGTGGGCGTGCGCGGCAATGTGGGCGTGCAGGTCATCAACACCGACCAGTCCTCGTCGTCCGCCTACGTGGACAACGCCAAGGGCGGTGCGGTCATCCCATACACAAACGGCAAGACCTATACCGACGCGTTGCCCAGTATGAACCTGGCATTGGGTCTGTCCGACGGTCAGACCGTGCGTTTGGCGGCCGCCCAGCAGATCGCCCGTGCGCGCATTGACCAACTGCGCTCTTCGTTCGAATTCAACATCGACCAGACCACACGCCGTCCTTCTGCCAGCGGCGGCAATGCAAATCTGGACCCCTGGCGCGCCAATGCCTTTGACATCTCCTACGAGAAGTATGTCGGCAACAAGGCCTACTTCGCGGCTGCCGCCTACTACAAGGAGCTGAAGACCTACATCTACGAGGAGAGCCGTACGATGGACTTCTCACCCTTCATCCCACCGGGCAGCATCGCCATCACCAACGTGGGCCAGTACACCGCACCGTACAACGGCAACGGCGGCACCATGCGCGGCTTTGAGTTGTCGGCTTCTCTGCCCTTGAACATGCTGACACCGGCACTGGACGGCTTCGGTATCTCGGCCAGTATGTCGTACAACGACAGCGCCATCCGCGTGCCCACCAACGGCTTCAACAGCTCCACCGTGGGTACCGACACACCGCTGCCCGGCCTGTCCAAGAATGTGTCCAACATCACGCTGTACTACGAAAAGGGCGGATGGTCCACCCGTATCAGCCAGCGCAACCGTTCGGAGTTCATTGGTGAAATCGGCAACTTCGCTGGTGACCGCAGCCTGCGCTGGGTCAATGGTGAGAAGGTTGTCGACTTCCAAGTGGGCTACACCTTCAACGAAGGCAGGATGAAGGGCCTGGGCCTGGTGTTGCAGGTCAACAACCTGACCGATTCGCCATACAGCACCTACGCCGATGCACCGGACCATCCGTTGGAGTACATGAAGTTCGGAACCACTTACTTGTTTGGTTTGAATTACAAGTTTTAATTAGTCAGTTGGGTTCTCAATAGGTTTACCCCCATCGCTCACGCGGTGGGGGTTTTTTTACGTAGCAACTGTCAACGCGGTGCACCCCAGTCCAGCACGACTTTCAACAGGGCATTGGCCACTGCCGCCGAAGACACTGCGCTGTTCACTGCAACCGCCACATAGGCGCCCGCCGTAGGGTCGTAGGCCAGCGCCGCGTTGGCCGTGGGTATGCCGCCAAAGTGGCCCAGCCAGGTGCGTGAGCGCCCTGAGTCGTCGGTCCACTCCGTCAACATCACCCCCATACCAAACCATTGCATACCTTGCTGGGTTTCCACAGCCTGGGGCGCCAGCGCATGCAGTACCGCCCATTGCGATCGCACGGTGCCGGGAGCCAGCAGACGCCCCGACAACACCGCTTGCCAGAACACCGCCATGTCTTCAGCCCGCGCGACCACATTGCCCGCACCCAGGCGCGTCCACGCGGCGGGATCCGCTTGGGGCACTTGGCCTGCATGCGGTGTGGCCAGGGCCGCGGGCGCATTCTCACCCGGGCGCAGCATGCGCAGGTGCTGCAAGCCCAAGGGGCTGCGATGCGGCGCTCGACTGACCTGTATAAAGGTTGCTGCTCCATGGCCTCCACCACCAGGCCCAGCAACAGATAGCCGGCATTGGAGTAACTGACCTGGGTGCCAGGGCAAAACAGCAGCGGCGTTGTGGACAGCAGCACCAATTGCTGGGCAGGTGTCTCTGCACCCAAACCCGTCATGCTGTTCGCATTGCTTGGCAGGCCGCTAGTGTGGGACAGCAAATGCGCAATGCGGATGCGCTGCGCCTGCGGTATCTGCGGAAACCAACGCGACAAGGGGTCATCCAGTCGCAACCGCCCCTCTTCCACCAACTGCAAGACCAGCACCGCGGTCAGCGTCTTGGCGACACTGCCCCAATAGAACTCCGTATCCCCTGCAACGGCCTGTGCGGGCGCAGTCTGCGCCCAGCCTTGCGCGCTACTCCAACGCCCCAAGCCGGGCGCCACGATGGACGCCGTTATCGCCGGTGCGCCGGTCTTGCGCAGAACGTCGCGAAGCTGCTGGCCCAGCAAAAGGTCAAGCGCGTGTGGCATCGGAGCGTCCACATTCGCGGCATCGCTTGCAGCGACCGGGAAGGCATGGGCAGGCAGAGCAGCATGCGGCGCCTGCCCTACAAATGGCATGGCGGCCTGGCATGACGGACCGATAGCGCCCACGGCCACATGGGTGGCTGCGTCGCCATTGCCGCTACCACCACCGCAGCCCGCAGACGCCAGCGCGAGCAGCCATGCGGCAAAGGACCAGAATCGGGCCCTCACCGCTGTATCTCTTCAATGCTGTCTGCTGCATGCGCAGCGGCGGGTGGCGACGCGTTCTGCGCCTTGACACGCTCCTGCGTGTAGCGGTCATAGTCCAGCAGTTCGGCGCAGGGCGCATCGGTGGGTCGGCGTTTGAGCTGGCACTGCTCGTTGCCATAGCGCGCCCCCTGGTAGAAGGCCCGCTCCCAGTGCGTATCGGCGCAACCGGCCAGTGTCGCCAGTCCAGTAAACACCGCGAAAGCAGCGGATACCGCACGGCCTCCGTGAACCCAAACATGTGTGCCCCAAGCAAGCTTCTCCATGTGCAAACTCCCGATAAAATGAATGTAATATAGTAAATTATTATTGTTTTACGATAATTTTGTAAAGCCTTTTCTAGTATTTAGTTTTGGGGAGCACGCCATGAACATATTGCAGAACACCGCCGCCAGGGGTAGGCAGCAGGACCTGAGTCGGGTCTTGGCCTGGGCCTGTCTGGCCTTGGCCGTGTTATTGCCCGCGGCCACAATCACACTCGTGTTGCAGACCCCGCCAGTAGACATGCTGGTCCAGATGGGGGCACGCTTACCCCCGGGTACGCAGCCGAACAGCTTGGCCATTGTTGGTACTTGGCAGCATGCGCTGGCCGTCTGCATCAGCCTGCTGCCAGTCGGCGGTGTGGCCTATGCACTTTGGCGTGCGCACCAGTGTTTCAAGGGTTTTGCACGCGATGAAATATTCAGTCTGGCCACGGTGCGGCATTTACGCGGCTTTGCGGCAGGCCTGCTGGTGTCCAGCATTGCCGGCGTGGTCGTGCCCACCCTCGCTATCTTGCTGCTGACCGCGGGCTCGCCTGAAGGTGGGCAAGTGCTGAGCATCAACCTGGGGTCGCAGCAATTGCTGATGCTGTTGTTCTCCGGCATCGTGTGGCAGATGGGCCATGCCATGACGCGCGCGGTAGAGATCGCCGAAGACAATGCCCAAATCATCTAGACCGAACAGAACAGACCATCCCGCGCCGTGCCCATCATTGTCAAACTCGACGTCATACTGGCCGAACGCAAGGCCAAATCCAAAGACCTGGCCGAGTACATCGGCATCACGGAAGCCAATCTGTCCCTGCTCAAACAGGGCAAGGTCAAGGGCGTGCGCTTTGACACCTTGCAGGCCATTTGCGAATACCTGCAATGCCAGCCCGGCGACCTGCTGGTCTTCAAGCCGGACGAAGGCGATGGCTATAGCGATGGCGGCAAGGACAACCCCTGATCCGGGCCGCTACCATTGGTGGTTGGTACCTTGTCTATTCCACCACCCAGGAGTTGTATGAAACCCTTGTTCGTCTATGCGGGCCTTGCTCTAGCTTTCAGTTTGTCGACCGCCGCCGTGGCGCAGGTAACCGTTGTTCCACAAGCCAACCACGAGCAGCTATTGGCCGCTGCAGACACCCGTTTAGCAGCCAACAAG
The DNA here is from genome assembly GCF_059418585.1 of Rhodoferax sp. GW821-FHT07G04. Classification (NCBI taxonomy): domain Bacteria; kingdom Pseudomonadati; phylum Pseudomonadota; class Betaproteobacteria; order Burkholderiales; family Comamonadaceae; genus Rhodoferax; species Rhodoferax sp. GW821-FHT07G04. Next base: position 330,845 of record NZ_JBWKQD010000001.1, read on the forward strand.
CGCTTGGTCTACGATTTCTGGCGCGAGGTCTTCGAAGGCGGCCACATGGAGCTGGCGGACAAGTACCTGGCCGAGGGCTACATCCAACACAACCCCAATGTGGCCACCGGCCGCGCGGGCTTCGTCGATGCCTTCTCCAAATGGGTCAAGCCCAAACCCATCGAGTCCAAGGTCAAGGCACCGCTGGTGGCCATCGCCGCGGAAGGGGACTTGGTCATACTGAGCTTCGTACGCGAAGCCATCGACCCCAAGGACGCATCCAAGAAGTACACGACCACGTGGTTCGACATGTTCCGCGTCGAGGCCGGCAAGATTGCCGAGCACTGGGATCCGGCACCCAAGTCCTAAGATGCACATCGGTCTTTGAACAGCACTACCCCTATGGACAAACAGGCATTCTTCTGGAAAATCGTGGCCGGCGAACTACCGGCCCCCAAGGCCGCCGAGACCTTGGGCATCGTCTTCCAACACATCGACGCCGAGGCCGGCACCATTGAAGTCGAGCTGCAAGGCAAGCCCGAGTTCACCAATCCGGCCGGCAACATCCAAGGCGGTTTTCTGGCTGCCATGCTGGACGACACCATGGGCCCCGCCCTGGCCGCCACGCTGAAGCAAGGCGAGTTCGCGCCCACGCTGAACCTCAACATCTCCTTCCATAAGCCCGCCAACGTAGGCCCCCTCACCGGCAAGGGCCGCGTTGTGCGCCGCGGTCGCGACGTGTGCTTTTTGGCGGGTGAGTTGTACCAGGGCGGTGAACTAATCGCCTCGGCCACCGCGACAGCCATCGTGCGTGCGATGGCGAAGTGACTCCCGTTCCGCGTTCTATTCAAGCATCCTCAGAATCACAAACACATGCCAACCGCTTCCGAACTCTCCGCCTTTCTCATCCAGGAATTCCCGCAAACCAAATGCACCATCGAAGCCGTTGGCGACATGGGGGCCACCATACGGCACCCAGTGGGGGCCGCCGAATTGCGACCTGGCGGCACGGTATCCGGCCCGGTGATGATGGCTGTGGCCGATGTAGCGCTGTATGTGGCCATCCTCGGTGAGATCGGCATCGTGCCCTTGGCCGTGACCACCAACCTGAGCATCAACTTCCTGCGCAAGCCTGCGGGTGACCGTGCCGTCATTGGCGTCTGCAAGCTTATGAAGGTGGGCAAGTCTTTGGCCGTGGGCGAAGTGTCGCTGTACTCCGAGGGTAGCGACGAGGTTGTGGCCCATGTGGTGGGCACCTACGCCATCCCCAAGGATCGGGTGCGGTGAGCAAAGCGCGTTCTCCACGGAGGACAATCCTGGCACCCAGGCTCGCATGGCTGGTGTTGTCTGCCTGCGGAATGCTGCTGCCGCAACACGACGCAATGGCCCAGGCCACAGGCGCCAACACCACGCTGCGAGAACGCATCAAGGAGCGCTGGCAGGCCAGGCAGCAAGCGAAATCAGCCGCGCAAACCGCAACGCCCGATACCACCGCCACGATAGACCAGCCCGGCGACTACAACTTCTCGCTGGTGCACGACGGTTTGCCGCGCAAGTACCGCGTGCATGTGCCGCGCAGCTACAACGCGGCCAACGCTACGCCGCTGCTGATGGCATTTCATGGTGGTGGTGGCGACATGGACCACCAGGCTTCGGACCAGCACTACGGGCTGATCGCCAAGTCCGAGTCTGCAGGCTTCATTGCCGTCTTTCCCAACGGCTTCAGCAAGCTGCCTTCGGGCAAGTTCGCCACCTGGAATGCCGGCAATTGCTGCGGTGATGCGCGCGACCGCCAGGTGGACGATGTGGGCCTTGTGCGCCAGATCCTGCGCAATCTGGACGGCCCGTTGCACATTGACCGCCGGCGCGTCTATGCCACCGGCATGTCCAATGGCGCCATGATGGCCTACCGCCTGGCCTGCGAGATGCCAGACACCTTTGCCGCCATCGCCGCCGTTGCCGGCACCGACAACACGGTGCAATGCACGCCCAAGGTGCCCATCTCCATCCTGCACATCCACGCCCAGAACGACGACCGCGTGCTCTACAACGGCGGCGCCGGCCGCAAGTTTGGCGATCCATCCCAGGTGACCGACTTCACATCTGTCCCTGCTACGGTGGCACGCTGGGTGCAACGCAACGGCTGCAGCAAACCCCAGGCGCAGCGCATCCTCACGGTAGCTGGCGCCTACTGCGAGCGCTATGCCCCCTGCCAGGGCCAGGCCGAAGTGCAACTCTGCGTCACCGAGACCGGTGGCCACTCCTGGCCCGGCGGATACAAGGCGCGGGGTGACGAACCTGCATCGCAAGCCATCTCGGCCAACGATGTGATGTGGGCGTTCTTCGCCCGGGTGTCGGATGCAAACGGTACGCAGCGCTAACGCTGGCGGCATCCAACAGGTGAAGTAGGCCAATTTATACCCAATATGGGGTTTTTAGGGTGTTTCAAACGGAATTCTTAGTAAAACCGGCCTATAGCCCTCGTGAATTGGTCACATTGCGCTACTAATAATGTAGCAGTGTCTACCCTCATCAATACCCATGAAGAAACCACCGCCCGCCAGACTCCACCTTCTGCCCGCCAAGGCCGCGCCCTACACCATCATCTTGCGGCGCAAGCCCACCGATTGGTTCCATGTGCTGCGCTGGAATACGCAGACCGATGCGCTGGAGCACGGCAGCTGGTACGCAGGCACGCTCTACCCCAAGCGGGCGGACGTGTCGTTCGACGGCAACTGGCTGGTCTTCCTGGCGATGGACCCGGGCTCCAACACCTTCAACCGCATTGTGCGGCCACCCTTGCTGACGCCGGTAGTCGAAGTTCCGGCGGACGGCACCTACCGGGGTGGTGGGTATTGGGCGTCTGCATCCGAGTTGTGCCTGAACGGCTGGTTCACCTATGCAAAGGGCCGACGTAAAAAGGTCGAAGACACACTGCCGCCGGGGTGGGATTTGGGTGAGTATGAAGACGAACTGGGCGACGACGGTGTGCTGTACCGGCGCCTGGCCCGTGACGGGTGGCAGCGCACAGGGGCTGTGGCCGATGCATGGTCGAACCAGCCAACCCCCGCCCACCCGGCCTTGCGCATGGAGTACACCGGCTACCAGAACGGAACCATGCAGTTCAGGTTCTGGCTAGTGGAGTTTCCGGCGTTGATTCCCGACACGGCGGAATGGGCCTGTTGGGACTGCGTGGGGCAGTTGCTGTTCGCTAACAAGGGGATGCTCTACAAGTTCAGGCCGGATTCGCTGGCGTCGGGCCAGCCGACAACCGTTATCGACCTGGAGCACTTGGCGCCCCCGCCTCCGCCATAGCACCGCCCAGGTAGTTCTTGGGCGTGGTCGCGTGCCGCTTTTTGAAATGACGCTGGAAATGCGCCTGGTCGGCAAAGCCTAACTGCAGTGCCACTTCCGCCAAACCGGCGCCCTGCTTGAGCAGCTTCTTGGCCCGGTTCAGGCGCTGGTCGATCTGGAAGGCATGGGGTGTTTGCCCGAAGGCTTGCTTGAATTTGCGAATCAGTTGGTAACCGCTCCAGCCGCTGGTCTGAGCCAGTTGCTCCAACGATAGATTGCTTTCCATCTGCGCGCAGATGAGGTCGCGCACCGCGTATAGCGCCTGGTCGTCCGCGCCGGGTGCTGCCGCGTCCCCCTTTGGCACCAATGCATGCTGGGCGATGAAGGTGAGCAGCCACTCGTCCACCTCCAGTGCGTCCCCTCCATGGCCGTCGGCCACCGCATCCGCAATGCGGCTCAGCGCCCGGTAGACCGCGGGCGCGTCGGTGGCGTGCTGGGCCAGTTTCAGGTGCGGCTTGTGCTGCTGTGCGGCCTCCACCGGCAGAAAGCTCTGGTGCACCCATTGCGCATCCACAAAGAGCATGCGGTAAGACCAGGCCTGGCTGGCATCGGGATTGCAGGCGTGGGCCAGGCCCGGCTCCATCATCACCGCCATACCGGGTCTTAGCGCTGTGCTGTGCTCGCCATGGCTGTAGATGGCCTGCCCCGCGTCGATGGCGCCAAACGAATACTCATCATGGGTATGGGTCTGGTAGCAATCGCGCGAACCGCTGGCCGTGCGCAGCTCCAGATGCGGCCACCGGGGGTCGCGGACAAAGTGGTGAGCGCTGAAGGGCTTTGGCATGCCCGGCATGCTAATCCCAAATGCGGGCATAACTGTGCCCCGCTAGGCCAGCATGCTGTAGACCGTGAACACCAGCAGCGCGGCCAGCACGCGGTTGAACAGCCTTTGGTAGGGTGCGTGGGCCAGCCAACGGCGGATGACCCGCCCCAGTGCCGCCCAGGCCGCTACCGACACAAAGCACACGACACCGGAAATGGCACAGAACGCCAGCAGACGCGCCGTACCATCCGCCCCCCGGGGCACAAACAGGCTGACACCGGACAGGGCCACGAGCCAGGCCTTGGGATTCAGCGACTGGGTCAGCACGCCTTGCAGCAGACCGCGCGACCAGGCCCTGAGCGAGCTTGCCGCGGGCGACTCCGCACCCGGTGCATCGGGCTGCGCCCGCGCAATGCGAACGGCCAAGTACAGCAGGTAGGTGGCACCCGCATACTGCGTGACCTGTGTAATCTGCGGATAGGCCAGCAACAGCATTTGCAAGCTGCTGCCCATCAGCCAGACCACCGCGCAATAGCTGAGCGTGGCGCCCAGCACATGGGGCAAGGCGCGCACAAAGCCCTGCGCCGCGCCCAGCGCCGACGCAATCACATTCACCGGCCCCGGGGAAATGGCCCCGGCCAAGGCGAACATCGCCATAGAACCCCACACCGCTTGCATATGCTGCCTCCACCCAAGTTGATCTGGTGGGCAGTATTGCGATGGGGCAGCTTTTTGTATTGAACGAAATTGCGTCTGGAGTTTTGCGCTCAGCCCTTGACCCCGCCCGACGTCAGCCCCGACACGATCCAGCGCTGCGCCGCCAAAAACACCAGTGTGATCGGCAAGCCCGACAGCACGGCCGCGGCGGCAAAATCGCCCCACAGGTAGCGCTGCTCGTACAGGTAGTACTTGGAGCCCACGGCGAGTGTCAGATTGGGCTCTTCGCGCAGTAGCACCGATGCAATGGGGTATTCGATGATGGTGCCAATGAAGGCCAGCACAAACACCACCATCAGAATGGGCACGGCCATCGGCAACAACACGCGGTAAAAGGCCTGCCAGGACGTGGCGCCGTCCACCTTGGCGCATTCCTCGATCTCGGTGGGTATGGTTTCGAAGTAACCTTTGATGGTCCAGATGTGCATGGCCACGCCGCCGATATAGGCCACGATCAGCCCACCGTGCGTCTCGATGCCCAGCCACGGAATGAAGCCACCAATGGCCTCAAAAATGGCATAGATGGCGACCAGCGCCACAGCCACCGGAAACATCTGCAAGAGCAGCATGCTGTTCAATATGGTGGACTTGAAGCGAAAACGCAGGCGCGCAAAGCCGTAGGCTGCGGTTGTCGAAATGCTGACGATCAGCAGCGAGGAAATGGTCGCGATCTTGATCGAATTCCACAGCCACAGAAGCACCGGGAACGGCGGCTGCACGACCACGCCGTCGGGCTGCGTGTGCGAGAAGCCCAGCGCCAGCTTCCAGTGCTCCAGGCTGATCTCGGTAGGGATCAGCGAGCCGGTCGAAAAGTTGCCGGGCCGCAGCGAGATGGACAGCACGGCGAGCAATGGGAACAGCGTGATGGCAATCAATACCCACAGCCCCACGTGGGCCGCAGTGATGCGCCAGCGCTGGCTCTTACCGGTAACAACAGCCATGGCTAATGCCCTCCCTTGCGTTGCGTGTCTTTGGACTGCGTCAGCTTCAGGTTGACCAGAGACATGATGGCCACCAGGAAGAAGATGACAGTGGAGATGGCCGCTGCCAAACCAAAGTTGGCCCCGGCATCGGTGAACGCAATGCGGTAGGTGTAGGACACCATGATGTCCGTGGTGCCGGCCGGCAGCTTGGTATTCAGGTAGTCAGGGCGGCCATCGGTCAACAGGCTGATCAGCACAAAGTTGTTGAAGTTGAACGCGAAGGCCGAGATCAGCAGCGGGGTCAGCGGCTTGGCGATCAGCGGCGCGGTGATGCGCCAGAAGTTCGTCAGGGGTTTGGCGCCGGCTATCGCGGAGGCCTCGTACAAGTCAGCGGGAATGGATTTGATCAGCCCCGTGCACAGCACCATGATGTAGGGGTAGCCCAGCCAGGTGTTGACGATCAGTATCATGACCTTGGCCAAGAGCGGGTCGGCAAACCACGCGGGCTTGACGCCGAACACGGCATTCAGGATGGCGTTGATCTCGCCAAAGTTTTGGTTGAACAGCCCCTTGAACACCAGGATGGAGATGAAGCCCGGCACCGCATAGGGCAGGAACAGCAGCGTGCGGTACAGCGTGCGGAATTTCAGTGCCTCCCAGTTCAGCAGTACCGCCAGCGTCATGCCAATGGCGGTGGAGAACAGCACGGTCAGGCCGGCAAAGGCCACGGTCCAGAAAAAGATGGAAACAAAGGGGCCGCGCATGTCGGCATCGCCAAACAGGCGGGTGTAGTTGGCAAAGCCCACGCCGACCTTGAAGCCGGGCTGCAGGCGGTCGCCGTGGGCGTCTTCAAAGTAACCGGTGTCGCGGTTGGGCTGGTACTGTGCACCATCGGCCAGGCGCTTCAGCCCCCCACCCGGCTCGGCCTGCCACAACGGCTCAAAGACGGCGAACTCGCGCAGACCGGCATACAGCAACGTGCTCGTCTGCATGCTCTTTGGGTTGGGCAGTTGCAAACGCAGGGCCATCAGCGCATCGCGGTGCTCTATGGTCTGGCGCAGCGTGTAGGCTTGGCCCAGGGTCTGGTCACCTTGCAGGGTCTGCATCACAACCGGTGTGCTGCTGGGCTTTTGCAGTGACAGCGATGGAGAGATGTAGCGCTCAACCGATTGCTGTGGTGCGCCCTCGCCCTGCGGGGCCAGCACCAGGCGCACCGTGTTGTCGCCATCGGCATGCACGCTGAAGGCATAGGCGCGTGACTCGTTGAATTCAGCCTGGTCCAGCAGGTAGCCGCGTGCGCGCTCTTCGCTGAGCAGGTTGTTGGCCGAGTAGTTGGTAAAGCCTATCTGTATGGTGTAGACCAGCGGAAAGGCCACAAACACCAGCATGGCCATGACACCGGGAAACAGGTAGCGCCAGGCCAGCGTTTTGGCCGAGACATAGACATACAGGCTCAGGGCGCCCAGACTCAGCACCAGGGCGGCCCAGACCGCCTGGCCGCTGGTGTAGATGGCAAACGTGAGCCACAGCAGGCCCAGCGCCACGCAGGCGGCCACGGCCTTGGAAACAGCAGAAGAGGAAGTGCTTGCAGTTGTCGTCATATCACTTCGCCAGCATGCGTGCGGCCGCGCCATCGAGTGCGTCCTTGGGGGATTGGCGGCCTTGGGTGATGGCCTCCAGCGCGGCGTCCACCGCCGTCATGAAGCGTCCCAGTTCGGGGATATTGGGCATGGGCACACCGGTGCGTGCGTTCTCCATCGTGGCGCGGATGTTTGCATCGCCCGACAGCTCCGCAAAATAGGCCTTGTTAGCCGGCGTGCCCAGCGGCACATCGGCAGAGATGGTCTTGAGGCTGTCGACACGCAGCATGTGGTTCTCGATGAACTCGCGCGCAATGTCCTTGACCTTGCTCGGTGCGGCCACCATGCAGCCCAACACCCCCACAAAGGATTTGGACGGTTTGCCGGGCACGACCGCCGGCACCGGCGCCACGCTGAAGTTGATCTTGGCCTTGCGCGCATTGTCCCAGGCCCAAGGGCCGGTGATCATCATCGCCACTTCGCCACGGGCAAAGCCAGCCTCCATTTCGGCATAGCGCGCACCGCGCGGCATGTAGCCCTCTTCGATCAAGCGCGACACCATCTGGGCGCCGACCACGGCCCCTTCGGAATTGACATTGACCACCGATGGATCGAGCTCACCACTGGGGGTGCGGCCGAATACTTCACCCGCGTTGCCGGCCAGCAGCGGCCACGTGAAATAGGCCTTGTTGTACTCCCATAGCAGGGCTTTCTTGCCGCGCTTGGCCAGTTCCTTGTCCAGCGCCATGACCTCGTCAAATGTCGTGGGCACGGTCTTCACCAGGTCGCGGTTGACGATCAGGCCCACGGCTTCGATGGCCAAGGGGTAACCCCAGACATTGCCCTTGTAAGTGAAGGCCTTCCACGCGGATTCGTCCACCGCATCGCGCACACGCTTGGGCGCATGGACGGGCACGATCAGGCCCGAGCGTGCCCACTCACCCGCGCGGTCGTGTGCCCAGCAAAAGATGTCGGGCCCCTTGCCGGCGGCGGCCGCGGCCTGGAACTTGTCTGGCGCGCCCTCGGGGTGCTGCACCACCACCGCGACGCCCGATTCCCTGGCAAAGGCGTCGCCCACCTTTTGCAGGCCGTTGTAGCCCTTGTCGCCGTTGATCCAGATCAGCAGCTGGGGGGCGTTTGCGGCGTGCGCCGGCAGTGCACACATAGCGGCCAGCGCGGCGGCCAAACCCATGGAAGCCAGCTTGAACATCATGCCGCCTCGTGCGCTGGAACAATGCGTTGGAAGGCCTTGCCGGCCACGTCGAACAGATAGCAGCGGTCCGGCTCCACGCCCAGCTCCAGCGTGTCGCCGGCCTTCACGCGCACCACACCGGTCAGTTCGCAGGTCAGGTCTTCCTGCACCCCGGGGAAGGCGCAATAGGCGTGGGTGACGCTGCCCAGGGATTCGACAAAGGTTACCTTCGCCACCAGGCGGTTGGCATAGGGCACACGGGTGATGTGCTCGGGGCGAATGCCCAGCGTGACCTTGTCGCCGGGTTTGGCACTTGGCGCTCTGACGGCGCACTGGATCAGCACACCATCGTTCAGGCGCACCGTCACGTCCGATGCGTTGCTGGATACAAACTCGGCGGCAATGAAGTTCATGCCCGGCGAGCCAATGAAGCCGGCCACAAACAGATTGTCGGGGTGCTCGTACAAATCCAGCGGCGACCCCACCTGCTCCAGCTTGCCGGCCGACAGCACAACGATACGGTCGGCTAACGTCATGGCCTCCACCTGGTCGTGCGTCACGTAAATCATCGTGGTCTTGAAATCGGTGTGCAGCTTGGCAAACTCATAACGCATGCGCACGCGCAACGCCGTGTCCAGGTTGGACAGGGGTTCGTCAAACAAAAACACCTCGGGCTTGCGCACAATGGCACGGCCAATGGCCACGCGCTGGCGCTGGCCGCCCGACAGGTCTTTGGGCTTGCGGTCCAGCAAGTGGTCTATGCCCAGGATCTTGGCCGCGTTGTGCACCAGGCGGTCCACTTCGTCCTTGGGCACTTTCTTCAATTGCAGGCCAAAGGCCATGTTGTCGTACAGATTCATATGCGGGTACAGCGCATACGACTGGAACACCATGGAAATACCGCGCTCGGCCGGTGGCACGTCGTTGACCAGGCGGTCGCCAATATGCAGCGTGCCACTGGTAATGTCCTCCAGGCCGGCAATCATGCGCAGGAGTGTGGACTTGCCGCAGCCGCTGGGACCGACAAACACGACAAACTCACCGTCACGGATGTGGAGATCAACGCCCTGCAATATCTTGGCGTCGCCAAACGACTTGCCCACACCCGATAACTTTACGTCCGCCACGTTGTACCTCCGTTCCGCACCCAGGCTGCGGTTTGCATTGATTCATCAGCCCGGTCGACGCGACACAAGGACAGCACTGAGTATACTCAGCAAAAAGTAGTAATACAACACAACAATAGTGCTGAATTTATGACGGAATTTCTGAAATTACACCGATAAATCAAGGGTTTTCCCTTATATTTTGTACTTAAACTACTCTACATCACAACAAATCACTACATCCCATGACACCAGCCCCCGCACCCCCGCCCCGCCACAAGCCCCATGTGCTGGCCATTGCCTGGCCACTCATGGCCGAACTGGTGCTGGGCTTTGGTGTGGGCTTTTTGGGCATGTGGCTGGTATCTACCGAATCCGACACGGCATCGGCCGCTTTTGGTTTGGCCAACCATGTGCAGGGTGCCTTTTTTCTGTTGTTTCGCATCATCAGCATGGGCGTGGGCGTGGTCATCACGCAAAACCTGGGAGCCAGCAATCGCCGCGATGCAGACCGCACCGCGCTAGCCAGTCTGGGCGCCAGCACCTGGCTGGGCCTGGGCAGCGCCGTCGTGCTGTTTGCCGCGACCGGGCCCTTGCTCAGTGCAATGCAGGCCACGGCTGCTGTGCGGGAATTGGCCACGCCCTATCTGCACCTGCTGGCCTTTGCACTGTTTCTGGACGCCTTCAATGCCAGCATGGCTGCTGTGATGCGCTCGCATCTGCACACGCGCGAAACCATGCTCAATATCCTGTCCATGCACGCGCTGCACATGGCTCTGTGCTTTCCGCTGATGCGAGGCGTGGGTGGCGCATGGGCGCCCATGGGCATGGTCGGCTTTGCGCTGGCCTTGGCCATCAGCCGCGGCTTTGGCCTGGGCGTGCACCTGTGGCTGTGGCGTACGGTGTTGGGTCTGTATCCCACGTGGCGCGATGCCGTGGCCGTGCGCTGGGCCACGCTGCGCAGCTCCATCGCCATTGGCCTGCCCGGCGCGGCGGAGAACATTGCCTACCGTGTCGCCATGCTGGTCTCGGTCACCGTGGTATCGATGATGGGCACGGCCGAGTTGGCCACGCAGGGTTATGCGATGCAGATCATGAATGTCATCGTACTGTCCACCGTGGCGCTGGGCTTTGCGGGCGAGATCCTGGTGGGGCATTTGATAGGCGCCGGCGAACTGCGTGCTGCCTGGAGGCTGGTGCGCAAATGCCTGCTGTGGGGACTGGTCGTGGCACTCAGCGTAGCCACTCTCACGGCCCTGACGGCGCCGTGGACACTGCGCCTGTTTACACACGACCCCGCCATCATTGCCCAAGCCACCACACTGCTGTGGATCACCGTGCTGCTGGAGCCGGGGCGCACCTGCAATATCGTGGTCATCACCGCGCTGCGGGCGGCGGGCGACGCGCGCTTTCCCGTTGTGGCAGGCGCAGCATCCATGGTGGTCGTGATGGGTTTTGGCTCATGGTTCTTGGGCATCCACTTCGGCCTGGGCCTGACTGGCGTGTGGATCGCCTACGCGCTGGACGAATGGGTGCGCGGCGGCATCATGGCGGCGCGATGGTTTGGTCTGGGTTGGGTCAAACAGGCGGTGGCTTCGCGCAGGCTGGTGAGCCGGCACGCTTAGGCCAGCAGCAGGCGCACGGCTGCGCATTTCAATCCAAACGCCTATAGAGAGAGATCTGCCCAACAACGTCCTGCTGGAAAAAGGTGTGGCGCGTGAGTTCGGGCCGGGTTCCATCGTCAGGGCGCAGCCGGTGCACGGGGATCTGAGTGCGCGCATAACCCGGCACAGCGGCGGGCGCCTGCGGTGCTTCGTGCAAAACCCATTTGGGACGCCCGCTGAAGCGCGACAACGCACCTTGTCCAATTTTTGCCCGCACTACGTTTTCTGCGGCACTACCCGGCTCTATGTTGGGGACAACGATGTATTCATCACCAAGGTAGAAAATAGCAACTTCTTGCAGCCACGAGGGAATGACCAGCAATGTGTCCATCCCATTGGTATTGTCGGCAGAGCCGCTGCGGATCGCAGCAGCGACCGCGTCCATCGCATCCGGCTGTGGGTTGAATATCTCTCGGTAGGTTGCTGGCCACCAGGAGACCGGGAGGCCCTTGTCGGCAGGGCTATTCCAAAAAGAGACCGAGGCCAGATTGGTCGCCGCGAGCGCCACACATACCAACGCAAAAATGCGCGCATCCTTAACCAGCTTACCCATCAAGATGTAGAGGGGCACCATGCCGAACACGATGAGATGCGGCATATAGCGAAGGAGCGAATGCTCTTCAGCGGTCTCCGTACCAAACAGCAGCGCCACTGCAAAGGTGTGCACCACCAGCGTTAGCACCACAAAGGACACCAAAGGATCCTTTGCGAATTCAACCAATCCACTCAGGCGCAATTTGAAAACCAGTCCCAGACCCAGCACCCAGGCCAGCAAAGGGATCCCTTGAACCGCGTCCAGATCGGCGAATGCCGCGCCCAGGTTACGCCCCAGTACCTTGAGCCACTCCATGGCTGCAAGGCCTTGAAAGTCCATGAAAAGTTGCGGGGCGACAAGGGTTGGGCCAACGGACACCGTCCACAGCCACCAGGAGGCAAACCCCGTTGCACAGGCAGCGAGATAGAGAGAGAAGAAATGGCGTCTCAGCCAAGCAGCATGAACCAACAGTGCAAGCCCACACGCCGACGCCGCTACAGGATGGACATGGAACAACAAAACCATGCAGACACTGGCCAGGCACAACCTTTTGGCTCTCGACAAGCCGTCAATACACACCAACCACACCAGCAGCGCAAAAACCAACGTCAGTGTCGAGTAGTAGCGGGCATTTCGATGGAACAACGCAACCTGAGGTGTGATGAGAATCAGCGTCGCAACAAAGAGGGGCAATGGCACCCTGGATCGCAAAGCTGCGCGCATGGGAACGAGGGCCGCCAGTCCCAACAACGCAAATACGGTGCGCAACCCTCCCGCGTCTTGGCCAAATACGTGTAGAGACAGCGCACCGAGATAAAACTGAACCCAGGGAATTTTTGCAACAACCAGATTCGCGTTCAGCTCCGCACCGCCGTCGTAGATAGACAGGTTACGCCCATCAAATCCTGTGGGGTAGCCAGAGTGCAGCACATTGCGGGCAAACAGGCCGGTACCTGCTTCATCGCCCCATAGCGGCGTTCCGCCCAACTGGTAGAGGTAGGCCGTACCCACCACCAGGATGGCCAGGGCCAGTGTGGCCCATTCTGTCCATGCCCAGCGCCTTCGTGTATCAGGCGCGGGCACTGCAATCCCGCTCAACCCATTGCAGCCGGCCCGCTCGCAGGCTTGGATTGCGCAGTGCTTCGCCCATTGGCGTTATTGTTCACCGACCAGGGAATGACCGTGGCCTGGTCCAGGGGTTTGGCCTTGGTGAACAGGGCCTGCCAGAAGAAGCCGCTCTGGAAGGCGATGACTTCAAAGAGGATGTAACTCTGCGAGCTGCTGGACAGCCACAGGTTGTAGGTGGGGTAGAAGACGATGGGCGACACCAGTAGCGGCAGGATGATGCGCTCCACCTGCACGGCGTCCAGGCCCTTGCCCATGTTGAACAGGTCCCAGTAGTAGTTGGAGAACATGCCCAGCGTCATCCAGCAGGCCAGGTGCCATACAAACACGATGCCGTGGTTGCGGGCCAAGAGGCCAATCCAGGGGGCGGAGCCTTCATCGGCATTCACGATCAGGACCATGAACGTACCCGTGGTCAGGAACACCACGAAGTAGATGAACATCAGGAATTTGAGTGCTCTAGACATGTATCCCCCGTGTAATAGTTCGCGCTATCTTACTCGGGGTTTTGACACCAAACAGGCATTCGGGAGGGGCCGACTCTAGTGGTCTTCCCCACCCACCTTCCCATCAACCAGACACATCAGATCAGCTTGACGCCCGTCTTGGCTTGCAGCTCTTCATGGCTCACGCCAGGCGCCAGCTCCACAACCTTCAGGCCTTGCGGCGTGACGTCCATCACGGCCAGGTCGGTGATGATGCGGTCCACGACGCCCACGCCGGTCAATGGCAGCGTGCAGTTGGGCAGAATCTTCAGGTCGGTCGTGCCGTCCTTCTTCTTGGCTACGTGCTCCATCAGCACGATGACGCGCTTGACTCCTGCCACCAGGTCCATGGCGCCGCCCATGCCCTTGACCATCTTGCCGGGGATCATCCAGTTGGCCAGGTCGCCCTTTTCGCTGACCTGCATGGCGCCCAGAATGGACAGGTTGATCTTGCCGCCGCGGATCATCGCAAAACTGTCGTGGCTGCCGAAGATGGACGAGCCCTTGAGCGTGGTCACGGTCTGCTTGCCGGCATTAATGAGGTCGGCGTCCACTTCGTCTTCGGTGGGGAACGGGCCAATGCCCAGCATGCCGTTTTCGGATTGCAGCCAGACCTCTTTGTCGGCGGGTACGAAATTGGCAACCAGCGTGGGGATACCAATGCCCAGGTTCACATAGAAACCGTCTTGCAATTCTTGGGCAGCACGTGCCGCCATTTGGTCTTGATTCCATGCCATGATCAAACTCCTGCCTTCTCTGTAATCGTACGTTTCTCGATGCGCTTCTCAGGATTGGCATTGAGCACAATACGGTGCACATAAATGCCAGGCAGATGCACCTGGTCGGGCACCATGGCACCGGTTTCCACAATCTCTTCCACCTCGACGATACAGACCTTGCCAGCCATGGCTGCGGCGGGGTTGAAGTTGCGCGCCGTCAGGCGGAACTGCAGGTTGCCGGACTTGTCGGCACGGTGCGCCTTGACCAGGGCCACCTCGGGCACCAGGGCGCGCTCCATGACATAGGTCTCGCCATTGAACTCGCGCAGCTCCTTGCCCTCTGCCACGATGGTGCCGACACCGGTCTTGGTGAAGAAGGCGGGAATGCCGGCGCCACCGGCGCGCAGCTTCTCGGCCAGCGTGCCCTGGGGTGTGAACTCCAATTGCAGTTCACCGGCCAGGTATTGGCGCTCGAACTCCTTGTTCTCGCCCACATAGCTGGAAATCATTTTCTTGATCTGGCGCGTCTCCAGCAGTTTGCCCAGGCCAAAGCCGTCGACACCAGCGTTGTTGGAGATCACCGTCAGGTCTTTGACGCCGCTGTCCTTCAGCGCATCGATCAGCGCCTCGGGAATGCCGCATAGACCAAAGCCGCCGACCGCCATCAACTGGCCGTCTTTGACAACACCGTCAAGCGCGGCCGCCGCGCTGGGATATATCTTGTTCATTGCACCTGTCTCCTGTGAAAAGATTCTCGACTGCCGTACGATACTACTTATCTATATACGTAGTTTTTCGTAAAGCCCAACCCTAGCTCGCTATGGATATCGACTACCGCCTCGCCTTCGACATGGCCCCCATAGGCCTGGCCCTGTCACGCAACCGCAGCATCATGGACTGCAACCAGCGCCTGTGCGAGATGTTTGGCACCACACGCGAGCAGTTGATAGGCCAATCCTTCCAGATGCTGTACCCCAGTGCCGACGAGTTCGAACGCACCGGCGCGCGCATCGCCCCCATCCTCAACCGCAATGGCACCTATGCGGACGACCGCATCATGCGCCGAATGGATGGGCGGCTCAAGGGGGAGGCCTTCTGGTGCCATGTATCGGGCCGTGCACTGAACCGCGACGCGCCGCATGAAGCCGGTATCTGGAGTTTCGAAGACCTGAGCGCGCAGCGCCCGGTCAGAGCCGAACTGACGGCCCGCGAACGCGAGGTTGCCGCCTACTTGCTGCAGGGCCTCACCTCCAAACAGATCGGCAAGACCTTGGACATCAGCCACCGCACCGTGGAAATTTACCGGGCGCGGTTGATGCGCAAGTACAAATCCTCAACGACCGCAGACTTGGTGCACAAGCTGATGGCGGGCTAGTATTGCGATTTCATGGTGTGCGTAGCATTGCCACTTCATCACCGGGTCAATTTAGAAACCACTTTTGCCCAACTACACTTTCGTCAGAATGGCTTCCATGCGATAACCCAACTTGTAGCTTAGCATCGATGAAACTAAAGGTAGAACCTCTGTGGGCCGGACTGGCCACCTTCGTTGCATGCCTCTATACATGGTGGGGCATGGAGCACATTTACGCGGACATGACCAGGGGTGGTGGCGCTGCCATCATGGTCTTTTACATTCTCTCCTTACTTATTTTTCCGGTGATCTTGGCCATCATTTTGTTACTCGCAATCGTGGTTCTGAGCTTGTCCGAGAACGTCCAGTTCAGGGCCATCGTGATTGCTGCGAGCACTGCCACGTTCTTCCTTCTGCACGGTGCGTTGGGGCCCATTGCCTTGCTGATCTGTGCCGCGATTTCTTGCTACATATACATTGACACGCGCAGAAAGTGGGAAGACGAGGAAGAGCTGAAAAGGTTTGAGTAAACCATGGCTGAAAAGAAAACTCCCCCCGAGGGCTTTCTAAGGCAGTTCAGCCATCCGCTGTGGAAGGCGGCCAAGCTCGACAATCTCCGAGCGCTGTCCATCGTCGAGGGCAGGCGTGATGCGTTCGCCTTTACGGTGCTCGAGCTTGAGCATTCCGGGACCGGGTTGCTTACCGATGAATCGAGCCGGGAAGTCTCGACAATCTTCATCATTGATCTCAACAAAGCGTCGTCTCTTTGGGCGATTACCCACACGCCGCCAGATGCCAAGGTCTGGGTAGACGATCGCCATGTCTACCTCTCCCACTTGGGCCAAAGAACACCCGTCAAAGACTGGTCGCACCTGCTTGAACAAGCCCTGTCTGTCGCCGAGACGCTGGTGGAGAGGCCGGCCGATGGTGTCAACGATGGAACTGCTTACAACCCGCCTCGGGTCAGCCAAGGCATGGATATCAAAACGGTCGCATTCTGGTTTGCTATCGCAGGAATCGTACCCTTTTTAGAGTGGATGATGGGTATCAACGTCCTCACCACTGTCTTGCAGAAAGGCTACTACGGCTACTGCCCTTCAGGGAGCCAGACCGCGGTATTGCGGGTGGGAGCCGATGCTTGGCTATTTGGGCTGGCACTGTGTTTGCC
Organism: Rhodoferax sp. GW821-FHT07G04; assembly: GCF_059418585.1. Classification (NCBI taxonomy): domain Bacteria; kingdom Pseudomonadati; phylum Pseudomonadota; class Betaproteobacteria; order Burkholderiales; family Comamonadaceae; genus Rhodoferax; species Rhodoferax sp. GW821-FHT07G04. The sequence continues at coordinate 347,509 of NZ_JBWKQD010000001.1, forward strand.
TTTATTGGGGCACTTCGCTGGCATAACTACAAGGGCTCGCTACTACGGTAGGCCTGGTTTCGGATGGCGCATGGCCATTGTCGGAGTGGCGACTGTGGTGCTGGCAATTGCCGGTATTGTTATTGCGTTAAAGCACACGGCTGAAGTGGATCATTTGAAGGACGGCACGACCGTGCCATGCTATCGCGTTGGCTGAGGCAAAGCCTTTTGATGCCACGTATCCGCCCCGCGCACTGAGCCGAGAGACACCGCACGTTCGAGACTCACCGGGCACGGTATATGCGCAAGTACAAGTCGTCAACGACCGGGGATTTGGTGCACAAGCTGATGGCTGGGTAGGGGTTTTTGTACGCGCCCGCAGCAGAGCTGGGGTAAGCGCCACCGTTCGTGTCCCCCGCCCGTTCCGGGCTCCTCCTTGACCTCACTATGGCGCTCACCCCAGCCCTGCCGCTCGAATCTCTTGTCCCGAGCTGGCACGCACGCCAACCAAGCCACGCCGTATCAGTCGGGTAGCGGGTTTTGCGTAGGTAAAAGGAGGAGGCCGAAGGCCGGGGGACACGAAGCAAAACCCGCTACCCGACTGATACACAACGAGGTCACCCCAATTCTGCTATCCGCCCCCTCTGTGTGGCCCAGCCGTAACTGCTTGGTACCAAAACCCCACAGCGCGAGGGGTTAGTTAAATCAAACGATTGATTTAACTAGGTTATCATCGCGCCCCATGTCCAAACCCCTGCCCTCGCCTGCTTCATCCAAGATCTTACGTAGCGACGGTGTCGAGGCGCGCAACCGCCTGCTGGACGCCGCGCTGGCCCTGTTTGCCGAAAAAGGTTTTGCCAAGACCTCCACCCGCGAGATCGCGCTGGCCGCGCAGATCAACATTGCCTCCATCAGCTACTACTTTGGCGACAAGGCGGGCTTGTACAAGGCTGTGTTCACCGACCCCCGCAGCAACCCCAGCGTGCCGCCCGAGCACATCGACAACCCCGACCACCCGCTGGAATGGGGCTTAAGCAACCTGATGCGCAGCTTTGTCGAGCCCCTCAAACGCGGCGACCTGATACAGCAGTGCATGAAGCTGCACTTCCGCGAAATGCTGGAGCCCACTGGCATCTGGCAGGAAGAGGTGGATTGCCACATCAAGCCGGCCCACGATGCACTGGCCTCCGCCCTGTGCCGCCACATCGGCGTGACCGAGGCGGACGACGAGATCCACCGGCTGGCCATGGCCATCAGCGGCCTGGGCGTGATGCTGCACATCTGCACCGACGTCACCAACGCCGTGCGCCCCGCATTGATCGCGTCGCACGCCGCACTGGACGTGTACTGCGACCGGCTGGTCGATTACGCCATGGCCCTGACGGAGGCCGAACGCCAGCGCCGCACGATCCCCAACACGCCCCCAGCCAGCAGTAACAAAAGCAAAGCCAGGCCCGCTGTAGAGAGCCCTGCTCATCCACCGCCGCTGTCACGGCGTTCCACCCGCAAGACAACAACACCAACATGATGATGAAGATGATGAAAAATAAGATGACGAAGAAGCCGCACACGTTTCGTACACTGATCCCCCTGGCCGCCGCACTGGCGCTGTCAGCTTGCTCCACCTTCATGCCGCCCACCCAGGTGGAGGCACCCACCCCCGCCCAATGGCAAGCCCCCCTGCCCCACCAAGGTAGTGTGGGCTCGCTGACCCAATGGTGGGACCAGCAGGGCGACCCGCTGCTGGTGGAGCTGATCGCTGCCGCCCAAACAGTCAGCCCCTCCATCTCGCAAGCGCTAGCACGGGTGGAGACGTCCCGCGCGCAGCAGGCCACCGCCCGCGGCGCACTGCTGCCCAACCTCAATGCCCAGTACGTAGCGAGCCGCGGTGTCAGCCAGCCCAACTTTCCGGTGACCACCACGCAGCAGCTTGGCCTGCAATCGGCGTGGGAGATTGACCTGGTCGGCGCCAACCGCGCCGTCAGCCGCGCAGCCGCCGCCAATGTGCAGGGCAGCCAGGCCCAGTGGCACGACGCCCGTGTGTCGGTGGCGGCAGAAGTGGCCAATCTGTACTACAGCCTGTCCACCTGCCGCTTGCAACTGGCACTGGCCCAACGCGACGCCGCCTCGCGCCAGGAGACGGCCCGCCTGACCGAGATCAGCGCCAAAGCCGGCTTCCAGGCGCCATCCGTTGCCGCCATGGCCCGCGCCAGTGCGGCCGATGGCAACAGCCGCCTGACCCAGCAAAGCGCGCTGTGCGACCTGGACACCAAGGCCCTGGTCGCGCTGACGGCCATTCCCGAGCCAACCCTTAAGGAAAAACTGGCTGCAGCCCCCGTGAAGCCAGTGCAGGCCGCTCCTATTTCCGTAGCAAGTGTCCCAGCACAGACGATTGCTCAGCGCCCCGACGTGTTCAGCGCAGAACGCGATGTCATGGTCGCCAGCGCCCAGGTCGGCAACGCCAAGGCCCAGCGCCTGCCGCGCTTGAGCCTCAATGGCTCGATCGCCGGCACGCGTCTGACCACGGACGGTGTCGACCAGAATGGCACGACCTGGTCTTTCGGCCCGCTGGCGATCAGCCTGCCGCTGTTTGACGGTGGCGCCCGCGCGGCAGCCGTCACGGCGTCCGAGGCCAATTACGCCGCTGTGGTCAGTGCCTACCGCGGCAAGGTGCGCCAGGCCGTGCGCGAGGTGGAGGAGGCTCTGGTCAACCTCAACAGCACCGAGGCCCGCACGCAAGACGCCATCGTCTCCACCAAGGGCTATGCCGAGTCCCTGGCGGCCACCCAGTCCCGCTTTGGCCGGGGCCTGGCCAGCCTGGTGGAACTGGAGGACGCACGGCGCAATGCGCTGGCGTCCGAGTCGTCCCAGCTCGCGCTGGCGCTGGAGCGCAACCGCGCCTGGGTGGCACTGTACCGCGCACTGGGCGGCGGCTTTGAGCCCGATGCCTTGACGGCGGCGACCAAGACCGCGGCCAACTGAGCCCCGGCCACCCCACTCCATCTCCTTTTATTTTTCGACGCGACACCACCATGAACCTCCAACAATCAACAACATCCATGATCCGCAGTCTCCCCGTCAAACCCGTCACGCTGGGCCTCATCGCCGCCAGCCTCATCACCGCGGCCACGCTGGGCCTGTCGGTTAGCCGCAGCTACGCGGCCGACAGCAAGCCCACCGCCTCCAAGCCCGCGCTGACCGTCACGCTGACCCAGCCCAAGAGCAGCATGCTGACCATCAAGCTCGCCGCCAATGGCAGCATTGCTGCCTGGCAGGAAGCCAGCGTGGGCGCTGAAGCCAATGGCCTGCGCGTGGCCGAACTGCAGGCCAATGTGGGCGACACCGTCAAGCGCGGCCAGGTGCTGGCCCGCTTTGCGGCCGAGAGCGTGCAGGCCGATGTGGCCCTGGCCCGCGCCGCGGTTGCCGAAGCCCAGGCCAATGCCGCCGAGGCCGTGGCCAACGCCGACCGAGCACGCGCCGTGCAGGGCAGCGGCGCCATCAGCGCCCAGCAGGTCAACCAATACCTGACGCAAGAGCAAACCGGCAAGGCCCGTGTGGCATCCGCCCAGGCCCAGCTCGACGCCCAGCTGCTGCGCCTGAAAAACACCCAACTGCTGGCACCTGATGACGGCGTCATCTCCGCCCGCACCACGACCGTGGGCTCCGTGGTCGGCGCAGGCACCGAGATGTTCAAGCTGGTCCGCCAGAACCGTCTGGAATGGCGCGGCGAAGTCACCTCCACCGAGATCGGCCGCATCACCGCGGGAACCGCCGTTGTTGTCACCGCGCCCAGCGGCGCGCAGCTCAAAGGCAAGGTGCGCTCGCTGGCCCCCACCGTGGATGCGGCCAGCCGCAACGGGCTGGTCTATGTAGACCTACCCAGCGCAGAGAAACCCATTGCCGCCAACTTCAAGCCCGGCATGTATGCGCGCGGTGAGTTTGAACTGGGCAGCTCGGGTGCACTGACCGTGCCACAAGCCGCCGTGGTGGTGCGTGATGGCTTCAGCTACGTGGTGCGCATAGGCGCCGACAACCGCGCGGCCCAGGCCAAGGTGCAGACCGGCCGTGTGGTCGGCGACCAGATCGAAATCCAAAGCGGCGTGAAACCCGAAGACAAGCTGGTGGCCAGCGGTGGCGGCTTCCTGAGCGATGGCGACCTGGTCAAAGTGGTGGATACCACCAAGCCCGCCACCCCTTCACAAAATAGTGCTCCAGCCCCCGCAAAACCTGCGTCGGCCGCTAGCAAATAAGGAGCAAATCCTATGAACGTTTCTGCCTGGTCCATACGAAACCCCATCCCGGCGGTCATGCTGTTTGTGCTGCTGACCCTCGCCGGCATCTTCTCCTTCAACGCGATGAAGGTGCAGCAATTCCCCGATCTGGAACTGCCCACCGTCACCGTGTCCGCCAGCTTGCCCGGTGCAGCACCCGCGCAACTGGAAACCGAAGTGGCGCGCAAGATCGAGAACGCCATTGCACCGCTGCAAGGCCTGAAAAACATCTACACCAATGTGCAGGATGGCATGGTCACCGTGACGGCCGAGTTCCGCCTGGAAAAGCCCACGCAGGAAGCCGTGGACGATGTGCGCAGTGCCGTGCAGCAGGTGCGCAGCGACATGCCCAGCGACCTGCGCGACCCCATCGTCAGCAAGATGAATTTGTCGGGCGCACCGATTCTGGCCTTCACCATCCGATCCGCGCGCATGGACGATGAAGCGCTGAGCTGGTTTGTCGACAACACCATCTCGCGCGCCCTCTTGGGTGTGCGCGGCGTGGGTTCGGTCGGCCGTGTCGGCGGCGTGACCCGCGAGGTGCAGGTTGCGCTGGACACGCTCAAGCTGCAAAGCCTGGGTGCCACCGCGGCTGACATCTCGCGCCAGCTCAAACAGGTGCAGACCGAGAGTGCCGGCGGCCGTGCCGACCTGGGTGGCTCCGAGCAACCCATGCGTACGCTGGCCACCGTGGCTACCGTCGAAGAGTTGTCCCGCCTGGAGCTGACGCTGAGCAATGGCAAGCACGTGCGCCTGGACGAGATCGCCACCGTCAAGGACACCGTGGCCGAACAGCGCAGCTTTGCCACACTGAACGGCAAACCAGTCGTGGGCTTCGAGATCACCCGCAGCAAGGGTGCCAGCGAAGTGGAAGTGGGCGCCGCCGTGCAAAAGGCGCTCGACGCTCTGAAGGCACAGCACCCCGATCTGGAGCTGACCCAGGCCTTTGACTTCGTGACCCCGGTGCAAGAAGAATTCGACGCATCCATGACCATGCTGTACGAAGGCGCCATCTTGGCGGTCATCGTGGTGTGGTTCTTCCTGCGCAACTGGCGCGCGACGCTGGTGTCTGCCGTGGCCCTTCCTCTGTCGGCGATTCCCGCCTTCATCGGCATGCACTACATGGGATTCACCACCAATGTGGTGACGCTGCTGGCTCTCTCATTGGTCATCGGTATTCTGGTGGACGACGCGATTGTGGAAGTGGAAAACATCGAACGCCACCTGCGCATGGGCAAGACGCCCTACCAGGCCGCGATGGAAGCGGCCGACGAAATCGGCCTGGCCGTGATCGCCACCACGTTCGCGCTGATCGCCGTGTTTTTGCCCACCGCCTTCATGAGCGGCGTGGTCGGCAAATTCTTCAAGCAGTTTGGCTGGACCGCCGTGTTTGCGGTGTTTGCATCGCTGGTGGTGGCCCGTGTGCTCACACCCATGATGGCCGCCTACCTGATGAAGCCATCCACCCATGTGCATGAAGAGCCAACCTGGATGCCGCTGTACCTGCGTGTCACCCGCTGGACGCTGAACCACCGCTGGATCACGATGTTCTCCGCCATCGGCTTCTTCATCGCATCGCTGATGCTGGTGCCTTTGATTCCCAGCGGCTTTATCCCGCCGGACGACAACTCGCAAACCCAGGTCTATCTGGAGCTGGCCCCCGGCACCACCTTGGCGCAGACCAGCGTGGCGGCCGAGCAGGCACGCGCCATGATCAGCAAGGTCAAGCACGTCAAAAGCGTCTACACCACAGCCGGTGGCGGCACGGTGGGTTCGGACCCGTTCCAGGGTGGTGCCAGCACCGAGGTGCGCAAGGCCACACTGACCGTGTTGCTGGACGAACGTGGCGAGCGCCCGCGCAAGCAGGTGATCGAGAGTGAAATGCGTACCGCGCTGGCCGAATTACCCGGGGCCCGCTTCAAAGTTGGCCTGGGTGGCTCGGGTGAGAAATACCAGTTGGCGCTGAAAGGCGAAGACCCAGTAGCTTTGGCCCAAGCCGCCGCCGCGGTGGAGAAAGACCTGCGCAAGATCCCCGGCCTGGGCAATATCTCGTCCAGCGCCAGCCTGACCCGCGCCGAAGTGGCTATCCGCCCGGACTTTGCCAAGGCCGCCGACATGGGCGTGACCAGTGCCGCCATTTCGGAGACGCTGCGCATTGCCACCATGGGTGACTACGAATCCGCCCTGCCCAAGCTCAACCTGAGCCAACGCCAGGTGCCCATCGTCGTCAAGCTGGCCACCGATGCCCGCAAGGATCTGGACCTGCTGGGCCGCCTGATGGTGCCCGGCGTCAAGGGCCCAGTCATGCTGAGCCAGGTCGCCACATTCGAGATGTCGGGTGGCCCTGCCATGGTCAGCCGTTTGAACCGCGTGCGCAATGTGAACTTCGAAGTGGAACTGTCGGGTGTGCCACTGGGCGAGGTGACCGAGGCCGTCGCCAAGATGCCGTCCATCGTCAACCTGCCAGCCGGCGTGCAGCAGCTGGAGATTGGCGACGCCGAGGTGCAGGGCGAAATGGTTGCCGGCTTTGGCATGGCCATGCTGACCGGCGTGCTGTGCATCTACATCGTGCTGGTGCTGTTGTTCAAGGATTTCGCACACCCCATTTCGGTGATCCCTGCGGTGATTCTGTCCTTCGGCGGCGCCTTCCTGGGCCTTTTGATCGCCAACAAGATGCTGTCCATGCCCTCCTTCATCGGGCTGGTGATGCTGATTGGTGTGTCGACGAAGAACTCCATCCTGCTGGTCGAATACGCCATCATGGCGCAGCGCGACCACGGCCTCAGCCGCTTCGACGCGCTGATGGACGCCTGCCACAAGCGCGCCCGCCCCATCATCATGACCACCATCGCCATGGTGGCCGGCATGCTGCCACTGGTGATTGGCCTGGGCCATGCCGACAACAGCTTCCGCGCACCGATGGCGGCGGCGGTGATTGGTGGTTTGATCACTTCCACGATTTTGAGTTTGTTGGTGACGCCCAGCTTCTTCTCCATCGTGGACGACATCGAGCATTTCATCGAGCGGGCCAAGGCCCGGCTGATGCCTAAGAAGGCGCTTCCCGCCGCGCAAGTGCCTGCCGCCGACGCGCACTAGGCACCTAGCGCTCCGCAAACCAAGCCGCCCCTGGGTCAACCAGCGGCGGCTTGGCTTTTTGGTGCAGGCTCGCTACACTGGTCCCGACGATCCAGCCCACTTTTAGGGGAGCACAGGATGTTTGAATTCCTTGGCCGCGGCAAACACAAGGCCGACAAGTCGGCCGAAGACCACGGCCCCTCCACGCTGTTGCAGACCGTGCAACTCAATGCCACGCAGATCGAAATGGTGCGCATGACGCTGCATGGAGTGCTCAAGCTACATGGCATTCCCGGTACCTGGATCAGCGGCGAGGTCATACCCGTGCGCATTCCGGGCCAGGGCGAAGCGCTGTTACTGCAACTGGAGGTGCGCCACTGGCACGATGCGCTGGTCTTGCACGCCCCGGCATTCCAGCAGGCCATGCTGGACGGGCTCAGGCGCTTTGACCCGCAAGCCGACCAGACCCACTACCTGTTCGCCTGGAAGTTCGCACCGGATTGCGGCTGCCCCCACATCCATTTGCCCGAGGCCAGCTTCTGGAGCACCAGCGAACGCGTGGTGTTGGCCCCCATCGCGGCGCCTTCGGCCGAGACCCTGGCCGCCCGCGCCCCGTCGACCGCGCATTTCGACCTGCCCGACGACCACAAGGACCGTGACGACGACCACGGCTTTGCTCCCACGCAGATCCGCGACATCGGCTGAGCGGGGCAGCGCTGCAGGCAATTGCTCCTCATTTAGGAGCACTACCGTGATATTTGACGAGGGCTGTCGGCCCGTTTAGTCTGAGGCACTTTCCTCGGAACCGCTGGTGCGCGGTGGCCGTGGTATTTTTTTGAAGCGAATGGCGCGGTCCAGTTCAATGGCGTCTTTCTTGACCTGGCGCTCGGCATCCAGTTTCTGGCCGTGGGCCAGCCATTGGGCGAACTCGGTCGGCGTCTCCAGTGTCGTGCGGCCGATGGCGCAACTGCGGAAGTCGTGTATCACCACCTCGGCTGCCTTCTGCTGGTTCACCTTGCCGCCGCTTTGCAGGGCGCCGCGCTTGCGGCCTATGGCATCGAGCAACTGCTCGTCGGTCTGTCCCGCTGCACCCTGCAGCTTGTAGCGCGCCTCCAACAGCGGAGCGTAGTGCTGGCGCAGGTAGTCCAGCAGCTCCAGTGCCACCTCTTGCTCGTCAAACGCGTTCTTGCCAATGGCGCCGCTGGCGGCCAGGTTGTAGCCGCTCTTGGCCACGATGATGCGCGGCCACAGCACGCCGGGCGTATCGAACAGGTAGAAGCCGTCTTGCAGCACGATGCGCTGCTCGATCTTGGTCACACCGGCCTCGTCGCCGGTCTTGGCGGCGCGCTTGCCTTTCAGCGTGTTGATCAGCGTGGACTTGCCCACATTGGGTATGCCGCAGATCAGCACCCGCATGGGCTTGGCCATGCTCTGGCCACGTGTGGGGGCCAGGGCGAAGCAAGCGTCTATCAAAGCGCGTGCGGGCGTCGTCATGCTGGCGTCCAACCCCAGAGCGCGGGTATCGGGCAAGGCGTTGTAGTGGGCTAGCCAGTCCTGGGTGCGCTGCGGGTCGGCCAGGTCCTGCTTGTTGAGCACCTTGAGCGCGGGCTTGCCTGCGGTCAGCTTGGCCAGCATGGGGTTGGCGCTGGAGCCCGGCAGGCGGGCGTCCAGCAACTCGATGACCACATCAATCTCCCGGATGCGCTCCTCGATCGCCTTGCGCGTCAGGTGCATATGACCTGGGAACCACTGAATCGCCATGTGCCTGAAACCTCTCTGTTGAATACCTACGGGGCAAGACTGGGATTGTCGGGCAGTTTGCAATAGGCCAAATGGCTAGACAGCGCACTCTAGGAAAACCCCCGGAATTAAGGTGCCCGCACTAGGACGACCCGACAGAATCCAAACCAGCAAAAAAGTTCTTCACCCCTTTTACTTTTCTTCAGGAGTATTCACATGGCCAATCCCAAACTCGCAACCGTTACCAACGAACTGATCGAATCCTATGGCAACACCGCCAAGAACGTGATCAACGCCTACCGCGTGGGCAACGAGCGCGCAGCAGTCTTCATGGACCAAAGCTTTGTGGCCGCCCTGGAAAAGGCCGGTTCGCGTCTGAGCGCTTCGGCCCGCAAGAACGCTTTGTCTGCAGAGCAAAAGCTGACCGCCTACTACGTCAAGGGCGTGGAAGTGACTTCCGCCAACGCCGACCTGGTCGTCAACAAGGCAGTTGAACTGGCTGGCAAGGGCGTGGAGCAAGTTGCTGCCAACGCAGGCCGCTTTGAAAAGTCCACCGGCGTGACCACGCTGAGCGCCCTGGCTACTGCCGCTGTGCCCGCTGCACAAGCCGTGACCAAGGTTGCCGCCAAGATCGAAGCCAAGTCCAGCGAACTGGCTACCAAGCTGGCTGGCAAGCCCGTGCGCGCCAAGGCTGCCAAGGCCGCGGCTCCCGTCAAGGCTGCTGCCAAGAAGGCTGCTACCCGCACCCGCAAGGCTGCTTAATCAGCGTCCCTGTTGCCGCCCCCGGGTGGCGACAGACACCAATTGAAAAAGGCCAACCGCACTGCGCGGTTGGCCTTTTTTATTGGTGCCGCCGGCTACGAACGGCCTCGCCGTGCTATTCGATGCGCTGCGGCTGGTGCGACACAAGGCTGTGGCCTTGCTTCGGCAGGGTCAGCGTCAGTACCCCCTGGGCGTAGTGGGATTGGATGGCCGTGGCATCTACCGCCTGGGCCAGGCCCACGCTGCTGGACACGCTGGAGCGGCTTTGCGACGTGGCGTTGCGTTGCAGTATCTGTGCCCGCAGCGTGACGCGGTTGCCCTCAATGGACACCTGCACATCCTCTTGCGCCACGCCTTCGGGTATGGTGGCCCGCAGCGTGTAGGCCCCCGCATCTTCCGTCATGCTCAAGCGTATGCTGGCCGCCGTCGATGTAGATGCGGCAGTGCTCACAGGGCCGCGCGAGATCAAGCTGTTGTTCATGGCCTGGCTCCTTCCATGTAAAGGCCAGCCTGCACCATTGGCGGCGCAGCTTGCCCCTCATACTCCCAGTATGGGGGCTGATCGGCGCCGCTTCAAGGCCTTCTTAGGCGGCTTTTGCGACGACCAGGCGCTTGTGGGACAAATATTCCTGTAAGTAGATGTCAAACGGCATGGTGTCGGATGCCTCAATCTTGCGCTGCGCGTCCCAGGATTCGCTTGCCAGAGTCTCAAAGTGCGCTTGCGACGCCGCAGACAAGGGCGTGGCCAGCATGGCCTGCTTGGTCTGCACCGATTGGGCCCGAGCAAAGGCGCCAAACGCCCCGTCGTACTCCCCGGTAATGGCTTGCAATACGCGGGCCGATGGCAGGATTTCGGCGTGCTGCAGACCGTGCAAGGCCGATTGCACGGCGGTGCTGTAGTCGGTGCTGCCATGGGCGGCATCCAGCTTGCGCGCGATGGGCACGAGTTGCTCGACCAATTCCAGCCCCCAGTCCTTCAGCGTGACCGTGCCCGCGCCGCGCTCCAGCAGCAGGCCCGGCTCGCGCCCACGTTCGGCGACGCGGTGCTGGTTCTGCGCCAGCGCGGCAATTTCTTGCGGAGAATCCGGGGGGCTGTCGCTGAACAGGCAGTGCAGCAAAAATACATCCAGAAAGCGCATGGTCTGGGCGTTGATGCCCACCGGCTCGAACGGGTCCAGGTCCATCAGGCGCACTTCCACATACTCCACACCGCGCTCACGCAGCGCATGCAAGGGGCGCTCGCCGGGGTAGATGACGCGCTTGGGGCGTATCGTGCCGTAGAACTCGTTTTCAATCTGCAAGAGGCTGGTGGCCAATTGGCGGTACGCACCGTCCGGGCCACGCACACCAATGGCCTCGTAGGCCGGGTAGGCTTGGGTCAGTGCCTCTTCCAACGAGCGGCCATAGCCCTGCAAGCTGTTGTAGCTGACCGCCAACGAGGCCTGGGCGTCGCTCTGGTAGCCCAGGCGCCCCATGCGCAACGAGGTGGCATGGGGCAGGTACATGGTGTGGGCATTGAGCGATTGCAACTGGTGCTGGCGCCCGGCCACAAAGGTGGAGCACACGGCCGGCGATGCACCAAACAGGTACAACAGCAAAAAGGCGTGGCGGCGGAAATTGCGGATCAGCCCGAAGTATTGTTCGCTGCGCACATCGGGCAAAGACCAGTTGTAGTGGATGCCCGAGATGGTCTGCATGCGCCGCCCGTAGCGGTAGCCCAGGCCCATGCGGTACACGGTCTTGGAGCGGCCCACGTTCGACGTGCCGTATTGCCCCAGCGGGATGGCATCGTCATCCGGCAATCGACAGGGCATGCTGGAGACCCACAGCATTTCATCCCCCAACGCCTGCACCGTGGCGCGCTGCACATCGGTCAGTTCGTCCAGACATTCCTGCACACCGGCATGCACACCGGTGATCAATTCCACTTGGGATTCACTGAAGTCGGTTGTGATGTTGGGGTGCGTCAGCGCCGACCCCAAAGCCTTGGGATGGGGCGTGGTGGCCAGGGCGCCATTGGGCGATGTGCGCAGGCTTTCTTTTTCCACACCGCGGCGTATGCCGTGTATGCGCGATTCTGTGAGCGACCCCAGGGCCTGTGAAAATGTGTGCATGGCGATGGCCCTTAGCTTTCTGTGGGGCGCAAAGTTACCACAGAGCAAAAATCGTTGCTGGCAAGGGATAAGTTTCACCATAATCCGCCATGAATTCTGCGGAACTCATCATCTGGTCGGCCATGCTGGGAGGTCTTGTCACACTGGCAGCCTTTGCTTTGGTCGACGCCGTGATACGGCGCAGCATCGCGTCGGGGCGGGCCGTTGTGTTCGTGGTGCTCAGCGGTACCGCCTGCCTGATGTTGACTGGGTTGCCACAGGTTTTGATCCCTTCCCTCTCCTTGCATGCACAGCATGTTTTGCAATGCAGCCTGGGCCTGTACAGCGGCGCACTGGCGCTGCGCTACCTGGGCCTGTGGATGGGCGTGGCAGCGGAGGACCGTGTGGTACGCCACACCGTGCGCTGGGGGGCCTGGGCACAGTTTCTGGCGGCCAGTGCCCTGGCGCTATGGGCGCTGATGAGTCCACCTGAGCAATGGCATGGCTTGTTGGTCATCACCGCGGCCATCCATGCCATGGCCGTGCTGCTGCCCTGCATCGCCTCGGCCCGCGCCGCAGCGCTGGGAGACCGCCTGGCCACCGGCATGCTGGCGGGCAATGCCTTGCTGGCCTGCATGGTGGTCGGCCTGTACGCGCATGCCCTGCACATCGACCTGGGCCTGACCATGTGGGTGGTCACTGCTGTTTGCACCGTCAGCTTCTTCATGCTGGGCACCTACCTGGGCCTGCGCCGTGACCGCGTCAACCGCAAGCTGGAACGCCTAGCGGGCCTGGCCCAGGGGGATGACCCGGCCACCGGCCTGCCCAAGGGCTCGGTGCTTTTATCCAAGATGGACGATGCCTTCTGGCGCAGCGCCCGCAAGAAGCAGGAGTGCACCGTGATCTGCCTGCACGTGCGCAATTTGTACGAGCTGGCCGAGGACGCGGGCCACAACGCCGACAAGCAGATCCTGTCGGCCATGACGGCACGTTTGCGCCGTTCGGTGGGATTTCGCAATGTCGTGGGGCTGTATCACCCTCGCTGTTTTGTCGTGGTGATATCCACCGACAGCACGACTCGCCTGGTAGAGAAAACCCTGCAGCGCCTGCACTACCTGATGGGCAAGCCGCTGCGCATCGTGGGGCCCGACGGCAACACCCACTCGTTTGTGCCCGTGTTTGGCATTGGCGCGGTTGCTGTTCACGCTGAGCAGGGCAACGCAGCCGAAATACTGGACCATGCAGAACACCTGGCCCTGGCCGCCAGCCAGCAGCCCGACGCCAAGCCCACCGTCGCCGGGCCGCTGGAGCCCGTATAACGCGCACCGGCCCAAGCAGGCGATCAAGCGCCACCCCACGGCGGGGGGAATTGTCACAATTCTCGTGTTCAATGCTGGCAGTAGCCCACACTGGCCCCTAGCCTTTCCCCATGTACAGCAGTCACGAGCGATTGATAGTCTTTGATGCCGATGGCACGATCATCGACGCATTCAACGCCATTGACCGCACCTTTTGCGCACACGGCATGGCGCTGGGCGACCTGGAGCGCTTTCAGAAGCGGCATAACTTGTTCAAGTACCTGGGCGGATTCAAAGAGTTCCCGTTCAATTTGAAACAACAGCTCGGCACGCAAAGCCGCAAGAAACTTCTGGCCACGCTGACCGAGGTCTACCGCGAAGAAGCCCAGCTCTACCCCGGCGTTGCGGACCTGCTGCGCACGCTACTGGCCACGCCCGGCATACGCGTGGGTTTGGTCACCCGCAACATCACCCATGAGCCTGAACAGACCATAGCCAAGCTGTTGGCACGCCACGCGATTGACCTGGATGCTTTTGACTTCATGGCCCATGTGGCGCTGAAGCTGGAGAAGACGGCGGCCTTCCAAACAGCCCGCAGCCGCTTCGATATCAACCCGGCGCGCTCCTTCGCCTGTGGTGACGAGCACAAAGACTTCAAGGCCGCCGTCGCCGCGGGCATGCACTGCTTCATGGTGTCCTATGGCTTTGAGGACTACGCCCGCCTGACCCAGAAATTCGGTGTACCCGAGGACGTGATCTCCCGAACACCGACAGAACTGTGCGCACGTGTTCTGCACGCGCTGGATATTCGGTAAAATCTAGGGTTTACCCTAATCTCGCTGCGCAAAACACATTGGAAGGCTTTCCACAGCCTCCCGCCCGCAGCGCAACCGATCCGCCCCGTGGCGGCAACCCCATGAAAACAGTTATTACCTCCTTGGCAATGGCATTGCTGCCCCTGTGCGCGATCGGTCAGACCGGAGCCAACGGCGCCGGAGCCACCTTTCCATCTGCCGTCTACCAACACTGGGCGCACAAGTATGAAAAGACCTTCAACAAGCCCGTCAGCTATGCCGCCACCGGCTCGGGCGACGGCATCAAGAAAATCATCGCACGCGAAGTGGTGTTCGGCGGCACCGACACCCCGCTGTCGGAATCGGAACTCAGCAAGAACAAGCTCGTGCAACTGCCCGTCCTGGTGGGCGGCGTGGTTCCTGTCGTCAACATCAAGGGCGTAACAGCCAATGAACTGCGCCTGAGCGGCGAAGTGCTGGCGGACATCTTCCGCGGCGACATCCGCACCTGGAACGACAAGCGCATTCAGGCCCTGAACCCCAACATCACCCTGCCCTCTACGGCGATTGCGCGCGTGGTGCGGGGCGAAAAATCGGGCACCACCGAGGGCTTCACCAAATACCTGGCCCAGGTCTCACCAGAGTTCAAGAAAGAAATTGGCGCCTCGGCATTGCCCGGTTGGAGCAAGTCCGGTACCGCCCTGCAGGCCGTGGAAGGCAGCGATGGCGTTGCCAAGGCGGTGCGCGAAACGCCCGGCGCCATCGGCTATCTGTCGTTTGACCGAGCGATCAAGAACGGCCTGAGCGCGGTACGCCTGCGCGCGGGTGATGGCACGGCGTTCGTGACCGCGAGTGAGGAAAGCTTCAAAGCCGCCGTCAAGGCGTCTGACATGAGCCGCTCCGGCGACGAGACGGCCAGTCTGTTGAATGCCCCGGCCGCCCACGCGTGGCCCATCACACTGGCCTCCTTCATCCTGGTGGATGCCCAACCCAAGACAGCCACATCGGTGGCCACGGCCATGCATTTTCTGTACTGGACGCAGCTCACCGGTGACGGGGCATTGAAGAACACCGGTTTTGCTCCGCTGCCAGCCGATGTGCAGGCCCGGTTTGCCACCCGCCTGATGAAGATCCAGGCGCAGGACGGCAAGCCGATAACGCTAATGTAAGAAAGCGCCTGCGGCCCAGGCCTCAGGCCAAGCGCTGCATCGCGCGGCTGACCTCATGCGTGCTCTGCGCGGAGCCGCTGCCCGGCACGGTCTCGCCCGTGCGGTCGCGCACGGCGTCCAGTTGGGCGGCCAGGCGCTCGGGCGCTTCGCTGCCCAGCCCAATCCAGTCGCCCTGGGTCATCGTGATGTTGGCGGCCTCTACGCTGCCAGCCCCGGCGCACAGGATAGTGCGCGTGGGCGCGTCCTCGGCCACCAAGACCAGCATCGCCGGCACCACAGCCTCGGGCTTGAGCGCGGCCAGCACGGCCTCGGGCATCAGGTCTTCGGTCATGCGGGTGGCTGCTGTGGGCGCCAGTGCATTGACGCGGATATCGGCCTTGGCACCTTCCAACGACAGGGTCTGCATCAGCCCCACCAGGGCCAGCTTGGCGGCACCGTAGTTGGACTGGCCAAAGTTGCCGTACAGGCCGGAGCTGGATGTGGTCATCAGGATGCGGCCGTATTTCTGCGCCACCATGTGCGGCCACACCGCCTTGCAGCAGTGCACGGCACCCATCAGGTGCACGTCCATCACCAGCTTGAAATCCGCCAGCTCCATCTTGGCAAAGCTCTTGTCGCGCAGGATGCCGGCGTTGTTGACCAGAATGTCCACGCGGCCCCAGGTGTCCACGGCCTGCTGCACCATGGCCTGCACGGCGTCCCAGTCGGTGACAGAAGCACCATTGGCAATGGCCTCACCACCGGCGGCACGGATTTCGGCCACCACGGCTTCGGCCGCGCTGAGCGAGCCACCTGAGCCATCGCGCGCGCCGCCCAGGTCATTGACCACCACCTTGGCGCCCCGTGCCGCCAAGGCCAAGGCATGTTCGCGACCCAGGCCACCACCCGCACCCGTCACAATGGCAACACGGCCTTTGAAATCTATCGTCATAGACACTCTTCCTTTTTTCTTGAAAAACGAAACACTGTAATTCACAGGGCCGCCCTGCCGCGTCAAAACCGAGACACCTGCACAACACCATGGAACTGAACTCCGAAGTCCCCACCGCCCCACCCCGTGACGCAGCCACCGTGGTCATGCTGCGCGATGCGCCCGCCGGCCTGGAGGTGTTTTTGGTCAAGCGCCACGGTTTGTCCGACGTGCTGGGTGGGGCCTATGTGTTCCCCGGCGGCAAGCTCGACGCCAACGACGGGCTGCTGGACGCTACCGCGCACCTGGACCAGGCCCCCGCATCCCTGCACGCTGCGCTGGGCGAGCCCACGTTGGCCGCCGCCACCGCAGCGGGCCTGTATGTGGCGGCGCTGCGCGAGGCCTTTGAAGAGTCCCGCGTATTGTTCACCGCCGACACCGCCAGCGCGCGCGCGGCGCTGCTGCATGACAAGGCCAAGCCCTTCAATGCGCTGCTGGCCGAGCTGAACGTGCGGCTGCAAACCCGCAACGTACTGCCCTGGAGCCGCTGGATCACGCCGCGCATGCCGTCCGTCACCAACAAGCGCTTTGACACGCGCTTCTTTGTTGCCGCCGTGCCGCCCGAGCAAGAAGCCACGCACGACGACCACGAGGCCACCGAGAGCGTTTGGCTGGCACCGCGCGCCGCACTGGAGCAATACTGGGCCGGCCAGATCGAACTGGCGCCGCCGCAGATCATGAGCCTGTCCCACCTGTCGCGCCACCGCACGGTGGCCAGCGTCATGGACGCCGCGCGCCAACAACCGCCGCCGCTGGTGCTGCCCGAGTCCTTTGACCAGGACGGTACCCGCGTGCTGTGCTACCCCGGTGACCCGCGGCACTCGGTACAGCAGCGGGCGCTACCGGGCCCGACCCGGCTGCTGTTTCGCAACAAGCGCTTCGAGCCGGAGCAGGGGTTTGAGGCGCTGTTGGGCTAAGGGGTTGGCAAAAGGCCTCCAAAAACCCCAAATAGGGTATTTTTAGCATCAAAAACTGAGACTCAGAAGAAAATTCGGCTATAGCCCTCGTCAGATATTCCTTGTTTGCTATTAAATAGATAGCAAACACAATTCCTAACCAACCACCACCAGCCGCGTTCCCGCAGCCTCCAGCCCCCTGGACATGTCCGCGGGCACGCCCGGCAGCACCAGCACCGCCGCGGCCTCAGCCACGGCCGCCACCACATAGGGTGATGCGGTGCCCAGCTTCTCGGTCGAGGCCAGCACGATGGTCTCGGCGGCCTGGGCATGCAGCGCACGCTTGATGGCGGCCTCTTCAAAGTTGCCCGTGCTCAAGCCCGCCGTGGTATGTACGCCGGTCACGCCCATGAAGTACAGGTCGGCCCTGAACTGGCCCACGGCCACCACAACAGCGGCGCCCACATTCACCATGGAATGCCGATACAGCGTGCCGCCCAGCATGACGATGTCCAGATGCGGTTTGGTGGCCAGCTCCACCGCCACAGTGGGGCTGTGGGTCACAAAGGTGGCGCGCAAATCGTGCGGCAGGTGGCGCGCCACTTGCAAGGCCGTGGTGCCGCCATCCAGAAACACCAGTTGCCCCGGCTTGACCATGGCGGCCCCGGCCCGGCCCAGGGCCTGCTTGTCGGCCGCCGCAATGTGCTGGCGCGCATCCAATGTGGCCAGCGCGGCCGAGGCCGGCAGCGCCCCGCCATGTACACGCTGTAGCTTGCCCTCTTGTGCCAGCTCGCGCAGGTCACGGCGAATCGTATCTTCGGACACACCCCACTCCTGGCTCAGGCTCTTGGCGATGACTTCGCCGGTTTGCAGCAGGCGCTCCTGGATCAGCTTCTTGCGTTGGGTGGTGAGCATGGTGTTTCTGGTTGAACTTGCGCTTGCACGAAATTATACTAAACTGCACGTTTTTGCACGAATCAACCGCCATGCCATCCCATACCGAAGATACCCCCTCCCGCGTCCGCATCGTGGATGAAAAGCTGTTGTCCGACAACTGGTATGTGCTGAAGACAACCACGTTCGACTACCTGCGTCGCGACGGTAGCTGGCAGCGCCAGAGCCGCGAGACCTATGACCGCGGCAACGGCGCGGTGCTGCTGCTGTTCAACGCCAGCCGCAATACCGTGGTGTTGACGCGGCAGTTCCGCTTTCCGACCTTTGTGAACGGCAATGCCGACGGCATGATGGTCGAGGCCTGTGCCGGCCTGCTCGATGGTGACGACCCCGAGACCTGCATACGTCGCGAGGCAATGGAAGAGACCGGCTTCCAGATCCGCAAGCCACGCAAACTGTTCGAAGCCTATATGAGCCCCGGCTCGGTCACCGAGAAGCTGCACTTCTTCGCCGCAACCTACGAGGCAGCCGACCAACTGTCGCAGGGCGGCGGCCATGCGCACGAAGGTGAAGACATCGAGGTGCTGGAACTGACACTGGCCGAGGCGCTGGCGCAGATTGGCACGGGCGCTATCCAGGACGGCAAGACCATCATGCTATTGCAGCACGCGGCGCTGGTGGGCTTAGATAAGCTGGGCTAGGTTTCATCGCAGGTGCGCATTCCGACTCCGGCGTGACTGATCACCCGTTCCGGAAATCATTGAGCGCCAGTCTTCAATTCTCTGCTTTGCGTACTGCTTGATCTTTGGAAGGTCCAAAGCAGGTGCGCGGCTGCTTCGGCCAGTAGCCGACATTGACCATCGTCCGCTTTCTAGAAGCGCAATCACTCGCGCCCAAGAAATACCGGAGTGGTAGGCAACAGACCCGCTTTTGGCGAAAACAGTCAAGATACCCGCACCAGCGGTCAAGTGTGAAGCACTCTAGGCAGGAGGGCGGGAGGCCCATTTGCGCTCACCGCTCCCTCCTAGATTCCCTCAAGCGTGAGTCTTAACGGCTATGCGCCGCGATATTGCCGTTTCCGACTTTGGCAGCTCGATGCGCAGTACGCCATCGCGGTAGCTTGCCTGGGTCTTTGCCGCCTGCACTGGCACGGGCAAGACCACGTCGCGACGGAAGTTGCCGTACGCACTCTGTACCAAACGCCACTGGCCGTGACCCAGCTCGCGGTCAACCCGCTTTTCACCCCAGACACTCAGCACCTCGCCATTTAGCGCGACGTTGAAGTCTTCTCTGCGCATTCCCGGTGCCTCAATGCGCACCGTCAGCTTGTCCGCGCTATCGAACACGTCGGCGCAAAGGAAGGCCCAACCGCCCATGCCAAGCCGTTTACCGGAAGGTGGCGTGTCCGGCCCTTTGTCCGCAGGGGCTTCCGCCGGCTGTGATGCTGTTGGCCAGAAACGTGTCAGCGCACCGGTAGCGCGAGAGCTGATCTCGCGCCACCCGTCCGACAACGACTCCCATGCCTGATCAGCTCCTTGCTTGATTTGCTGTGTAAGAGTGGTCATCGTCTCTCTCCTTTCATTCGAAGATATGGGAGGGTTTCCTGCCAAATGCCTCCTTCAACCCGCGGTAACGGCAATCCTGCGCGGCTGCGCGTGTGCCTGCTTCGGAATCCGCAAACGCAGGACACCATCCTTCAAATTGGCTTCTATACGAGTCGTATCCAACTCACGGCTCAACGTGAAGCTGCGGCGGTAGCGTGGCACCCTCACTTCCGCATAAATGGCCTCCAAGCCATCAGGCGTGCGTTGCTGCAGCCCACCTTCGATGAGCAGTGCATCGCCTTCGACATGGAGCTCCAGCTGCTCTTTGGATACGCCGGGCATATCGGCAAGCAGGGTAATGCCGGTCGCGTCCTCGAAGACATCGACCGCGGGTAGCACGGCCCGCTGCTCCTGCTCACTGCTTGCGGTGCGGGTGACTTGCTTGCTTGTGTTGGTGTTAGACATGGTCCTTTCTCCTTTGATTCGGTCTTTTTTCTTACTGCACAGCTATGCGCGTCGGTTGGCTCGACTCTCGACGCGCAATGGTGATTTGCAAAACACCATCGCGGTAGTTGGCATCCACTTTGGTCGGGTCGATGTCTTCTGGAAGGGAGACAGTTCGGGTGAAGCTGCCCGCCGTGCGTTCTCGCGCATAGATTTGTACTGGCGCGTCTTTTTGCGGGATTCCTGAGGCGCGCTCGCAACTGATCCGCAACACGCCGCGGTCCAAAGTGATATCAAGCTTGGACGAATCCAGTCCTGGAGCAAAGGCGTAAACCTCTACGCTGGTGGGCGTGCGGCCGACGTTAATCGCGGGAAAGGTTCCGGGCTTTACCGAGCGAATGCTGCTGGGCAGTCCGGAAACACCGAGCGCCTCATCCAGTTCTCGGCGCAGTAGTTCAAATTGGCCGAAAAGGGAGTTCGGCTGGTTCCACAAAGATACATACATGGTGCGTCCTCCTATGGTTTGAAATACACCGGCAGGAGACCCGTTCCTGCCGGTTCGAAACAAAAATTAAGGATTCAGAAAAGAATTTCAAGAGTGAATTTCGAGCGAGTTCAGGTGCCAATGCCGCTCCAAACTCATCCCTGAAAGCCAGGCTTAGCTACGCCCACGGAGGGTATAGCGCCGTGCCTGGACGGGCTATTTCAAGGCAGCACCGTGTCCACTGCGATTGCGGCCCACGGCTTGCCGGTCTTTCCGACAGGGTCGGAGGCCGTGAGCATGGTGGCTCCGCCAAGGGCAACCGCCATTGTCAGCAGGAAGATTTGGCGCGCTCGCAACAGCACTTTGTCGTTTTGCGAGGCCATGGTCAATCGTCCGGAAGCAATCGGTAGCCCATGTCGTGCCAACTTCTCGGCCCGACGGCCAGGGCTTTGATAGCCGCAACAAACTCGGCACGACTCTGTGCGAGTTGACCGGAATCCACCGCACGTTCCAGCAAACGATGCGCCTCAGCGCGTGTCAGCGCAATGTCACCGGCGAACCAGGCCGTCAGCCTATCCATGGCACCAGGCTGTATCGGAATCGGTTGGGAAACGCTATTCGAAGAAATGCTATGCCGACGCGTTGCATCGGCATGCGCGAAGGAATGGTTGTTTAACATGGCATTCACCCTTGGGTTTTGAAGAAGCCCGGGTGGAGGGCTCCTCCACCCGGCAGTTGCAGTACTACATTCAATAGTCCATATCGGCCGTCGCTGGCCAGAACCTTGTCGACAACGCACTGTCAGTTAGCCGAGGTTGATGGGGACGAAAATCCGATTGTTGTCCCGCAGCACAAGCACAGCCAAACGTTTGTCCGCACGATTGACCTTGGATCGCAGTTGCTCAACATTGGCAACCAGCTCACCGTTCACAGACAGAATGACGTCACCCGTCTGGATACCGGCCTTCTCCGCGGGACCTTCGTTAACCGTTTCCACGACCAACCCGGAAACCACCCGCGCCTCTTTACGCTCCTTATCGGTCAAGGGACGTACGGCAAGTCCCAGTTTGGCCTGGTCTTCGTTGGCGATGGCGGCCTTTGCCTCCGCAGTTTTTACTTCACCGACGGTCACGGTGATCTCCTTGGTCTTACCCTGCCGCAACAACGTGACCACGGCTTGCGATCCGGGTGTCACCTCGGAAACCAAGGGCGGTAGTTCTCCAGAGCGGTTGATCGATGTGCCGCCAAACTTGAGCAAGATGTCCCCTGGTTGGATACCGGCCTTGTCGGCTGGGCTGTCTCTCTCTACCGCACCGACAACGGCTCCCACAGGTTTGTCCAGACCAAAGGTATCGGCCAAGTCGGAGCTGACGTCCTGAACCGCTATGCCCAAAAGGCCGCGGCTTACCTTTCCGGTCTCGATCAGTTGACGCTCGACGTTCATCGCGACATCGATGGGGATGGCGAAGGACAGGCCCTGGTAGCCACCACTGCGACTGTAAATCTGGGAGTTGATCCCAATGACCTCTCCACGCATGTTGAACAGCGGGCCACCTGAGTTTCCAGGGTTGATGGCCACATCAGTTTGCAGGTAAGGCACATAGCCCTCGTCTGGCAAAGTGCGTGACTTGGCAGAGACGATCCCGGCAGTAACGGTATTTTCAAAGCCAAAGGGGGAGCCTATGGCCACCACCCATTCACCCACGCGACTCTCCTTGGGATTGCCTATCGTGACCGTAGGCAAACCTTTGGCGTCGATCTTCAGTACCGCTACGTCGGAGAGTTTGTCCACCCCTATCACCTTGGCTTTGAACTCGCGTTTGTCAGTCAACTTGACCGTGACCTCGTCGGCGTTGGCTACAACGTGCGCATTGGTCAACACTACACCGTCCTGTTTGACAATGAAGCCTGAACCGAAGCCCTGCGTAGGTACTTTCCCCTGGGGAGACGGGCCTTGGAATCGTTTGAAGAACTCCTGAAAGGGATCGTTGGGGTCCAGTTGTGGAAAGCCGGGGAACCCGGAGAGCCCGGTTTTTACCGTACCGGACACGCTGATGTTGACCACCGCTTGCCCTTGCCGAGCGGCAATCTCAGAAAAGTCCGGAAAAGACGTGCTTCTTGAGGCTGGCGACAGGCTGACCACTTCGGGCGCATGAGGCCTATCTGCATCGCTGGGGCGCGGGGCTTTTTGGGAATAGGCGTAGCCGCACAGCAGCGCGGTGGTTGTTAGGGCACCCAGGAAGACATAGCGAAATTTTTCAACAATGCTCCTCGACTCCATGGTGAATTACCTCCTTAAAGTTCACCAGACCATCTGGTGTTTCAAGGGCGAAATAGGGTCGCAGTTTTCTGTTTCAAGAGGGTTTTCTGGGTTGAAAGCCAGCCTGGAGTTTTGGCCTTGTTGTATCTGCAATTGGACGGAACTATTGAAATTTTTAGGCCCGCACCTATTTCGCGTTTTGACCGGCGGCGTGGTGCTGACCGGCACGAATCTACTGAATCGAAAGGGCACATCATGATGACGACATACATGCTGAGCCAACCGAACAGTGCATTCGGTTCATCCAATGGAACTGGCCGCGAGGGCTATGGCTGGCTACCCGCCATAAAGACGCTGGCTGCAGTTGCGCTGGGCGTTGGACTACTCGCGGCAGTGCCCTGCCTGGCCGCGGACTCACAATCTACAAGCAAGCTGCAGACGGGCTCCAATGCGGTGACCCAATCTGCAGTCGAAACGCAGACTTCTGCGGCCCTCGCAGAGAAACGGAAGCTGCTCTTGACCGATGCGGCTGACGCAATATCTCAGCCTTGGCAGGCGCTCAAGGCACTCGAAGACAAGAAAAGCGACGTTGCCCTGAATGCGTTGGCCGAGGCTACCGGCAAGCTTGAGCTCATTGTTGCGCGCGATCCAGCTCTGAGGTTTGCGCCAGTCGCGTCGGGGGTCGCGGTGCTTGACGTGTTTGCTGCCCCCCAGACGCTGAAGCTTGCCATCTCTGAAGCAAAGAAGACTCTGTCGGGCGGCGACATTCCAAAAGCTCGGGCAATGGTGGAAGCGCTGGCAAGTGAGACGCAGATCCGCACTACGAGTATTCCGCTTGCGACCTATCCCGCGGCGATCAAGGCGATAACTCCGCTGATAGATGCGGGAAAGATTGATGAGGCCAAGGTGCAACTACAAACTGCGCTCAACACAGTCGTGATCTCAAAGGACGTGATTCCGCTACCCAAGCTGCGCGCCGAAGCCCTTTTGAAAGAGGCGCAGGTACTGGCTGAGAAGAAGGACCGCAGCAAGAGCGACAACGACAAGCTCGCAGAGCAATTGCGATCGGTGCGCGAGCAGATACAGATGGCCGAGTTGCTGGGTTAGCGCGCCATAAGGGGGCCGAGAGCCACACGCTGTGAGCGAACGTGGGGGCTAAATCAGCTCGCCTGGCCCTGCGCTCAGCACACTCAGGTCCAGCGGACGTACCGCGCCCATCCACATCGCACGGTCGGTGTGGTCCATCAATTCGTTGTCGCTGATGGGGTGCACAAACACCACGAGGCCACCGCGGTGCATGGCCAGCCAAGGCACGACATCAGCAAACAGCGCCGGGCGAAAGGCCAACTGGCAGCTCCAGTCCGGGTGCGGCCCCACAGGCCTCTCGTGCACGCGGCCCATGGCCACATCAAAGCGCTGGGCCGCGGCCCCGCACAGCGTGCGAGCCTGGCCTACGGTTTCCGGTCCGAAGTAGATGTGGGCGTGGTAACCGCGGATAGTGGGTGTGGGCGCCTCTGCAAGTGGGGTTGTCATAGTCGAATCGTTCTTGGGTTTTCTCACCACATGATGACACGTTGCGCCGGCGGCACATACATCTTGTCGCCCGGCTGGATGTTGAAGGCCTCGTAGAAACCCGGCTGGTTGGCCACCGTACCGCGCACGCGAAACTCGCCGGGCGAGTGGGGGTCGGTCTTGACCTGCAGGATGGCCGCATCCTCGCGCTGCAGCGTGCGGTACTTGATGCCAAAGCCTATGAACAGCCGCTGCTCGCCGGTCAGGCCATCCAGCACGGGCGACGCCTTCCCATCCAGCGAGCGGCGATAGGCCTTGTAGGCAATGGCCACACCGGAGTTGTCGCCGATGTTCTCACCCAGCGTCAGCTTGCCGTTCACAAAGTAACCCGGCACAGGGCTGAAAGCCGAGTACTGCTGCACCAGGCCGGCGGCGCGGGTAGAAAAGTTGGCGCGGTCTTCTGCCGTCCACCAGTTGCGCAGATTGCCCAGGCCGTCGTACTGGCTGCCCTGGTCGTCAAAACCGTGGCTGATCTCGTGGCCGATGCTGGTGCCCACCGCGCCGTAGTTGACAGCGTCTTCGGCCTTGATGTTGAAGAACGGCGGCTGCAGCAGCGCGGCCGGGAAGGTGATGGCATTCTTCAGCGGGCTGAACTGCGCGTTGACGGTCTGCGGCAGCATGGACCACTCGCCACGGTCCACCGGCTGGCCCAGTTTGTTGACGCCGCGCTGGTAGGCAAACTGGTGCGCGGCGCGCACATTGGCCACCAGGTCGTTCTTGTCCGTCTTCAGGTCCGAGTAGTCGCGCCATTTGTCCGGGTAGCCGATGTTGGGCCTGAAGGCGGCCAGCTTGGCCTGTGCCTCTCGCTTGGTCTGTGGCCCCATCCAATCCAGTGCGTCGATGCCCTCGCGGAAGGTGGCCAGAAAATTGTCAACCATGGCCTGCACGCGGGCCTTGTTCTGCGGCGGGAAATACTTGGCGACGTAGAGCTTGCCGACCGCCTCGCCCATCGCGGAGTCCAGCCAGTGCTGCACCAGTTGCCACTGGGGCTCGTTCTCCGGCACACCGCGCAGGGTTTTACCGGTGAAGGCGAAGCGCTCTTCGACAAACGCCGTCGACAGGTACTGCGCGTTGCCGGCCAGCACATGCCAGCGCAGGTAGCTCTTCCAGGCATCGAGCGGCTGGCTGTTGACCAAGCCGGCCATGGCCGTGAGGTAGCTGGGTTGGCGCACCACCACAAAGCTGGTCTTGCCCATCAAGCCCGCAGCACCCAGATAGGCCTGCCAGTCAAAGCCGGGGGCCAGCTCGGCCAGTTGTTCGACAGGGACGGGGTTGTAGGTCTTGAGCGCGTCGCGGCTTTCCACGCGGGTCCACTGCGCTGCCGCCATTGCGGTCTCCAGCGCCAGCACCTCGGCTGCGTGGGCAGCGGCCTGCGCATCACCGCCCATGGTCAGCAAGGTTTCTACATGCTTTGCGTAGGCCGCACGCGCGGCCTTGAGCTTGGCGTCGTCATCCTTGAGGTAGTAGTCGCGGTCGGGCAAACCCAGGCCGCTTTGACTGGCATAGGCGGCATAGCGGGTGGCGTCCTTGGCGTCTTGGTACACATCCAGCACAAAGGGTGTGGCCACGCCGCTGCGGCTGAGGTAGGCCATCAGCGCCGGCAGCTCTTTCTTGTCGCGCAGCGCGGCGATACGGTCCAGGTCGCCCTGCAGGGGTTTGGCACCGCGGGCATCGCGCGCCTTCTGGTCGACAAAGCTCAGGTACAGGTCGGCGATCTTGCGGGTCTCGCTGCCCGCTGCACCGGGGTTCTTTACCGTGTCATCGAGGATGGTGCGCACCTGCTCTTGTGCCGTCTCGCGCAGTTGGTCGTAGGTGCCCCAGCGCCCCTTGCTGGCGGGGATGGGCGTGGTCTTGGCCCACAGGCCGTTGATGTGGCCGTAAAAGTCGTCCTGCACACGCACCGAGGTGTCAAAGGCCTTGGTATCTATGCCCGAGACCAGGGGTGCAGTCGATTGGGCCACTGCTGGCAATGACAGGCAAGCGGCGGCAAGGAGCAAAGACTTCTTCACAGGGGGATTCCTCCGGTGTGGGTGCGCTGGGTCAGCCGCCAGGCGGCATACCGCGGGCATTCTATGTCGGCCATAGTGGCAGCTGGCGCGTTCGACACGGTGGGGGCATGCGCCACCCCTAGCCCATCAACCGCTCTACCCGACCTCCGATGAAAAAAATCCTACTCTCCTTGGTTCTCGCCGGCTCCACCGTCTGCGCATCCGCAGGCCTGCTGGACTGGTACAACGGTGTCAAGCTGGACACGCCCCTGCCCGAGCACGATCTGCAGTTCATTGCCAGCACCAAGGCCCCCACCTTGGAGGGCAAGCTGGTGCTGATGGACTTCTGGGCCACCTGGTGCGCCCCCTGCCGGGACTCCTTCCCCAAACTCAACGCCTGGAACGCGGCCTACGGTCCCAAAGGCTTGGTCGTCGTCGGTGTGTCACCCGAAACGCAAGAGGTCGTCGCACCATTCGCCCAGCGTATGAACCTGCAATACGCAGTCGCAGTGGAAGGCAAGAAGAGCATCCAGAAGGCCTTTGGCATCAAGGGCCTGCCGTATGCCTTCTTTGTCAACAAGGCGGGCAAGATCGTGTGGCGCGGCCAACCGGCGGACATCACCGACCAGTTGATCGAGTCTTTGCTCGCGGGTTAAGCGCCCTACTCTGCGGAGCCGTTACTGGAGGCCGGGCAAGCGGGCAATTTACCGGGCGCGCGCATGGCCTTGACGGCCGCGGCATCCTCTGCGACCAGGTTGTTGTTGGTGAATTTGCAGCCGTACGCCGGATCGGCCACAGTCGATGCGGTGGCCACGTCATCGCCCGCAGGCTTGACGCCCTGCTCCACCCAGCGCGCCAGATCGGCAAAGGCGCGGGCCTGCTCCGCCACCGTGAAATCGCAATGGCCGGGTGCGCGGATGGCGCGCTGCACCAGCAGGTCCGCATGGCCCTTGGCGGTGGCCTTTGTCCGATAGGTTTTCTCCAGTCCAAAGGGCACATACATGTCACCCAGCGTATGGATGGTCAGCACGGGCACGCTGAAATCCCCGTGCACCTTGGGAATCCAGCGCAGGCCATCGCGGCGCAGGCGGTTGGCATCGGGCGCGGCCGTGGATCTGGCGATGGACGCGTTGAACGCAGCCACCACGGGCTCGGGCGCATCAAAGGTGTAACGCACATTGCGGGTATCGAAGACGCTGGCATTGAGCACGCCGCGCAGGGTTCCATCGTCGCCGAAGGCGCCCCAGACTACGTTCTGCAGGTAGTCGTTGGCAAAGCCCTGGTCGAACAGCGGCCGCTCGCCCCCGGTCAAATGCATGACCATGCTCTTGAGCAGCAGGCCCTGCTGTGTGGGTGTCGCAAAGGACGTGGTGCTGTTGAACATGCTGGTACGCACATGGCCCGCAATCTGTGGCCAGTTGCTGACGGGCACGGACGTGGCGGGCAGCCCCGCCAGCTGCTGTGCGGCCAACTGGTAGGCACCGAAGTAGGCCCACAGTTGCTCGTCGTCCAGCACACCGCAGGTGGGCACGGCGCCGTCGTAGCGGAACTTGTTCTTGGCAGTGGCCTGCGTCTCTGCTTCTACCGCGGCCGCGGCAATATGCCCGCCCATGGAGCGGCCAAAGATGTAGGTCTTGGTGGGTGGCGGCAGAGGGCGGCCATTGCGGGCGGCAATGTCGTTGAAGGCCAGGGCCAGCGCATTAGTGTCTTCCACGCCGGAGCGCACGTCGTAGTAATTTTTGCTGTAGCTGGACGCCGCCCAGGCGTAGCCGTTGTCGATCAGGTAACGGCGTATCGGCGGGTCTTGCACCGTGAGGTTTTTGCCGGTGCCGGTGTAGCCGTGCGCGTACAGGACCAGCTTGCCATTCCATCCAGCGGTGGGCACCTCGATGCGGTAGGCCGCGCCACCCAGCACACCGCTCCAGCGGTCGGTGGGCGTGGTGCTGTCGGCCATGGGGGCGAAATCGAAAACGGCGGGAGACGGCACAAAGTCATTGCGCGCATCGTGGGGCCGCGTCTCTTCAGCCAGGTTGCCGGTTTGTGCACAGCCTGCCAGCAGCAGGGACACGGTCGCGAGCAGTACAGCAGTTCTTGGAAACTTGGGCATGGTGGTCTCCCCGTTTTTTGTATATCGATGAAAAGCAGTGGCCATCATGGTACTGGCCCAGCCGTGATTCACGCGGCCGTGGGAGCCTGCAGCAAGGCCCAGTCGCGGGCCAGCAGGCCGTACAAGCCGGTGTCGGACACCTCACCATCCACAATCCAGCGCTCGCGCAAGTGCCCTTCTCTCTGGAAGCCCAGGCGCTCCAGGCTCTTGGCCGATGCCGCATTGCGCGGGTCTATGTCGGCCTCCACGCGGTTGAGATGCATGTCTGCAAACCCGTAGGTCAGTAAGGCGGTCAAGGCTTCGTGCATCAAGCCCTGGCCCTGGGCGGAGGAGCCCAGGCTGTAACCGATCTCTGCACGGCGGCACTGTTCCATCAGGTTGAACAGCGAGCACTCGCCCACCACCTGGCCATCGGCCTTGCGCTCCATCACCAGGCCCAGGTACTTGCCGCTGGGCAGGGCTTCGCGGTCACGGGCAATGCGCGCATGGGCAGCCTCCATGTCCGTCCAGGCAGGGCGGCTGAGGAAGCGCGCGACACGGGTGTCGGAGTAGATCGCAAACAAGGCCTCAGCATCCGCCTCGGTGGAGGGGCGTAGCCGCAATCGGTCGGTGTGTAGGATGGTGTGTTCAAACGAAGGCATAGGGTGTGGCGAAAATCCTTGGGCTGGGTATTCTGCTTCATGCCCGCCAAACACCCTGTTACCACCATGGGATGTACAAAGGCAGCGCAGGCGCAGTATATTGGCGCCGGTTCAAAAAAACAGACAGAAACAGGGAGTTTCTATGACACACAGCACACGCAGCTGGCGAGCCATTTCATCTTCTTTGCTGGCTCTCGCCGTCGGCACCACAACCCTCTTGAGCGCCTGTGGAGGCGGCGGTGATGACCGCAATCGTCCGGAAGCAAAAACAGGTGCCATCGACGAATTCCTGGTTGGCAACTTCGTGACCAACCTGGCCACCAAGGGCGGGACCTTTAATGCCAGCCGTACCGACGAGGGCGGCCGACGCATTGATACCAAAGTGGTCTACCGACCGGGTGCAGCCGGCTGGTTCTTGCGGGAAGAGACCGAGGCTATCAACGGCGTTGTAGCACCCACCACGACCACCAGCATCAACTACAGCCACGCGGGCAACGCGTTCCGTGTACTGGCATGGATAGACGACAAGAGCAACACGGCATCCAACTTGCAAAGCACGCCGCTGCCACAGGTGGGCAAGCCTGGCAACGGTGCAAAACTGTTTACAGCCGATTTGGTCATCCAGAACAATGGCCTGAATTTCTACGATATCGGCCGCACGCACAAGCTGACCTACGATTGGTCGGTAGCCAACCAAATTGCGGGGCTGGCCGATGTGTGCCTGAAGGTGACCGATACATCCGATGTCCTGACCAAGACTATCTTGGATTGCTTCCAGATTGACGGATCGGTCTCCGGCACGGTCTACGGGTTCAAGCAAAAGACGCTGCTGCTTGCAGACGGGGTCTTGGTGACCGCCCCGCAGTAGTAACACACGCCCTGCGCCGTGCCGCGATTGCCTGCTGCGCTGCGCAGTTTTTTAATTACCGATGCCCTGATCCAACTGGCTGAGCTCAGCGCGCTGGTGGTATTGCCCTGGTGGGTGACCAGCAGTGCCGGCGCCAGTGGCGTGGCCCTCTATGGCACGACGCTGGCCATCGCGATGCTGTTGGCGGTGCCGGTGGCATCACCCTTTGGCGACCGCATCTGCAAGGCCCGGCAAATCCAGTTCGGGCTGGCCGCGATGCTGTGCACTGCACTAGCCTATGGTCTGGTAGCAGCACTGGGCCTGTTCAGCCTGCCACTGCTGCTAGCACTGGTCGTTGCCCACGCATTGGCTGCAGCTTTAGTAGACCAAGCCCGTGCAAATACGCGGGTGGACGGCGGTGAACTTTGTGGTGTGGATCTTCCAAGGGCCGGCCGTCGGCATTCTGATCCCTATCAAAGTCCACGCCCTGGGCCTGGCCGGCAACTGGCTGGGCATCTGCCTGGGCGCGCTGTCAGCAGGCGTGCTCATGGGCAGCGTCTTTGGCTCGCAGGTATTGGTGCAACACTTTGGGCGCTACCGCGTGCGCCTGGGCTTGGGCTTTTGTGAGGGCATCGCCTTGGCCGTGGTCGGGTTTGCCACCACACCTTACCTGGTGGTTGCAGGCTTGGTGCTCACTGGCTTTTGCAATGCCTCCATGGGCCTGGTAGGCGCCACGCACCGCGCGCTGGCGATTCCGCAGACCCACCGGGTGCGCATCTTCGCGGCCTCGTCCATGGCCACGCAGGTGGCCGGTGCCCTAGGCCCTGCGGTGGTGGGCGTGGCCCTGGCGCATTGGCGTGTGGATACGGTCTACACCGCGTTTGGGCTGCTGATGGCGACTAGCGTGCTGGGCTTTGTATGGGTGCCGCGCCTGAAGGAGTTTTTGAGCCTGGGGCATGAGCAGGTGGTGGACTGGTATTTGCACCAGTACCCCGGAGCGTTTTCAAATAAATAGCCGCTAGCCCTTGTCAAATGGATCTAGTGCGCTACTAATTTTCTAGCACCCCATAGACGGACTTTTTTTCAGCGCAACTCCTTGCGCACCACGAGCTTGAGTCCCGACCACACCTCGGTGACCGCGCAGACTTTGATATCGACAAAACCCAAGGGCAATGCCAGCTCGCGGATGGTGTCTTCCGTCACCGTGGTCGGAACCTTGGCCGACTTCTTGGGCCAGGAGACCCACAGCGCCGCATCCACCTTCAGCGCCTTGCGCAGTGAGCCCAAGGCCTTGGCCAGCACGCCTCTGTCGGTGACGAAGATGTGCGCGATGTCGATGCTGGCATCCGCATGCCTGGCAAACTGCACACCGGGCGGCAACGGCGCCAAGAGCTTCTCGTAGTCCTCGGGGGCATCGGCCAGCAGGACGCGATACGCCTCCTTGATGCCCAGCTTTTTGGAAAGCGGGGTTCCGGAATAGCCGGGCGTGCCCGATGGCATATCAGACATGCCGGCGCGAGGGTTCGCGGACATGCAAGAACTTGGTCAGCAGATCGCGTGGCGGTGCCACCGAAATGTCTTTCAGTGTCTGGCCCACATTGCCGCGGTGGTATGACCCGTGGTTCAGCACATGGAACAGCATCTCCTCGCGGGTCATCGTCCCCGAGTCACCGTCGGTGAAGCGGAATACCAGGCCTTCCCGCAGCGCTTGATCACTCAAACCGGAAACATAGTTCTCGAACCAGGTATCCGTCTCGGCAACGGCGAAATGGAGTTCACCCAGTTCGGGTGTCTCGGGTGTGTTGGTAGCCGCATAGCCGTGCTGCTCGCCCAGCAAATGGGCGCGAAAGATCCGATCGACGACGTAGATGTGGTTGAGCGTACGAATCGCCTTGTGCAAGGGCTCGGCATGCGCGGTGGGTGATACCGAGGCCACCACATCAAACAGTTCACGATTGGCCCAGGCTTTCTGGGCAAAGAGAGACGACAGGATTTTCTGGGACATGTTTGTTCTCACTCCATGGTCTCGACAAGATGCGCCCGATTGGCTGGCGCTGCATAGGGTTCGGGCCAGTACTCGACCAGTCGCGTGATTTTGCCTTGTACGACGGTGAAGAAAGAAATCGCCTTGGCGGTCTGCACGCCATCGGTGACCGTGACCTCCGACACGGCCTCTGCATCCGAACCGAAGAGGCGATGGATCGTGAACCGCCAGGGGCCATGTGCTGGGTATTCGCTGTTCATCTGCGCAAACCGCTCTGCCCCGCGAATGCGCTCTTGGGATTGGGGCCATTCGAGCACGAAGCCGGGCGCCAGCACGGCCCCCACAGACTGAAAGTCGTTGGTAGCCATAAGGCGCCAGAAAGCTTGCGCAGCGTCAACTGCAATGCTGTGGGTTGTTGCTGCCATGTGTTCGTGTTGCGTTGGGCGCGTTGGTCTGCGCAGCCTACATCACTATCGAGAAGCGAAAGGCATTGTGCTCGGCGGGCAAGACCGCGTGCGCCACCGATGCGGCAAGGGGCATTCCGCGGTCGTTATTGGTGAAGATGGCGAATCCATCCTTGGACGCAACCGAGGCCATGGCGAAAGTGCGAAAGCCGGGGTTGTTACCCCATTGCCAAATGTAGGGGCCGCCCGGTGCGCGCTCTATGCCCCAGCCACGGCCCCACTGGAGCCCCAGCGCGGCGTCTACGTCGATGGGGCTCTCCAGCGTCAGGGCCAATATCTTGTCGTTCGCCAACAGCGCCGACATGAACTTCGCATAGTCCGCAGCCGTGGTGTACATCGAGGCTGCGGCCACAGCGTGCCGGAACCTGAGGCCCGGCCGAAACCCGAGTGCGGTCTTGCCGCGGACCAAGCGTTCTGCAAAGTCCTCCCGCCAAACCATGCTGGTATCGGACATGCCAAGTACAGCAAACACCTGCTGGCTGAGATAGGCCGAGAAGTCCTGGTTGGTGATGGCCTCCACCACCGCTTGCAACAGCACAAAGCCTTCGCCCGAGTAGCTCCAGCGCTTGCCGGGCGCCCCAGCGAAAGAGAGCGCGCCGCTGGCCCAGTTGGGCAGACCGGACGTATGGTTCAGCAATTGGGCGATCGTGACACGGCTAAGCGCATCGCTGGTGACAACATCGTGTGCGTCGTTCGCCGAGCGGGCCAATGCACTGTGAAAGTGTTTGTACCCCTGGGGTAGGTATTGAACAACAGGGGCTTGGAGGTCCAGCTTTCCAGCGAGCACCAGTTGCAGCGCGGCAAAGGCAGCGACTGGCTTGGTCAACGATGCGGCCTGGAATATGGCGTCGGCACGCGGACTCTCGGCATCGCACCCAGAGACGGCCATCGGCGCAGCGGGTATGCCAGCCCGTAGCACGGCATAGACCGACGCACACACGTCCCGGTCCTTGGCCAGCGCCGCGACCGGCTGTGCACGGAGCTGAGCGACATCACTTGCACAAGACGAGAACATGGGCACAGCGAGCCCGGCAAGCAACAGGTTTCGGCGATTGATATGCATAGGTAAGTGTGTGGAGGGATTGGCGTGGCAAGGCGTGGCTGAACGGCTATTGCGGCAGCACCAGTTGCTGAACAGAATCGACCAATGTGCGGGACCAGACATTGTCTCGGCTGCCGTTGTTCAGGTAAACAATAACGGTAGGGTCGTTGAGGTCTTTGCCAAACGCCAGACGCACGCGCACCTTGGCGCCACCATCGTGCCCGACCTCATGCCAGGCGCCGCTTTCGCCATATTCCCAGCCGGATGCGAAGTAGCCAGTGTTTCCGTTGGGAAAGGCATAGGGTTTCCACACGCGCATCAAGGTCTCGCGCGAGACAAATTGGCCTTGAACGACCGCGGATAGGAACGCAGCGATGTCGTTGGCCGTGCTGTAGAGATTGCCATGGGCACTGCTGTAAGCCGGCCAGGCGATCGGCACATCGGGCACCAGGCGCCCATTCTCACCGTGGTAGTCCGCCGCGAGTCGGTCACGCGGCACACTGTCGGGTCCGAGCCAGGTGTTGCGCAGACCGAGGGGAACAATGATGCGATCACGTACCAGCTGGCCGTAGCTGCGTCCTGTCACGGATTCGAGGATGGCCTCGATGACCAGAAAATTGGTGCCCGTGTAACGGGTCCGTGTGCCAGGTGGATCGACAAGCGGTTTATCGGCCAGATGCGCAAACACTGCGTGCAGGGATGGCGGGAATGGCTTGGCAAGGTCTGCGGCATCGTAGTACTCGGGGATACCCGAGACATGGCTCAGGAACTGCGCAACCGGTATGGCCCGCCAGGCGGACGGCAAGTCGCCTACGTAGCGCGAAGCAGGCGCACCAAGGTCCACCATCCCCTGCTCGGCAAGCTGCAAGAGCAGGGTTGCGGCGAACAGCTTGCTGACCGAAAAAACCTGAAAGATGGTTTCCGCATTGACCGGGCCTCCTCCGTCAACAGCGGTACGACCGGAAGCCAGGCGGTAGACAGGCTTGCCAGACCGCAGGATGACAACCGATTGCGCAGGGATGCCATGCTCCGCTGCATTGGCGGCGACCACGCGGTCGATAGCCGCATGCGTACTCGATTCGAGCGGCGCAGTGCAAGACGCCAGCGCCATGGCAACCACCCAGACCATCCCACATCCAACGGCTTTCGGCCAGCCGACGTGATGCGTGTTCATTCGTCCAAAAATTTCCAGGTGTCGGCGCCATCGAACTTGCGCACGCGGACCGATGCGATCAGCTTGGGATCGAAGTTGCCAAGGTTCACGCCATGTTTGCAACCCGGGGTTGGTTGCAACGGCTCCCAGTGTGTGACGCATCCGCAGGTCTTGCAATGGATGGTACGCAGCGTTTTGTCGCCCCAGATGTACTCTGCGGTGGCCTCCGGGTGCCCCGTGATTTCAACCGTGCCGAACTCAAAGTAAACCCACGGCCCACCGATGCGCCGACACTGCGAACAGTTGCAATCGGTAGCGACTTCGGGCGTGGAGGGCAATTTCATCCGAACTGCGCCACAGTGGCATGAACCTTCGTGCATGTGCAATCTCCCTGTGTGTAGAAAACCTGCCAATTAAAAACTACTGACCGCAACCGTTGTTAGCGGCCTGCGCCGATAACTGGCAAGTCAAGAAGTTCCGCAACGCGCTCCGCGTCTGCTAACGCCGCCTCCCAGTCGCTGACGTAGGCGCTGAAAGGCACCGGCTTCCCGCCTCCGCGCACGTTGATCCGAACAGCCGGATGGTAGCTCGTCCCCTTGGCACCAATCACCTTACGGACCTCCACGCTTTCCAGATCCTCGTAGGCCCATTGCGTTCGGGTGAAAGGTATGCCGAAGAACCTGCGCGTTTGTACCAAAGTTCGATCAGCCATGTTCGCGGTGTAGGCGGTTCGCACACCCGCAAACGCCA
This sequence comes from Rhodoferax sp. GW821-FHT07G04, assembly GCF_059418585.1. Taxonomy (NCBI): domain Bacteria; kingdom Pseudomonadati; phylum Pseudomonadota; class Betaproteobacteria; order Burkholderiales; family Comamonadaceae; genus Rhodoferax; species Rhodoferax sp. GW821-FHT07G04. The sequence continues at coordinate 382,730 of NZ_JBWKQD010000001.1, forward strand.
ACCCCAAGCCGATCAGGAAGGTCTGAACCACCAGGGCAGCCACCCGCGTTCCGATTTCTGTTGATTCACCTTCCGATGCCTTGATAGTGCTGTAAGCAATGAACCAGAAGAACCCCGCGAGCAGCCAACCCCCAATCGAGCTGCCGGAGCGCCACACAATGACTTCGGGGTTCGATCTACGCATGACATTCTCCGATCAGCGCTGACAACTCAACGCGGGCTGGAGAAGGACTTTTGGAAAATAGCACCCCAGCCCCCGTCAAATATGACTATACCGCTACTGATTCAGTAGCACCTTCACTTTCCAATGCACCATGCAGCCGCAGCCACTGCGTCACCAACTCCGGGTCGTGCAGAGTACGCAAGTTGTCGTAGGCCTCCTGTGCCTCTGGGTACCGGTGGCGCATGAAATTGAGCCATTGCTTCAAGCGCCCGGCCTGCTGGCGGCGCTCCAGGCGGGCGACGACCAGTTGCCAGAAGCCGCCCATCAGCTGCAGTATGTCCGTCCAGGGCACCAGCGGTGCTGCGTCACCTCCCAGGTCACCACGAATGGCAAGTGCCAGCCCAGGGTCGGTCACCATGCCACGGCCCAGCATGATGCTGTCGCAGCCCGAGGCTTGGCGACAACGGCGGGCGTCGTCTACGGTCCAGATTTCGCCGTTGGCGACCACCGGGATCTTGACGGCCAAGCGGATGTCGTTGACGCGCTCCCAATACGCGGGCGGGCGGTAGGCGTCGGCCTTGGTGCGGGCGTGCACGACCAGCTCTTCGGCACCGCCCGCCTCCAACGCTTGCGCGCATTCCACCGCGCGCGAATCGTCGTTGAAGCCCAGGCGCATCTTGGCCGTTACTGGCATCTGTGCCGGCACGGCGCGGCGCACGGCACTGACAATGCTGTGCAGCTGTTCGGGGTATTGCAGCAGCATCGCACCGCCACCGTGGCGGTTGACCACCTTGGCCGGGCAGCCAAAGTTCAGGTCGATGCCATGCGGGCCAAACTCGGCCAAGCGTGCCGCGTTCTCGGCCATGCTCACGGGGTCAGACCCCAGCAGTTGCGCGCGCACCGGCACACCGGAGGGGGTGCGGCCGCCATTGGCCAGCTCGGGCATGATGCGTAAGAAGGTGCGCTCGGTCAGCAGCGTGTGGGTCACGCGGATAAACTCGGACACGCAGCGATCCACCCCACCCACACGGGTCAGGATGTCACGCAGGACAAAATCGAGAAGCCCCTCCATGGGGGCAAGATAGATGCGGGCGGGCAAGATGAAGGTGCGCTGACGGCGGTTTTGTTCTAAAGGAATGGCATGTGGGTTCTGACCCATTATCCTTTTGCCGGACTCCCTCTTCTCTCAGGTCTTCGACGTTGTGCACCATGCCAATCTCGCGTGGCGTGGCCAGATCATCGGTCTACGTCATAGTAGAAGTGATCGGCAGCAGCCCTATTCGTACCTTTCAACAAATCGCGAACCAATGAAGGATTGCGAAAGAGGTACCAATCGCCGAATGTGTCGAACTTGCGGCAGGAGGTGATGATGCCATACCTCCACAACGTGCCATAGCGGAGACCGAGCATGTTGCCGCGCCTCTTCAGGCGGGTAGCAAAGTCAAGGTCCTCAGCGCTAACAAGGCTCTCATCGAATCCGTTCAGTGCCTCAAATGTAGAGCGTTCGAACCAGAACATTCCAGCAGATACGCCCAGACGAAGCACATGTGGCACGACACGCGCCAGGCTGCAAACAATTCCAAATGAAAACCGCTCTGGAGTTATGGCACTTCCTCCGCCAACGAATCGGCCGCTATCAAATTTAGAGACCGCCGAAGAAATGGTGCCCCGCTTCACACGGCTGTCTGCGTCGATGGTGAGGACGAAGGGCTTGCTGGATGCGCGAACGGCCGCGTTTCGAACCGCAGCAATGCACTTCGAGTCTTCGACGACACACCGCGCGCCCATTTGCTCAGCAATCGCTCGGGTGCCGTCGGTGCATCGATTGAGTGCGACTACGATCTCAAGGGATACGTTGGCAAAACGGGCCGACTCGAGCAAGCTCTGGATGCAGGCACCAATCAATGCTTCCTCATTGTGCGCAGGGATGGCGACAGATACCGTGCGATCCATGTTGCTGGAGTAAAACACTTCAGGTTCAAAGTACAGGCAAACCAAGCCTGTCAATTAGGCAACCGCAGGCGTGCGAATCAGGTAATCAAAGGCACTCAATGCAGCCTTGGCACCATCACCAGCAGCAATGACGATCTGCTTGTACGGCACCGTGGTGCAGTCCCCCGCCGCGAACACGCCGGGCAGATTGGTGTGGCCTTTTGCATCTACCACGACCTCGCCGAACTTGCTCAGTTCCACCGTGCCCTTCAGCCACTCGGTATTGGGCACCAAGCCGATCTGCACGAACACGCCTTCCAGCTCCACCAGGTGCTCTTCACCGGTAGCGCGGTCCTTGTAGCGCAGGCCGTTGACCTTGCCATCGGCACCGGTGATCTCGGTGGTCTGGGCGTTGGTGTGGATGGTCACATTGGGCAGGCTCTTCAACTTGTTGACCAGCACAGCATCGGCCTTCAGCTGCTCGGCAAACTCCACCAGCGTCACGTGCGCCACGATACCGGCGAGGTCGATGGCGGCTTCCACACCCGAATTGCCGCCGCCGATCACCGCCGTGCGCTTGCCCTTGTATAGCGGGCCGTCGCAGTGCGGGCAGTAGGCCACGCCCTTGTTCTTGTACTCCTGCTCGCCGGGCACGTTGACATTGCGCCAGCGTGCGCCGGTGGACAAGACCACGGTCTTGGCCTTCAGCGTGCCGCCATTGGCCAGCTTGAGTTCGATCAGGCCGCCGGGTTGTGCTGCGGGCACGATCACGTCGGCGCGCTGCAGGTTCATGATGTCCACGTCGTAGGCGCGGGTGTGGGCTTCCAGGCCCATCGCAAACTTGGGGCCATCGGTTTCCAACACCGAGATGTAGTTCTCGATTGCCAGCGTGTCGTTCACCTGGCCGCCAAAACGCTCGGCCACGATGCCGGTGCGTATGCCCTTGCGCGCGGCGTACACGGCCGCTGCTGCGGCGGCAGGGCCACCTCCGACCATCAGCACGTCATACGGGGCCTTGGCCGACAGCTTTTCGGCATCACGCGCGGCGGCGCCAGTGTCGAGCTTGGCGACGATTTCTTCCAGGATCATGCGGCCGGAGCCAAACATCTGGCCGTTCAAAAACACCATGGGCACGGCCATGATTTCGCGCGCCTTCACTTCATCCTGGAAAGCACCGCCTTCGATGACCGTGGTCTTGACTTTGGGGTTCAAGATCGCCATCAGGCTCAGGGCCTGCACCACGTCCGGGCAGTTGTGGCAGGTGAGGCTCATGTAAACCTCGAAATTGAAGTCGCCCTCCAGCGCGGTGATCTGGTCGATGACGGGCTGCTCCACCTTGGGCGGGTGGCCGCCGGTCCACAGCAGGGCCAGCACCAGGGATGTAAATTCGTGGCCCAGCGGCAGACCGGCAAAGCGCAACGCGGTGTCAGTGCCGGTGCGTTGTACGGTGAACGATGGCTTGCGCGCGTCCTGGCCATCCAGTCGCAAGGTGATCATGTCGCTGCGCAGGCTTTGGATGGTTTGCAGCAGGCTCAGCATGTCGCGCCCGGTTTCGCTGTCGTCCAGCGATGCCACCATCTCAAACGGCAGTTTCACGCGTTCCAGGTAGCTGGCAAGCTGTGTCTTGAGTTCTTGGTCGAGCATGGTGGTTCCTTTTTCACTACTACTGTTTTGATAGCGATACACCCAGGTTTTACGATGGCTATCGCCAGTTTTTACAAACAACAAAGCCGGACGGCAAGGCGTTGCACGCCTTGACGCTGTCCGGCTTGTAACCGGGTCGAATGTTTGCGCCGACCCGCGATATTGGGGTCAGAGCCGTCTCCGCTTCGCTGCGCGGATCCGACCCCAAAATCGCTACTTAGATCTTGCCAACGAGGTCCAACGAAGGAGTGATCGTCTTGGCGCCTTCGTTCCACTTGGCGGGGCACACTTGGCCAGGGTGGGCGGCGGTGTACTGGGCGGCCTTCAGCTTGCGCACGGTTTCCTTGACGTCACGGGCGATTTCGTTGGAGTGGATTTCCAGCGTCTTGATCGTGCCGGTAGGGTCGATGATGAAGGTGCCGCGCAGTGCTAGGCCTTCTTCGTCGATGTGCACGTCAAAGGCGCGGGTCAGGGCGTGTGTGGGGTCGCCGATCAGCGGGAACTTGGCCTTGCCCACGGCGGGAGACGTTTCGTGCCACACCTTGTGCGCGAAGTGGGTGTCGGTGGTCACGATGTAGACCTCGGCACCGGCCTTCTGGAACTCTGCGTAGTGTTCAGCCGCGTCTTCCACTTCGGTGGGGCAGTTGAAGGTGAAGGCAGCGGGCATGAAAATGAACACGTTCCACTTGCCCTTCAGGGTCTCGTTCGTCACGGTGATGAACTTGCCGTTGTGGAAGGCTTCGTTCTTGAATGGCACGACTTGGGTATTGATCAAAGACATGGTTTTTTCCTCTTGAATTGCTTGTTCTGAAACTGAACAGGGTGAATCTTAGGCGTTCTGAATCATTTAGTGGGTTGATTGATCCAATGGTTTTGATTGCAAAAAGCTATTAATAGCCGTTTAGCCATGAAAAACCCGATGGTGCATGCGGCGCAGTGACCACCACACGCCGCCCGCGACCAGCGGAATGGCGGCTGCAGCCGTCAATTCGGCACTCCAGGGCCAACCCCAGTGCTGCGCGCCCTTGGCCAGGTAGCTGACCAGGCCGACGATGTAATAGGTGATGGCAGCCACCGACAAGCCCTCCACCGTGGCCTGCAGCTTGATCTGGATGTCTTGCCGGCTGTTCATCGTCGCCAGCAGGGCCTGGCTGCTTTGCTGCTGCTCAATCTCGACCCGGGTGCGCAGCAGGTTGCTGATGCGCGAGACGCGTTGCGACAGCGCGTCTTGGCGCCTTGCCGACCACGCACAGGTGCTGCGTGCGGGCGTCAGGCGCCGCTCCATGAATTCGCCGATGGTCTGCATGCCAGCCAGGCGTGACTCGGCAATGTCGGCTATGCGCTTGTCCAGCAATTCGAAATAGGCCGCGCTGGCGGAAAACCGTGAATGGGTCGCCGCATGCTGGCTCTCTACCGCGCCCGCCAGGCGGGTCAGGCGGTCCAACAGCAGGGGTTCGTCGTTGCGTGTGGCCGAGCGAATGGCCTGGGCCAGCTCGGCCAGTTCGCGCTCCGCGGAGGCCAGCACAACGGAGGCTTCGCGTGCGGCGGGCAGGCCCAACAGGGCCGCCATGCGGTAGGTTTCGATCTCCAGCAGGCACTGCACCAGACGGCCCAGGCGGCGCGGCGCCATGGTGCCGGCCAACAGCACCATGCGCGAAAAGCCGTCGGCATGCACGGCGAAGTCGGTGTAGACCTCGGCAAAACCATCGGCCACGGTAGAGGCAACCAGTGTGTCCTCGTACAACACGTTTTTGACCATGGCGCCCGACGATTCGAAGCTCGCGCTGGGCAGCACCCACAGGTGCAGGTTGGCCAGGCACTCGCCCGGCAGCGCGGCAAACCAGCGCTGGGGCACGGCGGCCAACGCGGTCTCGGGATCGCGCTCGCCAAATTGCGCCGCCGTGGGCTTGCGCATGAAGGTCCAGGTCACAAACTCGGTATGCAGCTCCCAGCGCACGCGGTAGGGGCCCATGTCCATGCGCACATGGGTGGACCCAGCCACCGGTTCGGGCAGGTGGTGGTCACGCGCCAATGCAGCCATATGGCCCCAGCTGGCCTCACGCTGGCTGGCATCACAGACCATGACCACGTGGGAAATACTGAGCGGGGCATCCATGGCCTCGGGCGGCCGGGCGTGGATCTCGTTGTGCAGCGCAACCCGCTGCGCGTGCTGGGGCATCACTTCAATCTTCAACAAAAGCTTCTTCCCGTTTGGATTTGACCGATGGCAGCAAAACCACCACCAAGAGCAAGACTGCCGCAAGCAATAGACCGGCAGAAATGGGGCGCTTGATGAACACGCTCCAATCCCCACGGAAAATCAGCATCGCGCGGCGCAAATACTCTTCCATCATCGGCCCCAGAATGAAGCCCAAGAGCAGCGGTGCGGGCTCGGCCCCCAGTTTGATGAACAGATACCCGATAAAGCCAAACAGGCCTACCAGCCAGATGTCGAAGGTGGTGTTGTTGGTGGAGTACACGCCAATCGCGCAGAACAGCACGATGGACGGGAACAACCAACGGTAGGGCACGGAGAGCAGCTTGATCCAGATGCCAATCAACGGCAGGTTCAAGATCACCAGCATCAGATTGCCGATCCACATGGACGCAATCAAACCCCAAAACAGCTCCGGGTTGTTGCTCATCACCTGCGGACCGGGCTGGATGTTGTGGATGGTCATGGCGCCGACCATCAACGCCATCACAGCATTGGGCGGAATGCCCAGTGTCAGCAGCGGGATGAACGAGGTCTGCGCACCTGCATTGTTGGCCGACTCCGGCGAGGCCACGCCGCGGATATTGCCCTTGCCCAATGGCAGTTCGCCGGGTTTCAACGGTGTCTTTTTCTCCAACGTGTAGGCGGCAAATGCCGCCATCACAGCGCCACCGCCAGGCAAGATGCCCAGCAGCGAACCCAGCGCTGTGCCACGTAAAACGGCGGGCACCATGTTCTTGAAATCTTCCTTGGTGGGCCACAGGCCGGTCACATTGGCGGTGAAGACCTCGCGCTCGCTCTCGTGCTTGCCCAGGTTGCTGATGATCTCGCCATAGCCAAACACGCCCATGGCAATGACGATGAAGCCAATGCCATCGCTCAGTTCGGGGATGTCAAAGCCAAAGCGCGGAACGCCCGAATTCACATCTGTACCCACCATGCCCAGCAGCAGCCCTAGAATGATCATCGCAATGGCCTTGAGCAGCGATCCCGATGCCAGCACCACCGCCCCCACCAGGCCCAAAATCATCAACGAAAAATACTCGGTCGGCCCAAACTGAAAGGCCAACTCGGTCAGCGGTGCCGCAAAGGCGGCCAGTATCAGCGTGCCCACGCAGCCAGCAAAGAACGAGCCCAAGCCGGCAGCCGCCAACGCAGGGCCCGCACGGCCATTGCGCGCCATCTGGTAGCCATCAATCGTGGTCACCACGGATGACGATTCGCCCGGCAGGTTGACCAGAATGGCGGTTGTGGAGCCACCATACTGCGCACCGTAATAAATGCCGGCCAGCATGATCAAGGCCGCGACCGGTGGCAGCGCATAGGTGGCGGGCAGCAGCATGGCAATGGTGGCCAAGGGGCCAATGCCGGGCAACACGCCAATGACGGTGCCCAGGAAGCAGCCAATGAAGGCGTACATCAGGTTGACCGGCGTGAACGCCACGCCGAAGCCCATCGCGAGGTTGTTGAACAAGTCCATGGAAGTCCTCGAATCAGATGAAGGCGGGCCAAACGGGGAATTGCAGATTGAGCAGCTTGATGAAAGCCAAATAGCTCAAGACCGCGAGGATGGTGGCCAGTAGAAAGGCCTCCTTGAATTTGAATTCGTCACCGGCCAGGCAGGATACGAAGGTCAGCGCATAGATACCCGCGATCAAGCCCATGGGGGGCAAATGGATGCTGGGCAGGCCACCGATCATGGCGCCAAACACCAAGTTGGCCAGGATGATGAAGATCAGCGGCTTCCACGCAAACGCACCTATCTTGTCACCGTCTTCCGTCTCCACCACCAGGGCCTTGAAGGTGATGATCCCCCCCAGCACGGCGAGCAAGATGCCCAGCACCAGCGGAAAGTAGCCTGGCCCCATCTTGGCACCGCTGCCAATGGTGTAGCCGCTGGCCCCCCACGCAAAGGCCACCCCTACACACATGAACATGAGACCGGAAAAAAAGTCTTTTTGGCTTTTGATATTCACGCAGGCATTCTCCTGAAGGTGTTCACAACGGCGTTGTACTTTTTTGCAGCGGCCCAGTGTGCCACAAAGGCCACCCCGATCCCTAAAAAAGCCGCCGCTTGCCGCCTTGTGGCTGTGCTACCCTTGCGCCCATTTCTGCAAACCCCAACCGCCATGCCCGACATCTTGCTCAGCGTCAACAACCTGCATAAATCCTTTGGCGAACGCCAGGCGGTCAAGGCCGTGTCGTTCCAGTTGGCCAAGGGCCAGACCCTGGGTCTGCTGGGGCCCAATGGTGCGGGCAAGTCCACGACGGTCAGCATGGTCAGTGGCTTGCTCAAGCCGGACCAGGGCGAAGTCACGCTAGGCGGCCACAAGGTCGCCCAGGGCAACAGCGCCGCCAAAAAAATGATGGGCCTGGTGCCGCAAGACCTGGCCCTGTATGACGACTTGTCGGCGCGCGAAAACCTGCGCATCTTCGGCGCGCTGTATGGGCTGACCGGCGCAAGCTTGAAGAGCCGCTGCGACAAGGTGCTGGACCTGGTGCAGCTGAGCGACCGTCTGGCCGACAAGCCCTCATCCTTCTCGGGCGGCATGAAGCGCCGCCTCAACATTGCCGCCGCGCTGCTGCACACACCCGAGCTGCTGATACTGGACGAACCCACGGTAGGCGTGGACCCGCAAAGCCGCAATGCGATCTTCGACAGCCTGGAAGAACTGAAGCGACAAGGCTGCGCACTGATCTACACCAGCCACTATATGGAAGAGGTGGAGCGTCTGGCCGACCACATTGTCATCATCGACCATGGTGTGGTGATTGCCGACGAATCCCCTGCCGCGCTGTACCAGCGCCTGCCGGCCCAGGCCGCGCTGCGCCTGACACCGTTGGCGCCGCTGGCCGAGCACACGCTGGATGCGCTGAAGTCGCTGGCGGCAGTGGCCGAAGTCACCGTGGACGGTGCAGACCTGCTGATTGGTTTGAGCGCCGCCGAACACGCGCAGGATGTGCTGCTGTGGCTGACCCAGCAGGGTTGCCGGGCAGCGCAGTTCTCCACCGCGCGCACCAGCCTGGAAGCCATCTTCCTGACCCTGACCGGCCGTTCGCTGCGCGACGCCTGATAGCGCCCCTCACCGCACCCCACATACCCAGAGAGCTCAACAACCATGACCGCCCTGATTGCACTGGTTCGCAAAGACCTGATCCTGTTCCTCGGTGACCGCCGCGCCCTGCTGCTCAACATCATCATGCCCATTGTGCTGGGCGCATTCTTTGGCTATTTGTTCGGCGGTGCCGGTGCCTCGAAAAATGCCAGGATCGAGATTGCCGTCGTGTCGCAAGACAACAGCACCACCAGCCAGAAGATCGTAGCCGGGCTCAAGGCCGACACCGCCTTGACCGTCGTCGAGTTGCCGCTGGAAGAGGCGCAGCAAAAGGTGCTCAAAGGCAAGCTCAATGCGGCGGTGGTCATACCCGCCGGCTTTGGCGATGCGGCAGGTGCGGCCCTGTTTGGCGTCAAATCCAAGCCTGAAATTGACGTCTATTACGACCCCTCGCAGTCCGCTGTCTTGGCCATGGTCAAGGGCATGCTGACCCAGCACGTGATGCAAACCGTCAGTGCCGAAATGTTCAGTGGCACCGGCAACCTGAAGCTCGTGGACGAAGGGATTGCAGCACTGGAGAAGGATGCCGCCAGCAACCCGCGCAGCGCCGAGGTGCAAGAATTTTTGAAGAGCGTGCGTACTTACCAAACCCGCAATGCCGCCGCACAAAGCCAGGTGGCTGCGGGTGGAACAGGTGATGGCAAGGCGCCCGAGACTGCCGGCCTGTCCATGCCCTTCAACACCGCCGACAAGCCCATGAGCGCCGGCCCCCATAAATACAACGGCTACGCCCACGCCTTTGCCGGTATGGCGGTGCAGTTCATTTTGTTCATGGGCATCGACGCCGGCATTGGTGTGCTGATGGCGCAACGCCTGGGGCTGTGGAACCGGTTGCTGGCCTCGCCCATCACGGTGCGCACGGTGCTGGCGGCGCGTGCCACGTCCGCCGCCTTGATTGCACTGGGCCTGTTGCTCTTCATCTTTACCGTGGCCAGCCTGTTCTTCCAGGTGGAGATTGCGGGCAGCATGCTGGGCTTCTTGGGTGTGGGTCTGAGCTTTGCGCTGGTGACAGCCACCTTTGGCCTGCTGATTGCCGCCTTTGGCCGCACGCCCGAGGCCGCGCGTGGCATGGCCACCTTTGCCACCTTGATCATGGTCATGCTGGGTGGCGCCTGGGTGCCGTCCTTCATGTTCCCGCAGTGGATGCAAAGTGTGACGCTGGCCGTGCCCACCCGCTGGGCCGTGGATGGACTGGATGCAATGACCTGGCGCGGACTACCGCTGGACGCGGCTATCGGCCCCATACTGGCGCAACTGGGTTTTGCGGCTCTGTTTGGTGCTTTGGCCTTGTGGAAGTTTGGCCGCCACAGCAGCAGTAGCAAGGCCTGATCCGCAGGCTTTTATCTGAATGTGCGCGAGGCACACAGCGTCAGCGAGAGGGATTGTTCTGCGTCTCTTCGCGCTTGCGCTCCATTTCCTTGAAGCGCGTGCATTCGCTGGTCTGGCGGAAGCGGTCTGTCTTGCACTGCTCGGCAATGCAGGCGATACGGAAAATGAAGACCTTATCGGCGCAGACCTGACCGGCTGCCGACGGCCCCGCACCGTTGCTGTGGGCAACGGCTGCCGGAGCCGACTCGCGCACCGGCGCCGGCCCGCTGGGCACCACCGTGGTAGCGGTCTGGGTTTGGCTGTCTGATCCCGCGGGTCCGTTGGTCTTGGGCTTGGACGCAGCCGGCTTGGACGCACTGGCCACCGCCGCCGAGGCCGCTGGCACAGGTTTCGATGCCTTGGCCGCGGGCGAAGACGCGGTAGAAGTGGTGGCCCCCGCCTTGGATGCCGCATTGGCAGGCTTGGCCACGGTCACATCGATGGAGTCCGATGCCGACTCCTCAATCATGGGTTCGGGTGGTTTCTGGGGGTGTGCCGCGGCAACCTGTGTAGGCGCGCGCGACAGCTCGGGGGCCGCGGGCGTGCTTGGCCTCAAAGCGACGCCCAGCGCCAGCACGCCAAGCACCACACCACCGGCCGCCAGCACGGGCCAGAGCTTGCGGCGCTGAGCAGGCTGTGCACCTGGCTGCGCCTTGGCGGCAGCTCCTTCTTTGGCGCCCTTGGACCCGGTAGCGGCTGAGCTCTTGCCGACTGCCGTCGCCTTGGGTGGCGGTGGGTCCGCAGGCAACGTGATGGCAAACGGTCCCATCGTCGAATCCAGGTCTTCCTCGTCGGGCGGCGGTGGCCGGAACTGTGGCTCCGTCCGCGCACGGGTTCCGGTGTTGTCCAGCGCCAACTGCTCCAGCCGCTGCTGCGCGCGGCGGGCATAAATGCCGGCCGGATAACGCTGCAGGTAGTCCAGAAAATTCTGGGAGACGGTGGAGTCCTTGATCCCGTTCCAGAAGCCCAGCTCTTCTTCGTGGTTGACCGTGGTTACCAGGGCCACATCCACCGCCGGACCAAAGATGCCGGTGCTGGAGCCGTCGCGCAGCGCCGCGGGCGAGGCAATCGGCAGGCGGTCGGCCATGATTTGGGACAACTCGGCCGCCACGTCGGCATTCGGGTTGCCAGACGTTGCGCCCATGTGCTGGGCCACAACACGCAGCGCCAGCCCGAACTCGCGTGCCGTGGCATAGCGCTCGTCAGGGTTCTTGGCCATCGCACGGGCAATGACCTCGTCCATCGCCGTGGGAATCTCGGCATTGAGCGTGCTGGGTGGCGCAGGCTCGTGGCCCACAATCTTGTGGATGACGGCAAACTGGTTCTCGCCATCAAAGGGCAGCGCGCCGGTCAGCAATTCATACAGCACCACCGCCGCCGAGAACACGTCGGAGCGGGAGTCCCCGCGCAAGCCCTTGGCCTGCTCGGGCGACATGTATTTGGGTGTACCCACCGCACCGCCGACCTGGGTCAGGTGGGTCTCGTCCGGCTCCTGGATGCGGGCCACGCCAAAGTCCGTCAGCTTGACCCGGCCGCTCTGCTCGATCAGCATATTGGCGGGCTTGATGTCCCGGTGCACCACGTTCTGCCGGTGCGCGTGGTCCAGCGCCATCAGCAGGTCGTGCACCATGACAATGGAGGAACGCACCGAAAAGCGGGCGCCGCACTCCAGGTGGTGCTTCAGGTCCTGGCCCTGGATGAACTCCATGACCAAGTAGGAGGTGTCGCCGTCCTGGCCCGAATCAAACACGCTGACGATGTTGGGGTGGTGCAGGCGGGCCGCCGAACGTGCCTCGGTGCGGAAGCGGCCGTCATACTCCAACGCGGCCTCGGGCGACAGGCTTTGCACCCGTATGGTCTTGATCGCCACCTGGCGGTCCAGGTTCGGGTCGCGCCCCTCATAGACCACACCCATCGCGCCCTTGCCCAGCACGCGGACGATGTCATATCTGCCTAATTTTTCAATATCCACCATATTTGGCTAGAAAACCTAGGAAAGCGTTGGAAAACAGCTCGGGTACGGGCATGCTAGCAGACAGGCTGGCATTCGATCCAGTTATATCCGGGCCACTGGGCGTTCTATTGCGCCGGGCAGTTGAACCGGATACGATCACCCAACCCTGCGCCAGTAGGCGCCATGCGCCTTACACCTCCCTGTCGAAAGCCCATTGATGCCTACCGTTGTCTTTGCCGATGTTGTTGGAAGCACGGGTTTGTTCGAACAACTGGGTGATGCCAATGCCTCGCTGCTGATGAACCGCCTGACCGGCCTGCTGGGCAGGGTGTTTGAGCAGCACCAGGGCCGGGTTGTCAAGCTGTTGGGCGACGGCGTATTTGCCGTTTTCCCGGATGCGGGCAGCGCCGTCAGTGCCTGCGTGACGCTGCAAACCCGGTTCAAGTCTGACCCAGTGATACCGGCGCCGGGGGCCTCCGCCATACAGATGCAGATGGGCGTGGAATCGGGTGAGCTGGTTGAAATCGACGGCGACTGCTTTGGCGATGCCGTCAACAGCGCATCCCGCCTGGCGGACCTGGCCGGAGCCGACCAGATTCTGACCACGCAACATGTATGGGAAGAATTGGTGGCGGCCCACCGCGCGATGTTGCGCAGCCTGGGGCCTATGCACCTGCGCGGCAAGGCGCAGACCTCTCACATATACCGCGTGGAGTGGCAGACCGACCGCGATCTGGACGCCACCGCGATGGGTATGTCCATGTACACCCCCAACCAACACCAGACCTTGGCGCTGACGCTGCAGGGCCGCACCCAGGTTTTCCAGCTCAATGCCAGCGGTATCACGATAGGCCGCTCCACCGAAGCCTCGCTGCCGGTGCTGGACCCGCGGGTCTCCCGCATCCACGCCACGATACGCAGCCGCGGCGGGCAGATCGTGTTGGCCGATGCCTCCAGCTTCGGCACCTGGGTGTACTTCGGCAACCAGGCCGAGGCGGTGGCGCTGCGGCGCACCGAATGCTTTTTGGTCGGCTTTGGGCAACTATCCCTGGGCTGCCAGATCCATGCGGACAAGGCGCCCTTGGTGTCGTTTGAGGTCAGCTAGCAGCCAGGCCGAGGTCGCTATACAAAAGGTAGCACTACAGGTTTATTTGACGAGGGCTAGCGTCCAGTTTTCCATAAGCCACTCCCGGAACGGCATCACACCAGCGGCGGGCGCGACTGGCTCACCCATAGCTGCACCGAGGGACGCTGCCATTGGTGGCGGGCATAGGCAAACAGCCTGTCTGGCACGGTATCCCCGTGCAGGGCCAGACGGTTGAGCATCAAGGCCAGGTCCACATCGGCGATAGACCAGGCTCCAAACAGGTTCTGCGCGCCCAAGGGCAACAGAGCCTCCGCTGCGGCAAAAAGCTTCTCGGCCGCCTGCGTGGCCGCCGCGGACAAGGCGGAGCCGGCAGCACCATAGAACACCACCTCGGTAGAGCGCTCTTGCCGAATCGACATCAGGTCGCTGCGCAGCCAAGCCTGCACCTGGCGGGCCCGGGCGCGGGCTTGGGGCTCGCGCGGGTACAGGGCCGGGCCGGGAAAGACCTCGTCCACATATTCAGCAATCGCCGACGACTCGGACAGGGCAAAGCCTTGGTGCACCAGGGTAGGCACCCGGCGCGTCAATGACAGGCCAGCATAATCCGCCATACGGTTGGCCTGGGCGGCCAGGTCCACCGTAGTCAACCCAAACGGCAACTGCTTCTCGTGCAGCGCGACGAAGGCCGACATCGCATAAGGGCTTGCGTACTGGGCGTCAACGTACAGGTGAAGGTCGTGGGGTTCCATGGGTGCGCAATGTGTGAGGGACAGCCAGTATAGAGACACCGACTCCCCAAATACCCTGTAGTCGGCCCTGCTGCCGGCATCCCCCGGAAGGCAGGGCCAAATCAGCTATCAGTACTGCCAGAAGATGCGTTGCAGTTCCTTGCTGTCCTGCGTCTGGGTCAACGCGACAGCGGCCAGAATGCGGGCCTTCTGGGGCTTCAGGTCATGGGCCACGACCCAATCGTATTTGTCATCCGGCTGCTCGGCATTGCGCAACACAAAGCCGTCCGGCACGCGGGACGAGCGAATGATCTGCACACCCTGGCTGCGCATCTCCTGCAAGGCTGGGACGATGCGGTCCGCTACCGAGCCATTGCCGGGTCCACCATGGATCAAAGCCTTGATGCCGGACTTGCCGGTGGAATCAAACAGCGTGCGCGGCACGTTGCCGTAGCTGTAGACAATGTCCACCGGGGCCAGTGTGTCGATGCTGTCGATGTTGAATTCCGACTGCGCAGTATGGCGCTTCACCGGCGCGCGGAACCAGTAGTTGTGTCCCTCCACCGTCATGCCCAGTGGACCCCATTGGCTCTTGAAGGCCTCGGTCTTGATGTTGACACTCTTGCTGACATCGCGCCCGCTCTGGATCTCGTCGTTCATCGTGACCAGCACGCCCTTGCCGATCGCGTCCTTGCTGCCGGCCACGGTCACTGCGTTGAGCAGGTTCAAGGCACCGTCGGCCGACAGGGCCGTGCCCGGGCGCATGGAGCCGACCACGACGATGGGCTTGTCGGTGTGGATGACCAGGTTCAAAAAATAAGCCGTCTCTTCCAGCGTGTCGGTGCCGTGGGTCACCACCACGCCGTCCACATCGGCCTGCTTGACCAGAGCCGACACGCGGCGGCCCAGCTTCAGCAGGTTGTCATTGGTAAAGCTCTCCGATGCGATCTGGAACACCTGCTCGCCCTTGACATTGGCCACGTTGGACAGCTCGGGCAGGCCGGCGATCAGCTTGTCCACTGGCACCTTGGCCGCGGCGTAGGTGGCGCTGTTGACGGTTGAGGCACCCGCGCCGGCAATGGTGCCGCCGGTGGCCAGTATCACCACATTGGGTTTGGCGGCCTGGGCCATGGCGCAACTGGCGGCGGCCGACAAAACGAGACCGGCAACGAGGTTTTGAACGTGTTGGGAAGATGTCAACAATTGGGTTTCTCCAGGTTTTTAATTGAGTTCCCTGCAGGCCGTGCCGCAGGGACGCCCATGGTAAGAAGCCTTTACTCCGGTAAACGCGGAATAATCGCCAGCAGGGTATGAGCAAAACTCACACCCCATTAGCGCCATGCAGCGGCACAATCCCGGGCATGAATCTGCGCCAACTCGAAGTCTTCCAGGCCGTTATGCAGACCGGCAATATGAGCGCAGCCGCGCGGCTGATCTGCATCACGCCCTCGGCCGTCAGCAAGACCATTGGGCATACGGAATTGCAACTGGGCTACAAGCTCTTCACCCGCAGCAAGGGGGCACTGCTGCCCACGCCAGAGGCCCAGGTGCTGTTCGCAGAGTCGGCCAGCATCCACCGCCAGTTGGACCAGTTGCGCAGCATTGCCGTCAACCTGCGCGAAGTGGACCAAGGCCAGGTGCGCCTGGCGGCCATTCCTTCCATCTCACATGAGTTTTTGCCCACGGTGCTGGCCCAGCACGCCGCACGCCACCCCCATGTGCGTCTGGAGGTGCGTACGCTGCACCAGGACCAGATGGTGGCCGTACTCAAGGACCGTAGCGTGGACTTTGCGTTGGGCTACTACCCCCACCCCCATCCGCAGGTGGAGAACCGCTTGCTGATCAGCGGGCGCCTGCACCTGGCCGTGACCCGCGAGATCTGGCTGCGCGCCGTGCGCGTGAAACGGGCCGACCCGATCTCCTTCATGTCCAACACGCCCTTGATACGCCTGGTGGGTGACGACCCTATGCGCGCCGTCATCGACGAGCTGGGCCAACGCCTGGGCGTCAATATGGCCTCGGGCATACAGGTGCAAACCTCGCGCTTGGCGCTGGAGTTGGTTCGCTTAGGGCTGGGCTGGACGGTCATCGATTTTCTGACCGCCAGCAACCTGGACCCCGCAACCATGGTGGCCGTGGAGCTGCACGAGCTGCCGGTCTTGCCGCTGTATGCGCACTATGCCAGCAGCGCACCGCCCGGGCGCCAGGCCGAACGCATGCTGGCCATGCTGCCAGGCTTGCTGACCCAGGCCATCAACCGCAAGCAGGTCCGAACTTAACTCAGCAGCTTGATCAGGAAGTCGGGGTGGATGCCCAGCCCCACCAGCCCCGACATGCCCATCAGCACACCAAAGCCGGACGGCACCAGGGCCACGGCAAACAGCCAAGGCAACTGGGTCAGCGAGGCCACGGCCAATAGTGAGATGGCGATCGCAATCAGCGCGTCGGACAGGTCGAACTGATCGTCTTTGAAATTGAGCGCATCGTAGGTAGCCTGGTCTTTCTCGGCCTGGGTTTTCAGCTCTTCCTTCTTCTGGTGCTGCTCCTTGGCCAATTGCTCGTAGGCTGCTATCTGCTCCTGGTAGGCCGCTTCCATCTTGGGCGGTGCGGACGCAGCCTGCAGGCGCAACTGCACCGCCGTGGACTTGGCGATTTCTTCGCGGATATTGCGGGCCTGGTAGAACTGCCAGTGGTCCAGCTTGTCGGCCTGGGCCTGCTGCATGGCCTGGACGATGTTGTCGTCCTTGACCTTGCAGATGCCCATGAAAGTGGCCAAGAGCGCCACAGTGATGGCTACGGCCGGGTTCAGCCAGGCGGCCTTCTTGGCCGCGGTGTTGGTGTTAGTGGGCTCGGGCTCGGCCTTGGCCGATTCCACGGCGCCCAGAGGATCGATGTCCATGCGTATCTCTGCCTTCCTTGCAATGCATGATGGTTAACCGGTGGCAAGCATAACCACAACCGCCACCGCCATGACGCCGGTCGCGGCCCAGCCAAAGATCCGGTGCCGCCGGGTGATCGTGTAGTCGCCCATCAGCCGCTGCGACTGCCCTATGCACATCAGCACCGCCATGATGGGCACCGAGATCACGCCATTGACAATGGCGCTCCAGACCAGCGCCTTCATCGGGTCCACCTCCAGGTAGCCCAGCAAGGTGCCGATGCCGGTCGCCGCCACGATGATGAGGTAGAAGCCCTTGGCCTCGTGGAAGCCGTGCGAAAGCCCGGCCTTCCAGCCATACAGTTCGCTGACCGCATAGGCGGCCGAGCCGGCCAGCACCGGCACCGCCAGCAGGCCCGTGCCAATGATGCCCAGCGCGAAGATGGCGAATGCAAACTCACCCGCCACCGGGCGCAGCGCCTCGGCCGCCTGCGCAGAGGTCTGGATGCTGGTGATGCCCTGGGCGTTCAAGGTCACCGCCGTCGCCACCACAATGCACAGCGCAATCACGTTGGAGAAGGTCATGCCCACCACGGTGTCCTGCTTGATGCGCGACAAGTGCTCGGCCGCGTACTCCGGGTGCAAGCGCAGTTCTTGTGCCTCGGGGCGGCGGTGGTTGTCCTCCACCTCTTGCGAAGCCTGCCAGAAAAACAGATAGGGGCTGATCGTGGTACCCAGCACCGCAACAACCATGGAGGCATAGTCTTTCAGCGAAATGTCCTTGGGCACAAAGGCCCAGGGCTGCACCGACTCGGTCAGGGCCACACGCCAAGGCACATTGACGCTGAGGATGACTGCTACATAGGCAAACAGGGCCAGCGTCAACCACTTGAGGATGCGCACCGTGCTCTCGTACGAGAAAAAGACCTGCATGCCAATGCACACTGCGCCAAAGGCAATCACATACAAGGGCAGCGAACCACCGGCAAACAGCCGCGCCGCCTCGCCCATGGCGCCAATGTCGGCCGCGATGTTGATCGTGTTGGCCACCACCAAGAGGGTCACCAGCGCCGTGGTCAGCCAGCGCGGGCACATCTTGTTGATGTTGGCTGCCAGGCCCTCGCCCGTGACCCAGCCAATACGGGCCGATAGCATCTGGATGCCAATCATCAGCGGCGTGGTGATCAGCAGCGTCCAGACCAGTGAGAAGCGGAACTGGGAGCCCGCTTGCGAATAGGTGGCGATGCCGCTGGGGTCATCGTCCGCCGCGCCGGTAATCAGGCCAGGCCCGAGTCTGCGAACAAATGCTTTTGCTTTTTGGGTCACCATTGCACATTCCCCTTGCGCCCTTGCACCATAGGCAAGGGCCAAAGACGCCCGTGCGAGCGTCTGGTTTTTTAACGACCTGGAGGAAATGCAGACTGGGGACCAACCCCTGAGCGAGCACATCGCCTGCCAGGCACATGAAGCGTGATGAAAGCCTCCGTGCCGGCGGGATGTACGTTGTAGACCACTACTCGGTGTCTAAGCGAACATCCACTGCGGTGGAGGCCTGGAACTGTCTGAGTTCATGGAAAAGGCCCGTTGTGGATAAGGGGCCTGAGTATAGGGAATACCCCGAAGATCGGGCCTCTTTTATTTGTAAACCGTGGGTAAAGTGGCTTCAAGTCAGGGGCGGCGTGGAGGTCAGCACCTCTTCGATGACGGTCTGCCCTTCAGCCACCCGCAGCGCGCCGGCCAGTCGCAGCGGACGCATGCCGTCGGTGATAGCCTGCTTGCGCAATGCGTCGATGCTGGGGTCGGCCGTGACCTTGGCCTTGAAGCCATCGGTCACCGTCAACAACTCATACAGGCCCATGCGGCCCATGAAACCAGTCATGCGGCAATCCACGCAGCCCACCGGCTTGTAGGGCTTGTAGCCGCCGTTGACCTGCCAGGGCTTGATCATCTCGGTCAGCGCATCACGGTTGGCCTCTTCGTCACGCACCTTGCAGTTCTTGCACAGCGTGCGCACCAGGCGCTGGGCCAACACGCCCAGGAGTGTGGCGTTGATCAGGTACTGCGGAATGCCCAACTCCATGAGCCGTGTCACGGCCGAAGGCGCGTCGTTGGTGTGCAGTGTGGAGAACACCAGGTGGCCCGTCAGCGCGGCCTGCACCGCCATCTCGGCGGTCTCCAGGTCGCGGATTTCGCCGACCATGATGATGTCCGGATCCTGCCGCATCAAGGCCCGCAGCCCCTGCGGGAAACCAAAGTCGATCTGCGGCTGCACCTGAGTCTGGTTGAAGGCGGTCTCGATCATTTCGATCGGGTCCTCCACCGTACTGACATTGACCTCTTCGGTGGCCACGCGCTTCAACGTGGAATACAGCGTCGTCGTCTTGCCCGAGCCCGTGGGACCCGTGACCAGGATGATGCCGTGCGGCCGCTTGACCAGCGCCTCCCAGCGCTGGCCATCGTGGCTGGAGAAACCGAGCGCGTCCAGGTCTTTGACCGTGGTCTCGGGGTCAAAGATACGCATCACCATCTTCTCGCCAAAGGCGGTGGGTAGCGTGGATATCCGCATTTCGACCTCATCACCGCTGGGGTTGCGGGTCTTGATACGGCCATCCAGCGGGCGGCGTTTTTCAATCACGTCCATGCGGCCCAAGAGCTTGATGCGCGCCGTCATCGCGTTGAGCACACCCATGGGCATCTGGTACACCGGGTGCAGCACGCCGTCGATGCGGAACCGGATCACGCCCTGCTCGCGCCGCGGCTCCAGGTGGATATCGCTGGCGCGCTGGTCAAAGGCGTATTGCCACAGCCAGTCCACCACCTGCACCACGCTCTGGTCATTGGCGTCCAGCTGTTTGTTGGACTTGCCCAGTTCCACCAACTGCTCAAAGCTGGCGCCGCTGTTGTTGCCAGCCTTGTTGGCAGCCTTGACCGACTTGGCCAGCGCGTAAAACTCGGCCGTGTAACGGTGGATCTCTTGCGGGCTGGCCAGCACGCGGCGCACACTGCGGCGCGACTGGCGCTCGACCTCGGCCACCCAGTCCACGACAAAGGGCTCGGAGGTGGCCACCGTGATCTCGCTGGCATTGAGGGCCACCGGCAGGATGCGGTGCCGCTCGGCATACACGGCGCCCATGGCATCGGCCACCTTGCTGACGTCCACCTTCAGCGGGTCGATGCGCAGATAGGGCATGCCCACCCGGTCGGCCAGCCACTGGGTCAACAGTTCAATATCCAGCACCTTGTTGTCGGACTCACGGCGCATGGAAACGGCCGCCAGGCGCACCATGGGGTGTTGCACACTCTCGGCCTGCGCGCAGCGGGCAATGGTCTTGCTGGCCTGCTCTTCCGAAATGATTCCGTCGGCATGCAACCATTCCACCAGCCGGCGCCAGTCTATGGGGCCGGCGTGGGTGCTGTGGTGCTTGGCGGTGGGCTGGTGATGGGGAGTATGTGTTTTCGTATTCATGTTGTCACCGGTTTAAAGACGCGGACCCACTTGTCTGCAGGCAAGCCCCACTGGCGCTGGATGGCTTCGGCCCGCTCCATCAGCACCGTGCGCGAGGGGCGCACCGGCGTGCGCTGCGCCAGCACCACGGTGTTGCCCTCACGCGTGGCCTTGAAGGCCCAGAGCGCGTCATCACCAAAGGCGGTAGCCATATTTTCCACACTTCGATTGAAGCTGGACGAGCGGCCGAACAGGTTGACCGTCATGCAGCCGTCGTCGGTCAGGGCCTTGCGGCAGTCGGCGTAAAACGCGGCACTGTCGAGCACTGGACCAGCCGCCTCCTGGTCGTACAGATCCACTTGCAAAGCATCTACTGCACCATGCCAATGGGCTTGCTTGATTTCCTGCTCGGCATCGGCCAGCACCACCTTCAAACGGTTGTCATCCGGCGGCAGCTTGAACCAGCCGCGGCAGGCGGCCAGCACCTGGGGGTTGAGCTCCACCGCCGTGGTCTTCATCCGCAAAATCTTGTGGCAAAACTTGGTCAATGAACCTGCCCCCAGACCTAATTGCAGGGCCTGGCGCTGGCCCACACTGGCAGGGTCTACAAACAACAGCCAGGCCATCATGCGCTGTATGTATTCGTGCACCAGCACCGTGGGGGCGCTGATCAACATGGAGCCTTGGATCCAGATGCTGTCCAGATGCAGGTGGCGTATGGGGCCTTCGTCGGAGAAATTGACTTCAGGCAGTGTGAGTAGTTCTTTTCTGACCATGGTTTTGGGGTTATACCAGCAGCCCTTGAAGTTTTGGTAAAGCCTGGCAGGCATTGTGGGTGCTGGCTTGCGCCAGGGTTTCTGCACTGATGCCGCGCAGGCCCGCCACTACCGCTGCTATGCGGGGCAGCTCACCCGGTGCATTGCGGCCCTGGGCAACACCGCGTTGGCGGTCCTGCTGGGTGGTGTACAGCCAGTGGGGCGGAATATCGGGGGCGTCGGTCTCCAGCACGATGGACTCCAGCGGCAGCGTCTGCGCCAGATGGCGCAGTTGTAGCGCCCGCTCAAAGGTGACGGCACCGCCAAAGCCCAGTTTGAAACCCAGCTTGATGAATTCCCGCGCCTGCGTCTCGCTGCCGTTGAAGGCGTGGGCGATACCGGACCATGCCGGACCGTTGCGGACCAGGTCGCGCAAATGCTTGAGCACACGGTCGGCCGAACGGCGCACATGCAGGACCACGGGCAAGCCAAACTGGCGGGCCAGCTTGAGTTGTGCGCGGTACATCAGCTCCTGCTGTTCGCGCAAAGGGCCTTGCGTCAGCTCCGGCACAAAATAGTCCAAACCAATCTCGCCCACTGCCACCAGGCGCGGATCAGCGTGGTGGGCCTGCAACTGGGCCTCAAGGGCCTGCAGATCCTCTGCAGTGGCGCGCGGGGTGCACAATGGGTGAATGCCCAAGCAGTAGCTATCACCGCCGACATGGGCCAGATTGCGCACCATGTCGAAATTGCTGCGCTCCACAGCGGGTATCACGCAATGGGCTACACCCGCCGACCGTGCAGCGGCGTGCACGGCAGCGCGGTCCGCATCGAATTCGGGGGCATCCAGGTGGCAGTGGGTATCGATCCAGAGGGGCATGGTGACCCCCTATTGTGATGGAGGTGCGCTGGCGCCGCCGCTGGCTAACCCAGCCGCCCCGTTCTCTGGCCTACAGGCGCTGACGGAACTGCAGGTAGTGCGCCAGAACCTGCGCCGGCGCCTCCGTCTGCGGGTAGTGGCCAATGCCTTCCAGCTGCACGCAGTCTGCACGGGGAATCAGCTCACGGTAGCGGGCCACCATGTGCGCGCCCGAGATGGGATCGACCGCACCGTCAATCACCCGCAGGGGCACCGTCGTGGCCTGCATGGCCGCCACCCAGCGGGCGCGCTGCTGTCGCCGCTCGGGGATGTAATGGATCAGGCGATGCATCACCCGCTGACCATGGTTGTGGGCAATGAGTTGCCAGAACGCATCCAACTCCGCATCACTGGCCTGGGTATGTGCCCCGAATATGGCGGAGAAATTGGCCGCCAGCCTGCGCCGGTCGAACTGCCGGCCCAGCAGCGCTCCCAGAGGACTGAGCAGCAGCTTCTGCGCCAGCACGGGGCGGTGCGTTTCGGGAAACAGCCCGCCGTTGAGGAACACGCAGCTGGCCAGACGGATGCCCTGCTCCACATGCCGTGCCACCAGTTCCTGCGCCACGCTGTCACCATAGTCATGGGCCAGCACATGCAGCGGTCGCGTTTCACCCAGGTGGGCCAGCAGGGCCTGCTGCAGGTCAGCCTGTTCCAGCAGGCTGTAGGCATGGCCTTGCGGCTTGGCGGAGTAGCCAAAACCCAGCATGTCGCAGGCGATCACCCGGTAGCGCTGCGCCAAGGGCTGCCACAGGTAGTGCCAATCCCAGCTCGCGGTCGGAAAGCCATGGATCAGCAGCAGGGGCTCGGCCGCCGGATCACCCGCCACCCAGTAGCGGATGGTGTGTGGGCCAAAGTGCAGCTCCTGGCCCTGGGCATACCAAGCGTCCAGCGCAATGCCCGGCAGCGACGTGGAATTGCTCACGCCAGGACCTCGGCAGAAGGCTTGTAGATGGTGTTGCGAGGTTGCGCCAGCACGCGGCGCACCAGGGGTTCGAATTCCGACAGCGGCAGCGTCTCGGCATGGGCGTCAAAGGCCGGGTCGTCGTACAGCGCGATGAATTCCTCGGTGCGTGCGTAGTGGGCATGGCCCTTGAACTGGTCGCGCATGTTGCGGTCCATGCCGATGTGGTGGAAGAAGTTGTAGCCCTGGAACACGCCGTGGTTCTGCACCATCCAATGGTTGGCCTCGCTAACAAAGGGCTTGAGGATGGCGGCGGCGATGTCGGGGTGGTTGAAGCTGCCCAGCGTGTCGCCAATGTCGTGCAACAGCGCGCAGACCACGTATTCCTCGTCGCGGCCATCGCGCAGCGCGCGTGTGGCGGTCTGGCGGCAGTGGCTCAGGCGGTCGATGGGGAACCCGCCGTAGTCGCCATCCAGCAGGCGCAGGTGGGCCAGCACACGATCTGGCAGTTTGCTGGCGAACTGCATGAATTCGCCGCCAATGAGTTGCCAGTCTTCGGCGGTACTGTCCTGCATGCGGGTAAAGTGGGCGCGGGCGTTCATGGCGGTGGTGTCTCCTGGGTTTCGAATGCTGCAATGTGCCGGGCAACGATACCCCCTACCACCCCATCGAACTGTCAGGTTTTGGACGATTTACGCGTATACCCTATATGAAACCCAACCCGACTGCGTTGCGTCAAACCCTGGCCACCAACCCCTGGTTTGCGGCTCTGCCGCTCACCGTGCAGGAGGACATGGTGGCCCGCTCCACGCTAGTGAAGCTGCAATCGGGCGAACAATTGTTCCGCCAAGGCGATATGCCGCGCGCTTGGTACGGCTTGCTGCGCGGTGCGGTGCGCCTGTCCACGCTGCGCGACGACGGCAAGGAGCACATCATGACGGTGGCAGAGACTGGCAGTTGGGTGGGCGAATCCGCGCTGGCCGTCCACCAGCCTTATCTGAACAATGCGACGGCCCAGGGGCCGGTGGAGGCGCTGGCGCTACCGGCCGAAGCCTTTGAAGCGCTGATGGAGCAAACCGCTTTCGCCCGAGCCATGGTGGCCCTGGTGACCGGGCGCTACCGCCTGCTGTATGAAGCCCTGGGCGACGTGGCGTTGCGCTCCACACGGGCACGCATTGCGCAGCGCCTGCTCTTGCTGACACGGGGTGATACGGCGGTAAGCGCAGAGCCTCGGCAGCGTGTGCCGGTGTCGCAGGAGTCCCTGGCCATGATGCTGGGCATTGCGCGCCAGACGCTGAGCAGCGAACTGCAATGGCTAGCCCAGCAGGGCATCATTCGCCTGGGCTACCGGAGCATTGAAATACTGTCCAGCGCGGAACTGCGCCGCATCAGCGAAGCTCCGGTTTAGCGAGGGGCTTCGGCCTGGGAGGTTGGGCGGCGGAGCGTTTTGCGCAGGTTAAAGGGGGAGCCCGGAACGGGCGGAGGACACGGAGCAAAACGCTCCGCCGCCCAGCCTCCTAGGCCAGCGCGAGCCGACCACCGTCCAAGCGCACCATGCGCCCACAACGTGCCGCCAACGCCGCATCGTGCGTGACCAGCACAAAGGCCGTCCCATGCACGCGGGCCAGCTCCAGCATCAGCTCGAACACACCGTCGGCCGTGCTGCGGTCCAGGTTGCCGGTGGGCTCGTCGGCCAGCACGCAATCGGGCCGTGTGACCAGCGCGCGGGCAATGGCCACGCGCTGGCGCTCGCCACCCGACAGCTCGGCGGGACGGTGGTGCATGCGGTCCTTCAGACCCACGCTTGCTAGCATTTCCGTAGCTGCACGTGTAGATTCTGCGAGGGCTACACGCCGAATCGTCAAAGGCATGGCGACGTTGTCCAGCGCGCTGAACTCCGGCAACAGGTGGTGGAACTGGTATACAAAACCCAGGTGCTTGTTTCGCAGACGGCCCTGCTGTGCCGCGCTTTGGCTGGCTAGGTCTTGCCCATGCAGGTGCACGTTACCGCTGGTAGGCGCATCCAGGCCACCCAGCAGGTGCAAGAGCGTGCTTTTGCCCGAGCCCGATGCGCCGACGATGGCCAGCGTCTCACCGCTGCGCACCTGCAGGTCTACGCCGTGCAGCACGGTGACATCCAACCGGCCTTCGCTGAAGCGCTTGGTCAGGCCCTGGGCGCGCAAGACCACATCGCCGATCTTGGCAGCGGGCGTTTCGGCGGCGCCGTTCAGGCCTGCCACCATGCGGTAGTGGGCAGCACCTACGGCCGCGGGGATGACAACAGTCTCATTCATAGCGCAGGGCCTCGGCGGGATTAACGCGGCTGGCGCGCCAACTGGGGTACAGCGTGGCGGCAAAGGCCAGGAACAGCGCAATGATGGCAATGGGAACGATGTCAGCCTGCTGCGGCTCACTGGGCATGCGGCTGATCAGGTAAATGTCTTTGGGCAGGAAGGTGGCGCCCAGCAACTGCTCCAGCGCCGGCACGATCACGTCGATGTTGAAGGCCACGCCCAGCCCCAGCAACAGCCCCACCAGCGTGCCGATGACGCCCACCATGGCGCCTTGCACCACGAAGATGCCCATGATGCTGCCCGGGCTGGCGCCCAGCGTGCGCAGGATGGCGATGTCGGCGCGCTTGTCAGTCACCGTCATCACCAGCGTACTGACCAGGTTGAAGGCCGCCACCGCAACGATCAGCGTCAGGATGATGAACATCATGCGTTTCTCCACCTGCACGGCAGCAAACCAGGTGCGGTTCTGACGGGTCCAGTCGCGTATGTAGAGCTCGCCGGTCAGCGTGCGGCTCAGTTCGTCGGCCACGCGGCGGGCGTCGTGCAGATCGCGCAGCTTCAGGCGCACACCCGAGGGGCCTTCCAGCCGAAAGACCTTGGCCGCGTCATCCACATGCACCATGGCCAGCGCCGAGTCGTATTCAAAATGGCCGGAGTCAAACGTACCCACCACCGTCATCTGCTTGAGCCGCGGCACCACGCCGGCCGGCGTGACCTGGCCGCTGGGTGCCACCAGGGTAACTTTGTCGCCCGTGCGCACGCCCAGGGAGCGGGCCAGCTCGGCCCCGAGCACCACGCCAAACGCACCGGGCCGCAGCTGGGCCAGCACGGCGGCCTGGGCGCCACTGGTCAGGTCGGTCACGGCGGGCTCCTGGGCCGGGTCCACGCCCCGCACCATCACGCCTTTCATGTCCTCACCCCTCGCCAACAGGGCCTGGGCTGCTATAAAAGGTGCAGCACCCACAACCTCAGGGTTGGAACGGGCCTGCTTCAGCGTCTGGGCCATATCCGGCAGGGCCTGGCCGTCCCGGGCGTAGACCTCGATATGGGATACCACCCCTAACATGCGATCCCGGACCTCTTTTTGGAAGCCATTCATCACACTCAGTACGATAATGAGCGCCGCCACACCCAAAGCGATACCGAGCATGGATACACCGGAGATGAACGAGATAAAACCGTTGCGCCGTGTGCTGCGTCCCGCCCGTGTGTAGCGCCAACCGATGGTCAACTCATAAGGAAATTTCAACATTCCCGGATTGTGGCATCCATGCGGGACAATCTAGCCATGCACCTGTTTATTTCCCATGCCGCCCCGACGGGCTCCAATTGCCAGGAAGCCATTGCCCAGCTGGCCGTGCCCAACCTCAATGAATTGCTGGCCCAACTCTCCCCCACCCCACCTCTGCTGGGTTCGCCCGACACGCTGACGCCGCTGGCCGAGCGCATACGCGCCAACAGCCTGGGCCTGCAGGGGCCGGACGGCCTGGTTCCCTGGGCTGCGACCGACGCACAACACCTGGGCCTGACCAAGATCCACGGCGATGCCGGCTGGGCCTGGATGACCCCCTGCCACGTGACCGCGCAGGCCAACCAGGTCTATATGGACGACCCACTGGATCTGCAGGTCAGCACATCCGAATGCGACACGCTGCGCGCCGCGATGAAGCGCTACTTTGAAGAAGACGGTGTCACGTTGCACCCGCTGACCAATGGCACCTGGCTGGCCTTTGGCAGCATCTTCAAGGACCTGCCCACGGCTTCGCTGGAGCGGGTGGCCTGCAACAGCATCGATGCCTGGATGCCCCGGCAAGAGCACGCCAAGCGCTTGCGCCGCCTGCTCAACGAGATGCAGATGTTGCTCTACACCCACGCCGTCAACGACAGCCGCACGGCCCGCGGCCTGGCCACGATCAACGCCTTCTGGATCAGCGGCACCGGCACCCCCGGCCCGGCCCCCGCCACGGCACCCGAGCGCATGGACCATGTGGACAGCCTGCGCAAGACCGCGCTGCAAGACGACGCCCACGGCTGGATGCAGGCCTGGCAAGAGCTGGACAGCACCCACCTGGCCGACATGCTGCGCCGCGTGAAGGCAGGCAAGGCCGAGCGGTTGACGCTGTGCGGCGAGCGCACGGCCGTCACGCTACAGACGCAAGACAAGCCCTGGTGGGGCCGCATCCAGCAACGCTTCTCGACCGCATCGTCGCAGCAACTGCTGCAAACCCTGTGAACATCATTCCCCGCGACATCCCGCCGCGCAGCGTCTGGGCGCTGGAGCAGGCGGGCATACACCCACTGTTGGCCCGCCTGTATGCGGCCCGTGGCGTTACCTCTACCTCCGAGCTGGACGACGCACTGGCCAAGCTGCTGCCCCCGTCCACGATGCGGGGCCTGCCCGAAGCGGCGGCATTGCTGGCCGACGCCATCGCACAGAACAAGCGCCTGTGCGTCGTGGCCGACTACGACTGCGATGGCGCCACCGCCTGCGCCGTGGCGATGCGCGGCCTCAAGATGCTGGGCGCCCAGCACGTGGCCTATATCGTGCCGGACCGCATTGTGGACGGCTACGGACTGACCGCACCCATCGCCCAGCGCGTCAAGGACAGCGGCGCCGATGTGCTGATCACCGTGGACAACGGTATTGCCAGCATCGACGGCGTGGCGCATGCCCGTGCGCTGGGACTGCAGGTGCTGGTGACGGATCACCACTTGCCTGCGGCCGAGTTGCCGAATGCCGATGTCATCGTCAACCCCAACCAACCGGGTTGCGAGTTCGCCAGCAAGTCCATTGCCGGTGTCGGTGTCATGTTCTATGTGCTGATGGCCTTGCGCGGCGAATTGCGTACGCGTGGGCTCTTTGACGCGGCGACCCAACCCAAGCTGGACGTGCTGCTGCCCCTGGTGGCCCTCGGCACAGTCGCCGACGTCGTCAAGCTGGACGCCAACAACCGCCGCCTGGTGGCCCAAGGGCTAAAGCGGGTGCGAGCCCTGGCCATGCCTGCGGGTGTAGCTAGCCTATTTGTAGCATCCGGCAGATCCGCCCCCGCGGCCACCACCTTTGATTTCGGCTTCGCCCTCGGCCCGCGCATCAACGCCGCCGGCCGCCTGAGCGACATGACGTTGGGCATCGAATGCCTGCTGACCGACGACACCGCGCGTGCCGATGAACTGGCCAAGATGCTGGACGGCATCAACCGCGAGCGCCGCGTCATCGAGGGCGATATGCGCGACCAGGCCATGGACATTGCCGAGTCCTTGTTTGACGAAGGTGACGAAGCACCGCCGGCCATTTGTGTATTCGACCCCGACTTCCACGAAGGTGTGGTCGGCATCGTGGCCAGCCGCATCAAGGACAAGCTGCACCGGCCCACCTTTGTGTTTGCCGCTAGCGCCGCGCCGGGCAAGGAACATGAACTCAAAGGCTCGGGCCGCTCCATCCCCGGTTTCCACCTGCGCGACGCGCTGGACCTGGTGGCCAAGCGCAACCCCGGCGTGCTGCTGCGTTTTGGCGGCCACGCCATGGCGGCCGGTTGCACCATCCACGAAGACGGCCTGGACGCATTTGAGCAAGGCCTGATCGAGGTCGCCCAGGAATGGCTGGACGCCGCCACGCTGACCCGCCGCCTGGAGACCGACGGCCCCCTGAACCCCGAGTACCGCCGCGTGGACCTGGTCGACACCCTGCACAAGGAGGTCTGGGGCCAGGGCTTTGCGGCGCCCACGTTCAGCGAAGAGGTCGAAGTGGTATCGCAACGCCTGGTCGGCGAGAAACACCTGGCTTTGAAGCTCAAGCACCAGGGTCAACCGGTCGACGGCATCTGGTTTGGCCATACCGAGCCCTTGCCAGCAAAAGTCACGCTCGCTTTCCGGCTGGATGCCGACGAATGGAACGGCGTGCGCCGTGTGCGCTTCCTCGTCGAAGGTGCGCAAATCTAGATTTTTTGCAACTAACAGGAGTTTCCCATGACCCGTGAAGTAGTCGTAGTCAGCGCCGTGCGCACCGCCATTGGTACCTTTGGCGGTAGCCTCAAAGACATCGCCCCCACCGAACTGGGCGCCCAGGTCGTGCGCGAATCGCTGGCCCGTGCCAATGTGGACGGCAAGGATGTGGGCCATGTGGTGTTTGGCCACGTCGTCAACACCGAACCCAAGGACATGTACCTCAGCCGCGTGGCCGCCATCAACGGTGGCTGTGGTGAAGGCACACCCGCCTACAACGTGAACCGCCTGTGTGGCTCCGGCCTGCAGGCCATTGTGTCGGCCAGCCAAAGCATTCTGCTGGGCGATGCCGACATCGCCATCGGCGGCGGTGCCGAGAACATGAGCCGCGCACCCTTTGCGTCGCTGAACACCCGCTGGGGTGCCCGCATGGGTGACACCAAGATGGTGGACATGATGATTGGCGCGCTGCACGACCCCTTCCACACCATCCACATGGGCGTGACGGCCGAAAATATCGCCGCCAAGTGGGGCATCAGCCGTGAAGAGCAGGACGCTATTGCGGTCGAAAGCCACAACCGTGCCCAGCGTGCCACGGAGGCCGGCTACTTCAAGGACCAGATCATGCCCGTCATGCTCAAGAGCAAGAAGGGTGATGTGGCCTACGCAACGGACGAACACTTCCGCGCCAACGCCACCATGGCCGACATGGCCAAGCTCAAGCCGGCCTTCCTGAAGGAAAACGGCACGGTTACTGCTGGCAATGCGTCCGGCATCAACGACGCGGCTGCGGCCGTGGTGCTGATGGAAGCCGGCGCCGCCAAGGCGCGTGGCGCCAAGCCGCTGGCCCGCCTGGTCGCCTATGCACACGCCGGTGTGGACCCCAAGTACATGGGCATTGGCCCCGTACCCGCCACGCAAGCCGCGCTGAAGAAGGCTGGATTGACCGTCCAGGACTTGGACGTCATCGAAGCCAACGAAGCCTTTGCCGCCCAAGCCTGCGCCGTGACGCGCGACCTGGGCCTGGACCCGGCCAAGGTCAACCCCAATGGCTCCGGCATCTCGCTGGGCCACCCCATCGGCGCTACCGGTGCGCTGATCACCGTCAAGGCCTTGTATGAGCTGCAACGCATCCAGGGCCGCTACGCGCTGGTGACGATGTGCATTGGCGGCGGCCAGGGTATTGCCGCGATTTTTGAACGCATGTAAATCGAGTCGCAGTGCATAGTGCTGCTATTTTTATAGCGCACTATTCAATGTATACGAGGGCTACAGCCCTATTTTCCGAATACGATCCAGGCCTGCACCCACCGCTGCAGGGGCGGGCGTGGGTAGCTCCGCCATCAGCGCGCGCAGGGTGTTCAAGCAGGTGTCCACATCCGTTGGCGCCACGCTCCCGTCCTTGGCCAGGTCATCCCACACACGCAGACGCCGCGCATCGCGCGCATGGGGCAAGGCGGCAAACTGCGCGGCCTCCAACGCAGACATGGGCCCGCCCTGCAACGCCAGACTGCGCATCGAATCTGCCGACAAACGCTCCGCATAGGCCGCCTGCGTAGCCACCAGGTAGCGCTTGGCCTGTACATGCAGTCGCACGGGCTCGGCTACGGCGTCGCCCCAGCGCTGGCGCAGTAGGACAGCGCCAAGGGCTTCATGCCCATCGTCCACACCGTGCAGCGTGGGGCTACCACTCAGGTCCGTCATCAGATGGCCGATGTCGTGCAACCAGCAGGCCAGTTGCAGGGCCGGCGCCGCACCCGCCTGGCGCGCCAACTGCCCGCATTGCCAGGCATGCTCCATTTGCGAGACCGCTTCACCGGCATAGGCCATGGAGCCGCGGCTGCGCAGCAGGTCCAGAATGTTGTCTACATCTACAGATTGCATGCGGCAACCCTAAGGTCGTGTTGAGACACGGCGATGACAAGCTCCACCAAACGCTTGTCATCAATGTTTCACAAGCCACCACGATGATGCCGGCCATGCAATCGTCCGCGTCCGTCGCCATCCGCATCCTTGATGCCAGCAAATCCTTTAACCGCCGCAGCAAGGCGCTCAATAGCGTCAGTGCCACGATACGCCCCGGCGAGTGCATAGGCCTGCTGGGCGCGTCGGGCTCGGGCAAGTCCACCCTGCTGCGCAGCATCTGCGGTCTGGAGCGCCTGGACGGCCACAACAGCAGCGTAAGCCTCTTCGGGGAGAACCTGCAGGCCGGGGGTCGGCTCAGCGGCAACATCCGCCAGCTGCGCCGCCAGACCGGCATCATCTTCCAACAGTTCAACCTGGTCGGCCGCATGGACGTGCTGCACAACGTGCTGACCGGCCTCTTGCCCCGCATGCCGCTGTGGCGATCACTGAGCGGCTACTTCACCCGCGACGAAAAACTGCAGGCTCTGGAGGCACTGGCCTCGGTAGGTCTGGCCGACTACGCCTTCCAGCGCGCGTCCACCCTGTCGGGCGGGCAGCAGCAGCGTGCCGCCGTGGCCCGCGCCCTGGTGCAGGGTGCGCGCATCCTGCTGGCGGACGAGCCCGTGTCCTCACTGGACCCCGAATCCGCGCGCCGTGTCATGGACCTGATGCACCACCTCAACCGCACACAGGGCATGACCCTGGTCGTGAGCCTGCACAACGTGGCAATGGCCCGCAAGTACTGCGACCGCATCCTGGCGCTGCGCGCTGGCGAACTGGTGTTTGACGGCCCGCCCATTGCGCTGGACGACGCCACGCTGCGCCACCTGTATGGCGCCAGTTCCGAAGAGTTGCTGGTCGATGCCCCCGCGCACGAAGCGCCTGCCGCCGTGCCACTGGCACCGGGCATGGCATTCGCCGCCTGAAATATTTTTTTCCCCCCTTGTCTTTGTATTGAACCCGGAGTTCGCACGATGAAAGCTTTGCACCTTGCCGCCGCCACCCTGTTGGCCACCCTCAGCCTGGGCAGCCTGGCCCAGGACATCAATTTCGGCATCATCGCCACCGACTCGGCCAGCGTGCAGCGCGAACGCTGGGAGCCCTTCTTCCGCGACATGGAGAAGAAGACCGGCCTGGCGGTCAAGGCCTTTTATGCACCTGACTATGCCGGCGTCATCGAAGCCATGCGCTTCAACAAGGTGCAGGTCGCCTGGTACGGCAACAAAGCCGCCATCGAGGCAGTGGACCGCGCCAGCGGCGAGGTATTTGCCCAGCTGATGTATGCCGACGGCACCTTTGGCTACCGCGCCCTGCTGATCACGCAAAAGGACAGCCCGTACAAGAGCCTGGACGATGTGCTGAAGAACGGCAAGTCCATCAACTTCGGCATTGGCGACCCCAATTCCACATCCGGCTTCCTGGTGCCCAGCTACTACGTGTTCGCGCAGAACAATGTGGACGCCCGCACCGCCTTCAAGACCATACGCAATGCCAGCCATGGCGCCAACATCCAGGCCGTGCTGGCCAACCAGCTGGACGTGGCCACCAACAATACCGAAGAGATGGACAAGCTCGAAGCCACCAAGCCCGAGCTGGCCGAAAAACTGCGCGTGATCTGGAAGAGCCCGCTGATCCCCAGCGACCCCATCGTCTACCGCAAGGACCTGGACCCTGCTGTCAAAGCCAAGCTCAAATCCTTCCTTATCGGCTATGCCAAGACCGATGCCGGCGAGAAAGCCGTGCTCAAGAACATCCTCAACTACGGTGGCTTTCGTGAGTCCAACAACGACCAGTTGATCCCTACCCGCCAGTTGGAGCTGTTCAAGGACCGCCGCAAGGTGGAGAACGACGAGCAATTGACCGCCGCCGACAAGAGCAAGCAACTGGCCGAGCTGGACAAGAAGCTGGCCGCCGTCGTCGCCAAGTAGACGGAAATACGGTCTCGCATGTCCTTCGCACACGCCTCCACAGCGCCGCAGCCCACGGCGCTGGAACTGCTCAACCAGCATGCCGCCGCCAACCGCGGCAGTTGGAAAGGCCCCCTGGTCTGGATAGGCCTGATCGCCATCCTGGCCTGGGCCTGGCGGGGGGCGGAGATCCGTCCGCTGGATTTGATACGCGACGCGGGCAATATGGGCACTTACGCCCGCGACTTCTTCCCGCCCGACTTCAAGGATTGGCGCCTCTACTTGGTAGAAATGGTGGTCACGCTGCACATCGCCCTGTGGGGCACGGTGCTGGCCGTACTGGCCGCCGTGCCACTGGGTCTGTTGAGCGCCAGCAATGTGGCGCCCGCGTGGATACACCAACCCACGCGCCGCATCATGGATGCCTGCCGTGCCACGAATGAGATGGTGTTTGCGATGTTGTTCATCGTGGCCGTGGGCCTGGGCCCGTTTGCCGGCGTGCTGGCCCTGTTTGTGCACACCACGGGCACGCTGGGCAAGCTGTTCTCTGAAGCGGTGGAGGCCATAGACCCCCGCCCGGTAGAGGGCATACGCGCCACCGGCGCCCACAAGCTGGCCGAGCTGGCCTATGGCGTGATCCCGCAGGTCATGCCGCTGTGGCTGTCGTATTCGCTGTACCGCTTTGAGTCCAATGTGCGTTCCGCCTCGGTGGTGGGCATGGTCGGCGCCGGCGGCATCGGCGTGATCCTGTTTGAGGCCATTCGCGGCTTCCAGTATGCGCAGACCTGCGCCGTGCTGCTGATGCTGATCGTGTCGGTGTCCTTGATTGACTTGTTCTCCGCATGGCTGCGCAAACGCTTCATCTGAACTGGTTCAACCCGGTTCGCATCCACTTCGGCCCCGGTACCCAGCAACACATTGCCACCGCCACCCAGCCCGTGGTGGTGCTGGCAGACCCGGTGGCGTTGGGCGCTGCAGGCAGTGAACGGGTGCACGCGCTGCTGGACGCCCGCTGCCTGGCCTGGCGCAACGTCGCGCCCGGGCTGTCCACGCTGGAGCAGGCCGAGCAGCATTGCCAGGCCCTGTGGCCCGAGTTGCAGCAGCACCCCGACGCGCTGGTGCTGGCCATCGGTGGCGGCACCACGCTGGACCTGGCGAAGGTGCTGCGCTGGCGCATGCCACTGTGCACAGCAGACGACGTGCGTGCCCATTGGCGTGCCAGCACTTTGCCCAAAACGGCCATGCGCCACACGCTGTGGTGCGTTCCCACCACGGCGGGCACCGGCAGCGAGGTCACGCGCACGGCCACCGTGTGGGACACCAGCGCGGAGCCGGCACGCAAGCTGGCCTGGGCACCCGAAATGGGCTTTGCCGATGTGGCGCTGGTGGACCCTGCACTGACCATAAGCTGCCCCGCATCCATCACGCGCGACTGCGCGCTGGACAGCCTGGCCCATGCGCTGGAGGCGTTGTGGAACCACCGCGCCTCACCGCTGACTACGGGTCTGGCGGTGCAGGCCGCGCAAGACATCGTGCGCGCACTGCCACAGGCCCTGGCCCAGCCGCAAGCGCTGGAGCCACGCACCGCGCTCAGCCGCGCCAGCCTGATGGCGGGCCTGGCCATGTCGCAAACCCAGACGGCGCTGGCCCATGCGCTTTCGTACCGGCTGACGCTGGAGGAAGGCCTGCCGCACGGCCAGGCCTGCGCCGTGTGGCTGCCCATGGTGTGGGAATTGGCCCTGGGCCATAGTGCCGAATGTGAGCATGCTTTGGCGCAAATATTTGCCCAGTCCGAGCCCTTGAGCAGCCGTGCCTTGCACGAGTGGCTGCGGGCGCTGGACATCACCCCGCGCGACCTGCGCACCGACGCGGCAGGCCAGCACCTGCTGCAGACCGAAATGCAATCACCCCGTGGAAGGAATTTCATTGCAAGCCCCGCATAAAACCGATGTGCTCGTCGTGGGCAGTGGCATGGTCGGCATGGCCGTGGCCTGGGCCGCGCGCCAGCAGGGCCTGAGCGTGCAGGTGGTGGAGCGCGACACGCTGTGCGTGGGCGCTTCCATCCGCAACTTCGGCTTCATCACCGTCACTGGCCAAGGCAGCGGCACCACGTGGCGGCGCGCCCTGCGCTCACGCGACATCTGGGCCGCCGTCGCACCCCAGGCGGGCATTGCCATCGAACACTCCGGCCTGCTGACACTGGCCCAGCGCCCTGAGGCCGAAGACGTGCTGCGCGAACTGCTGGACACGCCGGAGGGCCACCGCCTGGAGTGGCTGGATGCCGCTGCGCTGCGTGAACGCGCACCCCACCTGGCCCACGCCCATGTGCGCGGCGCGCTGTACAGCCCGCATGAGTTGCGCATCGAATCGCGCGTGGCCGTCGAGCGGCTGCGCCTGTGGCTGGCGGCCCAGGGTGTGCAGTTCCACATGGGTCAGGCTGTGCGCCAGGTCGAAAGCGGGCGTGTATACGTCGACAACCGCTACCTGGAAGCCGAGCGCATCGTGGTGTGCCCGGGGCCGGACATCCGCACGCTGTTCCCGCAGAGCTTTGTGCAGCGCCAGACCCAGCTGTGCCAGTTGCAGATGCTGCGCGTGCGCCCGCCCGCCGGCTACCGCCTGGGCGCCGGCGTCATGGGCGACCTGAGCCTGGTGCGCTACCGCGGTTATGCCGAGCTGCCCGGTGCCCAGCGCCTGCACGACCGGTTGCGCACCGAATGCGCGGCCGAGCTGCACCATGGCATACACCTCATCGTGGTGCAGAGCGCCGACGGCTCGCTGGTGGTGGGCGACTCCCACCACTACGGTGACGCCGTGCTGCCCTTTGCGCAAGAAGAAGTGGACACCCTGATCCGCGCCGAGATGCAGCGCCTGCTGTGCCTGGGCCACTACCAGGTGCTGGAGCGCTGGACCGGCATCTACCCCAGTGCGTCTTCACAAGACGCTTTCATCGACACCGTGCTGCCCGGCGTGCAGTTGCTCAGTGTGGTCAGCGGCACCGGCATGAGCACCGCCTTCGCGCTGGCCGAAGAAGCCCTCACGGGTAAGGAGACACAACCATGACCGTACGCGCCGTTGTATTCGACTGGGCCGGCACCATCATCGACTTTGGCAGCCTGGCACCCATGGGGGCATTCGTCTCGCTATTCGCCAGCCATGGCGTGTGCATCAGCATCGACCAGGCCCGCGTTCCCATGGGCCTGCCCAAGCTGGCCCACATCCAGGCCCTGGGCGCCATGCCCGAGGTGGCCGCGCAGTGGCAGACCGTCAAAGGCCGGCCCTTCACCGCCGCCGATGCCGATGCGCTGCTGCGCGAGTTCGAGCCCATGAGCGCCCGCGCGGCGCTGGAGCACAGCGACTTCATCCCCGGCTTTCTGGACACCTATGCCAGCCTGCGCGTGCAGGGCGTGGGCGTGGCCACCACCACGGGCTACACGCGCAAGATCATGACCCCGCTGATCGCCGAGGCCGCCTCTGCTGGCTTTATCCCGGCCGCCGTGGTCTGCTGCGACGACGTCACCCACAGCCGCCCCAGCCCCGAAGGCATGCAGCACTGCATGACCGTGTTGGGCGTGGCCGATACCCCTGGGCATGTCGTCAAGGTGGATGACACCGCGCCCGGCATCGCCGAGGGCCGCAATGCCGGCTGCTGGACCGTGGGCGTGGCCGCCAGCGGGAATGCATTGGGATGGTCGTGGGACGAGTGGGTGGTTGCCAGCGAAGACGAGCGCGCGGTGGCGATGGAGGGCGCGACCCAGCGTCTGCGCGATGCCGGTGCCCACGAGATCGTAGAGTCCGTAGCCACACTGCACCAGGCATTGCGTACCATAGAGGCCCGCATCCTCAATGGCGAGCAACCCTGAAATCCTCTTCCGATCACCCGCTTCCCGCTAGTGCTCTAGCCTTCCGCGACGCGCTGGGTGCCGCCGGGCGTTCCCACTTGGCGCAGTTGCTGGTCCAATGCCAGCAAGCCCCACCCACAGGCTGGGTGGCTTGGCGCACGCCAGACCAACACTTGGGTTTGCTGCCTCCCGACCGAGCGGAGTTGCTGCTGGCATTGCTGCCAAGCTGCCGACAAGACGAAAGCGGTTTGATCTGGGACTGCTTGAAGTGGAGCGGTGCTGAGCGCAGCGACTACTTGCAACAGTTCTTGCAAGCCTGCCATGCCCAAGGGCTGATCCCCGGCTGGCGCAACGAGCGCTTCGCCTTCTGGTACGACGGCTGCACCGAGCCCGCGCTAGCACAGCCCCCGCTATGGGCCGTAGAACGCGCCGGCTTTCGCTTTCTGGGGCTGATGAGCCATGCTGTCCACATCAACGGCTTCACACCCGACGGCAAGCTGTGGTGCGGGCGGCGCAGCGCCAGCAAGGCCACCGACCCCGGCCTGCTGGACAACATCACCGCTGGTGGCCTGCCAGCTGGCGAATCCCCGCTGGTCTGCGCCCGGCGCGAACTATGGGAAGAGGCCGGTTTGCACTGGCCGAAAGACGGTACTGCGCTGTTAGATTCCGGTTGGGTACGCACCCGGCGTGCGGAGCCCGAGGGCTGGCACGATGAGACCCTGTTGGTGTTCAACCTGACGCTTAAGCCGCAACAGCGACTGAGCAATCAGGACGGCGAGGTGCAGGAGTTTGTGTGCCTGGATGCTCAGGAGGTGCTGGGCCGGCTGCGCGAACAGGCGTTTACGCTGGATGCGGTTGCATCATTGGCGCGAGGGTTGGGGTTGTGATCAGATATTCCTACTGACCCACCACAATCTGATTCCGCCCCTGGTGCTTGGCCTTGTACAAGGCCTCGTCGGCCTGCTTGACCAGAGCTTGGGCGCTGATACCGGGCGCCAGCTGCGCAATGCCGCAAGAGAAAGTACAGGCAAACGATGTCGCTTTGACCGGGTGGTGGAATTTCGAGAAATCCACGCGGATGCGGTCCAGCAACTGGGCGGCCCGTTCCGCATCGGCTTGCGGCAGTATCACCATGAATTCTTCGCCGCCGTAACGGCCCACGGAGTCGGTCTTGCGCAAGCGCTGTTTGAGTAGCCAGGCCATGCTGCGTATCACCTGGTCGCCCATGGGGTGGCCGTAGGTGTCGTTGACCTTTTTGAAGTGGTCGATATCGATCATGGCCACGCACAGCGGCGTGTTGTCCGCCAACGCCGTGTTGACCGAGGTGTCCACCCGTTGCTTGGAGCTTGTGTGGTTCAACAGCCCGGTCAAGCTGTCCAAGTACATGGAGCGGCGCAGGATGCGGTAGCGGTCGATCTTGCTGCGAACCACCGCGTTGAGCACCACCGGGTTGAAGGGCTTGGTCAGAAAATGGTCGCCGCCCAGGCGCAGTGCATCCACCTGCAGTGCGATGCTGGTGTCGGCCGACAGATAGACCACCGGCGTGGACAAAAACTCTTCGTGCTGGCGTATCACACGGGTCACCTCCACACCGGTGCAGCCCGGCATGTACATGTCCATCAGCACCAGGTCGGGCTGGAACTTGGCCAGGGCCGTCAGCACCTCTTGCGGCTTGGAAATGGCCATGGATTCCACTCCGGATTCCTTCAGCGTGCGCTGAATCAACGTGCTGGCCGTCTTGGAATCTTCCACCACCAGCACCTTGTAGGGCGGCTCTTCCTCGCTGCCGCAGAGTTTGACGATGCGGGCCATAACGGCCGACTGCGCCGTGCCCACCGGGAAGCAAAAATCACAACCCACGCGCAAGGCGAGCTTCAAACCTTCAAAGTCCGACGGCAGGTTCAGGCCGACGATACTGCTGGCCGAAAACCGGCCGCGCAAGGCCTGGACCCGCACGATGAAGGCCGTAGGCTGCAAGCCATTGGCATCGACCAGCACGATGGTGGGGTCCTGTGTGGCCTTTTGGTCATAGACCGGGCCGCAGACCTCGACCTGGATATTGAAGTACCCCGCCTGGGTAACCACCTCTTTCCAGGACTCGGGCACCGACGTAACCAGCCAGATTTTTTTGACCGGCAACAAATCGGTGACGACCTCGCTCTCCTGGTGCAGGCGCCGCTCGGGGTTGGGATCGTTGTTCTCGTCCAGGAAGGCCTGGATGCGCAGGCTGAATTCGGTGATCTGGCCATCCAGGTCGCCCATGGGGGCGTCGGGTACGGGGTCGCTGTTCCAGCGGTCGAACTGTGACAGCACCTGCTGTTCGACGGCGCGTGCACTTTGGTGCAGGCCCGGCAGGCCCTTGGCGTCCAGAAACTCGGTGAAGCTCGATACGGCGACCGCAAACTCCACAAACCCGTCAATGCCGGGGTGGTCCTTGCAAGCTCTCCATTTGGATAAAAATTCGTCGCTTTTCTTCTTGAGCTCAGCGGGCGAACACGACATAGGGTTCCTCTTTTGACCGGTTATTCCGGCTCTGCAGAC
Organism: Rhodoferax sp. GW821-FHT07G04; assembly: GCF_059418585.1. Classification (NCBI taxonomy): domain Bacteria; kingdom Pseudomonadati; phylum Pseudomonadota; class Betaproteobacteria; order Burkholderiales; family Comamonadaceae; genus Rhodoferax; species Rhodoferax sp. GW821-FHT07G04. The sequence goes on from NZ_JBWKQD010000001.1 coordinate 422,263, forward strand.
ATTCTAGGGGGCCTATCGTCTTGGAATCCATGGGCGCGCAGGGTAATGACCAGCGTATCGCGGTGACCACCGACCTCCAGCGGCTGGATGGGTGTGGACTCGTGGATGACGCGGGCATCATCCAGCAATAGCAGCGACCAGGGCTCGGTCAAGGTGAACCGCTGGCCGTTGGGGCCTGCCGCTTCAAACACGCGGGTCTCGCCGCCCTTGACGCCATGGCGCCCCACCAGAAAGACCGCCACCACATCAACGCCGTCGCGGTGCGCGCCTTCGGGCGTGGGGCGACCAATGCCGTCGGTGGTATCAATGCGGAACTGGTGCGCCTCCACAAACCAGGTTTGGGCACCCTTGAGCGATGACGACACCCCGCCCAAGAACCGCATCAGGCCATTCCAGGCGGTCAACGCCGATGTATCCGCGGTCACGGGTTCAAACCAGCGCTGCATGCCGCCGTGCAGGGCGTTGTAGTCCAGCGGCTGCCAGTGGGCACGGTGGGGCACTGCCTGTACTGTGTCACCTTCCACCTGGTAGCTGGCATGGCGGCGGCGGCGGTAGCGGCCACCGTCCTTCAGGTACTGGTCCGGTGGTAAATCGTTCCAGCCGGGCAGCAAGGCATTGAGGTTAGCCAGTGACAGTTGGGCAAGTGTGGCCACGCTCTGCGCGTCAAGCACGGCATAGCCCTGCCGGTGCAGGGTTGGAATCAGCGCGTCGGGCGCAATACAGGGCGGCAAAAAGCTATTGGTCGTCATGCCAATAGCTTAACAAGAGCTTATAAAGCCTTGCGCCCAATCAGGCCACCAATGCGGCGCACCAGCCACTTGGGCGTGCCGCGCGACGCGATCATGGCCGCCTGGTTGATGACGCCGGGCACGCAGATGGCATCACCCTTCATCGTGGCGGCAAAAGCCATGTCGGCCACCTGCCGCACATCGCCGATCAGGAAGCTGGGCAATTGGCCCAGCTTATCGTTGGCGCCGGCCGCCTGGGTCAGCATATTGGTGGCCGTGATGCCGGGGCACAACGTGGTGACAGTGACGCCGGTACCGCGCAGCTCTTCTGCCAGCGATTCGGACAGCGACAGCACATAGGCCTTGCTGGCTGCGTAGCTGGCCAGCGTGGGCACGGGTTGGAATGCTGCGACCGAGGCCACATTCAGCACCCGCCCACGCCCACGTTCCACCATGCCGGGCACAAAGGCGCTGAGCATGGCCGTCAACCCAGAAATGTTGAGGTCGATGATGGCTTGGTGCTTGGCGTGGTCTATGCCCGTGAACGCGCCCTGCTCCAGCACGCCGGCGCAGTTGACCAGCACGTCAACGCCGCGGCTGTGCTTGCGCGACAGCGCGGCCAGCAATTGCGCGGCGGCTCCGGGTTGGGACAGGTCGGCAGGCTGCACACTCACCGCGACACCATGTTCACTGGCCAGCTTCTCCGCCAGGGCCTTGAGCTTGCCTTCGCTGCGGGCTACCAGAATGACGTCGTGCCCATCCGCAGCGAAGCAACCAGCCAAGGCCTCGCCAATACCCGACGAGGCGCCGGTCACCAAGGCGGTAGGCCGGGAAGAGGAGGAAGTACTTTTCTTGGGCATGGTGGAGCGTCCTTTGCGTGGGTGGAACTATACGGACGCATCTTAAACACCCACGCCGCCGGCCGCTCGGCCGCCCTTACAAGATATGGCAGGGGGCCTAGGCGCTACCCACCCGCCGCGGACCTTCGGCAGTGGACAAGGCCCGCTCGCCATGCATCGGCAGCACCGTGCCCAGTTGCGGGTCGACCACGGCCCGCGCGTGAATCTCCGGCGCGTGGGATTGCACCGTGCCGAATATCGTGGCGAAGGCCGCGTCAGCCGCGTCGCGCGCGGTGCCAAAGCGCACCAACCCCATCGGAATGGCCGTGCCCGACGGATCGAAGATATACCAGCGGTCGCCCAGATAGACCTCCACGTAGGCGTGGAAATCCGGAGGGCCTAGCGTGGGATCGGCACCGTAGTCGGTACCGGTGGTGAAGCGCGCCGGTATGTTCAAAGCCCGACACAGCGCCACCATCAGGTGGGCGAAGTCACGGCAGATGCCCACCCGCTCGACCAGCGTGTCCACGGCCGAGGTGTTGCTGGTGGAGCTGTTGGAGGTGAAGGTGACATGCTGGTGCACCCAGTCGCAAATGGCCCGCACCCGACCATAGCCACGCGGCAGCGCACCAAAGGTGTCGCTGGCCAGCTTGAGCAGCCGGTCGGATTGGCAATAGCGGCTGGGATAGATGTAGGCCATCACCTCAGCCGGCAAATTGCGCACCGGCACTTCATCCACCGTATCGGGGTCGGCGAAGTGGTGGGTCAGGTCTATCGTGGCGGCATAGGACACATTCAACTCCCCCGGCTGGGCATGCAGGCGCATATAGCGGTTGCCGCAGAAGGGATCGGTGTACATATAGGCCTCCACGGGCTGGCTCACGCGGATTTTTTCCGACACCACCTTTTGGCTCGCGGTTTGCGCGGCGTGGATGTTGAATACAAAGTCGGCGCCCCACTGGTCCACCTGGTAGTTCAGTGCAAGCTGTAGTTCAATTCGGACCATAGTGCCGCCCAGTATGCTCCGCGCCCGCTACCGGGTCTGTGGGCCCGCGCACCAACCAGGCAGCCCGTAAACGGTTTACGGCATACTTCAGGGCAGTGAGCCCTCTATCCGAATCCCCTGCCCTTGTTGCCGCCGTGCCAGAGCAATTGCCGTCCGTTCCTGACCTAGCCCATGCGCCCCGCAGCGCGATGCCCGGGCACTTCGACGAATTGCGGGAGCGGGTTTCCGCCGCAACCCCAGCCACAGAGGGCGCTAGCAAATCCATAGCGGAAGACGCAGATATCTCGGGGGCTTGGCAGCATTTTTTTGAGAAGGCCGAGTCCGACGGGCTGGGCGACATGAACCTGCGCTCGGACAATCTGGCGCGCCAGATTCGAGACAACGGCGTCACCTACAACGTCTATGCCGACGCCGAAGGCCCGCAGCGCCCCTGGTCGGTAGGTCTTTTCCCGCTGATCATTTCCGCCGACCAATGGCAGCATCTGGCCGCGGGCATTGCGCAGCGCATGCGCCTCTTGGACCGGATCATGGCCGATGTCTACGGTCCGCAAGAGCTGTTGGCCCAGGGCCTGATTCCGCCCGCCTTGGTGCAGGGCCACCCCGGCTACCTGCGCGCCATGCATGGTGTCAAGCCCGTTGGCGGCTCGCACCTGCACATCGCCGCCTTTGACCTGGCCCGTGGGCCGGACGGCAATTGGTGGGTGGTCTCGCAGCGCACGCAGGCGCCATCGGGCCTGGGCTATCTGCTGGAGAACCGGCTGGCGGTGTCACGCCTGTTCCCCCAGGCATTTGAGAGCCTGCAGGTGCAGCGCCTGGCCAGCACCTACCGCGCCTTGATTGACAGCATCAAGGCCATGAGCCCGGTGGGGCAGGACGCACACATCGCGCTGCTGACCCCCGGCCCCTACAACGAGACCTATTTCGAGCACGCCTACCTGGCCCGCTACCTGGGGCTGACGCTGGTGGAGGGCAATGACCTCATCGTGCGTGACCAGCGACTGTTCTTGAAGACCCTGCGCGGCCTGGTGCCGGTACACGGCCTGCTCAAGCGTCTGGATGACCAGTTCATGGACCCGCTGGAACTGCGCTCCGATTCCACACTGGGCGTGCCGGGCCTGCTGCAGGTGATTCGCGCCGGCAATGTGCTGGTGGCCAATGCGCCGGGCACGGCCTTTCTGGAGTCGCCCGCCCTGTTGGGTTTTATGCCAGCCTTGTCCCGCCACTTGCTGGGTGAAGAACTGCTGCTGCCCGCCCTGCCCACCTGGTGGTGCGGCGAACGCTCGGCCATGGAAGCCGTGCTGCCCCGCTTGCAAAGCTGCGCGATCAAGCCCACCTACCCCGGCTCGGCCGTGCATGGCAATTTCGACGCGGTGCTGGGCCGCAAGCTCTCGGAGCGTGAATTGGCCGAATGGGCCGGCCGCATCGCGCTGCATGCCGACGACCACACCGTGCAAGACTACATGCCCTTGTCGCAAATGCCCACCTGGCAGCGCGACGAAAAGGGCCAGGGCATCGTCCCGCGCTCGGTGATGCTGCGGGTGTTTGCGCTGTCGCAAGGGCCACAGTCCTGGGGCGTTTTGCCCGGTGGCCTGGCCCGGGTAGCGGGTGGCGCCGGGGTGGATGTGGCCTCCATGCAGCACGGCGGCAGCAGTGCCGACGTCTGGGCCATCACCGACGGCCCGGTCGACAAGACCACGCTGCTGCAGCCACCGCTGACCCCGGCCGCGCTGGCTTTGCGCAAGCGCCAGGTCACCAGCCGGGCTGCCGAAAATCTGTTCTGGCTGGGCCGCTACACCGAGCGTGCGGAGAACTCCGTGCGCCTGGCCCGGCTGACTCTGGAGAGCTTGGCCGGTGAAGACCAGTCGTCTCCCACCTTGCTGAACTGGCTGGGCCAGATGGCGCTGAACAACAACCTGGTGCTGGCTGGTGTGCCAGCCCCCACGCCCGCGCCCCAGGCCCGCCGCGTATTCGAGCGCTCACTGATCGCCAGCCTGGGCAGCAGCAATCAGGCCACCAGCGTGGGCTACAACCTGCGCGCCGTGCGCCTGGCCGGTGCCGCCGTCCGCGACCGCCTGTCGCAAGAGCACTGGAGCCTGATGCAGCGCACCGAAGTAGCCTTCTTCCAAAGCTGCGCCCACACGCCCACCGGTGCCGACTACTCGGCCCTGCATGCGCTGACCGCCCTGAAGCGCGCCAGCGACCATCTGGCCGCCGTCACCGGCCTGCAGACGGACCGCATGACGCGCGACGACGGCTGGCGCCTGCTCAGCATTGGCCGCCATGTGGAGCGGTTGGGCTTCTTGTCCCGCGCGCTGCAGACCGGCTTTGCAACCGAATCGGTGCACCAGGATGGCGGCTTTGAAGCCATGGTGGCGTTGTTTGACAGCACCATCACCTTCCACGGCCAGTACCAGCAAAGCCATGCCATTGCGGCCCTGGTGGAACTGCTGGTGCTGGACCGCGACAACCCCCGCGCCCTGGCCTGGGTGGCGCACACACTGCGCGGGCGCCTGGCCAAGCTGGCCGGCAGCGCGCCCGACCAGCTGGGCCTGCTGTCGCACAGCGTGCCCAACCCCAACCTGTGGGAACTGGAAGCCCTGTGCGAGGCCGGCCCCGGCCTGCAATACGCCGCCCTGACCGACCTGCTGCAGGGTTGCAACGAGGCGGCCTACCAGGTGTCCGAGGAAATCGGCGCCACCTACTTCACCCATTCGGGCGAAGGCGGCCAAAGCCTGGGCGCGTAGAGGGATCGGCCATGCAACTGCAGATCACCCACGAGACCTGTTACGACTACACGCCGGCGGTGGACATTGCCCAGCACATGGCCTACCTGCAGCCCCGCTCCACGGCCACCCAGCAGCTGCTGAGCCACGCGCTGTTCATCACGCCAGAGCCGGCCCAGCAGACCGCCACACAAGACGTGTATGGCAATACCCGGGCCTTTTTTTCGCTGCAGGCCGCGCATACCAAGCTGCAGGTGGTGGCCCGCAGCCTGGTGTCCACCCAGGCGCCGGCGGAGCGAGAGAACGCCATCGCGTGGGAGAGCGTGCGCGAGCACTTCCGCTACGGCGCAAAAAAGACCTTTGATGCCGCCGCCGACTTTGTTTTTGCATCGCCCTATGTGCCGCGCCACAGCGACTTTGCCACCTATGCGCGCCCCAGCTTTGCCAACCAGCCCAAGCTGCAACTGGCGGTGCGCGACCTGATGCAGCGCATCTACCACGGCTTTGAATACGACAGCCACAGCACCGAGGTCAATACCCCCGCCCTTCAGGCCCTGGGCCAGCGCAAGGGTGTGTGCCAGGATTTTGCCCACATCATGATTGCCTGCGTGCGCGCCTATGGCCTGCCGGCGCGCTATGTCAGTGGCTACCTGTTGACCCAACCAGCACCCGGCCAGCCGCGCCTGGTGGGCAGCGATGCGTCACACGCCTGGGTGTCGGTCTACCTGCCCGCACCCGAGGGTGCTGACTGCGGCGATGGTGCTTGGTGCGACTTCGACCCCACCAACAACCGCGAAGGCTGGGGCAGCCCCGGCGAGGACTATGTCACACTGGCGCTGGGGCGCGACTATGCGGATGTGTCCCCGCTGCGCGGCGTCATCCACGGTGGCGCCCACCACCGGCTCAAGGTGGCTGTGACCGTGGAGCCAGCCGACCACAGCGACTGGGCAGCCCCCGGCGCCAACCCAGACTCGGCCCCGGCTCAGAATCAGTCACAATCGCAGTCTCAGTCCACGTAGGGCCGCCGGCGCATTCACTATCAATTGGATAGCGCACCATGTATATCCGACGAGGGCTAGCGGCATATTTACCAAAACACACTTCGCCAAGGAGACCCCCATGAACGTTTACGACACCCTGTCCAGCCTGGGTATCACGCTGCCACCCGTGGCCATTCCCGCAGCCGCGTATGTGCCCTTCGTGCAGACCGGCAACCTGGTCTTCTTGAGCGGCCATATCGCCAAGAAAGATGGCAAGCCCTGGGTGGGCCAACTGGGCAAGAACATCACCACCGAAGAAGGCAAGGCGGCCGCCCACGCTGTGGCCATCGACCTGATGGGCACGCTGCACGCCGCCGTGGGCGACCTCAACAAGGTCAAGCGCATCGTCAAGCTGATGTCCCTGGTCAACTCCACACCCGACTTCACAGAGCAACACCTAGTCACCAATGGCGCCAGCGAGCTGATTGGCAAAGTCTTTGGTGGCGAAAAGGGCGCCCACGCCCGCAGCGCCTTTGGCGTGGCCCAGGTCCCGCTGGGTGCCTGTGTCGAGATCGAACTGATCGCCGAACTAGCCTAATCTGGTCATCCACGGCCGTTGCCACCCAGGCGACGGCCGGTGCCTTACTGCCGCCATAGGGCATTTCCATCCAGCGGTGAAACTGGCACACTGCTGCCATGCTCGCGAACTGCCTGGCCCTGCTGTTGTATGCGCTGGCACTGGCATTTGCGCAGCCGGTGGCCGCGAGCCCCAGCGCGGCCTTGGGCAGTGCCAATTTTCCGGCTTTTGAATTCAATTCCGACGGCCCCGGCCGGTTCGAGCTGGGCACCCGCATGGGTGTCCTGGTGGACGGCACGGGCACCAGGGACCTGGAGCGGGTGCGGGCCGAGAAGGATGGCTGGCAGCCCATCACCCGCCAATCCCCCAACTTTGGTTTCACTGCGGATAGCTACTGGTTTCGCTTCCAGTTGTACAACCGCGACCCGCGGCCGCTGGCCCGCTTCATCGAACTGCCCATCCCCTTTCTGGACGACGTGCGGCTCTACCACTTCGTCGGCAATACGCTGCAAACCCGCTACAGCCTGGGCGACGAGCAACCCTTTGTGCAGCGCGCCGTGCGCCACCGCAACTTCGTGATGCCGGTGCAATTGGCACCCGGCAATAACGAGATCTACCTGCGCCTGGCTTCCACCGGCACCATAGAGGCGCCACTGCGCATCTGGGACCCGGTGCAATTCCATGCCGCCAGCAACGACGAAAACCTGGCCCAGGGCGCCGTCATCGGCATCCTGCTGATCATGGTGGTCTACAACCTGTTTGTGTGGATATCCACCCGCGACATCAACTACTTCTACTACATCAGCTTTGTCGCCAGCTATTTGATGTTCCACCTGACGCTGACCGGCTACACCTTTGCCTATGTGTGGCCGGAGGCCGTGCGCTGGAACAGCTTTGCGATATCCACCTTCGCCGCCAGCTCGGCAGTCTTTACCTGCCTGTTCACCGACAGCTTTTTGAAGCTGCGCAGCTTCTCGCGCCCCGCCTACTACCTGGTACGCGGCCTGATGGTGCTGAGCGCCGCGCTGTTTGTGCTGAGCTTTGTGCTGCCCTATAGCTGGACCATACGGGTGGCTGCGGCCATCACCTTGCCCATTACCATCACCGCCCTGTTCCTGGGCTACTGGCGCTGGTTGCAAGGCGCCCGCTTCGCACGCTTTTACTGCCTGGCCTGGACCGCCATCTTGATTGGCATTGCCGTGCTCAATGCCAGCAAGTTTGGCTGGATACCGACCAATCTGTGGACCGAAAACGCCTCGCAGATCGGCATCGTCATGCTGGTGATGCTGCTGTCGTTCACGCTGGCCGACCGCATCAACAACGACCGCACGCTGCGCCTGAACGCCCAGGCCGTGGCCCTGGGCCATGCGCGCAAGGCCCGCGCCAGCCAGGCCGCGCTGATACGTGCCAAGGAGCAGGCCAACCAGGAGCTGGAGCAGCGCGTGCTGTCTCGCACCAACGACCTCAATGCCGCCATGGAGCAACTGCGAATGGCCAACGAGCGGTTGCAGCTGCTGTCCACCACCGACGGCTTGACACAAATCGGCAACCGCGCATTCTTTGACGGCGCAGCCCTGACCGAGCTGCGCCGGGCCGAACGCCAACAGGCCCACATCAGCATCGTTCTGCTGGACATCGACCACTTCAAACGCATCAACGACACCTTCGGCCACCCGGCGGGCGACGCCTGCCTGCGCGCGCTCGCCGACATGCTGCGCCCGCGCATAGACCGGGCCGGGGACATACTAGCCCGCTATGGTGGCGAAGAGTTTGTCATCGCGCTGACCCGGGTAGACCTGCCCGGCTCCTTGGCCTTGGCCGAGGAGTTGCGCAGGGCCACCGACCGGCTGCGCGTGGAATGCGACGGCAAACCCCTGCGCTTCACCGCCAGCTTTGGCGTGGTGTCCGTCATACCCCATGCCTCGCTGAGCCTGGAGGATCTGGTCGCAGCGGCCGACCGGGCCCTCTACGACGCCAAGCGCGACGGGCGCAACTGCGTGCGCCACACCAGCATCACCTGACCGCCAAGCCCCGCTGCTGCTGTTGGTGCTGCTCGGGCACGCGGAACACCGCCACTGCCTGCTTCATGCTGTCGGCCTGCTCGCGCAGGCTTTCGGCGGCGGCGGCACTTTGTTCCACCAAGGCGGCGTTTTGCTGTGTCATCTGGTCCAGATTGCCAATGGCCTCGTTGACGCCGGCAATGCCGACGCTCTGGGTATTGGCAGCCGACGTGATCTCGCCAATGACATCGGCCACGCGGCGCACCGATTGCACGATGTCTTCCATCGTGGCGCCGGCGTCGGTGACCAGGCGTGTGCCGGATTCGACCTTTTCTACCGAGGTATTGATCAGACCTTTGATCTCCTTGGCCGCCTCCGCGCTGCGCTGGGCCAGGCTGCGCACCTCGCTGGCCACCACGGCAAAGCCGCGGCCCTGCTCACCGGCACGCGCGGCTTCCACCGCGGCATTGAGCGCCAGGATATTGGTCTGAAACGCAATGCCATCGATGACGCTGATGATGTCGGCAATCTTCTTGCTGCTGGCGTCGATCTCCTGCATCGTGGTGACCACTTGGGTCACCACCTCACCGCCGCGCTGCGCCACCATGGATGCATTGGCCGCCAGCGCGCTGGCTTGGCGCGAGTTGTCGGTGCTGTGCTGCACGGTGGCAGTCAGCGCATCCATGCTGCTGGCGGTGGACTGCAGGTTGCTGGAGGTCTGCTCGGTGCGCTGGGCCAGGTCGTTGTTGCCGCTGGCGATCTCGGCGCTGGCGGTGGCGATGTTGTCGGTGCTCAGACGCACCTGGGCCACCATGCGCCCCAGCGAGTCGTTCATCGTCGCCAATGAGCGCAGCAGGTTGCCAAACTCATCCTGCCGCTGCGTGCTGATGCGGGCGCTCAAATCGCCTTGGGCAATACGCGCAGCAATGTCATTGGCCTGGTCCAGCGGATCACGAATGGAGCGCACCAACCAGACCGTGCCCGCCGCGATCAGCGCCACAACGATAGCAAGCCCCAACAGGATGCCCACGCTATTGGCCTGGCGGCGGCTCTCCGTTTCGTTCTGCACATCGACGACCCGCTTCTCTTGCATCTTCACCAGCTCTTTTTGCGCGGCGATGTAACTGGCCATGGCCGGCAGGTATTGGCTGTTGAGGACTTGCAGGGCGTCCTCCGCCTTGCCGTCCGCCCGCGCGGTTCGGGCCTTTTCGCGGAAGGCGATCACCGACTTGCGCAGCTCGGCAATCTTCTGCAGTTGTGCCTTGTCGGCATCGGTCAGCGGCAGGCTCTCCAACTGCTTTTGCATCTCGGAGATTTCATTGGTGGTGGCCGTGACCGCATCCTTGAAGGTCTGCCCCACCACCGGGTCACTGCTGACGATGATGGCCAGGTTGCGTGCCGCGTTGGTCTCGGTCAAACCATTCCAGCGCGTAGCCACCTGCACCATCTGGTAGGCCACCAACTGCTGCGCCCGCCCCTCGCCCAGGATGCCGGCACTACGCACCAGCCCCACACCCGCAATGCTGACCAGCAACAACAAGATCAGACCAATGAAGAGCCACAGCTTGGTGGCGATCTTGAGACGGTTGAGGTCCATGGTGTCTGCTCCTTGTAGGGCGCCTACGTGCGGCTTGTCTCTTCTTTTGCCGAGAATAGCACCATAGGTGTGCGGGGCACAACTGTGGGGTGGACCTCAAGGGATGGGAAGGCTAGGCGATACGATTTGGATTCCACGGATTCACATCGCGCCGGCGGCCTCGCCCAATTTGCTGCGCGGCGTCGGGGAAAAGGTACACCAATGGAACGCCCTTGCGATTGCTCAGCGATTCAACCCATGGGACCGCAGTGGCGGAACGCTGGACGAAGCGACGAAGCTCCCTCCACCAAGCGCTAGCGGCCGGATGAGCAGGTTTTCCTATCGACTTGTAACTATCGCCCGACCAAGAAAACTCCGACCTCGCAAGGCTGCCCGGAGCCTCGCATCCATCTTCAGCAATCGTAAAGCTATAGGGCCCCGGCAGATTACCTCCGAACCACGGACACGTTGCTCCGGAGTAGCCAAGTTCCTGACTCCACCCTTGAAATGGATCGTCTACCAGGGCATCGTCAACACCAACAGTTCCTGATGGCACGTTGAGAGGGCCGCTCTTGGTGTGCCACAACGCATACTGCTGCTGTCGCACCTGGTCTACTTCCGCCACTGCTCTCCATTGGTAGTGGCAATCTTTTTCTTGATCTTTTACGATCCACGCCACATCGATCGTTTCGTTAATCCAAGCGCGAATTGTGTCGGCGTCAATTCTTGTCGCATAGAGCATCAGACTTGGCATATTGGCCTATTTGAAAGCGAAAACGAACTCTTGCGTTGCCCAGACTACGCCGGGATCCCCTGTGCATTCGTAGCCCAAGATCGCGGCACGCACAGCTTCGTGAAAGACTCTCGGGCCCGAAATAATAAAAACTTCTTTCACCACACCATCAACGATCTTGATAGAGGCCTTTACGGTGCCCACAACACCCGCCTGGATAGCTTCTTTTGGTATTTCGGGAGAAACTTGTTTTGGGCACTGAACCCGTATATCAACACCTTTGCTGGGCGCAGCTATAACAGGAACGTTGTCTTCCGAGTGTGCAATAGCAATAGAGCAGTAGACGCTCAGCAGCGCTAGCACTGTAATGAACCGAGTCAAGTCCGAACTCCTAAAGAACAAAAGCCAAATAACACGAGCAGAGGGCGACTGGAGGCTCCTGGTGCTACCGCTTCCAAAGCCTTCCGCACATTACGACTGGGCTATTTCAATTTTTGAAATAGCCTGATGCCCCACTGTGCGCAACTGCTCCGCAGACACCCGTCGCGGTGCAACCTCCGCCAACGGCAACAACACAAAGGCGCGTTCCCACATGCGGGGGTGCGGAACACTGAGGCTGGGGCTTGCTATCTGTGCGTCACCGTACAAGAGGATGTCCAGGTCCAATGTACGCGGTGCATTGCGGTACGGGCGTTCACGTCCCGCGGCGGTTTCTATGCTCTGCAGACGGGCCAGCAGCGCAGGCGCCGTCAGCGAAGTGCGCACCTCAACGACGGCATTGGTGTAGTCCGGCCCGCTGGAATCGATAGGCGCAGTGCGGTAGTACGACGACTGGGCCGTGACCGTGATGCCATCGGTCGAATCCAGTTGCTGCACGGCAAGCGCCAGGGCCACTAGGGATTCGCCTAGGTTGGCGCCCAGGCCCACATACGCGGTAACGGATTCACGCATGGGTAACAACAACGCCGAAGCGCTTGCTCAAGCGCCGGAGGATTCGCCCCCACTATCGCCGCTATTCGGGCTACCGCCTGTGGCGCCCTTGGCCGCACCGGTGCGGCGGCGACGGCGGCGTTTGCGGGGGGCGCCTGCATCGCCACCACCTTCAGGGTACGGTGCAGATGCGGACTCTGAGGAAGCAGCTGAATGGTCTGAGATGGCTACGCCATCACCACCAGCAGGCGCATCCGTCCTGGGCGCGCGCACTACGCGCGCCGGGCGTGGGCGCTTTTGCTGCTCTTCACGCACTTGGTCCACCAAGTCCTGGCGCTGCACGTCAGAGGCCATGCTGAACTCTTGCCACCAGTCGGCCAGCACCTCTTCCACCTCGCCAATGTCGGCGCGCAGGCGCATGAAGTCGAACGCGGCGCGGAAGCGGGGTTGGTCGACCATACCGAATGGTGAACTGCCGACGCGCTTCTCGAAGCGGGGCTGCATGACCCAGATCTCGCGCATGTCGCCGGCCAGCTTGCCGCCGCCCGACACATCGCCAATTCGGGCGTGGAACACCTCGTCGATCGCCTCCATCAGCGCCGGATGCGGATGCTGGCGTTGCGCCAGGCGGCGATTCCAGCCCTCGCGCACATCAGCCCACAGCACGCAGGCCAGCAGGAAGCTGGGCGCCACCGGCTTGCCCTCGCCGACGCGGCGGTCGGTGTCCTTCAAGGCTGCGCTGACAAAAGGCTGCTCTGCGCGCTCCACCACCACGTCCAACAGCGGGTAGATGCCGCGCGCCAGGCCCAGCTTCTTCAACGTTTCGATGGAGGCCAGCGAATGGCCGGTCTGCAGCAGCTTGAGCATCTCGTCAAACAAACGGCTTTGCGGCACATCGGCCAGCAGCTCTTGCGACTTGACCAGCGGGGCCGAGGTCTTGGCTTCCAGCGCAAAGCCCAACGGGCTCAGCTTGGCGGCAAAGCGCACGGCGCGGATGATGCGCACCGGGTCTTCGCGGTAACGCGTAGCCGGATCGCCGATCATGCGGATGACCCGGTTCTTCACGTCCTTGAAACCATTGTGGTAGTCCACGACGATCTGGGTCTGCGGGTCGTAGTACATGGCGTTGATTGTGAAATCGCGGCGCACCGCATCTTCTTCCTGCGGGCCCCAAACGTTGTCGCGCAGCACGCGGCCGCTGCTGTCCACGGCGTGTTTCATGCCGGCCAGTTCGCTACGGCTGGTCTGCTCGTTGCCCGCAACCTGCTCGGCCGCGGCGTTGTCCAGGTATGCCCGAAACGTGGAGACCTCGATGACTTCATGTTCGCGCCCACGGCCATAGACCACGTGGACGATGCGAAAACGCCGACCGATGATGAAGGCGCGACGGAACAGGCCCTTGACCTGCTCGGGCGTGGCATTGGTGGCCACGTCAAAGTCCTTGGGGCGCAGGCCCACCAGCAGGTCGCGCACGGCACCGCCCACCACATAGGCTTCAAAGCCAGCATCTTGCAGGGTACGCACCACGTTGATGGCCCGCTCGTCCACCAAATTGGGGTCTATGCCGTGGGTTGCCACCGGCACGTCCACCCGCTTGCCAAACTTGGCCTTCTTGCCGCCAGCACCGCCCGTGGTCTTGCCCAGCAATTTGTCGATAAATTTCTTGATCATTCTTTTTTCTCTTGCGCAACGGATCGCTGCTGTATGTGTAGCAAGCTTGCGCCGCGACTGTCTTTCTTCCACCAACCGGGGCACAAGGCCCCTCAAAATCTATCAACTACTACCTAAAAAAGGTCGAGTATGCGCCATCCGCGCTCCTGGGCCAATGCGCGCAGCCGCGCGTCGGGGTTGGTGGCCACGGGGACCGTGGCCTTTTCCAGCAGGGGCAGATCGTTCATGGAGTCTGAATAAAAGGTGGTGTGGACCTGGTCCCAACCCAGGCCGCGCGCCTGCAGCCAGGCCTCGACCCGCACGACCTTGCCTTCGCGGAAAGACGGCACGCCGCGGATGGCACCGGTATACCAGCCGCTGCCGTCACCGGTGGCGCTCTCGCGCTCCAGCTCCACGGCAATCAGCTCGTCCACGCCGAAGGCCTGGGCAATGGGGCGGGTGACGAACTCATTGGTGGCGGTGACTATGGCCACCACGTCCCCCGCACGCTGGTGCTGGCGCACCAGCTCCAGCGCCTGCGGCTGTATGGATTTTTGGACGGTAGCCCTCATGAAATCTGCATGAGCAGCTATTGAATTAGTAGCACCTTGGCGACAAATGGCTGCCGTGGCAAAGCGCGCATAGGCGTGGACATCCAGCGTGCCGGCCTTGTACTGCTCGTAAAAGGCGTCGTTCTGGCGCTTGAACTCGGTCGCATCCACCCAGCCCCGCGCGATCGTGAACTCGCCCCAAGCGTGGTCCGAGTCAATGGGTATCAGTGTGTGGTCTAAATCAAAAAGGGCGACTCTAGCCCCCACGCTCCCCACTGCGTGTGGTTCGCTGCCCCCCGAGGGGGCCTTCGCGCCTAAGGGCGGCCTGTCGGCGCTCGAATTCGTCATCTCTGGCATTAGTTGTTGTCCATCATGGATTTGATCAGCGGTATGGTGATGGCGCGCTGAGTCTGCAGGGCGTAGCCGTCCAGCAGTTGCAGCAACTCCATCAGGCTGCCCAGGTCGCGGCTGAAGCGGGTCAGCATGTAGTCCATGACCTCGTCGCTGAGGAAGACCCCCCGCGCATCGGCGGCCTGACGCAGCACCGAGCGCCGCTCGGGCTCGCTCAGGGGTTGCAGGTTGAAAATGTGGCCCCAGCCCAGGCGGGTGCGCAGGTCGTCGCGCAGCTTCAGGTCCACCGGCGCCCATTCCCCGGCGGCCAACACCGGGCGCTGGTGGGTCTGGGCGTTGACAAACCAGTTGAAGGCGGCATGCTGCTGTGTGGCGGTGAACAGGTGCACATCGTCCATCAGCACAGCGGCCCAGCCTTCGTCGAACTCTGGCGGCTCCATCACTGCCGCGTCCAGCCAACCCACACGGGCACCCTGCTCGCGCAGGGCCTCGCGGGCGGCCTTCAGCAAATGGCTCTTGCCACTGCCCGAACCGCCCCACAGGTAGGTGGGAACGGGGGAGCGGTTGGCGGCACCGGTCTGGGCCTTGGCGCCTACCCACAGCTCCAGGTGGCGCAGGGCGGCCAGGTTGGGGCCGGCGCAAAAGTTCTCCAGGCTGGGCCCGGTTGCCAGGCCAATGTCCAGTGCCAGTTGCTTCATGGGGCCGCCATCAACCCTTGTACAGGCGGCTGGACAGGTAGCCGGTGCGGATGCGGCGCACGGCCACCAGCAGCACGGCACTGACTGGCAATGCGATCAGCACACCGACAAAACCAAACAACTGGCCAAAGGCCAGCAACGCAAAAATCACGGCCAGTGGGTGTAAGCCTATGCGCTCGCCCACCAGACGTGGCGTCAGGAAGAAACCTTCGACGATCTGACCAGCACCAAAGACCACCGCCACCATGGCCACTGTGTATCCCAGGCCCGACTCCGCGGAAAACTCCAGCAGGCCGGCCAACGTGGCCAGCACCAGGCCTATGCCAAAACCCAGGTAGGGCACGAACACGGCCAGGCCGGTGAAGATGCCGATGGGCAGTGCCAAGTCCAGCCCAAACAGGCCCAGGCCCACGCTGTAGAAGACCGCCAGTATCAGCATCACCAGCAGCTGGCCGCGCAGGTATTGGCCCAGCACCGAGTCGGACTCGGCCAGAAAATCGTCTACCGATTTGCGCATGCGCGGCGGGATCAGCTTGTGCAGCTGCGCCATGAAACGGCTCCAGTCCATCAGCAGGTAAAACAGCGCCACCGGGATCAGGATGGCATTGCCAATCACCGAGAACGCTACGCTGCTACCCAGCTTCAAGGACTTCAGCACCGAGCCCAGCACGTCTTCCATATTGCCGCTCAAGTGGGAGACGACAAAGGTTTTGATGCTGGTCATGTCCAGCGCAATGCGTATGCCCCACTGGGCCAGCCAGGGTTTGACCGAGCTGTTGAGGCTGTCCAGCATCTGTGGCAGTTGCTCGCGCACCAGCGGCAACTCCTTGGCGATGATAGGCACCATCAGCAACAGAACCGCCAGCACCGCGACCATGAACAACAGCTCCACGACCACCACCGCAAGCAGCCGGGGAATGCGCCCGCGCCCCAGGTTGTCCAGCCAGTCCACCATAGGCGTCAGCGCATAGGCCAGCACCGCCGCCACCACAAACGGTGTCAGCACCGGAGCCAGCAGCCACAGCGCACAGGCCAGCAGCGCCGCGATCAGGCACCAGGCGGCAAAAGTTTTTTGGGGAGGGGTGAATTGCATAGATTTGGGTGAAACCGTAAAACGCAGTTTCAGCGAAGACTGACAATTGCCCGGAGGGTTGGTCCAGTCGAAGCTAAAATCTAGGCAAATTCTATCGGGCTCGCCCAGGCGATCACGCCCACCCTTTCCAAATGACCGATTCAAGCACCCCCACTCCCCTGTCCTACAAAGCTGCCGGTGTTGACATTGACGCTGGCGACGCCCTGGTTGAGCGCATCAAACCCCTGGCCAAGAAAACCATGCGCGAGGGCGTGCTGGCCGGTATCGGCGGCTTCGGCGCCCTGTTTGAAGTACCCAAGCGCTACAAGGAGCCCGTGCTGGTCTCCGGCACCGACGGCGTGGGTACCAAGCTCAAGCTGGCCTTTGAGTGGAATATGCACGACACCGTGGGCATCGACCTGGTGGCCATGAGCGTCAACGACGTGCTGGTACAGGGCGCCGAGCCACTGTTCTTCCTGGATTACTTTGCCTGCGGCAAGCTGGATGTGGACACCGCCGCTGCGGTGGTTGGTGGCATTGCCAGGGGTTGCGAGCTGTCGGGCTGCGCGCTGATCGGCGGCGAAACCGCGGAAATGCCCGGCATGTACCCCGCCGGCGAATACGACCTGGCCGGCTTTGCCGTCGGTGCCGTCGAAAAGTCCAAGATCCTGACCGGCGCCAGCGTCAAGCCGGGCGACGTGGTGCTGGGCCTGGCCTCTGCCGGTGTGCACTCCAACGGCTTCAGCCTGGTGCGCAAGTGCATTGAGCGTGCTGGCGCCAACACACCCGCCACGCTGGACGGCAAGCCATTCAAGCAGGCCATCATGGAGCCGACCCGCCTGTACGTGAAGAATGTGCTGGCCGCGCTGGCCGCCCACCCCATCAAGGCACTGGCCCATATCACCGGTGGTGGCCTGCTGGAGAACATCCCCCGCGTGCTGCCCGAAGGCACGGCCGCCCACCTCAAAAAGGGTAGCTGGCCGCAGACCGAACTGTTTGCCTGGCTGCAAAAGACCGCGGCCATTGACGACATCGAAATGAACCGCACCTTCAACAACGGTATTGGCATGGTGGTGGTGATTGATGCCGCCAATGCTGAAGCCTGCGCCCAGACTCTACGCGCGTCCGGCGAGACCGTGCACGTCATCGGTGTGATCGCCGAACGCGACGACTCCGCACCTGTCGTCGTCGCCTAAAGCGGCCTGTCGACACCGGGGCTGCCTGTTGCGGCCCTGCACTTGCTAGGATATTTGTAGCTGCCCACGCCGTATTGACTGGACTTGCGGCGGTTTTTGATCCAGAATCCGGCCATCCATTGGTGGTGAAACGGATTCCATGCCGGTAATCGCAGTGATCAATCGCAAGGGTGGCAGCGGCAAAAGCACGATGGCCACCCACTTGGCCGCTTGGCTGGCACGCCAGGGCGCGGCCGTGATGCTGGGCGATGTAGACCGCCAACAATCCACCCGCACCTGGCTCAAACGCCGCAGCCCCACCCTCCCCGCCATCGCCCCCTGGGCCATAGACCAGAAGAATGTATTGAAGGTACCCGTGGGCGTGACCCATGTGGTGCTGGACACGCCCGGCGGCCTGCATGGCTTTGAACTGGCCAAGGTGGTGATGGCTGCCCATGCCATTTTGATACCGGTGTGCCATTCGGTGTTCGACCGCGAATCCGCAGCGGCCTGCATTGCCGAACTGATGGCCCTGCCCCGGCTGGCCACGGGCCGTTGCAAGCTGGGAGTCGTCGGCATGCGCATTGACGCCCGCACCCACGCCGCCCAGACGCTACAAGCCTGGGCACAGAGTCTGGACCTACCCTTTCTGGGTGCGCTGCGCGAAACCCAAGCCTACGTGCGCAGCCTGGACAGTGGTCAAACCATTTTTGACCTGCGCAACAGCCTGGTACAGGCCGATCTGGAACAATGGCTGCCCATCTTGCAGTGGCTGGAGCCTGTCACGCAACTGCCTGCCGAGCCGCCTGCTGTGCAACCGGCCACCGCTACGCCCATTACTGTGCCTGCCCCGGACCCCGCGTGGAAGCCAGCCCTGGTGTCCTCCAACCCAACACCGGTAGTCAGCCATGCGCAGCGCGTTGCGTCACCCCGCGCACCCAGCCTGATGCCGGCGCAAGAATCTTTGGTGCATGGCAGTCGCTTGTCGGTATTTGCCCAAATGCCACCGGCAGACCATACGGCGGCCACTCCATTACCGGTTGCCCGCCTGGGGCGCGACACCCAAGGCCTGGACACCCCAACCCGATTCCTGTTGCGGCAGTAAACCCATCCGAGGTGCTGCGCAGCGCGGCCCGTACGGGGGCTGTTGTTGAACATGGCCCTGGGGCCACATACCCCGTCTGTCCGCCAAAAGGAACCGCATTTCGCACCCAAATGCCATTCATCACATTGGGGGCGAAATATTCCGTAGGCTTGCCTACATTTCACCCAACGGACCGCTGTGGCCCGCCAATTAGGAGAAGACCATGCTGCACAACTACCACACCCAGTTCAAGCTTGCCGCCCTCGCCTTTTCTGTCGTCATGACACTGGCGGTCAACGGTGGGCTGCTGAAGCACTTTGACAATCTGGCACAGAGCGGTCCGGGTGCCCAGATGATCACCTTGCCGTCCGTGACCATCATTGGACGCCAAGCTTAATAACCACTACCACGATGAGACTGACCACCACCATGCCAACCCGCTCCCGCGCCACCAGCATTCCTTCCGTCCTCACAGCCCTGGCTCTGGCAGGCTTCCTCGGGCTCGCCGTGGCTCCGGCCCAGGCCAACTCTTGGGAATTTGGCGCCAAGCATGTGACGGGCTCCGGCCAGATCAGCAGCGTCAAGCGCGAGCTGGCCTCTTTCCGCGACATCGAGAGCAATCTGCCGGGCAAGATCGAGCTGGTGCAGGGCAATAGCGAAGGCATTGCCATCGAAGCCGATGACAACCTGCTACCGCTGATTGAAACGGTGGTCAAGAACGGGCAGCTCAGCATCCGCCCCATCAAGGGCGTCAACCTGCAGGGCAACTCCAAGATCAAGATCACGGTCTATGCCCGTACCGTGAACAGCGTCTCGCTGGCGGGTTCGGCCGACCTGTCGGCCGCACGCCTGCAGACACCCAAGTTGGCGGGCAGCATCGCCGGCTCGGGCAGTATCACGATCAAGGATTTGCAGAGTGATGACC
Source organism: Rhodoferax sp. GW821-FHT07G04 (assembly GCF_059418585.1). Lineage (NCBI taxonomy): Bacteria > Pseudomonadati > Pseudomonadota > Betaproteobacteria > Burkholderiales > Comamonadaceae > Rhodoferax > Rhodoferax sp. GW821-FHT07G04. The sequence goes on from NZ_JBWKQD010000001.1 coordinate 441,861, forward strand.
TCTCTGTCTCCATCGCCGGCAGCGGCCGCTTCGAGGCCCAGGGCGCAGCCAAGGCCATGGAGGTGAGCATTGCCGGTTCAGGTGATGTCGTCACTAGCAAGCTGTCAACACAAGACGCCAAGGTCAGCATCGCCGGCTCCGGCGACGCCACGCTGTGGGTGCGCAAGGGCCTGACGGTCAGCATCGCCGGCTCCGGCGATGTGCGCTACTACGGCGAAGGCGCGCTGCGCGACCTGTCCACCGTGGGCTCGGGCCGCGTCAAGCAATTGGGTGCAACACCACCCGTCTGAGCCTGCTACGGATAGACATGAAAAAGGGCCTCGAAAGAGGCCCTTGCTTTTTGGGACGTACGCTAGGCGAAGCGGTTTAAACCTCGCCGCGCAGCATGGCCAGCAGCCGCCCCACCACGGCATTGCCATCGGCACGCAGCCCGTTGTGCTCGTACTCGTTGGTGACCCACAGCTTCATGTTCGGCACCTGGGCCGCCGTCTCTTCCGAGAACTCGCGGTGCACATACATATCGTCGTAATACACGGCGGCCGCCACGGGCACAGTGTTGCGCTTCAGGCGCTCCACGTCATACAACTGCGGCCAGTCGGTTGTGGTGGCCAGGATATTGGCAGCCTCTTTGAGCGGGCGCAGTTGCACATAGGCGTCCAGCATCCAGGGGTAGACCATTTCGCCGGTGAACAGCACGGGTTCAGTGCCTTGACCGAACGTGAATTCAGGGAACTCGGCCAATAGGCGCTGGGCCGACCAGTTGCTGGCCGCCTCCTGCGTGTAACAGGCTTCGTGCAGCAGTGTGTAGATGGGGTTGGTGTCGAAGTTCTGCATCTGCTCCAGGTGGAACAGAAAATTCCAGTTCAGCACCGTCTGGCCATCGGCATCGGCCACAAAGGCCTCTTCCAGCAGGTAGTGCACGGCCTCAAAGCCGCCGCTCATGCCGAACTGCAGACCCAGTTGCAGGAAGCGTTGCACCGACAGGTCGCCGCCACTGGGCAGGCGCACCGCGTGCTGCCTCAAGTGGGCCACGATCTTGCGCACCTGTTCCACATCACCGGGGTAGCGCCGGTAATACAAGCGGTTCTTGTCCACCACACGGCGGTAGGTAGCCCGATACACATCGTCCGTGGGGCGGGTCAGCGAGGGGATGCCACCGGTGATCAGCACCTGCTTGAGCCCCTCGGGCGATGCACTCAGGTAGCGCATGGCGCAAAAGCCGCCATAGCTCTGGCCCAGGATGCTCCAGGGCTGGTCGCCGATCAACTGCCGGCGAATGGCCTCTGCGTCGCGCACGATGTTGTCGGCGCGGAAATGCATCAGGTAGTCCGCCTGGGCCTGTGGACTCGCAAAGCCGGCCAGGGTTTGTGCCGTGATCGGCGTGGAACGACCGGTGCCGCGCTGGTCCAACAGCAGCACGCGGAAGTCTTGCAAGGCCCGCATGATCCAGCCGCTGTCCAGCGTGGGCCGGGGCGAGCCAGAGCCCGGCCCACCCTGGAAATAGACTAAGTAAGGCAGTTGGGCGTCTTCCTTGCCGGGTGCGACCACTTCACGGGCGTAGACCGTGATGGTTTTCTGATCCGGCTTGGCATAGTCCAGTGGCAACACAAAGCTGTGGTCGCGCAGGACCAAGCCCGGAATGCGCAACAGCGCGGTAGTGGCTTGTTGTGTCACGGTGATGGGCTCTCAGTGACCGGAGATTTCGCGGAAGAAGGCCTCGGACGAGGGCTTGCGCTGCAAGAAGGCTTCGACCAGGGCCGACGGGGGCTGCTCACCGCCCTGCTCCAGTATCAGCGAGCGGTAGCGGGCGCCCAGCTTGGTGTCCATCACATTGGTGCCAAAGGCCGAGCGCATGTCCAGCGCCAACACTTCGGACCACATATAGCCGTAGTAGCCGGCCTGGTAGCCGCCCATGATGTGGCCGAAGTTGGCCGGCACCATGGTGCCCGCTTCAAAGCCCAGCGGAGTCTTGCCTTCCAGCTCCGCCCAGGTCTGCATGGGGTCCACGACATTGGGTGTATGCAGGGCCATGTCCCAGGCCGCATAGAGGCGCTGGCGGGCATAGAGGATGCCCTTGCCAAAGGCGCGCGAGGCATTCATGCGCTCGATCAGCTTGGGGTCGATGGGCTTGCAGGTGGGGCAGACCTTGGCGAACAGGGCCAGGGCTTCGGGCCGGCGCGACCACTCTTCGTACATCTGAGATGGTGCTTCGACAAAATCACGCTTCACGCCGGTGCCGGCGTTGAGCACGTAACGAGTTTTGGACAGCACGCCGTGCATGATGTGGCCAAACTCGTGGAACAGGGTCTCCAGCTCGCGCTGGTCAAAGCCTTCGCGGCTGAAGTTCGTTACCAGCACCGACACGGGTGTACGACCAGCCACCATGGACACGCCGCGCACCGGGAAGGCCGCCGCATGCTTGTACTTGCCATCGCGGGGGAACAGATCGAGGTAGAAGCTGGACAGGTATTTGCCGCTGGCTGTGTCAAACACGTCGTAGCCACGCACGTCCGGTTGCCACACGGGTAGTGTCTTGTTCGCCTTGAACTGCACGCCGTACAGCGTGCTGGTCACTTCCATCATCCACGCAATCGTGGGGTCGGTGGGGAACTGGGCGCGGACTTCGTTTTGGTCCACGCTGTAGCGCTGCTTCTTCAGACGCTGCTGGTAGAAGGGCACATCCCAGCGCTTCAGAGCGGCATCCTTGTCACCAGTGAAAGCCACTTTTTCCACGCGCAGCTCGTCCAGCTCCTTGCGTTCCAGAGCCTCCACTTTGCCCTGCACATCATTCAGGAAGGTGGTCACGGCGGCAGCCTTGCCGGCCATCTTGCGTTTGATGGCCCAGTCGGCAAAGCTGGCATCACCCATCAGTTGCGCCAACTCCAGGCGCAGCTTGACGGCCTCTTGCAGCAGGCCCAGGTTCTCCTGGCCACCACGTTGCTGGAAGGCGGTCCAGAATTCCTTGCGGGTGGCCTCCACCTGCACGTTGTTCATGATGGCGTCGTACTCGGGGTAGTCCAGGCCGAACAGGTAGTTGCCCTGGGCATCCTTGGCGCGGTTGACCAGGGCGCTAGGCAACACGCCCTGCAGCGCGGCTTCGGAGAACGCCAGCTTGGTCTTGGTGTCGCGCACATTGCGGGCAAAGTCTTGGGCCAGCTTGTCCAGCCGCTCGAAGATGGCCTTGGCGCGCTCACGCTTGTCGGCCGGGAGGCTGACGCCGCGCTCTTCGAAATCATCCAGAATGCTTTGGCGGGCCATGGCATCCACCGCATTGGTGGTCTTCAGTGCCTTGACGCGCTGGAACAAGGCTTCACTTTGCAGGTACTCATTGGGCAAAGCCGACAGCAGCAGGTCGCAGGCCTCGGCGGCCTTGCGCACTTCGGGGTCGGGGCTGGTCTCGGCCAGCAAGCCCACAGGGCCGCCCATGTCTTGCAGGCCCATGTCCATGGCGTTCCAGGCCACCAGCACGGTCTTGGCATTGACTTGCGCCAAAGGCAGGGCCTTGATCTTCTCCACCCGGGCCCGGGCCTGGGCAATGCTTTGCTCACACAACTTGGGGATGGCCGCCGCCGTGGGCTGGGCGATCACGCCACGCGCAGCCTGCGTCGAAGCAGCGGCCATTGCGGAAGGGAGAAAACATGATGCGGCTAGGGCCGCGAGCACCGTGGTTTGAAGCTTCATGGCAATCCTGAAATCGGGTTGAGAAGGGATTGACCGGACGGGTCCGGCAGACGCGCGCAAACCTTCTGGGTAAGCGGGCTGCGGGATTATAGGCAGCGAACTCTAACGCGAGTTCAAGAACGCTTCAGGGCATCCACCCAGTCGGCAATGGCATCCAGATTGACCTGATCGTCAGCATGCAGCAGGTAGCACTCCAGGTCCGCCAAGGCCTGCTCGATATGGCCCAGCTCGGCATGGGCCAGGCCCCGGTCGCGGTACTCGGGCCAGGACTGGGGCAGCAAGATGACGAGGCGCTCCTGCACGGCCAGCAGGCGCTGCCAGTCGCTTTGCGACTTGTGGATTTCCTTGAGGTTGCGCAGCATGCGGGCCAGGATCTCGCGCGAGGGCGCCGTCTGCAGATACAGGCCCAGCGGCGTCTCCAGCTCATCGACCAAGCCACTGCGCTTGCGGTAGGGCTCCAACCGCTCCGACAACTCTTCGCGGCTCAGTGATTTGCCGTTCAAAGGGTCTATGACCACCTGGCCCATCGGCAGATTGACCTTGACCAGGAAGTGCCCCGGAAAACCCACGCCCCGCACCGCCAGCCCCAGGCCCTGGGCCAGTTCCATCCACAGCACGGCCAACGCGATGGGGATGCCGCGGCGGGTCTGCAACAGGCGGTGGATGAAGCTGTTGTCGGGGTCGTAGAAATCGTTGGCGTTGCCGCCAAACCCCAGGTCATGGAAGAAGAAATTGTTGAGCACACGCAGCTTTTGCACCGGCCCGGTATCGGCCGCCAGCCGCCTGCGCAGGCGCGCCAGCAACTGGTCCACCTCGTGCAGCACGGTCTGCACGTCCACTTCGGGGTATTCGTCGTGGGCCAGGCTGATGGCCGCCTCAAACAGCGCGAACTCCCCATCGCTCTCGACCAGCGAGGCGAAATACTCCAGAGGAGTGGGTCGTTCCAAGGACAGCTTCATCGTGCCAGACCTTCCCGCGCGTCAACGCCGCAACATGTGCCTTACATTCAGCCCTGCAGCCCAGACCGCTGCAAAATAGATAGCAACACCACCAGCAACGTAGAGGGCTAGCCACCCCGCACGCTGCATCTTCTCAGCCTTCAGCGCCATCCACGGCACCGAGCCATTGGCCCACATCAAAAACACGGCCAGCAGGGCGCTGGCGGCCAGCACCTGCAATGCGAAGCGGCCCCAACCCGGCTGGGGCACATAGGTCTTGCCCCGCACCAGGCCAATCAGCAGCCACAGGGCATTGACCAAAGCCCCCACACCAATCGCCAGCGCCAAGCCCGCATGGGCCAACACGGGCACAAACACGGCATTCAGAGCCTGGGTGATGACCAACACCGCAATGCCAATCAGCGCTGGTGTCTTGATGTTCTGGCTCGCGAAATAGCCGGGAGTCAGCACCTTGACCGCCACCAGACCCAGCAGGCCCGAGCCATAGCCCATCAGCGCCACCGAGGTCTGCAAGACGTCCGAATCCTTATAGGCCCCATTGTGGAACAGCACAGCCACCAGCGGTTGGGAAAATGTAACAAGCGCCACGGCACTGGGCACCGCCAGCAGCACCACCAGGCGCAGGCCCCAGTCAATCATTTCGGAGAATTTGTCATGGTCCTTGGCAGCCTTGGCCGCCGCCAACTGGGGCATCAGCACCACGCCCAAGGCCACGCCCAGCATGGCGGTGGGAAACTCCATCAACAGGCTGGCGCCATTCAGCCAGGTCACCGAACCGGTAGCCAGGTGGGAGGCGATCTGCGTGTTGATCATCAGCGAAATCTGCGACACGCTGACCCCCAAGAGGGCTGGCCCCATCAGATGCACTATGTTTTTGGTAGCGGGCTGTGCCCAAGCGGCGCGGGCTGCAGCCAAACTGAGCTTAACCCGAGGGGCCAGCCCCATGCGCCGCAGCGCCAGCAGGATAGCGCCCAGTTGCAGCACACCGCCCAGCATGACGCCACCCGCCATCGCGTAGATGGGCTCCACGCCCATCTGCTTGAACCAGGGCGCGCCCAGCCAGGCCGCCAGAATCATGGACACGTTCAGCAGCACCGGCGTGGCGGCCGGAATGGCAAAGTTCTTCCAGGTGTTGAGCACGCCAGCACCCAGTGCCACCATCGACATGCAGGCGATGTAGGGGAACATCCAGCGCGTCATCAACACCGCCGCATTGAAGCCGGCTGGCTCCAAGCCGCTGCCCATGGCATAGACCAGCACCGGCGCGCCCACAATGCCAACCACGCACGTCACCAGCAGGGCCATGGTCAGCAGCGTGGCCACGGCGTTGATCAAGGCATGGGTGGCCTCCTCGCCATCCTGCGCCTTGCTGCCCGCCAGCACCGGCACAAAGGCCTGGCTGAAAGCCCCTTCGGCGAACATGCGCCGCAGCATATTGGGGATGCGAAAAGCCACCCAGAAGGCGTCGGTCATGGCGCTGACACCAAAGATGGAGGCCATCAGCAGGTCGCGGACCAGGCCGGTGACGCGCGATGCGAGAGTCAGGATGGAGACGATGGAGGCGGATTTGATTAGGCTCACGCAGGGGAGTGTAAATGGGGAGTATTTGGACTTGTAGCACCTCGCTTTTTGGACTCCCCACTCTCCCCGCCCTCTCGCCCCCGTCGGGCGAGGGGCTGGGGAAGTGGGGAGTACGGCAATTGGCTGTTCACTGGCTGCTCAAAATTCAGTTGAGAAGCCCAACCCGCCAAAAATACCAAAAGTGGTACAATCGTGGGCTTTGCTGGCATCATCCTCAGACACAAGGAATATTTACTATGGCATCTGGAAAACCCAAGAAAAAGAACCCGCGCCTGGCGTCGGGCCGTAAACGCGTCCGTCAGGACACCAAAATCAATGCAGCAAACACTTCCCTGCGTTCCAAATACCGCACCGCGGTGAAGAACGTTGAGAAGGCAGTTCTGTCCGGCGACAAGACCAAAGCCGCTGAACTGTTTGCGAAGATGCAAGCTGTTGTCGACACTGTCGCCGACAAGGGCATCTTCCACAAGAACAAGGCCGCTCGCGACAAGAGCCGCCTGGCATCCAAGGTCAAGACCTTGGCCCTCGCCGCCTAATTTTTATTGGGCAAATCGCACGGATCCCTTCGGGGGTCTGCCGTTTGTAACGGGTGCGCTGTCAGCAAAGCAAAAAAGCCGTTCTTTGAACGGCTTTTTTGTTGCCTGAATGTCCACACGCAGTAGGCGAACCTGCGGGCGCGGGTTTTGCCGCCGGGCCGCCCCAAGGCCTCTGGACCGCTTGGCGGCCAGCCCCGCAAGGGAAAACGCCCCCCCTCGGGGGACAGAGAGTCACACGCAGTGGACGAACGTGGGGGCCTTACACCTCGGGCCGCGTCTCGCTGACCTGCAACTCATTGTCCTTGGCGAAGTTCAGGCAAAAATCCCAGGCCATGACGTCGTAGTCACGCAGGTCGCGGTGGACGATGACGCACTTCTGGTTGCCAATCGACGTGGGAATGCACCATGGCGAATACCCCAGATGGCTGCCAGGCTGCGGACCGCCGGGGCGGAACTGGCTCATGACGCCGGCCAAACGCTCCGCCCAGTCGCTGGGTCTGAAGGTCTTGCCGCTACGGGTCACTCCCAGGATAAAAATTTCTTTAGAAGACGTGTCGGGCATGGTGTTGTCGGCAACGGGTGGTTTGCGGCATGCAAACAGAGCGGTTGCGACGCGGCGTGATTTTATCTGAGGCAGGGCTACACATGGCTGACACGCGCAGCAAATAGCATGCCCAAGGCCACCGGTCAACGAGGCCGCCGCATAGCGCAAGCCCAGGCAGTGCGACATCACAGTGATGCCAAACTCTCAATGAACTGCTGCAGTGCAGCGCCTAGAATCCTTTTCAACAGCCCACAACCACCCCGTTGCGGGCTGCATGCCTTGATTGTTTAACGACGACGCCACTGGAGAGTTTCCACATGACCGCTGCTGCCCCCGCCACGCCCGCTTCACCCCACGTGATGAACACCTATGGCCGCCTACCCATTGCACTGTCGCATGGCCAAGGCTGCCGCGTGTGGGATGTGAACGGCCGCGAGTACCTCGACGCGCTGGGTGGCATCGCCGTCAACACCCTGGGTCACAACCACCCCAAGCTGGTGGCCGCGCTGCAGGACCAGGTCACCAAGCTGATCCACACCTCCAACTACTACCACGTACCGCTGCAGGAAGAACTGGCCAGCCTGCTGGTCGAACGCTCCGGCATGAGCAATGTGTTCTTCTGTTCCACGGGCCTGGAAGCCAACGAATGTGCCCTCAAGCTGGCGCGCAAGTTCGGCCACGACAAGGGCATTGAACGCCCCGAGATCGTTGTCTACGAAAAGGCCTTCCACGGCCGCTCCATCGCCACACTCAGCGCCACCGCCAACCCCAAGGTGCAGGCCGGTTTTGGCCCGCTGGTGGAAGGCTTTGTGCGCGTGGGCATCAACAACATCGACCAGCTCAAGGCCGCCACGGCCAACAACCCCAATGTGGTGGCCGTGTTCTTCGAAGCCATCCAGGGCGAAGGCGGCATCAACCCCATGCACATGGACTACCTGCGCGACGTGCGCAAGCTGTGCGATGAGCGCGATTGGCTGCTGATGATCGACGAAGTGCAATGCGGCATGGGCCGCACCGGCAAGTGGTTTGCCCACCAATGGGCCGGCATCCAGCCCGACGTGATGCCGCTGGCCAAGGGCCTGGGCTCCGGCGTACCGGTGGGCGCGGTCGTCGTCGGCCCCAAGGCCGCCAAGATCTTCAGCCCCGGCAACCATGGCAGCACCTTTGGCGGCAACCCGCTTGCCATGCGCGCCGGTGTCACCACCATCCGCACGATGGAAGAAGAAAAACTGCTGGCCAATGCGGAAGCCGTGGGCGAGCACCTGAAGGCCGCGCTGAAGAAGGGCCTGGCTGCAGAGCTGGCCAGCGGCGCTGTCAAAGAGATCCGCGGCCAGGGCCTGATGCTGGGCATTGATCTGGCCAAGCCCTGCGGCGTGCTGGCCCAGCGCGCGGTCGATGCCGGCCTGCTGATCAGCGTCACGGCCGACACCGTGGTGCGACTGGTGCCGTCTTTGATACTGACCACGGCCGAAGCGGATCAAATCGCGGCTATCCTGTGCCCCCTGATCTCCGCATTGTTGAAAGAAACGCCATGAATTCCCTCCTCACCGGCATTCCCAGCACGGTACCCAAAGGGGCGCCGCCCGTGCGGCACTTCCTGCAGTTCACCGATTTCACCAACGAGGAAATCCACTACCTGCTGGACCGCGCGGCCTTCATCAAGCACAAATTCAAGACCTTTGTGCGCCACCATTCGCTGGTGGACCGCACACTGGCCATGATTTTCGAGAAAGCCTCCACCCGCACCCGCGTGAGCTTTGAGGCCGGCATGTACCAACTGGGCGGCAGCGTCGTGCACCTGACCACGGGCGACAGCCAGTTGGGCCGCGCCGAACCCATTGAAGACAGCGCCAAGGTCATCAGCCGCATGACCGACATCGTGATGATCCGCACCTATGAGCAAAGCAAGCTGGAGCGCTTTGCCGCGCACTCGCGGGTGCCGGTCATCAATGGGCTGACCAATGAATTCCACCCCTGCCAGATCCTGGCCGACATCTTCACCTACATCGAGCACCGCGGCCTGATCGGCGGCAAGACTGTGGTCTGGATTGGCGATGGCAACAACATGGCCAACACCTGGCTGCAGGCCGCCGCCATTTTGGGTTTCCACCTGCGCGTAAGCACGCCGCCGGGCTATGAGGTCGATGAGAAAGTGGCCACTACCCCCCATGGAATGGGCGCAGGCAGCTACAAAGTTTATAGCGACCCGGTAGAGGCCTGCCAAGGAGCCGATCTGGTCACCACCGACGTGTGGACCAGCATGGGCTTCGAAGCCGAGAACGAGGCCCGCCGCAAGGCCTTTGCCAACTGGTGTGTGGACACCAAGATGATGGCCGCTGCCAAGCCCGATGCCCTGTTCATGCACTGTCTGCCCGCCCACCGCGGCGAAGAGGTGGCTGCCGACGTGATCGACGGCCCGCAGTCGGTGGTGTGGGATGAGGCCGAGAACCGCATGCATGTGCAAAAGGCACTCATGGAATACCTGCTGCTCGGTCGCCAGGAGTAAATGCGCCCATGGCCGAATCCGCCTGCACCAGTTGCGGCGCCTGTTGTGCCTGCTTTCGCGTGGACTTCTCCGTCCACGAACTCGACAGCATGGGCGGGCGTGTGCCCGACGGTTTGGCGGACGAAATCAGCAACAGCACGGCACGCATGCGGGGCACCGACTATGTGCCCGTCCGCTGCGCGGCCCTGAGCGGCACGCTGGGTCAACGGGTAGGCTGTGGCATCTACGAATGGCGCCCCTCGCCCTGCCGGGAATTCGAAGAAGGCAGTGACGCCTGCGCCCGCGCTCGCGCCAAGCATGGAATGGCGCCCTTATCTGGCTTTTAGGCCACCCCTTGTCAGAGTAAGCTTGCCCGCGTATGGCAAAGAAACATCCAAACGAAGAACCCAAAGTCTGGGTCACGGTCATCAAGCTTGTGGTCGGGCTGGTCGTGCTGATCGGCGGCGTGGGCCTTGCGCTGTGGTATGCCAAAGACCTGGACAACGGCTACTCGCAATCGTCCGGCAGTGGTTGGGGCGTGTCCAAGGACTCGCCCGTGCGCATGAAACGCTAATGACAAGCAATTTGCCGCCGGGCCGCCCCAAGGCCTCTGAACCGCTTGGCGGTCAGCCCCGTTAGGGAAATTAGCCCCTTTGGGGGGCAGCGACCCGCGCAGCGGCGGAGCGTGGGGCCAGGTCACTCATTCCGAATCCCCTGCCGCGCAATCACCCCGGCCAACAACGTCGCGTCCTGGCGCATGCGGTTGGCCAAGCCTTCGGGCGATGAGCCCACCACCTGCCAGCCCTGGGCGAACAGGCGCTGGCGCATCTCGGCGCCCCGTGCAATATCGCTGACCAGCGCGGCCAGCTTGCTGACCACGGCCGCTGGCATTGCAGTGGGTACGGCCACCGCATTCCACACCTCCAGATCGCAGCCCTTGATACCCAGCTCCGCCAGGCTGGGCAACTCCGGCACCAGCGTGCTGCGGCCGGCCGATGTGACGGCAATCGCCTTCAGGCGCCCCGCCCGCACCTGTGGCATCGCCAAGCCAGGCGGCAACAGCGCCAGTTGAATCTGGTTGCCCATCATGGCGTTGACCACCTGCGGGTTGCCAGGGTATGGCACATGCACGGGGCGCAAACCGGTCTTGGCCTTGATCAGCTCCATGCCCAGGTGCGCCACGGTGCCCTGGCCCGGTGTGCCATAGCTCCAGGTATCGCCGGCCTGCAGGCCGGTCTTGACGAAATCTTGTGCCGTGCCCGCATAACTGGCCTGCACCGTCAGCACCAGCGGCGCCGTGGCCACGAGCGACACCGGGGTCAGGTCCTTCAGCGGGTCATACGGCGTCTTGGGGTTTAGCAGCTTGGCGATGGTGAGGTTGCCATTGATCATCAAACCCAATGTGTGACCATCCGTCGCCTTGGCCACGACATCCGCGGCGATATTGCCGCTGGCGCCGGGCCGGTTGTCCACAATCACGGGCTGCCCCAGTGCCTTGGTCAGCGGCTCGGCCAGCGCACGGGCCGTCAGATCCGGGCTGGAGCCGCCGGGGAAACCCACGACGATGCGCACGGGTTTGGTGGGCCACGGCGCGGCACCTGCACTGGCTTGCGCATGGGCCAGGCGCCAAGGTAAGGCGGCACCGGCAGCAGCCAAGCCGCCCAGTGTCAACAGTCTACGTCGCATCGTTCGCATTACGTCCTCTATCCATTTCTCTATCCATTCTTTAGGCTTAGCCGCGGTACAGCCACGGTACATCCAACAGGCGTTCACCCAGCAGGCGCATGGAGATATCACGCCCCCAGCGCACCAAGCCGGTGGCGTGGAAGACATCGCCATTGCGAATGGATCGCGCTTGCACCCGCGCATTGCGCTGCCAGCGCTGCTCTGCATAGTGCTGCAGCCGATCGGCCATGGGCAATTGCGCCCCCACCGACAGCACCGCCTGCAAACAGGCCGCGTCTTCAATCGCCATGCCGGCGCCCTGGGCCATATACGGCCGCATGGGGTGGGCCGCATCGCCCAGCAGTGCCACGCGGCCCCTAGCCTGCTCATGCGCGCCCGCCATGGGTGGGCGGTCGCACAGCGCCCACAGGCGCCAGGTCTGGATGGCGCGGACCAGGTCTTGCAACGGGCCACAAGTGCTACCCATCGCTGCTTGCAAGTCGCGGCCATGGGTGGCGTGGTCCCAGTCCTGCACATCCCCGTTCACCGCACCTTCGACGATGGCCACTACATTCATGCACTCACCGGCGCGCACTGGGTACTGCACCACGTGCAGCTTGGCACCCAGCCACACGGTGACATCCTGGCTTCGCAACGCCTCTGGCAAATCACTTTGCGCGATCAATGCGCGATAGGCCAGGTGACCGGTGACGCGCGGCCGAGCGTCGTGCAACAGCTGCTGGCGCACGCCGCTCCACAAGCCGTCGGCCCCCACCAGGGCAACGCCTTCCAACTGCAGGCCTTCTTCCGTTCGCACTTGCACCACGCTGCCGGTGTCTGTGAGGGACGCCAGGCGCTGGCCCACATGCAACGCGGTGCTGCCCTGCTGCACCACCGCCGTCAGCAGCATGCGGTGCAGATCAGCGCGGTGGATGGTGGCATAGGGCGCGCCATACAGCGTGCGTGCCCGCTCGCCCAGGCGCAAACGCCCCAGCTCCGCACCATCGGCAGCCGAACGCACGCACAGCGCGGCGGGAAAGGCCGCTACTTGGCTTAACGCCGAGTCCAGCCCCCAGGCCTGCAAGCGCCGCACCACATTCGGCCCCATCTGTATGCCCGCCCCCACCTCACCAAATGCCGCCGCCTGCTCCAGCAACTGTGTTGACCGGCCCGCCCGCGCGCAGGCCAGCGCAGTTGCCAGCCCACCTATGCCGCCACCTGCGATGAGGATGTGTTTGTCGTCGTCTTCCATGGGGCTATTGTCATCGCTGAAATAGCCATGGTGCACTGCCTGATGCACCATGGGCTGGCAGTGAAACGGTGGACCCATGCGACGTGTTAAAACACGGTTCATACATGCTCACCACCCTCGCCCTCATCCTCTGCATCGGCGCCGGCACCATAGGCGGCGTGTTCTTTGCGTTCTCCAGCTTCGTCATGAAGGCTTTGGCGGAGCTTCCAGCGAGCCAGGGTATTACCGCCATGCAGCGTATCAACGTTGTCGTGCTCAACCCTCTCTTCCTGGGTGTCTTCATGGGCACGGCATTGCTCGCGTTGGCCAGCATGGTGGTGTCTTTTCTGCCGTGGAGCACGCCGCGCTCCGTATGGCTTGTGGCGTCGGGACTGCTCTACGCGATTGGCTCCTTCCTCGTCACCGCTGCCTGCAATGTCCCGCGCAATGACAGGCTGGCGCGCCTGGACGCGCAATCCCCCGAGGCCATTGCTTACTGGCCGGCCTACCTGCGGGAGTGGGCACGTTGGAACCATGTACGCACGGCCGCCTCGATCGCCTCTGCGGCCTGCGCGGCGGTGGCTTTGGTGGTGTAGGTCGTGACTGACTCAGGTGACTTGCTACGGATTTGAGGGAATGTGCGGCACTATATTTTTTATAGCGATATATGTAGACTGGACGAGGGCTAGAGGCGAATTTTCTATAAATCGTCCTTTTTACCCCATCAAAAACCCTGAAATGGGTATTTTCACGGCCTTTGCGCCGCTACGGCTGCAATCCTGCGCTTGAAAGATCGCCCCGCAGCAACGATACTGCGCAACGCTGCTCCCGCCCGTGCAGCCCACACCTGCCACCAACCCAAGGAAGGAACCCACACCATGTCCATCGTCTCCGCACACCCGCCCGGCGCCTTCTGCTGGGTCGAACTGGCCACCACCGACCAGGACGCCGCCAAGACCTTCTATGGCAGCCTGTTTGGCTGGAAGTTCAGGGACATGGACATGGGGCCTAACGGCTTCTACACCATCTTCAACCTCAAGGACCTGGACGTGGCCGCCGGCTACACACTCAACCCCGAGCAGATGCCTGGTGTGCCACCGCACTGGATGCTGTACATCGCCGTGGCCGACGCGGACGCGGCGGTGCGCCGCTGCACCGAACTGGGTGGCGAGGTCGTGATGCCGGCCTTTGATGTGTTCGACAAGGGCCGCATGGCGGTGCTGAAGGACCCCACGGGCGGCGTACACAACGTGTGGCAGCCAAAGGCCAACACCGGCATTGGCATCATCAACGAGCCCGGCGCGTTCTGCTGGGGTCAGCTCAACGCGTCGGACACGGCCAAGGCCGAGCGCTACTACACGGCCATGTTTAGTTGGGGCGCCAACACCGGCACAGGTGGAGGCATGACCTACACCGAGTGGACGCTGGCCGGCACGCCCATGGGCGGCATGATGGCCCTGCCACCGGGCACCCCTGCGCCCTCGCACTGGCTGGCCTACTTCGCCGTAGCCGATTGCGATGCATCAGCAGCCCAGGCCGCGTCACTAGGGGCCACGCAGTGCGTGCCACCCACCGACATTCCCGGCAGCGGCCGCTTCGCCGTATTTACCGATCCGCAAGGCGCCTTTTTTGCGATGTACAAGGCGTAGCAGGACCGTTCCTTAGGCCTGCCCGCGCAGGGTCCCGCTACGGGGGTCTAACCGCTGTTGTGCTAGCGGGCGGCGGCTGCAGTTGATCCGCATAGGCAGTGGCGGCCGCGGTGGCTTCGGCCCCGGCGGCGTTCAGCCGCGCCACCCAGCCACCGACGCGCTGGGCGTCGGTCCAATGGGTGGCTTCGGCCAACTCGGCCTGGGCCAGCAGGTCGGCCAGGGGCTGCGCCCCAACCGTTGCCGCCACGCCTTTCATGGCGTGCAGCGCCGCGTGCAGTGCCTTGCTGTTGTCGTCGCCATCATGACCCCCATCCTGTGCCAACGCCAGCGCGGCCAATGCTGCAGTGATGCGCTCCACCATGGTGGCGACCTGGGTCGCAAAACTGCGTAGCGCGCGCGCATAGACCTCGGTATTGCCGCCCAGGCGGTCCAGTGCGGCGTCAGCATCCAGCACGGCGGGCGCGCGCGAATGCGCGGTGGCAGCCCCAAGGGCCGGCGCTGGCGCAGGGCCAACCGCATAGGCCGAGCGCCCCATGCAGCGCAGGATTACGGCGATCAGGTGCGTCAGATCGAAGGGCTTGGCGACGTGGTCGTTCATGCCCGCCTCCAGCGCCGCGATGCGGTCGGTGTTCATGGCATTGGCGGTCATGGCGATGATGGGCAAATCCCGCAAGCCCAGGCGGTTGCGAATGTCCCGCGTGGCGGTGTAGCCATCCATTTCAGGCATCTGGATGTCCATCAGCACGACGTCGAATGGTGCAGCCTGCGTCGTCGCCGTGATCGCATCGATGGCGGTCAACCCCGTGTCGGCCAGGGTCACGGTGGCGCCCTCGCTTTGCAATAACTCGCGCGCGACCTGTTGGTTTGTCAAATTGTCCTCGGCCACCAGCACCCGCACGCCGGCCAGGCGTTGGCTGCTTGAGGGCTGCACCGGCTGGGGGGCGACGACACTCGCGCGCCGGCCGGCGCGCGCATCGGCGACGGTGTCGTACAGAATGGACGCGGTCACAGGCTTGACCAAAAATCCGTCCAGCACTGCAGGAAACTCCGTCTGACGCTGGGCCAGCAACTCACGGCCGTAGGCCGTCACCATCACGATCAGTGGCATTTGGCCGTCGGGGTATAGAGCGCGTATGTGCAAGCTGGTGTCCCAGCCGTCCAGGCCGGGCATGCGCCAGTCGATGAGGACCACATCAATCCGCAGGCCCGCCCGCCGGTAGCCGTCCAACTGCCCCAGCGCCTCAGCACCACTGGCGGCCAGCTCGACATGCCAGCCAAAGCTCTCCAGCAAACCCTTCATCACCTCGCGCGCACTGGCGTTGTCATCCACGGCCAACACCCGCAAGCCATGCAGTTTTTCACGCTCGGCGCGCGCAGATTCAACCAGCGTGTCTCGGGGCTCGAATGGGATGGTGAAGTGGAAGGTGCTGCCCACGCCCTGCGTGCTATCCACCGCCAACTCGCCGCCCATCAGGCGCACCAGACGCTGGCTGATGGCAAGCCCCAGCCCAGTGCCGCCAAAGCGTCGTGTCGTTGAAGCCTCCGCCTGCGAGAAGCCTTCAAAAATGCTGCCCAATTGCTCGGGCGCAATGCCGATACCGCTGTCGCGCACGGCAATGCGCATGCGCAGCACGCCGTCCGGTGCAGGCGGGCACACGCGGACCGACAGCACCACCTCACCATGGGCCGTGAACTTCAGCGCATTGCCCGCCAGATTGATCAGGATCTGCTGCAGACGCAACGCGTCACCCACAATCCATTTCGGAAGGGCGGGGTCTACATCAAACAGGACTTCGACATCTTTGCTGCCAACACTGGTCGACAAGATGACACCGATATTGCGCAGCATCTTGTCGATCTCGAACGGATGCGGGTCCAGGCTCATCTTGCCCGCCTCGACCTTGGAGAAGTCCAGTATGTCGTTGAGTATGTCCAGCAGCGTCTTGGCCGCCGCCTCGGCCTTGTCGATGTAGTCGAGCTGGCGCGGGTCCAGGCTGGTGTAATGCACCAGTTGCAGCATGCCCAATATGGCGTTCATGGGGGTGCGGATCTCGTGGCTCATGTTGGCCAGGAAATCAGACTTGGCGCGGCTGGCGCCTTCGGCCTGCTGCTTGGCCGACAGCAGTTCGGCCTCGGCCTGCTTGCGCTCCACTATGCTGTGCAAGAACGCGGTGAAGCGGTATTCGTCGTTCTCTTTGAGCGCGCTGATGGTGATTTCGACCGTGAAGCTGGCGCCGCTGCGGTGCAGTGCCGTCAACTCAATGCGCTTGCCCAGAACGGGCCCCTCCCCTGCTTGCATGAAGCGGGCCATGCCACGGCGGTGGGCTTCGCGCAGCCCCTCGGGAATGATCAGATCGGCCAGGTCCCGCCCCAGCGCTTCTTTGCGCAGCCAGCCAAAGGTCTGCTCGGCCTCGCGGTTCCAGTCCCGCACCACACCGTGCTTGTCCATTTCAATGAAGGCCTCATGCGAGCTTTCGAGGATGGCCGCGGTGCGCTGTTGTTCACTGACCAGCTGGCGCGCCAGCGGCTGCACCTGGGCGCGCAGCAGCCAGGTGCCAGCGCCTATCAACAGCACCAGCAGGCCGACAAAGCCATTGAGACGCTGGCGGATGGGTGCGAACAAATCGAGGGAGTCGGTCTTGAACACCATGCCCAGGCCCGAATCACCCAACGGCGCATAGCCGGCAAACACGGCCAGGCCACGCAAATCCTGGACCGCAAGCACACCTTTCTGGCCCAGTAGCGCGCGGGAGATGGCCAGGTAGGGCTTGCCATCCTTGTACATGGGGATGTGCATATTGACCTTGTAGAACCGACTGGGGAAGCACACGGCCTCATCCTTCTCGCGGCCGCAGACCAGGATGTCGGTCGACTGGCTTTCGCCATCGGCACTGCGCAGCAGCCCGGTCATCTCCGTCAGCCGCTGCTCGGCCACCACGCGGCCCACGGGCTTGCCATCGCGCAGCATCGTGTTCACCGTGCGCAGCACAAAGCCGTCGTGCCACAACATGGCGGCATCCAGCCCATGGCTGTGCACCGCGACGGACATCTCGGCTGAACCATTGACCATGGTGCCGACGTCCACGACCGGCTCGCCCTGCGCATTGAACAAACGCATGCCCGTGACGCCCGACGACAGAAAGCTTTGGCCGACTTCACGGGCCAGCCCCCTGGCCTCTTCGTCGCGTGGATTGCTGCTCAACCGGGCCAGATGCTTTTGCAAGCCCGGACGATCGGCAATCGTGCGGCCCAAACCGATGTGTTGGTCAATGATGGATTGGAACGCAGTCGCGCTGTTGACCGTGGTGCGCAGCAACGACTCCGACATGGATTCCTCGAACCCCTGCTTGAGGACAGCAAAGCCCCCCAGGCCGGCACAGACGACGACCAGGCTGAGCACGACGACCGCAGTGCGAACGATGCGCTTGTCCGGGCTCTCCAATGCATCGGCCGCGCGGGTCTGCGCCTGCGCACGCAACTTCATCCACAAACCCAGCCCCAGCACGGTCATGCCCACTGCCGTAGGTGCTGCCATGCGGTGGTAGGTCGCTATCTGGTACAGGGCCTCCAGGTTCAACACATAGCCCATCAAAGCCGTCACGCCGACCAGCAGCGTGGCAAAAACCAGGGCGTCCGCAATCCGCCGTCGCGCGAGATCGGCCCGGTTGCGCGCAAGCACGAGACAGGCCGCACCCGCCAGCATGAAACCCAGGCAGGTGTTTGCGGCCGATCGCCCGGGGTAGGCGTTGCCATCACTTACCTGCCGGTGCAGGGCCACCCAATCGATACCTAGGCTGGTGTCCAGCACCTGTTCGACCAGCATGGCAGAGGGCAACAGTACCATCAGCCAGGCGCAGAATGTGCGGCCCAGCGACAGTGCGCTGTGGCGGGCGACCGCGCTGTCTGGCTCCGGCCACAGGCAAATGGCACTGGCCATGAAGAGCAGGGCTGTGTTCAACGTCATAGCCACCGAGTTGGGCCATACGCGGACCATGGACTCAAGCCCCAAGGTCCAGCCCGACACAACATACAGTGCGAGACTGCCTATCAAAATCGCAACCATCTGCCGGGTGCGAAAGGCTGAGACTGGCATGCGGAGGCCTTTCGTAGAAGTAGTATCTGCAACGGCGCTATGCACAAACATTGTGTCACGGCTTCTTCTGAGGTCCAACGCCACGGTTTGCCACCCCACAGGGTGTCTTTTTTGCGATTTGCCAAGCTTGACATGGCGCCACAATCAGCCTGATCACCCCCCGCCGTCTCCCAAACCTGCCATGCAGCACCCTTTTGCCCACGCACTGACCGTCACAGCGCTTCTGTGCCTGGTGCCCACGGCCACGTGGGCCGAGAAGCTCAACCGTGTCGTCGTGCGCGGGGTGGTGCTCGACCTGACCATAGAGCTGCGCCAGGTCAAAGAAGGCCAGGAAGACCAGGACAGCCCCCAAGCTGGCAACGCCTATACCGTAGGCACCACCAACCGGGCCGTGGACTTTGCGCCCCAGCAGGTGCGGGTACGCAACGGCGAAAAAGCCAGCCTGCAGATCAACCAGTCCATGCCCATGCAGTGGGTGCAAAAGATCGAGTCACAAAGCGCCACACTCAGCGCGGCCGGCACCTCGGCCAGCCAAAACTCTGGCGGTGTAACCCAGGCCGTGACCTGGATGGAATCCGGGCAAAGCCTGACCGTTACGCCCCATTGGTCGGGCGGCAAGCAAGCCGTCAAGCTGGAGATCGAGGTGCAATCCTCCGCCGTAGACGAGCGTACCAGCTCCGACCTACCGGCCACCGCGCGCCAGCGCTACAGCACCACCGTCAGCGCGCCGCTGCGCCAGTGGGTCACCATTGCGACCAGCGGCAATGCGGCCAAGGCCGGTAGCTACAGCAGCGCGGGCTCGTCGGACGGGCGGCGGCTGATCCAGGTGCGGGTGCTGGGCAACTAGCTTACATAGCGGGCCTAAAAACCCGGAGCAGGACAGCCAGTCAGTCAGTCACCTGCGTTATAGACACTGTTGGCCCCCCATGCGTAAATGTGCTATCCGCCACTTCCGCTGCATGAGGAGCCTATGCAAGACACGACGACGACCGACACCACGGCAATCACCACCCACCACCGCATCTGCCCCCTGTGCGAGGCCTGTTGTGGCCTGGAGATCAAGGTGCAGAACCGCAAGGTCATCAGCATCCGCGGCCATGACGCCGATGTCTTCAGCGCTGGCTACATCTGCCCCAAGGGCGTGGCGCTGAAAGACCTGCACGAAGACCCGGACCGCCTGCGCACGCCACTGATCAAGCGCAACGGCGTGTTTGAGCAGGCCACCTGGGAAGAAGCCTTTGCCGAGATCGACCGCCGCCTGCCCCCGCTGATGGCCGAACACGGCCGCAATGCCACGGCCGTGGCCATCGGCAACCCCTCGGCCCACAAGATTGGCCTGCTGCTGTACTTCGCCAAGCTGGCACGCGCGCTGGGCACCAAGAACATTTTTTCAGCCTCCACGCTGGACCAGATGCCCAAGCAGCTTTCCAGCGGCCTGATGTTTGGCCACTGGCTGTCGGTGGCGCTGCCCGATATCAGCCGCACGGACTACCTGCTGGTGATGGGCGCCAACCCCCTGGTCAGCAACGGCAGCATGTGGACCGTGCCCGACTTCAAAGGCAAGGCCAAGGCCCTGCAGGCGCGTGGCGGCAAGATGGTGGTGATAGACCCCCGCCGCACAGAGACTGCAGCCGCAGCCGACACCCACCACTTCATCCGCCCCAACGCCGACGTGTTCTTGCTCGCGGCCATGGTGCACACCATCTTTGCCGAAGGCCTGGCGTCTCTGGGTACGGTGGCAAACTGGGTCAACGGTGTGGACGAAGTCAAGCAGGCCGTGGCCCCCTTCACGCCCGAAGCCGTGGCCGCGCGCTGCGGCATGAGCGCCGACACCATCCGCAGCCTGGCCCGCACGCTGGCCACCACGCCACGTGCCGCGGTGTACGCTCGCATCGGCACCTGCACGCAGGAATATGGCACGCTGTCGAGCTGGCTGGTGGATGTGCTCAACACCATCACCGGGCATCTGGACACAGAGGGTGGTGTGATGTTCACCAAGTCGGCCGCGTTTGCGTCCAACACCGCCGGCAAGCCCGGCATCGGCAAGGGCATATCCACCGGGCGCCACCATGCACGCGTGAGCGGTGCACCCGAGGTCTTTGGCGAGCTGCCCATGACCTGCATGGCCGAAGAGATCGAAACCCCTGGCGAGGGCCAGATCCGTGCCCTGATCACCGTGGCCACCAACCCGGTGCTGTCCAGCCCCAACGGCCCCCGCCTGTCCAAGGCACTAGACAAGCTGGACTTCATGGTCTGCATGGACATCTATCTGAACGAGACCACGCGCCATGCGGACGTGATCTTGCCGGGCGTGTCACCACTGGAAGACTTCCACTACGACGTGGCCTTTCCCCAACTGTCGTGGCGCAACCATGCCCGCTACAGCCCGCCGGTGCTGCAGGCCCCAGCCGGCCAACCCGAAGAGTGGCAGACACTGGCCAAGCTGGTCGCCATCGTCCAGGGCAAGGGCACGCAGTTGGATGCCGACGCGCTGGACGACGCCCAGTTTGCCGAAGACGCACAGCGCCTGTTTGGCGCCCATGCCGACGCCGTGGTGGCGGCCACCAAGGCCTACAAAGGCCCTCGGCGCGCGCTGGAAGTGGCCCTGCGCAGCGGCCCTTATGGCGATGGCTTTGGCACCAAGCCCGACGGCCTGACACTGGCCAAGGTCATGGCATCCAACAGCACCGGCGGCATTGACCTGGGTGAACTGCAACCCCGCATCCCCGAAATGCTGCGCACGCCCAGCGGCAAGGTGGAACTGGCACCGCCATCGCTGCTGGCCGATCTGGCACGCCCGGCCGCAGATTTGCAGCGCCCCGCCCCCGACCTGGTCATCATCGGCCGCCGCGACGTGCGCACCAACAACAGCTGGATGCACAACCTACCCATCCTGGCCAAGGGCCCGTTCCGCTGCACGGCCCTGGTCCACCCCACCGACGCCCAACGCCTGGGCCTGCAAGACGGCGCCCTGGCCGACATCCGCAGCGCCAGCGGCCAGGTGCGCGCCCAAGTGCACATCACGGCGGACATGATGCCCGGCGTGGTGAGCCTGCCGCACGGCTGGGGACACGATGCTGAAGGTGCCCAACTGCGCGTGGCGGCTGAGCGGCCTGGCGCCAACCTGAACGCGTTGCTGGACGACCAGTTCCGTGACCCGCTGTCGGGGAACGCGGTGCTGGGTGGGGTGGCGATTACGATGCAAGCGGCTTTGGCTTGATTTCGGCGAGGGCTATTGGTCAAATTGGCCGGTAGCCCTCGGATAGATTGAGTGAGGCGCTACTGAAACCGTAGTCAGGGCCCACCATCCTCCAACTGCTTCTTCAGTGCCGCGAGACCCAAGGCCGCGCGTTTTCCCATCACCCGACTGGCCAGCGGAAGCAAGGTGTACCGGACGATCAAACTGTTGCTCCTGCTGAACATGCGCCAAGTCAGTTCGCAGGAATTTGTCCCGGTTTCATTCAGCACGATTTCCATGCGTGGCATCAGCGGAGGAAACCGTCCCTCCGTGGCGAAGAATGTGTGGCCCCGCACCTCGCGCACCTCCAGTGTGACTTTTCGCTTTCCCTTGAACGGTACTAACACGGTTTCACGATATTCCTTTCCCTGCTGCCCGTGCTCGAGAGCGTTGGATGATGCGATGGAGATGACGCCCGGAAACCACTCTCCAAACTTCTCCATATTCGCCACATACTGGAATACGGCCAAGGCGGGGCGCTGGATGTGAATGGCCCTCTCAACAAGCAAATGCATAGGTGTACTCTTCTTTGAAAGTGAAGCGGGCTTGCAGTCGTTACATTCCGCCAAAAGCCATGCTAAGGTGTAGAGCAAGGTCTACAGTCAAGAGAAAAATTCATGCGCATTGCCGAACTGGAAAGCCAAACCGGACTGGGGCGCCACGCCCTTCGCTTTTACGAGCGTGAGGGCCTGCTGGTCGGCGTAAGCCGGGGGCCCAACAATTACCGTGACTACCCTGAGTCGGCGGTCAAAGACGCCACCCTGCTGCAACAACTCCAATCCCTGGGGTTCTCACTGCAAGAGATACGTGAAGTGTTAAATGCAATGCGTGCGCAAAGCATCGACTGCGCGCAAGGTGCGCGCCTGATGGCGGAAAAGCGCGCCGCGGTCGATGCGCAGATTGCGAACTTGCGTAAGGTGAGCAAGATACTGATGCGGGAACAGCAGCGTCTGGAAGACAGAGCGGCCAAGCACGGTCTGTCGCTTCGTTCCAAGGATTCCGTGCCCTAGCCCTCGTCAAATATACGCCATCCGCTATCTAAGCTATAGCATATTAACAATGCAAGCCATTGGGTATCAAAGACAGGCAATTGCGATGCACACATGCTGCGCAATACCGCTCCACGGTGGGGCCTTGCGTCGCCACACCAGGCGCCGTGTCCGCACTGCCCCTACAGACACACCGGCTTGGTTTCCAGCACCTCGAAGTGCACGCCACCGCTGTCGGTGACATTGCCCTGCGCGTCCAGTGTGGTGATGCTGACTGCGGGGATCAGGCACAGGCGCCCCACTCCGGGCAGGAAGGCTGAGGTCGTGTTGGCATAGGTATCGGACACCTGCCGCAGGGTATCGTCGTACGCATAGGTATGCCCGGTATCGGTCGTGCAAATGGGCGCCGCCACACCCGCGATGGGTCGCAACTTGGCGTCCCAGGCAGTGAACTGGATGCTTCCGCTGGCGAGTATTTTCCCGTTTGCGAAGGTATTGCTGCCCTGGATGGGGCGATCCGGAATCAGCGCGTAGAAACCGGAGCGGCTCACGCCATTGGCCGCCAGGGTATCACTGGCAAAGGCCTTGCTGGTCGTCATGCCGACCACACGGGCTTCGTTGACGAAATCAGCGACCGACCCATAGGTCCAGGTCTTGGTCTGGACCGCGGCCACTCCATCCGCATCGGTGAAGCTGGCACGACAGGTCAGCTGCAGAAGCTGGTTGCTAAATTCGCAACTCGCCACAACCGGGGCTGGAGCGCCAGCGAGCACCGTGGTTCTGGCCACTTTGCTGGCGAAGTTCCTGCACTGGGTCTCCACCGGCGCGCTGGCAGAAGTGCCTCCACTCCCACCGCCGCAACCCACTAAGGCCATTGCGCAGACCGCTGCGAGCGCGAAGTGCTCTGTTCTGCTTCGACCACTGCAAACTTCGTTCTTCAACACTGTGTTGCTCATGGAGCCATTATCAATGCGTGCCCCGATGGGGCCAATCGAAAAGTTCAAACTCCTTGCACGCCACAAAAATGCAACTACCCCGCCATCACTGCACCTCAGCCGGTGGCCGCAGCACCTTGCTGCCCGCGTAGCCATTGCTCGCCGCCTTGCGGTACCAGTCCACGGCCTTGTCCACATCTTGCGGCACGCCGTGGCCGTGGTCGTACAAGGCACCAATGTTGTGCTGCGCATCGGCATGGTCTTGCGCCGCCGCCTTGGTGTACCACTGCAAGGCCTTGGCGTAGTTCTGCACGAGGTTGCGGCCCTCGTCATAGGCCAGGCCCAGCGCGAACTGGGCATCCGCCTGATCCTGTTCGGCGGCCTTACGGTACCACTCGATCGCCCTCTCCGGGTCTTGGGCCAAGCCGCTGCCGGTCTCGTACAAGCGGCCCAGGTTGTACTGGGCGTCGGCCTGGCCCTGGTCGGCCGCCTTGCGGTACCAGCGCACCGCCTGCTCCATGTTTTGCGCCACGCCCACACCCCGCTCGTAGCGGGCGGCCAAGTTGTTTTGCGCCTCGACGTGGTCCTTGTCTGCTGCCTTCTGGTACCAGGCCACAGCCTGTGCCTGGTCTTCGGCAACACCCCAGCCGTTGGAGTACATAACGCCCAGATGGTGGTAGGCGTCGGCATAACCCTGGCCTGCGGCCTTTTGGTACCAGGCCAAGGCCTGTGCATAGTCCTGCGCGATGCCGAAGCCCGACTCATAGCCGTAGGCCAGCGCAACCTGGGCATAGGTATTGCCCTGCTCGGCTGACTTGCGATACCAGCTGATAGCCAGTGCCTGGTCTTGTGCCAGGCCGTCACCATCCCAATACGCGGCGCCCAGGCTGTATTGGCTCCAGGCGTAGCCTTGGTCAGCCGCTTCGCGGAACCACAGCGCGGCCTGCGCAGCGTCGCGTGCCACACCCCCGCCATTGGAGTACTGGCTGCCGACCTCGTTTTGCGCCTCGGCCAAGCCTTGCTCAGCCGATCGCATGAACCAGCCGAACGCGGCCCGTGCGTCACGCGCCACGCCCGTGCCGTCGCGCAGCATCATGCCCAGGTTGTACTGCGCGTCCCTTTGCCCCTGTTCGGCCGCCAGGCGGTACCAGTCCACCGCCTTCTCCAGGTTTTTCTCCACACCCTGGCCTTGCTCGTACATGATGCCCATGGCGTTTTGCGCCACGGCGTCACCCTTGTCGGCGGCCACGCGGTACAGCGCAATGGCCTTTTCGTACTCGCCGTTTTTGTAGGCCAGGTCGGGATCACGGTTCATCAGGTAAACCAGCACAGCAATGCCGATGGCGAGCAGCAGGGCCAAAACGCCCAGTGCGATCAGGATTTTTTTCAACAAATTCTTCATGGTGTATGTGAGATGGTGGCGCGCGGCGCCTGCCGGCGTTGGAGCCATGGGGAGGCCAAAGCCGCCAAGCTTAGCGCAGATGATGAGCCCAAGGACATGGGGCCGTTCTCAGGCGGGCGCTTGCTGAATCGCACTGACCAGTTCGCCGGCAAACTCCTGCGCCAGCGCGTTGTGCCTCGCGTCGTTGACCATGGCAACACCAAAAGACAAGGCAATCTTGGGCAGGAACGGACGTGTCACAAAGCCCATGCTCTCGCAATGCCGCGCAATGGAGCCGTTGACGATGGACACACCCAGGCCCTTGGCAACACAGGCGCAAGCCACGCCAACCGCATGCACTTCACACACCACGCGCGGCAGAAAGCGGACCTTGCGAAAGGCGTGATCTATTTCCTGCCGCACTTGCTGCTGCCGGCCGATCAGAACCAACGGAACGTCCTCCAGATCCGTGCAAGCGATGACCTTCAGCCGGCTCAAGGGGTGCTTGCGTGGCAGGATGCAAACCGCTTCCGACGTGAAGGTCTGCACGGTCGCCAGCCCAGGCAGGACCACAGGCGCGCGCACAATGCCGATGTCGACTTCCCGGCTCAAGATGGCTTTCTCGGTTTCGACGTACGACATGGACAGCACCTCGACCACGGCCGCCGGTTGCTTGTGGATGAAGTTGCCCACCACCGAGGGCATGAGTTGCAGGGCCAGCGTGTGCGGCACCGCCACCTTCAGCAGGTTGCGCCGAAAGCCCCCCAGCCGCAACTGATCGGCATGGCGGCGCAGGCACTGCGCAGATTCGATCATGCCCTGCGCATCGCGCAGCAATGCGAAGGCCTCGTTGGTAGGGAGCAGGCGCCCTTTGCTGCGCTTGAACAAATGCAGTCCCACCTCTTTCTCGAACTGCGCCAATAACCGGCTGACCGCCGATTGCGACAAGCCCAATTGCACAGCGGCTTCGATGGTGGACCCGTGGGTCATGACCGCGTGGAAGGCCTCCATCTGGCCGAAAGGAATGCTGGATGTGCGGGTGGACATGAACAAGCTCCGAAAGACGTGAAGTGTCACGCATGCAGGCAGGCCAGCACTGCGCAGCCTCAGTTTAAGCATAGGGCAATGCGGCCTGCTCATAGGGTTGTCGAGATCAGAGGCAAGGCCAAAAATCGCGCCGCATCGGGTCATGGCGGGCGCTGTGAATACAGCAGCAAATTCCAGAAGACCTGATACCGAGATGGCAGCGTTGAGCCGTGCAACTTACAACCAGGAAAAACTTTTATGAACACCAAACACATCCCTATGGGTTTCGCCATCGTCAGCGCAGTGGCCGCGCAAGGCTGCTGGGCACAAACACAAGTCGATGGCGTTGACATCTACGGCCGCATTGACCTCAGCATCGACAGCCGCGCCAACCCCAACGACTCCGTGTTGAGCCAGACCGACAACGCCTCCCGGCTGGGTGTGAAAGGTGCACGCCGCACCGACAGCGGCCTGACGCTGCAATACGGCTTTGAGCTGGGAGTGTCCGCCGACAGCGGCAACCTGACATCGCCCAACTTCCGCAACGTCTACGTGGGTGCCGACACGGCGCTGGGTAAATTTGCCATGGGGCGCCTGGACTCTGCCAACCCCACCGGATCCCCCCTCTACTCGCAGATCACCAAGCACGTTCCGTTTGTGGTGCACGATGCCGGTGCGACGGCGATTGGCACATCCGTACTGAACGCCCGCAACCGGACGTCCAATGCCATTGGCTACATGAGCCCCACTGTGGGCGGCTTTGACGTACGGGCGCGCTACTACTACTTTGGCAACGACGGCACATCAACCGTCACCAGCAGCGGCACGACCAGTGTGGCCTCACCGGGCACCGGGCTGACCGAGTCCGACCTGAAGCAGATGGATATCGGCCTGAACTACAGCCAGACCAACTGGGGCCTGGGCCTGGGCTATGGCTCGGACAGCAAGGCGGGCGGATTTGCCGTCAATGATTTCACCGACAAGTGGCAACTGGTGGGTTCTTATGACTTCGGCGGGCTGCGCTTGTCGGCCCTGGTGGGTCAAGACAATTACAACAGCACGGCCACCACCCGCAACGCAGTCCGCTACCGGCTGCTGGGTATCAGCGCACCCATTGGCAGCGCCGGGAGCATCGTGGCCAACTACATGGAGCGTGAAGTGCAGACGGACCGCAATGGCATGCTCACCCGCTTCCAGATCGGCTACAGCCACAAGATCGACAAGAACGCCCTGGTCTATGTGCTGTGGGATAGGCAGGACCCCAACACCAACGTCGGCTCCAACGAATTCAGCATCGTCAGCGGTGGCATTCAGTTCAACTTCTGATGCGCAAGCCTGCACCAGCCACTTCCCACAGGAGTTGATTTTGAAATTGACGAGACTGTTTTTTGCATTCGCCGTGGGCAGTGCGCTGAGCGGGCCCGCGTGGAGCCAGTTTGACGCATCCCAAGTCCAAGCCGAACCCGCACCCGTGGCGCGGCGCTACCCGGATCCGGTACTGCCCTACCAGACACCGGGACTGCGCCCAGATCGCACCGATCTGACCAGCCACAGCGAGGCCATGGACTACCTGCGGCAACTCGCGGCCAAAAACCCCACGCTGCGGCTGGAGACCGTGGGCAAGTCGCAGCAGGGGCGGGATATTCCGCTGGTACTGCTGTCGGCAGCTGGTCAGTTCCAGGCGGACAAGCCGACGGTGCTGGTGCTGGGCCAACAGCACGGCAACGAGCCCGCGGGAGGTGAAGCGGCGCTGGCCCTGGTGCAGCAATTGGCGACCAGCCAACGCCACTTGCTGGCGTCGGTCAATGTGCTGGTCATGCCGCGCGCCAACCCGGACGGAGCCAACAACTTCGTTCGCGCCAGCGCCAACGGGCTGGACGTCAACCGCGACCACTTGCTGTTGCAGACCCCCGAAGCCCGCGCCATCGCCGCCACCGCCCTGCGTTTTTCCCCGCAGGTGGTTATGGATCTGCACGAGTTCACCGTGGGTGGCCGCTGGTTGGAGAAATTCAGGGCCTATAGCCACTATGACGCCCTGCTACAGGCAGCAACGGTCGGCAACATGGACACGGCGGTGGGCGATCTGGCCTTGCGGGAATTCGTTGCCTCCGCGCGCTTGGCGTTGGAATCCCAGGGACTCAAAACCTTTTGGTACCACACCTCGTCGAATGATGCGAAGGACAAAGTCGTCAGCATGGGGGGGGTGCAGCCCGACACCGGCCGCAATGTCTACGGGCTGCGCCATGCGGTCAGCCTGCTGATCGAGACCCGCGGTGTGGGTATTGGCCGCGCCCACTACGCGCGCCGCGTGCACAGCCATGTGCAGGCCACACTGGCGGTGCTGAGAAGTGCGGGGGCGCTAGGCCTAGCCCTGGTCCAGGCCGTGGCGGCAGCCGGCCAGGCAACCGCGGACGCGGCCTGTAGGGGTGACATGGTGGTGCAGGCCCAGGCTGTTCCTACGCGGGAGCTATTGCACCTGGTCGACGCCAAGACCGGAAAAGACCGCATGGAACCCGTGGATTGGCGCTCGTCTCTCGCACTCAAGGTGCAACGCACGCGCTCCCGCCCCTGCGGGTACTGGCTGGCCGCCGGCCAGAGCGATGCGGTGGAGCGCCTGCGAGCACTGGGTGTCCAGGTCTGGCCCGTGCAACAGGATCGCCATATGCGGGTGGAGAGCTATAGGGTGCTGGCCGAGACCGGTGGGCAACGCCAGGACGCGCGTGGCGCCATCACGGCGGAGCGCGCCATCCGCGAGTTGACCGTGGACACCGCTGCGGCCGAGCGCTTGCTGCCTGCGGGTAGTTGGTTTGTTCCGCTGAACCAGGCTTTGGGGGCCTTGGTGGCTGCCGCACTGGAGCCGGACTCACAAAACAGCTTTGTTGCCAACCACGTGCTGGACGTGGACCCCGACGCCCTGCTCCGGGTCATGCAGCCGTGGAACAACTAACCGATGCACGCAGCACAACGACCATGCAAGCCTATACGACCGTGGGAAGCCTGGCGCAGCAACGATTTCCGCTGGTGGTCGACGCACCACACAGCTGGAAGTACTGGCCCGACACGCAACCCACGTGCGCCAGCCACAGCGAGTTGATGACCGCTTGCGATGCGTTCGTGGACGAACTGTGGGCCACCGCGCTACAGGGCCGTGCACCGCTGATGTCGGCCAACTTCCACCGTGCCTATATTGATGCAAACCGTGCACGCAACGATATCGACCCCGGCTTGCTAGGTGGTTCCTTGCCTTTCCCGCTGGAGCCCACGCAGCGGTCGGCGCGCGGCAGCGGACTGATAAGGCGCGACATCCTGCCGGGCGTGCCACTGTATACGCAGCCCTTGGGGGCAATGGACGTTCTTCGCCGATTGATTGACCTCTACGATCCCTACCACCAGGCATTGGGTTTCTTGGTGGAAAAAACCCGGCAGCGATTTGGCATGTGCCTGCTGCTGGATTGCCATTCTATGAAGTCCGCGGGAAATGCAATGAATGCAGACTGCGGGCGCCGGCGCCCGGACATGGTGGTCAGCGACCAGGATGGTACAACCGCGCATCCGGCCCTCAGCCAGTGGATTGCAGAACTTTTGCGCGCAGGTGGCTACTGTGTCCAGCTCAACGATCCGTATAAAGGTGGTGAACTGATACACCGCAATGCCCGCCCGTCGGAGCGGAAATTTGCGGTACAAATCGAAATCAATCGCGCCTTGTACATGGATGAGCGCACATTCACCAAGTCATCGCACTACCCAAGGCTTCTCCAGGATTTGACGGTGTTTGTGGATTCGTTGGCCCTTAACCTGATGGAGCGCGTTCGTGGTCTTTATGCCTGACCGCAAGCCAGCCTTGCGCCTGCGCCGACCTTGGCATGCGATCGCCATGGTGGTTGGTTTGCTGGCCTTTGCGCATACGGCCTGCTCCCAAACACCCTATCCCAACAGGCCCGTTCGACTGGTCATTCCTTTTCCACCGGGTGCCGCAATCGACAACACCATGCGCATCGTTGGGCAAAAAATGACCGAAATCTGGGGTCAACCTGTGGTCATCGACAACAGGCCACGGGTAGCGGGTATGGTGGCCGTGGCCAACGCCCCTGCCGATGGGTATACCTTGCTGGTATGCGCGGGTTCAAACATGGTCACCCTGCCACTCATCAACCCCAAACTGCCCTATGTTGCGACCGAAGACTTTGCGCCGATTGGGCGCGTTTCCACCAACGTACCCGTCCTGGTGACGACGCCCACACTGACACCCCGGACAGTGCACGAACTGGTGACCCTGGCCAAGCAAAAGCCTGGTGTCTTGAACTACAGCTCCAGCGGCATCGGAAGTCCCAACCACATTGCCATGGAAATCTTCCAATCTTTGACCGACACCCGGTTGGTTCACGTGCCGTACAAGGGTGGCGCACCGTCCGTCAATGAATTGATAGGAGGCCATGTCGACCTGGGCTTCTATGCATTGCCCACCATCAAGCAGCACCTGCACAATGGCCGCTTGCGCGCGCTGGCAGTTGCCAGTGCCAAGCGGGACAAAAATTTGCCGCAGGTGCCCACGCTGGCTGAATCCGGCATCACAGGGTTTGAGTATGAAATCTGGTACGGCGTCTTTGCGCCGGCCAAAACTCCGCGCGCCATCGTGGAGAGGGTCAACGCCACGCTGCAAAGGGCGCTGTCCGACCCGGTGGTTGCGAAGCAACTCACCGCACAAGGGGTCGATCCAACGCCCGGCAGCGCGGAGGAATTGGCCCACTATGTACGAAGAGACACCGAGCGTTGGAGGCGCATTTTGCAAGACCGGCGGATCAGCGATCAATAGATGAACGCCTAGACAGTTGGTATTGGAGGGTCCGTGGCTTGTCCTGCGGAATTGGTCCCTCGTGCACGGTGCGCGAGGGACTCTTTTTCATTTAGGCCAGTAGCCCTCGCCAAACAAGGGCTACCCGCTATAAATTAAATAGCATTCTTGCCCGCATGCGGGACGGCCAGACCCGCCAGGTAAGCCTCCAACGCCTGGGCGCCTACGGCCTCCAGGTCAAAGGACTCCGGGTTGAGCAGCCAATTACTCATCAGGCCGTCGATCAGCGCATGCAGGCCCATGGCGGCCACCTGGGTTGGCGTTTGGGTGGCCAAGTGGCCGCGCTCCACGGCCAGTACCAGGAAACGGTGCAAATCGCTGATGCATTGGTCGCGCTCGGTGATGTGGCGTTCACGCAGCATCTGCAGTTCGTCGACGTACTCCACCTTGTGCGAGGCAATCTCAAACACGCGGCGTACCTGCTGATCATGCACCGTCTGGTGGAAAGCGGTGGCCACATTGCGGCGCAGGTGTTGCAATGGATCGGCAGTCAGCGACTCGGGCTGGCTGTTGAGATTGGCCACCATGGGCAGGGTCACGCGCTGCATCATGGCGTCAAACAAGTCCGCCTTGTTCTGGAAGTGCCAGTAGATGGCGCCGCGTGTCAGGCCCGCGTCGGTGGCAATCTCTTGCAAAGAGGTACGCGAAACACCCCGGCGCTGGAACACGCGCTCCGCCGCGTCCAGTATCTGGTCGCGGGTTTCCAGGGCATCTTCCTTAGTGCGTCGGGCCATGGCTAAGGTCTGCTCAAAACGGTTGGGCCTGCATTTTCGGGGTTGTCAACATACATTCATCATTGTATGTATACTAGTTCCACATTTCCCGATTTCCAGTTTTTTTGTCGCCGAGACCGCAGCGCGCGGGCTCGGCACTTCTGTCACCCCCTGGCGTGGGCCAGGCCTCTCATCGAAAGAAAAAAAGGATTTCTCATGTCCACACCGATTACTGCCAACCAGCCCATCAAACCCTACTTTTCTTTCCCCCGCTCTGCCCTGTTGTTGACCCCGCTGGCCCTGGCTTTGGCTGCTTGCGGCGGCGGCAAGGATGGAGCACCCGCCGGTGGTGCAGGCGGCGGTGCCGGTGGTCCCCCCCCAGCCACCGTCGGCGTGGTGACGGTGGCCAATGAGACCGTGGCACTGCAAACCGAACTGCCAGGCCGTGTCAGCGCTGTGCGCGTGGCGCAGGTGCGGGCGCGGGTCAACGGTGTGGTGCAAAAGCGCCTGTTCCGTGAGGGTAGCGAGGTCAAGGCCGGTGAGCTGCTGTACCAGATCGACCCCGCCCCCTACCGCGCCGCGTTCGAGAGCGCGCAAGCCAGCGTAGCCAAGGGCCAGGCCAATCTGGCGCAGGCCGCAGCCCAGGTAGAGCGCTACAAGCCACTGGTGGAAGCCAATGCCGTCAGCAAGCAGGAATACACCACGTTGGTGACCGCCCACAAGCAGGCCGAGGCCGATCTGGCCACCGCCAAGGCGGCGCTGCAGACCGCGCAGATCAGCCTGGACTATGCCAGCGTCACCGCCCCCATCTCGGGCCGCATTGGCCAGGCCTTGGTGACCGAAGGCGCGCTGGTCAGCGCGGCCGAAGCCACGCAATTGGCGCTGATCCAGCAGACCAGCACGGTGTATGTGAACTTCACCCAATCCACGACCGATGTGCTGCGTCTGCGCAAGGCCATTGCCGCCAAGCAACTGCGCAGCGCGGGCGACGGCTCGGTGCCGGTGCGCGTGGTGCTGGAAGACGGCAGCGAGCTGCCCCGTACCGGCAAGCTGCTATTCACCGATTTGTCGGTGGATGCGAGCTCGGGCCAGATCACGCTACGCGCCGAGGTGCCCAACCCCGATGGTCTGCTGCTGCCCGGCCAGTATGTGCGCGTGCGCTTGTCGCAAGCCGAAGTGCCAGCCGGCATGCTGCTACCGCAACAAGCCGTGACCCGCACCAACCAGGGTGACACCGTGCTGGTGGTCGGCGCTGACAGCAAGCCCGTGCCCCGCCCGGTGAAGATCGGCAGTGCACAGGGCAATAAGTGGCTGGTGCTGGACGGTCTCAAACCCGGTGAGCAAGTCATTGTGGATGGCTTCCAGAAAATGATGGTGCCCGGCGCACCGGTCAAACCCGTGCCGTGGACACCAGGCGCTGCAGCAGCGGCCAGTGCGCCAGCGGCATCCGCACCGGGTGGCTCTGCGTCGGCCCCCGCCAGCGCGCCGTCGGCCGCTGCCAGCAAGCAATAAGGGGCACGGCACATGGCTCAGTTTTTTATCAACCGCCCCATCTTTGCGTGGGTGATTGCACTGTTTATCTTGGTGATGGGTGGCGTGGCGGTCACGCAGTTGCCCATTGCGCAGTACCCCACGGTGGCACCACCGACCATCGTCATTTCGGCCGGCTACCCCGGTGCATCGGCCCAGATACTGGAGGACAGTGTGCTGTCCGTCATCGAGCGCGAAATGAACGGCTCGCCCGGCATGATCTACATGGAATCCGTGGCGCAAGCCAATGGCACGGGCTCCATCTCGGTCAGCTTTGAGCCCGGCACCAACCCCGACCTGGCGCAGGTGGACGTGCAGAACCGCCTGTCGCGCGCCACACCGCGCCTGCCGGCGGCTGTGACGCAGCAGGGCGTGCGCGTGGAAAAAGCGCGCTCCAACTTCCTGCTGTTCACGATGCTGTCCAGCGACAACCCGGACATCGACGTCGTGGCCTTGGGCGACTATGCGTCGCGCAACATCGTGCCCGAACTGCAACGCCTGCCCGGCATCGGCCAAGCCCAGCTGTTCGGCACGGAGCGCGCCATGCGCATCTGGGTGGATCCAGCCAAGCTCAGCGGCTTCAATCTGTCTGCCGCCGAGGTTAACGCCGCCATCCGCTCGCAAAATGCCCAGGTGTCACCCGGCGCCATTGGCGACCTGCCCAATATCGCGGGCCAAGGCATCTCCGCCACCGTGGTGGTGGACGGGCAGCTCAGCAATACCGAGCAGTTTGGCAATGTGGTGCTGCGCGCCAATGCAGACGGATCCACGGTGCGGCTGAAGGATGTGGCCCGCATTGAACTGGGTGCGCAGACGTTCGCGACATCGGCACGCCTGAATGGCAAGCCAGCAGCGGGTATCGGCGTGCAGCTATCCCCTTCCGGCAACGCATTGGCGGCAGCCAAGGCGGTGCGCGACCGCATGGGCGAACTGCAGCCTTATTTCCCCAAAGGCGTGAAGTGGAGCGTGCCGTACGACAGCTCGCGCTTCGTGAAGATTTCCATTGGGCAGGTAGCGGAGACGCTGGTCATTGCGGTCGTACTGGTGTTCCTGGTGATGTTCTTGTTCTTGCAGAACTTCCGCTACACCGTCATCCCCACCATCGTGGTGCCGGTGGCGCTTCTGGGCACCTTTGCGATGCTGCTGGCGCTGGGCTTCTCGATCAACGTGCTGACCATGTTCGGCATGGTGCTGGTGATCGGTATCGTCGTGGACGATGCCATCGTTGTGGTGGAGAACGTGGAACGCATCATGAGTGAGGAAGGCCTCACGCCACTGGAGGCCACGCGCAAGGCCATGGGCCAGATCTCGGGCGCCATCGTGGGTATCACCGTGGTGTTGATTGCGGTGTTTGTGCCGCTGGCCTTCTTCAGCGGCTCGGTGGGCAATATCTACCGCCAGTTCTCGGCGGTGATGGTGTGCTCGATTGGCTTCTCGGCCTTCATGGCGCTGTCGTTGACACCGGCGCTGTGCGCCACGCTGCTCAAGCAGGTAGAGGCGGGGCACCACCACGCCAAGACCGGTTTCTTTGGCTGGTTCAACCGCGGCTTTGCCAGCACCGCCAAGGGCTATGAAAGCTGGGTGGCGCGCATCCTGAAGCGCGCCGGCCGCTACCTGATCATCTACGGCGCCATCATTGCCGTCGTGGGTGTCATGTATGTGCGCCTGCCCAAGTCTTTCCTGCCCAATGAAGACCAGGGTTATTTGCTGGTCAATGTGCAACTGCCACCCGGCGCCACGCGCGAGCGTACGCAAAACGTCATGGAGCAGGTGGAGTCTTTCATCTTGAAGCAACCCGAAGTGCAAAGCATGGTTGGCGTGCTGGGCTTCAGCTTCTCGGGCCAAGGGCAGAACGCTGCCCTCGTGTTTGTGACGCTCAAAGACTGGGCCGAACGCAAGGGTGAAGAGCACACGGCAGGGGCACTGGCCGGGCGCGCCTTTGGCGCTTTGATGGGCATACGCGATGCGTTCATCTTCCCCCTGAGCCCCCCCCCCATTCCCGAGCTGGGCACGGCCTCGGGCTTCAGCTTCCGCCTGCAAGACCGCGCCGGCAAGGGACACGATGCCTTGTTGGCTGCGCGCAACCAGTTGATGGGCATGGCATCCAAGAGCAAGGTGCTGACCCAGGTGCGCCCGGATGGCCTGGAAGATGCGCCGCAACTGCAGATCGACATCGACCGCGACAAGGCCAGCGCTTTGTCGGTGAGCTTTGACTCCATCAACAGCACCATCTCCACGGCGCTGGGCTCGGCCTATATCAACGACTTCCCCAACCAGGGCCGCCTGCAGCGCGTGGTGGTGCAAGCCGATGCGACATCGCGCATGCAGCCGGAAGACATCCTGCAACTGACGACACCCAATGTCCAAGGCAAGCCGGTGCCGCTGTCCAGCTTTGCCAGCACCCGCTGGATCAAAGGCGCCATGCAGACCGTGCGTTACAACGGCTACCCGTCCATGCGCATTGGCGGCTCGGCTGCACCGGGGTATAGCACGGGTGACGCCATGGACGAGATGGAAAAGCTGGCCGCGCAGTTGCCAGAAGGCTTTGCCTTTGAATGGACCGGCTTGTCACGCGAAGAAAAGCTGGCTGGCTCGCAGGCCATGGTCTTGTATGGCTTCGCCATCCTGGCCGTGTTTTTGTGCCTGGCCGCACTGTATGAAAGCTGGTCCATCCCTCTGGCGGTGATTCTGGTCGTGCCAGTGGGTGTGCTGGGCGTGCTGCTGGCCACACTGTTGCGCGGCTATGCCAACGACGTGTACTTCCAGGTCGGGCTGATCACCATCATTGGCTTGTCGGCCAAGAACGCGATTCTGATCATCGAGTTCGCCAAAGACCTGCAGGCCCAGGGCCGAAGCGCTATTGACGCCGCACTGGCCGCCGCGCATATGCGCTTCCGCCCTATCCTGATGACATCCATGGCCTTTGTGCTGGGCGTGCTACCGCTGGCGATATCCAGCGGTGCAGGCTCGGCCAGCCAGCGCGCCATTGGTACCGGTGTGATCGGCGGCAGCCTGATCGGCACCATCCTCGCCGTTTTCTTTGTGCCCATCTTCTTTGTCGTGGTGCGCAGCATCTTCAAAGGCAGTGAACGCCAACGCAAGTTTGATGCAGAGCACGGCCATGTGACAGGAGTGCAAACCCATGAATAAACCCAACATGAAACCCCGCCGCAGCCTGCCGCGCCTGAGCCTACTGTCGGCCGCCCTGTTGTCTTTGGCCGGATGCAGCTTCATACCCACGTATGAACGGCCTGCTGCACCCGTCGCCGAGCAGTTTGCAAATGACGGGACCGTCGCATCGGTCCGTACCGCAGCTGACATCGCCTGGCAAGACTTTTTCAAGGATGCCCGCCTGAAGCGCCTGATCGAACTGGCCTTGCAGAACAACCGCGACCTGCGCGTGGCAGTGCTCAACATCGAGCAAACGCGCGCCCAGTTCCAACTGCGCCGTGCCGATGAACTGCCCACGGTGAATGCTGGGGTAGCCGGCAGCCGCGGGCCCGTGGCATCAGGCGCCATCACCAGCACCTATACGGCGGGCTTCAGCGTCACCGCCTACGAGCTGGATTTCTTCGGCCGCGTGCGCGCGCTGAGCCAAGCCGCGCAAGCGCAGCTGCTGGGCTCGGAAGAAGCCCGCAAGACCGTGCAGATCAGCCTGATTGCTTCAGTGGCCAACACCTATTTGAGTCTGCTGGCCGACGACGTGCTGCTGGCTGCCACGCGCGAGACGCTGGCCACACGCCAGGAATCTCTGCGTTTGACGCAGCTCAAGTTTGACAATGAAGCCGCGTCCAAGCTGGAGCTGAGCCAAGCCCAGTCGCTATTGGAAAGCGCCAAGGCCGCGCTGGCCCAGACCACGCGCCAACGCGCGCAGGACGAGAATGCCTTGGTACTGCTGGTGGGCCAGCCCCTGCCTACGGATCTGCCTGCAAGCCTGGCCATCACGGCCCAGGGCATGCTGCCCGACCTGCCAGCCGGCGTGCCGTCTGAGTTGCTGACACGCCGCCCCGACATCCGCCAGGCCGAACAAACGCTGCTGGCCAATAACGCCAATATTGGCGCAGCCCGCGCGGCCTTCTTCCCCCGCATCACACTGACCGGCAGTGCCGGCGTGGTCAGCAGCGACCTGGATACGCTTTTCAACAACGGCACCACCGCCTGGACCTTCGCGCCGCAACTGCTGGTGCCCATCTTCGACTATGGCCGCAGCCAGGCCAACCTAGATGCGGCCAAGGCAGCCCGTGACATCGCGGTGGCCCAATACGAAAAAGCCATACAGACCGGTTTCCGCGAAGTGGCCGATGCCCTGGCCGGCCGCTCCACGCTGGGCGAACAACTGCGCGCTCAAAATGCGCAATTGGCCGCCGAGCAGACCCGCATGGAGCTGACCGACCTGCGTTTCAAGCATGGCGCGTCCAGCGCCTTTGACGTGCTGGACGCCCAACGCTCGCTGTTTGCTGCGCAACAAGCGGCCGTGCAAGTGCAATTGCTGCAGGTGCAAAATTTGGTGACGCTGTACAAAGTGTTGGGTGGTGGGTGGAAATAGCCGGGTATTTGTCAATTACATGCCGTTACATGGGCTATAGAATCAGAAGCAGGTTGCTGATCCCCGGCAACCCTTTCCCATTCATTCAAGGCCTCTGCAATGTCCAAACTACTTGACTACCTGAACCACCTCGATTCCAACGCCACTGCAGTAGCAGCACACAATGCCGACCCTGCAGCCGCCATGACGCAGTTTGGTTTGAGCGCTGTCGAGCAGCAGACTCTGATGTCGGGGGACAAGGCAGCTATTGCCACTTTGGCTGGTATCGATGCAGCAGACTTGCCAAAAATCAACATAACCAATATCGACGAGACATACTAGTCCTTGCCGGGCGAACACATCGCGACGCTGATGGTACGCAGTCATATCGTCAGGGCATTTATCTGTTTTGTCGTTGGACTGCTGTACTTGGTTGGTGCAGCAGCTGAGGAACAAAGTGGGTTTGATGCCCTGTATTCCGAGCTTGCCAGAACATATGGCTCTTCACAGCGTGACAAAGATGCCCTATTGGAAAAAATCAAGGCGCTGCAATCAACGTTCACGCCCGAGCAGAACGAAAGATATCAGTTGGCTTATGCCCACTCTCTAGGTGACAGAGGGAAACACGTAGAACGCATTGCATTGGTGGAATCATTCGTTGGTCAGGTCAAGACGCCTGCTCGGCGTGCGCGTTTTCTCTACGAACTGATTGATGGATACACTGCTTTAGGCAGATACGAGCTTGCGTTGCAAGCAATGAATGAGTCCATCCTCTTGCTGCCGTCAATTGAGAAAATCTCTCAAAAGATTGCTGTTTTGCAAGGTGCGCTCAACTTGTTGAGTTCGTTGCGTGCGTACGACGAAGCACTTGAATTGGCAGAGCGCATCTATGCACTAAGGGGGGATACCGCCGGCTCACAAGCAGCCTGTGTGGGTTTGGCCAACAAGGTAGAAACAAACTACATGCGCGCAGCTAGCACGCTGGCTCGTCCGCTGGTGCCTGAAGCCATCTTGGCTTGCGATGCAAATAAGAATGAGCTCCTAACGCTCATCGTTAAAACCCTCGCCGCAATTGATTTGATCGATTCCGGCAGCTACTCCCGAGGAATTGCCACCAGCATGCCGCTGCTACGGGAATTTGCGGTACTGAACTATGAATCCGACTACGTTACACAACTGGAAGAGGCTGTAGCACGCGCCCACCTTAAGACAGGAAGCATCGAGCGCGCCGAACACTATGGCCTTCTAGCCTACCAAAGGGCCCAATCGGGCCGCGTTCTCATATTGCAGGAGAAGACCAGTGAAACGATGGCCGCCATTAAGCGTGCCCAAGGCCAGTTGGCCGCAGCCATTGGCTATTACGACATCAATCTGGCTTTTAAAAACAAGATTTTGGACGACCAATTGCACAAGAACTTGGCGTACCAGCGCGTCAAGTTTGACGCCCAAGACAAGGCCAATCAATTGGCCTTGCTGGAGCAAAAGAATACAAACTTAAATACAGAAAAAGCCCTGCAGCAAAACAAGTACCAGAATTTGATTTTGCTGCTTACGCTGGGCTTGGTGGTGCTGGCCATACTCGGTGCCTGGCTCTTCAATACATTGCGACTGAAGAACCTCTTTCGTGCATCCGCCCAGGTGGACGGACTCACTCAGGTCAGCAACAGGGCACACTTTACAACCAGTGCGCACCAGGCATTCAAGAACACGAGGCGCGGTGTCAGTCTGGTCTTGTTTGATATGGATTTGTTCAAAAAAATCAATGACACCTATGGCCACGCGGTGGGCGACTGGGTGCTGAAGACCGTTTGCACCACCGTCAAAGCCCAGCTGCAAAAAGTAGATTTATTGGGACGGTTGGGTGGCGAAGAATTTGCGCTGTGTCTGCCAGATTTCAGTGACGAAGAAGCGCGTGCCCTTGCGGAGCGCTGTCGGGTCGCCATTGCCGCGATTGACACCCGGCCCAGCGGTTCCGACTTTCAAATCACAGCCAGTTTTGGCATCGCCGCGCGCGGCGCTAATCAAACCGCCAGTTTTGAAGAAATACTGGTGCAGGCCGACAAAGCCTTGTACCTGTCCAAAAACGAAGGGCGCAACCGCGTCACCGTCTACCAGCATTCAGGGACGTATTAGCAATGACTCCATCTCCACAAAAAGGCAAATTGATCTGCGTGGGCACCGGCATGCGCATGGCGGGCCAGATAACGCCGCTGGCGCAAAGCTACATTGAAACAGCAGACGTTGTTGTGTCAGCTGTGCCCAATGTCTTTACGCGCAAGTGGATACAAGGCATTGCAAAGGACTTCATCTGCGTGCTGGACCATTACGACGATTGCGATGTGGAAGGTAAAAGCCGCCGCGACACTTATCGGCGCATGGCCGACACCATTCTGGAGCAGGTGCGTGCCGGCAAAACAGTGTGCGCGGCCTTTTACGGCCATCCTGGCATCTTCGCCTGCATCTCACACATAGCAATCTCAGACGCGCGCGCCGAGGGCTTTAGCGCTGAGATGCTGCCCGGTATTTCGGCCGAAGATTGCCTGGTCGCCGATCTGGGACTGGACCCGGGCCGCACCGGCATGCAGTCCATGGAGACCACCCAGTTCATGATCTATGAACGCAAGATTGATCCGACGGCCATGTTGGTACTGTGGCAGCCGGCCTTGGCAGGCGAACTCAGCCTCAAGCGCTTTGAAACCACCACGGCACGTGTACAAATACTGGTGGACAAGCTTGCGCGGGACTACCCGTTGGACCATACCGTAATCTTGTACGAAGCAGCCACCAGTCCACTAGAGACAACGCGGATAGAAAAAATACGGCTGCGCGATTTGCCTACAGCACACATGGTGACAGCAACCACACTGGTCATTCCTGCCGCCTATGCGCTGAAAAAGGACGAAGCCATCATTGCACAACTCCATGCACTACCGGAGGCCCCGATCCTCGAAGCCGAAGCGATCTGAACCGTAGAATGACCTCGGCGCCAGCGCGCCAAGTGTCGCAAGCCTTGGGTGATTCATTACCCTGACTTGCACTGTGGGGCACCCCCACGGTTGTTGTTTGCTGAGGCATCTCGGTGCGTGCGCCCCATGCGCATAGTGCGCAGACAGCGCACGCGGGACCTGCTGGTTGACGCGCTGGTTGCCACCTATTCTTTCTTGTAAGGGCCATGCGCGACATTCCCTATCGAACCTGGATTGCACGCAGCCTGGCACGGGCTTTTTTAGCGGATGCTGACAAGCCCGGTGGCACCCGCTTCGCCGCACTGCAAGCCCGTGCGGTCGCCACTCTGGGGGAAGACCCGGTTTGGCTTGCATCGGTGATCGCACCCCTGGCCAAATGGTCACCGCTGCGTTGGCAATTGACAGATATCGATGCGCTGACGCAGCACATTCTGGAGCCACCACAAACGCGGCTTGCGAATGCACCCGGCGATGGCTCGCAAAGCGATGAGGATGGCGAGCATCTGGAACACTCTGGGGGCGATGACCAGCCATCCGAGGCAGGGCTCTCCTTTGCCAGTGACGAAACGCCCCACATCCGCCGCCTGATCCTACGCCCGTCAAGGATGCGCCCTCGCCCACTGGGCCTGGACACCTGCACGCTACCCGATCTGCCCACCGTCAAGGACTTGGCCCTGTGGTTGGATATGCCGTTGGACCGGCTGCTGTGGCTGAGCCCCGAGGCCCCCTTGGGCGTGGACCACTATCGATACAAACTGCAACCCAAGCGCACCGGCGGCCTGCGCTTGCTGGAGATTCCCAAGGCAGACCTCAAGCGTGTGCAACGCGCCATCCACACCGGTTTGCTACAGCATGTTCCTGTTCATGAAGCAGCGCATGGTTTTGTCCACCAACGCTCGGTCGCCACACATGCAGCCGCGCACGCGGGGCAGGCCGTTGTCATCAAGTTTGATGTGCAGGATTTCTTTGGCAGCATCCGTGCCGCACAGGTGGCGGCGGTATGGCGCACTCTGGGCTATCCGGCTGGCGTGGCAGGGTGCTTAGCGAACCTTTGCACCCACCGTTCCGCACGGATGATCGTTGAACGCCTACGCGAAGATGGCGGTGGTTTGGACTGGCTGGGCGCCAAACGCTTACGTGCTGCACACCTACCCCAAGGAGCACCCACATCCCCAACCTTGGCGAATCTCTGCGCCTTCGGGCTGGACCTGCGGCTGGATGGGCTGGCATGGGCCTTTGGTGCCACCTACACACGCTATGCAGATGATTTGGTGTTCTCCGGGCCCGAAGCACTG
This sequence comes from Rhodoferax sp. GW821-FHT07G04, assembly GCF_059418585.1. Classification (NCBI taxonomy): domain Bacteria; kingdom Pseudomonadati; phylum Pseudomonadota; class Betaproteobacteria; order Burkholderiales; family Comamonadaceae; genus Rhodoferax; species Rhodoferax sp. GW821-FHT07G04. The sequence goes on from NZ_JBWKQD010000001.1 coordinate 483,735, forward strand.
CGATCACAGTTCCGTGCACTGCAGGCTTGGGTGACCGCGATCGCCAACGCGGAGGGCTTTGCACTGCATCCGGGCAAGACCCAATGCTTGGCACAACACCGACAGCAGCGGATCACCGGCGTGGTGGTCAATGCGCATGCCAACACGCCACGGCGTGACTACGACAAACTCAAAGCCTGCCTGCACCAGTGTGTGCTCAAAGGGCCTGCCTCACAAAACCAAGAACAGTTGAGCGACTTTCGTGGGCACTTACTGGGTCGCATTGCATGGGTAAAGCAGTTCAATGCCGCCCGCGCTGAGAAGTTGATGACTCTGTTCAGGCAAATCCCATGGGAGACATAAAGGCGCAGACAAGAAAAAAGCCACCAATCTTGCGACTGGTGGCTTTTCCAATTTGGCGGAGCGGACGGGACTCGAACCCGCGACCCCCGGCGTGACAGGCCGGTATTCTAACCAACTGAACTACCGCTCCCGGTAGTGGTAACCATTCGCTCTTTCGAGCCAAGTCGCCTGCCCTTTCGGACTGGCTGTTACCAACTTGCGCTTCGATCATCTTGCGATGAATCTTGGCGACCCCACGGGGATTCGAACCCCGGTACTCACCGTGAAAGGGTGATGTCCTAGGCCTCTAGACGATGGGGTCAGTATCCTTGGACTAATCCGTTCTCAAAAGTTTTGGTGGAGGTAAGCGGGATCGAACCGCTGACCTCTTGCATGCCATGCAAGCGCTCTCCCAGCTGAGCTATACCCCCTAATCGCTACAGATTTCTCTGTAGTTTCCTGAGAAAGCTTTTTAAAGCATTCTCAACTTCCGAGCCTCAAATTATATACAAGTTTTTCAGGCCTTGGCAAGTCTGGTGATAACTTTTTCTCTTCCGCACATTTCCAGCACCGAATCCAGGGACGGTGTCTGGGCCGTGCCCATGACCAAGACGCGCACTGGCATGGCCAATTGCGGCATCTTCAAACCGTGGGCTGCGAGCACTTCCTTGATGACAGCCGCGATGGCAGCCTTGTCCCACGCGCATGCGGCCAGCTTCTCAGCCAGCAATGCCACGGCAGGTCGCACGGCGTCTGTCACGTGCTGGGTCAGCTCGGCAGCATCCGGCGTAATGTCGCTGTAGAACTTGGCTGCCCAGGTGGTCAGCGCTACTGTGGTGTCGCAACGGTCCTTGAGCAAGGCACACACCTGGGGCAAATGGGTTTCGACCGTGGTGGCGTCCAATGCGATGTCTTGCCGTGCCAAGCGTGCAGCAACCAGCGTAGCCAAGCGCGCGTTATCCGCCTGCTTGATGTACTGCGCATTGACCCACAGCAGCTTGGCCGGGTCCCACTGCGCGGGGCTCTTGCTGAGGTGCGTGCCGTCAAACCAGGCCACCAGTTGCTCGCTGCTGAACAATTCTTCATCGCCATGGCTCCAGCCCAGGCGGGCCAAATAGTTCAACATGGCTTCGGGCAGATAACCGCCCTCCTCGTACGCCGTCACGCTGACGGCGCCACGGCGCTTGGACAGCTTTTGCCCGTCGTCACCCAGGATCACCGGGCAATGACCAAACTGTGGCAGCGGCGCGCCCAGTGCATTGAAGATATTGATCTGCCACGGCGTGTTGTTGATGTGCTCGTCGCCACGGAAGACGTGGCTGATTTCCATGTCCCAGTCGTCCACGACCACGGCAAAGTTGTAGGTGGGCACGCCGTCCGTGCGGGCGATGATGAGGTCGTCGATCTCGCGGTTGCTGATGGTGATGGGGCCTTTGACCAGATCGTTCCAGGTCACGTCGCCATCGGGCGGATTGCAGAAGCGCACCACCGGCGGCACGCCAGCGGGAATGGGAGGCAGCGTCTTGCCTGGCGCGGGGCGCCAGCGGCCATCGTACAGAGGCTTTTCGCCACGTGCCTTCTTGGCTTCGCGCACGGCGTCCAGCTCTTCCGGTGTGCTGTAGCAATAGTAGGCCTTGCCTTCGGCAATCAATTGCGCAATGACGGCCTTGTAGCGGTCCAGGCGCTGCATCTGGTAGATAGGGCCCTCGTCGTACTCCAGGCCCAGCCAGCGCATGGACGCCAGAATCTGGTCCACCGAATCCTGTGTGGAGCGGGCCACATCGGTGTCTTCAATACGCAGCACAAATTCACCACCGAAGTGGCGGGCATAGGCCCAGGAATACAAGGCCGTGCGGGCCGTGCCCAGGTGCAGAAAACCGGTGGGCGACGGGGCGATGCGGGTGCGGATTTTTCGTGATGTCATTACAGGGTGTCCAGGCCACGCGCGAGGTCGGCCTTGATGTCTTCAATATGTTCTAGGCCCACGGCCACGCGGATCAGGCCCTGGCCGATGCCGGCCAATTGGCGTTGTGCTTCGGCCAGCTTGCCGTGCGAGGTGCTAGCGGGGTGGGTGCACAGGGTCTTGGTGTCGCCCAGATTGGTGCACAGCGACAGCACCTGCATGGAGTCCAGCACATGGAAAGCACGCACGCGCGCCTGCTCGGGCGAGGATGCCCGCACGTCAAACGACAACACCGCGCCGCCCAGGCCGGCCATCTGCCGCATGCCCAGTTCATGCTGGGGATGGCTGGCGAGGCCAGGGTAGTACACCTTGGCGACGCCAGGATGAGAGGCCAGCCACTCTGCCAACTGCAGGGTCTGCGCGCTCTGCGCCTTCATGCGCAGCTCCAGTGTTTCCAGGCCTTTGAGTACGACCCAGGCATTGAATGGCGACAGCACCATGCCGGAGTTCTTTTGCACCGGCAGAAACTTCTCGCGCACCATGGCTTCACTGGCACACAGGGCGCCGGCCATCACGCGACCCTGGCCGTCCAGGTACTTGGTGCCGGAGTGCATGACGATGTCGGCACCCAGGCGCAGCGGCTGCTGCAGCACAGGCGTGGCAAAGCAGTTGTCCACGGCCAATAGCGCGCCAGCATTGTGGGCAATGTCGGCCAGCGCGGCGATATCGCACAGCTCGATCAGCGGGTTGGTCGGTGTCTCGGCAAACAGTAGGCGCGTGTTGGGGCGCACGGCGGCCTTCCACGCGGCCAGATCGGCCTGGGGCACCATGGTGGACTCCACGCCAAAGCGTGCGAACTCGCTGCCGATGAGCTTGATGGTGGAGCCAAACATGGACTGCGAGAACACCACGTGGTCGCCCGACTTCAGCAGGCTGAAGCACATCAGCATGATGGCGGCCATGCCGGTGGATGTGGCCATGCAGGCCTCGGCGCCCTCCATGGCGGCCAGGCGGCGCTCGAAGCTGGTGACGGTGGGGTTGCCACTGCGGCCATAGGTGTAGCCGTCTTCCTCACCCGCAAAGCGCGCGGCCGATGCGGCGGCCGTGGGTTGGACATAGCCGCTGGTGAGAAACAGGGCCTCGGAGTTTTCGCCATAGGCACTGCGAGCCGCCGCTTCGCGAACCGCGAGCGTGGCCGGGTGCAGCCCTGGGGGCAATTGGGTTCTGTCAGTCATGGTGCAGTGCCCTACCAATCAGTCAGCGTGGTTGGGCAGGGCCAGGCGGGACGTGTCCTCTTGCCCTTCGTCACCACCCACGCGCTTTTCGTTCAGACGGCTGATGTCGTCGGACGTGATGTCACCAGTGACATACACGCCATCAAAGCAGGACGCATCAAAGCCCTTGATCTTGGTGTTGAGTGCGCCAATGGCCTTCTTCATGCCATCCACGTCCTGGTAGATCAGCGCGTCGCAGCCAATCAATTGGCGAATCTCTTCCACGCTGCGACCGTGGGCTACCAGCTCGCTGCTGGTGGGCATGTCGATGCCGTAGACATTGGGAAAGCGCACGGGTGGCGCGGCGCTGGCCAGGTAGACCTTGCGGGCGCCGGCGTCGCGGGCCATCTGCACGATCTCCTTGGACGTGGTACCGCGCACGATGGAGTCATCCACCAGCAGTACATTGCGGCCCTTGAATTCGCTGGCAATGGCATTGAGCTTCTGGCGCACCGATTTTTTGCGAACGCCCTGGCCCGGCATGATGAAAGTGCGGCCGACATACCGGTTCTTCACAAAACCTTCGCGGTACGGCAGACCCAGCAACTGGGCCAGCTGCGCGGCGCTGGGGCGGCTGGATTCGGGGATGGGGATGACCACATCGATCTCATTCGGCGGCACGGTGGAGATCACGCGTTTGGCCAACGACTCGCCCAGGTTCATGCGCGCCTGGTAAACCGAGATGTTGTCCATCACCGAGTCGGGGCGGGCCAAATACACAAACTCAAAAATGCAGGGGTTGAGCTGCGGGCTGTCCGCGCACTGCTGCGCATGCACCGTGCCGTCCAGCGCGATGAAGACAGCTTCGCCCGGGTCCACATTGCGCTCGAACTGGAAGCCCGTGCCCTCCAAGGTGACCGATTCGCTGGCCACCATGGTGCCGTCGGCGCCCTTGCCAATGCATAGTGGGCGAATGCCAAACGGGTCGCGGAAGGCCAGCACGCCATGGCCGGCAATCAGTGCGATGACGGCATACGAGCCCTTGACGCGCTTGTGCACATTGCGCACGGCGGCGAAGATGTCCAGCGGTTGCAGTGGCAGGCCGCGCGTGGTCTTTTCGATCTCGTGCGCCAGCACGTTCAGCAAGACCTCGGAGTCGCTCTCGGTGTTGATGTGGCGGTGGTCGGTGAGGAACAGCTCGCTCTTCAGCGCATGGGCGTTCGTCAAATTGCCGTTGTGCACCAGCACAATGCCGAAGGGCGCATTCACGTAGAAGGGTTGCGCCTCTTCTTCGCTATAGGCATTGCCCGCCGTGGGGTAGCGCACCTGGCCCAGGCCGCAGTTGCCGGGCAGCGAACGCATATTGCGCGTGCGGAACACATCGCGCACCATGCCCTTGGCCTTGTGCATGAAGAACTTGCGCTCTTGCTGCGTGACGATGCCCGCCGCATCTTGGCCGCGGTGCTGCAGCAGCAACAGGGCGTCGTAGATCAGTTGATTGACCGGGGCATGGCTGACTACGCCAACGATTCCGCACATAGTGTGTTTCTCACTTAAGAAGAAGGTAAATACTTTTCAAACGCTTCGGGCAGCACCGGCCGCAAACCCTGCAAGGCCACCGTGGCAATCTGCGCGCCGGTAGACTCCGTCCACCACAGGCTGTGGTGCATCGATGTCATGCCGACGATGACCGTAGCCGCCAGCAACACCACCACACCCCGCACAATGCCAAACACGGCGCCCATGACCCGGTCCACCGGGCGCAGGCCCACGGCCGCCACCAGCTTGCGCACCAGAAAGGCCAGCATGCCCCCGGCAAACAGCGCCGCAATGAACACCAGCACAAACCCGGCCGCCAGGCGCACCACCTCGGTCCCGCCCTTGATCGGCAACCAGTGCGCCGCATCAGGCCCAAACCATTGGGCCAATACAAAGGCGGCAATCCAGTTGGCCACCGACAAAATCTCATACACCAATCCGCGCCATGCACCCACCAGCATGGAGATCACCAGCACCGCCAAAAAAATCCAATCCAACGTGGGCATGCTGCTGACCGACACCGCTTGTGTTCGCTCGCTTTGGCTTACAGCTCAAGCACGGAGGCAGACAGGTCCAGCTTGCGAATCTTGTCAGCAACCTTGTCGGCCTCAGCCTTGGACCCAAACGGCCCCACGCGCACGCGGATGCGCTTGCCCTCTTGGGGGTTCACGACTTGGGTATAGGTCTTCATGCCAGCTTTTTCCAGTTTGACGCGGGCCTCGTGGGCCTTCACGCCATCGGAGAAGGCGCCGATCTGCACGACATAGCGGCTGGATGCGGCGGCCGAGGCGGCAGGCTTTTGCACGTCTTTGCCTTCCAACAAGGCCTGGGCCTTGGCGCCGTCATCTGAACGCGCCGGGGGTTTGTCGGCTGGCTTCTCGGCCGGTTTGGCTTCGGGCTTGGGTTCTGGTTTGGCGGCCGGTTTCTCTACCGGCTTTTCAACGGGCTTTTCAGCTGGTTTGGTCACCGGCTTGGCAGGCACCGAAGCCGCCGGGGCCGACACCGTGCCTGTGGCAGTACGGGATGCCGCAGGCGCCACAACGGCCGGCGCAACCGCCGCAGGGCGTGGTGCGGGTGGTGGGGGCGCTACAGGTGCCGGCGTAGAGGCTGCAGTGACATGCTCTTTACCCGCGTCAGGCTCGACGATGACATCGCTGCTACTGGGCTTGGCCTGTGGCGCAGCGCCCAGCGGCTTGACGGTGTTCTTGTCTGGAATTTCGATGGGGATGTCGACCGAGATGGGCCGCGGCTGGCTATCAAACAGCAGCGGGAAGCCGATGACCCCTACCAGCACCAGCACCGACGCGCCGATCAGGCGGTGGCGTGCGCGCGTGCGCATGGCCTCTACGCTTTCGGTGGCAGCTGCGGGAGCGGGGGTGGCGGCATGCTCGTCACCACCCTTGCGGAATTTGAAAAAAGCCATGGATGCGGGATTCTCAGGAATTCAGGTGTTTGGCCTGCAGCCGGGGCACGCCGTTTGCGAGCACGCCGCCCACGGTGTGGAACGATCCAAAGACCACGATTCTATCAGCGGGGTCCGCCGCGGCGATGGCCGCCTGCAATGCCCCCATAGGGTCTGCAAAGGCGGTGGCCTGGGCGTCTTTGCGGGTATTTTGGGCCTGCCACTGCGCCATCAGATCAACGCCCTTGGCCGCGCGCGGCAGCGGCAGATCGGTGAAATACCAGCGGTCCATCAGCGGATTGAGCTTGGCCAGCATGCTGGCGAGGTCTTTGTCGGCCATGGCGCCGAACACGGCATGGGTGGTGGGGTAGTAGCCCATGGCATCCAGATTGGCTACCAGCGCGGCCACCGAGTGGGGGTTGTGTGCCACATCCAGCACCAGCACCGGCTGGCCGGGCACGATCTGGAAGCGGCCCGGCAGCTCTACAAAGGCCAGGCCATTGCGCACGGCCTGGGCCGTGATGGGCAGGCGCTCGCGCAGCGCGGTCAGCGCGGCCAGCACGCCGGAGGCATTGAGCAACTGGTTGGCACCGCGCAGTGCCGGGTAGGCCAGGCCTGCGTATCGGCGCCCCCTTCCGGCCCAGCCCCATTGCTGCTTGTCGCCGGAGAAATTGAAGTCCACCCCCAGGCGCCACAGGTCGGCGCCGATTTCGCGCGCATGGTCCACTATGCTTTGCGGTGGCACCGGGTCGCTGACGATGACCGGGCGGCCCGTGCGCATGATGCCGGCCTTTTCGCGGCCAATGCTTTCGCGGTCCGGCCCCAAGATTTCCATATGGTCCAGGTCGATGCTGGTGATGACGGCGCAGTCGGCGTCGATGATGTTGGTCGAATCCAGCCGCCCACCCAGGCCCACTTCCAAAATGACCGCATCGAGATTGCTGCGCATCATGACCTCGAAGATGGCCAGCATCGAAAACTCGAAGTAGCTGAGGGAGATGGTTTCGCCATTCTGGGCTCTAGCCCTCTCCACTGCTGCGAATCCCGCTACCAAGTTTGTAGCATCCACAGATTCACCCAGCAAGCGCAGGCGCTCTTCAAAATGCACCAGGTGGGGCGACGTAAAGACGCCAGTGCGGTAGCCGGCCTGGCCCAAGATGGCTTCCAGCATGGCGCAGGTGGAGCCTTTGCCGTTGGTGCCGGCCACGGTGATCACCGGGCAGTCGAAGCGGATATTCATGCGCTGGGCCACGGCGCGCACGCGGCCCAGGCCCATGTCGATGGCGGTGGGGTGCAGGCGCTCGCAGTGGGCCAGCCAGTCTTGGAGGGTGTTGGGGGTTTCCATATCGCTGCCGATTGTCGCCCACTGCCTAGATCGGGTGGCAAAATCCAACCCCATGATCACCCTCTACGGCATCCCCAACTGCGACACCGTCAAAAAAGCCCGCACCTGGCTGACGGACCATGGCGTGGACTACACGTTCCACGATTTCAAGAAACAGGGCGTACCTGAAGCCCAGCTCGACAACTGGCTCGCCACCATAGGCTGGGAAACCGTGGTCAACCGCAAGGGCACGGCCTGGCGTGGTCTGGAAGAAGCCACCAAGGCATCCGTGGTGGACGCCGCCAGCGCACGCGCGGTGGTGCTGGGCGCGCCCAGCGTTGTCAAACGGCCCGTGGTGGCGTGGGCGGACGGCAAAGTCACCGTGGGCTTCAAGCCCGAGGCCTTCGCGGCACGTCTGGGCTGAAGAAGGCGGCAGAGCTGGCTACTTCGCCAGCGCCTGGGTCTCCAGCGCGCACTCTTCCGCCGGCGCAGCACCGGTGGCCGCCTTGCGTGCGGCTTCCACCTCGCCCCGCGCCAAAGCCAATTGCTCGGTAAAGACCGCGTTGCCATGCAGCTGCGCCACCACGGCAGAGGCCACCAAGCGGCCCGCGTCCACATCGCTTTGCCAATGCACACCACACAACGCACGGCTCTGGCCAAAGGCGGTGGCGCGCTGCATGATGGCGTTGCCGCGCTCTGGGGCCACCTCCGTCAGCACCAGGCCCCAGGCCCAGCCCAGTGCGGAGTGGCCCGATGGGTAGGACGGGTCTTTGCGCAGCGCCTCTTCGTCTTTGGGGGTGCAGATGGCCTCGTTATTTGCCATGAAGGGTCGCTGGCGCTTGTAAAAGTCTTTGGCCTTGTAGGTGGCCAGGCCGGCGTCGGCCAGCGTGCGCCGCATCAGCATGGCCAGGTGGGGCGTGGCCTCGGCACTGATGGTGACGCCCAGCGCGCACTGGAAAGCGCGCGGCGCCTGCGGAAAGCTCAGCACCGAATCCTTCTCGGCCAATTGCCAACGCGGACTGTCCTTGAGCGTGCGGGAGAGCTGGAACACCGCATCGTCGGCCGCCTGTGCAGGCGAACCGGCCGCAGGTGGCGGGGGTAGCAGGGCCAGGCTGTCGACCCAGGTGCCCAGGGGCAAGTACCCCTCCACAAAGCCGGGGCGGGGTTGTTTGAGCTGGCTGGGGTCGGTGGGTGGCGCAGCCTGCACAGCGTGCGCGGCCAGTAGTGCGGCGCAGACGGTGGTGGCGGCTTTGGCCAGGGTGGTGGCGGATAGGGTCATGGGGCTCCTCTTTCTTGTGGGGGTAGGCTTGCTGCGGTGGGCCGCATACAGGTGTGTATTGGCATTCTGCGGGCGAAGGCCGGGCTTATTTGTCACGGCGACGACAGCACCGGCCCATCGCCTAAAATCGTGGGCTGACCCCACACTCCCTTCCCCCCCCCTTCTTATCTCTGGACCGCTGCAACCATGACGATCACCACCCAGATTCCCGGCATCACCGTCTCCACCAAGGCCAATGTGTACTTCGACGGCAAGTGCGTGAGCCACAGCATCACCTACCCCGACGGCAGCAAGAAATCGGTGGGCGTGATCCTGCCCGCTACCCTCACCTTCAACACCGGCGCGCCCGAGGTCATGGAATGCGTGGCCGGTAGCTGCGACTACAAACTGGACGGCAGCGACGTGTGGGTGAAGTCGGCCGAGGGCGAAAAATTCAGCGTGCCCGGCAACGCCAAATTCCAGATCCGCGTGACCGAGGGCTTTGACGCCTACCACTACATCTGCCACTTTGGCTGATTGGTGGTTGATAGATCGCCACCCCGCCCCATTTTCAAACGCTACTCTTTTAATAGCTGCTCACCCTTATCCTACGAGGGCTAGAGGCCAAATATGTCAAACACCATCCTGCAAAACATCCCCGTCGGCCAAAAGGTCGGCATCGCATTCTCCGGCGGCCTGGACACCAGCGCCGCACTGTTGTGGATGAAGCAAAAGGGCGCCCTGCCCTACGCCTACACCGCCAACCTGGGCCAGCCCGACGAGGCCGACTACGACGAGATCCCCAAGAAGGCCATGGAATACGGCGCCATCAAAGCCCGCCTGGTGGACTGCCGCCCGCAGCTGGCCGCTGAAGGCATTGCCGCGCTGCAAAGCGGCGCCTTCCATATCACCACCGCTGGCCAGACCTACTTCAACACCACGCCGCTGGGCCGCGCCGTGACCGGCACCATGCTGGTCAGCGCCATGAAGCAGGACGACGTCAACATCTGGGGCGACGGCAGCACCTTCAAGGGCAACGACATCGAGCGCTTCTACCGCTACGGCCTGCTGACCAACCCCGCGCTGAAGATCTACAAGCCCTGGCTGGACCAGGCCTTCATCGACGAACTGGGCGGCCGCAGCGAGATGAGCGCCTTCATCACCGCCAACGGCTTTGGCTACAAGATGAGCGCCGAAAAAGCCTACAGCACCGACAGCAACATGCTGGGCGCCACCCACGAAGCCAAGGACCTGGAGTTCTTGAACAGCGGCATGAAGATCGTGAACCCCATCATGGGCGTGCCCTTCTGGAAAGACGACTGCGTGGTCAAGGCTGAAGAAGTGAGCGTCACCTTTGAAGAAGGCCGCCCCGTGGCGCTGAACGGCGTGCAATACCCCGACCTGGTCAGCCTGATCCTGAAAGCCAACGAAATCGGCGGCCGCCACGGCCTGGGCATGAGCGACCAGATCGAGAACCGCATCATCGAAGCCAAGAGCCGCGGCATCTACGAAGCCCCCGGCCTGGCCCTGCTGTTCATCGCGTATGAGCGCCTGGTCACCGGCATCCACAACGAAGACACCATCGAGCAATACCGCGACAACGGCCGCAAGCTGGGGCGTCTGCTGTACCAGGGCCGCTGGTTCGACAGCCAAGCCATCATGTTGCGTGAAACCGCGCAGCGCTGGATCGCCAGTGCCATTACCGGTACCGTGACGGTGGAACTGCGTCGTGGCAATGACTACTCGTTGTTGAACACCGAGTCGCCTAACCTGACCTATGCGCCTGAGCGCTTGAGCATGGAGAAGGTGGAAGACGCGCCGTTCTCGCCGTTGGATCGGATTGGGCAGCTGACTATGCGCAATCTGGACATTACGGATACACGGGCCAAACTGCAGGTATATTCCAACGCGGGGTTGTTGGAGTTGGGTAAGGGGGATGATTTCCTGAAGCTCGGAAAGTAAGTTGATTCAACACTCCTGCAGTTAAAAGGCCCGCTTTTGCGGGCTTTTTGCTTCACGCGCTTATGAGTAGCGGTTGCCCAAAGGAGTCCAGATTCACGCAGATGTGGCGCATAGCGGTTGGTCAACCATACGAGGACGGCTCAAATGTGGTGTATCAACATCATCGCGTTGATTTTGGCATATGAGGTCTTTAGAATGAACAGCGAAGTTTGGATAAAAATCTTGGTAGCTCGGCTTGCCGCAGGTTGTGCGCGCTTTCAAGAACTACATACCGACTGCAGGGGGGGGAAAGGTGCCTAAGGCTTCGGGCAATTGGTTGACTGCCGTTGATTTGTTTTGTGGTTCGGGCGCAGTTACTGCCGCTTTGAAACAGCATAATTTTCAAGTTGTCTCTGCAATCGACAATGATCCGGTGGCGTGTGAGACTTATCGACTCAATCATCCACGAACTCATTTAATAGAGCGCGATATCACGTGTGTCGATCCCATTGAAATTCAGCAACAGCTAGGCCGAAAACAGCTGGACTTACTCGTAGTTTGTGCGCCTTGCCAACCGTTTAGTCGTCAAAATAAGAAACGTAAAGGCGACAAGAGAAGCACTCTCATTCTTCAGGCTGGCAAGTTTGCGCGTGCACTTAAGCCAAGTCTTATCTTCTTCGAAAATGTCCCTGGTTTGGCGTCAAAGCAGCACAGCCCGCTCCTTAGAAAGCTTCGCAATTCATTAGGGGATGAGTATGAGCTCAATGCTCCGCAAAGCGTTGATGCAGCAGATTTTGGCGTACCCCAACGAAGAGTTCGTTGCATCATGCTTGCCACTAGACGGTGTCTACCGCCGGAATTGCCAAGAGCAACGACGCCAGAAGGCTCTCGATTTACAGTACGACAAGCGATTGGTCATTTGCGGCAACTAGCGACTGGGGAGCGCGACCCGAGCGACCCGTTGCATGCGGCAAGAAATCACCAAGAAATTGCGCTACGAAGACTGGCCGCTGTGCCTTCAGATGGCGGAAGTCGTAATGCACTACCAAAAGATTTAGTGCTCGCATGCCATGAAGACATCCAAAGTACAAAATACTCGGATGTCTATGGTCGAATGTGGTGGGACGATGTTGCTCCGACTCTTACAACAGGATGCACAGATGTCACTCGAGGGCGTTTTGCTCATCCAGTAGCCAATCGGGCCATCACTCTTCGCGAAGCAGCGCTACTGCAAACATTTCCTCCGAGATATGTTTTTGCAGGATCAATTTCCGATATACAGACGCAAATTGGAAATGCTGTGCCGGTGCAACTAATTAAAGCACTGGCACCTACACTGCGGCGTGGTATTCGGGGAACGCGCGGATGATAAAACTCACACTTGCACAGCAGCAGGCAATAAGCCATTCTGAAGGAAATCTTCTAATTGTTGCTTGTGCAGGTAGTGGAAAAACAGAGACCATCTCTCAGCGAATTGCACAAAAGGTGCGAGATGGAACCGCAAAGAGTTCAATTATTGCCTTCACCTTTACTGAGCACGCCGCTAACGAATTGAAGGCGAGAATTAGGCGGCATCTTGAGCTGTTTGTTCCAAATGAACCCTCGCTCGGCGATATGTATGTGGGGACCATTCACTCTTTCTGTCTCCGTGTCTTAAAAGAGCAGGATCCCAAGTATCGCACTTGGGAGGTGATGGATGAAGTGCGCCAAGCCGCACTTATTTCTGCAAACTTCATTCACTTTGAGGATTCCGGTAAGGGCATTGGCCTTGATCAATTACGAACGCTGACGAGGACGGGAACGTATTGGGAAACAGTACGCAAGTTCACGACAACATTGAGCGTAATGCATCAAAAGGGACTTCAGCCTGAGGAAGTCAAGGAAGTCAAATTGGCTAATGCAATAAGGCGATATGAAGGGATCGCCCATGGCTCTCCAAATTACTTCTTCGATTTTGATCGAATAATTAGTGAGCTTATTTCGTTGCTCAATTCGAATCCAGAAAAACTCCATGAGCTGCGGTCTCGTCTCACGCATCTAGTTGTTGATGAATACCAGGACGTCGATGATCGACAAGAGCAGCTTATCCATCTACTTACTGATGGTGGGCGTAAAGTAAGTGTTACTGCCGTTGGAGATGATGATCAGGCGTTATACGGTTTTCGCGGTGCAAGCGTAAAAAATATTCTGTCTTTTGAGACGCGTTACCCAAATGTCGAGCGCGTTGTCTTGAAAGATAACTTCCGATGCACTGCGGCGATTGTTGAATTGGCTGATGCAGCTATACGCCAGGTCTCGGTGCGTTTGGAAAAGGAGATGGTGGCGAGGAGGCATGACTCGTTATCTGAGGGGTTTGTAGAGCGAATGGCTGAGCCGGGTGACATCCAGGTTCAGAAATTTGGTTCCGAGGAGGACGAAGCGACGTGGGTGGCTGACCGAATTGAGGCGCTCAGAGGGGTGCTCTTTGAACAGAAGGACGGCTCACATCGCCCTCTCGATTACGCGGATATGTCTATCCTACTGAGGAGTGTGAAATCGGCGGGAACTGTCTTTGCGAGAGTACTACGTGAAAGAGGAATTCCGGTTGTTGTGACGGGCACTCGGGGATTGTTCAATAACGATGAAGTCAGGCTAATACAGGCTGGTTTTTGCCTTCTCGCGCGGGCCGATTTTGCAATGCCGGATGAAGAGGGCCAAACCCAAGTCTTGGGGACGGTGGATACGCGAGAGTTCATTCGGGCTGCAATTGATAGGCTTAAGAGTGGTCAGATGCCATCTGCCTCCGAGGGAAAATTCATTGCTTGGATCGACAGCAAACTGGAGGAGCTTGATCGCCGAAGTTTGGCACCAGCAATGCGGGGGCGATTGTCTAAACGTATCTATCCTCAAGACATATTTCAAGAAATGCTTTTTGAATTGGGGAGCCAGAGCGGAACATGGTCAATAGATGTTCTGTTTAACTTAGGAGCATTGAGTAAGCTCATTACTCAATTTGAGGCTGTGCATCAATGGGTCACGCCGGCAAATCTCAAAGGACTTTGTTTGTTTCTTGGAAACTGGGCTGCGAGTAACGCCGATGAAGGAGGTATTGATGAGGTTGCGCGGCTGAATTCTGTCCAAATCATGACAGTGCATGCAGCCAAAGGACTCGAATGGCCTGTTGTTTTCCTACCGCGCATATCAAGCTCCAATTTCCCAAGTAGTCGGCGGAATCAAGGACCAGACACCTTTCTTTCTCCATCAATTTTCAGTAGTTCCGAATACGCAGGAGGCGACGACGGTGAGCGACGCCTATGGTATGTGGCTCTGACTAGGTGCGCTAAGTTTTTGAATGTTTCCTCCCTGGATCGACCGAGAAAAAAGCCTACCGATTTTTATAAAGATCTTCATCACTTTGTGATTCGCCGAGACGGCAGCGATCCAACTGTGAGGACAAAAGGGCAGCCTCGCCCACCCGACGACGCAGAGATGCTCCCAACCAGCTTCTCTGATTTGACCTACTGGAGGCGATGTCCGTACGAGTATCAACTTAGATCTCTTATGGGGTTTGGGCCTGGTGTCGGCGAGCAATACGGATATGGCCAGCAACTTCATAACATCTTGGCCGAAATACATGAGCTAGCTCGATCTGGAAGAGTGTTGTCAGGTAGCGAGGTTGGGTCACTTGTGGACGCGCGCTTTCATCTTCGGTATACCCAAGGTGGCCCGCTGGAGGCGCTCAGAGATGCAGCAAAGGATGCATTGATCCGTTACGTCAACGAGAACCGCGCTAATTTGCCCCGTACCCGGGCCGTCGAGAAGCCGTTTGAATTTATTGACAAAGAAAGCGGCGCGCTCATTGCCGGCGTTGTGGATTTGCTTGAGCGAGTAGATTCTGGTCATGACGATGATCACCGTGAGGCTGTGGGAATTGTTGATTTCAAAGCGCACAAAGTTAAAACGCGAGAGCAGTTTGAAAATATTAAGGCTCTTGCGGAACAGCAGCTGCGGTTGTATGCCAACGCTGTTCGCTACGCTTTTCCCTACGAGCCAACGACTGCTACTGCACAACTCGTGATACCTAAGCCGATTTCATCCGAACTGATTGCGCAAGGGGTGAGTGAGAGAATCTCAGTCGATGTCTCCGCACCGTATAGAGAGGCTGCGTTAGAAGACGTGAGGGTGGCCGTTGCGGGAATCAAGCAAGGCATCAAAGAACAGAGCTTCTCTCGCCTCGGTCCCAAATGCAACCATTGCGGAAAATGTGATTTTCGTGTCTTTTGCCCAGGAACTCCTGAGTGGAAAGCTGAAAAGAAGAGTGCGCCTATAGCATTGAGTCCATCAGATGAACGAGACGTAGAGATCGACGAAATAGTGGAGGAGTATCGTGCCGGGAAGACGACTCAGTAATGATGAACAGCGCTTACTAGAATTCTGGCGGGCGCCACCACGTAATTTCCAATCACCGTTACTCCGCCAAGTTCGTATTAATTGCGATGCAGGTCTTCGCGGAATACAGAGACTTGTGGTGCCGATTCCCTATCCATTCACTGCAATTTGCGGTAGGAATGGCGTAGGAAAGTCCACAGTTCTGTCTCTCGCTGCGCTTTCTGCAAAGACGCCACAGGACTGGATTGTCTATTGGGGCAACACAAAGTCTCGTCCAAGTTCATCAGTACAGCCTGCTTATGGATTCGCTGACTTTTTCCCTCGTCGGTCGGGTGATCCAATTCTTGCGGGTGTGCGAGTAGATTGGGTGTCAGCGGTTGCTGGGAATGAAATTGAGTTTTCGCTCTTTCGAACAGGGGGGAGATGGAAGCAGGTAAGAGATGCAGGCCGACACCCTGAGCACCAACGTCAACCAGTTAGGGCGATTGACTTTCTCCCCATGTCTCGTGTTTTGCCTGCCAGTGAAATTGGAGCGATGCGGCATGTTTTTGGCCGTCAGCATGAATATCGGCAGGTGCCGCTATCGGAAGACTCTCGTCGAATGCTCTCATATGTTCTTGGAAAAACATACGAAGAAGCAGAGACACGGTTCGTTCGCGGCTTAGGCCTTCATAGCTGTCGTGCAGGTGGTACCTACAGTGCTTTTGATATGGGGAGCGGTGAAGCTGCCGTGATCGCCCTACTATCGAGAGTGCAAGGCTTGCCTACAGGGGGACTGCTCATCATCGAAGAGATTGAGTTGGGTCTGCACCCTGAAGCCCAGGAACGACTTGTTAAGGTTTTGCTTCTGCAGTGTCTGCAGAAACGTATACAGATTATTTGCACAACTCATTCAGCAGTCGTTCTCGATAGTCTTCCTCGACAAGCGAGGGTATTGTTGCGAAAGAGTGGAGTAGGGCATGAGGCACTTACGAATGTTTCGACACGCTTTGCGGTCCACGAAATGTCCGGTGATGTGCAGCCTGAGTTGGTGGTCTACACGGAGGACCAGTTCGCTACTACGCTGATTAATGAGGCACTGTCAGGTGCCGATCGGGCGCGTGTGCAATTTCGGGATATAGGTAGCAACACGACGCTCGCCAGACAAGCAATCTCTCATTTGCGGTCAGACAATCCACTGTGTGCTATCAGTGCTTTCGACGGTGACTGCACGGAAGCAATGATTGAAGGATGGGTGCGTAGTGAGCGCGGTGAGCGCAATGATCTCGCACCCGCATGGCTTATTTTACCGGGGGATGGTCTTCCGCCAGAGCGATGGGTGTTGCAAGAGCTTCAGCGTCAGGATTATCTAAGGCCTCTAAGTAGAGAGTTGGATTGCACTGAGGCAGCTGCGGCCGCGCATGTAGAAGCCATGCGAGTCCAGCTTGATCACCATGATGCCGCTCATACTCTAAGTAGACGCACCGGGCTAGATGCAGTTGTTGCACAAAGACTTCTTGCCCGGGCTGTCGCTAGAAACCATCCAGCGCTGATTCCCGTGCGGGATAGGATCCAACAGTTGCTTGACCAGTAACAGGCTGGTTGCCAACTGCCATCCGCGCTGTCTTGGTCTTAGCAAACTGCCGGGTTCAACTAGATCGCGGTCAACCACCCCAACAACTCCGCCTCAAACGCCTCCGGCTGCTCCACCATCACCCAATGCCCGGTCTGCAGCCCCACGGCGCGGCTGCCGGGTTTGGCGTTCAGTTCATCCAGCCACGCCTGGGAGTGGAACATGTAGGGTTTGCGTTCGCCAAACAAGTACAGCATGGGGCAATGCGGCGCGAACGGAGCCAGGCCACCCAGGCCGCCACCCAGGCGCAACCAGGTCATGGCGTAGGGGTAGTTCATGTACCAGTGGATGCTGTGCTGCGGCGTGGGGCTGCGCAGCAGGCGCGCCATCAGGCGGGTCCAGTAGTTGGCAAAGTGGGCGCTGACAAAACGGCCCAGCACCCAGCATTTGGCCAGCCAGAATTGGTAGAAAACAATCATCAGCTTCTGCTTGGCGCCCAGGGTCTTCAGGAATCTTGGCGAGCGAGCATCGCCAATGTCCACCGACGCAATGCGCGCCACGCGCTCGGGGTGGCGGGCGGCCAGTTCGTAGCCGAACACGCAGCCCCAGTCGTGCAGCAGCAGGGTTACAGGCTGCCCGGGGCTCACGGCATCCACAATGGCCAGCAGGCGCGCGGTCAGCTCGGCCTGCGTCAGCGCCTTCTGGCCCGGCGGCGGCGGGCCTTCAAAGCCGGGCAACGTGAAGCGCACGCAGCGGTAGCGCCTTTGCAGGGCCTGCACGGTGCGGTCCCACAGGCGGTGGGTGTCGGGCCAGCCGTGGATGCAGACGATGGTCTGCTCTCCCTGGCCTTCGATAAAAACTTCGGTGCCTTGGACGGCTATCGTGGTTGTCGTTGTTGTCTGGGTCACGCGCGAGCCTCTCTGTGATCTGTGCCCGAAAGTGTATTGCCTGCATTGCCGGGTGGCCGCAGGCCTTGCACCATTGCATAACCGGGTCAAAATGGCGGCATAACGAGGAGACAGCCCCATGGAATCCACCCCAGCCGCCCCCCAGGCCGATATCCGGCAAATGTCCACCTTCGCCGAGTTCTACCCCTTCTACCTGGGCGAGCACAGCAATCTGGCCTGCCGCAGGCTGCACTTTCTCGGATCAACCCTGGGCCTGGTGTGCGTGGGCTTCATGGTCGCCACTGGCAACCCGCTGTACCTGCTGCTGGGTTTGTTTTGCGGTTATGCCTGTGCCTGGATCGGGCACTTCGGGTTTGAGAAGAACAAGCCGGCGTCCTTCAAGCGCCCGCTGTACAGCTTCATGGGCGACTGGGTTATGTACAAGGACATGTGGATGGGCAACGTGAAGGTGCTCTAAGTCAGTGCTGGGTCAGGGTGTCGCTTTGAGCGTGTAAGCTTGCTGCTACTGTCGAAGGGTTTTCGGCAGACTCGCAATGGAGACAACGGCATGCAATACGTCTGGATGGCCATCATCGGGTTTTTTGTAGGTTTGGTAGCCCGCGCCCTACTGCCGGGAGACCAGAAAATGGGCATGCTCATGACTGCCGTGCTGGGGATTGCCGGTTCGTACTTTGCCAACTTTGCAGGTCAATTCCTGGGTTGGTATCGGGTCGGAGATGTTGCCGGTTTCATGGCCAGCGTGGTGGGCGCCATCGTGTTGCTGGTGGTGTATGGCATGACGACCAAAAAGGCCTGACGCAAAAAGCGCCTAGCGCGCGCGGATGGCGCCTTGGATCACACGACCACCGGCTCCGGCTCCAGCAGGATGCCGAAGCGCTCGTAGACGCTGGTCTGTATGGCCTTGGCCAGTGTCATCACCTCACCGCCAGTGGCGCCATTGCCATCCACGCCAGCACCGCGGTTCACCAGCACCAGGGCCTGCTTTTCATACACGCCGGCCTGGCCCACGCTCTTGCCCTTCCACCCACATGAATCGATTAACCAGCCCGCCGCCAGCTTGATGGAGCCATCCGCCAGGTGGTAATGCACGACCCGGGGTTCGCGGGCGATGATGTCGGCGCATTGCTCGGGCGACACCTGGGGGTTTTTGAAGAAGCTGCCGGCATTGCCGATGACGGCCGGGTCGGGCAGCTTGGCGCGGCGGATGGCACAGACCCAGTCGAATATCTGCTGGGCGGTCGGCTCGGTCACCGCCTGCTCGGCCATTTTTTTCTCGATATCGGCATAGCCCAGCACCGGCTTCCATGCCTTGGGCAGCGCAAAGCGCACGCGCAAGATCAGCGCACGGTCTTTGAGGCCCAGCGTCTGCTGGCCGCCCGTGGTGATGGTGCCACCGTGCTTGAAGATGGAGTCGCGGTAGCCAAAGGCGCATTGGGCGGCATTCAGCGTGAACACTTGGCCGGTCTGCAGGTCCATGGCGTCTAGCGATTCAAACCGGTCCTGCAACTCCACGCCATAGGCCCCCACGTTTTGCACGGGGGATGCGCCCACGGTGCCGGGGATCAGGGCCATGTTTTCCAGGCCGGGGTAGCCGTTGGCCAGCGTCCAGGCCACAAAATCGTGCCAGACCTCGCCGCCGCCGGCTTCCACGATGTAGGCTTTGGCAGTCTCGCCCACCAGGCGTATGCCTTTGACCTCGACCTTCAGCACCAGGGGTTTCACGTCGCCGGTGATGACGATGTTGCTGCCCCCGCCCAAGACGAATTTGGGGCTGCTGGCCCACTCGGCATCGGCCAGCACGGCCTGCACGTCGGCCTGGCTGGTGATGCGCACCAGGGCCAGCGCCTTGGCCACGATATGGAAGGTGTTAAAGGGCTGGAGCGGGACGTTTTTCTCGACTAACATGGCAGGGATTGTCGCATCCGTGAACCGGCGCACCTCCCCGGCACCGCCAGGCTGGCGCAGCCACTTTTTATTACGTAGAACCAACATGCCTTCTTTTGATACCGTCTGCGAAGCAGAACTCTCCAAGGTCAAGAACGGGGTGGACAACACCTCCAAGGAAATCACCACGCGCTTTGACTTCAAGGGCACGTCGGCCAGCATCACGCTGAAAGAGAAAGAGATCACACTGGTCGGCGACGCCGAATTCCAACTCGACCAGATCGAAGACGTACTGCGCAACAAGCTGACCAAGCAAGAAGTAGACGTGCGCTTTCTGGACAAGGGCGATGTGCAGAAGATGGGTGGCGACAAGGTCAAGGTCGTCATCAAGGTGCGCAACGGCATCGAATCCGAAGTATCTAAAAAGATACAGCGCCTGATCAAGGACAGCAAGCTCAAGGTGCAGGCCGCCATCCAGGGCGATGCTGTGCGCGTCACCGGCGCCAAGCGCGACGACCTGCAGGCCGCCATGGCGCTGATCCGCAAAGAGGTGGCCGACCTGCCGCTGAGCTTCAACAATTTCCGCGACTGATATATCGATGAACGCCGCCGTCCCGCTTGCCTTTGCTGTGGGCTGCCTTTTAAGCACGCTGGCAGGTGCGCAGACCGTGGGACTGTCAGGCATGCTGGGCGGCAAGGCGCTGGTCATTGTGGATGGCAGCGCGCCCAAGGCCGTGGCCGCGGGTGACAGCTACAAGGGCGTGAAGATCGTCTCCACCCAGGGCGACCAGGCCGTGGTGGAGATTGGGGGCAAGCAGCACACGCTGCGCGTGGGTGATGCCCCCGCCAGTGTGGGCAGCGGCGCTGGCACTGGCGCCGGTGGCAACCGCATTGTGCTGCAGGCCGGAAGCGGCGGGCATTTCTTTGCACTGGGCCAGATCAATGGCAAGTCCGCACAAATGGTGGTGGATACGGGGGCCACTTCGGTCGCGATGAGTGTCAACGAGGCCCGGCGCCTGGGCGTCGCATACACCGCCGGCCAACCCATTCAGATGAGCACCGCCAATGGCGTCGTGCGGGGCTGGTTGATCCGACTGAGCAATGTGCGGGTCGGCGATGTAGTCATACACGACGTGGAGGCCGCGGTGTCCGAAGGCTCCATGCCCGTAGTGCTGTTAGGCAACAGCTTCTTGACCCGCTTCCAGATGACCCGCACCAATGACCAGATGGTGCTGGAAAAACGCTACTAGGGCCGTGCCGTGAGCGTACGCAGCGAAAACGAGTACGAAGATCTGCTGGCCATGTGGTCCGACCTGGAGCTGGGCCTGGGCGTCATTCTGGGCAGCCCCGCTAGCACACAGGAGTTCACCCACCGCGTGCTGCAATACGACCGCTGGATGCAGAGCATGATGCAGCAGGATCCTGATGTAGGCCTGTATTTGCTGTTCCAGCTAGCTGGCAATTCGCCGGTGGGCTACAGTGCGTCCCACTCGCTGGTGTGCGCGGTGCTGTGCCACCTGATTGCCATTGAGCTGGCCATTGCCAAGCCCGAGCGCGACAGCCTGGTGCACGCGGCGCTGACGATGAATATTGGCATGACCACGCTGCAAGACGCGCTGGCCACACAAGCCGAGAAGCCTACGCCTGAGCAGCAAGAGGCCATTCGCGCCCATGCCGCCAAGAGCACACAGATGCTGGGCAATTTGGGCATCAGCGATGCGCAATGGCTAGCCATCGTGTCTAGCCACCACGACGACGCCATCGACAAGGCCGATCTGCGCCAGGCCCCACCCCTGACGCGCCTGACCCGCATACTGAAGGTGGTGGACCGCTATGCGGCGATGATCAGCCCCCGTATGTCGCGTGCCGGCCGCACGGCCACAGAGTCGGCCCGCTCGGTGATGGCTAATGCATCGGCCAAGACGGATGAAATTGGCCACGCCCTGGTGCGCTCCGTGGGGCTGTGCCCGCCCGGAACCTATGTGCGCATGGACAGCGACGAGACCGCCGTGGTGCTGCGCCGCAGTACCCAGCACAACCATCCCTATGTGGCGATCATTGCGGGTTCCGATGGCGAATTGCTGCACACGCCACGCCTGCACCGCACGGACGGCAGCAACAAACCGAAGATCAAGACAGCATTACCCGCCTCTGCAGTGCGGGCGCGTATCAACCACTTCCAGATGCTGCGCCTGGGTGCGCATGCAGTACAGAACCCTTAGGGGTACCTAGGCCCCAGGTTGGCCGGTTCAGGCCTTCTTCTTGCTGCCCAACTTGGATTCCGTGCCCTTGACCAGGCGCGAGATGTTTTCGGCATGGCGCCAGATCAGCAGCAAGGACATCACCGCGGTGCACAGCACCACGCTCTTGTCCATGGCCCAGACCACGCCGTCGCCAAACACGTAGTACACCGGCGCAAACACCGCCGCCACCAGCGAGGCCAGTGACGAGTAGCGAAACGCGTAGGCAATCACCACCCAGGTGACGAGCGTGGCCAAACCCAGAATCCAGCTGATGGCCATCAGCACGCCCAGCGCCGTGGCCACGCCCTTGCCACCCACAAACCGGAAGAAGACCGGGAACAAATGGCCCAGGAACGCGGCCAAGCCCACCATGGCCATGGTGCCGTCACCCAGGCCATAGGCGCCGCCAAACCACTTGACCAGCATCACCGGCAACCAGCCCTTGAAGGCGTCCAGGAGCAGCGTGACGATGGCCGCAGCCTTGCTGCCGGAGCGCAACACATTGGTGGCACCGGGGTTCTTGCTGCCATAGGTGCGCGGATCGTTCAGGCCCATGCTGCGGCTCACAATGACCGCGAACGATAAGGAGCCCACCAGGTAGGCGGCAACGACCGCCAGCAGCGGGTAAAAAGCGCGAAGGGAATCCAAAACCAGTTCTCCTGAATACGTGTCTGTAAGGCGGGCGGTCAATCAGCCAGTGCGCACTGTACCTGCTTTGCCCCCAACAATTGGACGCAAACGCTAGGCGAAATCCCTACCAGGTAGCCCCGGCGGCCGCCATTGATCAGGATTTTTGGCAGGGCCAGGATGCTCTCTTCGATATACACCGGCATGTCGCGCCGCGTACCAAAGGGCGACGTACCACCCACCAGATAACCACTGTGCCGGTTGGCCACGTCAGGCGCGCAGGGCTCTACCGACTTGGCCCCAATCTGCCGCGCCAGGTTCTTGGTGGACACCTTGCGGTTGCCATGCATCAGCACCAAGAGCGGCTTGGCGTCCTGGTCTTGCATCACCAGCGTCTTGACGACGGTGAATGGGTCAAACCCTAGAACCTGCGCACTGTGCTGGGCGCCGCCGTGCTCCAGGTATTCGTAGGGGTGCTCGGTATAGGCGACCTTGTGCGCCTTGAGCATCTGGGTGGCGGGCGTTTCGGAAACATGATCTTTTTTGGCCATGGCGGTATTTTCTCTGTAATGATTGGCCTCTTTGCCACGACGAAGCGCCATGAAGAACATCCTCATCTCTTGTCTCATCCCCCTGGCGGCTTTTTGCGCAAGCCCAGGGTTCGCACAAACGGCGCCTGCCAAGCAGTCGGCAGCTGCGCCCGCCATGCTGGAACTGCAGGCTTCTGGAATCCGTGGCGAGAAATTCACCCCGGAGCAGATCCGCGGCAAGGTTGCCATCGTGTTCTACTGGTCAACCTCTTGTGCCGTCTGCCGCGACAGCCTGCCGGAGCTACGCACCAACCTCAACGGCTGGCGCGACAAGCCCTTTGCCTTGGTAACCGTCAATGTAGACAAGAAGGCCAGCGACTGGCAGGCCTACGAGCAAATACAAGGCCAGACCCAGGCACAATCCAAAGGGCTGATTGCATTGCGTCTGGATGAAGGAAAGAATGGGCCAGCCAAGTTGCCGCTGACCTTGCTGGTAGATGCCAAAGGCAAAGTTGTGTCCCGCTTTGAGGGGCGCTTGGCCCCAGAAGCGTGGGATGGAGTGGCGGATTTGATGCCTTGACCGGGGCGTCGACTCGAAAGCCCGCCTTGGGCCCCGCCATACGGCAGGCTGGAGGAAGGGCTTAGGCCTGCAGTGCTTTTGCCTTGCGGCGGCGCACCGCCGCACCCACCAAGCCCAGGCCGGCCAGCATCAGGGCATAGGTTTCGGGCTCTGGAACGGCAACCACCAGGTTTTGCGACAGCAAACTGCCGGTGGACTTCTTGTCCGACAGGTTTTTGTAGAAATCGACCTTCAGGTGCGCCGCCGTCAAATCCATCACCGTATGGGCCGCCGGAACAAAGTCAATAGTCCAGGTCATGCTGTGGGTCAGCGTAGCCGGCGTGGCAAATGCGAAGCAGGCACCACCCGAGTTACCCCCAGAGCAGCCGTTGGCCGACAATTCACGGCCGCT
The DNA here is from genome assembly GCF_059418585.1 of Rhodoferax sp. GW821-FHT07G04. NCBI lineage: Bacteria > Pseudomonadati > Pseudomonadota > Betaproteobacteria > Burkholderiales > Comamonadaceae > Rhodoferax > Rhodoferax sp. GW821-FHT07G04. The sequence continues at coordinate 507,720 of NZ_JBWKQD010000001.1, forward strand.
TTCGATGATGGAAGCAAACGAAGGGCCGCTGACCACCGACGACGACGCGATGCGTCCAATGTCTTTCAGCGAAAACGCCTTAAGGTAGTGCACCCCGGTCCAGTCGCCCTTGGCGGTATCGGCACCGGTGATCGTGAAGCTCAGGGTATCGCTGTCCACCGCGTAGGTGCTGAAAGTGACGCCTTGGAAGGTCAGGCTGGACATCGCGAAAGAGGATGTCGAGGCTGCCAGGGTTACCAGCACGGAGAGGAGTTTTTGTTTGAGGTTCACGGTGGGTGGGACGTTCGAAGCGCTGTTACCAATTGTAATTCCCAAACCCAGGGCACCAATAGTCCATTTGGACTAGTCGGTGACAAGTCGGCGGGCATGTTGCCCCTACCGGGGCGCCTAGGCCCCCATGACAGCCGCCGAGCGCCAGCGCTTGCGGCTGGTGCGCAGGCGAAAGCGCTCGCGGTAGGCCGCGGGCATGACGCCGGTGTGGCGCGCGAACACACGGCGGAAGGTGCCCACATCCTGGTAGCCGCACATATGGGCCATTTGCTCCACGCCGATGTAGGTGGTCTCCAGCAGCACCCGCGCATGGGCCACGCGCAAGCCGTGCAGGTAGTCCAACGGGCTTTGGCCATACACCGTAGAAAACCAGCGTAACAGCGAGCGCGGGCTGGTGGCCGCTGCGCGCGCCGTGTCTTGCAGGCTGTAGGGCTCGCTGAAATGGGCCTCCAGCCACTGGCGCGCCCGCTCCAGCGCACCGGCCGATGTGATGGTGGCCGGGCCGCTGTGTGCGGCCTGCACTGCCGCGCGCTGGCGCTCGCCCGAGTGCAGCACCACAGGTGCGCCTGCCAGCGCCAGATCGGCCACCGGGGTGTGGCGCAGCATGTCCAGCACCACCTCGTAGGCAGCAGCAGGCGAGTCGCAGGTCCACACCCGCTCGTGCTCCAGCCAGGCCTTGTCATTTACCAGGCGCACGGTGGGTGCGCGCCGCAGCAAATGGGCCACGAAGGGCCAAGCCATCACCGCGCTGCGCTCGGCCAGCACGCCGGCATCGGCCAACAAAGCCGCACCGTTATAGATGCCGGCCACGCGCCCACCACCCGCATACACCTTGGCAACGCGCTTGGCGCCAGCAGTTGCCGCGCGGGTCACCAATTGGTCGAGATGGGGCACGCTCTGTGCGTGCCAACCTGGCACCACCAGCAGATTGGCCACACCGCGAAAACCCGCACTGCGCGGCAGCGCCAGCGGTGGGCGGGAACCATCGGCGCACCACCAGCGCCAGACGATGGGCGTGGCCTTTTGCGGGTCGCGCATGTTGGCCAGGAGGTTGACCATGCGCAGCACATCGGCCGTGGCCAGGGCCGCCCCGGCCAGCACGTCCGGCCCCCACAAGATATCGACCCGCACGCTTGCATTGGGAGGGGAATGGCTGTTTGATGGCATGGCGAAAAAACCACCTAAGTTGGCAATAGATGCACTGTAACCCAGGCATAAAAAATCCTACGATGCCGCTGTTCCGCATTCGACGCACAGGGGCCGACAACGCGCTCTTTGTGCCGACACAGACCACAACAACCGATCCAGGAGATTGCCTTGCAGACGACCACGATGACTCGCACCGCTTTGAGATTCACACCCCTCGCACTCGCCGCCATGCTGGCAGCCTGCGCCACCCAGGGGCCCGGCACCGTAGCCGCTACCTCAAGCGCCACGGCCACCATCACCCGCACCGCCAACGGCGTGCCGCACATCTCCGCACCCGACCCCGAGACGCTAGCCTATGGCATTGCCTATGCCTATGCGCAAGACAATGTGTGCCTCAGCGCCAACCAATTGGTCACGGCGCGCGGTGAGCGCTCCCAGTATTTCGGTGGGGGCAAGGCCAGTGCCCTGCTGGGGCGGCGCGTGCTGCCCAATGAGCAGATCGACCTCTTCATGGCCGCCCATATGGACGACGCCGTGTTGGCCAAGCAATGGGCCACCACCAGTGCCGAAGCCCAGGCCTTGGCCCGCGGCTATGTGGCTGGCTACAACCGCTACCTGACCGACAACAGCGGCAAACTGCCCACCGAATGCAATGGCCAGCCCTGGGTCAAACCTATGACCGTAGGCGAATTCCGCCGCATGGCCGAGCTGACCGCCGTGCAGGCCGGCATTGCCGCGCTGGCCGACGGCATGCTGGGCGCGCAGCCGCCCGCACGCCCTGTTGCCACCGGCGCTGCCAAGCCCCAGACCGGCATCAACCTGGCCGATGCCGCGGACGCCATGCGCGAGGCCGGGCTGCTGGATTCGCCACTGGGCTCCAACGCCTGGGCCTTTGGCAAGGACAGCACCGCCAACGGCAGCGGCCTGCTGCTGGGCAACCCGCACTTCCCATGGACGGGGGTCAACCGCTTCTACCAGATGCACCTGACCATCCCCGGATCTTTGGACGTCATGGGGGCCAGCCTGGCGCACTTTCCCGCCGTTTCCATAGGCTTCAACAAAGACATTGCCTGGTCGCACACCGTGTCCACCGGCAAGCGCTTCACGCTGCACGAGCTGGCCCTGCTGCCAGGCGCCCCCACCAGCTATGTGCTGGACGGCCAGCCGGTCAAGATGACATCGCGCAACGTCAGCATCACCGTGCGCGCCGCCGATGGCACGCCGCAGACAAAAAGCCAAACCCTGTGGTCCACCCGCTGGGGCCCGGTCGTGGTGGTGCCCCGCGCGGGCCTGAACTGGACTGACAAGGTGGCCTATGCGCTGCAAGACGCCAACACCGGCAATGTGCGCATGCTGGACTCGGCCATGGGCTTTGCACGGGCCACCAGCGTCAACGACATGCCCAAGACCTTGAGCACGCTGGGCACCATGTGGGTCAACACACTGGCTGCAGACCGGCATGGCAATGCCTTGTATGCCGATGCCAGTGCCGTGCCCGATGTGGATGCGACCCAGTTGGAACGCTGCACACCCAGCAAGCCGGCCGCCGCACTGCGCCAGGCTGCGGGTCTGGTGGTGCTGGACGGTTCCAAGAGCGCCTGCGACTGGCAGCGCGATCCGGCATCACCCGTGCCGGGCCTGATACCCATTGCCCGCATGCCAGTGGCCGTGCGCAGCGACTGGGTGCATAACAGCAATGACAGCTTCTACTACTCCAATCCGGCCCAGAAGTTTGGCGCGATCTCGCCCCTGGTGGGCGACGCCAGCGTCAGCCGGCCGCGCACCCGCGCGGGCCTGAGCGAGATACCCGAGATGCTGTCCAATGGCAAAGCCACGGCACAGCGCGTGCAACAGCAGTTGTTTGAGAACCGCAACTTCATGGCCAGCGTCATACTGCCCGACCTGCTGGCCGCCTGCGCCCAGGCACCTAACGCCGCCACACAGGATGGCTGTGCTGCGCTGAAAGGCTGGAACCAGCGCAACGACGTGGATGCCAAGGGCGCCCATGTGTTTCGCGAGTTCTGGCGCACGGCGCGCAACATACCCAGCGTATACCGCGTGCCCTTCGATCCGCAGCAACCGGTAGCCACGCCCAACGGCTTGAAGATGACCGATGCGGCAGTCGCCGCCAAGGTGTGGGAATCTCTGGGCCAGGCCGTCACCAAGACACGCGAAGCCGGCTACGCGCTGGACGCGACGCTGGGCAGTGTGCAGCGCCCCGCCATTACCGAAGAGGCCATCGCCCTGCATGGTGGCGACGAGATGGAAGGCGTGCTCAATAACCTGGGCCGCCAGGAACCCATGGGCATCAACAAGGAGGGGCTGCGCATCGACTATGGCACCAGCTACGTGCAAACCGTGACGTTCGACGCCAAGGGCCCGGTCGCCCAGGCGCTGTTGACCTACGGGCAGTCCACCAACCCCGCCTCACCCTTTGCCTATGACCAGTTGCGCCTGTTCTCCCGCAAGGAGTGGCCTAGCCTGCCCTTCCACGCGGCAGACATTGCCAAGGCCCGCGTGGGTGAGCCGCTGCGCTTGACGCGTCCCTGACAGCAATCGGTGGTCCGACGGTTGGGCATGGCGCCCAGCCGGGCTTGGCACGATCGGTGTATGCTGATGGCGTTTGTTGATGCGCCGCGCCACGGTTTGCGTACCGTGGCAGTAGCGGCCCCTATGAACCCGTTGGATGCACCGATGAAAAGAACCCACTGGTGGATAGTCATTGCCGTGGTGGCACTCGGCCTGCTGGCAGCCAGCAGCCGGGCCGACACCTTCACCGCGGCCGGTGACCCTTACCCTCCGTATGGCGATCCCAGCAACCCCAATGGGGGCTTGGGCCTGGAGATCATCCGCGCGGCCTTCAAGACCCAGGGTCATGAGATGACCATGGAGTACGTGCCCTGGGCGCGGGCGGAGAGCGGTATCAAGAACGGCAGCTACGACATATTGCCGTTCACGTGGCGCACCGATGCACGGGTCAAGGTGCTGCTGTTCAGCACGGCCTTTGCCGTGGGCAATGTGCGTTTCATCAAACGCAAGGGCGATGCCTTTGAATTCAACGGCCTGGAAAGCCTGAACGGCAAACTGGTCGGCACCATCCGAGGTTATGGCTACAGCGATGCCTTTGGCTCGGCCACCACCTTCCAGCGCGAAAACGGCAATGACTTGATGACCAATGTCAAGAAGCTGCTGCGCGAGCGCATCGACCTGACACTGGAAGACGAGATCGTGGCCCGCTCCATCATCAGCGCCAACGATCCCGACGCCCTGAAGCGCATCGAATTCGTCAAGGCGCCCTTGTCGGTGAACCCCTTGTACATCACTGTGGGCCAGCAAAACCCCAGGGCTCAGGAAATCATCAGCGCCTTCAACAAGGGCCTGGAGATCATCAAGGCCAACGGCACCTACGACCGCATCTTCAAAAAATACGGGATGGAGAAGGCGGGGCGCTAGTGGCGGTACCGCCACTAGCGCCCCCTCACTGCTCTTATTGGGCCGCCGTGGCCCCCAAATTGGCTGCCAAGAACGCATCCAGCTCCGAGTAAAACTGCATCTTGTGCTCGTAAATGCTCAAGTAGTGGTCACCACGCGCTTGCTTGATGAATTTATGGGACACACCGGCCTCGGTCAACGCGGCGTCCATGTATTCGCCCTGGTAGACGGACACATTGCGGTCTTCGGTGCCGTGGACCAGCAGCACAGGTGCCTTGATTTGCTTGGCTGCATAGCGGGGTGAATACTGGCGCAGGCGTTCGGTATCGCTTCCCACCTGGGCTTCGAAGACCTCCTTGCCGCTCATGTACTGACCGCGGTCACCCGCCATGGCCACCAGATCAGTCACCCCCGCAAAGCTCACCGCACACTTGAACGCATCCGGCGTCTTGGCGACGCCCATCAACGCGGCATAGCCACCGTAGCTGGCACCGACAATGCACACACGCTTGGGGTCAGTGATGCCTGCAGAGACCGCCCAGTTCAGGCCATCGCTCAGATCATCTTGCATCTCCTGGCCCCACTTCTGCAAGCCTGCTGTGCGCAGGGCACTGCCAAAGCCGGTGGAGCCGCGTGCATTGATCTGCAGAACGGCATAGCCACGGTTTGCCATGAACTGCGTCAATGCGTTGAAGTTGCCGTCGTCATGGCTTTGCGGTCCTCCATGCACCAGCAGCACAGTGGGCAACTTGCTGGCCGTGACCCCCAATGGGGTGCTGATATAGCCAGGCAAATCCAAGCCATCGCGTGCCTTCACGGTAATGGCTTTTTTGGGGACCAGATACTGTTCCTGCAATTGCGGATAAGTACCTACAAACAAGCCCAGGCTATTGGCGCTGCGATTACCCAAGAAGACTTCGCCAGCCACTTTGTCGCTACTGGAATAGACCAGATATTTGTTCTCGTCTTGGCTGGTGCTGATGACGCGGTTGTAGCGACCCGGCAAAGCCTCATTGACCGACGTATTGAGCCCGCGACGGTCGGCGTCCCAATAGCTGATCTCGGATTGGACAAAGGTATCCGAGCTCGCAAAGCCAATGGGTTCTCCCGTTGTCTTGGAATAGACGAGGCTGCCAGAGACGTCATTGGTGCCGCTTGCCAACTTGACCGTGCGTTTGAGTTCAGGGTCCTTCAGATTGACCGTCATCAAGGCATTGCGTCCTTCGTGTTCGGCAATGACATAAAGCTCGTTGGGGTCTTTGCCAAAGCCTATGGGGTACACACCACCAGACCCCACCAGCTTGTATGCCCACAGCTTGCGCCAATTGCCGCCATCGGGGTCGCAAGCGTGGATCTCGGCATCGCCCTTTTCCACGCGCAGACCGACACGCACCTGGTGGTTGCGATCCGTCATCCAGCTTCGGAAAAACTCCCGGGGCTTCATGATGGTGGTGCGGTCGCCAGTTGCCGTATCCAGGCTATAGACCGCCGGGTACATGCCATCAAAGGGGTCGGCCAAGGACAGCAAGATGTGCTTGCCACCGTCGACGTCGAAATCGATGACTTCATCCTGGAATTGGGCCTGTAGCGAACCCTTGAACGTATTGGGCTTGATCAGGTTGATGTTTTGCGTGCCGTCCGCCTTCACCGACAGCAACCGGCTTTCATAGGTGTCCACGCCACCAACACTCGACGATCCATGGCGCCGCTTGGCCGGAAACAACACTGCAACCACCAGCCGATCATTACCGACCCAGCGGAACCATTTGAACGTGAAGTCGCGGTTGTTGCTGTTCATCACAACGGCCGTCTTGCCGTCCGGTGAACCGATATCCCGCACCACGATGGCGGACGTGCCCGCATTGTTGGCCAGCATGGCCACCTTTTGACCGTCGGGTGACAGCGACACCCGCTGTGCGACCGGCAACATACCAAAAGCCTCGATCGGCAGCTTGGGCGCAGTTTGCGCAAAAGCTGGGGCGCCCAGTACGGCAAGGCCCAGGCACAGTGCGCGGGCGCGCAGACGCGGCAGCATCATTTTCTAACTCCCTTGTTTGTAACAAATCGTTTGGATCCAACGGGGCCAATACCCAGTTTGGGCAGGAGTTTATAGGCAATGCCTTGGATAGCAGCGCAAACACGGGGGCTGCACCGCCTTTCTTGCCCTTCGACAGGCTTGGAAATTGCCTTCTAAATCGGCTAACCTCGCCGATTCACAAAAGGGAGCAATTGTGGGTCACAACGTCTTCTTCTTACGAGCCTGCGCAGCCCTGTTGGCCACGGCGGCGCTCCAGGCGCAGGCCATCCAGATTGTCAGCGTCTCGCCCCAGGGCGAAGTAGCCCGCGTGCGCCAGGTAGTGGCCAAATTTGACGAGAGTGCCGTCAACTTTGGTGACCCCAAAGCCGAAGCGCCCTTGACGCTGAGCTGCAGCGATGCCCAGGTCACCAAGGGCTCTGGCCGCTGGGTCACCGACCGCAGTTGGGCTTACGAGTTTGAAAACGACTTGCCGCCCGGCGTCACCTGCAGCTTGGCCGTGAAGGCCGGCTTCAAATCCGCCAAGGGCGCGGAGCTGACGGGCAACACCAGCTTCAAGTTCAATACCGGGGGCCCGTTTGTACAAAACATCCAACCCTATTCCGGCAATCGCATCGACGAGCAGCAGTACTTCACGCTGCGGCTGAACGGCCCCGCCACCCTGGCCAGCGTGCAGGCCAATGTGTGGTGCTCCGTGGAAGGCCTGGGCGAGCGCGTCGCCATCCGCCTGATCGACGGCCCAGACCGTGCGGCCCTGCTGAAATCTCAAGGGCTGGAGGCAGCCGCCGCCAAGGACCCGCTGAGCGTAGTGACCCTGGCCTGCAACCGTACGCTGACGCCATCGACCAAGGTGCAGATCGTGTATGGCCAAGGCGTCAGCACACCTGCCAGCGGCAGCAATGCCAATGGGGTGGCCAATTCGGTGGAGAAACGCTTCAACTTCCAGGTGCGCGAGCCCTTTGCCGCCACCTTCAGTTGCGAACGTGAGAACGCACAGAGTGCCTGCCTACCGATACGCCCCATGCGCCTGAGCTTCAATGCGCCGGTGTCTGCCAAGCTGTTGCAAGACATCCGCCTGAAGTCCGACAAAGAGAGCTTCAAACCTTCTGCCGACGGCGACAACGAGGGCGATGCCCCGCAGGATGACGACCGCGTAGTCAATAGCATCAGCTTCAAAGGCATGTTCCCCGAGCAGACAGCCTTCACGCTGGAGCTGCCCAAGGGCTTCAAGGATGCGTCTGGCCGCACGCTGCGCAATGCCGACAGCTTCCCGCTGAAAGTCTCCACCGGCATGAAGCCACCGCTGGCCAAATTCGCGGCCGCGCCGTTTGGCATCGTCGAACGCTTTGCTGAACCCGATGGCGTGGCCATGCTGCCGGTGACACTGCGCAATGTGGAGGCCAACTTGGTGCCCAAGGGGCTGAAAGTGGAGCAGACCAAGACCCCTGCACCGGCCGAGGCCGGCAAGGTCAGCACCTTCACGCCCAGTACCGACGCCGACATCATGCGCTGGTTCCTGAAAGTGCAGCGCTATGACAACTTCACAGTGTCACGCCGCCAGGCCGCAAAAGATGTCAAGGGGCCTCTGCCCAAGGCCTTGGGCACGGACGGCCCCAATCAAGTGCAGTCCCGCATGGTCTCGCTGTTGAACGGCCAGGCCGATGTCAAAACCCTGGACCTGCCCAAGCCCGCCAACAACGACCCGCGCCCCTTTGAGGTGGTGGGCATTCCGCTGTCCGCAGGCTTCCATGTGGTCGAGATTGCGTCACAACGACTGGGCGCCTCGCTGCTGGACGAACGCCATGGGGACGGCCGCACCATGGTGGTCCGCACCTCGGCTCTGGTGACCAATCTGGGCGTGCACTTCAAGCTGGGGCGCGAGAACGCCGTGGCCTGGGTCACCACCTTGGACAAGGGCGCCCCGGTGGCCAATGCGCAAGTACGGGTGTCGGACTGCAACGGCCGCGAGGTCGGCACGGCCACCACCAACGCACAAGGGGTGGCCAACCTGAACGGCATCTCGCCCGAGCCCCCCAGCTGCAATATCGAAAACTCCTACACCCATGCCTACTTCGTCACCGCCCGTGCGCCCCAGCCCGCTGGCGACGGCAAGGGCACGGTCAATGACCTGGCCTTTACCTGGAGCGATTGGAACCGCGGCATAGAGCCCTGGCGCTTCAACTTGCCCACCAGCCGTGAAGCGCGGCCCAACGAGCGAGCCCACACGATATTCGACCGCACGCTCTTGCGCGTGGGCGAAACCGTGTCGATGAAGCACATCCTGCGCACCGAGACCAGCCAGGGCTTTGGCCTGACCCAGACCCAACCGATCACACTGGTCATCACCCATGTGGGCAGCGGCCAGCAGTACACGCAAGACCTGGTTTGGCGCAAGACGGCTACGGGCGGCCAAAGCGCCGAGAACACCTTCTCCATCCCACCGGCCGCCAAGCTGGGCGTTTATCAGGTGGAACTGCAGTCCGCCAGCAATGGAGAGCGCAACTTCACCACCGGTTCTTTCCGCGTCGAAGAGTTCCGCCTGCCGGTGCTGGAAGGCCGCGTGACCCCTGCCGACAAAAAGGCTTTGGTCAATGTGAAGACCGTTCCGGTGGACGTGCAGATCAACTATGTGTCGGGCGGTGGCGCGGCCAATTTGCCAGTCCGCGTGTCTGCCCTGGTACGTGGCAAATACCTGAACTACGCCGACTTTTCCGAATTCAATTTCCAGGCCCCGCGCGGCAACCGTGACAACCGCCCCGAGGGCGAAGAGGAGCCCGACGCCACCGCCGACGCCAAGGTCATTGCCGACAAGCTGCCCGTGACGCTGGACAAGAATGGCGCAGGCAAGGTAACGGTGGACAAAATCCCCGCAGCCCGCCAACCGCAAGACCTGCTGCTGGAGGCCACCTACTCCGACCCCAACGGCGAAGTGCAGACCATACGCAGCACGCAAACCCTGTGGCCCGCCGCCGTGGTGGCCGGCATCAAGACCGAGGGCTGGGTATCCAGCAGCCAGAAGATCAAGTTCCAGGCCCTGGCCTTAGATTTGAGCGGCAAGCCTCAGGCCGATGTGGCACTGGAAGTTAAAGCCACGGCCCGTATCGTCACCACCACACGCAAGCGCATGGTGGGCGGCTTCTATACCTACGACAGCAAGACCAATGTCAAAGAACTGGGCGCGGTGTGCAGCGGCAAGAGCGATTCGCGCGGGCTGTTGCTGTGCGAGACCAGCCTGAACGAGGCCGGTGAAGTGGAGCTGGTTGTCACTGCCAAAGACAGCGCCGGCAACAGCATCCAGGCGGCCAGCAGCGTGTATGTCACCAAGCAGGGCGAGCTGTGGTTTGGCGGCGAAAACACCGACCGCATTGACCTGCTGCCCGAAAAGAAGAGCTACCAACCCGGCGAGACCGCCAAGTTCCAGGTGCGCATGCCCTTCCGCTTTGCGACCGCGCTGGTGGCCGTGGAACGCGAAGGCATTGTCGAGACCGAGGTGGTACAGCTCAACGGCCAGGACCCTACTATTCAGCTGAAGATCAAGGACGGCTGGGGACCGAACGTGTATGTCAGCGTGCTGGCCCTGCGCGGCCGCCTGCGCGAGGTGCCGTGGTATTCGTTCTTCACCTGGGGCTACAAGTCGCCGCGCGAGTGGTGGACATCGTTCTGGTACGAGGGCCGTGAATACGTGGCACCCACCGCACTGGTCGACCTGAGCAAGCCCGCCTTCCGCCTGGGTGTGGCCGAGATCCGCGTGGGCACCAAGGCCCACCAGTTGGATGTCAGCGTCAAGGCCGACAAGGAAAGCTACGCCGTGCGCAGCCAGGCCAAGGTCACGATCAACGTCAAGCTGCCCAATGGCCAGCCCGCGGCACATGCCGAGGTGGCGCTGGCGGCCGTGGACCAGGCCTTGCTGGAGCTCATGCCCAACAACAGCTGGAACCTGCTGGACGCCATGCTCCAGCGCCGATCGTGGGGCGTAGAGACCTCGACGGCACAAATGGAAATCATCGGCCGCAGGCACTATGGCCGCAAGGCCGTGCCAGCCGGTGGCGGTGGCGGCCATAGCGGCGCGCGTGAGCTACTGGAAACCCTGCTGCTGTGGAACCCCAGCGTGAAGCTGGACGCCAATGGCCAAGCCCAAGTCACCGTGCCGCTGAATGACGCTCTGACTACCTTCAAGATCGTCGCCGTGGCCGATGCATCCACAGGTCTGTTCGGCACCGGCAGCACCAGCATACGGGCCACACAAGACCTGCAGATCATCAGCGGCCTGCCGCCTCTGGTGCGTGAGGACGACCAGTTCCGCGCACAGCTCACACTGCGCAACACCACCAAGCAAGCCATGAAAGTGGAAGTGACGCCGCGCGCCACGCTGCTGGACCTGCCCGCGCAAACCGTGGACATCCCCGCCGGTGATGCGCGCGAAGTGGCATGGATGGTGACCGCGCCGCCGCAACTGGCGCAGATCCGCTCAGAGGCCATCCTGTGGGAGATCGAAGCGAAGGACACTATCAGCGGCGCCCGCGATGCGCTCAAGGCCCGCCAACGCATCATCCCGGCCGTGCCGCTGACGGTGCAGCAAGCCACGCTGGTGCAACTGGACGGCCCCTTCAATCTGGATGTGAACGCACCGGCCGATGCAATCCCCGGCCGCGGTGGCCTGAAGATGTCGCTGCAGCCCAAGCTGGCCGAGGGCTTGCCCGGCGTGCGGGACTGGTTTGCCCGCTACCCCTTTGCCTGCCTGGAGCAAAAGACCAGCAAGAGCGTCGGCCTGCGCGACGGCAAGCTGTGGGAAGCCGTAGCCGCGCAAATCCCCAGCTACCTGGACAGCGATGGCCTGGCCAACTACTTCCCGCCGCGCGATGGTGAGGCCAACCATGGCAGTGACACGCTGACAGCCTACTTGCTGGCCGCCACACACGAGGCCGCCGGTGTCAACCCGGCCTTTGCGCTCAGCGATGCCGTGCGCGCACCCATGGAGCGCGGCCTGATCGCGTTTGTGGAAGGCCGCATCCAGCGCGAGTTCTGGAGCCCACGCAAGGACCTGGACATCCGCAAGCTGGCAGCACTGGAAGCCTTGTCACGCTACGGCAAGGCCCAAGGCCGCATGCTGGGCAGCATCACCATCGCACCCAACCAGTGGCCCACACATGCGGTCATCGACTGGCTGAACATCCTCAAGCGCGTGACCGATGTGCCTGACCGCGACAAACGCATCGCCGAGGCCAACCAGATTCTGCGCAGCCGCATCAGCTACCAGGGCACGAAAATGGTCTTCAGCACCGAGCGCGATGACTACTGGTGGTGGCTGATGCAAAACGGCGACGTCAACACCGCGCGCCTGATGCTCAGCGTGATGGACGACCCCGCTTGGAAAGACGATATGGGTCGCCTGGCCAATGGCTTCATCAGCCGCCAACAAAACGGCGCATGGCACACCACCACCGCCAACCTATGGGGCGGACTGGCGCTCGAGAAGTTCTCGGCCAAGTTTGAAGCCGTCACCGTTGCTGGCAGCACCAAAGCGGCTATGAGCACTGGCACTGCCAGCGTGGAATGGAGCAAGGTGGAGCGCGTCAAGCCCTCGGACACCTTGGGTGCCCCCAACCAGACCACGTGGTTCGGCGCCCCCGCGTCGCCCGGCAACCTGCGCAATAACGGCATGTTCCTGCCCTGGAACAAGACGCCGGGCAAGGACACGCTGAGCGTGACGCACCAAGGCCCTGGCAAGCCCTGGCTGACGCTGCAGTCCGTTGCGGCCATACAGCTCAAAGAGCCGTTCAATGCGGGCTACCAGATCAAGAAGACCATCACACCGGTGGAGCAGGCCAACAAGGGCCTGCCCGCCGGCAGCTACACCCGTGGCGACGTGCTGCGCATCACCTTGGAAGTGAACGCCAGCGCCGACATGAGCTGGGCCGTGATCACCGACCCGGTGCCGGGCGGCGCCACGATCTTGGGTAGTGGCCTGGGCCGCGACAGCGAGATCGCCACCCAGGGAGAAAAATCCGGTGGCGACGGCTGGGGGGCGTTCGAAGAGCGCAGTTTTGAATCCTTCCGCAGCTACTACCAGTTCATGCCCAAGGGCATGGTGAAGATGGAATACACGATACGACTGAACAACGTCGGTGAGTTCTCGCTGCCACCGTCCCGCGTGGAAGCCATGTACGCGCCCGAGATGTTTGGCGAATCGCCCAATGCGCGCATCAAGGTGGTGGCGGTGAAGTGAAGAAATGAAAACGGTGCCTAGGCACCGTTTTTTTTGCAGCTACCAATTTGATAGCGTATCGCGCTTATTTCACGAGGGCTACCGCCCGATTTACTTCAATGGCACCATTGCGGCACCATAGGTCCCCATGGGTTCAAACCTGCCATAAGCCAGCTGCGCCTGCAATGCTGGCAGGTCAAATTGGGTCGGCGACACGATGGCCATCACGTAGGCGGTTCCCTTCGGGCCGCGTGCTGGCATGCGCCAGTTGCCGCGGGGCAGGTCGATATAACCGCTGCCGATGAAATTGGCGTCGTCTTGCGCGTTAGGGAAGACCAGGCGCAAGGCGCGACCCTCGCAATCCAACTGCAATAGGTAGACAAAGCCTGCGGCGTTGGACGCCACCCGCATGGTTGTGCTGTCCTCGGATTGGGTTTGTTTGGCCGTCGCCTGGATGCTCACTTTCAGAGCCGGCGTAGCGCGGGCCATGGCGGCCTCCATGCGTGGCAGCCAGTTGGCGTCGGCCGAGCCCTTGCCCGAGGCACAGCCGCCCAGTGCGAACAATGACAGCACAGCCAGTGCGCACCCGGCAAGCATGGTGGGATTCTTTTGCATGCAAAAGGATACCATTCGCCCCTGAATACCCATGCGCTCCAAACCCTTACGCTCGCGTAGCCTGCTTATCCTGTCCACCATCGCCGTTGTGCTGGTCTGGCAGTTGCCCTATGGCCGTGAGCTGTTGTACCCGCTGAGCCTGCTGGCGACTTTTGCCCACGAGATGGGGCACGGCCTCAGTGCCCTGATGGTGGGTGCGGAATTTGACCAACTGCTGATGCACGCCGATGGCTCCGGCGTAGCCCAATGGCATGGCAACCCGGGGCGCCTGGCATCGGCCTTTGTCGCGGCGGGCGGGTTGGCGGGGCCGGCTGTTGCCGGTGCGGGCCTGCTACTGCTGTCTCGCCAGCCGCGCTTTGCCCGTGCGCTATTGCTGGCCCTGTCGGCCTTGCTGCTCATATCGATGGTGTTGTGGTCGCGCAATGCATTTGGCATGGTGTTTCTGTCGACCATGGCCGTTGCCCTGGGCATAGCCGCCAAGGCCCTGCCCGATGCCGCAGCCGCCTTTGTGTTACACCTGATCGCCGCCACGCTGTGCCTGTCGTGGTTCAACAACCTGGGCTATCTGTTTTCCGAGCAGGCCGTTGTCAACGGCAGGGCCATGCCTTCCGACAGCGCCGTCATTGCGCAAGCGCTGTGGCTGCCCTATTGGTTTTGGGGCGGTGTGGTGGCCACCTTTTCGTTTGCGGTGGTTGCACTGGGCATTTCAAAAACCTAGGCGGCCTTGGCGGTGGTGGGCGGGGCAGACAATTGCAGCAGGTCGTCCAGCAACAAACGCAGTGGCGTAGCCAGCATGTGGCCGCCGCCCGCAGCCCCCACCTCACAGCTTTGGGTCAGCATCTGCAGCGACTCCAAAGACGCTGGCCCCATCCCCGTCACCGCACGGGCCACCGCTGACAAGGCAGCGCTGGCAGCCTCTACCACCGCGCGCTCGCCCGGCCCGGCGTGCGTGCCACGCACCAGGTCCAGGCCGCGGTTCAACACCACAGCGTCTTGCACCACGCGTGCGGTCAGTGCGGCCATGCGCCGGTAATGCCGAGCAGGCAAGGCCCCGGCCTCTTGGGACCACCGTGACCAGGGGTATCGGCGGTCCGCACTGGCGGCCAAGGTCGCCAGGCCCAGCAAAGCCGCACGCATGGCCGCGGCACTGGCCTCCCCCTGCACTTCAGTCACCGGCGTGCGCAAGCCCCGTGTCTGCAGTTGCAGGGCCATGCGCCGCAGCACGGTTGCACAGCCTGTCTGCAATCGCTCTCGGGTTTTGAAGGGTGACGTGGCCTTCGCAACTGCTACCGACACGCCCACACCAATGCCAATCTGCACCATGCGCAGCACTGCGGCCTCCCACGCCGAATGACCGGGCAGCTCGCCGGCCATCAACACGATCAAGGCCGCCACCGCCCCGCTGCGCAGCATGGGCAGGGCTGCGCTGCCAAAAGCCAGCGCGCTGACAACCACCAGGGTCACCACCGTGCCATTGGCGCCCGCATGGTGCACCACCACCGTGCCCAACAGACCCAGCGCAACCCCTATCGCCGTGCCTTGCACGCGGTCCCAGCCGGCGTCCAGGGCTGAGCCTGCGTCGACACGCATCACGATCAGCACGGTAACCACCACCCAAAAACGCTCGGGCAAACCCAAGGCCACTGCAAGTCCGTAGCCCAACAGCACGGTGAGCGCCAATTGCGCTCCTTGGCGCAGCGCCTGCAAGGCACCGCCTGGCGCGGCCACCACCTGCAACAACATGGCCATGGTGCTCATAGCGCCCCCTTGCCGTCTTGCAAAGCATCGCCCAAGGTCGCCAACAGCGCACTGGCACGCAGCAGCAGCGCCTGGTCTTGCGCGTTCAAGCGGGTGCGAATGGCCTCGGCCAGCGGTGCGTCGGCCCCCTTGGCCGCGGCGCCCAGTCGCTTCTTGCCTGCGGGTGTGATGGTCAATACGGACTGGCGGGCATCTTCGGCATGGACGCTGCGCGCGATCCACCCCTGCGCATCCAGCTCGGCCAGCAAGCGGGTCAGCGACTGCAGCTTGACCGCCTCGCGCCGCGCCAGTGCCGTGGGCGTCAGGCTGCCGCCGCGGTGCAGATGGCTCAGCACACTGAGCATGGCGACCGACAGGCCATCGTGCTGCATGCCGGTGCGGATTTGGCGTGAGAGGTGGACCACGGCTGCGCGCAGCTGGACGGCGCACGCAGTGGAATCAAAGGGTGCTGTGGACATGGCAATCAGTAAGATAAGTCGTAGTAATTTAATACTAAGCTATTTCTTACCAATTGACAAGCAAGCCGCAGAAACAAAAAACCGGGCACACAGGGCCCGGTTGTAGGGAGCAGGTTTAAACCGGCGCCTGCTCCGGCTGCGCGCCCACCACCGGTGGCTGCGCATGGGCGACCGGTGCCACGCTGCCAAAGCGCCGCTTGTACCAGCGTGGCAAGTTGTCCAAGTAGGTATACAGCACCGGCACCACCACCAGCGTCAGCAAGGTACTGGTGATGAGACCACCAATGACGGCCCGGCCCATGGGGGCCTGCGCCTCACTGCCCTCGCCCAGGCCAATGGCCATGGGCAGCATGCCGAACACCATGGCCAGCGTCGTCATGATGATGGGGCGCAGCCGCACCTGGCCGGCACGCAGCACGGCGTCGTGCTGGCTCAGGCCTTCGTGCTGCGACTGGTTGGCAAAGTCCACCAGCAAAATGGCGTTCTTCACGACCAGGCCCATCAGCATGATGAAGCCGATGATGGAGAACAGGTTCAGCGTCGACCCTGTGAGAATCAACGCCGCCATCACCCCTGCCAGCGTGAACGGCAGCGATGCCATGATGGCAATGGGCTGCAAAAAGCTGGCGAACTGCGACGCCAATATGAAGTAGATGAAGATGACGGCCAGCACCATGGCTACCATCGCGGCACCACCGGCTTCGTCGTTCTGCTCGGCCTCGCCCTTGATGTCAAAGCGGTAACCCTGCGGCAGCGTGATGGCCTGCACCACTTTCTTCACCTCCTTGGCCACGTCACCTGTGGGGCGGCCTTCCACATTGGCATAGATGCCGACGCGGCGCTCCAGGTTCTGGCGCTTGATGACCTGCGGGCTGGTGGAGGGGATGAACTCCACCACCTGGCGCAGCGGCACCATGATGGGTGTGCCGTTCGCATCCACCTTGCTGCTGGAGATATACAGGTCGCCCAGGTCCGACAGCTTTTGCCGGCCCGAGCGCGGCAACTGCACATTGATCTCGTAGTTCTGCCCATCGGGCGCCAGCCAGTTGCTGACTTGGTCGCCGTTGACGAAGGGGCGCAACGCACTGCCCACGCGCTCCAGCGACAGGCCCAGGTCGCTGGCTACAGCCTGGTTCACCTTGACGATGACGGCGGGGTTGGCCTGCTCCAGGCTGTGCTCCAGGTCCACCACGCCCTTGACAGCGCGTATCTTGGTCATGACCTCATCCAACAAGCCAGGCAAGTCTGCGGACGCGGGGCCGATCAGGTTGATCCAGATGGGCTTGTTGAAGCCCACCGAGGGCTCGATGCCGGGGATGCTCTTGAGGCGCTGGCGCACGGCGTTCTCCACCTCGGTCTGGCTGCGCCGCGGCGTCTTGCGCTTGTCCACCAGCTTGATCAGCAGCTCGGCCTCGTTGCGGTTGTTGCCGCCCACCGTGGTGCTGACCAAATCGATCTCGGGGAAGCTTTTGATGGCCTCTTCCACCTGCAGCACCTTGTTGTTGGTGTACAGCAGGCTGGTGCCAACCGGGGTCTTGATCTTGAGCGCGAACACCCCCTCGTCCGTCTTGGGCATGAACTCGTTGCCCACCATGGGAATCAGCGCCAGGCTGGCGGCAAACACCGCTGCGGCCACAACCAGCGTGGTCTTGCGCCAGGCCAGCGTGCGCTCCAGCAGGCGGCCATACACGGCGTGCAGCCAATCGACGCGGTGCTCTATGCGCTCCATCAGGCGGCCCAGCCACGGCGCCCACGCAAAGCGCGACTCGACAGGGTCTTTCCACACCGACGACAGCATGGGGTCCAGCGTGAAGCTGACGAACAAAGACACCAGCACCGCCACCGTGACCGTGATACCGAACTGGAAGAATATCTTGCCGATGATGCCGCTCATGAAGGCCACCGGTATGAACACCGCGCAGATGGCCATGGTGGTGGCCAGCACCGCCAGGCCGATCTCCTGCGTGCCATCGCGTGCGGCGGCCACATGGCTCTTGCCCATGCCCACATGGCGCACGATGTTCTCGCGCACCACAATGGCGTCGTCGATCAGCAAGCCAATGCACAACGACAAGGCCATCAGCGTCACCGCATTGATCGTGAAGCCAAAGGCATACATGGCGATGAAGGTGGACACCACCGAGATCGGCAACGTGACACCGGTGATGATGGTGCTGCGCCACGAGTGCAGGAACAGGAACACGATGGCAATAGTCAGCAGGCCACCCTCCACAATGGTGTGCTTGACGCTCTCCAGCGACTTGCGCACAAAGCTGGCGTT
This sequence comes from Rhodoferax sp. GW821-FHT07G04, assembly GCF_059418585.1. Classification (NCBI taxonomy): domain Bacteria; kingdom Pseudomonadati; phylum Pseudomonadota; class Betaproteobacteria; order Burkholderiales; family Comamonadaceae; genus Rhodoferax; species Rhodoferax sp. GW821-FHT07G04. The sequence goes on from NZ_JBWKQD010000001.1 coordinate 525,923, forward strand.
CTCGGCAATGGAGCGAATCTCCACATCGGCTGGCAACTGCTTGCGCAGGCCCTCCACGGCCTTGGCCACGTCCTCACCCACGGCCACCAGGTTGGCGTCTTGTGTCTTGAATACGCTGATGGTCAGCGCCGGCTGGCCGTTGACGCGGGCAATGGACTGCTCCTCGCGCTCGCTGTCGGTGATGGTGGCCAACTGGTCCAACGTCACCGGCGTACCGGCGCGGCGGGCCACGATGATGCGCTTGAAGGCCTCCACACTCTTGAGCTTGCCCTCCACCCGCACCAAGCGCTCCTGCTCGGTGGCGCGCAACGAACCGGCGGGCATGTCCTGGTTGATCTGGCGGATGGCGTTGACCACCTCGTCCACGCCAATCTGGTAGGCCAGCATCTGCTGCGGCTTCAAGGACACCGACACCTGGCGCTGCACCGCGCCGTTCAGCGTCACCTGGCCCACGCCCGACACGCCTTGCAAGCGCTTGACGATCTGCTGGTCGGCAAAGGTGGACAGCTCACGCTTGCTGCGTGTCTCCGACAAGATGCCGAAGGTGGCTGTGGGCTGGGCGTTGTCGAACTGGCCGCGCACGATCAGCGGGTCTTTGGCATCGCGCGGGAAGCCGGGGCGTATCTGCGCCACCTTGTCGCGCACATCCTGGATCGCCTTGGTCATGTCGGTGGACAGCGCGAACTCGGTCCAGATCTCGGCGCGGCCTTCCAGCGAGTTGGTGAAGATGTTGCGCACGCCGTTGACGGTGTTGATGGCCTCTTCGAGCGGCTTGGCCAGGTCGGCCTCCACCTGCTCGGGTGATGCGCCGGGGTAGCGCACCTGCATCCACACACCGGGCACCTGGATATCGGGCATCTGCTCCACGCCCAGGCGGTTGTAGGAGATGACACCCAGCACCATCAGGGCCAACATGACCATGGTGGCGAATACGGGCTGGTTGATACTGGTCTTGGTGATCCACATGGTCGTTGTGCTCCCTGTGTTCTACAAATAGTCAGGAGGGCTTGGCCGCGCTGGACGCCGCGCCGGTCGGCGCACTGGCTGCGGCGCTGCTGCGCACCACGGCCGGAGCGCCTACCTTCAGGCTGCCCATGCGCACACGCACCACATCGGCGCCTTCGCTCAAGCCGCTGCTCACTTCGGCCAGGCCGCTGACATCGTCACGCTCGCCCACTTTGACGGCATGCTTGGCCAGCTTGCCGCCTTCCACGGTGAACACATAGCTCTGGCCCGCCTCTTCAAACAGCGCGGTGCTGGGCACCACGGGCACGGGTGTGGACTTGGACAGCATGATCTGCCCTTGTGCAAACATGCCGCCGCGCAGCAGGCCATTGGCATTGGGCACGGCCACAAACAGCTTGATGGCCCGCGAGCCGGCTTCGGCTACGGGGTTGATGCGCTCTACCTTGCCATCGAACGGGCGGTCGCCAAATCCATCAACCTTGAAGCGCACGTTTTGACCCAGCGAGACGCTGGCAATGTCGGATGCGGGCACGGTCACTTCCAGCTCCAGGCGCGACAGGTCCACGATGGTCACCATGGCTGCATCGGGCAGCACACGCTCACCGCCATTGACCATGCGCTTGGCCACCATGCCGCTGATGGGCGCGCGCACCACGGCGTCGTCCAGCGCCTTCTTGGCCAGTTGCACCTGGGCATCGGACCAGCGCAGCGCGGCCTCGCTACCCTGGTAGGTACTGTGCAATTGGTCAAAGGCATTTTGCGAGATGAAGTTCTGCTTGAGCAGGGCCTGGTTGGTGTCGCGGTTGCGTTCGGCGATGGCCAGCTTGGCGCGGCGCTCGGCCTGCTCGGCCTGGGCCGCGTCCAGTCGGGTGCGCAGGTCGGTGGTGTCCAGCTCGGCCAGCACATCGCCCTGCTGCACGGCCTGGCCCTCGCGCACCAGCACCTTGCGCACCTCGCCCGCCACCGTGGCTTTGACGATGGCCTGGGTCAACGGCGACAGCGTGCCCGAGATGGCGCTGGTGCGCACCAGCGGCTGCAGCGCCACGGTGGCAATGTCGTTGGTGGTGAATTCCAGCGTGACGGCGGGCGCATTCTTCTTGGCATCGTCTGCCGGGCGTGCCGTGGAGTTCTTGGATGCGAAGAAGGCCGCGGTGCCGCCCACAACGAGCACGGCGGTCAGCGCAATCCACACCAGCTTGCGCCGGGCGGGGTTGCGGTCAGAGGCTGAAAGGGCGGAGGAGAATTGCATGGTGTGGTGTCCTGCTAGGGGCGGCTGGGGGCTGCTATAAGGCCTCGCACATGCGAGGCCGGCGGTGGCCTAGGGGCCGGTCGTTGGTGTTCGTCAGAGACCAAAATTGTAGGCCTGTACCAGGGTGTTTGCGCGTGACCTTACGCCTGCAGCCCCCTCGCCGTTTGGCCTTTGCGATAAACACCCCCAAAGCGCGGATGAACTGCGCCGTGGGCGGATTGGCTGCACCCCAGGGGACGCAAAACGGCCCGCGCGGAGCCTGGCCTGGATTCACGGTATTCTGTGGCCCCCATACCATGGTCCGTCTCTTGCCACACTCCCCTCTTCCTGCCAATACGCCACGGCGCTGGGTTTATGCCGTCACTACTATTTTGATAGCGTCTCAGGCATATTCTGCGAGGGCTAGCACCACATTTGACCAAGTGCGATCCGGCTACCTGGCATCGGACACCCTGATTCTGGACCGCCACGGCGAGCTGCTGCACCGCCTGCGCACCGATGCCAGCGTGCGGCGCGGCCAGTGGGTGGCGCTGGCCGATGTGTCGCCGGCCTTGCGCACAGCCCTGGTACTGTCCGAAGACAAGCGTTTCTACGAGCACAGCGGCGTGGATTGGCGGGCGGTAACCAGCGCTGCCTGGGCCAATCTGTGGAACAGCAAGACGCGAGGCGCCTCCACCATCACGATGCAGCTGGCAGGCCTGCTGGACGAAGACCTCAAGCGCGGCAGCGGCGGGCGCAGCCTGGCGCAAAAGCTGGGGCAGACCGTGTCGGCCCAATGGCTGGAGCGCGGCTGGCGCAAGGACCAGATCCTGGAGGCCTACCTGAACCTGGTGCCGTTCCGCGGCGAGCTGGTCGGCATAGACGCCATGAGCCGCACGCTGTTTGGCAAGGCCGCCCATGGCCTGGATGCGCGCGAGGCCGCGGTGGCCGCGGCCCTGGTGCGCGCGCCCAACGCCAAGCCCCCCCAGGTGACACAGCGGGCCTGCGAGGTGCTCAAGAGCCTGCAAGACGGCCGCGCCGATTGCGAGGCGCTGGACCTCTTCGCCAGCGCCGCATTGCAGCGGCGTGACTACACGGCCAGCGAAGGCATCGCGCCCCACGTGGCTCAGCAGTTAGCCCAGCAACTGGCACGCGCGCCCGGCAAGGCAGGCCCCGGGGCCACAACGATCAAGACCACCCTGCACGCTCCGCTACAGCGCTTTGCCGTACAGACCCTGCAGCAGCACCTGCGCGAACTATCCGGTCGCCATGTAGAGGACGGTGCGCTGGTGGTACTGGACAACGCCAGCGGCGAGGTGCTGGCCTGGGTGGGCTCTTCGGGTGACGACATCAGCAACGCAGCCGACGTGGATGGCGTCACCGCGCTGCGCCAGCCGGGCTCCACACTCAAGCCCTTCTTGTATGCCCAGGCCATTGCCGAGCGGCGCATCACCGCGGCCTCGCTGTTGGAAGACTCGGGCACGCAGATCCAGACATCGGGCGGGCTCTACATCCCGCAGAACTACGACCACCAGTTCAAGGGCTGGGTGTCTACCCGCACGGCGCTGGCCGCGTCGCTGAATGTGCCGGCCGTGCGCACGCTGGTCATGGTCTCGCCCGATGCATTCCAGAAGCAGTTGGTCAAGCTGGGCCTGCCCTTCAAGGAGAACGGCGACTACTATGGTTACAGCCTGGCCCTGGGCAGCGCCGAGGTCTCACTGCTGAACCTGGCCAACGCCTACCGGGCGCTGGGCAATGGCGGGCGCACCAGCCCCACCACGCTGGCCCTGAACACCAAACCCGTCTGGAAGCCCGCACTAGACCCGGCTGCTGCCTTCATCGTCGGCGACATCCTGAGCGACACCAATGCCCGCGCCCGCACTTTTGGCACCGACAGCGTGCTGGCCACCCGCTTCTGGACGGCGGTGAAGACCGGCACCAGCAAGGACATGCGCGACAACTGGGCCATGGGCTGGTCACAGCGCTATACGGTGGGCGTGTGGGTGGGCAATGCCAGTGGCGCTCCCATGTGGGATGTCAGCGGCACCACCGGCGCTGCCCCCATCTGGGCGGCCATCATGAACCACCTGCACAGCCGCCAGACCAGCCGCGCACCCAAGCCCCCGGCCGGCGTGGTGCAAGCGGCGGTGCAGTTTGCCGCTCCCGACGCCAAAGCCAGCGCCCAGCCGCTGGAGGCCGCGCGCACCGAGTGGTTTGTGCCGGGCACGCAGCAGCCTACGTTTGCTATGCAATCAGGAGCGCTATATGCAGATTCGACGAGGGCTAGAGGCCAGAAACCTTTAGACGCTTCCGCCAGGCCGGTAGCCCGCATCACCGCGCCCACCACCGGCACCATCATCGCGCTGGACCCCGACATCCCGCCCAAACACCAGCGTGTGAGCTTCCAGGCCGAAGGCGCCAACCTGCGCTGGCTGATGGATGGCAAACCCTTTGCCAAAGGCGCCACGGCCCAGTGGCTGCCCTGGCCGGGGCGGCATGTGGTGCAGATTGCCGATGCCAAGGGCACGGTGCTGGACGAAGTGCGGCTGGAGGTGCGTGGGGCCGGCGTCCGTTGACCCAGCGGCTCTTCCCACCCCACCATGCAAAACGGGAACCGAAGTCCCCGTTTGAATCGAAAGCGTTTGAATCGCTCAGGCGGCAGCAGCAGCCTTGCGAGCACGGCGACGTGCCAGGCCACCGACCACGCCAAGGCCGGCCAGCATCAGCGCGTAGGACTCGGGTTCGGGCACGGCAGTGGTGATTTCGACCACGCCATGCTGCGGGAAGGCATAGCCCGACACATTGGCCAGGTCGTTCCATTGGCCATTGCTGTAGGTGTGCACGTAGTCTTCACCGCTGCAGCAGTTATTGGGTTCGCCGGGCGCAAAGTTGGTGTAGGTCACAGCCTGACCGCTGGTCCATGCAAAGGTGGGCGCATTGGGGGTGGTGCGGTACAGGCCGATCCACAGCGTCATCTGGGAGCCCCAGGTGTTGGTCAAAAAGGTGTTTTCAGCGGCGTTGTCGACGGCGACCAGGTGACCACCCAGCGAAACTGCATAGGCCTCGCTGTCGGTCCAGCTGGCTTCGGACAGTAGCTGGTAGGTATTGCCGTTGTAGGTGGCGGTGTCCAGTATGGAGATGGCGTTGGCGGCGCCGCAGGCCAGCACGCTGGCGGCGATGGCTGTCTTAACGAGGTTTTTGAGCATGGTGGGGCTTCCTAGGGTTCGCGAACAGGGATGAAAGCACCACAATTGGCGCTCCTGTGCGCGAATGTAGGTGGACCGCCCTGTCCTAACAATAGTCCATTCGGACTAGTCAGCGCTCCGTGTAGTAGTGGCTGACCGGGTCTTTGGCCAGGTGGGCGGCCAGCGTCGCCCAGGCACCGGACGACACCACCCTCTCGATATGGCTCTGGTGCTGCGCCGGTGAATCCCAGTGCTCCAGCAGCGTAAAGAGGCAGGGATTGCCGCTTGCGGCAAACAGCCGGACCGATTGGCAACCTGGCACGCTGGGCAGGTCATGTTTGACTTGGTCGAGCAGGGTTGCAAAGGCGATCGCCGACTCGGGTTTGGTTTCAAAAGTGATGATGATTTGGGTGCTGTGCATGCGATGCCTTGAAGTGCTAAAGCGGGTTGATGGATGCCGGAGACCAGCAACCAGCACTCTAGAGGCGGGAGGCGCGCCGGGACAGACCCAAAACTGCGCTTGTCTTGATCAGCACTGCAAAGCTGCAAAGCCGCAAAGGGGCGAGTTAGCGCGCCGTTTGATCCAGGCATTCGGTCGGAGACAGACCAAAGCGTCTTTTGAACTCGCGTGTGAAGTGCTCGGGGCTCTCGAACCCCACGCGGGCCGCCACTTCGCTGGCACGCAAACCGCCGCGCAGCAATAGTGCACGTGCGGCGTCCAGGCGCAAGCCCCGTAGATAGCGCATGGGGCTGATACCGACCACCTCGCGAAAGGTATGCGCATAGTGCGATGCGCTCATCGCACTGTGGCTGGCCAGTTCGGCGATGCCCAGCGCTCGGGTGTACTGCGTGCGGATGAACGCGATGGAGTCCTGCATCTTGACGGCCGAGCGGCTTACCACCGCGGCGTCGCGCAAGGCAAAGCCCGCAGGCGAGCGCAGCAGGCGGATGATGATCTCCTCCAACACCAGTGGCGCAATGGTCAGCCTATCGATGGGGTCCTCTGCGGCACCCAAGAGGCGGATGAATGCCTCCAGCACCTGCGGGTCCACTGGCGTCACGGCATGCGGCGCAAGCGTGGGGGAGGCAGGCAGCCTGGAGTGCAGGTCTTTCAACGCGACCAAGGCTTTGACCAAAGTGTCGGGCGGCAAGTCCAGGTGAAGAGCCAGGTAGGGTTGTTGCGGACTGGCCGTCACCACCGTGCCGTGGCAAGCGACTTCGCGCCCCAAGACCAGACACTGCATGGCACCGTATGCGAACACTCGGTTGTGCAATCGCGCCGTCTTGCACCCTTGCAACACCACGACCAGCCCCGGCATCAGGAGTTGCGTCTTGTGGTATTCCGTGGGCTGTGAAAACCGGTAGTAGCGCAAGCCGGCAACAGCGGCATCGGTGCGGCCTTCTGCAACGGCGTGTTGGGCCACCAGGGCACGCAAATGCAGTGCGGCGGGCGATTCAGGGGTTGGAGCTGGGTAGTCGGACGAAAGCAGCATGGTCACACGCAAAAACCTGGGGCGTTGATTGTGCATGGGCCGGCGTAGGCCGTTGCACAATGTGCACACGCCCACACCATACACACACATTCCCATGCGCCTCGCCGTTGTATCCGACATCCACGGAAACCTGCCCGCACTTCTGGCCGTCGTCGCCGACTTCACACGCCGTGGCGTGGACCAGGTCTTCAATCTGGGCGATAGCCTGTCCGGCCCCCTGTTGCCGCTGGAGACCGCCCAGTACCTGATGGCGCAGAAGGACTGGGTACAGCTGGCCGGCAACCACGAGCGCCAGATCCTCAACCTGCATGCCCACTCCGGCGCTTCAGATACCTATGCCCGTGCGCAGCTGTCGGCCACGGAGCTGGCTTGGATAGCCTCCCTGCCCCATAGCCGGCCCTGGGGTGAGGACGTGTGGCTGTGCCACGGAACACCCCACAGTGACATCACCTACTTTTTGCAAAACGACGACCAGCCCGCGTCGGCCGCCGAGATTGCCGAGCGCCTGGGCAGCGTCCAAAAATCCTTGGTGCTGTGCGGCCACAGCCATGTGCCGCGCAGCGTGCGCAGTGGCGCCAGCCTGATCGTCAACCCTGGCAGTGTGGGCCACCCCGCCTTCAGCAGTGACTACCCGCGGCCCCACCAGGTGCAAAGTGGCTCGCCCGATGCCCGCTATGCGCTGGTGGAGCAACATGGCAGCGCCTGGTCGGTGTCGCTGGTTTCAGTGCCCTATGCCTACGAAGACATGGTCCAGCTCGCCAAGCTGCGCCAGCGCCCCGACTGGGAATGCGCGCTGCGCACTGGCTATATGGCATGAGCGCGCTGCTGGGCTATTTCGCCACCATCACGCCGGTTTTTCTGGTCTATGCGGCACTGCTGTGGGCCGTGCCCCGCAACCAGACGGTGCTGCGCATCCTGCTGCACATTGCCTTCTTTGTGCTGGCCCGCGATGCGATGACCGGTGCCGGCTTCTGGCAGATCAGCGCTGGCGCCTTGCGCTTTACCGCACCACCGGCCACGCTATGGGGCCTGGCCGGTGTCTCGCTGGCGCTGTGCCTGGCGGTCTATGGCCTGGAGCGCCCGGCGCGCACCGGCCTGCGCTGGCGGGGCTCGGGTTGGTTGGTCTCCACCGCAACCGGGCTGGCGGGTGCGCTACTGATCTGCGCCGTGGTGGCCGCGCTGAAGGCGGTGTTCGCATTACCCGCCACGCTGCCACCGCCCGCAACTGGCATGCTGCCGGTCCTGCTGGCGTTTGCGCTGGCCGGCAATGCCTATGAAGAGCTGCTGTTCCGGGGGCTACTGCAAAACCACCTGGGCCAGTCCATGACGGCCCGCCGCGCAGCCCTGGTGTCGGGCCTGTTCTTTTGCCTGTGCCATGCCCACCTGGCGCTGATAGTCCCTGCCGCCAGCCTGCAAGTGCTGTTGTTCACGCTGCTGGAGGGCTTGGTGGCCGCCTTCGTCTATCTGCGGGCCGGCCTGCTGAGCGCCACCCTGACACACGGCCTGGCGATTGCGGCGCTGGCCTGCGGGCTGTAGCGGCGGTCTCGGTCATTGCAGCGAGGCCGTGTTGGCGGGACCGGTCTTCGCAAAGCCCGCGAAAACCCGCGCCGACAAAATGAAGGCGAAAACAAAGAAGACCGTTCGCCCCAGCACCAGCGCCTTGGCAGACTCTATGGGCATGACGGAGATCAGCACACCCAAGGGCACATAGCACCACAGGCTGAGTGCAGTCAGCCGGCCCAGCTTGCCCAACCGCCAGAAGCCCAAGCCGAACAGCACGACTGAGAAGTAGCTGGCGTGGAATTTGATCTGCGATGCAACCATTTGGAATTGCCCATCCGCCGCCGAGATGGGTAGGCCGCTTTCAATGGAGTGCAGCATCATCGTGATGTGGTGGTTTTCCAGCGCGTCCAGAAACGCGGTGGTCAGCATTGCACTGAGTGCAACCGTCACGGTGCGATCACCCAGCAGCGTGCGCATGCGAGCGGCAAGCAGCACGAAAAAAGATGCATAAAGAACCATGAACAGGTTGTCCAGGCCCAGGTTGATGCGCAGCCCCTGGGCCGCCATGGGGGCTGCCGACAGATGCTCGGTGAAGGCCTGAGCCGAACGCGCCGACTGGTAAAAATCCTGCGAGCTTTTGGTGAAGAGGATGCCGACGACCATCATGCCAACCACCAAGGCAGCCAACGACGCCAGCACGGCCAGAGCCCGGTCCAGCGAGGGAGTATTCATCGCGTAGGGCCCGTCCAGGTCGTATCCGGCGGGGGCGAGTAGTGAGTCCAGCGTTTTCAAGGCATTGCTCCTTCATGTATGAGATGGTCTTCATCATGAACAAGCCGCTTGGGCAGCGCATTAACATTTGTTGTGTGAGACGGCGGGGCCCCGTTTTTGCCTCGCCACTTCTTAGGCCCCGAAGGCCTTAGCGCTTGGAGGGTGGTTTGCCTGCGCCAGCAATGCGGCTCAGGTGCACGGCTGTGATGCCCAGGTAGCTGGCAACCATGTGGCGCGGCAGTTGTGCGTGGAGGGCCGGAGCACTCTGCACAAAGCGTTGGTAGCGCTCTGCGGCCGGCAGCGTCAACATCTCAAACTCGCGGTGCATCTTTTGTACGTACAGGCCTTCGGCCATGCGGCGCATCAGCAGCATCAGCGTGGGGTGCTGGTGGGTCAGCGCGTCGACCGCGGCCCAACTGAGTTCCAGCAACTCGCAGGGGCTCAGGGTTTCAATCGAAGCAGCTGCAGGCCTCTGGACCAGCAGGTCGGCCAGCGACCCCGAGAACTCTTTGGTGCCGCAGAAGCGGCGCGTGGCCTCCCGGCCCTCGCCATCCACATAGTATTCGCGCAACAAGCCGATGCGAACGAAGAAGATGCTGCGCGCCAGATCACCGGCACGCAGCAACTGCACGGCGGGCGGCACACTGCGCTGCACCGCCAAACGGGCCACGGCTTCAAAAGCGGCCGACGATACGGGGCTGATGCGCTCAACCGCATCGCGTAAATCTTGTAAGTGGTTGAGCTGCATAGACGGCCATTGTCAACCACGATGCATGACATGGGGCGCTGCTAAGCCTTCACCCCAGGATTAAGCAGCGGCTGCTGCGCCGCGCAGGTCACCAGGTGGTCCAGCAGCACCCGCACACGGGCAGGCATCTGACGGCTCTGGGGCCAGATGGCGTATACGGGGCGTGTGGCCGCTTCCCATGCGGGCATCCCCTCTACCAGGCGCCCTGCGGCCAATTCGTCCGCCACCTGGGTCAGCGGACACAGCAGCACACCAATGCCACTGGCCGCCATGTGCGCGGCCAACTGCATTTCATTGACACGGAAGTGGCCCTGGGGCACCAGAGACTGCACAGCACCGGTGGCCCGCTCGACAAAACGCCATTGCGTGGCAGGTTCGGCAACGATGAGCGCATGCTGTTGCAAGTCTTCGGGCGATTGCAACGCCGGGCTGCGTTGCAAGTACTCGGGTGACGCGGTCAGCACATTGCGCACCGTGCCCAGCCTGCGCTGGCCAAAGCTGGAGTCGGTCTGATCTCCGGCCCGTATCGCCAGGTCGGCCCCGCTGCCCAACAGGTCCTGGTTGTGGTTGCTGAGTTGCAGCTCCAGCCGAATGGCGGGGTGGCGCTGCATGAAGCTGCTCCAGCATGTGCGCAGCGGCCCGTTGGCCAGGTTGATGGGCGCCAGCACGCGGACCGAGCCACTGAGCTGCGTCAGATTCGCATCCAGCGACTGCGTGGTCTGCTGCAGCGCCAGCAGCAGGGGCCGGCACTGCTCGTAGTACTGCAGGCCCTCTTGCGTGGGCACCAGGCGCCGCGCACTGCGGTGCAGTAGTTGGCAGCCCAAGGCCTCTTCCAGCTTTTGCAGGCGACGGGTGACCGTCGCTGCGGGCACATCCATGGCGCCAGCCGCAGCCCGCAGGCTACCCGCTTCGACGATGCGCACAAACAGGGCCAAGTCATCCAACATTATTGCATTTTTGTAATTTGATATTCTATTTTCAAGTGTAGTTTCATTTATCGGCAATCTGTAAGCTCCAAACCTTGCTATTTTTTGGAGAAACAGAATGTCGGAAGCCACCCGTTTGCGTTTGGTATTTGCCCTGTTGATGTCCTTGCTGATGTCGCTGTTGATGACGGGCTGGGTGACGTGGATCAACGTCGGTCTGGGCGAGCGTTTCATGGCGCTGTGGGGCCACGCTTTTTTGCTGGCTTGGCCCGCGGCCTGCATCATCGTGCTAGCCGCAGCGCCCAGTGTGCAGCGCCTGTCCAAGCGCCTATTGGGTGCTATCTGACATACGCAAAAGCAGCGCCCTGACAGCAACCTGTCGGGGCGTGAAAACCCCGACGGTTGGCGCCGCGTCAAAGGTCTATAGTGGCTGGCACAGGCAGTTGGGCCTGGCATAACGACAAAGGTAGACCGTTGAATCCAAAAAAATTCATGCGCCTGTTGGCCTTCGCAAGCGCGCTCCTGGGCCTGTGCGCCCTAGGCCATGCCGAAGACGGTGTCAGCAAGACATCGGTCGTGTTGGGCCAGTCGGTCGCTCTGACCGGGCCCTCTGCCCAGATGGGGCAGTCGTTCGCCCAAGGCGCCAAGCTGTACTTTGACCGAATCAATGCTGCCGGGGGTGTCAATGGCCGCAGCATCGAACTGGTGACGCTGGACGATGGCGGCGCGCCCGCCAACACCGTGGCCAATACCCGCAAGCTGCTGACCCAGGGCGTGTTGTCGCTGTTTGGCTACTACGGCTCGCCCCAGCTTACGGCGGCCTATGCCAGCGTCAAAGGCAACGACGTGATGTTTTTTGCCCCCATGGCAGCGGCAGACGAGTTCCGTGGCTCGCTGTACCCCAATGTCTACTCCGTGCGCCCCGGCTATGCCGAAGAGGCCTCGGCCATCACCCACCATGCCGAGACCCTCGGTGTGCGCCGGCTGGCCATCCTGCATTCGGCCGATGGCGAATCCTTGGCCGCACTGGATTCGGCTGAGCGCACCATGACCGGCGCCGGCGCCAATCTACTGATCAAGACACCCATTGAAAACGTGGAGAAGGCCTTGCAGACCAAGCCCGAGTCGGTGCTGGTCATCAGCGACCCGGCCGGTGCCGCCGCCGCCATCAAGGACCTGCGCAACCGCCAGTTCCGCGGGCCGGTCTATGGCTTTTCCAATACGGGCGAAAGCCTGCTGGCCGACCTGCTGGGTACGGCCGGTGCCGGTGTCGTCGTGGCCCGGGTGGTGCCCAAGAGCGACAACAGCAAGTTCGCACTGGTGCGTGAGATGCTGGCCGATATGGCGAATGCCAAGCTGGGTAAGCCCAACGTCTATTTGCTGGAGGGCTATATCGCCGCCCGCGTCTATGCATTTGCACTGGCCAATGCTGGCAAGGACCCGACGCGGGCCAAGCTCAAGCGCGCGCTGGACGCTCTCAATGACGTCAGCATCGGCGACTTCCGTGTGCACTTTGCACAGGACCGTGTGGCCTCGCGCCTGGTGCAGTTGGGCGTCATCGATTCCACGGGCCGCGTGCGGGAATAGAGAGGAGAGCCGTGCCCGCCACGCTGGCCTATGCCGTCTTCCCTACCGCACTGGGCCATTGCGGCATCGCCTGGAGTGCAGAAGGCCTGACCTGCGTGCAATTGCCCGAGGTGGACGAGGCGGGCACCCGTGCCCGCATGGCCCGGCGCTTCCCGAAGTGCCGTGAGGAGAACCTGCCACCGCCCATGGTGCAGGAGGCCATCGCCGCTGTCGCCGCGCTGCTGCAGGGCACTCCGCCAAAGCCCGCAGATTTGACCCACCTGGTGCTGGACATGGACGGCGTGCCGCCGTTCCAGCAACGGGTCTATGCGCTGGCCCGCCAGATACCGCCAGGCCAGACGCGCACCTATGGCGAGCTGGCCCAGCAACTGGGCGAGCCCGGTGCCGCCCGCGCCGTGGGCCAGGCCTTGGGACACAACCCCTTTGCACCGGTCGTGCCCTGCCACCGCATCCTGGCAGCCGGTGGCCGCTCCGGCGGGTTCTCGGCCAACGGCGGTGTGGACACCAAGCTGCGCATGCTGCTGACCGAGCGCGCGCAGTTCAACGGACCGGGACTGTTTGACGAATAGGCTGCCCGAGCCAACAATGGGGGCAGCAACAATTGAATTGGGGCCAACCACGGGGGACTTGCCATGATTCCACGCCCGCCCGATGAGCCGCAGCGGCTGGCTGCGCTGCACAACTACATGCTGTTGGACACGCAGGCCGATGACGAATTCGACCTGCTGACCGAACTGGCCGCCGAGCTGTGTGGCGCGCCCTACTCCTTTGTGTCGCTGGTCGACGAAGACCGCGTGTGGTTCAAGAGCCGCTACGGCAGCGACAAGGACCAGATGCCGCGTGACCAGGACTACTGCGCCTGGTCGATCCTGGAGGACGAGGAGCTCAGCATCCCGGACCTGACGGCCGATGCCCGCACCGCATCGCTCGTCTCCACAGTATCCGGCCCCCAGTTCCGCATGTACAACGGCGTCAACCTGGTCAGTGCAGACGGCTACCGCGTGGGCGTGCTGTGTGTGATGGATACCCAGCCCCGCAAGCTGACGCCCAACCAGCACCGCCTGCTGCGCCGCCTGGCACGCCAGGTGATTGCGCTGATGGAGCTGCGGCTGATGCAGCGTGAGCTCAAAGACGCGCTGGTCAAGGTCAGCCGCCTGGCGAATGAAGACGAACTGACCGGCCTGCTCAACCGCAGAGCCTGGTTGGCGCAAGCGCGCAGCCAGATGCAATTGGCCATGCGCCTGGACAAGCCCTTGAGCGTACTGATGCTGGACGTGGACCACTTCAAAAGGGTCAACGACGACTACGGCCACCCGGCGGGCGACGCCGTGTTGCGCGCGCTGGGGCAATTGCTGGCAGGCTCCCTGCGCGGCACCGACGTCGCCGGGCGCCTGGGCGGTGAGGAATTCGCCATCCTGCTACCAGGCTCCGACGCCGCAGGCGCCGCCCGCGTGGCCGAGGGCCTGCGCCAACTGGTGGAGCAGGAGACCATTCAGGACGATGAGTTGGTGCTTCAGGTCACGGTGAGCATAGGTACGGCCAGCTTTGGCCAGACGACACCCGATGCGGCACAGGACTCACTCGGGGCACTGCTGCGTGCTGCGGACCAAGCCCTCTACACCGCCAAAAGATCCGGGCGCAACTGCGTGGCCGCAGCAGCCCCCTCGGTCGCCCTGGCCTAGTTTTCTTTGTAGCCGGCGTAGATGCGGGCCAGCTCGCCCCGTTGCGCCAGCTTGGCCAAAGCCGCCTCCAGCCGTTCACGGTGAGCAGCAGGCCAGGTATTGGCCACGGCGAACAACAGGGATTCGGATTTGAAGACGGTGGGCAAGAGCTTGACCTTGTCGCCCAACTGCCCTTCGTCGATGTAACGCAGCAAGGCGTTCTCGGTGTGGTAGAGAAAGCGGCCACGCCCACCCACCAGCATGCGCAGGTTGACATCGGTGTTGCCACTGCTGGCCTCCAGCACCAGACCGCCTTGGCCCTTCAAATAGCCCTCATGCGAAGTGCCCTTGCCGACAATGACCACGCCGTCTGCACCCAGCTTGCGGATGTCGTCCAGGCTGTTGATCCGCACCGCGTCATCGGCCCGCACGGCAATGCGGTGGTGCACGGTGTAGATGGGCACGTCGATGAAGCCGAAGCGTGCCTCACGCTCCGGGGTTTTAATCAGCGCGCAAAAGGCATCCAGTTGCCCCTGAGCCAAGCGCTGCTCCACCCGGGGCAAGGCCGTGGGCGTGGTCCCGCCAAAGAACTTGATGTCGGGGTCTTGCCGCTCCACGGCCCGCATGACCTCCACGCAGATGCCGGGCTTGCTGGGGTTGGAACGGTTGAACTTCAGCACGTTGTTGTCTTGCGCCGCAGTTCGGATAGGGATGGGCTGCGCCCAAGTGCAGAGGGCGCCACCCGCCAGCCAGCCCAAGGCCAGCAGCGAGTGGAGTGGACGGCGCAATAGCATCCATCACAGGCTAGGCAATTGCGCCGCACCTGTCAATTGGTATCACCAGACGGTGTAGACCTGCCCCGTCTGCAGGCCGTCCACACTGCGCGCATAGGCCAGGGCCACCCGGGCGGCGGGGGCCGGCTCAAAGCCCACGAAATACGGCCCGAATGCGGGCATGGACTCCTGCAACACGGTAGGGCTCACCACGTTGATGCGCAAGCCGCGCGGCAACTCGATGGCGGCCCCCACCACAAAGCCTTCCACCGCCTTGTTGACCGATGCGGCACTGGCGCCATAGCGAATGGTCTGCGCGCCCACGATGCCGCTGGTCAGCGTGATGGAGCCGCCATCGTTCAGATACTTTTGCGCGGCAAAGACCAGCTCCACCTGGCCCATCAGCTTGCTGTTGAGGCCAATACGGAACTGTTCGCTGGTCATCTCGCCCAAAGGGCCAAAGTGCACATCGCCCACCGTGGCCACGACTGCATCGACCTTGCCTACCTTTTGGAACAAGGCCTCCACGCTGGCGGGCTGCGTGAAATCCACCGGGTGGGTGGCACTGCTGCGGCTGGCCGCAATGACGGTGTGGCGAGCCGACAACTCCTTGACGACCGCATTTCCGATGGCGCCGGTGGCACCGATGACGAGAACTTTCATGGCAAATCCTTTGGGTTAGATGGCATGCCGGTGTGGCATGGGTGCAATTGTTGATTCAATCCCATAGAGAATAAATACCATATCATTTACTTCATTACTAACCATCAGTTTTTAATACCATGGACCGCTTGGAGAGCATGGCCGTGTTTGTGGCCACGGTGGACAAAGGCAGCCTCAGCGCGGCGGCCGAGGCCTTTGGCATGTCGGCGCCCATGGCGGGCAAGCACATACGCCATCTGGAGGAACGCCTGGGCGCCCGCCTGATGACACGCACCACCCGCCGCCAAAGCCTGACCGAGATTGGCCGGGCCTACCTGGACCAATGCCGTGCCATCCTGGACCAGGTACAGGCGGCAGAGTCCGGCGCCCAGGCGCTGCGCAGCACGGCACGCGGCCTGCTGCGCATCAATGCGCCGGTGACCTTTGGCTCGGTGATGCTGGCGCCCGCGTTGACACAGTTCCTGGACCAAAACCCCGAGGTGCAGGTGGAGCTGACGCTGAACGACCGCATCATCGATCTGGTCGACGAAGGTGTGGACGTGGCCGTCCGCGTGGGCACGCTCGCCGACTCGGGCCTGGTGGCGCGGCCGCTCCAGTCGTATGGTGTGATGATTTGTGCGGCGCCGTCTTACCTGAAACGCGCCGGCACACCCCAGCACCCCGAGGAGCTAGTCCACCACCAATGCCTGGGCTTCACGCACTGGACCCGCCGCGGCGGCTGGACGCTGGGCCGTGGTGACCCGCTACCGCGCGGCTGGCCGGTGAGCCGCTTCCAGAGCAACAACGGCTTGGCCCTGCGCATGGCCGCGCTGGAGGGCTTTGGCATCGTCATGCAGTCTTCGGTGATGCTGGGCGGTGACGTAGCCGCTGGGCGCCTGGTGGAGATACTGCAGGAGCACCGGCCACCGCCCTTCCCCATCCACCTGGTCTACCCCAAGGACCGCCAGCCCGTGCCCAAGCTGAGCCGCTTTGTGGATTTCATGCTGGCTCGCTTTGGTGCGTCGTGAGCGCTGGCAACGTCTTTTGCATGAACACGCTCAGCGGGTCGTCTGCGTAACTGCCATAGGGCCCGCAGACTGCATAGCCAAAGCGCGCATACAGCGCCAGCGCCTCCGGCTGGCCTGGGCCTGTCTCTAGCTTCATCTGCTGGCAACCGGCCGCGACCGCCGCATCCTCCAGCATCTGCAGGATCTGCCGTGCAACGCCCTGGCCACGCGCAGCAGGGCGCACATACATGCGCTTGACTTCGCCATAGTCCAGCCCCAGCACCACCGCGCAGCAGCCCACCGCTTGGCCGGTGTCATCGCGGGCGACGGCAAACAGCATTTGCTCCTGTGCAACCGTGCTCAGGTCCAGCGCATAAACGCTTTCGGGTGGGTACAGGGTTCTCTGGTAGTCATCCAGCTCGGCAATCAGGGCAATGGTGTCCGCCTGGTTGGGAGATTCAAAGGCAATGCGCATGGTGTGGGGTCTGCTCGATTTAGGGGTTGATGAAGGCGGTGCTGATGACCACGGCATAGCGCGCGGCGCGCTTGCTGGTGTTCTGGAAGACGATGTGCTGGTTTTCTTCCATCGCCAGGCAATCACCCGTGTTCAGGCGGTGGTGCTGGCCATCAAAAATGAGCTCCATGGCGCCTTCCAGCATCCACACCTGCTGGTGCACGCCCACGTCGCGCAGGCCCGCCGCATAGCTGACCTTGGCACCGGCTGGAAAGTCGATCTCGACAATCTGCAGCGGTGAACGCACATGCGGCGGCGAGACATTGCGCCGCCGGTAGCCAGACTCTGGATCGGTCCATTGCAATTGGTCCGCACGCCGTACCACCGGGCTGGCGTCTGTCTGCGGTGCCTCAAACAGCGAGGCCAGTGTCACACCCAGGCCAAAGGCCAGCCGGTCCAGTACCACGGCCGTGGGGCTGCTTTCACCCCGCTCGATCAGCGAGATCATGGAACGGCTGACATCGCATTGCCTGGCCAGCGCATCCAGCGACAAGCCGCGCTCCGCACGCAGGGCACTGACGCGCTGGGCGATGCGCTGGTTGATGTCCTGCATGGCGGGGTTTGTTGTTGAATCCTTCATACTGGACAAATTATCCAATATGGTGGAAATGGCGTCAAGTGCCGCACGCCCCCACCTGGCCTGTGCGGCGCAGCGGCGGTTTTAGCCGCTGGCGCGTCTAGGAAAAGACGATGGCCGTCTTGTGCTGGATGCTGAGCCGGGCAGACTCATACAGCAACAACCACGCGGCCATTTCACGGCAGAGACCATCGTCGCTACAGGCGATGCCGTCTATGCGCGCGGCCTCTGTATCCGACAACTGCCCGTCGTGCAGCGCGATACCCAGTGCGGGCGCCACCAGCACCAGTTCCTCCAGCAAGCGGTAGGCCGACCCGAGCAGCTCACCCGGCAACTCCGCCGCATCCTCATCATCACCATCCGCGATCAGCACATCCTCGAAATCGACGGGAAGGTAGTAGCCTTCTGCGTCGGAGTGGAAAAGCAGATGGCTCTCGAACTGCTCGGCCACCGCCTGCAGCGTCTCGTCCTCGGTGGGGTCTTCGCCATCGTCCAGGGGCGTGGCCATCCAGTCGGGAGATTCACTGCGGTAGGCATAGGCCCGCCGCAGGTAGTGGATGAAGGAATAAGGAAACGCATCCAGCGACGCGCGGCTCTGCAGCGGGGGCAGCACCCGCGGCTCCGTGTGCGGCGGCAGACCTGCTGCGGCCAGCAGGTGATTGGCCGCGGCCAGGCCCTCCTCCATCCATTCCGCCCCTTCGGGGTCGTTGTCCAGCAAATCCGCCAGTACGCCTACGCTGATGGCAAGTCCCAAAATAGCTCTCCTTTGTTTGTGTGAGTAGGTATGTGTGTGTGGCTGGTTGATGTGCCGGGTCATGCAGGCTGGTGGCGCTCCATGAAGCGCCAACCCGCGTGCAGCACGACCGGCACCTCCAGCCCTTCATAGGGCCCGCGGTCCACGAAACCAGCCGCCGCATACAGGCGGTGGGCCGAGTGCATAAAAGGGGCCGAGTCCAGCCGCAGCGTGGTGTAGCCAAAGGAAGCTGCGTCTGCCATCAGCCGCTGCAAGATGGTCTGGCCCAGGTTCATACCCCGCGCGGTGGGCCGCACATAGATGCGCTTGATCTCGCCAACGCCAGGCCCCAGGGGTCGCAGCCCGCCCATGCCGACCAGCGCACCCCCCACGTGGACCAGGTAGAAGGCGCCGCGCGGCGGTGGTTCGCCACAGACCTTGTCGATGGCGCCGGCCACGTACTCGGCCAGCGGCATGCCCAGCAGGGCCTGCGACGTGAGCCCAAAGGTCTTTTCAATGCCATCGGCAACCCAGGCCATGTACTCCATGTTCAGCGCTAGCAGCGCGTCGCGGTCGGTGAGTGGGTGGGCCAGGCTGAAGACAGGCAAAGGGTTGGCGTTGTTGCTCGCGGAAGGGCTGTTGCTGCTGTTGTCGTTCTGCATGGATTGGAATGGTGGCCACAGTCACTCGGCCAGAGCATAGGTTTCGAGCACCCGCCAGGGCTGGCTGGCCTCTTGCTGTTCGATCAAGTAAATGCTGGGCAGGCGCACAAGCAGTGGGCTGGGTAAGCGCAGCGCATGCTCGGCGCAATTGCCCGCCGCCTTGGGATTGCGCGGGTGGGCCAGCGTCATGTGGGCCTGCAGGTCACGGATCTCCTTGCTGCCCAGCACGTATTCGCGCAGTTGGCGAAAGGGCTGTACGCCGGCCGTGCAAGGCAATAACCAGCCGTGGGCAAAGAAAGGCTCGGGCACGCCAAACTCCAACACCAGCGGCCCCAACGGCAGGCTGGCCAAGCGGCTCTGGATAACGGCCCAATCGGACGCCAGTTCGTCTTCGCGGCACAGCGTCACATGGGCGGGTATCAGCCGGTGCTGCACAGGGTCCAGCAACAGGCGCACGGCCTCGATGGCCTGCGATTGCTCGCTGGGCACATACAGGCTCAGTTGGCGGCGCACGTACGGCACGGCTGCTGGCGCAGAGTGGGCTATCTACGCCGCGCCGCCGCCCACATAGGCCATGGCTGCCGTGGCCAGCGCCTGGAACATCTTGGACGCCGCCGCCGGCAGCGCCACCCATTCCTTCATCGGCCTGCCCTTGCCCGACGGGTCCCACAGCACCGCGCCCGGCACGGCCAGCGCTTTTGTGTGCTCAGACCCGCTGAGCTTGAAGACCACCGTATCCAGGTGTTGGGCCACGAACGCTTTGCCGTGGACTTTGAGGCAGGGTTTGCCAAACATTTGCGATGCGATGACGGTGTCGCCATCACCCCATTTGGCCAAAAGTTTTTCGTATTCGGAAACCGCCGTTGCCATATTTTTTGCCCTCCTCTTTTTGAATCACTGCCCAACGCTACAGGCTGGCCGCCGCAGCCCGTGCCAACTCCAGTAGCTGGGCGTTGCTGACCGCCAACGCATCCGACAGCGGCTGCATGGAGGTGACACAGATGCCCTTGTCGGCCTTCTTGAAGCACACCAAGGCCGGATCCTTGGCCAGGAAGGCCTCAGCGCCGATACCTGCAACCGGCTGCGCGTTAGGACCGGCATTGTTCTTCCACACGTCGTACGCAAACGCGGCCTGCACCTTCAGCGCGACCACCGGTTCGCCCTTGGCACCCACAAAGGTGGTGCCACCCTTGTCGTACTTGGAGGGTTTGGTCTGCACACCGCTGATGCCCACAATCTTCTCGACCTGGGCGGGTGTCAATATTTCCGCAGCCGTCGCACAGAGCGGGGCGAGGGTCAATAGGGCGACAGCGGCGGCGGTGCTTACAAACTTCATAGTCATGCGTATTCGGTTGTAGGGTTGCGTCCGCTCAAATGGGCTGGAGGAAGAGCAGGCTGCGCGAATATACCGCCTGCAATCCGTATGCAGGGCCGGTCGGGTTCGGCCGTTTACGCTTTCGAACACTTTTTGGACGGTCAAGTCAAACAAAATACCTATTTTGGGTTTATTGGATGCTTTCCCTGCGAAATTTTAATAAAACTGGCCTCTAGCCCTGCCCCGCTCAAAAGTGAAGTGCAACACACCGATTGAATTTTCAATAAGGTGTGTCCATGAAACAGAAGCAAGAATACAAACAGCTCGACTACCAAGAACGTCAAACCATCGCCATCTGTCTGGAGCTGGCCTTGAGCGTGCGAGCCATAGCTCGGATACTTAACCGTGCTGCCTCAACGGTAAGCCGCGAGATCAGTCGAAACTGCGGCGGTGGCGCCTACAGTGGCAGCTTTGCCCACCAACGCTTCGTGCGCCGACGCCGCCACGGCAGACCTGCCCCCAAGCTCGTGGTTGGCAACGCGCTCTTTGCCTCTGTGCAGACCCTGCTGCATCAGCGCTGGTCGCCCCAACAGATTGCCTCTCGTCTGGCTACACTGCACCCGCACGAGGCAGCCAAACGCGTCTCGCACGAAACCATCTACAACGTCATCTACGCCCAACCCCGAGGTGAGCTTCGCCGAGAACTCATCACTTGCTTGCGCCTGGCGCGTACCAAGCGTTGGCCCCGTTCACGCGGAGAGGACCGCCGCGGTCAGATCGCCGACCTCTTGAGCATCCATGTGCGCCCTCCTGAGATTGAAGATCGCCAGTTCCCGGGGCACTGGGAGGGCGATTTGATCAAAGGAGCGGGGAACCTCAGTGCGGTTGGCACCTTGGTGGAGCGCAGTACGCGCTTTGTGATGCTGATCAAGCTGCCGCACCCTAATCCAGCAACGGCTGCCCATGTTCTGCAAGCGTTTACAGACAAGTTAAACGGCATTGCCAAGCCGATGCGCCAAACCCTGACCTATGACCGAGGCCGAGAGATGGCGCACCATCAGCAGTTGACTGCCAATACAGGCGTGGCGGTGTACTTCTGCGATCCGCATAGCCCTTGGCAGCGGGGAACCAACGAGAACACCAATGGTTTGATCAGGCAATACCTACCCAAGGGGGCCGATCTCTCACAGGTCAGCCAGGAGCAGCTTGATGCGATTGCTGATCAGATGAACGGCCGGCCACGCAAGACGCTGGGCTGGTTTACTCCGTTTGAGGTCTACAGTCAGTGGCTCGCGCGGCTTGAGCATTCCCCTGACGTTGTCCAATAAGCTCTGCGTGTGTTGCACTTGGGTTTGAGACCGCCCCTCGAATAATATAGATGAATCGCTATCAAAATATGAGCACAATCAGGAACCGCATTACCAACGAAACCACTACAGCGCAGCCAACTGCCGCGCCACGTCCGCCATAACCGGCCGGGCCAAGGGCTGGGTATCCAGGCAAGCCCGCGCGACGGCCGCCATACCCGCCAGCAACGCGCCCGGATCAGCTGCATGCGCTGCCAACTCCTCCAACAGGTAACCAAACGCCCGCACGTCCAGCGCCTGCAGCGCGCGGCTGAGCTGGGGCTGGTCCGTGGGCAGCAGTGTGCCCGCACCCAGGTCGCTGAGCAAGGCCCGGCCGGTGGCGGGGTCCCACAGGATGTTGTGCGCGTACAAGTCGCCATGCAGGATGCCGCGCTGGTGCAGGTGGTCCACGGCCTCGGCCATGTCCTGTGCCAGGCGTAATGCCAGGGGCGCCGCGATGCGCAAGCCCGGTGCGTAGACATCGCGCGTGCAGCTGTCCAGGCTGGGCGGACCGGCCAGGTTGGCGTAGTGCGGAGGTATCAGCGGCAACAGCAAGCCACGCGTGCCCTGGGGATGGTCCGCCAGCTCTGCGCTGGGGGTGCACAGCGCAGGGTGTTGGCCGGCGGCCAGGCAGGCGGCCAGTTCGTGCTCGGGCAGACCGTCGCTGGTGATGGCGCCCTTGAACAGCTTGAGCGCCAGACTTTGCGTGCTGCCCTCTTGGTGCACGCGGTAGATGTGGCCGGATGCACCCTCACCCAGCAGGCCGTCCAGACGCAGTTGCGACCACGACACGCGGCCTAGGGGCGCAGGTGGCGGGTGGTGCCAGCCCTCCAGCGGATTGCCCGCCAACGCCAGCCAACTCAGGTGTGGCAGCTGTGTCAGCCACGCCGGCAATTGCGCAAAGGCGTTGGCCGACAGGCGCAGCAACTCCAGCTTGCGGGCGTCGGCCAGCGTTTCGGGTACCTCGCGCAAGCGGTTGCCCGCCAACATCAGCTTCTGCAACGCGAGGCGCTGGCCCAGCTCGGGTGGCAGGCGGGTGATGGCGTTGTCGGTCAGCGTCAGCCAGCGCAATTGCGGTGGCAAGGCCGCGCCGGGCACATCGCCAATGCGGCAGGACTTGAAGCCCACTTGCTGAAGGCCCTTGCAATCGCCCAGCACCTCTGGCAATTGGGTAAAGGGGTTGTTCGAGCAGAAGATGACCTTGAGCCGGTGCAGGCGTGGCAGGTCGTGCGGCAGCGTGCTCAGTTCATTGTCGGAGAGGTTGAGCACCTCCAGCGTGTCGGCCAAATCAAAAACTTCGGGCGGCAAGGTCTGCAGCCCGCAAGCCAGGTCCAGACGACGGGTTCCCATCAGTGCGCCACTGCGCAGTTGTTCCAAGGTGTGCATGGGCGCTGATTATCCGGTCCGCTGTAATGCCCGGTAATGGCCTGTTGCCGGCTATGCGCCCAGAATGCCCCAAGCCTTGCTGCCGTGTCCACGCAAGGCACTTCACACGACACCAAAAAAGGGGGAACACCGATGAAAGTTGCAATCATTGGCGGCGGCCTGGCCGGCATCAGCGCCGCCTACACGCTATTGGCCGGCCGCAATGTGACCGAGGTGCATATTTTCGAATCGTCGGGCGGCTACGGCGGCCGGGCCCGCACCGACAGCACCTCCATACCCGGCTTTGCGTTCGACATGGGCGCCCAGTACATCCAGGACCCCAACATCAACCCCCTGGTGCAGATTGCCAAAGACCTGAAGTTCACAATGGTCGAAGAAGACGCCGACTACATGCTGCGGGTGGATACCGATGACGGCTGGGCCGACGAGCCCACTACCACGCCCGATGTGCAAGAGGTCGTGGACAAGATACAGACCTCCTACGATGCGGCGGCAGTCCAGCCCAATGTGATCGTCGCGCGCAAGCCCAGCTTCGACACCCAGGTGGAGATGTTCGGCCACGCCACGTCCACCTATGGCCCCTTCACCGAATCCGCCGAAACCTGGCAGTACATCGCCGCGGACCGTGCCCGCGAGAGTGACGAGGGAGAGGGCAACAACCTCTTCGTCATGCAAGGCATCGGCACCCTGGTGGCGAAATACGGCCAGCAACTGGCCACGCTCTACCCCACCCGCTTCACCGCGCACTTCAACGCCACGGTCAAGGCAGTCAGCTATGGCGACGACAGCGCCACGCTGACCTGGGGTAGCAACACGCTGCAGGTGGACGCCTGCATCATCACCGTGCC
This sequence comes from Rhodoferax sp. GW821-FHT07G04, assembly GCF_059418585.1. Classification (NCBI taxonomy): domain Bacteria; kingdom Pseudomonadati; phylum Pseudomonadota; class Betaproteobacteria; order Burkholderiales; family Comamonadaceae; genus Rhodoferax; species Rhodoferax sp. GW821-FHT07G04. The sequence continues at coordinate 549,794 of NZ_JBWKQD010000001.1, forward strand.
GGTCTCGGTGCTGGGCAATAGCACCATCGCCTTCACGCCGGCGCTGCCCAAGGCCTATACGGATGCGCTGAAGGCCCTGCGCCTGGGCTCGTACAAGAAGCTGGCGCTCCAGCTGCGCACCGAGCCGGCCAGCATAGTCCCAGGCACCAACTACTACCTGATCGAAACCCAACCCGAAGGCGTGTGGCAGTACTACCGCCTGCCCTACGCTCCGAAGGTTCTGATTGCCCATGCCGCGGGCGACTTTGCCGCGGCGCTGGATGGCATGTCGGACAGCGATGTGTTCGCCCTGTTCAAAAACAGCATCCAAGCCGCCTGCGATGACGTCTACTTCAGCACCGGCAAGGCCATCACCAACTGGAGCAAGGCGCCTGGCGTGAATGGCGCTTACTCCTACACCGCTTTCATCGGCGGTGGCCCCACCGACCCGAGCACGCTCAAGGCCCGCACCCAATTGGGCACGGCACTGAAGACCCTGCACTTTGCCGGCGAGGCCACCAACCTGGAGTACTACGGCACGCTACAGGCAGCCTTCTTTGAGGGCGAACGGGCGGCCAAAGAAGTCTTGGCTTGACCCTGACGTTGCGTGAGGGTTGATACTGCGGGTCTGGGTGGTGCCACCGTGGCCCACCCCCATCCCAGGAGCCCCGCGCTGTGTCGTTGTTATTGAAAGTCGGCGAATTGGCCGCCCGCACCGGTCTGACCGTGCGCACCCTGCACCATTACGATGGGATCGGGCTGCTCAAGCCCTCGGCCCGCTCGGACGCGGGCTACCGGCTCTACAACCAGGACGACGTGGCGCGGCTGCACACCATCCAGGCGCTGCGCCACCTGGGGTTGTCGCTGGCCGACGTGGGCGGCATGCTGGAGCGCGACGGCGAGGGCCTGGGCGACACCATTGCCCGGCAGATCCGCGGGCTGAGCCACGAGATCAACCAGGCCACCGAGCTGCGCGCAAGGCTGCAACTGCTGCAGGAACGTCTGGCCACCGGCAGCGAGCCCGACATGGCGGACTGGCTCTCTACGCTGTCGCTGATGACCACCTACTCCAAATACTTCAGTGCGGCCGAGATCAAGCGCATTCTGGACAATCGCAAGGCGCAGGCCGCGCTGTGGGAGCCCTTGATTGCCGACGTGCGCGTGGCCATGGACCAGCAGTTGGCCCCCGACACCAAACGCGTGCAGTCACTGGCCCTGCGCTGGATGAACCTGACGCTGGAGATGATGGACGACGACTTCAAGCTGATCGAACGCTGGGGCCAGATGTACAACGCCGAGCCCACCAACCAGTTCAAGAACGGCCCCGGGCCTGAGGTGATCCGCTACATCAATGCCGCCATCGCAATGCGCATGGAGGCCATGCTGCGCCACATGACGCTGGCCGAGCTGCACACGCTGCGCACCATCAATGCGGCGGCCGTACAGCACATCACCCAAGAGGCCCATGCCCTGCATGCCGCCCAGGCCGACCTGACATCTGAGCCCGCCAAGGCCCTACTGGCCCACTGGGAGCGGGTGATGCTAGACCTGTGCGGCAACAAGCCCGCGCTGTTGCAGAAGCTGATCACCGCCTACAACGCCGAGCCCCTGCTACAGGGCACCACGGTCTTTGACGACACCACATTGGGCTTCATCAAAAGCGCACTGGCTGCGCAAGGCCACCAGTTGGGAATACTAAAGACGCGTTGAGGCAATCGCGGTTTCCGCCGCACACTGCTCCAGCAACCAATGGGAAAACGCAATGACCGATGGGTCCTCGTCACGGTGCGCTGGCACGAACAGGCTGTAGGCTTGGCTATCGCGCAACACATAAGGATGTGATTGTTGTAGCGCACCGCTATCCAATTCACGCTGCACCGCGAAGCGCGGAACCAGGCCAACACCCAGCCCCGCCAAAGCAGCCTCCACCACCATCGAAAACAGATCGAAACGGTGCCCGGCCAACGGATTGGAGGAGTTGAACGCCAGCTTTGCGTCTCGCAACCAACCGCTCCATGCTTGCAGCCGGGTGCTCAGATGCAACAGCGGGACATTGCGGAAATCGCGCTTCGCCAAGTCCCGCCGAAAAGGCGCGTCGGGTGCATGAACGGCAACGCAGGTTTCCGCGAACAGAGGCGTACTGTTTGCCTGCGGCCAGACCGCGTTGTGGTACTGGATGGCAAGATCAAACCGCGGGTCGGCAATATATGCATTGGTTTGAAAAACTTGGCACTGTATGCGCACATTGGGGTATTGCCGTGTGAACAGCGGCAACCGCGGAATCAGCCAGCGATCGGCCAGAACCGGCAATGCGCCCAACAGCAGGCTGCTGTCCGTTCGGCCCAAAGCCATCACATCCAGGGTATGGTGCTCCAGTCTCAGCAAGGCGTCGGCAACTTTCGCCCGGTACACCTCGCCCGACGCATTCAGCGTGACGCCACGGCCACCGCGTTGGAAAAGGGGTTGTCCCAACAAGCTCTCCAACAACCGCAGTTGCTGGCTGACAGCGCTGTGCGTAAGGTTCAGTTCATCCGCCGCTTTGCTCATGCTCAGATGGCGCGCAACGGCATCGAAAACGATCAGGCTGCGGGTGGAGGGGATTTGTCGGCGCATAGGAAATTGGCAGCCCAATGTTAGAAAAACTTACAACTCACAAGAATATCCGTTTGCACCGGCCCATGCAACTTGCAACAATCGTGTTCCCTTCATTCAGCACCTTCGGCCGCCATGAAAACACCCCGAGCCCTCTGCCTGGACCTACCCAAAGCACCTACCGGTGTGCGATCCGTCTTCAGCCATCTGCCCGTTGCACTGGCCTGCTTGTTGCTGGCAGGCACAGCAAACGCACAACTGTTCAAGCCCGGGCCGATCACGCCCGAGGTCGAGCACACGGTGACCACGCTTCTGGCAAACCCGAAGGTAAAAAAGCTCATGGAGGACGTCAAGAACGACCATGCGCGTTCCTTGGACGACTTGAAGGCATTGACGGAGATACCTGCGCCGCCCTTCAAAGAACAAAAGCGCGCCGAGGCCTTTCTCAAGATGATGCAGGCATTGGGTTTGCCGGACGCCAGGATCGACTCCGAAGGCAACGTCGTGGGGCTGCGCAAAGGTTCCGGCAATGGCCCCTTGCTGCTGATCTCCGCGCACCTGGACACCGTCTTCCCTGAAGGTACGGACGTTGCCGTCAAGGTCAAGGAAGAAGGCCGTTGGTACGCGCCCGGCATTTCCGACGACACGCGCGGCCTGAGTGTCTTGCTCTCCTGGCTCAAGGTCCTCAACGACAACCATGTGCAGACCGTGGGTGACCTGATGATTGTCGGAAATACCGGCGAAGAAGAATTGGGCAATCTGCGCGGCATGAAGGCGATATTCCGCGACAACAAGTCCATTGATGGCATGGTGGGCCTGGAACCCGGCGACGGCGGTTCCATCCTCATGCAGGGGACGGGCAGCAACCGCTACGAATTCACGTTCAAAGGCCCCGGTGGCCACAGCTTCATCGCCTTTGGCACGGCCAGCGCCATCCACGCCATGGGCCGCGCGATCGCCAAGATCGGTGACGTGCGCACGCCGCAGATTCCCAAGACAACTTTCACGGTGGGCGTCGTGGGGGGTGGCACATCGGTCAACACCATTTCACCGGATGCCCGCATGCTGGTGGACATACGGTCGAACGAAATGGCCAGTCTGCTGGCGACAGAAAAACTGATCATGGCCGCTGTCGCCGAAGGTGTGGCTGAAGAAAACAAACGCTGGGACAAAGACCAGGAGAAGGATGTCATCACGGTCAGCACCAAGCTCATCGGTGACCGCCCCGCCGGCATCACGCAGCCAGATTCCAAAATGGTGCAAATTGCCGTGCGCAGCCTGGCGGCCTTCGGCAAAACACAACCGCTGTTGCTGGGGGCCAGCACGGATGCCAATGTGCCCATGCACCTGGGCATACCAGCGGTGATACTGGGCAGCGGCGGAAAGACGGGCGGCTTCCACACCATGAATGAGTGGTTCGACCCCAAGAACGCCTGGGAAGGCGCACAAAGCTCGCTCGCAACGGTGCTGGCCTTGGTGGGTGTCCAGGGACTCACAAAACCTTTGCTGGAGAAACAGCCACCACGGCGTTGAACAAAACGCTTGACCCTGACGCAGGGTGAGGCTTGAGCATGCAGGGTTTTACGGAGAGCCCCTCATGAACACTACAGACGCCAGCCGCACCGCCATGGTCACATCCCTGATGCGCGCTGTGCACACACGCCACGACCCTGCCCCCTTGCTGGACGACACCTGGGGCGAGCGGCTGGTGCCGGCCCCTGCCCGCGCGGCCATCGTCGAGTCCGCATTGGCGCGCCTGCCCGCGAGCCTGCGGGAGCAGGCCGACGCCGCCCCGCCCGACGTGGTGCTGCACCGCATACTGCGGGCCAGCAGCGCCTACGCGGACGTCATACTGCGTGCCCGCTATGCCGAAGAACAACTGCAGGCCGCTATGGCGCGGGGCATCACGCAGTACGTCATCATTGGCGCGGGCTTTGACAGCTTTGCACTGCGCCGCCCGGCCTATGCCCAGACGCTCACCGTTTTTGAGGTGGACCACCCCGCTACACAAAAGCTCAAGCGCCAGCAGTTGGCCGCCAGCGGTCTGGCCGATGCCAAGCACCTGCACTGGGTCGCCGCCGACCTGTCCACCGAGACACTGGCCGCGGCCCTGGCCCGCTCGCCGTACGACCCCACCGAGCCCACATTTTTCTCCTGGCTGGGCGTGACAATGTACCTGACGCGCGACGCCAATCTGGCCACGCTGCGTGCCATTGCCAACGGCGCATCCGCGGGCAGCGAAGTGGTCTTCAGTTACGTGGACGAAGCGGTGTTCGATGACAGCCACGCGGCCGCCCCGGCCTTCGCCGAACTGCGGCGCCAGGTGGCCTCGGTGGGGGAGGCCTTTCAGAGCGGCTTTGACCCGCATACCCTGGCCGCCCAGTTGCAGGAGACGCAGTTGCAACTGCTGGAAGACAGCGGTGGCGACCAGTTGCTGGCCCGCTACGACGCCGCGGGCGTGAACGGCCTGCAGGCGGCGGCCACCGCACGTATCGCCCATGCGCGCAGCCTTGCAGCAGCAACACTCCGTTGAATAAAAAACTGTTGACCCTGACCTAGCGTCAGGCCTCAGCATGGCATGCATTGATATTGAATTGAGGAATTGATCCATGGCTTCACGCCCGCCCAACCCCGCGCGCGCCGCACTGATGCGCGACAAAAACTTCGTCTGGCTGATGGCCGGCGCCATCATCTCCATGCTGGGCGACCAGTTCACGCTGGTCGCACTTCCCTGGCTGGTGCTGCGCATGACTGGCGATACGCTGGTGCTGGGCACCGTGTTGGGCCTGATGAGCCTGCCACGCGCCGCCTTCATCCTGATCGGCGGCGCCATCGTCGACCGCTATTCGCCCAAGAAGGTGCTGATGGTCACCAAATACATCAACACCGGGCTGCTGGCGGTGCTGGCCGTGCTGGTGCTGGCGGGCGGCCTGACACTGTGGACGGTGTATGCACTGGCCTTCGCCATCGGCCTGGCCACCGCCTTCAGCATTCCGTCGGCTACGTCCATGTTGCCGCACGTGATGCAACGCGCCCAGTTGCCCGCCGCCAATGGTGTGATGATGGGCCTGCGCCAGTTTTCGATGTTCCTCGGCCCGCTGTTGGCCGGTCTGCTGATCGCCATCTTCGGTGACGGCCCCGCAGGCAGCACCACCGCGGGTGCGGTGACCGACGCACGCGGTCTGGGCATGGCCTTTGGCTTCGACGCGCTGACGTTCCTGCTCTCCGCATGGACGCTGGCCCAGGTGCGTCCCCATGGCCAAGTCGCCGGTCAGGTTTCCGGCAGCGCAGCAGCGAACCAGCCAGTCTTCGCCGCCGTAGTGGCGGGTCTGCAGCATTTGTGGAACGACCGCGATATGCGCCTGTGCTTCCTCTACTGGGGTGCGGTGGCCGTGCTGATCACCGGACCGGTGCAGATTGCCGTGCCCGTGCTGGCCACCACGTTGAACCTGGGTGCCGCGGCGCTGGGCATTCTGCTGGGGGCGCACGGCGCCGGCACGCTGGTGGGCATGGCCGTGTCGGGCGCCCGCCCAGGCCTGCGCCTGGGTACGCTGGGCATGACCATGCTGGTCGTGGACGTGGTGGTGGGCCTGCTATTCGTACCCATGGGGTTGATCTCGGCCACCTGGCAGGGTGCGGCACTGCTGGGCACCATTGGCGTGCTCGGCGGCTTCATGCAGGTGTCCATCTTTAGCTGGCTGCAACAGCGCACGCCACCGGCGCTGATGGGCCGGGTGATGGGCATGTTCATGTTCATCTTCCTGGGCCTGGCTCCGCTGTCAGGCGCGGTCACCGGCTGGATGCTGCGCTCCATCACGCTCAGCCAACTCTTCGTCGGCAGCGGTGGCCTGCTGGCCTGCATCGCGCTGCTGGCCCTGGTGGCTTCACCGGTGCGTGAGGTGACAGATGGGCCGAGGCCAGCTACGCTATAGGTTCAGGAACAAGTGATTCTCCTGGTCGCCCCGTGCCGGCCTGGTTCAGCGCTTGGATGCCACGACCCGGATCTTGCCCACCATGCCGGCTTGGTAGTGGCCGGCGATCAGGCAGGCAAAGTCAAAGTCGCCCGCGCGGTTGAAGTTCCAGATGATCTCGCCCTTGGCTGCGGGTTTGACATGGGTCATATAGGGCTCGTCGTGTTCCATGTTTGGAAACTTCTGCATCAGCGCCGCGTGCGCATCCAGCGTATCCCTGGTTCCTATCACCATTTCGTGCAGCATCCGGCCCTGGTTTCGGATGACGAATTTGACGACTTCCCCCTGGCGGACTTCGATGCGGTCGGGCGTGAAACGCATGCTATCGGTCATCGTCATTTCTACCGTGCGCCGGACGGCTTTGGCGTCGCCGGCAATCCCCCATTCCGTTTGTTTCTTGTGAACAGGGCCGGTCTTTTTGTGGTCGGCGCCCTCATGTGCAAAGGTCCCCAACGGAGCGGCGAGTAGAGCTACGACCAGCAGTGCATGGATTCGATGCATGTCAACTCCTTTCAATGGCCAGCATGGCCCATGGGTTTGCGCACCTGAACCTCCACCGCCTGTTGGGGCATGTTTGTGCCCGGCATGGCGCCCTTGCCATCGCTCTGCAATCGTGCAGGCTTGGCCACGTCGCCGGTGAACTCGTAGGCCACTGTGCCCGCTGGATGCTTGAACCAGCCGGGGTTGGAATAGTCGCCCGGCTTTTGCTCGCGCCGCACCTTGAGCACGCTGAACATTCCGCCCATCTCGACCGAGCCAAACGGCCCCTCGCCGCTCATCATGGGGGCAGTGTTGTCGGGCAAGGGCATTTGCATCTGGGCCATGTCGGCCATGCCGCGTTCGCCCATGACCATGTAGTCCGGTATCAGGTCGGTGATCTGGCGCGCAATCTTGCGGTGGTCCACGCCAATCATGGTGGGCACGTCGTGGCCCATGGCATTCATGGTGTGGTGGCTCTTGTGGCAATGGAAGGCCCAGTCGCCCTCCTCGTCGGCGACAAACTCGATCTGCCGCATCTGGCCCACCGCCACGTCGGTGGTCACCTCGGGCCAGCGCGCGGTCTTGGGCACGGCCCCGCCATCGGTACCCGTCACCGTGAACTCGTGGCCGTGCAAGTGGATGGGGTGGTTGGTCATCGTCAGGTTGCCGATACGGATGCGCACCTTGTCACCCAGGCGCACGTTCAGCGAATCGATGCCCGGAAACACCCGGCTGTTCCACGACCACAGGTTGAAGTCCAGCATGGTCATGGTCTTGGGCGTGTAGGCGCCGGGGTCGATATCGTAGGCGTTGAGCAGGAACACAAAGTCACGGTCCACGCTTGTTATCAAGGGGTGCGGGGTCTTGGGGTGCGTGACCCAAAAGCCCATCAAGCCCATGGCCATCTGTGTCATCTCGTCGGCATGCGGGTGGTACATGAAGGTGCCGGGCCGGCGCGCCACAAATTCGTAGACAAAGGTCTTGCCGGGTTGAATGGCCTTTTGCGTCAGGCCGCTGACGCCGTCCATGCCATTGGGCAGGCGCTGGCCATGCCAGTGCACGCTGGTGTGCTCAGGCAGCTTGTTGGTCACGAAGATGCGCACGCGGTCCCCTTCGACCACTTCGATGGTGGGGCCTGGCGACTGGCCGTTGTAACCCCACAGGTGGGCCTTGAAACCCGGGGCCATTTCGCGCACCACAGGTTCGGCCACCAAGTGGAATTCCTTGACGCCGCCCCGCATGCGCCAGGGCAGCGTCCAGCCATTCAGCGTGACGACCGGGTTGTAGGGGCGGCCATTGCCGGGCAGCAGCGGCGCCATGGTGTCGGGCGTGGTTTGCGTCACCGGCTCGGGCAGTGCGGCCATGGCCACTTTGCTGACCGAGGCGGCCAAAACCGCCGTGGTGATGGCGCCGGCGCCGCCTAAGAAATTGCGTCTGTTGTTGTTCATGGTGTGTTGGTGGTTTGGGGTTTGCCCAGTAAAGCGGCGGAAAGACTGGCATCGGCCAGCCAGAACTGCTGCTGGGCCTGGATGGCGGCCATCACGCTGGCGATTTGCTCGCGTGTCTCGGCCAGCAGCTCGAACACGCCTATCAGCATGCCGTTGTAGCGCAACACGTTTTCCTCGGCCATGGTCTTGCGCAACGGCACGATCTCGTCGCGGTAGTGTCGGGCCAGGTCGTAGGCCGTGCGGTATGCGGAGTAGGTCTCGCGCAGTTGCGGCGCGGCGGCACGGACCACGCTGTCATAGTGGTTGGCAGCGGCCAGTGTTTGAGCATCCATGGCCGCGCGTTGCGCACCACCCGCATCAAACAGGGGCAGGCGGATGGCCAGCTCCAAACCATTGCGTGGTGCGGATTGACCGCTGTCCTGGTCGGTGACAGTGTCACGCCGCAGGCCCAGCTGTGCGTCGGCTACGGTGCCCAACAGGCCAAGGCCCTGGGCCTTGCCAGCGCCCTGCAGTTGCAGGCGGGCCTGTTGCACGTCCAGCCGCTGCTGCATGGCCGTTGTATTGAGCTCCGCGGCGGCGCGAGGTTGATCGGGCAGGTCCGGCAAGCGATCCGGCAATTGCAGTAGGGCCGTCTGTGCTTCATCCAGGCCCAACTGGCGCACCAGTTCCTCACGTGCGGCTGTGGCGGCATGCCGGGCCAAGGCTAGTTGCGCAACGGCGTCGGCGTAAAACACGTGTTGGCGGGCGCGCTGCAGCTTGCTGAAGTTGCCCACCTGCAGCATGCGCCTGGCCAGCTCGGCGCTGGCCTGGGCCGCCCGGTTGACCTGCTCGGCATAGCGTGCGTTCTGTTCGGCCGCCACGGCACGCACCCAAGCCTGGCGCACCTGGGCCACGCTGTCTACGACCCTGGCACTGAGCTGGATGTTGGCCTGCGCCTGCTGGTTGCGGGCAATATCCTGGCGCAGCGGCAGAGTCAGGATGTCCAGCAGCCCCACGGACAGTAAGCGGTTCAACTCCACGGTGTTGCCCGACTGCGTGCGCCCAAAGGTCAGCAGCGGATTGGCAATCCGGCCTGACTGCTGGATGGCAGCCATGTCCGCCCAGCTTTGGGCCAGCAGGGTCTGCAGTGCCGCACTATTGGCCAGCGCCAGTTCCACGGCATCGTCCATGGAAAGCGGTTGGGCCAATAGCTGTGTACTGCGCCGCAGGCTGGTCTGGCGCTGTTCGTCGGTGCGGCGCAGCTCCAGGGCGTTGGGAATCAAACCCTGGCCGGCCTGGCGGGTCGCTGTCAGAGCTTCGTCAAAGTTCGGCGTAGTACAGCCGCTCAACAGCAGCAGTAGCGCGACGCCGCTTGCCTGGAGCCGTCGATGCTTTTTTATGATCATCGCCATTCCTCTCAGTGTTTGTGGCCAGCGTGCGGGTCGACGGGCTTGGCGGCCGGGGCCGCCTGTTGGTCACCGGCTACGGGTTCTGGGGGTGCCTCCTGGGCATAGGTGCGCCAGCCGCCGATTTTTTCAACGGTGGCGTTGCTGTCCTTCCAGGGCAATGGCTTTTCGTCGATGTAGGGCTGGTAACCGGTGAACGCTGACCGGTACGGTGGAGGCTGAAGGGTCTGCGATGTTTTTGGAGGCGCCGAAGTTTTGGGCGTTGACGTAGATGTTGCAGGTGTTGCAGGTGTTGCAGTATCAAGTTGGGCCGACGCCGGCAACGCGGCAAGCGCTGCCAGAGCGAACAGCCAAGCCTGGGTAAAAAAAGATGACATGGAATCCTCGCGCAATGACGAACAGGATGGCGGACACCATGGAACCGCTGATGGTTCCCATGGCGGGCGAAGCATGGGTATGTTATGTGCGACCCGCAGCCTGGAAACGGCGGGCCGGCAGGCGCTTCAGGCGCGAGGCGGTTTGTCGGGGACGGGTGACGGCCGGGCGTGGAGCCGCACCACGGGTTCGCTCAATCCGGACTGCGGAGCCGGCGCAAGGGCCAGGGTGTATGGCATCCCGACAATCGCCACGCCATTGCAGCAGGCGGCGCAGATGCTACAGGTGTGCGTGGCATCCGCAGCCTTAGCACTGCCGTGCGCCGATGCCGCGGCGTGGCCGTGTTGGGCATGGTCATGCGGAGCAGCCGCTTCTTGCAAGGTTTGCACCGACGCAGCGGTCAGGGCCGTTGCATGTCCATGCTGCGCGCCCATCTCGCACAACAGCATGGTGGCCGCGGCGAATCCCTGCAGGGGAAGCGCAGCCATCAGCAGCCAGGCAAACAAAATGCGCAAACGGAACATGGTGTGGCGATTCTATCGCTGGCACGGCAGCACACTCAACCGTCCAAAGAGAAGCAAATTCAACCCAATTTAGGTATTTTTCTCAGGGCTACAAGGAAAAACAGCCTCCAGCCCTCGCAAAATCTACGAATATAGCTATCTATTTAATAGCAAATCGATTCACGTTCTGGCACACCACGCCCGCTCACGGGTGTCTTGGCGAGCCCGTCAAGGCGTCCCATCACCGCACTGATCGCTTCCGCCACCGCCTCCACATTGTGGGCATTCAGACCGGAGATGCAGATGCGGCCGGAGTTCACGATGTAGACCGCATGCGCGTCGCGCAAATGGTCTACCTGCGCCGGGCTCAGCTGGGTGTAGCTGAACATGCCGCGTTGGCTCAGCAGATAGGCAAAGTCGCCGTCCGGGCACCTGCGGCCCAGCGCCGCATGCAGGCGCACCCGCATGGCCCGGATGCGATCGCGCATGGCGTTCAGGTCTTGCTCCCACGACGCACGCAACACCGGGTCACCCAGGACCTGGGCCACGATCTGGCCGCCGTGGGCGGGAGGACTGAAGTAGCTTTGGCGCACCGTGAACTTGATCTGCCCCAGCACGCGCGCGGCCTGCTGTGCGTCCGCGCACACCAGGCTGAGTGCGCCGCAGCGCTCGCTGTACAGGCTCATGCTTTTGGAAAACGAATTGGCCACCAAGAAGTTCACGCCGGCCCGGGCCAGCGCACGCACGGCAAAGGCATCGGACTCGATACCATCGCCAAAGCCCTGGTAGGCGATGTCCAAAAAGGGGATCAACTGCTGTCTCTGGATCAGTGCAATCAGAGCGATCCACTGCGCCGTCGTCAGGTCGGCCCCGGTGGGGTTGTGGCAGCAGGCGTGCAGCAACACCACGCTGCGCGGTGGCAGTGCGCGCAGGCACTCCAGCATGGCGTCAAAACGCACGCCACCACTGGCCGGGTCGTAATAGGGGTAGGTGTGGACGGTTAGCCCTGAGCTTTCGAACATGCTGCGGTGGTTGTCCCAGGATGGGTCGCTGATCCACACGCCGCTGGCTGAGAACCACTGGCGCAGGAATTCGGCGCCCGCCTTCAACCCGCCGCTGGAGCCCACGGTTTGCACCGTGACCACCCGGCCGCTGGCCAGCGCCTCATGCCGGGCGCCAAACAGCAGGGTCTGCACGGCGCTGCGGAAGTTGGCCGCGCCCTCCATCGGCAGGTAGGGCTTGGGCTGCTGGGCCGCCGCCAGGCGCAGCTCGGCCTGGTGCACCGCGCCCAGCGCCGGCAGACGGGCGTTGTCGTCGCAGTAGATGCCAATCGACAGGTTGACCTTGTGCGGCCGCGGGTCGCGCTGAAAGGCTTCGTTCAAGGAGACGATGTGGTCGCCCGCGAAAGGTGCTACGTGTTCAAACACGGTACATGCCCGCCGTATCAGCTCAAGCCCGCCACCGGCAAGGCCGCGCCATGCACGGCGCGGGCCGCGTCCGAACCCAGGAAGACGATGGCACTGGCCAGGTCGTCCAGGGCCACCCAACGCGAGGGATCGGCGTCGGGCATGGCGGCGCGGTTCTCCGGCGTGTCCAGGATGGTGGGCAGCACGCAGTTGACGTTGATGTTTTGCTCACGCAACTCGGCGGCCATGGCTTCGGTCAGGCGGATCACACCACTCTTGGCCGCACAGTAGGCGCCCATCTGCGCCACGCCGCGTTGGGCTGAGGCCGCGCCAACGTTGATGATCTTGCCGCCGCCGGATGCCAGCATCTGCGGCACTACTGCGCGCGCCATGTGCAGCAGCGTGCGGGCATTCAGGTCCATCAAGAAGTCCCATGTGTTGTCGGGCGTGGTGTGCACGGCATCGCCCATGCGAAAGCCGCCGGCCAGGTTGCACAACACGTCAATGCGGCCAAAGCGCGCCACCGCGGCTTGCACGGCCGCCTGCACCTGGTCTTGCTCCAGCAGGTTGGCGGACGCGAACAGGCGCTGCGCATCTTCCGCGCCATAGGCCCGCTCCAGGCTCTCGCGCTTCAGATCGACCAGCACCAGCTTGGCGCCTCGCGCCGCAAAGGCCTGCGCCACGGCACGGCCCAGATTGCCGGCCGCGCCTGTCACCACCACGGTTTTGTTCTGCATGTCCATTAGGTTGTCTCCACAAAAGTCCTGATTGTGGCGAATTGCCGATGCAAAGAGTGTGCAACTTGGGGCTGGCTGCAGCGCAGGCGTGCACGATTTGTGTGTGGCGGCATGGAATAGCGTCTGCGCGTTGTGCTGATAATCGACACCAGCACATGCACCAGGAGGCACATTGAGCCAACCCGTCATCGAGGTCCAGGACCTCACTTTCGACTATCCCGGCTTTCGCGCGCTGGACCGGGTCAGCCTGTCCATTGCGCCGGGCAGCGTCACCGCCCTGGTCGGCCCCAATGGCGCAGGCAAGACGACGCTGCTGCGCTGCATCGCCGCCCTGGATACGCCCTTGTCGGGCACGGTGCGGGTCATGGGCCTGGACGTGTACGAGTCGCCACGCGAGGTCCACCGCCAGATGGGCTACCTGTCGGACAACTTTGGCCTGTACAGCGACCTGACGGTGGCCCAGGGCCTGGAGTACGCGGCCTGCTCACAGGGCTTGCCAGCCGCCGCCGTGCCCGATGCCGTGCGCACCACGGCCCAGCGCATGGGGTTGAGCGATAAGCTGGGCAACCTGGCCAGTGCGCTGTCGCGCGGTCAACGCCAGCGGCTGGCAATCGGCCAAGCCATCATCCACACACCCCGCGTGCTGTTGCTGGACGAACCGGCCAGCGGTCTGGACCCCGAGGCCCGCAGCGCACTAGCCCATGTGTTCAAGGCCTTGCAGGCCCAAGGCATGAGTCTGGTGGTGTCCAGCCACATCTTGGCTGAGCTGGATGAATACTCCACCCACATGCTGGCGCTCAACCACGGCCGGGTGCTGGAGCACCGGGCCTTGAACGGCGCGGCAGCCGGTGACGGCGGCACCCCGGAGCGCTTGCTGCGCCTGGAGTTTGTGCAGGACGCGCACGCCATTGCGCCCTGGTTGCAAACCCAAGCCCATGTCAGCCTGTATGGGGTAGAAGGGCAGGCTGTGGAAATAGGCTTTGGCGGAGACCGCGTGGCCCAGGCCGCGCTGGTGGGGGCCTGTGTGGCAGCCGGGCACGCCGTGGTCAGCATCGCACCCGTTACCGAGAACCTGCAACAGTCGTATCTGAAATCACTGGCTGCTGAACGCGCCACGAGCCGCAGCAACACCAGGAGCGCGCCATGAACCCGGAATTTCGCCGTCAACTCTGGTTGCAGTTCTCCGCGACGCGCACGGCCGTAATGCCGCTGCTGCTGGCAGCCATTTTCTTTGCCGTCTACCTGTCGGTGCCTTCCGCACCGGCTGTTCCATTGACTTTCACCGGCGCACTGCTGTTCACCCTGCTGGTGTTGGGCATGGGCACCTTTGCGGTGGGCAGCAGCGTCATGGACGAGGTGACCGATCGCACCTGGGACCAGCAGCGCATGAGCGCCATGCAACCCTGGGCCATGATGTGGGGCAAGCTGGCAGGTGCCAGCGCCTATGGCTGGTACGGGGGCGCCCTGTGTCTGCTGGTGGCCCTGCCCTGCGCGGTGACGGTGGAGGCACCGGCATTCGTGCTCACGCTGACATTGCTGGCCATCGTAGGAGGCGTGTTTCTGCAGGCTCTGCTGATTGCCATCAACCTGCAGTTGCTCAAGACCGGTAGCCGGATCTCGCGCCGGGGTGGTATTTGGGTCATGCTGCTGGTCTTGCTGTGGGGCGGCGGTGGCGTGATGGCGACCTTGCGCGGGGAACACATTTATTGGTGGAACCACGCGGTCGAGCGGTCGGACTTTGCGCTGGCGTCGGCGACCCTGTTCGCGGCATGCGCCCTGGTGGCGGCCTGGCGCTCTATGGCCGAGGTGCTGGCCGTGCGGCAATTGCCGTGGGGCTGGCCGGCACTGGCCTTGACGGTGACCGCCTATATGAGCGGCTTTGCGTGGCCCCAGCGCACACCCATGCTGGGTATCGTAGGCTTGATCACCTGCGCCGTGCTGAGCTATTTCGCGCTGCTGACCGAACCCCAGCACCGCCCGCTGTGGCAGCGTGTGGTCAACCGCGTGCGCAGCGGCGAATGGCGTGCGGCCCTGCTACAGCTGCCGCGCTGGCCTACGACCGTGATCCTGGCCCTGCCCTTTGCCGTGCTCACCACGGCGTCCTTGACTCCACACGCCGACATGCCCTGGTCTTTGTCAGAAGCCGTGTTGCTGCAACCCGTGGCCTTTGCACTGCTGCTGGCGCGCGACTGTGCCCTGGCTTTGTACTTTGCGTTCTCGCCCAAGGGGCGCCGGCCGGTTATGGCCTTCGCCGTGCTGATGCTGGTTCTGTACGTACTGCTGCCCTGGCTGTTACGCGCCACCGGCAGCACGCCGCTGCTGGGCTTGGCACTGCCCTTGCTGGCTGCCAGCAGCCTGTCGATCGTATTGGCTGCCGTGCACCTGGGCGCGGCCCTGGTGCTGCTGCGCCAGCGTTGGCGGACGACGGCGCCCTGACCGGCAAATCCGCGCAGCAGATAAGCGCGACAGGGCGCGGCAAGTGGCTGATAATTCCTCTTCAGACGCGCAAATTGAGGTGAACCACGCTATGCATTGCAGAGTGACTGCTACAAGGCTTGCCGCATGCGCTGGCTGAGTTCCCTGTCGCTAAAAGGGGCCATCGTGCTGGGCATGGGCCTTGGCATTCTGCTGCCGGTACTGGTGGTGGGGCCGGTATTGGCCCTGGACTCTTACCAGCGCGAGCTGGACGCCCGCATCACCTCGCTGCTCAAGCAATACAGCACCATGCTGGCGCAAAGCATGTCCACGCCGATCTGGCATGTGGATCTGCCCACGGCGGAGTCCTTCGTCAACTCGCTGATGACCAACCCTGATGTAGTCCGGGTGCGGGTCGAAGACGCGGCTTTGGGTCAATTCATTTTTGTGGAGAAGCCCGTTCCCCCCGGTAGCACGGTGGTGCAAGAGGTGCAGCCCGTCGTGCGCGATGGCGCCACCATTGGCCGGGTCACGGTGGAGATGACCACCACCTATGTGCAGCAGCAGTTTCTGGGCAAGCTGGTCACGGCCGCCGTGGCCTTGCTGCTGCAGGTGCTGATCTCGTTTGCCTTCCTGTTCCTGCTGTTCGAGCACCGCCTGATGCGGCCGCTGCGCCAGTTGCTGGGCGATGCCAAGCGCTTGTCCAGCGGCGAACTGACCGCGCCGGTGACCGTGCTACGCCAGGACGAGATGGGTGCGTTGGCCCAGGGGCTGGACACCATGCGCGAGAACCTGAGCGAGCAGATCTCCCACGTGCGCGACCTCAATGCCACGCTGGAGCAGCGGGTCAGCGAGCGCACACAGTCGTTGAACACCGCCAACCAGGAATTGATGACCGCCATGGCGGCCCTGAAAAATGCGCACGATGAAATCCAGCGCTCGGAGCGCCTTGCGGCCCTCGGCGCCTTGGTGGCCGGTGTGGCCCACGAGCTCAATACCCCCATTGGCAACTGCGTGACGGTGGCAAGCACGCTGCAAGACATCACCACGCAATTTGCGCAGACCAGCGCAGCGGGCGTCACCCGGTCCGGCTTGGCGAGCTTTGTCGACAATACCCAGCACGCCAGTGAACTGCTGGTGCGCAACCTGAATGTGGCGGTAGAACTGATCCGCAGTTTCAAGCAGGTGGCGGTTGACCGCACGCGGGCACAGCGGCGCGAGTTCCAACTGGATGCGATGGTGTCGGAAACCCTGCTGATCCTGAGCCCCTCGTTCAAGCGCAGCCACCACCAGATCCAGGTGGACGTGCCCACCGGCATCACGATGACCAGCTACCCGGGGCAACTGAGCCAGATACTCACAAACCTGATCAACAACGCCGTGTTGCACGGCTTTGCTGACGAAAGGCCAGGCGTCATCCACATCAGTGCGCGCGCACTGCCGACCGATTTCGTGGAGTTGGTGGTGGCAGACGACGGCGTGGGCATACCCGAGGCCAATCTGCGCCGCATCTTTGACCCATTCTTTACCACCCGCCTGGGGCAAGGCGGCAGTGGCCTGGGGCTCAACATCGTCTACAACTTGATGAAGGATGTGCTGGGTGGAACGGTGCAGGTCAAGAGCACACCAGGCAGCCGCACCGAGTTCATCCTGCTGATGCCCCGCGTGGCGCAGGACGCTGAAGCCTGAAAGTTATTGCCCCTAGGCTATTTACTCGCGCTGGCCCCACTCCAGCCCGATGGGCATTTGACCTGCGACAGTATCTTGGCGTATTCGGGCGAGGCTTTGAGTTTCTTCAGGCCGTTGTTGAAATCAGCCACGCGGGTCGCACTGTCGGCCAATGCGCGCGGCAGCAGCACGTGGGACGTGAAGGTGTCGGTCATCTGCTTGGGGTCTACCGAGAGCTTGGCAGCGTCGGCATCGCTGAAGTTCTTTTGCAGCACGTCGCAGGCCACATTGCGCTCCATCGGCGCAACGTCCACACGTTCCAGCAGCAGCATCTTGATGGCAGACAGGTCGTTGGGGATTTTGTCGCTCTTGAAGTCCCCTGCATTGGCCATGCTCCATATCTCGGGGGTGTAGGTGTAGTCCTGGATCAGCGCCACGCGGTAGGGCTTGAGATCGGCCAGGCTGTTCCAGCTGAACTTGACGGCATTGCGGTAGACAAACACCCACTTTTCGGTGACCACGTTATCGCTGACAAAGAAGGGTGGGTTGCGCTCGGGGTTGTTGCCCCAGGCGGCCGTGGCATCCCACTTGCCCAAGCGGGTCTCGGCCAGCGCACGGGACCAGGGTAAGAAGGTGTACTCCACCTGGTAACCCGCCAGCTCGAAGGCTCTGCGCACCACACTGAGCGAAATGCCTTGGTCCGCTCGGGCGGCCGTCATATAGGGCGGCAGTTCACCGGTGGCAATCTTCAGGGTATGGGTTTGCGCCAACACCGGTAAAGACGCAGCCATTGCCACTACCACCCCCAACCAACGCATGCCCGCAACTTGCATGGTGCACCTCCAAAACCAGACATCCCGGACTACAGCCTAGCACCCATTTCCCCAACTGGAAACAATTACTTTTGGCCTTTACACCAGGACGCTGATGGCTGGCAATGCCGGCATCTCAAGCCGTCCGGCGCAGTGTCAGCGATGCAATGGCAGCCACCGCACTCAGCACGGCCGTGGCCACAAATACGCCGTGGTAACCCTGTAGCAGAGCCAGATGCTCCGCCTGTGCGGCCCCTGCCCCTTGCGCCAACGACTGGGCCAAGGTGGACAGCCCGGCAATCCCCAGCGCCGCGCCCAATTGGCGCGCGGTGTTGAACAGGCCGGACGCCAGGCCCGCGTCTTGCGGTGGCACGCCATCCATCGCGGTGTGCGTGGCCGTCATCAGCATCAGGCCCAGCCCCAGGCCCATCAGCAAGGTGGGGCCCAGCACATGAGCCAGCCATACGGGCTGCGCCGGGACGGTGCTCATCCACAAAAGCCCCGCCGCGCTGATCAGCCCACCGAAGAACGGCAGACGGCGCACACCACCATCCATCAAGGGACGCGACACAATCGCCGCTGCGGCCAGTGTCAGCCCCATCGGCAGCATGGCCAGGCCGGTGTCCAGCGCGCTATAGCCGGCAATGCCTTGCAGGACCATTGACGTGAAGAAGGTAGATGCAGTCAGCGATGCACCCAGGCACAGCACCACAATATTGCCCATGCGCACGTTGTGCACATTCCAGATGCTGGGCCGCACCAGCGGATGCTGCACCCGGGTCTGCATGGCAAAGAACGCGACGATCAACACCACGGCAACAGCCAGCGCTGCCATGACTGTGGAAGAGCCCCAGCCCTGGCTCACCGATTGCGACACGCCGTACATCAATGCCCCCATGCCCACGGTGATGGCAGCCGCGCCGGGAATATCGAGGCGCGGGCTTTGGGCGTTGGGCCGCGAAGGCGCCAAGCACAAGGCCACCGCCGCCATCAAGGCCGCGCCAATGGGCACGTTGACATACATGACCCAGCGCCAATTGGCCTGGGTGGTCAGCACACCGCCTATGACTACGCCCAGGGCCGAGGCGACGGAGCTGGACGCCGCCCACAGCGAAATTGCCCGTGCCCGGGGTGCCCCGGTCGGATGCACGGCCACGATGATGGCCAGCGTGGACGTGGCCAAGGCCGATGCGCCAAAGCCCTGCAGCGCGCGCGCCGCCAACAGCAAGGGCGCGCTGCTGGCCATGCCGCCGGCCAGGCTGGCCAGCGTGAAGACCAAAAGGCCATATTGCAAGACGCGCTTGCGCCCAAACAGGTCGCCGGCGCGGGCGGCCAGCAGCATGAAGCCCCCCAGCATCAGCAAATAGGCGTCCACCACCCATTGCAGAGCGACCGGACTCAGGCCCAGATCGGCCTGCATGGCAGGTAGAGCCACGTTGACGATGGCGCCGTCCATGACAACCATGAAAGAAGCCGTGCAGGCAATGGCCACGGCCGTGCCCGGCGCGACATGCGGATAAATGAGCCCGGACACACCAGGCTTTAAAACTGCGGATGCAGTGCTAGACATAAAAAACTCCCGTCCAAGTGAATGCGTAAATCGCTTGCGGAGCGCACCTGCAGTGCACTCCACGGGCGCTAGTTTTGTGCGGGACGGGCAGTTTCTGGTAACGTTGTTTGGACTAAAAATATTGAAAACCAGCCAACCCCCGCGCCATGCAAAAAGAGCAACAGAAGGAACAGCGAGAAGACAGCGAGCGTGCCGACGGCCCCGCCGTCATCGCCTTTCTAGGCCACGACGCGCCCGACAGCCAATTCCAGCTCGGCACGCGCGAGCACGACTGGCACAGCCATTTGCGCGGCCAGTTCTTCTGCGTGGAAAGCGGCCTTGTGCATGTGCGCACCCACCATGGCTCCTGGATGCTGCCGCCCCACCGCGCGGGCTGGATTCCGCCGGGCGAGCCGCACAAGGTCAGCATCAGCGGTGTAATGAGCGGCTGGGGTGTGCTGGTCGCGCCGGTGGCCCGCGGCCTGCTGCCAGACAAGCCCTGCGTCATCAGCACCACAGAGTTGATGCGCGCGCTGGTCAGGCGGGCCGTCTCCTGGGCCGAGCAAGACAAGCTACAGCCCGACCAAGAGCGACTGATCAGTGTGCTGCAAGACGAGATACGCCGCGCCCCGCATGAGCCATTGCACCTGGCCATGCCCAAGGACCGCCGGCTGCTGCGCATTGCCCAAGCCATTTTGGAAAACCCGCACGACGACCGCACGCTGGAGGCTTGGGCCGAATGGGCGGGCCTGTCCGCGCGTACCCTCAGCCGCCTGTGTTTGGCCGAGACCGGCAGCAGCTTTGCCCAATGGCGCCAGCAGGCGCGGCTGACCCACGCGCTGGAGCGCCTGGCGGAAGGCGATGCGGTGGCCGACGTGGCCGATGCGCTGGGCTATGCCTCACCCAGCAATTTCATCGCGATGTTTCGCCGCTGCTTTGGTGATTCGCCCGCGCGCTACTTTGCCAAGCGGGCCACTTAGCACCTGCGCAGCCCCGTTACCATTGCGCCCATGCAAGAACTCAAAGCATTGCAATCCATGGGCTTTGTATTGCCCACGCCGGCCTATCTGCTGGGCGCCATCATTTTTGGCTTGGTGGGCATGGCGACCTTCAGCCGTGGCCGCAAAACACAGCGCCCCGCACTGACCTGGACTGGCGTTGTGCTGATGCTCTACCCCTATGCCGTCGGGCAGACCTGGCTGCTGTGGAGCCTGGGCTTGGGTCTAAGCGCTTGGGTGTTTGCCAATTGGAACTGAATCCACCCTCTTTGTGGTCCGCCGGCGCCTGGTCCATGGTCTTGGTGGACGTGGCGCTGCGTGGCGCGCTGATCGCGCTGCTGATCGTGCTGGCGACGGTGATGCGCCGCGATCGCCCGCAATTGGCGCCTGCGCGCGTTGGCGTGGCCATGGCCTTGGGGCTGTGCGTGCAGGTCATAGGCGCAACGCCGCTGTTTGAAGAAACGGTGCCCCGCCTGTGGCAGGCGCCCTGGGTGGCGGTATCGGTAGGCAATGCCGTGCTGTTCTGGATCTTTGTACAGGCCTTGTTTGACGACGAGTTCACACTGCGCACGGTGCATGGGGTTGCGTGGTCAGCCGCCGCTGCCCTCAGCGGACTCAACTGCGCCGCATTGGCCAACAGCGCATCCATCGTCGCGCCCGTCACCATGGGCCTGCAACGCGCCGTGCCACTGGTCTTTGCCGTGCTGGCCGTCATCGCCGCTGCCAAGCACTGGCGCGCCGATCTGGTGGAAGAGCGCCGCCGCCTGCGCATCTTCATCGTATGTACCGGTGTGCTGTATTCCGTCGTCATGCTGGCCGTGCGGCTGGGCTCACCCCACGGCAGGTTGATCGGCCTGAGCGCAACCATGGACGTGACGGCGCTATTGGCCATCGCCATCATCCTGGTGTCCAAACTGCTGCGACTGGGCAGCTCCAGCCTGTTTCCCCTGCCCGCTTCGGCCGCGCCACACCATCCAGCGAGTCTGGTCATCCCAGAACCGGGGCACGCCGTGGCTGAACCGGCCGAGGCCCTGGCGGTGGCCGATGGCACCGACGACCTGGCCCTGCCCCCACCTGACCCCGCCGAAGAGCGCCTGGCCCAGGCCCTGCAACACCTGATGACGCAGGAGCACGCCTACCGGGCCGACGATGTCAGCCTGGCCAGCCTGGCGAACAAGCTCAATGCACCCGAGTACAAACTGCGCCGCCTGATCAACCAGCGCATGGGTTATCGCAACTTCAATGCCTTTATCAACGGTTTCCGGCTGGATGCGGTTCGCGCCGCGCTGCTGGACCCGAAGCGGCGCGACCTGCCGGTTTTGACCTTGGCCTTGGACGCGGGCTTCCAGTCGATTGGCCCCTTCAACCGCGCTTTCAAGGCGGCAACCGGCCTAACCCCAACCGAATTTCGTAAGAGCAATGAACTAAATAGCACCGATTCTTGAAATCGGCCAGCCGAAATCTGCATTTCCAGGCTTTGGCAAGACGTCTCCGATCGTGGACGGCACAGTCCCGTCCAGCAAACGGCATCCCCGCCGTTGGCTTTACTTTCAGGAGAGAGAAATATGCGTTCATTTGGTTTTATCCTGGCGACTTCGCTGGCGCTGATGGGCGGCCTGGCCCAGGCCGAAGTCGGACTCAGCAGCATTGCCGCGACCGACACCGACGGCCCCGTCACGTTGTACTACCCGACCCAGGCCACGGCGGTGCCGGTCCAGCGCGGCCCATTTACGCTGCAGTTGGCCGAGCAAGCGCCTCCCATACGCGGCAATGGCCGCTTGATCGTCATCTCCCACGGCTCGGGTGGTGGACCCTGGGTGCATGCGGACCTGGCCCGCAGCCTGGTAGAAGCCGGCTTTGTGGTCGCCATGCCCCAGCACTATGCGGACAACAACAAGGATGGCAGCAACCCCGGCCCGGACAGCTGGGCCATACGCCCCCGCGAGGTGTCCCACGCGATTGACGCGGTCAGTAGCGATGCGCGTTTCGCACCGCTGCTATCGCTGGACCAGGTCGGCGTCTACGGCATGTCGGCCGGCGGCCACACCGCGCTGTCCATGGCCGGCGGGCATTGGTCTGCGGCCGGCTTCAAACAGCATTGCGAGGCCAATCTGGTCGATGACTTCCAGGCCTGCGTGGGCCTGATCACCCGATTGACGGGTGGTTTTTTGGATGGCATCAAGAAATGGGTGGCCCTGGCCATCATCCGCCACCGTTTCAGCGACACCAGGATGCTGTCCCACCACGACCCGCGCGTGGCGGCCGTGGTCGCCGGTGTGCCTGCAGCGGCCGACTTTGACATGGACTCATTGGCCAAACCCGCGGTGCCGCTGGGCTTGGTCACCGCGCAGCAAGACCTTTGGTTGGTTCCGCGCTTCCACAGTGACCGCGTGCTGCAGGCCTGCACCACGTGTGAACATATTGCCGACCTGGCAAATGGAGGCCATGGCGCATTGCTGTCACCGCCCCCACCCGCGCTGAGCGGTTTGGTAGGGGACATGCTCAACGATCCACCCGGCTTTGACCGCAGCCAGATGCATGGCGTGGACCTGAAGATCACGGCGTTCTTCGTACGCCATTTGGTGCAGTAGAACGCTCCAGGAAACGGTGCGCGCTCTGGCAGAATGAAATGCCATGGACCCGCGCACCGTTTTCATCATCTCCACCATCATGATGCTGCTCAACGGTGGCATGCTGGGCCTGTTGCATGGAGGGTTGTCCAACGATCTGCAGCCCGCCGCCAAGGACTGGCGCATCGGTACGCTACTGATAGCCGGTGGCTCCATCTTGGTGGCGGTCCAGGACATGGCACCGCCTTGGCTGGTACTGCCGGTGGGCAATGCCTGCCTGATGGTGGGCGGCGCACTGTACTGGCGTGCGCTGCGCCGTTTCGATGCCAAGCCGGAGAACCCGTGGATTTTTGTGCCCGCTGCCATTGCCGCCCTGGGCGTGGTCTGGTTTTCGGTGGTGGCACCCCATTTCACAGCGCGCGTGGTGCTGGTCAGCACGGCCTGGGCCATCACACTACTGGGCGCGGCCATCGGCTTTTACAGCGGCCGCCACCACCAGCGCGAAGTCAGCCGCAATGCCATGGTGGGCATCATGCTGGCAACCACCGCCTTCATGCTGTGGCGCGCCGCCTACTTTGTGGTGGGCACACGCAATGTGGATTCCATCCTGGAACCTGGCAACTGGCTCAACACACTGACACCACTGAGCGCAACCGTGCTGCCCGTGGTCGGTACCACCGTTTTCCTGGTGCTGTGTTCGGAGCGGCTGCGTGCCGAGTGGGAGCGCGCGGCAACCATTGATTTTTTGACCAGCCTGCCCAATCGGCGCACCATCAGCAGCACCGGCGTGAGCCGCTTCCATGCTGCCCAGCGCTCGGGTGCAACCTTTGCCGCCGCGGTGGTCGACATCGACCACTTCAAGTCGGTCAACGACCGCTTTGGCCACGACGTGGGTGACCGTGCCTTGCAACACGTGGCCACCGTGCTGGCGCACAACTGCCGCGGCCCCAATATGGTGGGCCGCCAGGGTGGTGAAGAGTTCGTGGCCCTGCTGGAGGCCAGCAGCATTGACGAGACCGTGGTCGCCGCGGAGCGCATGCGTGCCGCCATAGAGGGCTTGCCCCTGCTGCTGGAAGACGCCAAGCTGCCGCCCGCGCTGCACATCACCGTGTCCATTGGCATTGGCTACATCGCCGCCACCGACCAGAGCTTTGAGGACATGCTGCGCCGCGCCGACAAGGCCTTGTATGTGGCCAAGGAAGGTGGTCGTAACCGCGTGGAGCTGTGCGCCTGAATAGGTGACTGAAAAGGCCGGTCTACTCGATGACTGCGCCGTTCTCCAGCAACAAGGCCCGCAGCAGCGAACGGTGGCAGCGCGCCTCGTTCTGGCAATAGCAGCCCATGGAGAAGTTGCTACTTTGGGATAGCTTGGCCAGCAGTTCAATGGTGCGCGCCGTGTCGGGCTCTTTCATCTCGCTGCGGTAGCGTTTGGCAAAGGCGTTCCACTGCGCATCCGTCTCCACCGCCTGGCCCAGTTGCATGGTCTCTGCGCTGGGGGCCAGGTTGGGGTACCACACGTCATACCAGTTCTGGCTGGCGAATTCGGCCTTGGGCACGCCGCGTGGCGGACGGCGTACCGTGCCCAAGCGCAGGCCTTCGTCGGGTGCGCGTTCGCTGCCCAATCGAACAATGCGTATTGCCATCGTCATGTCTCCTTGTTGTTGCGTCCGGTGTGTTAGTTTTGTTGGTTTTTACTTGAACCCATAGCTTAGCCCGGCAGGGCCATGGCTTGAACCTGCCCACGCACCCAATTCAGGAACACAACGCCGTTGGCAGGCAGGCTGCCGAGTGCATCCGTCACAGCGTAATAGGCATAGGCGGCGGGCACATGTGGGCCTGGCAACACCCGCAGGCGCCCCGCCACCACATCGTCATGCGCCAGCACTGAGCGCACCAGCGCAACCCCCTGGCCAGCCAGTGCCGCCTGCAGCAACAGACCTGCATCGCTAAAGGCCACGGCCGGAGCCGGTATGGCGTCGCGAATGCCGGCCGCCCGAAACCAATCCCGCCATGCATGCGTGGACTCGTCGCGCAACAGCGGATGGCGCAACAGGTCGCGCGGACGTGTCGGCAACTTACCCTTGCGGTAGGACGGGCTGCACACCGCCAACATCTCTTCACCCATCAGGCGCTCGGCATGCACGCCGGGCCACTGGCCGGGGCCGTAGCGCAGCGCGATGTCGATGCCGGCGTTGCGCAGGTTGACCAGGCCCAAATTGGCGTCCAGCGTCAGCGCAATGCCGGGGTGCGCTGCCATGAATGTCGGCAAGCGGGGCAACAGCCACTTGGCCGCAAAGGATGGCAGCACCGATATGCGCAGCGGCTTTTCGCCCGACTCGGCCTGCACCGCCTCCACCACCTGGGCCAAGCGCGCCAGGGCATCGCTGAGTTGGGGCGCGAAGCGTTGTCCCGCGGACGTGAGTGCAACGCCCCGCCCCTGGCGCTCGATCAACTCCACGCCCAAGGCCTCTTGCAAGAACTTGATCTGGTGGCTGACGGCCCCAGGGGTCAGGCTGAGTTCATCGGCCGCCATGCGCAGGCTACCCAGGCGAGCCGTGGCCTCAAAGGCCCTCAAGGCCGGCAGCGGTGGTGTGCGTGGTGGCATGAACTAGTGAATTTTTTTAATGAATGAGTGCAAGCGATTTCGATTGTCCTAAAGCTTCAGTTTATTCACAATTCCATCAAAACTTCCATCCATTCTGATTTCAAACATATGAATATTTTGCAATTTATAGAAGGCCAAACAAATACCCGTGGGGCGCACCATGCGCGCCATTGATGCAGGCCTGGCGCTGTTGATCACGGCCATCTGGGGGATCAACTTCTCCATCATCAAGTTGGGCCTGGCAACGTTGGACCCTTATTTGCTGGCCGCCATACGTTTTGCGCTGTGCGCGTTGCCAGCCATCTTTTTCATACCCCGCCCGGACGGGGATTGGCGCCACTGGGTGCTCTATGGCCTGCTGTTTGGCGTGGTGCAATGGGGCGCGGTATATGCCGGTATTTACTGCGGCTTGTCAGCAGGCCTGGCCTCGCTGGTGTTGCAGACGGCGGTGTTCTTCACGATGGCGGGCGGTGTGGTCTTCTTCCGGGAGCGGGTGAGCGCGTCTATGCTGGTGGGCACGGCCATCGCCTTTGCGGGCGTGGCCATCGTCTTCTTACGTGCCGATGGCCAGGCCACGCTGTTGGGTTTGGGCTTGGTAGTGGCTGGTGCGCTGGCTTGGGCCGCGGCCAATCTGGTCATCAAGCGTGCCCAACCCCGTCGCATGTTTGGCTTCATGGTGTGGTCCAGCCTGGTGGCACCTCTGCCCTTGCTGGTGTTGTCCTACGTCTTTGCCGGCCCCGATCGCATGGTGCAATCTCTGCGCGGCATCGATGGCATGGCCGTGTTTTCCATTCTGTTCCAGGTCTATCCTACAACCCTGTTGGGCTATGCGGTATGGAACAGCCTGTTGCGCCGCTACCCCGTCTCAAGCGTGGCGCCCATGACCTTGTTTGTTCCGGTGTTCGGCATGCTGGGCTCGGTGCTGATATTTGCAGAGCCGCTGCCTGGCTACAAGTGGTTGGCCATCGCCTGCATATTGGCCGGCCTGCTGATCCACCGCTTTGGCCATGCAGGGTGGCGTTGTCTTGTGCGCAAGCCCTTACGCACCTGACGGCGCGCGCAAAGGCCGGGCCGCAAGCTTGACGGCCTGCGTGAGACGCTGCGCCGAAGCCGGTTCATGCAACCAGTGGTGCCAGTACAGCGGCACATCTACCGCACTACCCGGTAGCATCTCCACTAGCGCTGGGCGACCGCTGCGGGCAACCAGGTGCAGGTCCGACACCATGCCCCAGCCCATGCCGCTGGCCAGTGCGCACTCAAAGGCATCGACAGCCGGTACGAAGTGGCGCGGGTACTGCGGCGCCTGCAAGCCAAAGTGTTGGCGCAAGAAGAGGTCTTGCAAACCGTCCTTGCGGTTGAAGATCACGGCCGGTGTGGCCAGCAGTCGGTGGGGCGACACCGCGCCGGCCTTGGTCTGGCATTTGCGCACCAGGGCCGGTGCGCCCACGCAGCGGTAGCGCATCACACCCAGGGGCTCGGCGACACAGCCACGCATGGCAGTCGCCTGGGTGCTGACACAGGCCACCACGTCACCGCTCTTCAAGGCCTCGTGCGTGTGCTCCTGGTCGTCTATCACCACGTCCAGCAACAGACGGTGGCGTGCCAGTGCAGCCGCCAAGCCAGGCAGCAACCAGCTCGACAACGAATCGGCGTTGACTGCCACGCTGAGGCGTTGCCATGACTCTTTGCCACCCTGCAACGCAACGCTGTCGGACAGCAAATCCGCCTCCATCAGGCGCAGTTGCTTGGTATGGGCCAACACCGCCTGACCGGCCACCGTGGCACGCACCGTCTTGCCGCGCACCAGCAGGCGCCGGCCCAGCGCGGTCTCCAGACCCTTGATGCGCAGGGAGATGGCGCCCAACGTCAGGTTCAGCGCGCTGGCAGCGGGTGCAAAGCCGCCGTGCTCCAGTACGGCAGCCAAGGCCTCCAGTTGTTTGCCGTCAAGCATGGGATTTACTGCTTTGATTAAATATTTTTAAACCAATATCAGTTTAATTTAATAACATTTTCAATAAACAGCAAGGCAGCCATAGTCGAGGCATCAACACGTCTCACGCTACGGCTTCTATGACCGCCTTCGCAACCCTCAGCCCTTTGGCACCCGCCTTCAACGCCGGCCTGGCCTTGTGCTTGTCCCTGATCATGGCCCTGGGTGCACAAAACACGCACGTGATACGCATGGGGCTGCAGGGCCAGCATGTGCTGTTGACCGTGGTGCTGTGCATTGCGTCCGACATGGTTTTGATCGCGCTGGGGGTCTTTGGTGTAGCCCAGCTCGGCGGCCTATCGGCCACGCTGAAGGCGGCGCTGATCGGTGGTGGCGCGGTGTTTCTGTTGGTCTACGGGGCACAGGCCTTTGCGCGCTTTCGCAAACCGGTTGCAGGCGCCGGCTCACTGGGCACAGCGGCCGGAGGTGCCGCAGGCGCACTGCCCATGAGCCGACGCCAGGCCATAGGGGCGGCGCTGGCCTTCGCCTGGCTCAATCCCCATGCGTGGCTGGACACGGCCGTGCTGATAGGCTCCGCATCCCTGGCTTGGGGCACGCCCGGCAACGCGGCTTTTGGAGCCGGCGCCGCGACAGGGTCGGTTATCTGGTTCGGCGGCCTGGGCTTGGCCGTTTTCTGGCTGGGTCAGCGCCTGGGCAAACCATCAATCTGGCGGGCATTGGATGGCCTGGTGGCACTCATGATGTGGGGCACCGCGCTGGTGTTGTTGTGGGGGCTGGCCTCTCCCTAACTAGGCTAGGCGGCGATGTTGGCCCGCATGCCGCCCAGCATCGCATGCACCAGTTCGCGCGTCTCGCCCAGTGCGACCTGCCCCTCATCCTCGGGCTGGTGGGCCAGGGCTTCGACGGCGCCATAGAGCAGACCCAGGATCAGCCGCGCGCGCAGGCGCACATCGCCTGCCGGCAAAAAGCCCAGCGATTGCAGCGTGCGCACGGTTTGCACCATGGCGCCCAGGCCGTGGCGTTCGCGTATCTCCAGCCAGGCTTGTGCGCCCAACACTGCCGGCGCGTCGGTCAGGCCGATGCGGCGCCCCTCGGGGTTCAGGCCGGCCTGCAGGAACACGTCAATCGCCGCCATGAAGGCCTGCCAGGCATCAGCGCCACCGGCCAGGGCCTTGACTCGGGCAGCGGCCGTCAGTTGGACCAGACCCTCGTCCAACTCTTCGGCCACTGCAGCAAACAGGCCTTTCTTGTCGCCGAAATGGTGGTACAGCGCGCCGGTGGTGACGCCGGCCTCGGCGCAGATGGTGCTCAGCGCAGTGGCCTCATAGCCCTGCTGGCCGAACAAGCGGCGACCCACGGCACGCAATGTGGCCTGGGTGGTTGCGGCGTTGACCTTGCGGCCGTCTGCCGTGCCGACGGTGGCTGCCAGCGGAGTCTCAGGCGCTTTTGACGAGACAGGCCGAGTAGAACGATTCATGTTCTGTCGCATAGGTGACTTTTAAACATAACGTAATTATGTATTCTTCAGGTTTCGCAAATCGTACTCCACTTTTCAACCAAGGACCACCACCATGTTGCTCGCCGCCCAAGTACTCACCGGCCTCGTATTCCTCATCCATGTCTACATCGTGCTGCTGGAGACCGTGCTGTTTGAGACCCGCGGCCGCAAAGTGTTTGGGCTGACGCAGGAAAAGGCCGACATCGTGCGCCCCGCCATGTCCAACCAGGGCTGCTACAACGGTTTCCTGGCTGCGGCGCTGGCCCTGGGCTTTCTGTTGCCCGATGCAGCCACCGGTCGCGCCTTCACGATCTACGGCCTGGCCTGTGTGGCGGTAGCCGGCATCTGGGGTGCGGCCACGGTGCAGATCCGCATTTTGTTTGTGCAAACGGTGCCAGCCGTGCTGGCCCTGGCCGCACTATTCCTGGCTTGACCAGCCGACGCTCAACGCATCAAAGACTCACCCCGTACTTGGCATAGATACGGGTGATGGCGCCCGAGCGCTTCATGGCGACGATGGCATCGTCGAGCTTGGGTAGCAAGGCTTTCTTGCTGGGGTGTACACGCATGGACACGTCGAACGAGCCCAGCACGTCGCCCAGGACAAGGTCGCTGTACTTGGGCGTGTCGCGGATCGTGTACTGGGCGACCGCCTTGTTGATCAGTATCTGGTCTATGCGCCCGCCGGCCAACATGGCCAAAAGCTGGATTTCGTTGATGGCGTCGGCCCGGTGCACGGTTCCGTTGTCAAACATCTCGCGCAGATCCGGATAGGCATAGCCCCGCACCAGGCCTATCGTCTTGCCGCTCAAATCTCGGGGCGCGCTCACCGGCACATGCTTGCCCGGGGCGAACACCAGCACATCCACCACCTTGCCAAACGGCACGGAAAACAGGCCCGGCACTTTTTGCTTGTTCACCCAACCGGGAAATACCCCGGGCTCCATGTCAATTTCGCCGATGTCAAACTGTCTGGCAAGCCGCGGGTAGGGAAAGTAGAGGATTTGAAAGCGATGCCCGGTGGCCTTGCTCAACTCGTCGAGGATGTCCTGGTAGATACCGGACTGTTCGCTCTCGATCATCATCGGCGGGTAGTTGTAGAAACCGACCTTGAATGTGTCGGCGTGCGCGTTGGCGAACCATCCGGCAAGCACACAGCACGCCGCGAAAACAAGCTTTTTCATCTAAGCCCCCAATGCCATGGGTTGACTCTGCAACTATTGTTCAGCGGCCTGCCAAAGTCAACCACCTCAACCAGGCTTTGGAGCCTGGCTACACCACCGCCAGCAACCAGGTCCGAAACGCCAGCATGGCGGGCGTAGGCTCCTTGGACAACAGCCGCGTAAGCCAGTAACCACCCACATCCACGGCCAGATCAAAGGGCTGGGTCAGGCGGCCCTGCTGCAGCTCCCGCGCAAACATGCAGGGCGGCGCCAGCGCAACGCCTTCGCCAAACATGGCTGCCTGCACCATGATGGCCGAGGCATCGAACAGCGGGCCGCGCGGCGTGACGCCTTTGACGCCTGCCGCGCGCAGCCAGGCCAGCCAATCCTGGCTGCGGTAAGAGCGCAGCAGGCGCAGGCTGCGCAGGTCGTCGGGCTGGCGCAACTGGTCCAGCAAATCGGGGGCACACAGCGGCGACAAGGGCGCCGCCATGATGGGATCGGCCTGCACGCTGCGCCAGGCGCCATCGCCAAACTGGATCGCATAGTCCAGGCCTTCGGCCGACAAGTCCACCTTGTTGTTGTGGGTCATCAGGCGCAGCTCGATGCGCGGATGCGCGGCCCGAAAGCGCCCCAGCCGCTCCAACAGAAACCCCAGCGCAAAGGTGCCCACCACGCCCACAGTCAGCACCTCCATCGGCCCACCCTGCTTGCAGGCATCCAGTTGGCGCTCAATGCGGGCAAAGCTGTCAGCCACCGTGGGCATCAAGGCCACGCCTTCGTCGGTCAACACCAGGCCGCGCGCCGTGCGGCGAAACAGGGGTCGGCCAATATGGTCTTCCAAGGCCTTGACCTGGTGGCTGACCGCCGCCTGGGTCACGCACAGTTCGTCGGCGGCGCGGGTGAAGTTCAGATGCCGTGCAGCCGCATCAAAGGCCCGCAAGGTGTTCAGTGACAAGTTGCCCAATGCCATTTAGATCCCCAATAAAAGTATGGACTCATGCCAAAAATCATAGCTTGTACAAATGCTGCAAGTCGGAAGAATGCGGGTCTTCTTCACCAGGAGTCCATACTATGCATATCAACCCAAACATCACCCGGCGCCACGCCCTGCAATGGGCCGCATCGGCCACCGGACTGTGGGCCGCAGGCACCACGTGCGCACAAGCCATGCAAATGCGGCCATCCACGGCCGATACCGCCCAGGCGCTGGCCAAGCTGGAGCGCAGGTCGGGGGGGCGCCTGGGTGTGGCCATCTTCGACACCGCCAGCGGCCAACTCGTGGGCCATCGCCTGGGCGAGCGCTTTGCCATGTGTTCCACCTTCAAGCTCCCGCTGGCGGGTGCCATCCTGCGTGAAATCGACCAGGGTCGGCTGCAAGGTGACCAGTGGGTGGCCTATGGCCCGGCCGACATGGTGTCACACGCACCCGTCACGTCGCAGCACCTGGCGCAAGGCGGCATGACCGTGGCAGCGTTGGCAGAGGCTGCCCAAACCACCAGCGATAACCCCGCCGCCAACTTGTTGCTCAAACTGATCGGTGGCCCGGCCGGCTTCACCGCCATCTTGCGCACAGCCGGCGACACCACTACGCGGCTAGACCGCTTCGAGCCGGAGCTCAACCTCGTCACCGGACAGGATGTGCGCGACACGACAACCCCTGCTGCGATGGCCCGCACCACGGCCCACATGCTGACCAGCGATTGGCTGTCCGGAACGTCACGCGAGACGCTGATAGCCTGGATGGTGGCCACAACCACCGGCAAACGGCGCCTGCGTGCCGGCTTGCCTGCAGACTGGCGCACGGGCGACAAGACGGGCACCGCGATGGCACCCGGCATGCGCGACAAGTACAACGATGTGGCGATCGCCTGGCCGCCGGGTAAGTCGCCGTTGGTTGTCACTGCATTCCTGGAAACCCGCAATTCGCACGCAGACATACGCAACGAAGACCAGGCCGTGCTGGCCGAAGTAGGCCGCATTGCAGCCCGTTGGAGCCACGAGCTGTAACCGGTGCGACAGGCCGCAAACCTTAGTGCAGCACCAGGCTTGCTAGTCTTGTGGCCTTATGCAGATATCCGAACTTGCCGAGCGCTGCGGCGTCACCACCCACGCGTTGCGCCACTACGAACGCCTGGGTCTGCTGCGCCCACTGCGCCACGCCAACGGTTACCGCGACTACAGCGAAGCCATGCGCCGCGAAGTGGTTTTCATCGCGATGTCGCGCAAAGTGGGCATCTCGTTGCCCGCGATTGCCGAGCAACTGCCCGCCTACCGCGCGGGGCGCCTGACCATTGCCGACATGGTGGATGCGCTGCGGGACCGCGTGAAAGACATAGACCGGCAGAAGGCCGAACTGGAGGCCCAGCGTGCAGAGGTCGTGTCCCACATCGCCTGGCTGCAAGCACAGCAAACCCAACAGAAGACACCGGCATCCCGCAAACCCTTCCCCAACCCCAACCGCAAAAGGAATACGCCATGAACACTGTCACCACCCCCTCCACGTTTGACGCGCTGGAACGCATGGTGCTGTCCATGCCCATGGCGCGCACGCTGGGTTTGCGCTTCATCCGCAATGCGCCTGGCGAGGTGGAATTGGAAATCCCGGTGCAGGAGGCCTTCACCTTCCGGCCCGGTCAGCTGCAAGCCACGCCCGTTTTTGCGATTGCCGACTTTGCCGCGGTAGCCGCGGCCGGCACCCTGTTGCCGCCGGGCTGGATCAACGCCACCGTGGACGCCACGCTCAAACTCGTGGCGCCGGCCAAGGGCCGGGCGCTGCGGGCACGGGGTCGCGTCGTGGATGCAGGCAAGCTGCTGACGGTGTGTGCCGCGAACGTCTATGCAGTGGCTGAGTCCGGGCAAGAGACGCTGTGCGCAACGCTGCTGGGCACGGCGCGCAACATCGACATGAATGCAAAATCGTGACGGTCAGCCGCGAATCGCTACCAAATCAGGAGCGGCATACGCATATTTGACGAGGGCTAGCGGCATATTTTCCAAATGTCGACTAACGCTGGGCACCTGCTTGGCGCATCAACACATACGCCACACGGCCCAACGCAAGCACCCCCACGCCCAGCACCAGCCACAGCAGTAGGGTGCGCAAAGAAACCCCCTCGGGCAGCCACGAAGCCGCTCCGCGGTTCAACCTGCCATTGGTCTGCGTCTGCACCACCGCGTTGGACACAGTAGCCAGCGGCAGCTCGGCCAGCTTGGCCGGCGTCACCGACCCCAACAAAGAGGCATCCACCGCCGCTGCGGCTGTGTGCGGCCGGCCCACTGCCAACGTAAACGGCCCGGCACCCGATGCCAAAAAGGCCACTTGCAGTGGTGCGAATTCCACCGTTGCCTGCAAGCCACCGTCGGGCAGCGTCAGCCCCTTGCCGGCCTCCACCCGCAGGCTGTAGAGCGATGCACCCCGCAGGGCCGTGGCTGGGTTGCTGCCGCTTTGCCCTACACCGTCCAGGCGGTACACCACGCTGGACGCCAAATTGCGCCAGGGCTGTGCGGCCTCGGCACGCCCCAGTATGCGCACCGGCACCAGGCTGTTGTTTTGCACGGCCTGCAGATGCAGGGCGGCGATAGGGGTTGCAAAAGGCAGCGTCCACTGCAAGGCATTGCTGCCGTCGGGCGCGCCCGGCGGCAAGGCAGCATGCAGAGACGCCGCGGCTGTTTGCGACGCGGCGACCGTGCCTATCAAAGCCCGCAGCTTCACGCCGGCTTGCCCCGGCCAGGCCAGGCGCAGATAACGCCCCTGTACCGACAGCGGTTGCAGCAGCTCCAGCGTGGTGTTGGCCGGTGCATCGGCACCGTCAAACTGAAACAGCGGCCCCTTGGTGGCCACCGGTGTCCATTCCTGCAGATCGGTGCTGGTCGCCAGGTTCATGTGCACCAAAGCGTTGTGCGGCATGTCGACCACCAGCTCCAGGGCGGACAGGTTTTGCTTCTCGGCCCGCAGATCGAACAAGGCGGCTTGCAGGGGCTGTGCGGCCGCATCGGCTGCGCTGGTTTTCATATCGGCGCGGTCCCAGCGCACCCAGGCACTGCTGCGCTGGCCGGCCGTGTCCACCTGCACCTCGACCGTACCGCGGGCAGGCTTGCCATCCGTACCGGTGGCAAACAGGGGATAGGCCTTGTAGCTGTTGGTTTGTGCCAAAGGCGCGGCGCGGTTCAGGTCCGCACCGCCCAGCAGGGCAAAGGGCACGACGGCGCCCGCGGCGTTGAACACCCGCACATCGTTGGCAGCACCACTTTGCATGTTCAACAAGGCCTGCACCGGCACATCGACCCGGGCCAGGCTGACACCCGCTGGCAGCGCCAGGTTGGCACGCCAGGCAAAGTCGCTGGCCTGTGGCGCGTCGGCCGCTTGGGCCTCTACTACGACAAAGCCACCGGCCAACACCAAAGCACAAGCAGCGACAGTCCAAACCCGCCGACGCCCCATCGCCACCACCGTCGATACCCCACCTCTCATGCTGTCTCCTGTTTGCTGTTGTTCTCTTCATCACCAGCCGCAGCCACTGCCACTGGTGGAATCGGCGCGAAGTAGCCGACCACGAGCATCAGCACGCCCACCGCAATGAAGGCCACGATGCGCTCCGAGCCGCCCCGGTTGGACAAGTCCACCAGGAAGAGCTTGGCCACGGTCAGCCCCAACAACGCAGCGCCCCCGGTCCACAGCGGCCGTGCGTGGCGGCGGTGCGCCACCAGCATCAACGCCATGGCCAACAGTGTCCACAAAATGGAATAGCCCGTCTGCACCAGGAAGGATGCAAACAGGCGGTCCGCATCCCATGGCACACCGGCCCAATGGTGCACGGCGCGCAGCCATACGGTGTTGACGGCAATGAAACCCAGACCCGCCAGCACCAAGGTCCAGCGCGGGCTCTGCATGCCCGCCGGCACGGCAAGGGCGCCAATACCACCGCCGCGCACCCGCGTCAGCCACAGTGCGCAGCCGCCCAAGGCCAGTGCCACGGTGATGTCCGTGGGATTGAGCAAAGGCACATAGGGCAAGGGCCTGGCATTGCCATCAGAATGCACGGCCACCAGCAGCGCACCCAGTGCCACCAGTGCGGCCAAGGGCGCGGCCGCGCGCCACAGGTAGGCATGGGCAAAGCGGTCCAGCGGCCAGCGGGTGCGCAGCGGCCCTTGTGGCGCATAGAAGGCGGGTTGGGCCAAGCCCAGCAGCACCAGCACACTGGCCACCAGGAAGATCACACTGGCCCAGGCCGTGCCTTGCAATTGGGCCTGTTGCACGGCCCACACCAGCAGATTGCCCACCAGCAACACCACCAGCCAGACGCCGCCGGTGTGCACCCACGACCACCAGCGCTGCGGTGCCAGGCTGTCCAAGTGCTTGAGCGTGGCGAAGTGCAGGCCCAAGGCCAGCGGCCACACCAGCCATCCCCAGGATTCCAGCACGTGGTGCAGCGTCATCACACCCTGCAAGGCCACCACCAGCATGACGGGCAGTGAGAACCAAGCCGGAGTAGCCGCAATGGTCCAGGGCCGAGGACGGCTGGGCAGTGCCCAGCGGTGGGCCAGCCAGGCAGCGCCCAACCATGCCAACATCTCCAGGTAGAACTGCAGGCTGTTGCCGAACACCGGTTCCCACATCCCGCTCGCATTGAGCGCACCGCGTTCGATCTCGTGGCCCAGTGCAAACTGCGCCCACAAAAAACCCACCCAAAACAGCACCGGTGACAAGCCATGCTCCAGCGCCACAAAGGGCGTGACCGCCGGCATGTCCGGCGCCACATCCCCCGAACGCGACCAATAGGCGATGGCCAAGGCCGACAACGACAACAACACCGCACCGATGAAGGCCGGGTTGGCAAGGGGCCACGGCGAGGCCTGCACCACCTCAAACGATTTCATGAAACTCAGGGCCGCGAACAACTGCAGGGCTAAGCCGGCTAGGCGTGCCAGCCAGC
This sequence comes from Rhodoferax sp. GW821-FHT07G04, assembly GCF_059418585.1. Taxonomy (NCBI): domain Bacteria; kingdom Pseudomonadati; phylum Pseudomonadota; class Betaproteobacteria; order Burkholderiales; family Comamonadaceae; genus Rhodoferax; species Rhodoferax sp. GW821-FHT07G04. Next base: position 585,835 of record NZ_JBWKQD010000001.1, read on the forward strand.
GGTCTTGGCGCTGGCCCATCCAATACACGGCGGCCCCCTCGGCGGCCCACACGGCCGATGTCCATCGGGCATCCAGCGCCAAGGGCACGGCCAGCGTGACAAAGCCCATGCCCAAAGCGACGAAACACTCGGCCAGCCATTGGCCCACACCGGTGTCCTTACGCTTCAGCGCCCAGGCGCCTAGCGCCAGGTAGATGCCACCCATTGCCAGTGATGAAAACGCAGTGGCGTACTCCACATCGTGCACCAAGCGGGCCTGCAATCCAAAGGCCACCAGCGGCAGGCCAAAGATCAGCGTGGCGTCAACCGCCTGTTTGGGCTGCAGCCCATGGCGCGTGGCGTACAGCAGACTGGCCACGAGGTAGAGCACAAAGAAAGCGATCAGAAACGGCTCCGTACTGGCCAGTTGCTCCGGCTGGTACTTCAGCACACCCCAGACCGTGGCCACGCCAAAGGTCGCAAAAAAACCCAGCAGGTTCAGCGCGCGCCAGGCCTTGAGCCAGGCCACGGCAGCAATGGCCCCACCCAGCAGCAGGTAGTAGCTGAACAGGCCGACATGGTCACCCTGGCCGGTGGAAAGCAAGATGGGCGCGGCAAAGGCGCCAGCAAAACCGATGAAGGCCATGGCCATGGCGTTCTGCAGCAGCGCAATCACCGTGGAGAAGACGCACACCAAGGCCAGCACCGCAAAGGCCGCGCCCGCAGGCAAGAACTGGTACAGCCGGAAGGCCGCAAACACCGTCAGGTATAGCACCCCAACGCCTGCGCCCTGCAGGCTCAGCGCATAGGCCAGGCGGTCGGGCTGGCGGACCCGTAACTTCCAGCCAAAGACAAACAGGCCAATGCCGGCAGCGGCGATGGTGGCCAGGCGCAACTCGGGCGGCAGCATGGCGTTGTCGATCGCGTATTTGGCCAAGAAGGCCAAACCCACAAACAGCACCAGTATCCCCATGCGCACGATGGTGTTGCCGCCCAGCAGCCAGCCCCGTGCCGCCTCGAAAGCGCGGCTCAGGTAGTCGGGTGCCAGCACTGCGGGGAAATCGGGTTCCGCTTCGGGTTTGTTGGCGTCGGTCGGCAAGGCGCCGGGGTGCGTCTGGTGGAAGTCCGAATGCACACTGGACAACTCGGCCGGCACGTCCTTGGCCACCTTGATCGGCAGGTCCACACTCCAGTCGGTTTGCGAGACGGGATGTGCCGCGGCAACAGCAGCCGGGCTTGCTGCGACAGCAGCTGCAGCGGCAGCCGCCACCGGCTCCACCACCCGCTCGGGAGGCGCGGGGGCAACGGGGGTCTGCAGCACAGTCGCCTGGTGCTCGGCCATCACATCCAGCGTGGCCTGGCGGGCCACGGTGCGCACCGCGCGGCGCAGCGTCATGCCGGCCACGGCGCCGAACACCGCGCCCAGGAACAGGCCAAAACCTTCGTCGTGCCGGTCCATGCATAGGCCCAGAATGGCGCCCCAGACTGCACCCCATAAGACCATGAGCCTGCTCCTGTGATTGAGTTTGATCGAACCTGTTGGCCCGGCGCAGTCTAGCCCATGTTGTCAAATAATTTCAAACCCGTCACGCCGGATTTCACGCCGCGGCCTACGGGAGCGGGCTACCATCTTTCCCCATACCAGGAGACCCGCCATGCCCACCATCACCAACATCGAAGACCTGCGTCAACTCGCCCAGAAACGGGTGCCCCGCATGTTCTACGACTATGCCGATTCCGGCTCCTGGACCGAGGGCACCTACCGGGCCAATGAGTCGGATTTCCAGAAAATCAAGTTCCGCCAACGCGTGGCCGTCAATGTGGACAACCGCAGTACCACCAGCACCATGGTCGGCCAGCCGGTAGCCATGCCGGTAGCGCTGGCGCCCGTGGGCCTGACCGGCATGCAGTGTGCCGATGGCGAAATCAAGGCCGCCAATGCGGCCAAGAAATTTGGCGTGCCCTTCACGCTGTCCACGATGAGCATCTGCTCAATTGAAGACGTGGCCGCCGGCACCGGCAACCACCCCTTCTGGTTCCAAGTCTATGTCACGCGCGACCGTGGCTTCATCGAACGCCTGATCGACCGAGCCAAGGCGGCCAAATGCTCGGCCCTGGTGCTGACGCTGGATCTGCAGATCCTGGGCCAGCGCCACAAGGACATCCGCAACGGCCTCTCCGCTCCGCCCAAGCTGACGCTGAAGAACATTGCCAACATCATGACCAAGCCGCAGTGGGCGCTGGGCATGCTGGGCACGCAGCGCCGCGGTTTTGGCAACATCATCGGCCACGTCAGCGGTGTGGACGACATGGGTTCGCTGTCCGAATGGACGTCCAAGCAGTTCGACCCCACGCTGAACTGGGCCGACGTGGCCTGGATCAAGGAGCGCTGGGGCGGCAAGCTGATCCTCAAGGGCATACAGGACGTGGAAGATGCGCGCCTGGCGGTGGCCACCGGTGCCGATGCCATCATCGTCTCCAACCACGGCGGGCGCCAGCTGGACGGCGCCGAGTCATCGATACAGGCCCTGCCCGCCATCGTGGACGCGGTGGGCAGCCAGATCGAAGTGCACATGGATGGCGGCATCCGCAGCGGCCAGGATGTGTTGAAGGCCGTGGCCCTGGGCGCCAAGGGCGTCTATATCGGCCGCTCCTTCATCTACGGCCTGGGCGCCATGGGTGAGGCCGGCGTCACCAAGGCGCTGGAGATCATCCACAAGGAAATGGACGTCAGCATGGCGCTGTGCGGCAAATCCAGCATCGCGCAGGTGGACAAAAGCATGCTGCTGCCGGGCAGCTACCCTGGCTGACGCAACGGGCGCGCAGATCGCAGGGGAATACCCATTTGGTCTTTTTTTTGCGTTAGGATGAACTGTTTTTCATCCACCTGAACTGCCAGCCAAGCAAAGGACCTTTCCATGACCGCAAGCAAATTCCGTCTGGTGACCCGCAGCGACTTTGATGGCCTGGTCTGCGCGGTATTGCTCAACGAGCTGGACCTGATAGACGACATCAAATTTGTCCACCCCAAGGACATGCAGGACGGCAAGATCGACATCACCAGCCGCGACATCACGACCAACCTGCCCTATGTGGCGTCGGCCCATTTGTCCTTTGACCACCACGAGTCGGAAACCATCCGCAACACCGGCGATCGGCCCAACCACATCATCTCGCCCCACGCCCCGTCGGCCGCGCGCGTGGTGTATGACTACTACGGCGGCGCCAAGGCCTTCCCCAATATCAGCCTGGACATGATGGCCGCGGTGGACAAGGCCGACTCGGCCCAGTTCACGCACGACGAAATCCTGGAACCCACCGACTGGGTGCTGCTGAACTACCTGATGGACTCGCGTACCGGCCTGGGCCGCTTCCGCGATTTCCGCGTCAGCAACTACCAGCTGATGATGGACCTGATCCAATACTGCCGCAACCACGGCATCGACGAAATCCTGCAACTGCCCGATGTCATTGAGCGCATCGACCTGTACTTCGACCACACGGCCCGCGCCCGAGAGCAGATGGAGCGTTGCGCCACCGTGCACAAGAACCTGGTGGTGCTGGACCTGCGCAACGAAGAGACCATCTTCGCTACCAACCGCTTCATGATCTACGCGATGTACCCGCAGTGCAATATCTCCATCCACGTGCTGTGGGGTGTGCAAAAGCAGAACACCGTGTTCGCCACCGGCAAGTCCATTCTGGACCGCAGCAGCAAGACCCATATCGGCGAGCTGATGCTGCAATACGGCGGCGGCGGCCACAATGCAGCCGGCACCTGCCAGGTCGATAACGAGCAGGCGGACGACGTGTTGGGCGCCTTGATCAACCAGATCAATTCCGATGGTTGATGAAGTCGGTGCGGCGCATTGCCCACCTGGACATGGACGCGTTCTACGCGTCGGTGGAGTTGTTGCGCTACCCGCAGCTCAAAGACCAGCCGGTCGTCATCGCCGCGGGGCGCAAGGCGATACAGGATGCGCTGGAGGTCTTGCGTGCGCAAGACCTGGCCAACGCAGACCCGTCGGAGCCTGAGCCCCCCTGGGACGAAGCCGCGCAACGCGCGGCGCTGAAACGCATTCCCCTGGAAGCCTTTGCCCGGCTGCACAGCTACACCGGGCGCGGCGTCATCACCACCGCCACCTACCCGGCGCGCCAGTTTGGCATAGGCTCTGCCATGGGCCTGATGAAGGCCGCCAAGCTGTGCCCACAGGCGATTCTGCTGCCGGTGGATTTTGACGAATACCGCAAGTACTCCCGCACCTTCAAACGCATCATCACCGACATCGCACCGCTGATGGAAGACCGCGGCGTGGATGAGGTGTATATCGACTTCACCGACGTGCCCGGTGGCCAGCGCGAGGGTGGCCGGGTGCTGGCCCGGTTGATCCAGAAAAGCATCTTCGAGGCCACAGGCCTGACCTGCTCGGTGGGTGTAGCGCCCAACAAGCTATTGGCCAAGATGGCCAGCGAATTCAACAAACCCAATGGCATTGCCATCGTCTACGAAAGCGATATCGAGACACAGATCTGGCCCCTGGCCTGCCGCAAGATCAACGGCATTGGCCCCAAGGCCGATGAGAAGCTGAAGAGCCACGGCATAGAGACCATAGGCCAACTGGCCGCCAAGGATCTGCAATGGCTGATGGACACCTTTGGCCAGCGCACCGGCGCGTGGATGCATGCGGCATCCCACGGCCGCGACGACCGGCCCATCGTGCTGGAGAGCGAGCCGGTCAGCATCAGCCGCGAAACGTCTTTCGAACGCGACCTGCACGCCGTGCGCGACAAGGCCGAGCTGGGAGCCATCTTCACCCGCCTGTGTGAACAGTTGGCCGCCGACCTGCAGCGCAAGGGTTATGTGGGCAAGACCATTGGCATCAAGATCAAGTTCGAGGACTTCACCGCCGTCACGCGCGACATCACGATAGAACACCACATCAACGATGCCAAGGAGATACGCCGCGTGGCGGGCCAGTGCCTTAAGCGTGCGCCGTTACAGAAGCGGCTGCGGTTGCTGGGTGTTCGGATGGGTGCATTGCTGGGTGCCGAGGAGGCTATGGCACTTAAGGAAAAACAGCCGGTAGCCCTTGTTGATACTGATAATTCAGCTATTGAATTGAGAGCATCCGAGGATACGACGGGGTGGCTTTTTTAGTTGCTTTCATCTGTACTTCTGGACCCGCGTGAGGCAGGCATAGGCCTTTTGCTACGTGTCCCCCGCCCGCTGCGCGGGCTCCTCCTTAACCTCCGCAAAAGGCCTATGCCTGCCTCCCGCTGCGAACACGGTGGTTGACATGCACACGTTGCATAAACACACCTCCTGAGGGTCAGGGTGGGTGGGTGTTTTGCGCAGGTTAAGGAGGAGCCCGCGCAGCGGGCGGGGGACACGGAGCAAAACATCCGCCCACCCTGATCCGACGCGACAGGGAGCCTACCAACACCCAAATGCCATTGCCAGGATCAAACGACGGATCAACACGCTTTCAAGCCCTTGACTTTAACTTACGCAAAACTTACAGTAATTTCTCAACCGGGAGATTGCCATGTTTGCACCCGCAGTACCCTTCTCCGAACTCCAACGCATACGGCAGTGGCACGTGGACCATGCCCAGGACCACCCCGTGGAATACCAGTTGTGGGACGCGGTGCTGACGCTGTGGTTCATGGGCTGGGTGGGGTGGCTGCCCACCTTTGTGCTGGACGCCTGGTGGGGCGGACCGCTGTGCCTTTTGGGCATGCTGGCGCCGCGCATGTACATCAGCTGGCGCGCCCGTGCGCAGACGCAGAACCGGGTGCGCTGTGATTGGCTGGAACACTGAATCCCCCGTATAGCGACTACACCGCCACCACGCCAAGGCCGCAAATCGGTGACAGTTGCAGCTGACAAACTGCCGTACAGTTTGCCCATGACTACCTCCTCGACTCCCCCTACCCTCTCCTGCTTCTCGCTGACCACCAGCAACCACGTCGCCCACCTTGTGCTGAACAAGCCCGAGGCGATGAACACCATGCACCCCACGTTCTGGCGCGAGCTGGACGCGGTGCTGACCCACCTGCACCAGGACGGTAGCGCGCGCGCCCTGGTCATCAGCAGCACCGGCAAGCACTTCAGCGCCGGCATGGCGCTGGAGACCTTTGCCGGTGCCATCCAGATGGATGACAAAAGCCCCGAAGGCCGCGCCGCCGTCTTCGACATGTTGGGCGACATGCAGGCTACCTTCACCAAGCTGGAAACCTTGCGCATACCGGTGATCGCGGCCATACAGGGCGGCTGCATTGGCGGTGCGGTGGACATGGTCACCGCCTGCTGCATCCGCTACGCCACGCCGCAGACCTTCTTCTGCATCCAGGAAATCAACATCGGCATGGTGGCCGACGTGGGCACGCTGCAGCGCCTGCCCAAGCTGATCCCACTGGCCGTGGTCAAGGAACTGGCCTACACCGGCCGGCGCTTGGGTGCCGACCGCGCGCTGCAGTACGGTCTGGTCAATGCCATCTTTGAGTCCGAAGAAGCCATGCTGGCCGCCGCGCTGCAGTGCGCCGCCGAGATCGCGTCCAAGCCCCCGGTCGCCATCTGGGGCACCAAGCAGGCCATCCACTACGCACGCGACCATTCCGTGGACGATGCGCTCAAACAAATGGGCTGGCTGCAGGGTGCCATCTGGAGCAACCGCCACGTGATGGAGTCCGTGAAAGCCATGAAGACCAAGGGCACCGGCGACTTCCCGGCACTGACCCCGCTGACCCGTTTTGCAGATTTGGGCTAAATAGTTTTTTCCTAAGCATTCGCCTGTCCCCCCACATCTCGGGGCCTGTACAAATCCCCCGAATCGTGGTTTCATGCGCGATGGTCCCGGGTACGCAACCCGGCGGGGGATACTTGCATGCAAAAAAATCCGGCCAAGCCGCCGCCGGGGCAGCAACACCTGCCCGCGTTGGCGCACGGCCTGCCTACTTTCTGCTTTGCCAAAGATGCGCAAAGCCGCTGCCTGATGCTGCACAAGGTGTGCGGCTGCGCCACCGCCGAAGCGCAAAACGCCTGCCATGCCGACCACGCTTCACTCCAGGAAGCCGCCTTGCATACGCTGAGCATTCTGGACAATATGCTGGACGGCGTGCTGACCATCGACAAGCGCGGCCAGATCGAATCCGTGAACAAGGCGGCCATCAAGCTCTTTGGCTACACCGCTGATGAGTTGCTGGGCCACAGCGTGGCCATGCTGCTGCCCGAGCCCTACAGCGGCGAGCACGACCAGCAGATGCAGCTGTTCAAAAAGACCGGCTCCAACTATCTCGTCGGCGCGCCGCGCGACATACTCGGCAAGCGCAAGGACGGTAGCCTCTTCCCCATCAGCCTGTCGGTCTCCAAGATCGCCCGGCCCGGCCGCCCCACCTTTGTCGGCGTGATACGCGACATCACACAGCGCCGCCAGCAAGAGGAAGAAATCCAGCGTCTGGCCTTTTACGACCCGCTCACCCAACTGCCCAACCGGCGCCTGCTGCTGGACCGGCTGAAGCAGGCGCTGAAGACCTCGGCCCGCTCCGGCCAGCGCGGCGCGCTGATGTTTCTGGACCTGGACCACTTCAAGCTGCTCAACGACACGCTGGGCCATGACCTGGGCGATGCCCTGCTCAAGCAGGTGGCCACGCGCCTGAAGACCTGCGTGCGCGAAGGCGACACCGTGGCCCGCCTGGGCGGGGATGAGTTCGTCGTGCTGCTCGAAGGCTTGAACCCGGCCGCTGCCGAGAGCGCCACCGATGCCGAGGTAGTGGCCAACAAAATCCTGGCCGCGTTGACCCAGCCCTATGCGCTGCGCTGGCACCACCATGAGAGCACGCCCAGCATCGGCATCGTGGTCTTCAAGGGCGACCAGGAAAGCACCGACGACCTACTGAAAAAAGCCGACCTGGCCATGTACCAGGCCAAGTCGGCCGGCCGTAACACCGCCCGCTTCTTTGACCCGGCCATGCAGGCCAGCGTCAGCGCGCACGCGCTGTTGGAACAAGACATGCGCCGCGGCCTGGCCCGCCAGGAGTTCATGCTGCTCTACCAGTTCCAGGTGGATGCACAGGGTACCGCCATCGGCGCCGAGGCTTTGCTACGCTGGAACCACAGCACGCGCGGCCTGGTGCCGCCGGCGCAGTTCATCCCCCTGGCCGAGCAAAGCAGCATGGGCCAACTGCTAGGCCAGTGGGTGCTGGAAACTGCCTGCCACCAATTGGGTCTGTGGGCCCAGCAGCCTGCCACCGCACATTGGACGTTGGCCATCAACATCGGCCCCAGCCAGTTTGGTGACGAGGGCTTTGTGACCCAGATCGCGCACACACTGCAACGCACCGGCGCCAACCCGCAACGCCTGAAGCTGGAGCTGACCGAGAGCATGCTGATGAACGACAGCGCCGAAACCCGTGAACGCATGCACGCCATCAAGGCCCTGGGCGTGGGTTTCTCGCTGGATGACTTCGGCACCGGCTATTCATCGCTGTTGCACCTGCAGCGCCTGCCACTGGACCAATTGAAGATCGACAAGTCCTTTGTGCACGACCTGCTGACCCAGCCGGGCGATGCCACCGTGGCCCGCTCGGTCGTGGCCCTGGGCCACAGCCTGGGAATGACGGTCATTGCCGAAGGCGTAGAAACCGCCGCACAGCGCAACCGCTTGGCCGAACTGGGCTGCGATGCCTTCCAGGGTTACTTCTTCGGCCACCCGGCGCCAGCCGCCGAGCTGGTGCAGATATAGTCAATCATGCTCTGGAAACTTTCGAAGATTTGTCGTCGTGCATTCATAGGGGCCGCTCTTTTGGGTGCAAGCTCTGCCATGCTGGCGCAGACGGTGGCTTTGCATTACAACTCGCGACCGCCCTATCTGATCGTGCAGGAAGGCCATTTGTCTGGGCTGACGGGGTCTCCGGCCTTTGCGGCTTTCAAAGCGGGCGGCGTACCCTTTGTGCTCAAAGAGACTCCGGCTGCGCGACAGCTCAAAGTACTAAGGGACAACGATGGTTTGGACTGTGCCATCGGCTGGTTTAAAAACGCCGAGCGTGAGGCTTTTGCGAAGTTCACCAAACCGATATACCAGGACGAACCTCAAATCGTTTTGATGGCAATCGAGAACACCAAGATCAAGGCGACGGACACCATTGAAGCGGTGTTGGCAAACAGGGAGCTCAACCTGCTCGTTAAGAACGCCTATTCCTACGGTAAGGGACTCGACGCCCTGATCCAAAAATTGGAGCCCACGCGCCAGACGGTCAGTATTGAAAACATCCAGATGTTCAAAATGGTTCAGGCGCAAAGGGCCGACTACATGTTTACCGCTCCGGAAGAAGCCTCGGTCACCATTCCACTGGCTGGCCTGCAGCCAAGCCAATTCAACCAGATCAGACTGGCAAACATGCCCAAGGGCGAGTACCGCTACATCCTGTGCAGCCACCGGGTGCCGGATGAGACCATTGCCAAGCTCAACGCTGCGATCAAGCCGTAAAGCGCCTGGTGCAGAGGCGAGTGGCCACCAGGTGAAGCAACTCCAGGGTGAAGCCGGCGTGTCTCCGTGAAACTACCGAGTGTTTATTTTTCTGGTCCGCGCCTATAGTGTGTTGCGCGTCTCAATGCTCCTAGTTCTTAACTCAAAGGGGAAACAATGCCATCACACTCCATGCGAAGCAGCTTGTCGCTGCGGATTTTCTTGATGTCGGGCCTGCTGGCCCCAGCGCTTGCATCCGCGCAGATCACACTGCATTACAACGAGCGACCGCCCTATCTGGTGGGCAAAGATGGGCAACTGTCAGGTCTGACAGGCTCACCGGCGGTTGCTGCGTTCAAGGCGGCTGGCGTGCCGTTCACGCTCCAGTCCTCCTCTTCGGCTCGGCAGTTGGCATTGATCAAAGAAAACAAAGGCACAGACTGCGGCATCGGTTGGTTCAAAAATGAAGAGCGGGAGGGCTTCGGAAAATTCACCAAGCCGATTTACCAGGACAAGGCGCAGATCGCCATGACCGCAGCAAAAAATACCAAAGTGAAGGACGGCGCAACCGTGGAGTCCGTTCTGGAAGACAAGGGCATTACGCTGCTGGTCAAACAGGGCTATTCATACGGAAAAACACTGGATGCCATGATTGCAAAACTGCAACCCAAGACCACAGCTGTTACCGTCGAAAACGTGCAGATGCTGCAAATGATCCAAGCGGCACGGGCCGACTACATGTTTGTCGCCCCCGAAGAAGCAGATGGCCTGATCACAGCAGCGGGCATCAGCCCGGCAGAGTTTCGCAAAGCCAATTTTTCCAACGCACCCAATGGGGAAAATCGCTACATCCTTTGCAGCAAGAGCGTCACTGACGAGACCATTGCCAAACTCAACAGCGCGATCAAATAGGTTTCGACCCAATCCCGCTCTGCAAACTGCTACTGCCGTGCCGTACGCACACTGCGCGGCAGCGCCTGCGGATGGCTGGTGCGAAACGGGTTGATGTCCAGCCCGCCGCGGCGGGTATAGCGCGCGTAGACAGTCAGCTGCGTGGGTTTGCAGCGCGTCCAGATGTCCATGAAGATGCGCTCCACACACTGCTCGTGGAATTCGTTATGGTTGCGAAAGCTCACGATGTACTGCAGCAGGCCGCCCTGCTCGATCTGGTCGCCGCTGTAGCGGATCTGCACGCTGCCCCAGTCGGGCTGGCCAGTCACCAGGCAATTGCTTTTGAGCAGGTTGCTGACAAACACTTCCGACACCGGCTGCTCATTGGGCGTGACCTTCAGCAGTTCGGGTGCGGGCGTGTACTGCGTGCATTCGATGTCCAGCCGGTCCAGGTTCAGGCCATCCAGCTCATGCACGGGCTCGCGGTCAAACAGGTCGGTGCCCACCAGGGTGACGCCAATCGTCGCAGGCGCGCGCACCGGCTCACCGGCCGTGCTGCGCCACACCGCCTCGGTGATGTCGGCACGCAGACGCGCCTTGACCGCATCGGCGTCGGCGAAGCGGGTGTTGTTGAAGCTATTGAGGTAAAGCTTGAAGGACTTGCTCTCGATGATATTCAGCGACTCACACGGGATGGTGAAATGCGCCAGCGCCACCTGGGGCTTGCCACGCTGGTTGAGCCAGCTCAACTCAAAGGCCGTCCACATGTCCGCGCCAAAGAAAGGCGCGGCACCGGCAATGCCAATCTCCGCGCGCTTGGCCAGGCGGGGAATGGGGAACAGCAGCGAAGCGTCGTACTGGTCGATATAGGCCGAGCTTTTGCCCAACTGAGACTGCTCGGGAGTGTTGCCGTTGCTATTGGGGGATGTGCTCATGCTGCGACCTTGGTGGCGAGGTAGGGTGCGGGGGGCTCGGCGGCTTGCAGGTGCGGCACCAGTTCGTCCAGCATCAGAGCCACGGGCTCGGGTGGCAGGTCGTGGCCCATGCCGTCAAATCCGACCAGACGCGCGCCAGGAATGCGGGCCGCCGTGTCTTCGCCATTGGCAAAGGGCACCAGCGGGTCGGCGCGGCCGTGCAGCACCAGCGTGGGGCTGGTGATGCTGGTCAGCTGCGCGGCGCGCTTGGTATCCGCCACGATGGCCAGCATCTGGCGCAGCGTGCCCTCGGGGTGGAAGCTGCGCTCCACGCCGCGCAGGATGCGCTCGCGCATATCGGGCTCGGGCACCGGGTAGCCAGGGCTGCCAATGGCCTTGAACAGGCGAACATAGTGGTCCACCACGGCCTCGGGCGCATTGCTTTCGGGGCGCTTGAGCAGCACGCGGGTCACCTCGGGCCGGGCCTGTGGCAGGCCCTTGGCGCCGCTGCTGCTCATGATGCTGGTCAGGCTCAGCACCCGCTGGGGTGCGGCAATGGCCACGCGCTGTGCGATCATGCCACCCATGCTGACGCCCACCACGTGGGCACGGCCCACGCCCAGCGCATCCAGCACACCCAGCGCGTCCTGTGCCATGTCTTCCAGCGAGTACGGTGAGCGCACCTTGCAGCCCAGTTTGTATTTCAGACCGGCCCATACGATGTTGGGCTTGCCCATGTGGTCAAAGTGTTGGCTCAGACCGATGTCGCGGTTGTCCATGCGGATGACGCGGTAGCCGGCATCCACCAGGGCTTCGATCATCTGCGGCGGCCAGGCCACCAGCTGCATGCCCAGGCCCATGATCAGCAGCACGGCCGGGCGGGTGTAGGCGTCGGTGTCCTGGGGGTTGATCTCGGCGGTGTCTTCGACTTCGATGTCGATGCCGTTTGCTTTAATTTTCATAGCAGGTTACGCAGTATTGACGAGGGCTACAGGCCAGTTTAACTAAGTGCCTTGCGGCGGAAGACCATGCGTTCGGGTGTGGACTGGGCTGCGCTCCAGGCATAGCCATCCACATCGAAGGCGCGCAACTGCTCGGGCGTGACCAGTTGGTGGGTGATGGCATAGCGGGCCATCAGCCCGCGTGCGCGCTTGGCAAAGAAGCTGATGATCTTGTACTGGCCGTTCTTCTCATCTTCAAACACGCACTCCACGACGCGGGCCTTCAAGGCCTTGGTATCCACCGCCTTGAAATACTCCTGCGACGCCAGGTTGATGACCACGGGGCTGATGTCGCTGCGCAAGCGGGTGTTGAGGTACTGCGCGATCTGCGCGCCCCAGAAATGGTAGAGGTGGTCCCCTTTGGCATTAGTCAGGCGCGTGCCCATCTCCAGACGGTAAGGCTGCATCAGGTCCAGCGGGCGCAGCACGCCATAGAGTCCGCTCAGGATGCACACATGCGCCTGCGCCCAGGCCAGATCGTCACCACCCAGGCTGCGCGCATCCAGGCCGCCATACACGTCGCCATCGAAAGCCAGCACGGCCTGCCGCGCATTCTTGACCGTGGCCCGCGACGACCAGGCCTGGTAGCGCGCCCCATTCAGCGCCGACAGCGTGTCGCTGAGCGACATCAGCTCGCCAATCTGCAGAGGCGAATACGTGCGCAACAGCGCTATCAGTTCCTTGGATTGCTTGACAAACAGCGGGGCCGTGTGGGGCTGTGGGGGATCGATGGGGGTTTCATAGTCCAGAGACTTGGCGGGCGAGAGCAAAAACAGCATACGGTGGGGATTCGATCAAACAGTCTTCAGGCAGGAGCAGGCTCCATTATCGTGAAAGTGGGGGGCCGGCTTTGGCACGGCGCGATTTACGCGACAGCTGGCACAACCCGCGGCGCCACGTCACAATCAGGGAAGAGATCTATTACTTTTTCGCCCCTTAGCTACTACCGGGAGGCTCCACCATGAACCAGCTAGCATCCGGCCCACCCCAAGACGGTGACCAGTGCACGGTCACTGCCGGCACACACACCGGCAAATCGGGCACCGTAAGGGACATCAACACCAGCAAGACGGGCCACATGACCATCACGATAGTGCAGGCCAACGGGGAGCGATTCAAGACGCTGGCCAAGAATGTGCTCGTGCAAGCTACCCACCCACGCCAATAAGGAGGCACCATGGCACACGCCGAACAAAAGTACTGGTTCCCCGCCAAGCGCTACGGTTGGGGATGGGGCATACCCAGCACATGGCAAGGCTGGGCGGTGTTGGTCGCATTTGGCGTGCTATTGGCCTTGGGCACCTTTATCTTTCCGCCCTACGCAAACGCCGCATCTTTTCTCGTCTACACCACAGGCCTGAGCGCCGTGCTGATCGCTGTGTGCTACCTCAAAGGTGAGCCGCCAAGTTGGCGCTGGGGCAAAGATTGAGGCAATGGGCACGACCTGCCTCTGCCAAATTCATATTTGCCATTTTGGCCGCTAGCCCTCGTTGAACATACGTAGTCAGCTACTAAATATATAGCAACCCATCAGACAAAAACATTCAGTAAACCGCCCGTGCGCTGAGCCGCTGCTGTGACCTGATTGGAAGGCTGATTGGACCCGGGCGCGGCACCAGCTGCATCGTCAGCACGTGCAGGTTCGGCCACCTTGTCGCTGCTCGCCATTCGGGCTTCCAAACTCCCTATCCTCGCCCGCAGGTTTTCGATGATCTTGCGGCCCTCCGGGCTTTTGCTGGACGCGCAGGCCTCCCAGTCGCCCAACTGGCGCTTGCCAGCGGGTCAGCTGGGCCTGCAGCGCGACGGAGCCGGCCTCGTCGCCCGCACTGCGGTCATAGGCCTGGGAGATTCGGCTGGATGGAATCGGCGCAACCATGGTGAAGTTTGGTCGCTGCGCCGGGCCGATTCTTACAGCGCCCCCCCAAAAAAACCCGGCTAGCCAATATTCAACCACTGCCGCAGTGTGTCAAAGAACACGCAGTACACCGCAATCGGCAGCGGCAGCCCCAGCAGCGTGGCCAGCATGTAGTGCCGGAAGGGAATGCCCGACAGGGCCAGGGTGTAGTTCAGCGCCGGCAGGGTCTGGAACAGCGTGCGCAGCAGCACCATGACGCGAATGGGGTTGGCATGCAACCCCTTCATCAAGCGCACGGCCAAGCGGTTGTTCAACTGGCGCACGGCATCACCACCCACCCAGCGCACCGCCACAAAGGTGAACGCGCACGAGGTGCTGGCCGCCACATAGGTCACCACCGCACCGCCTAGCCGCCCCAGAATCAGTACGGCGGCAGCCAGGAACAGCCAGCCCGGTATCTGCACCAGGTTGCCCACCACAAACAACAGCACAAAGACGACCAAACCTACCCACTGCTGGTCGGCCAATTCATGGCGCAGGAACGCCAGGCTGAAGTCCTCTTGCAAAGAAGTCCAATGCACCACGGCAAACAGCGTTGCCAACAGCAGTATCACCGCCAGTAAGCGGCGGTAGCGGAACCAGACCTTGGAGAGTTTCACGTGCAGGAGTACATTGCGTTGGGGGACGGCGTTGCGGCAGGGGTGTAAGAAATTGCACTGCACGGCGACCAATGCGCAACAGCAAGCGCAGCAACACACCGGCTGCGCCCTCACGGTTCACCGAATAGAAAGAGACTCTACATGAAACACACGACTTCCTGGGCGCTTGGCGTCACTCTGTTACTGGCCACGTCCTGGGCCCAGGCCCTGACAGTTGCACCCTACAGCGCCGATGCGCTGCGCAAGTTGCAAGCGGCGGGACAGCCCGTGGCCCTGCACTTCCACGCCAGTTGGTGCCCGACCTGCCGCGCGCAGGTCAAGGCGCTGGAGACGCTGAAGGAGGATACGGCGCTCGACGTCGCCGTGTTGTCAGTGGACTACGACAACTCGGCCGAGGTGCGCAAGCAGCACAAGGTCTTGGGGCAGTCGACGTTTGTGATCTACCGGGGCAAGGTCGAGAAAAAGCGCCTGATCGGCGAGACCTCGCCCGACGGCATACGCACGGCGCTGCGCGCTGCGCTGTAGTGGGCCACGGGGACGGGCCATGCTGCCGCTGACTGAACTGGGCTTGAGCGTGGTGGCAGGTAGCCTGACCACGCTGTCGCCCTGCGTATTTCCGCTGTTGCCGCTGGTCCTGGGCGGGGCCGTGCAGCGCCACCGGCTGGCGCCGTTGGCCATGGGTGTTGGCATGGCCGTTTCGTTCGCAGCCCTGGGGGTTTTGCTGGGCACGCTAAGCGCGGCGCTGGATCTGGGCCCCGATACCGTGCGCCATGGCGCGGCCTTACTGCTGGTCGCCTTTGGCTTGGCCATGCTGGTACCGGCCTTGGACAGGCGCCTGACCCAATGGATGGCACCGCTGGCCAGTGGCGCCAACCAGGCCTCCGGTGCGCTCGACCAAGGTTCGCTGAAGGGTGCGTTTTTGCTGGGCGGCTTGCTGGGGCTCGTCTGGAGCCCGTGCGCCGGCCCGCTGCTGGGGTCCGCACTAACCCTGGTCGCCACCGAAGGGGGAGCGGCCCACGGTGCGCTGGTACTGGGTTTGTTTGGCTTGGGTGCGGCCACGCCCCTGGTCGCGGCAGCCTACCTGTCGCGCGCCGCCTTTGGGCGCGTGCGCCAATGGGTATTGGCCTATGGCAGCCAGGCCAAGAAATTCTTTGGGGCGATCTTGCTGCTGGTGGGTGTGGCGATCCTGACCGGACTGGACCGTTGGATAGAAATCCAAGTAGATGACATCTTGCCTGACGCCTGGCTGGCGTTGACGATGCGCTTTTAGGCCCACCACGCGCCACGCACCGCGCGGCACACGCGGCCGCGGGGGGCGCGTACAGCCCCGCATCCAGGGCTGATCACAAATGTGTGTGACACCGTACGGACGGTCTGCCCCCGTGCAGGCATTCTGCAGGCTCGTACTTGGCGGGCATGCCCTTACAGCGCATCCTGGCAAGTGTTCTCATACTTTTTATTGAAAGCGATCCGTATGAAATACACCAGCAAACTTCTTCACAAGACAGGTCTCGTTTCGGCCACGCTCGTAGCCGCCGCTCTATTGGGCGGTGCGGTTTCCGCCTATGCGGAGGACGAAACATCCATGCCCGCCAACAGCACCGCCGACAAGGCTGAGCGTGCCGTGAGCGATAGCTGGATCACGACCAAAGTGAAGTCGGAAATACTGGCCAACAGCATCTCCAAGGCCTTCAAGGTCGGCGTTACCACCAAGCAGGGCGTCGTGGCGTTGGACGGCAAGCTGCCCAACCAGGATGCCATCGATCTGGTGAAGACGATTGCCGAGAAGGTCAAGGGCGTGCGGGGCGTGGATACCACTGCCCTGGTCATCGGCTGAAGAGACCTGCCGCTCTCGTAGTCGGCTTGCATCGCGCAACGAGCAAACCATGGCTTTGACCTATGGCGCAGGTATGGAGGAGTCGGGGCCCGCTGAAACAGCAGCGGACCCCATCCTCCGAATAGTCAAACGCCTCTTCCAGGGGTTTGGCAAAAGCGCCATGTTGCAGCTATGGAATGAACACCGCGTGCAACTCAACAGCGGCGCACCCGAGTTCACGCTGATCCTGCGTGACCCGCGTGTGCTGCAGAAATTCATTGCCAACGCCAGCCCTGTGGCCTTGGCCGATGCCTATTTTTGCGGCCAGTTGGATGTGGAGGGCGACCTCTACAGCGCGCTGTCGCTGAAAGAACACTTTGAGGGCATCGTGCTGTCGTGGCGGGAGAAGGCCGCCATGTTGCGCGATGCCTGGATGCTGGCATCGGCCAAGAACCGCCAGCCCCAGGACAAGCCCGATTTTCTGAGCCGCCTGGCGACCCATGCTGCGAACG
Source organism: Rhodoferax sp. GW821-FHT07G04 (assembly GCF_059418585.1). NCBI lineage: Bacteria > Pseudomonadati > Pseudomonadota > Betaproteobacteria > Burkholderiales > Comamonadaceae > Rhodoferax > Rhodoferax sp. GW821-FHT07G04. The sequence goes on from NZ_JBWKQD010000001.1 coordinate 602,929, forward strand.
GCTTCACCCATGGGCATACGCGTGATTCCGACCAGGCAGCCATCCGCTTCCACTACGACGTATCCAACGATTTCTACGGTCTCTGGCTGGACGCAGAACGCGTTTACTCCTGCGCCTATTTCGAGACACCGGACGATTCGCTGGACCAGGCCCAAAGACAAAAGCTGGAACACATCTGTCGCAAGCTGCGCCTGCGCCCCGGCGAGCGTTTGCTGGACATTGGCTGCGGCTGGGGCGCCCTGGTGTGCTGGGCTGCACAGCACCATGGTGTGCACGCGCATGGCATCACGCTGAGCCAGCGCCAACTCGACTACGCCCAAGCGCGTATCGCAGCCCAAGGCTTGCAAGACCGGGTCACCGTGGAATGGAGAGACTACCGCGACCTGGAAGGTGAGGCGGTGTACGACAAGGTATCCAGCGTCGGCATGTTCGAGCACGTGGGTCTGGCCAATATGCCCAGCTACCTCGGTACGGTGCACCGCGTGCTACGCCCCAACGGCCTGTTTCTGAACCACGGCATCACCCACGACGAAGAAGGGTGGAACCAGACCGTGGCAAGCGAATTCATCAACCAGTTTGTCTTCCCGGATGGTGAACTGGACTGTGTCAGCAATATCCAGCTGGGTATGGAGCGTGCCGGTTTTGAGATCCAGGATGTCGAAGCCCTGCGCCGCCACTACGCGCTGACGCTGCGGCACTGGGTCCAACGTTTGGAACAGCAACGCGCTGCCGCGCTGCGCGAGGTCGATGAACAAACCTACCGCGTATGGCGCCTGTACATGGCGGCATGCGCCCGCGAATTTGAAGCCGGGGGGACCGGCATCTACCAAATCCTGGCCAGCCACCGGGGCGCAAGCACTGCACTCCCGCTGACCCGTGCGGACCTGTATTCAACCCCTTGTTCCAGCTACGCCTAGGAGGTCACTATGCTGCCAATGCTGTTGTTCTTGTTGGGTGTTCCCCTTCCTATTCTGATTTTGATAGGACTGCTGACCCTGGTTGCGTCCACGTAGGAGCTTGTGATGGAAGACACCAAACTCTGCTCCTCATCAGTCGGCGCCTCCCATCTCGCAGCGAGCGCTTGCGTGCGTCCGCCGCCGCGGCTGTGTATGGCCTGGGAAGTAGCGAATGTCGCGCCCCCTCCACCTGTGCCCGAGGTCCCCGAGAAACCCACGCCGCTGCCGCCCGAGATGCCCGTTGCACCGAATCCTATGCAAGACCCGCCTCCGATGGAGAACCCAGTCCCCGTGCGGGAGCCGCCGGCCACACGTCCACCCGAGTCTGCGCGTGCCCTCGCCTAACGCGCCTACCCACTTGGTGCAGCCCAAACGCCGCGCACGTCCCGATGCCCTGCCACGGATACAGCGCACCGGGGTCTGCCGTTGCGGCTATCCCATTTTCTTTCGCAACCACCTGTGCCTGCATTGCGGCAGGGCCCTGGGATACGAACCCGACAGGGCCCGCATGGTGTCCCTGGACCCAGCCGATGGTGATGCCACCGATGCGCAGCAACCCACGACGACATGGCGTCTGGCAGACCGCCCACCGGCCGAGGGGCTGTACCTGCGGTGCGCCAACTTCGGTGCGGCGCCCCAGTGCAATTGGTTGCTGACGCAGGCTGAAAGCCGGCACCACACCCTGTGCCGCTGCTGCCGCCTCAACCGCCTGGTGCCCGACACAGGCATCGCCACACATGCGGCACTGTGGCACAAGGTAGAGCTGGCCAAACGCCGCTTGGTCTCTTCACTGATTGCACTGGGTTTGCCGGTGGCATCACGGGTCAGCGAGGACCCGGAGCATGGTTTGGCCTTTGATCTGGTTACCGACACAAGCTCCGAGCAGGTATCCGTTGGCCATAGCGGCGGCATCATCACACTCGATCTCAATGAGGCGGATGATGCCGCCCGCGAAGCCATTCGCACGGCCTTGCATGAACCCTACCGCACGGTCTTAGGGCACGTGCGGCACGAATCCGGGCACTACTACTGGAGTCGCCTGCTGCAAGCCAGCAACTGGCTTGCGCCCTTCCGTACCCTGTTTGGCGATGAGCGGCAAGATTACGCAGAAGCCCTGGAGCGGTACTACCAGCAGGGGCCAGCGCAGGATTGGGCAAGCACCTGTGTCAGCGCCTACGCCAGCGCCCACCCCTGGGAGGATTGGGCCGAAACCTGGGCCCACTACCTGCACATGGTGGACACGCTGGACACCGCCCGGGGTTTTGCCATGGTGAACTTGCAGTTGGGCCTGGTGAAAGACCCGTTCACCCACGAAGACCTCTATGGGCCGGACGATACACCTGACGCCGCACACGACCCCGAGTTCCTGGCACTGGTCAACACCTGGGCCGGGCTGACCAATGTGCTCAACGAATTCTCGCTGGGCATGGGACTGCCCGACTTCTACCCCTTTGTGCTGAGCAGCTCGGCGGTTGCCAAGCTGCACTTTGTGCACCGCTTCATCAAGGCGCAGCAAGCGCGATGAGCACCCCGGCGCATGCCGGTTCTTGCCAGCACGGTGCTTCCGGCACTGTGGGCAGACATTGCGTCGGGGTGCTCGATCCTATGTGCTTACTTGCCTACTTGCTTTTGGCACTGCTGCCGTGGCTGCTGCCCGACGCAGATTCCGTATCACCCGCGTCGCGTGAACCGGCGCTTTGCGACTTCTCCTTGCGGTTCTTGCGCCATTCACCAAACTCGTTGGAGAAGTGGTTGTAGCGCTCTTCGCGCCAGGCCCTGTAGTCATTGTCCAAGCCGCGGATCTTCTCCGCGCGCCATTGCCAGTAATCGGGATCGTGGGGATGGTAGCCACCACCCAAGTTGGCTTCGTGGCCAACCGGGTCATAGCCGCTGCGCTGCATATCATCCACATGGCCCATCTGGCCGCGGTAGCTTTGCGAGTGGCCATAGCCACGTGGACCGCGGCTGTTCTCGCGCAGCCAGTGGTCGGTCGCGTTTTGTTCGTATGCGTTGAAGTTCTGCTCACCGTGCATCTGGCTACTGAAATTCGGGTTGTCGCTCAGGGCGTCAATCGTGTTGTCACTGCCCGCACGACCGCTGTAGTGGTCCCCATACCCCCTGTAGCTGCCTTGTGGCTCGTAGTTGCCAAACTGCGGCGGGCCTTGGTAGTTGGTGTCTGCGCCGTAGTTGCCGCCATACTGTCCATGGTTGGCTTGGTAGGCCGACTGCTGGCCATAGCCACCACCCTGGCCTGCGCCGCCCATTTGGTTGCCGGAAGGATAGGTATTGCGACCCTGGTAGTGTTGTGGGCCACCGCGCTGTTGCTGATTCCTGTTTGCCATGTTCATTCCTCTGAGATGTGGATGTCGGTTGCAAAGGGGCCTGAACAAATGGGCGCCTGAGAGGCTGTGTTCAGACCGGATGCAACGATAGGTACCCGAGGAAAATGAATCTGTGCGATGTCCAACGTAAGCTGAACAAGACCTGCATGCGGCAGGCCTGGAGCCTTCAGCGTATGAAACGTCCGTTGCTGGACACCATGGTCAGCTCCACAAAGCGTGAGGCGTTTTGCGCCGTCTCGCTGAAGTTCACCGTGAAACCGCCCAGGTCCAGGTTCTTGGTGCTCCAGGTGCTGTCGATGAAGCCGCTGCGCGTGGGGTTGCGCCCGGCGCGGCGCAGGGCCTCGGCAAACACACGGGCGTTGATATAGCCCTCCAGCGCCAGGTGCGAGGGCTCCAGCTCCACGTGGGCGGCCTTCCATGCCGTCTGAAAATCGCGCACCAGGGGCCGCGACATATTGCTGGGCAGGGGTACGATCTGTGAGATCGTCATGCCGGTGGCGTCGGCCCCCAGCGTGCGTATCGTGGCCGCGGCCCCCATGATGGACAGCGCATACAACTGCAAGCCCTTGCGCTCCTGGCGCACGGCTTTCACAAACGCAATCGTGGGCTTGCCAGCCAGACCCACCAGCACGGCCTCGGGCGCCGCTGCCGCAATCTTCTTGGCGGCCGACTCGGCGTCGGATGCGTCGTTCTCCACCGTCACCGTGGTCAGGGCCTCCAGCTTGTAGTGGGTCATGGCCTGCTGCGTGGCGGTGAACACCTCTTTACCGAACGAGTTGTTCTGGTAGACGATGGCGATGCGCTTGATGCCCACCGTGGCCAGGTGTTGCACCAGTTGCTCGGCCTCGTCGGCATAGCTGGCGCGGATGTTGAACACATTGCGCGTGTTCTTGGGCCGGATCGACAGCGCCCCAGAGAACGGCGCGAAGAACGGCATGCCCGACTCCACGACCTTGGGCAGCATGGCCTCGATCATTGGTGTGCCCATGCAGTTGAACAGCGCGAAGTTGCTGTGGTCCTCCATGAACCCGGTGACATTGGCCAATGCTCGCTTGACGTCGTAGCCATCATCGGCCGCGTTCAATTCGATGGGCCGGCCATTGACACCACCCTTGGCATTGATGGCGGCAAAGCAGACTTTGGCGCCCTGGTGTATGGCCTGACCCAGCTCACCCAACGGGCCGGTCAGTGCGATGGATTGGGCGATCTTGATGGGGCTGGTGTCATCGGCACGGGCACTCAGGCCAGTAGCCGCCAAAGGCAGGGCTACCAACCCGCCCAGTACGCGGCGGCGGGACAGCCTGGGTTTGATCGGTGTGCAGGATTCGGTGGTGATGGATTCGGGAACAGAAGCGAATGGTTTTTTCATAGGGCTGGCACAACGACAGGGAGGTCAATGCTACGCCCCCGAAAGACGGTCAAATGTCTTTGGGACGACAATTTGCCGGGCGTTTTGCTCGGTACATTCCCTAGGCTTTGGACCCGGTGCGCGGGGCATTTTCTCGACTGAAAGCACCGGCCACTGCGCGGTGCCGCGCTGTTTTATCGCGTCTTGACGCTACCAGCCCCTGCGGCAATAGTGCGCCCATGGACGACTACAAAAACAAGATCGTTGGAACCCAATCGGTCGCACGCAAACTGACCCTGCTCGCCATGGGCATCATCGCCACCATCCTGGTGCTCTTGGCGCTGGCCATCAGCCTGGTGGCGGGGCGCAATGCGCGCCAGCAGGTGCAAGACTCGGTGGCAGACAAGGTGGAGGTCATTGCCCGGGCCATGGACGCCGCGGACGACTCCCAGCGCGACCTGGTGCAGCGCGCCGCCAAGACGTTGCAACAGTCCTTTGAAGCCACGATGTCCCAGGACGAGGCCACGGGCGAGATCAAGAGCTATGGCGCCGCCGTCAACAACAACTTTGGCGATGTGGACACCTTCACCGGCAACACCGGCAACCTGGGCACCGTGTTTGCCAAGAAAGGCGATGACTTTGTGCGCATCACCACCTCGCTCAAAAAAGCGGACGGCGAACGCGTGCTGGCCCCACCGCTGGAGCGCAGCCACCCGGCCTACAAGGCCGTGTTGGCTGGCCAGGCCCACACCGGGCGCGAGGTGCTGTTCGGCAAGCCCTATATGGCCCACTACGAGCCGCTGAAGAATGCCGAGGGCAAGCTGATCGGCATCCTGTCGGCCTCGCGCGATCTGACGCCGCTGCAGGCCGAGCTGAACCAGCAGGTAGCCCATGCCAAGTTCTTTGACACCGGTGGTGTCTACGTCATCGCCCCGGGTCGCACAGCGGGCGATGCCGTCTTCCTGGTCCACCCCACGGCCAACGGTAAAAAGCTCAGTGACGTATCACCCCAGGCCGCTGCGTTTCTGGACGCATTGGCAGTGGCGAACGATGGGCGTGTGGACGCAGCGGTCCCGCTGTTGCAAACCCAGGACACCAACCGTTGGGCCCTGATGCGCAAGGTCAAGAGCGGCGCCGCATGGGTGGTTGCCGAGGTCTCACAAAGCGAATCCACGCAAAAGCACTGGACGAATATGCTGATGATCTGGGCGCTGATGGCCGTTGCCACGGTGCTGCTGGCGGCCGCCATTTTTGTTGCGGTCCGCCGCACCGTGAGCCAGCCGCTGAGTGAGCTGACCACCGTGGTCCAAACCGTGGCCGACGGTGACCTGCGCTATGCCACTGCGTCCACGCGCAACGACGAGATCGGCGCCCTGGTGCGCGAGGTGGAGGGCATGCGCCAGCGCTACCAGACAGCCTTGTCACAGGTGCGCGCGGCGGTCGACAGCATCGCCACGGCCGGCGCCGAAATCGCCAGCGGCAACCAGGACCTGAGCGTGCGCACCGAGCAGGCCGCCAGCAACCTGCAGCGCACGGCATCGAGCATGGAGGAATTGACGGCCACCGTGCGCCAGTCGGCAGAATCCGCCCGCCAGGCCAACCAGTTGGCCGCATCGGCGGCCCAGGTGGCGGCACGCGGCGGTGCCGTGGTGGGCCAGGTGGTCAGCACCATGGAAGACATCAACCAGAGCGCCCGCAAGATCGCCGACATCATCAGCGTCATCGACGGTATTGCCTTCCAGACGAATATCCTGGCGCTGAACGCCGCGGTGGAAGCCGCCCGCGCCGGTGAGCAGGGCCGTGGTTTTGCGGTGGTGGCCAGCGAGGTGCGGTCTCTGGCGGGGCGCAGCGCCGAGGCGGCCAAGGAGATCAAGGCGCTGATTGGCGCGTCGGTGGACAAGGTCACATCGGGTACGGCACTGGTGCAAAACGCCGGCACCACCATGGACGAAATCGTGGGTTCGGTGCAACGCGTCAGCGACACCATTGGCGAGATCACATCCGCCGCGTCCGAGCAGTCCGACGGCATCGGCGAGGTCAACACCGCCGTCAACCAGCTCGACCAGATGACGCAGCAGAACGCGGCATTGGTGGAGCAATCCGCCGCTGCGGCCACCAGCCTGCAGGAGCAGGCGCAGCGGCTGGCGCAGGCCGTGTCGGTGTTCCGCCTGGGGGACGACCACCCGGGCCGTTGAAGGCCTTTCGGCGGCAACCGCTTAAGACAAACTGGGCTCTAGCCCTCGTCAGATATACATATACCGCTACCAAATTGGTAGCTATCGCGATCTGCGGCTGCGCACCGCCTGGGCCAACTCCTCCAGCACCGGCAGCGTGTCGTCAAAGGCCAGGCAGCCGTCGGTGATGCTTTGGCCATAGGTCAGCGGCTGGCCGGGCACCACGGCCTGCGTGCCCGCCACCAGGTGGCTCTCCAGCATGACGCCGATGATGGCGCGCTGGCCAGCGGCCACCTGCCCCGCCACATCGCGCGCGACCTCGGGTTGGCGGTCGAAGCGTTTGCTGCTGTTGGCGTGGCTGCAGTCCACGAGGATGCCCGTGGGTGCCCCAGCCTTCTGCAGCAAAGCAGTAGCCTCGGCAATATGGGCGGCGTCGAAATTGGGGCCGCTGCGGCTGCCGCCGCGCAGCACCAGGTGGGTGTGTTCGTTGCCCGAGGTCGTCAACACGGCCGGCGCGCCCTCGTGGGTCAGCGACGGGAAGCAATGGGGGTGGCGCGCCGACAGAATCGCGTCCACCGCCACCTGCAGGTCACCATCGGTGCGGTTCTTGAAGCCTACGGGCATCGACAGGCCGGAGGCCAGCTCGCGGTGGATCTGGCTCTCGGTGGTGCGCGCGCCAATGGCGCCCCAGGAGATCAGGTCGGCGTAGTACTGGCCCAGCGTGGTGTCCAGGAATTCGGTGGCAATGGGCAGGCCGATGTCGGTCACGTCCAGCAGCAGCTTGCGTGCCAGGCGCAAGCCGCGGTTGATCTGGAAGCTGCCGTCCAGGCCCGGATCGTTGATCAGGCCTTTCCAGCCCACCACGGTGCGGGGTTTTTCAAAGTACACCCGCATCACGACCAGCAGGTCTTGCGCCAGGCGTTGGGCCAGGGGCGCGAGCTTGCGGGCGTAGTCCAGCGCCGAGGCCGGGTCATGCACGGAGCAAGGCCCCACCAACACTAGCAGGCGGTCATCCTGCCCGGTGATCACCTTGGCGATGTCACGGCGCGCCTGGTGGATGGCCGCAGCACCAGCATCCCCCAGCGGGAGTTCGTCCTCCAAAATGGCCGGTGAAATCAGGGGGCGCACGCTGCGGATGCGGATGTCTGCGGTAGATGGCATGGCGGAATGAGCGGAATAGGCGAAATGGGCAGGGTGGTCGCTGCGCCGTGGGCAGGGCCCCGGCACGGAAAGACCGCCATTGTCCCCCCAATTCCGCCAGCCCCCCGTGGCCCATGCACTATCATTCGCCGCAGCATGGAGAGCCGCGCGCGCGTAGGACGGCCCGCTCTTCGCACGGTGAGACCAATTTGCCTTCCTCTTCGACACTGCCGGAATCCAGCACCCCGCCCCAGAACCCACCTGCGGCCGGGGGGACGCGCTTGGACCGCATGGAGACCGAGGTCAAGGCCCTGCAGCAGCAGGCTCTGGCTACGCAACAGTCCATCAAGAAGCTGCAGACCCGCGAATCCGTAGACCCTGTGACGGCCATCACGTCCGACCTGCCGGGCATGGCCTGGGTGGATGGCACGCTATTGGGCGTGGCCTCGTTTCTGTTGCTGGCTGCTGTCGTGGTCTGGTGGTATGTGTGGCATCGCCCCCGCACCCGCTGGATTGACGCGCCGCCGGCCCGCAAGACCGCGCGGGTGGTCACCCCCCCGCAGTCGGCCCCCGCTTCGGACCATGGTAGTGCCATCCTGCACGCGCCCGGCACGACACAGCCACCCAGCGTGGCCCTGCACGATGACGCTCTGGCCTGGGATCCGCATACGGTGTCTGGCGGTGACACCACGCAACCCCACGAATCGGGCCACAGCCCCTTTGCCCGCAGCGAACCCAATATGGAGTTCGATCCCGAGGCCGCTGCCAGCGAGGTGACCCGCGTACGCAAGTCGTTGGCTGAAAAGCGCGAGGCCCGTGCGCAAATACTGGAGCGCGAAGACGGCACCGCAGGCCTGGTGGAGTTGGACCTGGATCTGAGCGCGCCCTACGTAGCGCAGCCAGCGCCGCAGCCCACGGAACCCCCTCCCAGTGCGCGCGGTTGGTTGGACAGCGCACCTGCCGGCATCCACGATGCACCGTTGGCCCCACTGTCCCCCACCGCCAAGGCGCCGAACACGGTGACCTCGGACCTGGAGCTGGATCTGGACTTAGGCCCCTGGCAAGTGCCAGAGGTGGCGCAACAGCAGCCTTCGCACGCGCCGGCCGTGGATGAAGAAGCAGCTGTCAGCGCCGACGAAGGCATCAGTTTCTCGCTGGCCGAAGACACACCTGCCTCGGCACCCGAGCCCACTTCGTCCGAGCTGCCGTTCGATCCCGGAGAGTGGGAGGTGCCCGAGCCAGAAGCCGCCCTAGACGCCGACCAGGGCCTGGCTACGGCGGACGAAGACCACCACCACGACCCGGCCGCCACCAAGGACTACGACTTCACGATCACGCTGGCACTGGCCCAGGAATCGGCCGCACTGGAACTGTGGAGCGAGGCCCGCGAACTGGCCAGTGAAGTGCTGGAGTCCCAAGACCCCAAGCTGGTGTCCGAGGCGCTGGCCTTGCTGGACCAACTCAACAAATTGGAGCTGGACGCCCCGAAGGACATACCGCCCTGGAGCAATACCCGCTAAGCCGAGTGCGTGTCCAAAGCGCCGCGATGCAGCCGTCGCGCGCGGCCGGCGTTATGGCCCGATGCGCAGCGCCTTAGCGAAGGCTCAGAAAATCAAAATCCGTCGTCGGGCCCTTGCTCTCACTATCGTCCCCGGGATCCAGCGATATGGCATTCGGATCGTGCACAACCACGGGAGCAGGCGGCAAGCGCATAGGGCTCAGCGGTGCGCCCCGGGTTTCCACATCGGCCTCGGGGTCCGGCCCCTGAGAAGGCGATGGCCTGACCGGCGGCGTACGCTTCCAGGCGCCGCGGTGCTGCGGACCGGCCCGGTGGGTCACCAGGTCTGCAACCTGGGGGGCCACCGGTGCGCCAGAGGGCGCGCGCGCGGCCATGCGCACCAGACCACCGGCCTGGCTGTCGGTGTGGTCATTCGACAAGCGCACGATCTGCTTGGCAACGCCGTGCAGCAACAGCAGTTCGCGGTAGGCCAGCAGGTCGAAGTCGGGCTCGTAAACGTCGGTGGAATGGTGGTAGATGCAGTTCTCGATGTACTCCAGCACCCGGGGGTCGGGCCATAGCGCGACGATCTGGTCTATGACCTTGGGGTACTTCTCCAGCGAACGGCCTTCGTTGCCAAAGTCGTCGATGACGGGCACGCGCCCGGTGAACCAGTTGTTGAACTCCTGGCGCATGAATTCGTATTCAGACTCGCGACCCAACTTGTGGTAAATCTTCAGCAGGTCCAGACAGACCAGGGGGCTGGACTCGCCCACCTGTGCGATGCGGGTGGTCAGCACGTCGATGGCCTTTTGGTACTCACCCAGCGCCACGAAGAAATCAGCCTGCTTGCGCACATCCAGCAATTCGGCCGAATCGATGGCCCGCAGGCCGCCCGACACACTGACCGAGAAGTCGCGCCCGCCGGCGTGGGCGGCGGCCACCGGCGATGGGCGTGCGGTCGGTGCTGCCGGTTCTGGCGCGTGGGGCACAGGCATGACCTCGCCCGGCTGCGTGGGCTGCGACAGGGGCTCAAAGGCACCCAGATCCAGGTCCAGCTCCATCAACGACAAATCATCGGGTGCGACCGGCGCCGGGCCGACTGGCACGGTCGCCTTGGGTTTGGGTGCGGGCGCTTCAGCGGGCACCGGGGCTGCAACGGCCGGTTCCGGCCGAGGCGGCAAAGGCCGGCTTTCGGGTGGCGAGCGCACCAATTCGGCCATCAGGCTGTCTTGGGCCTCTATGCCCTGCATCCAGCTACCAGGGCGCGCGGTACGGCGCACATGGAGCCAGACCCAGGCCAGCCCCACCAGCAACAGCGCGCAGAGGGCCGCCAGTGTGTAGACCAATCCGTTGGCGTAGCGCTCGGACTCGGCCCGCTGCACCTTGGCCACCAAGTCCATCAAGCCCTTCTGGTTTTCCGCGGTGACGGTGTACAAGGCCTTCAGGTCTTTCTCAAAGGCCTTGGTCTTGGCCTCTTCCAGCAGGCGCTCCTCGGGTGTGGCGTTCAGTGAGCGCCACAAAGCAGCCGCCTCGGCGCGCACGGCCGCATTCTCTTGCGGCAGGCTCAATAACTCGGGCGTGGACTGCAACACCGGATCGCGCTCGATTTGCAGGTCCAACGGGTCGAGCTTGAGGCGGGACTTGCCGCTGGTCTTGGCCGCCGGTTTGGCACGGGCCACGGGTGGGTTGACGGGGGCTACTGGCGGCGGGGGCGGGGCCAGCTTGGCAGCCGGTTCGCGGGCCGCGGGCTTGCTCGCAGGCGCTGATTCGCTGGCGGGGGCCGTTGGGGGTCGGGTCTTCCTGGCAGGGCGTTCGGTTGCTGCAGGAGATGTCTTGGGCTCGGCCACCGGCGTGCTGGACCGGGCCGCCGCCGGTGGTGGGGTCACCGCCGGCAGGGTCACGTCCGGCAGTGCCCGCCGGGGTGCAGGTCGGGTGGCGGGCTCCACCACATTGGTGCTCACTTCGGGGAACAGCGTGTAGCGCTTGACAGACTTCTGCTGGCAGCCCACCCGAAAGCTCACGGTGACGATAGGCTCGTCAATCAGCACCGGGGAGGTGATGCGCACGCTAGGCCCGCCGGCCGCGCCGCCTTCGGCTGCATCGATGCTGACCGACACCCGGGTGGGGTCGACCAGGGTTTCGCCGTACAAAACTTCGGCGCCAATGCAAGCTGCCTGCAGCTCCTCGCTGGCATCGGCCTGCACTTGCACGCGCAGATCCAGCGGTTTGCCGACAAAAACGCCGCCCTGGATGCGGCCCAGTGTCAAAGCGGATGACCCCAGGGTGGTGCACAACAGAAGCACCCCACTGACGTAAGCCTTGACCCGGTTCGCCGCTTTCATATGCATCGATTCTCGCACAGGGCTTCTCGGGCCAACGGCCCAAAAGCACAGAACCGACGCGGCCGCACGACCAACGTGTCATTCACCCAACAAATGCCCAGCCCTCGCCGTATCTGCGTGGGTGGCTCTCAAATTCATAGCGGATTAGAAAATCTACTCGTCGTCCAGATTGACCGATTTGTGTGCCGCCATCAGTTGCGTTTGGGTCTGGCTGGGCACCTGGGCATAGTGCGAAAACGCGATGCTGTAGCTGCCCTTGCCGGCAGTCAGGGACTTAAGCCGGCCCTGGTAATCATCCAGTTCGGCCAAGGGAATCTGGCCGTGAATGGCAGCCGTGGCGGCCAGCCGGGGTTGGGTGCCGGTCACATGGCCGCGCTTGGCTGAAAGGTCTCCGGTCAGGTCGCCAATGGCAGTCTCGGGGGCCAGTACCTCGATGGTGACCAGTGGCTCCAGTACGATAGGACCGGCCTTGCGCACGGCCTCAATGGTGGCCTTGCGCCCGGCCAGCGTGAAGGCGATGTCTTTGCCATCCACCGCATGGGTCTTGCCGTCGAACACCGTCACACGCAAGTCGTGCACCGGGAAACCGGCCACGACGCCATCGGCCAGGGCCTGGCGCACGCCCTTCTCCACCGCGGCCATGAAGACACCGGGTATGGCGCCGCCCTTGACCACGTCGACAAACTCAAAGCCCGTGCCGCGCTCCAAGGGCTCTATGCGTAGCATGACCTCACCAAACTGACCGGCACCGCCGCTCTGCTTCTTGTGGCGGCAGTGCCCTTCGGCGCCCTGGGTGATGGTTTCGCGGTAGGCGATCTGCGGCGGCTTGGTGTCCAGCTCCAGCTTGTACTGCTGCTGCATGCGGGCCATTTTGGTACGCAGGTGCATGTCGCCCAGGCCGCGGATCACGGTCTCGTTGGTGCTGGGGTGGCGCTCCACCTTGAAACAGGGGTCTTCCAGTTCCAGCTTGTGCAGGATGTCGAACAGGCGGTGTTCGTCGCTCTTGCGCTTGGTCTGCACCGCCAGGCCCTGCATGGGCAACGGGAACTGCAAGGGCTTGAGGCGGATGTGGTCCTCGTCGTGCGAGTCGTGCAGCACGCAGTCGAATTCGATCTCATCGACCTTGGTCACGGCACCGATGTCGCCGGGCAGCAGGCTGGGCACCTCAATGTAGTCTTTGCCCTGCAACCGGTACAGGTGGGCCACCTTGAAAGCCCGCTTGCCGGAGCCCACGAACAATTGCATGTCCTTGGTGACCGTGCCTTGGTGCACGCGAAAAATCCCCATCTTGCCGATGAAGGGGTCCACGACCACCTTGAACACATGGGCCAGCACATGCAGGGCGTCATCGGCTTGCGCGGCAAAAGCTGGGGCCGGTGCACCGGCCTCGCCCCGATAGAAAGGCGGTGGATTGCCTTCGGCCGGATTGGGTGCGAGCTTGGCCAGCACATCCAGCAGCTGGGGCACGCCCGCGCCCGTCTTGGCCGAGACAAACAGGATGGGAATCAGATGGCCGGCACGCAGCGCAGCTTCAAACGGCGCATGCAGTTCACTGGGGCTGGGGTCTACGCCATCCTCCAGGTAGCGGGCCATCAGGCTGTCGTCTTCTTCGACGATCTGGTCGATCAGGGCACGGTGCGCGGCTGCCACCGAGGCGAAATCGCTATCGCCGTCGGCATGCCCCAGCAGCTCGACCACATCCTGGTTGTGGTGGGCCGGCAAGTCCAGCAGCAGGCACTCCTTGCCAAAGCGCTCACGGATTTGGGCCACCAGGCCCGGCAGGTCGGTGTTGTCGGCGTCGATCTTGTTGATGACGAGCATGCGGCACAGACCCCGTTCACCTGCCAAGTGGAACATGCGCTCGGTGGAGAGTTCAATACCCGTTTGCGCATTGACGACGACCAGGGCCGTGTCCACACCGGCCAACGCCGCGATGGCCGGGCCGGCAAAGTCCGGGTAGCCGGGTGTGTCGATCAGGTGGATGCGGGCGCCGCCCCAGGCAAAGCTGACCAGGCTGCTCTGCAGCGAGTGGCCAAACTCTTTCTCCAGGGGGTCGAAGTCACAGGTGGTGCTGCCCTTCTCTACCGCGCCGCGGCTGGTGATGGCGCCTGTGGCCGCCAGCAAGCTTTCGGCCAGCGTGGTCTTGCCAGAAGCCCCATGGCCGACCAGCGCAAGCGTACGGATATGGGAACTGGGTTCCTGGCTCATGGATGAAGACCTCCCGCAGCAAAGTGGCCGAGGGGCAATGCATGCCAAAGCGGCAGGCACTTACCGGCGGGGCCATGCGACCCATCTTACCTGCGACGCTGGGGTCTGTGTAGTCCCCGCTGGCGGAGCGAGATCAGGGCTTTTGCAGGCGTGCAAAGGTCTTGCGGAACTTGGCCACCTTGGGTGCGGCGACCGCCATGCAATAGCCCTGCGTGGGATTGCGTGCGAAGTAGTCCTGGTGGTAGTCCTCGGCGGGCCAGTAGTTGTCTACCGCCACCACCTCGGTGACGATGGGGCGGCTATAGGTGCCGTTGGCCGCCATCTCGGCGATGATTTCTTGCGCCACCACCTGCTGTTCGGCATTGGAGAAGTAGATGCCGCTGCGGTACTGTGTGCCGGTGTCGTTGCCCTGGCGGTTTAGCGTGGTGGGGTCGTGGATGACGAAGAAGATTTCCAGCACCTCGCGCGTGCTGATCTGTGTCGTGTCGTAAACCAGTTTCACAACCTCGTTGTGTCCGGTGCGGCCGGTGCAGACCTGTTCGTAGCTGGGGCTGTGCAACAGGCCATTGCTGTATCCGGACTCCACATCCACGACGCCCTTGACCTGCACGTAAACAGCCTCTGTGCACCAGAAGCAGCCGCCGCCCAGGGTGATGGTTTGCAGGGAGTTGCTGGATGGGGCTGTCATGGCGGTGTTCTCCGTTCAAAGAGCGTTGGTCGGATGCAAGTGGAGAATCTTACGCGGGGTGGTGAAGCTCTGTTGCGTCAGATCGCCATCGCCTCAAGGGATCACGTCCTTGGCCAGCATCAGCATCGGCTGGTTGGCCAGCGTCAGGTACAGGTCGCGGCCTTTGGGAATCATGTCGACGATGGAGTCCCCGGCGATGCCGGAGCTGGCCAGCGTGAACAGGGTTCGCACCGTACCCGCCTCATCCACCAGGCGCACGGCATTGGCGTCGAGCACGAGCAGGCGGTTGTCTGCCAGGTTGCGGATGCGGCTGATGCCAGCGAATGCCGCGGCGCTACCCTTGCCATCCTTGGCCTGCGCGGGGCTGTCATGGTTGCCCGCGACGAACACCAAGTCACCGCTGCTGGTCAGGCGATTGATGACATAGCCGCTGCCCACGTATCCTTCACTGCCAGCCACCCAGAAGCCCCCGTCATTGCGCTTCTGCACGAAACTGGCTTCACCACTTAACAGGGGGGATCGCTTGCCGGGGAACACCGCCTGCAGGGTGCCGCTGGCCACATCGAATCGGTGCAGGGTCGGCACATAAACATAGTTCCAGCTTGTGGCCTCTGGGGGCGGGCAGCCTCCATCCGAAACAAGGAAGTAGGGGAAATCAGGCTGACGACTGGCGAACAAGCTTGTGGACTGGTAAGCCCTCCCTGTCGCATCACGGCAGGTGGTGGAAGGCGCGCTGGCTACCGCCACGGGGCCAGTAGCGTCCAAGCGATAGATCTTGTCGGAAAGCGCGTACAAGGTGTCGCTGACAACGTCCAAGCCCGCAAGACGGATACCCAGACCGCTCCACAGGTTGTAGTTGGTGCAATAGCGGCTGAAGATGTTTCGCCCGCCAAAGCAACCGTCATCTGTTGTCGCTTGAAGGCTACCAACCGCGTCGAGGGCGGCCAACCGATTGCTCGCCAGCTCGTAGCTGAGCTTCGTGGGGCTCGGCACCGTGTGAATGTCACGGGGATAGGCATTGGCCCCTTCATGCACACCGATCAATGCGTTGTGGCTATCAAACTCCAGCCTGGCCCCGGCAAAGTGGGGGCGAATGCTGTAGCTGGGGCCGGAGACCGTTGTCAGAGTTCTATTGTTCAGTTTGCGTAGCTGGCAGGTTTCTGCGTCATAGAACAGCAGATCACCCTGGGAGCCGGACGTCAGTCCATACGCCGACAAAAAAGTGGCCTTGGACAAATCACCGTCCTGCCCCACTGCGGTGGCGCTGATGTCGCCCGGCCGCGCGAGCACGGACCAGCTACCATCCTCCCCCATTCTGTACAGCGTGGCATTGCCGCCGCCGCCCCAAACGATATTGCCATCGTCTCCCAAGATCGCACTATCAAGCTGCAGGCTCGTGCCTCCGGAAAAGGCTTGGCTGGAACTGGTGCTCGTCTGGTAGGCCACCTCCTGCCAAGTGTTGTTTGCCTTCCATTGCCAATAGCTGATGCGGTTGGATGCCGTGTAAGCGTAAGGGTAGGTACCATTCGTAACCGTGCGGCGGGTCACAGACAAGGCCAGTTGCCCGACACGATTGGTAAGAACCGTAACACCGTCTTCCGACTGCACCACATTGGTAGGCACGGCGATCGTACTGGACTGCCAGCTTGCATCGGCATTTCGGGTCATGCGGCGAACAAAATACTGGGTCCCCGCATCATTCGCAACCAGCAGGAACACCGCCCCAGGGGTTGCGGCAAACCCCCGAACTTCTCCCAACGCCAGTCCGCTGGACAGACCGTCGGATGGTGCCGTGCCAAAGCCTGCTGTGCTGCCAATGCGCTCGTCCTGGCCATTGGGCTGCAGCGCCCCGCGCCACAGCAGCTTGTCGGCACTGACCCACCAGACCTGGCCCTCGGTGTCGACCCGCACATCGTCCAGCATGCGGGCGGTGTATTTGGTGCGGCGTCCTGTCTGGTCAACCCAGAAGTAGGTGTCCACATAGGGCTGGATGAAGCCGCCTCGTGCGCGCCCCAACAGACCCCCGTCTGGCAGGGCCGCGAACTTGATGCTGGCTTCCGATGGCATGGGATACCGTGCACGCGTCTTGTCACCGTCGCTGTTGCCGCAGGCAAAGTTAACCGGGTCGGTATCTTGCGGCCCGACCAGACTGAACGAGGCTTGGGGCGCTGACGGTGTCGACCCGGGTGTGCTTGCAGAGTTGCCGCCGCCACCTCCACCGCAAGCTGCGATTACTGCGACTAGCAGGCTTGCTGCCAGCACATTGGCCCATTGAACGCTCGGACGCATGTTTTTTCCTTCCCTGATCTCTTTATTTAGTGGACGATAGTAACTGAGTGCCAACCTGCAGGGACCAGCATTCGAGGTAACTAGAGAAGGGAAGAAGGGCTATTCGAACGCGCCCAGCGTCTCCATTCTTTCTCCACATTTGCAACCCACAATGCCATCATCGGTCGGCAAGTGTCGTCCGTACTTTTAGGAGCCATGCCATGCAATCCATCACCCTCTCCATCGCACGCGCCACGCTGTTCTCGGCGCTGGCGCTTTCAGCCGGCGCACTGTTCGCACAACCCAGCGGCGCACCGCCGGCCGATGGTCAAAAGCAGCAACACCGCGGACCACCCCAGGAGGCGCTGGACGCCTGCAAATCGCTGAAAGCGGGACAAGACTGCAACTTCACGTCACCGCACGGCGCAGTCAAGGGCAGTTGCTTTGCACCCGAAGGCCGGCCGCTGGCCTGCCGTCCCAAAGATGCACCCAAGGATGGCGGCGGCCAGAAGGACGGCCCACCACCAGCACCTAAGAAGTAGGTAAAACCGCTTCAGGCCACGAAGGCCAGCACGGTGTAGAAGTGGCAGATGCTGCCGCCCAACACAAACAGGTGCCACAGGCCATGGCCATGGCGTATGCGGCTATCGGCCACGTAGAAGTAAATGCCGGCGGTATAGAAAACGCCGCCGGCCGCCAGCCATAGAAAGCCACCCGGAGTCAGAGCATTCCACAGCGGCACCACGGCCACCAGGGCGAGCCAGCCCATCAGCAGGTAGATCACCAGCGACAGCACGCGCGCACCCTTGGCAAACCAGATCTCCTGGATGATGCCCACCAGGGCCAGCGTCCAGATGCCGCCCAAGAGCCACCAGCCCAGCACACCGCGCAGCGACACCAGTGCAAACGGCGTGTAGCTGCCGGCAATCAACAGATAGATGGAGCAGTGGTCGAACTTTTGCAGCACCGCCTTGGCCCGCCCGCGCACGCTGTGGTAGAGCGTGCTGAACACATACAAGGCCACCAACATGGTGCCGTAGATGCTGAAGCTGACGATCTTCCATGGGTCGCCCTGCTGCGCTGCCACTACGATCAAGACTATGGCACCCAGCAACGCCATACTGGCGCCGACCAGATGGCTGATACTGTTGAAGCGTTCGCCGTGGTACATGCCGCCTAGTCTCGCCGCGTGGACTGTTGATGCGCTGCAAGCCCTAAGAGACGGTTGTTAAAGAAACCCGGCCGGGGCATTGGCAAGTGGCGGTGATTCGTTGGCATCATGTAACCCGCATTCTCGCCTGTCGTGCGTTTTCAGGCTTTCGTCGCACGCTTTCGGTCGTCTGTCGCCCCAACCTTGACCTGGCAAGGGCCATACGATACACTAATAACCAATTAGTCATTAACTCACATGTCCTCGCCTTCCTGCCCTATTTGCGACATCGCCGCCACGGTGCGGGCCAAGCGCGAGCGTCGCAAAGACGCCCGCCCAGGCGAGTTGCTGGCGGCCGCGTTAGACCTTTTCGTGGAAAAGGGCTTTGCCGGCACCCGGGCAGAAGAAGTAGCCAAGCGCGCCGGGGTGTCCAAGGGTACGCTGTTTCTATATTTCTCCAGTAAAGAAGAGCTGTTCAAGGCCGTGGTACGGGAGAACATCTCCGGCCGCTTCGGCGAGTGGAACGAAGAGTTCAACAATTTCCAAGGCAGCAGCGCCGACATGCTGCGCTACTGCGTCAAGGCCTGGTGGGAGCGCATTGGCTCCACCAAAGCGGCCGGCATCATCAAGCTGATGATGAGCGAGGCTGGCAATTTCCCCGAACTGGCCGCTTTTTACAACGCCGAGGTCATCCAACCCGGCCACGAGTTGCTGCAGCGGGTGCTGCAGCGCGGTGTGGACCGCGGCGAGTTTCGCGCCATTGACCAGAAATACGGCGTCTACACCGTGCTGGCGCCCATGCTGTTCCTTGCCACGTGGAAGAACTGTTGGGGCGCCTGCCACGAAGTGGGCATGCAGATCGACCCGGAGCAATACATGGCGGTCCAGCTCGAAACCATTTTGTACGGGCTCAGCACGCGCACCGCGGCGGACGCATCACCCATCCAGGCAGCAACCAGCGCCAAGTAAAATTGACGCAAACCGCCAACCTATGCCCTGGAGTACAGAAAAATGAACATCGAGCAAGCCCGTTTCAACATGATTGAGCAGCAGATTCGGCCCTGGCATGTGTCAGAGCCGGCCGTGCTGGAGCTGCTGTCCCTCGTCAAGCGCGAAGACTTCGTGCCTGCCGCACACAAGGGCCTGGCCTTTGCCGACCTGGAAATTCCGTTACTGGGCGCAAGCGAAGAGTCCGTGGCCAGTGGCCAATGCATGCTGCAGCCCCGCCAAGAGGCCCGCCTGCTGCAAGACCTGGCCCTGCGCCCCACCGACACCGTGCTGGAGATCGGCGCCGGCTCCGGCTACATGGCCGCGCTGCTGGCCAAGATGGCCCAACGCGTCACCACGGTGGAGATCAACACCCAATTGGTCGCCATGGCCCGCGACAACCTGCGCAACGCCGGCATCCAGAACGTGGAAGTCCGCCACGCGGACGGTGCGAAGTTGACGCCCACCGACGGCAGCTTTGATGTCGTCGTGCTGAGTGGTTCGGTTGCCGAAGTGCCAGAGAACCTGCTGGCCCTGCTGAAAGTGGGTGGCCGTCTGGGCACCATCGTGGGTGAAGACCCCATCATGCGCGCCACCATCGTGACCCGCACCAGCGCGACCACCTTCAACACCGTGCAAAGCTGGGACACGCTGGCGCCACGCCTGCAAAACTTCCCCGAGCCTTCGCGCTTCAAGCTGTAAAGGCCGTCAGTACACCCATGATTGCGCAAGTACGCCCCCAAGATCTGGCCCAGTGGTTGAACAGCGTACGCGCAATCGGTGAACCGGTGGTGCTGGACGTGCGCGAACCCCACGAATTGCAGACCGCCAGCGTGACCGCCGATGGCTTCACACTGCTGACCATCCCCATGAACAGCATTCCGGCGCGCCTGGCCGAGCTGGACCCAGAGCAGCCCATTGCCTGCCTGTGCCACCACGGCGGACGCAGCATGCAAGTGGCCCACTATCTGGCCGGCCATGGCTTCGCGCATCTGGCCAATATCGCCGGAGGCATACACGCCTGGTCTGCCGAGCTGGACCCCAGCATTCCGCGCTACTGATTGACTCCCCTTTTTACAAGCCTGAGAAGAACCACTATGACCCGTCACACCGCTTCGTCGTCGCGTTTCCGCTTTCTCCCCCTGGTGTTGGCACTGGGTGCCAGCCTGTCTGTGTCTGCCCAAGCCCAGAGCCTGGTGGAGCTGTACACCGCGGCCCAGGCCTATGACGCCACCTTCCAGTCGGCCAAGTCGCAATACGACGCTTCCCTGGCCAAGGCCGACCAGGCCAAGGCCCTCTTGCTGCCCACCGCCGGCCTGGCCTTGAGCACCACACAGACCAACCAGGACACCAAGGCACCTGCCGCCGTGGCCGCTAACTACACCTATCAGACAGATACCGGCGCCATTTCCGTGTCGCAACCCCTGTACCGCCCTGCCAACTGGGCCAACTACGAGCAAGGCAAAAAGCAGGTGGACCTGGCCCAGGCCCAATTGCTGGCCGCCGACCAGGACCTGATCGTGCGCGTCAGCCAAGCCTATTTCGATGTGCTGGCCGCCACCGACAGCCTGGCGTTTGTGAAGAGCCAGAAGACCGCCGTGGGCGAACAACTGGCCTCCGCCAAGCGCAATTTCGAAGTGGGCACCTCCACCATCACCGATTCGCGCGAAGCCCAAGCCCGCTACGACTTGGTGATTGCCCAAGAACTGGCCGCTGAAAACGACTTGCTGGTCAAGTCCTTGGCCCTGAACCAGCTGGTCGGCAAATCCGTCAGCCCCAAGCCCGTCAAAGCCCCTGTGGTACTCGGGCCCGTGGAACCAGCCGATGTGAACCAATGGGTGCAGCAATCTGAAGCCAACAACCCCGGCATCAAACAGCAGCAGATCGCATTGGATGTGGCCCAGCTGGAAACCGAAAAAGCCAAGGCCGGCCACAAGCCCACGCTGGACCTGACCGGCAACTACACCTCGGTGTCCAACCGCAATGGCTCCAGCGCTGGCCCCGGCATTGAAAGCCGGTTCAACGTCGGCACCATAGGCCTGAGCCTCAACGTACCGCTGTTTGCGGGTTTTTCCACACAAAACCGCATCAAGGAAACCCTGTCGCTGGAAGACAAGGCCCGCTCCGACCTGGAAGGGACCAAGCGCACCGTGGCCCAGGGTACCCGCACCGCCTACTATGGCGTGCAATCCGGCCAGGCCCAGGTGCTGGCCCTGCAAGCCGCCGAAGCCTCCAGCCAAAGCGCGCTGGACGCCAACAAGCTGGGTTACCAAGTGGGCGTGCGCATCAACATCGACGTGCTGAACTCGCAAAGCCAGTTGTTCGACACCAAGGCCAAGCTGGCCAAGGCGCGTTATGACGTGCTGGTGGGTGGATTGAAGCTGCGCCAGGCGGCGGGCACCTTGAAGGCCGACGACCTGCAGCCCATCAACGCCCAGCTAGCGCAATAACTCCTGCACCGCCAAAGCGGTGCGTTTGGCGGCCCCGCCATGCTCCAAGCCCAGCGCCTGACCGGCGGCCTGGGCTTTTTTCAATTCGGGCACCGACTGCACCAGGGCCATGGCCATGGCAATCGCCTGCGGCATATCGGGCTCTGCAAATGCAGCGCCTGCCTCCAGCGCCAATTCAGCGGCTTGCGCAAAGTTGAAGGTGTGCGGCCCCACCACCACCGGGCAACCGCAGGCCGTTGCTTCAATCAGGTTGTGCCCTCCCAGCGGTGCAAAGCTGCCGCCCAGCAGGGCCACATCGGACAACGCGTAGTACAGCGCCATCTCGCCCATGGAGTCGCCCAACCAGATGTCGGCGGGTTCGGGGCCGTCCACCCACTGGCTGCGGCGCGACACGCTAAAGCCTTCGGCCTCGCACAGCGCTGCAATGGCATCAAACCGCTGCGGGTGGCGGGGCACCAGCATCCATTGGATTCTGGTGTCTGCTATGTTTTCAGTAGCTACTTGTTTAGCATTGACGAGGGCTAGCGCCCTATTTCTCTTAAGCGACTCCAGGAAAACGGCCTCTTCACCATCCCGCGTGTTGGCAAAGACGATGACGGGCTGGGCCTGCGCGCTACGCCACGCCCGACCTTGACTGAGTTGTGCGGTGTCTGGTGCAGCGTCGAACTTGAAATTGCCGAACACACCCAGCACGGCGGCGCCCAGCTCGGTGAACCGTGCAGCATCCGGCGCAGCCTGTGCCCACACGGCGCGCAGACCGGCATAGGCGGGGCGCGCAAGCCAAGCCAGCCGCAGCGATTGCTTCAGCGACTTGGCGCTCATACGCGCATTGACCAGGCACAGCGGCAGCTGGCGCGCCTTGCACGCAGCCACCATGTTGGGCCAGACTTCGGTCTCCACCAACAAGCCCACCCGGGGCTTGAAATGGTCCAGGAAGCGGCGAACGGCACCCGGGGTATCCCAGGGCTGCCAGACCTGCACATCGCCCGCCTGCAGCAGCGCGCGGCCCTGCACGCGGCCGGTGGCCGTGCCGTGGGTCAGCAAGAGGTGCATGCCGGGCAAGGTGTTGCGCAGTTCGGCAATCAGCTCGCCTGCGGCCCGGGTCTCGCCGAGCGACACGGCATGCACCCACACAAAAAACCGGCCATCGCCCAACGGGGTTTCCAACGCGGGGTAGACACCAAAGCGCTCCTCCACATGCTGACCATACTCAGGCTCCTGCACCGCGCGCCGACGCAGTTTGGAACGCACAAAAGGCTGCAGCAGCCACATCAGCAGGGAGTACAGGGCGCGCAACATGCGGATGGGCTATCGACAAAACACCGGCGTGTCCAGGCCTTCCCAGGCCTGCCAGACCGCATCTACATCGGGGCAAGGGCTGGCGTAGACGCTGACCTGCGGAGGGCATTTGGGATCGGCATCCGCAGGGCCGGTGCGCCAGGCAGTGTCGAAATTGTAGATCTGTACATGGGGCAGCCCCAGGGCCACGGCGATATGGCTCAGGCCGCTGTCCACGCCGATGACACCGGCGCACTGCGCCATGGTGTCGGTCACAGCGTCCAGGCCCATCGGTGGCCAGACCCAGGCGTCGTCCAGCTCGGCAGCTATAGCCTCGCTGGTCGCCTTCTCGGCCGCATTGCCATGCGCCAACGCCACGGCAAACCCGCTGTGGTTCAGGCGTTGACCCAATGCAACCCAGTGGGCCGTGGGCCACTGCTTGTCGGCCCGCGAGCTGCCATGCACCAGGGCCACACAGGCCTTGCGCGGCACGAAGGAGTTGCCGGGGCCACCAGTAGGGTCCCAGGGCAGCGCCACATGCTCGCCCGGCTTCAGCCCAAAGTGCGCCGGGCCTTCGACCGTGTAGCCCAAGGCCTGCGCACACAATAGGCGCGCGCGCTGCACGGCATGCACATGGGGTTCCAGGCGAATGGCCACATCGGCCACCCAGCGGGTCGGTGCCTCATAGCCCGAACCATCGGTCTGGTTGGCCATCGCGATGCGGCGGCCGTCTGGCGTGGTGCGCGCCAGCCAGGCCACCAGCGCGGATTTGCTCAGGCCCTGCAGGTCGATCACCGCGTCGTACTGCTCGGCCTGCAGCCGGTTTTTGAAAGCCCGCCATTCGGCGCGTGTTTTTTGCGCAAACGGCTTCTTGCGCCACTTACGCAGTTCGCAAGGGATAACTTTCTGCACGCCTTCACAGCGCGTCACCAGCGGCGCAAAGGCTCGCTCAACCACCCAGTCGATTTCAACGGCCGGAAAGGCGCGTCGCAAGTCCTGCACCGCCGGCATGGCATGCACCACGTCGCCCAGCGAAGACAGCTTGACGATGAGGACCTTGCGAGGCGCTGATTTCAATGCGCAGCCTCGGCAAAGCTCGCGTCGGGCTTGACCGAACGCAACAGTGTGAGCATGTCATCCTGAATGCGGTGCAGGGCCTCGGGCGTGCGGCCCTCAAAACGCAGCACCAACACGGGTGTGGTGTTGGATGCGCGGATCAAACCAAAGCCATCCGGCCAATCCACGCGCACGCCGTCGATGGTGTTGATGGTGGCTGGGGCCGCAAATGCTGCCTTGGCAATCAGCTGCTCCACCAGCGCGTGGGGTTCACCTTCTGCACACTTCACGTTCAGCTCAGGTGTGGAGAAACTGGTGGGCAGGCCATTGAGCAAGGCACCCGCGTCGGCCACGCGACTGACAATCTCCAGCAGGCGGCAACCGGCGTAGGTGCCATCGTCAAAACCATACCAGCGCTCCTTGAAGAAGATGTGGCCGCTCATCTCACCACCCAGCGGCGAATCAATCTCGCGCATCTTGGCCTTGATCAGCGAATGGCCGGTCTTGAACATCAGCGGCACGCCACCGGCGGTGGTGATGGCGGGTGCCAGGCGCTGCGAGCACTTCACGTCGTAGACGATGGTGCCGCCGGGCACGCGGCTCAGCACATCCTGCGCGAACAGCATCATCTGGCGGTCCGGGAATATATTGTTGCCGTCCTTGGTAACGATACCCAGGCGGTCTCCATCGCCGTCAAAGGCCAGCCCCAGCTCGGCGTCACCGGCTTGCAGCGCGGCGATCAGGTCCTTCAAATTCTCGGGCTTGCTGGGGTCCGGGTGGTGGTTGGGGAAATTGCCATCCACTTCGCTGAACAACTCAGTCACCTCGCAGCCAATGGCGCGCAGGATGGCGGGGGCCGAGGCTCCGGCCACGCCATTGCCGCAGTCCACAACAATCTTGATCGGCCGCGTCAGCTTGATGTCGCCAACGATGCGGCTGCGGTAGGCCTCCAGCACATCGGCCGTCTGGCGCGCGCCACCGGCCTTGAGCGCCCAACTCTCGGTCTCCATGAGCTTGCGCAGGTTCTGGATGTCGTCACCATAAATGGCGCGACCGCCCAGCACCATCTTGAAACCGTTGTAGTCCTTGGGGTTGTGGCTGCCGGTGACCTGGATGCCCGAGGCACACAGCGTGCTGGCCGCAAAGTACAGCATAGGCGTGGTCACCATGCCGATGTCAATGACAGTGATGCCTGCGTCTTGCAAGCCGTTCATCAAGGCCTCGGCCAACGCCGGCCCGCTCAGGCGACCATCGCGGCCCACGGCCACCGTGGTCTGGCCCTGGGCCATCGCAACCGTGCCAAAGGCGCGGCCAATGCCACGCGCCACCTCTTCGTTGATGGTGGTCGGCACGATGCCGCGGATGTCATAGGCTTTGAAGATGCTGGCTGAGAGATTCATTGGGTTCTTTTCCCTGTGCGAGTAGTCGGTTGGCAGCAGCGCAATGTTGGCGCCTAGCCTGAGCCAGGGATTGTAGGTGGGTGAAATGGACTGTCGATAGTCCAAGATATATGGCAATTGCCAACTCAGCTTGCCCAGTGACTCCGACGAGATCGCCATAGGCGACCTCCCGAATATGTCAGTGGACCATCTCGCACCGACAACCAGCGTAAATCAGCTACCGTCCAAATCGGCCTTCGCATGCAACAGCGGCAACAACCAGTGCCCAGTTCACTAAGTGGAAAACTGGCATCGGAATGTTCACATCGCGTGTGGCCCCCGCCCTTCTTGCAATTTGACTTACAACCAACTGGGCCAAAAAAGCCGAGAGATGGCAGGCCAGCCATACCCTGTGAAATACGACACTCCACCACGGGCCATAGTCCATGAAGTTGATGGGCGCTTCATCGCTGACTTTCCGCACGTGCCGCTGGGCAAAGGTCAGCAAGACATACAGAAGCATCTCAAAGGCAGCAAAATCCAGTGCAATCGTCATGAAATTCATAGGTCAATATTAGTTCTATCGCTCCACAATAAAACGCCGTCATTTCCACCGCACACATCAAAGAACCGTATGTATTGACCGCAACACCGCCTCCACGCGTTGTTCACTGCCAGGCTGGTACGGCCAATGCGACACATGCAGGTCCATGCACAGCCCATTTTTGACAAAGTAAGCATGGCCATTCGCCGTCTTCTGCTGCTTGCCCTGGTACACCAGTTCGGTCAGATGCGTGGCCATCAACGCGCTGTCGGTGCCCCACCGACTGACGTCGGTTTTGGTCGTTGGGCTGGTCAGACTTTTGGACCAGTAGGTCTCGCGGCATTCGGCATTGCTCGCCGCGCCCTCGGTCTCGGAATGCAGGCTGAGCGTGATGCCCGTTTCCACGCTGCTCGTCTGGAAACTGTAGCGCCGCCCCTCAGCACTTGCACGGGTACTGGTCATGGCAGGCGTGTCCAGCTTCAACGTCCAGCCTTCACCGGGGACGGTGATGTACAGGGGGTCGGCAGATGCAATGCCTGTAACGCAAAGGATTGCGGCTAACGGCCACTTCATAGGGAGTCCTTGGTAGTTGCTGTGCGCCTGAAAGCAGTGCGGCCAGGCAATGGATGTGGCCCGCAATATAGCCCATCGCACCAATGCACGAGCCCTTCTACCCACATGTCCGAAAACGGCCATTTTCATCCGCCGCCCTGCGTATCATTCCTCCTATGCAAGCCGCAAAAGCCCCCATCAGCACCAACACCCCAGCCGAGGACGACGCCTGCTACCTGGCGCTCAAGGCGCGGGATGCGCGCTTTGACGGGCGCTTCTTCACCGCCGTCAGCTCCACCGGCGTCTACTGCCGGCCTGTCTGCCGAGTGCGCACACCCAAGCGGGAGAACTGCCGTTTCTTTGCGCTCGCGGCCCAGGCCGAATCCGCCGGCTACCGCCCTTGCCTGCGCTGCCGGCCGGAGCTGGCACCGGGTGCCACGCCGCTCAATGGTGCGGCGCTGGGCAACCTGCAGAACTGGTCGACACAAGACGCCTCCGCCATCCTGGCCCAGCAGGCCGCGCGCCTGCTGGACGAGCCGGCGCTGTGGAGTGCGGATGGCATGCCATCCATGGCCGATCTGGCCCACCGACTGGGCGTCAGCGAGCGCCATGTACGCCGCATTTTTGAAACGCATTGGGGCGTGTCACCGCTGCAATATCTGCAGACCCGCCGTCTGCTGATGGCCAAGCGCCTGCTGACCGATACCCAGCTGCCGGTGACACAGGTGGCTGCGCTCAGCGGCTTTGGCAGCCTGCGCCGTTTTAATGCCAGTTTTGTCGAACACTACCGGCTGCAGCCGCGCCAGTTGCGCAAGGACCGTGAACCGGTCGACGGCGCCATCGCACCCAACACCACCGGTTTTGTGCTCAAGACCGCCTACCGCCCGCCCTACGATGTGGCCGCGATGCTGGGCTTCTTCGCCACGCGCCAGATTGCCGGCATGGAGATGGTGGACGTGGAGCGGTTGACGCTGGCACGCACACTGTCACTCACGGTGGCCAAGCACACCTACAGTGGCTGGGTGCAGGCGCGCTTTGAGCCTGAGCGCTGCACCGTGGTCTTTGACATCTGCAACAGCCTGGGCGACGCCTTGCCCCAGGTGCTGGCCCGCCTGCGTGCCATGCTGGACCTGGACGCCGAGCCCTGGGCCATCAACCCCTGCATGCAGGATGACTTCCCCGGTGCGGACGGACTGCGTGTGCCCGGCTGCGCCGACGGTTTCGAGCTGGGCGTGCGCGCCATCCTGGGCCAGCAGGTCACCGTGCAGGCCGCACGCACGCTGGGTGCGCGGCTGGTGGAGCGTTGGGGCGGCGAAGTGCCCAAGGCACCGCCGGGCGTGCACCGGCTCTTCCCCACGCCGCAGGCGCTGGTACAGGCCAGTGGGGACGAACTGGGCCAGATGGGCATAGTCCGGCAGCGCCAGCGCGCCATCCAGGCACTGGCCCAGGCTGTGATCAACGGCGATGTGGTACTGCAGCCCGGCGTAGACATACCTGCCACGCTGGCCGCGCTGCAGGCCCTGCCAGGCATAGGGCCTTGGACGGCACAGTACATTGCGATGCGTGCGCTACGTTGGCCTGATGCCTTTGTAGCCGGGGACGTGGCCTTGCACAACGCGCTGAGCGTGCGCGGTGCGCCTAATCCGCAACAGGCGGCCGAGGCCGCTTCACAACGCTGGAAGCCCTGGCGCAGTTATGCGGTGGTGCGTGCCTGGGCCAGCTTGGCCAAGGCGCACCCACCCGCGACGGTGGACGCGCACCCGGATTGAGCTTTCAGATCACTATCGTTTTCATAGCATCACACGTATATTTCACGAGGGCTATCGCCTTATTTACCATGAACACATCCCGTAAAACCGTTCGCTGCGGATTTGACAGCCCCTGGGGGCCCATGACCCTGGTCGCCCACGATGAAGCCCTGGTCTGGGTGGGCTTTGATGGCCAGAAGCACGCGCCAGACTTCAAGCAATGGCCCGTGTCCAACGACCACCCCATACTGCGCCAGGCCATCGCCCAACTGCGGGAATACTGTGCCGGTGAACGCAGCCAGTTTGACCTACCGGTGGACCTGAGCCGCGGCACGCCGTTCCAGCAAAGTGTGTGGACCGCGCTGCGCGACATTGCGCCCGGTGCGACCGTCAGCTATGGCGCCATCAGCCAAGGCCTGGGCAAGGCCAGCGCGGTGCGCGCCGTGGGTGGCGCCGTGGGGCGCAACCCTATCACCATCATCGTGCCCTGCCACCGCGTGGTGGGCGCAAATGGGGCCATGACCGGCTATGCCGGTGGCGTGCCCCGCAAAGTCGCATTACTGGAATTGGAGAGCCATCTGTGAGCACCGCTACAACCACCACCATCGCCAAAGGCGCGCCGGCAGCCACCGCGGCGCCCGCGGCCACACCCGCCAAAGCCTGGCTGCTGGATTTCGTACTGCTGGCGGCCATCTGGGGCGCATCGTTCTTGTTCATGCGCTTTGGCGCCAAGGAGTTGGGCGTGTTCGCCACCTCGGGCCTGCGGGTCGCGATTGCCTCGCTGTTTCTGCTGCCCATCGTGCTGCTGCGCGGCCATGGCCCCAGCCTGCGCCAGCATTGGAAGCTGAGCTTTGTGGTCGGCATTTTGAATTCGGCCATTCCCTTTGCCTGCTTCAGCTTTGCGCTGCTGTCGATCACGACCGGGCTGTCGTCGATATTGAACGCCACCACGCCGCTGTTTGGCGCCGTCATTGCTTGGCTGTGGCTCAAAGACAAGCCCACGGGCTCGCGAGCCGTGGGTCTGCTGATCGGTTTTGCCGGCGTGGCCCTGCTGGCCTGGGACAAGGCCAGCTTCAAGCCCGATGCCAGCGGCAATGCCACCGGCTGGGCCGTGCTAGCCTGTCTGACCGCCACGCTGTGCTACGGCATCGCGGCCAGCTTTACCAAGCGCTACCTGTCCGGCCTGCCCTCGTTGGTCACGGCCACCGGCAGCCAGTTGGGCGCATCCATTGGCCTGGTTCCGCTGGCCGTGTGGTTCTGGCCTGCGCAGCCGGTGTCGTTGAATGCCTGGCTGACCGTCATTGCGCTGGGCGTGCTGTGCACGGGTGTGGCCTACATCCTGTACTTCCGCCTGATCGAGCGGGCCGGCCCTGCTCGCGCGCTGTCGGTCACCTTTGCGATACCGGTGTTTGCCGTGCTCTATGGCGTTGTGCTGCTCGGTGAAGAAGTGACCTCGTGGATGCTAATGTGCGGCCTGGTCATCATTGCGGGCACCAGCCTGTCGACCGGTTTGGTGAAGTTCAGCCGGAAGTAGTTCCTACTGGATTGCACCCGCCACCACGTTGATGCTTAGCGCCAGCACTAACATGTTGAATGCAAAGGCCGCCACGCTGTGCAGCAGCGTCAGGCGGCGCATGTGGCGCGCGGTGACCACCACGTCGGATACCTGGGATGTCATGCCCACCACGTGGGCGTAGTACAAGAAGTCGAAGTAATCCGGCGCCTGCTTGCCGGGGAACTCCAGCCCCGCGCCCACCGCATGGCTGCGCGACTCGCACTGGTAGTACAGGTGGGCATAGTGGAAGGCAAAGATGGTCTGCATCAACAGCCACGATGCGCCCAGCGCCAGCATGGACAGCGCCAGGTGCGCCAGGCGCTCTGCCGCGGCCAGGTCCTTCACATGCTGCAACATCAAGGCGATGGCGCCTGCACTGGCAAAGACTGACAGCAGCAGCAGGCTGGACAGCATCCACCCCGACTGGTCCTGCGCCAGGGCCCGCTCCCGGGTGCGCCGGGCGTCAAAGCGCACCGCCAACCACCAGGCCAGCACCAAGAAGGTGAAGCAGCCAGCGCACCAACTCATCAATAGTTGGGTGAACCCGTCTGTGGGTAGCGGCAGCAGCGCCACGGCCCCACCCACTGCCAAGCCATACAGCAGGCGTCGGCGGCCCGTGGTTTCAGAAAAATGACGGTGCATGGTTTATTGTCCCGCTTAATTTTGGTGCAATACTGCGCATACCGTGGTGTGGAGCGGCTTTTGAGGTCCACGCAACAGACTAGTGAACCCCTCATAGGCATTGCACGACATGCGCATTTCTCGTTGGATAGCTTACCTGACGCTGCTGGCGCCGCTGGCGTGCCGGGCCGACAGCGCTGCCGCCACGCGCTGGTTGGACCAGGAATTCAAGCCCTCCACACTGACGCGCGAACAGCAGCAGCAAGAGCTGCAGTGGTTCATGCAGGCGGCCGACCGACTCAAGCGCCAGGGCACCACCTCCATCCATGTGGTGTCTGAAAAGATCGACACGCACGAGTACGAATCGCGCACGCTGACCAAAGCCTTTGAAGAGATCACCGGCATCGCCGTGCAGCACGACACCATCCCCGAAGGCGACTTGGTAGACAAACTGTATGCTGCCATCAAGAGCGGCCAATCCGAATACGACGGCTGGATATCGGATTCGGACCTGATCGGCACCCACTACCGCTATGGCTCGGTCGTGCCCCTGTCTGACTTCATGCATGGGGCGGGTAAAGACTTCACCAACCCGGGGCTAGATCTGGCGGACTTCATCGGCACCTCTTTCACCACGGCGCCGGACGGCAAGATCTACCAACTGCCCGACCAGCAGTTTGCCAATCTGTATTGGTTTCGCGCCGACTGGTTTGCCCGCAAGGATTTGAAGGACGCCTTTCGCACCAAGTATGGCTACGAACTGGGCGTGCCACTGAACTGGTCGGCCTACGAAGACATTGCCAATTTCTTCAGCAACGACGTCAAAGTGCTGGACGGTAAAAAGGTGTTCGGCCACATGGACTACGGCAAGCGCGACCCATCCCTGGGCTGGCGTTTTACCGATGCCTGGTTATCGATGGCAGGTGCCGCCGACAAGGGCATACCCAATGGCCTGCCAGTAGACGAATGGGGCATACGCGTGGCCACCGACCAGTGCACGCCGGTAGGTGCATCGGTAGAGCGCGGCGGTGCCACCAACTCGCCGGCCGCTGTGTTCGCGTTGACCAAGTATGTGCAATGGCTCAAGCAGTACGCACCGCCCGAGGCCCTGAACATGACCTTCAGCGACGCCGGGCCGGTTCCCGCGCAGGGGCAGATTGCACAACAAATTTTTTGGTACACCGCCTTCACGGCCCCATTAACCGAACCCGGCATTGCCGCCGTCAACAAGGATGGCAGTCCCAAGTGGCGCATGGCGCCCTCGCCCCACGGCCCGTATTGGAAAACGGGCATGCAAAATGGCTACCAGGACGTGGGTTCGTGGACCTTTCTGAAATCCACACCCCTGCCCCGCATGACTGCGGCCTGGCTGTATGCGCAGTTTGTGACGTCCAAGACGGTGTCGCTGCGCAAGTCCATCGTGGGGCTGACCTTTATCCGCGAGTCCGACATCAAGCACGACTACTTCACGCGCAATGCCGGCCGCTATGGCGGGCTGATCGAGTTCTACCGCAGCCCGGCCCGCGTGGCCTGGACACCCACTGGCACCAATGTGCCCGACTACCCGCGCATGGCCCGACTGTGGTGGACCAATGTGGCCACCGCCATCAACGGCGAGAAAACCCCGCAGGCCGCGATGGACAGCCTGGCCCTGGCCATGGACCAGGTGCTGGCGGATTTGCAAAGCACCGGCATGCAGCATTGCACGCCCAAGCTCAATGCCCGGCGTGACGCCAGCAAACGCCTATCCAACAAGGGCGCGCCCTGGCAGCAACTGGCCAATGAAAAGCCCCAGGGCGAGACCATTGCGTATGAGCATCTGCTGCAAGCCTGGAAAGAGGGCCGTGTGCAATGAGCACAGCGCTGCAAGACCACTCCACGCGTGCGTTGTCGCGCACGCGCATGGCCCTGCTGCTGTTTGCGCTGGTCACCACGCTGACCATTGCCGGCCAGACCTGGTGGGCCATCGCGCAGGACAAACAGCAAACGCTGGCCTCGGAAACGAATAACGGCCTGGTGGCCGTGCGCCTGCTGGAGGAACACGCCAGCCAGACGCTGCAAGACGCCGTGCATGCACTGGACCGCGTAAGCCGGGCCGTGCGTGGTGGCGACCGGCACGAGAGCCCGGAGCTGATACGCAGCATCGTCGCCAGCCACGACATTGGGCACAGCCGCCACCTCAAAGCCGTGCAATACGTCACGCCCCAGGGCATGAGCTGGATCAGTTCGCCGGACTACCCCACGCACGCAACCGAAGCATCCCAGCGCAGCCACATCCAATACCTGCTGAAGAACCCCGGCCACCACGGCGCCGTAGTCGGCCACCCCTATGCCAGCGCATACGACAGCCAATGGGTCATCCCCGTAGCCCGCACGCTGTACAACCAGAGCGACCAGGCGGTGGGCGTGGTCAGCGTCGATATCCGTCTGAACTACTTCGGCACGCTGTATGCGCGGGTGGCCAAGGAGAACAATGCCAGCGTCACGCTGCTGTCCGACGAGGGTTTCATACTGGCGCGGTCGCCGTTTGAGGCGCGGTACGTGGACCGTGATGTGACCGACGCGCCGCTGCTGGCCACGCTGCGCGGCAATACGGTGGAAGGCTCGTTCGACGATGAGACTTTCCTGGACGACGACGACGGCCCCAAGCTCTACACCTTTCGCAAGCTGGCGGGCTTTCCCGTCACCATGGTCTACGCGCGGGACTATGCCAATGTGCTGGCCTCGTGGGAGCGGCGCACCTATGAGCGCTTGGCGCTGGCGGTGTTCAGCATCGCGCTGGTGGCAGCGCTGACCTTCACGCTGCGCATCTACATCGGCCGGCTGCAGCGTACCCAGTTCTCGCTGCGTGAGAGCGAGGCCAAGTTCTTTGGCCTGTTCCGCCAGTCGCCCGTGCCCCACACGCTGGTACGCAATCTGGATGGGCATTTTGTCGAGGCCAACGATGCCTGGCTGCAGCAGTATGGCTACCAGTTGCAGGACGTGATTGGCCGCAGCGCCCGCGATCTGAGCATTTGGGTAGACCCGTCACAGCGGGAACACCTGGTGGCCGCGCTGGTGCCTAATGGCATCGTCGACCGCTTTGAGGTGGTGCACCGGCACCGCGACGGGCACCACATCACGATGCTGATGTCGGGTCGCACCTTTGCCGTGGGCGAGGAGAAACTCATTCTGTTCACACTGATGGATGTCACCCGCCAGCGCGAGGCCGAGCGCGAGATCCGCCAGATGAACCTGGAGTTGGAACTGCGCGTGCAGGCACGCACCGAAAAGCTGGAGATTGCCAACCAGGAACTCAGCGTGGCACTGGAGTCGGTGCGGGCCATGCAGACCGAACTGGTGCGCTCCGAAAAGCTGGCGGCACTGGGCTCGCTGGTGGCCGGGGTGGCCCATGAACTCAACACACCCATTGGAAACAGCGTGACCGTGGGCAGCACGCTGCAGCACCAGGTGCACGATCTGGCCGACGCCTTCGACAAGGGCGAGCTGCGCCGCTCTACGCTCACCGCATTCATGGACAACGCCAAGCGCGGCACCGACATCCTGATGCGCGCTCTGCACCGGGCCAGCGAACTGATTGGCAGCTTCAAGCGGGTAGCGGTGGACCAGTCCAGCGACCAGCGCCGCCGCTTCGACCTGCAGACCACGCTGCGCGAGGTCTGCCTGACGCTGGAACCCATGTACAAGAGCACGCCCTTCACTCTGACGCTGGCCCTGCCGGACACGGTGGAAATGGACAGCTTCCCCGGTGCACTGGGACAGTTGATCACCAACTTCGTCAGCAACGCCTTGCAGCATGGTTTTGAGGGCCGGGAGCGTGGGCAAATGCATGTGCGTGCCGTCGCCCTGGGCACCGATCAGGTGGAGCTGCAATTCAGCGACGATGGCGTGGGTATGACCGAAGATACGCGCAACCGGGTGTTCGACCCCTTCTTCACGACCAAGCTCGGCCAGGGTGGCTCTGGCCTGGGCATGAATATCGTCTACAACATCGTGCACGAGGTCTTGGGCGGCGGCATCGACGTCGCCTCCAGCCCCGATGCGGGTACCTTGATTACCGTACGCATGCCACGGTGTGCGCCGCAAACGGCCAGCCATGCCGAAGCGCCGCACAACCCCTATTTCGGAAGCTGAGGCACCTGCATTGCGCGGTGCAGCAGGCTATTGGCGGATGACGTCCGCGCCCGCAGGTGGTTTGAACTGGAAGGCCGCGGGCTCCAGCGCCGCATTCGCTTTGAAGGTGTTGAAGCGCAGACTGGACTTCTGACCAAAGCTGTCGACGATTTCCAGCACGGCCAGTTCACCAGCCTTGCTGAAACCCACACGCACGTTTTGCAAGGCGGTGTCCTTGCCCTTGGGTGTGGCCAACACCCATTCCAGGTTTTCGCTGTCGGCGTCGGCCTTGAGTGCAAAGTCGGCCTGCAAGGCCTTGAGGTCGGCCGCCGACGCGATCAGCGCGGCCGGCGTAGAGCCCAGGGCCTGGGTCTGCGCGCGGGCGGTCACCTGGTTCAGGTCCACGTCGTACAGCCACAGGGTCTGGCCGTCGGCGACGATGGTTTGCTCAAACGGCTTCTTGTAGACAAAGCGGAAACGCCCGGGGCGGGCAAACTCGAACACGCCGCTGGAGGTCTTGGAGCGCGCGGCCTGGCCTTCCTTGGCCGGCACTGTGACCACCTGGGTGAAGTCGGCGTGCCCGGTTTTGACCGTCTTGACGAAGGCCTCCAAGCTTTCAAGGCCTGTAGCCCTCGCGGATGCTGCGTGTGCAGCTATTAAAACAGTAGCAATCAGGAATTTATTCATTGCACGATCTTTGTTGTCATCACTCGGCACGCGCCGGCACCAGGATGTCGCGCTGGCCACTGGTGCTCATGCTGCTCACCAGGCCGGCCTTTTCCATGTCTTCCACCAGGCGGGCGGCGCGGTTGTAGCCGATCTTCAGGTGGCGCTGCACCAGCGAAATGCTGGCCTTGCGGTTCTTCAGCACCACCTCGACCGCCTGGTCGTACATGGGGTCTTTCTCGCCGCTGGGACCACCGTCGGCACCAGCGCCGTCTTCGCCATCGACCGTGCCGCCTTCGAGCACGCCCTCGATGTAGTTGGGTTCGCCCTGGCTCTTCAGGTATTCGACCACGCGGTGCACCTCTTCGTCACTGACAAAGGCACCGTGCACGCGCACCGGGAAGCCCGTGCCGCTGGCCATGTACAGCATGTCGCCCATGCCCAGCAGGGCTTCGGCGCCCATCTGGTCCAGGATGGTGCGGCTGTCGATCTTGGAGCCCACCGAGAAGGCGATGCGGGTCGGGATGTTGGCCTTGATCAGGCCGGTGATCACGTCCACGCTGGGGCGTTGCGTGGCCAGTATCAGGTGGATGCCGGCGGCGCGCGCCTTTTGCGCCAGGCGGGCGATCAGCTCTTCGATCTTCTTGCCGACCACCATCATCAGGTCGGCCAACTCGTCGATGACGACGACGATGTGCGGCAGGCGGTCCAGCGGCTCGGGTGTTTCGGGCGTCAGGCTGAAGGGGTTGTAGATGAACTCGCCGCGGGCCTTGGCTTCGTCCATCTTGTGGTTGTAGCCGGCCAGGTTGCGCACGCCCATCTTGCTCATCAGCTTGTAGCGCCGCTCCATCTCGGCCACGCACCAAGTCAGGCCATGGGCGGCCTGCTTCATGTCGGTGACCACAGGGGCGATCAGGTGCGGTATGCCTTCGTAGACTGACATTTCCAGCATCTTGGGGTCTATCATCAGCAGGCGTACATCGCGCGCCTCGGCCTTGTACAACAGCGACAGGATCATCGCGTTGATACCCACCGACTTGCCCGAACCGGTGGTACCCGCCACCAGCACATGGGGCATCTTGGCCAGGTCGGCGACGATGGGGTTGCCGACGATGTCCTTGCCCAGGCCCATGGTCAGCATGGACTTGCTGTCGTTATAGACCTGCGAGCCCAAAATTTCGGACAGTCGAATCGATTGGCGCTTGGCGTTAGGCAGTTCCAGCGCCATGTAATTCTTGCCGGGAATGGTCTCGACCACGCGGATGGAAACCAGGCTGAGGCTGCGTGCCAAGTCCTTGGCCAGACCCACGATCTGCGAGCCTTTGACGCCCGTCGCGGGTTCGATCTCGTAGCGGGTGATGACTGGGCCGGGCTGGGCCAGTACCACGCGCACCTCCACGCCAAAGTCCTTCAACTTCTTTTCGATCATGCGGCTGGTCATCTCCAGCGTCTCGGGGGCTACGGTCTCCTGGCGCAGCAAGGCACCGTCCAGCAAATCCACCTGCGGCAGCTTGCTGTCGGGCATCTCGGTGAACAGGGGTTTTTGCCGCTCTTTGGCCACACGTTCGCTGCGCGGCGGCTCCATGATGACCGGCTCCACGATGACCATGGGCTGCGGGTGGTGCTCCACTGTTTCTTCGCGCTCTTCCAACAAGATTTCTTCACGCTCACGCATGGCCTGCTGGCCCAGCACGCGGTCCTCGGCGCGTTCGCGCTCCTGTTTGCGCGACTGCACCAACGAATCCACCCAGGCGCCAATGCGCTCAGCCACATGCATCCACGAAAAACCGAATACCAGTGCCGCACCGATAACGCCCAGCGCAATCGACACCAGGCCGGAGCCGGCAAAGCCCAGCCATTTCACACTGAGCGGGCCCAAGAGATAGCCCAATGCGCCGCCGCTGTGGTCGGGTAAGCGGGACTCCAGGCTGTAGAGCCGTGCCCATTCCAGCGAGGTGCTGGCGTACAGCAGCAAAGCCAGGCCCAGCCAGAACACCCACTTGCGGGGAATCGCATGGCTGGCGGTATCGCCGCGCAGGCGGTTGGCCAACAGGGCCAGCCATAGGCGCACACCCACCGCCACGCACCACCAGGCCGAAAAGCCCAGCATGAAATAGCTGACATCGGCCACCCAGGCACCCAGACGCCCCACGCGGTTTGCAATCGGCAGGCCAGCGCCCGAGGTAGACCAGGCGGCGTCCTGTGGGGAATAGCTCAACAAGGCGACCAGCCACAGCACCATGACGACAAAACCGCCGATCAGCGCAATTTCGTTCGCGAAGCGACCCATGCCGGTGGGCGCGGGGGGGCTGGCAGTGGTGGTAGAGGAAGAGTGAAGGGTGTGCAGGGAATAAGTCATGTCAAAACGGGCCGTCGGGCCAAGCTTAACGCACGCAAGCCCCCTTTTCTAACGCAGCAAGCCGCCCAGCCGACGACTGCGCCCCTCAACGCGGGTGTGAGCGCCGCTCGATAACACGCACCATGCCGGAGTCCAGAAGCTCGATAAATCCCTGCTCTTCGAAGTCTTTCATGACACGGCTGACCATTTCACGCGAGGCGCCGACCATCTTGGCCAGATCCTGGCGCGACACTTTCTCCCGTATCAACAGGGCGCCACCGGCGTCGGGCGAGGCAGACTCCAGCAACACCTTGGCCACGCGTCCATAGACGCCCACCAGGGCCAGGGAGCTGATGTTTTCGCTGGCCTTGCGCAGGCGCTGCACCAGCACCCGCATGACGCTGTGCGCCATTTCCATGTTTTCACCCAGGCAGCGCAAGAAGCTGTCGCGGCCCAGCACCAGCACATCGACCTGCTGGTCTGCCACAACAGTGGCCGAATGGGGTTCGTTGTCGATCAGGCTCATTTCGCCCACATAGTCGCCGGATTTGAGCGTGGCCAGAATCACCTCGCGGCCCTTGCTGTCCGTCATCAGCACGCGGGTACGGCCGGTCAGCACAATGAACAAAGCGTCGCTCTTCCTGCCCTGTTCGACCAAGATCTCTCCGCGCTTGAAGCGCTTCTTCGACACGGTGGCCGCCAGTGCCTCGGCCTGTTCGGGCGTGAGCATGGTGAACAGGGACACCCTGCGTATCAAATCCAGGTTACTGAGCATTGTCATCAAAATCGCTCCGGGACAGTCGCGCCAGCACTTCTTACAATCCGGGTTGCATTGAAAAGGCCTGCATTGCCCCGAAATGTACACGGCCCCGCTCTCGATTCCCGCAACAAAAGGTTATCCACTCCATGTCCGCTCCCAAACACGCCAAGGTCCTGATCCTGGGCTCAGGCCCTGCCGGCTATACGGCTGCCGTCTACGCCGCACGCGCCAACCTCAACCCGGTGCTGGTCACCGGCATGGCCCAGGGCGGCCAGTTGATGACCACCACCGAGGTCGACAACTGGCCGGCGGATGTGCACGGCGTGCAAGGCCCCGAGCTGATGCAGCGCTTTCTGGAGCACGCCGAGCGCTTCAAGACCGAAATCGTGTTCGACCACATCAGTTCCGTCGATCTGGCCAAGCGCCCGTTCACGCTGACCGGCGATAGCGGTACTTACACCTGCGATTCGCTGATCATCGCCACTGGCGCATCGGCCAAGTACCTCGGCCTGCCCAGTGAAACCGCGTTCATGGGCCGCGGCGTCTCCGGCTGCGCCACCTGCGATGGCTTCTTCTACCGCGACCAGGTCTGCTGCGTGGTCGGCGGTGGCAATACCGCCGTGGAAGAGGCGCTGTATTTGTCCAATATCGCCAGCAAGGTCTACCTGGTGCACCGCCGCGACAAGTTCAAGGCCGAGCCCATCCTGGTGGACAAGCTGATGGAAAAGGTTGCGGCCGGCAAGATTGAGCTGAAGACTTTCAAGACGCTGGACGAAGTGCTGGGCGATGCATCCGGCGTGACCGGCATCCGCGTGCGCAGCACCAAGGACGACAGCACCGAAGACATCAAGCTCACCGGTTGCTTCATCGCCATCGGCCACTCGCCGAATACCGACATCTTCCAGGGCCAGTTGGAAATGGCGGGCGGCTACATCATCACCCAAGGCGGCTTGAAGGGCTTTGCCACGCAGACGTCCATCCCCGGTGTGTTTGCCGCAGGCGACGTGCAGGACCATGTCTACCGCCAGGCCATTACCAGCGCTGGCACGGGTTGCATGGCGGCCTTGGACGCCCAACGCTTCCTTGAACAGGACTGAATTGGCATCTTTGGCGGAATTGGTTATAATCCGAGGCTTTGCTGAATTCTGCCCGTGAGGGTCAGGGTTTGATAGCAATCACCGCCAAGCGTTTGAAGAAGCGATTGGCGGGGGGTTACCGCCACCCTTTTTCATTGGCGAGGTGAGGCTAGAGCGAGATCGGACCGGCTGGATTTCCAGGCAGTTTGATCGCCAGTGATAGCCGTTTTACTGTATCGGAGTGTCCTCATGGCACGCGTATGTGAAGTTACGGGCAAAGGCCCCATGGTCGGAAACAATGTTTCCCACGCCAACAACAAAACCAAGCGCCGGTTCCTGCCGAACCTGCAATACCGCCGTTTCTGGGTCGAGAGCGAAAACCGCTGGGTGCGTCTGCGCATTTCCAACGCCGGTCTGCGTTTGATCGACAAGAACGGTATTGATTCTGTGCTCGCAGACCTGCGCGCACGTGGCCAAGCTTAAGGAGAACCACCATGGCAGCCAAAGGCGGACGCGAAAAAATCAAGCTGGAATCCACAGCCGGCACCGGTCACTTCTACACGACCGACAAGAACAAGAAAACCATGCCCGAGAAGATGCTGATCAAGAAATTTGATCCCGTTGCTCGCAAGCATGTGGACTACAAAGAAATCAAGCTGAAGTAATTCAGGCTCTCTTTGTACAAAAAGGCCCGCCCAGTGCGGGCTTTTTTGCGTCCATCATTTTTAGCAGTCGCTTCTCTCGCGACGCATCAGGCCGGGCTTAGGCATGCCGCAAGATTGGTCAGGCTATGGGTTTTGCGTAGGTAAAGGAGGAGCCCGAAGGGCGGGGGACACGGAGCAAAATCCATAGCCCGATCAATCTGGAGCAGGCACAAAAAAGCCCGCGATAAGCGGGCTTTCGTAACGGCAAAGACTGATCTCAATTCAAGCCCGAGCCATACGCAGCTTCATCGAAAACTCTCGCAGCGCCGCAATCCCGCTCTCTTCCGCACGCTGGCACCAGGCCTGCAGTTCAGTAGCCAATTGCTCGCGCGACACCGACGTGTTCAACCACATCTGGCGCAACTCTTCACGCATAGTGACCATCTTGTCCAGCATCGGGGACGCGGCGCGGGCCTTGGCCAGCTCGGACACCGCCGAAGCCGGGACCTTCTCCACATCGCGGTGCATCCAGCGCTTGGCGGCCTTGATGACGGCCACATCGGCACTGCGGGCACGCATGGCCTCGAGTTCAGCGCGGGCGGCCTTGCGCATGCCCTTGGCATAGCCTGCCATCAGCTCGTAACGGTTGGCGATCAGGGCTTCCAGCGTGTTCTCGTCAGCCACAGGGCGGATAGCACCAAAGGCAGCCTTGGGTGGAGTCTTCTTGACGCGGGCCAGGCCCATGCGCTGCAGCATGCGGATGTAGGCCCAGCCGATGTCAAACTCATAGGGTTTGACCGACAGCTTGGCCGATGTGGGGTAGGTATGGTGGTTGTTGTGCAACTCTTCGCCGGCGATCAAGATGCCCCAGGGAGAAATGTTGTTGCTGGCATCCGGTGCCTCGAAATTGCGGTAGCCCCAGTAGTGGGCCGCACCATTGATGATGCCGGCGGCCATGACGGGCGTCCACGCCATTTGCACCGCCCACACCACCAGGCCAACGGCACCGAACAAACCGATGTCGATAGCGGCCATCAAGACCAGGCCCAGCCAGGACAGGCCGGAATACACACGGCGTTCCATCCAGTCATTGGGCGTGCCGTGGCCATAGCGGGACAAAGTATCCTTGTTGCCAGCCTCGGCCCGGTACAGCTCGTAGCCTTGCAACAGCACGGTCTTGATGCCATAGACGTGGGGGCTGTGCGGGTCTTCCGGCTGTTCGCATTTGGCATGGTGCTTACGGTGGATGGCCGCCCATTCCTTGGTCACCTGGCCTGTGGTCAACCACAGCCAAAAGCGGAAAAAATGCGACGCGATGGGGTGCAGATCCAAGGCGCGGTGCGCCTGGTGGCGGTGTAGAAAAATGGTCACGCTGATCATCGTGACATGGGTCAGCGCCAGCGTGAACAACACGATCTGCCACCAGTGCAAATCCCAAATGCCATAGGCAAGCCAGTCGATGGCGGAATTCAACACAGCCCAATCGGGTAACAACATAGTCGGGTCTCTTTGTACAACGAGAAATAGTTCTTATGGAGTGGCCGGAGCAGACCCGGTAATGCCCCCAATTTTAGGGGACGGCGCCCCATTTATCGGCTTATTTTTTCTGCCACACCGCAGCAAAGAAACCGTCGGTTGCGTGCCGGTGGGGCCATAGGCGCAGATACAACTGCCCCTGCTCACCACCGCTGCACAGCGTGGCAGCGTTTTCCACCTTCAGCTCGGCCAAGACCTCGCCAGCCGACAGGGATACGAAATCGGGGTTGGCGGCTGAAAAGGCATCGGCGATGGCTTCATTTTCCTGCGGCAGGATGCTGCAAGTGGCGTACACTAGGCGGCCACCCGACTTGAGCATGCGCGCCGCGCTTTGCAGGATAGCGGCCTGCTTGACCGCCATCTCTTCCACGGCCTGCAGGTTTTGGCGCCACTTCAGATCGGGATTGCGGCGCAGCGTGCCCATGCCGGTACAGGGCGCGTCCACCAGCACGCGGTCCATCTTGCCGGTCAGGCGTTTGACGCGGTCGTCCCGCTCGTGGGCAATGGCCGCAGGATGCACGTTGGACAGGCCGCTTCGCTTGAGGCGTGACTTGAAGGCATCCAGACGGTGCGCCGAGGTGTCGAACGCATACAGGCGCCCGGTGCTGCGCATGGCTGCGCCAATGGCCAGCGTCTTGCCGCCAGCACCGGCGCAGAAGTCAACCACCATTTCGCCCCGCTTGGCGTCCAGCAGCAAGGACAACAGCTGCGAGCCTTCGTCTTGCACCTCGAACTCGCCGCGCACAAAGGCCTCGTTCTTGTTCAGCGCGGGTTTACCGGCGATGCGCAGGCCCCAAGGCGAAAACGGGGTATTGACGGTCTTGATGCCGGCCTTGGTCAGCTCTTTTTGCACATCGGCACGCTTGGCCTTGAACGTGTTGACACGCAGGTCCAGGCCAGCGCCCTGGTTCAGGCTCTCGGCCAGTGGCCAGAATTCATCGCCCAATTGGGCCTTCAACGGCTCGACCAACCACTCCGGCAGGTTGTGGCGGTGGCGCTCCATTAAATCTTGGGGGCTGACTTTTTCACATTGGTCCAGCCACTTGGTTTCCTGCTCGGTCAGCGCACTGCGCAGGAAGTCGCCAGGGCCATAAAAACCCAGAATGGCGAGGCGACGTTCCTTGGGGCCGCTGCCCGAGGGTGCCAGGTGGTCAAACAGCAGCTTCTTGCGCAGCACGGTGTACACGGTCTCAGCCATCGTGGCCCGTTCACGCGGCCCCAGGCCCCGGTTGTCGCGGAAGAAGCGCGACACGATGGCGTCCGCGGGATGGTCGAATTTGAGAGTCAGCCGGACCAGTTCGGCGCAGGCGTCTAGGAGAGCTTTTGGATGCATAGGATAGGATTGTCCCATGACAGGTGAAAAGCTCCCCCCGTTGATCGTGACCTCGCCCGGGCTGTACCGCCACTACAAGGGTAATTTGTACGAGGTCGTGGACACCGTGCGCCACAGTGAAACGCTGGAGCCGCTGACGCTGTACCGGGCGCTATACGGCGAGCGCGGCCTATGGGTGCGCCCAGCCGCCATGTTCCAGGAAGAAGTGGTCATCGCCGGCGTTCGGCAACCCCGCTTTGCCAAGGTGCCTGACGACACCCAGCCCTAGACCCCGGCGAAGCCAGGGCACGCAGACCGTTTTACCGCAGGTTTACAGGGCGTATACCTGCTCGACATGCCAGATGGCGATAGTGGGCACCTTACCCACTCGCGCTTTGCCATCCAGCATGAAACCCTATACCTCCGCACTCGCCATCTGCCTCGCTTTATCGTCCGCGCTGCTGGTGCCTGACGTCTACGCCCAGTTCAGCGGTGGCGGTATGGGTGGCGGTGGTATGGGCGGTGGTGGCCGCCACGGTTCGGGCGAGCGCCCCAAGGGCTGCGACAACGGCGATAAGGCAGATGCCGCCAAGGGCCCTCCGGGTGCGATGGGCGGCCCACAAACCCCCATGAGCCGCGAACAACTGGAATACCACTTGGGCACGCTGCAGGTCGATCTGCATTTGACGCCGGAGCAAACCGCCGCCTGGCAGACCTTCTCCGACCGCATACTGGCCCTGCAAGCCGACATGGAACGCCAACGCGGCCGCAATGCCAGCGCAGTCTCAGCCAGCGCGGCTTCCACTGGCGGCATCAAGCCGATTGCCAATGCCGTAGACACGGCACGCAATCGCCTGACCGCTCTGGAAGACATCGAATCAACCGGCCGTGCGCTGTACCTGACCCTACAGCCCGAGCAAAAGGCGCTGGCCGACCTGCGCATGGCCAGCTTTGTCACGCCGTTGCTGAAGGGCTAAGCGAAGAGCTGAGACGTGTCAGGCGCGCGGCAAAGTAACACTGACCACCAAGCCACCCGCCACTCCATTGCGCAAACTCAAACGGCCCCGCAACCGCTGTGCAATGTCGTGCGCAATCGACAGCCCCAGGCCCACGCCGCCACTGCTGCGGTTACGTGAACCCTCCACGCGGTAAAACGGCTGCAGCACCCGGTCCAGCTCTGCTTCGGCAATGCCGGGCCCCGGGTCGCTGACCTCGATACATACCTGGTCGGGCATATCAGTACAGCGCACACTGGCGCTCCCTCCGTAGCGCAGTGCGTTGTCCACCAGGTTGCTGATGCAGCGCTTTAGCGCCGATGCCTGGGTGCGCAGCGGCGCGCAAGTTGCGCCCGTTGCTGGCGCGGGCTCAAAGCACACCGCATGCCCCGTATCCTGGTAATCGTCTACCCAACTGTGCAGCGCGGACTCCACATCCAGCAGCACGCAGGGTTCGGGTTCGGCCGCGCCACGCAGATAGTCCAGCGTG
Source organism: Rhodoferax sp. GW821-FHT07G04 (assembly GCF_059418585.1). NCBI lineage: Bacteria > Pseudomonadati > Pseudomonadota > Betaproteobacteria > Burkholderiales > Comamonadaceae > Rhodoferax > Rhodoferax sp. GW821-FHT07G04. The sequence continues at coordinate 647,146 of NZ_JBWKQD010000001.1, forward strand.
GCGCAGATCATGGTGTTCATCTCGGCAATGTCGCGGGCGAACTGTTGGCGCTGTTCGGTGTCCACAAGGGACTCGGTGCGCAGCGCCAAGCGGGTCAGTGGTGTGCGCAGATCGTGCGACACGGCAGCCACGAAACGGTCGCGCTCATCCAGTTGGCGGCAGATTTGTGCCTGCATCTGGTTGAAGACGCGGGTCGCCGCGCGGCATTCGTCCGAGCCCTCCTCCACCAACGGCGCACGGCGGATGTCGCGCCCCAGGGCGCTCGCGGCTTGGGCCAGGCGCAGCACCGGCTGCGACAACCAGCGTGCCCCGATCCACGCGGTCAGCATCAGGGCCATCAGGCGAACACCGATGTCCAGCCACAAGCCCAGCTGCATATGCGGCGGTGGTCCACCGGGCGGTGGGCCTGCAAAGCCCGGCCCCGGACCGTGCCCCGGTGGGGCGCCCATCAACTCAAACATCATCGTCAGCACCAGCGCATGGCTGGCCATGACGGCCACTAGTAGCAACAGGGCCAGGCGACCAAACAGGGTGCGCGGTATCAGGCGCGCCATGCCGTACGCCCCTGTACCGATTGCACATTGAACATGTAACCGGCACCCCGCACGGTCTTGATCATGCTGGTGGCATCGTCTGCACGCGCCAGCTTTTGGCGCAGGCGCGAGACCAGCAGGTCGATGCTGCGCTCAAACGCATCCATAGAGCGCCCCCGCGCCTGCTCCACCAACTGGTCGCGGCTGAACAGGCGCCGCGGCGTCTGCAAAAAGGTACAGAGCAGCCGAAATTCGGCATTGGACAGCGGCACGACCACGCCATCAGGCGACTGCAAACTGCGCGCCTCGCGGTGCAGCTCCCAACCATCAAAGCAGATGACATCGTTGCGCGGGCTGACCGGCGCACCCTCATGGGCACCGGCCACGCGGCGCAACACCGTCTGGATGCGGGCCACCAGCTCGCGCGGCTCAAAGGGTTTGCTGACATAGTCGTCGGCACCGTTCTCCAACCCGATGACGCGGTCATACGGCTCGGAGCGCGCTGTCAGCATGATGACGGGGATGCCCGACCGCTGGCGCACCTCGCGCGCCAGTGCCAGGCCGTGCACGCCGGGCAGCATCACGTCCATGACCACCAGCTCAATGGGATGCAAACCCAACTGACGCCGCATGGCCTCGCCGTCACCGGCAGTGTGCACTGCGAAGCCAAAGCGGGCCAGGTAGTCCCGCAGCAGATTGGTGATATCCACATCGTCGTCGACGATCAGTAACTGGGTCTGGGCGCTGGCGCTGCTCATGGTGCCTTTGAGTGTAGGTAGGGGTCTCGACTTTTAAAGGGACGAACTGAACCGCTTTTCACCCGCACATCGCAGGCTTCAGCACCTCTGTGTACCAGGCTCGGTACAAAGTAGACATGCCTGCTTAACCGGCGTTTTCAACAATGCAAGCGTCACCTTTTGCCGCGGTCTTTGGGTGGCAGACAACCCTTCTACCTTTGAAACATGCACAGAAAGGAACGACTATGAGCACCATCAGCGGGGTCAGTGGCTCGGGCAATGCCTGGGCCAGCGCCTCCACCCAACGCACCCACAACCACCAGGCCAAGATGTTCGCCAAGGTCGACAGCAATGGCGACGGCAGCGTGGACCAGGCCGAGTTGGGCGCCATGCTCGACAAGGTCAGCCAGAAGATCGGCGCCAGCTTCGGTGACACGGCCAAGGTGTTTGCCTCCATGGACAGCGATGGAGACGGCAAGCTGTCGTCTGACGAGCTGGGCAAGGGCATGAAGAGCATCATGCCCCCGCCGCCGTCCACGGTGGACTTCGCGCAGGCCCACCAGGGCGGGCCCGGTGGCCCCGGTGGCTGCGAGGGCCCACCGCCAGGTGCGGATGGTGGCGCAAGTACGGCGGGCGCAAGCTCCAGCACCTCCTACGACCCGCTGGACACCAACCAGGATGGCACCGTGTCCGAAGCCGAGCGACTGGCTGGCGCCAGCAAGACTGACGCGGTGCAAGCCCTGTTCAAGGCGATTGACACCGATGGTGACGGCCAGATCAGCCAGACCGAGTCGGACGACTTCAGCAAAAAGCTATCCGACATGGTGACGCAGGCGGGCAGCAACAGCACTACGGCCAGCCAGACGGCGACCGGTTTTGACATCCATAAGCTGGCCCAAATGCTGTACGACCAGGTGGCCGGGGGCCTGTCGCAGGCGGCCAGCAGCAGTTCCCTGAGCGCCGTCGCCTGAACGGTGGCCCACCAAGCCCCGCCGCTGCCAAGCGTTTGGTGCTTGGTGCCTGGCAGCCGTCAGGCAGCGGCACGCAGGGCACAATCCGGGCATGACCCGCGTCTTGATCGTCGATGACGAACCCAGCATCCGCCAACTCGTTGCCACCCTGCTCACGCTAGAGGGTTTTGATGTGGCCATGGCGTGCGACGGCCGCGACGCGCTGGAGCAAGTGAACGCGGGGGCGCCCGATATCGTGGTCTCCGACGTGCGCATGCCCCACCTCAATGGCTACGAACTCCTGGCCGCCCTGCGTGCTCAGCCAGCCTTGCATACGCTGAAGTTTGTGCTGCTGACCAATGTGGCCGACACTGACCCGGCGGCCGACCAGGCCATCGCCCAAGCCGATGCCTGCCTGACCAAGCCATTCACCCGCGAACGGCTGCTCGATACATTGCACCGGCTCCGCGGCTGAGCCGCGATACAAACGATACAAAGCACCGCCCGCATGACACGGGGGTGATACGCAGGGTCCGCATACTTCCCACACCCCAGCCGATAGCGGTGTGTGTAGTGCGCGCTGAGCAGAAGCCGGGGCAAAAAAACCAACCAGACTTTTCACACACACACAGAGCCCAAGAATATGAGCAGTGCTTTTTTTGTAGTCCCCGTAGGAGGGGGAGACCACGTGTTTGCATCCAACATCTTGTCGGAATGCATAGAAATTGCCCGCTATTTCACCCGCGTCGAAATTGTGGACATGTTTGGCGAGGTCTGGAGGGCGGCCGAGTCAGGCGACCGCCGCACCCTGGTGGACCCCAGGGCCAATATTCCGGCCGCAACGCTGATGCAGTGCATCGAGACGGCGTCCAACCAGTCGCAGTTTCAGGGTCTTTCCAAGACCAGCATATAGCCCACACCCCGCACGGTGCGCAGTGTTTGTGGCTTATCGGCATCTATCTCGATCTTGCGTCGCAGCCGCGTCACACGCAGGTCAATGCTGCGGTCGCTGCCATCGTAGTCCCGCTGGCTGGTGGTTTCCAACAACCACTCACGGGTCAGCGGGCGGTTGGGGTGCTGGCAGAACAGGTCCAGCAGGTCGAATTCCGTTGCAGTTAATTGCTCATGCAAGCCGTCGGGCGTCAGCAGCACACGGCGGCCCCGGTCAAAACTACATCGCCCCAGCGGTATGGGCGGCACCTCATTGGCCGCGGCGGCTGGGGCAGCCCGTTGGGCGGCAATGGCCTGGGTGCGCCGCAGCACGCTCTTGATACGGGCCAGCAGCTCACGCGGGTCATAGGGTTTGGTGACGTAATCATCGGCACCGGTTTCCAGCCCGACGATGCGGTCCACTTGGTCTGACGCGCTGGTGACCATGATGATGCCCAGACCCGGGTGGCGCTCCCGCAACCAGCGGGCCAGCGCAAAACCATCTTCGCCGGGCAGGCCCACGTCCAACAGCAGCAACTGCGGCATTTCCGCCACCAAGGCTTCACGCATCAACCGGCCATCGGGCACGGCGGCCACCCGCAGACCTTGGCGCGAGAGGTACTCGGTCAGGATCTGGCGCTGTGTGGGCTCGTCCTCTACGACCAGCAGATAGGGAATGTCTGGATTCATGGGCTTGGGGGTTGCTGCATTTGTGTGCAGATCGCGATTATGGCGTTGATTTCTGCTGCCACCCCCGATCTGCGCCTCAGCTTCTACGGCTAAACTGAATCGCAACATCCCGCACAGCCCGTGAACCAGCCCGCCAACACCGCCCCCAACACCCCACCCGTCGAGCATCCTGTGCTGGACGCCAGCGTTTTGGGCGCCATGTTTGGCAACGAATCGGCGTTGATTGCCAGCGTGTTGCAAACTTTTGCAGACAGTACGCGCAGCAGCCTGTCAGCCCTGGCGCAGGCCGCTTCCGCCCAGCCCGAAGACTTGGGCAGCATCCAATCCCTGGCCCACCGCATCACCGGCGCCAGCCGCTTGAGCGGCGCCATGGCCCTGGGCGAGGCCGCCTACCAGGTCGAGCAAGCCGCCAAGCAGGGCAACACCACCGCCGTCCGGCAGGGTCTGCTGGCGCTGGACGCGCAGTGGCAGTTATTTGAAGCCGCCTTGCGCGCGTTGACCGCGCCGCCCGCGTAGGTAGCAGTCCCCGCTATTCAGGAACAGCCCATGACCCCAACCAAGCCCACTCCCCTGCTCCTCACCGTTGCGCTGTTGCTGACCCTGCACAGTGCGCCGGCGCTGGCCGGCCGCTCCTGCGAGGCCAGCAAACCTACGCCGCAGATGTTCGAACGTGGCCTGAACCTGGCTGAGCAGACCCTGCATGCGCTGGATGCCGAATACGCCCGGTCCGGCGCCAAGCTCGTGGTGCTGACCCGCATGGGCCAGGACCTCAGCAAATACGGCCTGCGCTACTCGCACCTGGGCTTTGCCTACCGCCAGCCTAGCGGCCAATGGCTGGTGGCGCACAAACTCAATACCTGCGCCACGGCCGAAGCCGCCGTCTACCGCCAGGGTTTGGGCGAGTTCTTTCTGGACGACCTGTACCGCTTTGAAGGCGCCTGGGTGCTGCCCACGCCCGAGGTGCAGGAGCGGCTGCACGCCGTGCTGAGCGACGACACCCGCATCGCAACTCTGCACACCAAGCCCTACAGCATCGTCAGCTACGCCTGGGCCCAGAAATACCAGCAGTCCAACCAATGGGCACTGGAAACGCTGGCCTATGCCATGGAGCCCTCCGCCGACAACCGCGCACGCGCCCAAGCCTGGCTGCAATTCAAGGGCTATGAGCCCAGCACCCTGAAGATCGGCGCGCTGACCCGCCTGGGCGGACGCATGACGGCCGCCAACGTGGCCTTTGACGACCACCCCAATGAAAAGCGCTTTTCCGACCGCATCGAGACAGTAACGGTGGACTCGGTCTTCAAGTGGCTGCAGAAGGCCGGCCTCGGCGGCGCGCCGGCGGTCTTGCGCTAGCGACGTGGGCAGTCGACTGCTTCAAAAGGCCGTCAAAATGGCCTAAAAACCCCAAAACGGGTTTATTGACTGGTGCAAAGCCGAATTATTGACAAAATCGGCCCCTAGCCCTCGTCAGCGGGTCATTTCTCGCTATTGTTTTTGCAGCAACCCGGCAATCGCCCGGGGATAGATCAGGTGTTCCTGGGTCAGCACGCGGGCGGCCAGCGTGTCGGCGGTGTCCGTAGGCAGCACCGGTACCACGGCCTGGGCCAGTATCTCACCCTCATCCAGCACGCTGGTGACCTGGTGCACGGTGACGCCTGCGAACTTGCAGCCCGCGTCGATGGCGCGCTGGTGGGTGTGCAGGCCGGTGAAGGCTGGCAGCAGCGACGGGTGGATGTTGACCAGACGCCCGGTGTAGCGGTCTACAAACTCCGGCGTCAGTATGCGCATGAAGCCCGCCAGCACCACCAGCGCCGGGGCATCCGGCTGGTCGTAGCGGTCGATCAGCGCTGCCAACGCAGTGTCAAAGGCTTCGCGCGAGGCGAAGGCCTTGTGGTCCAGCACCTCGGTGGCAATGCCCTGCTCCTTCGCAAAGACCAAGCCCTTTGCATCAGCCTTGTTGCTGATGATGGCGGCGACCTGGGCACCCAGGCGCTTGGCCCAGTCTTCGCGTTGCGCCGTCTTGACGATGGCCGCCATATTGGAGCCGCCGCCAGAAATCAAAATAACGATGTTCTTCATGTGGAGGGGAATTATCGCTGGGGTGAAAGCCTCCGTGCGCCAACGCACGGTGCCGCATCGCGGTATCGCCTATCGTGCAGCCCAGGCCCTGAGAGCCTGCTTATGACCGTGTTTCAACAACACCTGCTTGAGAGGACTACCACCATGAACAACAATAACAACCACAACGCCACACGCCGCAACTTCCACCGTGTGATGCTGACCACCGCCGTGCTGCTGTCTCTGGCCGCAGTCAACCTGCCCTCACAGGCCGCTACGGCCGAAGATCTGAACCAGGACGCCAACCGCGCGCTGCAAACCCTGTACCGTTCCCACCCTGAAACCGAGAAGCTGGGCAAGGCCGCCAAGGCCGTGCTGGTGTTTCCCAAGATCATCAAGGCGGGCCTGGTGTTTGGCGGCAGCTATGGCGAGGGCGTCATGACCAAGAACGGCGCCTTCTCCGGCTACTACAACTCGGTCTCGGCCTCCTGGGGCTGGCAAGCGGGTGCCGAGTCCTACGGTTATGTGGTCTTCCTGATGAACGACAAATCGGTGGACTACCTGGCTAAGACCAAGGGCTGGGAAGTGGGCGTGGGGCCCAACGTCGTCATGGTCAACGAGGGCATGGCCAAGAACCTGTCCACGTCCACGCTCAAAGACGACGCCTATGCCTACATCTTTGACCAGCAGGGCCTCATGGTCAGCCTGAGCATCGAGGGCACCAAGATCTCGCCGATCCAGAAGCGCTGACAAAACCCGGGGCGGGCTGGCTAGCCCCGATAATTGCGGTTGCACCATCTTCCGCAATTGAATCGACCAGCCTGCCCATGACGCTCCCCAGTTCCGATACGCCAGCCGCTGCCACCTCTATCACGCTTTCCACCATCGAGGCGCGCGTACTGGCCACGCTGATGGAGAAGGCCCGCACCGTGCCCGACAGCTACCCGCTGTCGCTGAATACGCTGCTGCTGGGCTGCAACCAGAAGAGCAGCCGCGACCCGGTGATGGAACTCAGCGAAGCCGAGATCGCCACCGCGCTGGACACCCTGCTGCCGCTAAACCTGGTGCGCACCGTCAGTGGCAGCCGCGTCGCCCGCTACGAGCACAACTTCCAACGCGGCATCGGCGTGCCCGAACAATCCGCCGTGCTGCTGGGCCTGCTGATCCTGCGCGGCCCGCAGACCGCCGGTGAATTGCGGCTGAACGCCGAGCGCTGGTACCGCTTCGCCGACATCTCGTCGGTCGAAGGTTTCTTGGAAGAGATGCAAGACCGCTCTACCGAGAAAGGTGGTCCGTTGGTCGTCAAGCTGCCGCGTGCCAGCGGCGCCCGCGAGCAGCGCTGGGCCCACCTGCTGTGCGGGCCGGTAGATACCACTACCGCCGCTGCCGTGTCATCTGCATCGGGCCACCTCGGTAGCAACACCGCCGATCGCATTGAACGCCTGGAGGCCGAAGTGGCCAGCCTGCGCCGCACCGTGCAAAGGCTGTGCGCCGAGCTGGGCGTATCGCCCTCCGAAGAAGAATCCCAATAACCCCCCACTACAACAAACCAAACGATCACCGCCATGACCGAAGCCACCGAACGCCCCACCCTGCCCGACCATTTGTCCACCGACGCGCGCAGCCCGCACTTCAATGCCGCCGTGTTCGAGCACGACATCGGCATCCGCTTCAACGGCAAGGAACGCAATGACGTGGCCGAATACTGCATCAGCGAAGGCTGGGTCAAGGTCCCCTCCGGCAAGACCGTGGACCGCAAGGGCAACCCCGTGTTGATCAAGCTCAAGGGCGCAGTCGAGGCGTTCTACCGCTGAATGTGAATGGCCCTGCGCCTCTTGGCGCTGCAGGTCATTGCGCATCCAGACTCTCCCGCCGCATGGCTCGCCATAGCGTCAGGTCATAAGCGATTTTCAGCACGCCGCACGCCACCAGCGGCAGCGCAATCCAGCCTGCTGCGAACAGGGCACCACTCAACGTGGGACTGAGCGCCGCGGCCAGGCTGCGCGGCACCGCCGTGAAGCTGGCGGCCGCACTGCGCTCAGCCGGTGTGACCACGGCCATCACATAGGCGGTGCGGGTGGGCACGTCCATGCTGGACAAGGCGCTGCGCACCAGCAGCAGAGCCAGTGCCACGTAGAGGTTGGGCGCCAAGGCCGCCAGTACCAGACATACATTGGCCGGCAGGTGCGTGAAGACCATGGTGTTGAGCAGCCCTATGCGCTGCGCCACCCAGGGTGCTGCCAATTGCGATGCGGCGCCCAACAGACCGGTGCAGAAAAAGAACACACCGGCCTGCGCCAGCGAGAACCCAAACCGCTGCAGCAGCCACAACGACATCAGCGCATTGACGACCAGGCCACCCGCAAAAGCGTCCACGCTGAACAGCGCGGCCAACCGCAGCACCACGCCGCGCGACGGGCCCAGTGGCGCGGGTTGCACCGGCTCGCCCTGTACACCACCGGCCGTTGGCAAACGCCGGTACAACACAAACACCGCCAACCCCAGCACGGCGTAGACCCCAAACATCGCACGCAGGGCGTCCAGGCGCTGCAGGCCCGCGTGCCCCACCATCCAATCCGGCACACCTGCCGCCAGCGCGCCCAATGCCGCACACAGTGCGCCCAACAGGCTGTAGCGCGCAAACAATGCGGTGCGCGCATGGCCTTGCGCCGCTTCGGCCAGGCGGGCATGTTCCAGCGGCAGGAAGACACTGACATCGCCCGAGCTGGGGTTCAGCGTACCAACGACGGCGACGACGAGCAAGGGCCAGAACGACGCAAAACTGGCAAAGCACAGACCGGTGGCCACCATCAGCAGGGCCGCGCCGCGCAACAGGCGCCGTCCGGCAAAGCGGTGGCCCCAGGCCCCCACCGCCAGCGTCGCCGCGGCAGACCCCAGCATCGTGGCGGTACTGACAATGCCCACCTCCAGCGTCCCCAAGCCCAGGGCCAACAGATAGGCGGGCAGCAGCACGGCCATGAAGCCATCGCCCACGGCGCGCAGTGCCCGCGCGCAGAGCAATGTCAGCGCCGTGCGGTCCACCCCATGCGGCAACAGCAGTCGATGCAGCAAGCCTGCGCGCAGACCTTGCGGCGGTGGTGGTGTGGCGTGGGTTTCAGCGGTTGCCATGGTGGAGCCCGTCAGAGGGTAGCGCCATCCTGTCACAACTTTGACAGAACGAATCGAACGACCGTGCTAAAAATCGGATTGTCTACTTGGAGATTAATCGATGGACTTGGCATTTACCCCTGAAGAGCAGCAATTCCGCGAAGACATTCGCACCTGGGTGAGGGCCAATCTGCCCGCTGAAATCGCCCACAAAGTACATAACGCACTGGAGCTGACCCGCGACGATCTACAGCGCTGGGCCAAGATCCTGGGCCGCAAAGGCTGGCTGGGCCACGCCTGGCCCAAGGAGTTTGGCGGCCCCGGTTGGAACGCGGTGCAGAAGCATTTGTTTGAAGAAGAGTGCGCACTGGCCGGCGCGCCGCGCGTGGTGCCCTTTGGCCCTGTGATGGTCGCGCCCGTCATCATGGCATTTGGCAACGCCGAACAACAAAAGCGTTTCCTGCCCGGCATCGCCAGTGGTGAAGTCTGGTGGAGCCAGGGCTACAGCGAACCCGGCTCGGGCTCGGACCTGGCGTCCGTCAAGACCCGCGCCGAACGCAAGGGCGACAAGTACCTCGTCAACGGCCAGAAGACCTGGACCACGCTGGGCCAATACGGCGAATGGATCTTCTGCCTGGTGCGCACCAGCACCGAAGGCAAACCGCAGACCGGCATCTCCTTCCTGCTGATCGACATGAAGAGCCCCGGCGTCACCGTGCGCCCCATCATCATGCTGGACGGCGGCCACGAGGTGAACGAGGTGTTCTTCGACAACGTCGAAGTGCCCGCCGAGAACCTGATCGGCGAAGAGAACAAGGGCTGGACCTATGCCAAGCACCTGCTCTCCCATGAGCGCACCAATATCGCCGACGTGAACCGCGCCAAGCGCGAGCTGGAGCGCCTCAAGCGCATCGCCAAGCGCGAAGGCGTGTGGACCGACACCCGCTTCCGCGACGAAATCGCCAAGCTGGAAGTGGACGTGGTCGCGCTGGAAATGCTGGTGCTGCGCGTGCTGGCCGCCGAAAAGTCCGGCAAGAACCCGCTGGACATCGCCGGCCTGCTGAAGATACGCGGCAGCGAGATCCAGCAACGTTACTCCGAGCTGATGATGCTGGCCGCCGGCCCCTTCGCCGTACCCCTGATCCGCGAGGCCATGGCCGCCGGCTGGCAAGGCGACTTCCCCGGTGGCGAAGTGGCCAACGCGCCGCTGGCATCGACCTTCTTCAACATGCGCAAGACCACCATTTACGGCGGATCGAACGAAGTGCAACGCAATATCGTCTCGCAAGTCGTGCTCGGCTAAGACATCTTCCCCAAGAGGTAACAAAAATGGATTTCGACTTTTCTGACGACCAGGTACAACTCGGCGATGCCGTGCGCAAATGGGTGGACAAGGGCTACACCTTTGAGCGCCGCCGCGCGATCGAAAAGGCCGGTGGCTTTGACCGCGCTGCTTGGAACGAACTGGCCGAACTGGGCCTGGCCGGTCTGTATGTGCCCGAAGACGATGGCGGCCTGGGCATGGGCCCGGTCGAAGGCATGGTGGTCATGGAAGAGCTGGGCCGCGGCATCGTGCTCGAACCCCTGGCCCAATCCCTGATCGCCGGTGGCGTGTTGGCCGGTTATGCCGACGCCGCTACCAAGGCCGCGTGGTTGCCGAAAGTCGCCAGCGGCGAAGCTATCGTGGTGCTGGCCTACCAAGAGCGTGCAGCCCGCTACAAGCTCGACGTGTGCGAGGCAAAAGCCACGCAAGCCCCCGGTGGCTATGTATTGAATGCTACAAAAAGCGTAGTGCCCGTGGGTGACCAGGCCGACGCCTTCATCGTGCCCGCCAAGATCAACAGCCAGTTGGCGCTGTTCCTGGTCGAACGCCAATCGGCCGGCGTAACCACACGCGGCTATGGCACGCAGGACGGCAGCCGCGCCGCTGAGCTGGTGCTGAAGAACGCGCCCGCCACGCTGATCACCACTGACGGCCTGGCCGCACTGGAACATGCCGTGGACATTGGCATCGCCGCCAGCTGTGCCGAGGCCGTGGGCGTCATGGACAAGACCGTGGCCATCACCGCCGAATACCTGAACACCCGCAAGCAGTTCGGCGTCGTCATCAGCAGCTTCCAGGCCCTGCGCCACCGCGCGGCCGACATGAAGATGCAACTGGAACTGGCCCGCTCCATGAGCTACTACGCCAGCCTGAAGCTCAACGCACCGGCCCCCGAGCGCCGCGCCGCGATGGCCCGTGCCAAGTACCAGCTGGGCCAGAGCATGCGCTTCATCGCCGCGCAATCGGTGCAACTGCACGGCGGTATTGGCGTGACAGATGAGTACATCGTCAGCCACTACTTCAAGAAGCTCACGCAACTGGAAATGACCTTTGGCGACAGCATGCACCACCTGGGTGAGGTGTCGGCGCGTATGCAGGATACGGCAGGGGTGTTTGCCTGATACAGCCAATTCACGCCGCAACAAGAGCCCTCCGCCGGAGGGCTTTTTTTTTGGTAACACGCCTGTAGCGATACATTTCAGTGATGCCCACCTTCTTCGCAACCCCCGCACACTTCCGCGCCTGGTTTGCCCAACACGCAGCGACCGAAGCCGAGTTGATCGTCGGCTTCTACAAGCGCGACACGGGCAAGCCCAGCATCACCTGGCCCGAGTCGGTGGACGAGGCGCTGTGCGCAGGCTGGATCGATGGGGTGCGCAAGCGCATCGATGACGAGGCTTACATGATCCGCTTCACACCGCGCAAGCCCACCTCCACCTGGAGCGCCATCAACATCGAGCGCGTGCGGGTATTGACCGAAGAGGGCCGCATGACGGAAGCCGGTTTGAAGGCCTTTGCGCTGCGCCGCGAGGCCAAGTCCAAAATCTACGCATATGAACAGGCAGAGACCGCGGTGTTGGCACCGTTAGAAGAAAAGCTGTTCCGCAAGAACAAGGCCGCCTGGAAGTTCTTTGAAGCCCAGCCGCCGGGCTACCGCCACCAGATGCTCTGGCGCATTGTCAGCGCCAAGCGCGAAGCCACGCGCGAAAGCCGGTTGGCCAAGCTGATGGAGGCTTCGCAGAACGGCCTGCGCCTGGATTAAGTAACGGCTTTACCCCTGCAGCTGCAACCACTGGGCCAACTGCGGCAACAGTCGCGCCTTGCGCTCTGCGCGCAGGCGTATGCCTTCGGCACCGCGCGCGGCCTGCACCTGGGCCTCTAGCGGCTGGTGGGCTTTGGCATAGGCCTGCAGGGCGTCGGCTTCCGTGGCATCGCTGCTGTTGCGCAGCAGCTTGGTCAGGTATTCGGTGCGTTCGTAGTCAGGCTGCATGTGCAGCAGGGCTTCGGTGTTCTGAAGGGCAAAGGCCCAAACCAAGGCTGTGTGTTCGCGCGATAGATCCACCAGCACATTGCTGGCGATCAAGGGGGGCAGGTCTTTGGACAAAGCCAGAGGAAGAGCCTGAGGCGCCAATTGCGGATCGGCTACGGACAGAGCCGCCGTGTAGAGCCGGTTTTTTTCTTCCGTACCCTCGGCCTTGCGGGCCAGGCTCAACAACTGGTCAAACATAGCTTGGTCCGCAGCACGCCCCACCGCCTGCGTAACGACGGCCACCATGGTGGGCGCCATGCTGTGTGGCTCTGTCAGGTAGCGGGCGAAGCGGTTGCGGGCTTCCTGCACGGTGGCGTCGTCGCCCATGGTGGCCAAGAACTGCAGCAGGGCGGCACGCGTCTGCATCTGGTCGACCGACTCGCCGGCAACGCCATCCCAACCCAGCCGCTGGAATGCGGGCTTGACTGCCGCAATAGCAAAGCGGCGCAGCGCTTGGCGCGTGGCTGCATCGCCGCGGGCCATGTCGTCCAGGCTGGTGATGCGGTCCAGCACCAGCCGCCAGATGGCCACGCGGGGCTCGTCGGCCAAGGCCTTGACGATGTCGAAGAAGGCTGCAACGGGCAGCCGGCCTTCGCTGAACAAGATGCTGGCATCGGTCACGACTTTGACGCGGGCGCTATCGGGCAACTGCTGCAGGCCGGGTATCAGTTCGGCCAGCAGCTCCGGTGCATACTGCACGCGGTAGTAGCCCACGCTCTGGGGATCAACCACCAGCGGGCCGGTGCAACCGGGGCGCGTGAAGGTTTGGCTGCGTTTCTCCAGCAACACGTAGTCGGGCTTGCCATCCACCGTGCCGACCTGCACCGGGATGCTCCACACACGCTCGCTCTTGGCGCTGCGGTCCAACAAGAACTGTTGTTGGCGCAGCGTGATGGTGCGCTGGCCGTTGTCGCACACCGCATCTACGCTGACCAGCGGAAAGCCGGCGCGCAGTGTCCAGTCGCGGGCCAACTTGTCCACTGGCTTGCCCGAGGCCTGGGCCAACTCGGTCCACAGATCGGCGCTGGTGGTGTTGGAGTATTGGTGCTTGGCGATGTAGGCGCGTATGCCATTGCGAAAGGCCTCTTCGCCCAGGTAGGCTTCGAGCATGCGCAAAAAGGCCTGGCCTTTTTCGTAGGTGATGTTGTCGAAGGCGTCGTTGGCCTGGTTCTCGTTGGTGACCGGCTGGTAGATGGGGTGGGCGCTCTTCAGTGCGTCCTGCGCCATGGCCGTCTCGCGGCTTGCGTTGGCACTGAGGGCGACATGCCATTCGGGGTTGAAGTGGTCGGTTGCCTTGCTCTCCATCCACGATGCAAAGGCTTCGTTGAGCCACAGGTTGTCCCACCAGGCCATGGTCACCAGGTTGCCAAACCACTGGTGCGCCGTCTCATGGGCCACGACGCGGAAGACATTCTGTTGCGTGCTGAGCGGGCTTTTGGCCGGGTCGTACAGCATCGTGGTTTCGTTGTAGATGACGCCACCCCAGTTTTCCATGGCACCACCGAAACCACCGGGCACGGCAATCTGGTCCAGCTTGGGCAATGGGTAGCGCACGCCGAAATAGTCGTTGTAGTAGCGCAGCAGGTCTTGGCTGATCTTGAGCGCATAGCTTGCCGCGGGCAGTTTGCCCATGGTGGTGACCACGCCGATCTCGGTGCCATCCTGCACGGCGCTGCTGCGCTCCAGCTCGCCCGCGGCCAGCACCATCAAATAGGTGGACATCTTGGGCGTCATTGCAAAGCGCACGCGCTTGCTGCCATTGGGCAAGGTCTGCTCCTGCTGCACCGGCATATTGGAGATGGCGGTGAAAGTGGCAGGCACATCGGCCGTCATCTGGAAGCGGGCACGGAAGACCGGCTCGTCCCACGACGGGAAGAAGCTGCGCGCGTCGGTGGCCTCCAGGTTGCTGCCGATCATGATCTTCTCGGCAGCACCCACCTGGTAGCGGTCGTAGTACAGGCCCTGGGCCGTACGGTTGATGACGCCGCGGTAGCGCAGCGCCAGCGTGTAGCGCCCCTTGGCCAGAGATTTGGGCAGTGCGAAGCTCAGCGTTTGCTGCGCTTTGTCGAGCAGGGGTTGCAGACTCTGCTGGGGCATGCCTTGCCCGCTGAGTGTGGCCGCGTCGATGCTGAGCTGGTTGGCATTGAGCACGATCTTGCGCGTGGTGCTGCGCACATCCAGCGTGATGTCTTCGGTGCCGCTGAAAGTGAATGCCGTGAGGTCTGGAACGATGTGGATCTGGTACTCCAGGGGCACCACGTCCTTGGGCAGCTTGCCTGGTGTACGGTCAAAGCTGAATTTGGATTCGGCCTGGGCCGTGAGCGACAGAATGGCGAGCGCGATGGCGCTGGCGCCCTTGAACAACAGTGGTGCTTGCATGCAATGGTTTTCTCGGCGAGAAAAAGGCCGTGGACGCACAGCGTTTTGCCGGACGCGGCAAGGCCTTTTCTACCGAGAAAATTGTATTGACAAATTCCATGGCCCAAACGCAGCGGACTTTTAATTTCCACGCGCTGGGACCGCGGCGCCGGGCGCACACGCACTGCGCATCCCGGCGGTGCCGTGCCTTACTTGGTCGGTGGGACGACCACAATCGTGGCGCCGCCCGATGTTCCGGTGTTGCCGGTGTTGCCGGTGTTGCCTTTGGATCCGGTAGCACCCGTGTTACCCGTAGAGCCTGTGGCTCCAGTAGCACCGGTATAGCCGGTGTTGCCCTGGTTGCCGGTGGCCCCGGTATCGCCAGTGGCCCCGGTCGAACCCGTGGAACCGGTCGCGCCGGTATAGCCGGTGTTACCCGTGTTGCCTTGCGTACCGGTAGCACCGGTTGCACCGGTGTAGCCTGTACTGCCCTGGCGGCCTGTATTGCCTGTGTTCCCAGTATTGCCCTGGTTACCAGTTGCGCCTGTGTCTCCGGTGGCTCCGGGCGGGCCCATGGGCCCAGTGCAGGCACTCAGGCCCAAGACGGAGATCAACAAAACAGATGGAATTAAGAATTTCATGGCAGATCCTCTTGTGGTTGTACGCAGTCAACGTGGCTGCATATCTCCACTTTGAGGGCCCGTCCGCCTGGTGTCTGTCCGCCAGCTCGCTTAGAGGAAAACCTTTACCCGACTTCAGCGCCGCAAACTGGGCGACATAGCGTCCGGCCGTTCACGCTCCTTGCGCAGGGCTTCGGCGCGGGTGCGCCTGCTCATCTCGAAGATGTCCTGGCTGTGGTCAACACCAAAGCGGCCTTGCGAGCCGTGGCTGTGCCCGCGCTGCTCAAAGTGTCGGGCGATCAATGCGACCACCAGCAAGGCCAACAGACTGCCAATGATGAGTATTTGGGGGGTGACTGCTACATCCATTTGAAAAAACCTCCGCAAAAGATACGTGCGTACAACGGCGTACGAAAGAGACTTCGGCCACCATGGCTGCAAGCCCCAAATCTGCGACACCTCACTCGGTACACAAACTCAAGTGCAATGCTAGGCAGCCCGTATTTTTCGTCTGTATGGCAGCGCACGGTCAACACAACCGCTATGCATTTGCTAGCGGTATACGCTTGTTGCACGGGAGCTACAGGCTCATTTTTCAAATGACCAATCGGTAGACCTGCTCCACCAAAGCCGCACTGATAGGCCCACCCACCAGCCCAGGCGCCATCTTGTTCATCATGTAGGCAATCGTCATGCGCCGTTCGGTGTCCACAATGACCATGGAGCCGCCCCAACCGCCCCAGAAGCAGATGCGGCCCTCGGGGATGAAGGGCAGCACCTGCGGCAGCGGCAGGCCATAGCCCATGCCCAACTTCAGCGGTATGCCCAGCACCAGATCCGGCCCAACCGACTGCACCTGGAAAATCTTGTCTATGGTCGCAGGCGACAACAGGCGCACACCATCCACCGCGCCGCCGCAGGCCACCAGCGACTGGATGCGCGCCACCGAACGCGCATTGCCATGGCCATTGGCCGCACCGATGTCGGCCTGGCGCCAGGCGCGGGTCCAGCTCACCTCGGCCTGCGGGGCCGGGCCGGTGAAGGTCTTGAACATGGCGCCATTGGGGTCCAGCATGGCCAGGTCCAGTTGCAGCGGCGGCGGCGGCACCACATTGGCCACGCGGTGGAACTCCGACTCCGCCAGGCCGATGTGGAAGTCGGCCTTCAAGGGGCGGGCAATCTCATCGGAAAAGAATTGGCCTAGTTGTTTGCCGGTGATGCGGCGCACCACCTCGCCCACCAAGTGCCCATAGTTCAGCGCGTGGTAGCCCGAGGCCGTGCCCGGCTGCCACCACGGCGCCTGGCGCGCCAGCATGGCGGTGGACTTTTCCCAGTCGTAGATATCGTCCACCGTCACCGGTTGGTCCCAGCCCGACACGCCCGAGCTGTGGCCCAGCAGGTGGCGCACTTCGACCGCACCCTTGCCGTTGGCGCCAAAGGCCGGCCAGTATTTGGCCACCGGCGCATGCAGGTCCAGCTCGCCCCGCTCAACCAGCAGCAAGGCCGCCAGCGAGGTCATGGTCTTGGTCGTGGACCAGACGTTGGTGATGGTGTCCTTGCGCCACGGCAGGGTGCGCTGCGTGTCGGCCCAGCCGCCCCACAGATCGACGACGTTTTCGCCGTCGATGTTGACGACCAGGGACGCGCCCAGGTCTTCGCCGGAGTTGATGTTGGCGGCAAACAGTTCGCTCAAGGGGTCGAAGCGCTGTTCGGCACGGCCGCCCAGCAGCATGGTGTTCGCATTCATAGGTGTGCGTCCCTGAAGAAGTAGTAAGTGGATGGCGGTGGTGCTTGGCTTAGAAGTCGTAGGTCACGCCCACGCCCACATAGCGCGGCGGCGCGTAGTTGACGGTACGTGCCGCGCCCAGCACCGGCGAGCTGATGCTCATGCTGGACAACGCGGTGACATTGGTCGCGTTCTTCACAAAGGCGATGAACTTCCATGGGCCTTGCTTGAACGCGGTGGACAGGTTCAGCACACCTACGTCCTCTTGCATGGCGTCCGCGGTGTTGAACTCGGTGAAGAAGAACCTGCTGCGCCACAGGTAGTCGGCATGCCAGGTGGTGCGGTAGCTGCCCAAGGTCTGCACAAAGTCCACCCCCAGGCTGGCCTGGGCGCGGGACACATTCGCCAACTGGTTGCCGGACACATTGATGGCCGGCCCCATGGGGCTGTGGCGCTGGTCCACGTTGATGAAGTCGGTGTACTTGGGGTCCATCAGGCCCAGGCTGGCGTTCAGCGTCACGTTGGCGGCGGGCTTGTAGGTGGTCTCCAGCTCCAGGCCGCTGATCTGGGCGCCGGCGGCATTGGCCAATACGGGCGAGGCCTGGCCGATCTGCACCACCTGCATGTCCTTGTAGTCGCTCTTGAACAGCGCCGCGCTGACCGTGCCTGCGCGTTTGGCAAAGCTGGATTTGAACCCCAGCTCATAGCTGGTTACGGTCTCAGGCCTCACCGGTTCTCCCTGAACTGCTCCCAAGTTGATAGCGCCTGACTTGAAGCCGCGGGCGATCTTGGCATAGGTCAAAGTCTCGGGGCTGATCTGGTATTCCAGGCCCAGCGAGCCCGGCGTGCTGGACCAGCTGGCGCTGGGCGTGCCGGTGGCGTTCAGGCCAAAGGCGGCGATGTTCAGGTACTCGTCCGCCGTCTTGCTTTCATTGGCCCAGCGCATGCCGCCCAGCAGGGCCAGGCTGGGGGTCAGCGCATAGCGCACGTCGGCGTACAGCGCGCTGGCTCGGGCATGCACATTGCCGCCCAGCAAAAAGTTCAGGCCACCGGGCAGCGGCACGGTCAAGGGCGCGCCCGGCACCAGAAAGCCCAGCGGCACTTGCGCGGACACGTCCACGTCCTGCGTCTGGTCAAACTGCACGTGGTTGACGCCCACCAGCCATTGCAGCGCCTGGCCCTCGGCGGATGCCAGATGCGCATCCAGGCTGACATCGCGGCTGCTGGTCTTGAAGTGGGTGGTGGCCATCAGCGCCTCGGTCTGGTCGCCATCCCACAGCGCGTCGGATGCGCTTTTGCGGTAGCTGGCCACCACGCTCAGTGTGTTGTTGTCACCCACGGGCTGTTCGTAGATCGCCTGCAATGTGCTGACGTCAATGGCGTTGGATCCGGCCTGGCTTTTGACCGAACGCGGATTGCCCGTTTGCGAGGCGCCATACAACAGTTGGGTGATCGTGGGGGTGGCCTCGGGCAACACGGCATTGCTGGCGCCGTTGTCGCGCTGGCGGTAGTAGCCGGCTATCAGGCGCAGGTTGCCGCCGCCACCAAAGTCGGTGCTGGTCTGCAGGCGCAGGGCTTGCGAACCCAGGTCATCCACGGCCTTGGGCGCGCTGGTGCCCTCCTTGCCCGCCAGCACCGGGCCAAAGGACTGGCCGGCCAACTGGTTGCTGGCAAAGCCGTCGGTGGCTTTGATCTGGTAGGACAGCCGGGCCTTGGTGCTCTCGGACAGCGGGCCGGAGAAAAAGCCCTCGCTCTCGCGGCGGCCGTAGTCGCCGACCACGGCGCCAATCTGCGCCGCAAAGCGGTCGGTCGGCCGCGCCGAGATGAAATTGAGCGCGCCGCCGGTGGCATTGCGGCCATACAGCGCACCCTGTGGGCCACGCAAGGCCTCCACGCGGTACACATCAAACAGGCTGACGTTGGAGCTGGTCTGGTCCGACACATAGGCTCCATCGGCATACAAGGCCACACCGGGGTCGCCACCGGCGGTCAGGAACACATTGCCAATGCCACGCATGTACAACTGCGATGAACCCAGATTGCTGGTGAAGGTGGTGTTGGGTATCAGGTTGACCAGGTCGGCCAGCGTGGACGTACCCTGGTCCTTGAGCTTGGCGCCGGCCAGCACGGTAATGGCGTCGGGCGTCATCTCCAGCACGGTCTGGCGTTTTTCGGCGGTGATGGTGACGCGGTCCAGCGTCTCGGTCTCGGCTTGCTGCTGCGCCAGGGCGTAGGTGCTGGCGCTGAGGACTAAGCTGCCCAACACAGCCTGGGTGATGGCGTTCCTGCGACCGGGGAAGGTCCTTCTGTTCGTCTGCATGTTGTTGTCTCCTGTTTTTGTGTGCTAACTGACTCGCTGACTGACGAATCGATTCTGGAGACGGGGCCTGTTAGCGTCTATCCAGTTTGGGAACTGGAGTAGCTGGAAAAGGAACTCTTTGGCTTTTTGAGGTGATGTTGCGGGTTTGAACTACCAGGCAGCCAAATAGCCGGACTCCCCACTCTCCCCCCGCCCTCTCGCCCCCGTCGGGCGAGAGGGGGCCTTTAACAGCCGATTGGGTTACGTCGCGCCGACTACGGCGCTACTGGCGGTGCGGCGCGGTACTTACTGGTACACCACGGCCATGGCGCTGCGGTTGGAGTAGACGGCCGCCGCGTGGGTGCTCCCACACTGGCCGCTGCGCGTGCCAGCGGCTCCGCGCCACCGTACACGAGGTCTCTAGGACAGTTGTTCAAAGCCTTAGTACGCCAACCCGCAACGCAACCTCACTGCAGTAATGACATAGCCGGAGCACAGAAGCAAGATCGGCTGTTAAAGGCCCCCTCTCGCCCGACGGGGGCGAGAGGGCGGGGGGAGAGTGGGGAGTCCGGCTGTTGGGATTCCGGCTATTCAGCCGCTCAAAAAAAGAAATTCACGAAGCGCTACCGAGCCTTCCGCAAAGTCTCACTAGGCAACTCCCCAAACCGCTCCCGATACCGCGCCGCAAACAAACTCAAATGCAAGAAACCCCACTTGACAGCCACCTCGGTCACAGAGGCTCCATTACGCCGCTGCAGCAACTCATCCCGCGCCCTATCCAACCGATGCAGCAACATGTAGCGCATCGGCGAAGTATTGAGGTGCTTCTCAAAGCCGCGCGACAGCGCACGCACCCCCACATGGCAAGCCCGAGCAATGTCCTCCACGCTGGGCAATTCCGCTGCATGGGCGTGGATGTAGTCGCGGGCGCGCTGCGTGGATTGCGGTAGCGCCGGCTGGTCGCTCAAATGCGTGGTGTAGCTATTGGGCCAGGCCAGCAGTAGCTCCAGCAGGGCCGCGCTTTTGAGGTTGCGCTCCAGTTGGCGACCGGCGGCGTGGGGGTATAGCGGCATGGCGGCAAAGCGGTCGATCAATCGCATCAGCATCGTGGCCTGTGCGGTGCCCGCCGGGGCGTCGGTGGCAAACCGCAAGGGGTGCGACAGGTCCGAACCCAGCATGGCGCGGCATGCGCCTTGCATGTCGGCATCCAGAACCCGCAAGTTGACCAGTTCCATGTCGCCCGACATCTGCACGGGGCGCATGTCGTCAGGCGCGTTGACACCCGCATCACCAGCCCGGGCTATAGTGCCGCCGCCGTCACGGGTCACGGTGCCGCTGTGCAAATAGGAGAACACCCAGACCGGGCGCTGTGTGTCCAGCGCGGCTATGGCCGGCGCGCCATAGCGGATCACGCCCACATGCAAACCGTCGAAGTCGAATCCGCGCATGCGCAAGTCCACGCCTTCGCGGTGCGGCACCTGCAGCGCATGCTGTCCGTACAGGCCGGCCAGGAATTCGGTTGCCTCTTCCGGCTTTTGGGTGTGGATCAGCGTTTTGACACGCACTCCCTCGGTGTGCGCCGGCTCTGCGCCAGCGGCACCCACAAGATCCACCAGGCCCGAAGGGGTATGCATGGGCGGATTCTAGGCAGGTTTGGCCCTGACCACCAAGGCCGGGGTGTCACACGGGTTCACCAGGGGTTTGTCAGAGCGGTTAAAAAATTTGCCGGACTTTTAACCCCATACCGCGACCCCGCTCGTTTCAGTCCACACCGCAACCAAACTTCTGGAGTCAATATGCTTACCAATCTGAGCCGTATGGGCGTGGCCGTGGTCCTGGTCTGCAGCGGCCTGCAAGCGCAGGCGATCGGGCGCCTGGCCGATGTCACCGTCATCGACCGCAACACCGGGGCCACACTGCCGCTGTACTACAACAAGGGCGAATACTGGGTGGCCGGCGCACCTGGCGCACGCTACGCCATCGCCATCCGCAACAAGCTGGGTGAGCGCGTAATGGCCGTCACCTCGGTGGACGGCATCAACGTCGTCAACGGTGCCACCGCCGCCTGGGGGCAGACTGGCTACGTGTTTGGTGCCTACACCAACTACCAGATCACCGGCTGGCGCAAGAGCAATGCCGAAGTAGCCGCCTTTGAAT
Organism: Rhodoferax sp. GW821-FHT07G04; assembly: GCF_059418585.1. Classification (NCBI taxonomy): domain Bacteria; kingdom Pseudomonadati; phylum Pseudomonadota; class Betaproteobacteria; order Burkholderiales; family Comamonadaceae; genus Rhodoferax; species Rhodoferax sp. GW821-FHT07G04. Next base: position 668,665 of record NZ_JBWKQD010000001.1, read on the forward strand.
TTTCCGCCGCTGCCGATTCGTACGCCGAACGCACAGGCCGCCCCAACCAGGTGGGCGTGATCGGTGTGGCTCTGTTCAAGGAGCGCATGCCCGAGCCCGTAGCCCTGCCCAGCCCAGCCCCTTACCGCCCGGAGCGGGATTTCAGGGAGTCATCGCGTGCGGATAGCAGCAGCAATGCCGCGCCACCCCCACCACCCGCCGCTGCCGCCGCACAAAAGAGCCTGGGAGCCGCCGCACCTGCTGAAGCGATGGCCGACCACAGCCGCTCGGCCGATGCCAACACCGCCCAGTCTTACGCCCGCCCAACCATGCCCGCTCCCAAGCTGGGTACAGCCCACGGCCAGCGCGAAGACTCGTACGTGTCGCAGACCAGCTTTGAGCGCGCCCAGTCGCAGCCCCATGAAGTCATCACGATTCGCTATGACAGCCGCGAGAACCTGATCGCCGCGGGTGTGATCTACGAGCGCCCCAACCGCACCACGCCCAACCCCTTTCCCAACTCGGAGAGCCTGTCCTACGTCCCCGATCCTCCGGCACGCCGCTATTGACGCTGTGCCCCACGCTTGTCGCTTCGCGTACTGCGCTGCCCCCGAGGGGCCCTCACCGTCTTGGGGCGGCCCTGCGACGGCGGAGTCCGCGTGGAGCCCGATAATGCTGGCCATGGCCAGCGCTACCGACCTCCGCACAGAGACTGATGAGTCATTGATGCTGCGCTATGCCTCCGGTGATTTGGCCGCATTCAATCTGCTCTATGACCGGCACGAAATGGGTGTGTGGCGCTATGTTTTCAGGAGTGTACGGGTGCAGGCGGTGGCCGATGACCTGCTGCAGGACGTGTGGTTCGCGCTGGCCCGCCATGCCCCCCAATACCAGCCCACGGCCAAATTCAAGACCTGGTTGTTCACGCTGGCCCACAACCGTCTGATCGACCATTTCCGCACCGCAAAGCAGCATGTGAGCCTGGATGACGACGGCGATGAGGATTCCGACAGCGTCGCCCTGGTGCAGACCCTGGCCGCCAATTCAGGTTTTGGGCCACTCAGGCGCCTGGAATCCAAGGAACAGGCCAACGCCCTGCTGGAGGCCATCGAAGCACTGCCCTTCGCCCAGCGGGAGGCCTTCATGCTGCAGGCCGAAGCGGGCATGGATGTGCAAGACATTGCCAACACCACCGGAGTGAGTTTTGAGACAGCCAAAAGCCGCCTGCGCTATGCGCGCAGCCGCCTGAAAGAACTGCTGCAGGAGTACGCATGACCGAGTCGCCTGACAAGCAACCTGATGAACTACTGGAGCGCTACGCAGAGGCGGTGGCGCAAGACCCGCGGCGCCCCTCCGAGCGGGTGCGCAATGCCGCGCGTGCGCACGCGCAAATGCTGCGCGACCAAGCCGCGGCGCTGCAGCGCGTGGATGGCGCCACCCCCCCCAAACCAGCCGCCAACCAACCCCGCTGGAGTGTGTCCATGGTCGCAAGCCTGGCCGTGGTGGCGCTGGCGGGTTTGCTGTATGTGCAGATCGACCGCGGTGCGCCCGAGAACCGCGAAGCAGCCCTGGGCACCGCCATGCGCGACGAAGCGCCCGCGGCAACCCGCCCGGCACTCACTGCGGCGCCCGCCGCACTGCCCACCCCAGCCCCAACACCGGCACCCGTGACAGCGCCCGCGCAAGGGCCTGCGGCCCAAGCGCGTGAAAGCTCGCGCAAGGAGGCTTTGGCAAACGCACCGCCGCCCCGGGCCAAGGTCGCTGCCGCCGCGCCGCCAGAGGAACGCCAGCCCTACAGCGCCGCAGCACCCGTCGCCCAGGAGTCCGCAGCCCCGGAGGCCCTGGCCTCGGCGAAGAGCGTCGAGAACTATGCAACCACCCCCTATGCCGCCGAAGCCGACAGGCCCGCCCGATCGATGAACAGACCCGCCGCCGGGCTCGCCAGTTCAGGCGCCGTCATGCGTGACAACAAAGCCGAGCCTCGCAGTGCCGATGCCAACACATCGCGAATGGCTGCCCCGCCCGCGCCGGCGTCTCCCACCGCGCCTGTCGTGGCGGCCCCTGCTGCAGCGCACTGGCTGGAAGCCGCACGGAGCGGCCATACCGACACGCTGCAAAAGCTGCTGGCGCAGGGTATGGCAATCAACAGCCGGGATGGCAGTGGCAACACCGCACTGATGCTGGCCGTACGCCACCACCACACCGGCACGGTGCGCAAACTGCTGGAATGGGGGGCCGACGCCGGCCTGGTCAACCACCAAGGGCAGACTGCGCAGCAGATCGCTCAGCAGTTGGGTCTGGTCGACATGGTGCAACTGCTGCAAGCCATCCGCTGAGTGATAAATGGGGCACTCGCTCGCCCACATAGACTTGGCGAGTTGCCTCGCACATGGCGTCAGATGCTGGCCGCTTCAGCTCCGGCTACCAGGCTCTGGTTCCAGGCGGGGTCGCTCATTACCGATTTCTGAATAGCTTCAATGGTCTTGTCCTTTTGCATCTGCTGCAGGACCGTGGTCAGCTTGGGCACCAAGCTCGCGTGCTTCTTGTTCAGGTAGTGGAACACCGGGAAGGTCGCCAAGGCGGGCTGCAGCACTTTCACATCGGTCAGATTGAGTTCCTTGACAACTGCCAAGCCAGAGGTCCGGTTGGCCACAACGATATCGGAACGTCCCAAGGTCATCTTCAAGAAGGCTTGGCGCAACGTAGCCGCCACTTCCACCCGCATGCCCTGGGTGTTTTGCTCGACGATCTTGATGCTTTTGACATGGCCAATGGTGTAGGGGCGCAGACTCTCCCAGCCGCTGACGACAAAGGTAGTGCCCAAGGTGAAGATGACGATCTCGTAGGTCAGCAAGGCTACCGGCACGATCACCAGATTGGGGTATTCGCGGTCCATGCCCAGCTTGCGATAGAGCTCGCCGTCCATGTCGCCATTGTTTGCACTGCGAAGCGAGCGCTCGCCCGGAATCTTGTGCACCACCATTTGCATGCCCAGCCGGTGGTAGGCCTCTGTCATCACCTGCTCGGCAATGCTGGTGGCCGGGTCCACCTCCAGCAGCGTGGATATCTGCATGGGTTTGTGGTTGTCATCCTGGCCCCAGGCGGGCAGGACACCAAGACCGGGAAAAGCGCTGAGTGCAAGCAAGGTGCGGCGTTGCATGGTGGTGTACCCCTTTTTCAGCGGAGATGCGTATCCAGCATACTCTTTTGAGACGCAGATGCAAGGTTTTGAAAGCTCCCTGAAACCGGCGCTTGCGACGATAATTTCCAGCGATCGGCCACCACCACTTCAGAGGACGCACGTAACATGGCATCTGGAAAAATTCTTGTCGCCCAGGGCGGCGGTCCAACAGCCGTCATCAACCAGTCGATGGTGGGCGTGGCGCTGGAGGCGCGGCGCTTTCCCGGTATCGCCCATGTCTATGGCGCACGCCACGGTGTGCGGGGCATCGTCAACGAAGATTTCGTCCACCTGACGCAAGAGACCAGCCACAACCTGGAGATGGTGGCCAACACGCCCTCCAGCGCCTTGGGCTCCACGCGCGACAAGCCCGACGCCAAGTATTGCCACGAGATCTTCAAGGTGCTGCAGGCCCACGAGATTGGGCACTTCTTCTACATTGGCGGCAACGACTCGTCGGACACCGTGCGCATCGTCAGCGAAGAGGCGCGTAAGGCCAACTACGCGCTGCGCTGCATCCATATTCCCAAGACGATTGACAACGACCTGGTCGGCAATGACCACACGCCGGGTTTCCCGTCGGCGGCACGTTTCGTGGCCCAAGCCTTTGCCGGTGCCAACCTGGACAACGCGGCCCTGCCAGGCGTGTACGTGGCAGTCGTCATGGGGCGCCATGCCGGCTTTCTGACTGCCGCCTCGGCGCTGGGCAAGAAATTCCCAGACGATGGCCCCCACCTGATCTACCTGCCCGAGCGCACTTTCAGCCTGGAGCAATTCCTGGCCGATGTCAAAGCCACGCATGACCGGCTGGGACGCTGCGTGGTCGCGGTTTCCGAGGGCATACACGATGCATCGGGCCAATCGATTGCGGCACAACTGGCCAAGGACCTGGAGCACGACGCACACGGCAATGTGCAGCTCTCCGGCAGCGGTGCGCTGGCTGATCTGCTGTGCGAAGAGATCAAGGGCAAGCTGGGCATCAAGCGCGTGCGCGGTGACACCTTTGGCTACCTGCAGCGCTCCTTCATCGGCTGCGTGTCGGATGTGGACCAGCGCGAGGCGCGCGAGGTCGGCGAGAAGGCCGTGCAGTTTGCGATGTGGGGCAATCGGGATGGCTCGGTGGCCATCAAGCGCACCGGTTTCTACTCGGTCGACTACGAGCTGCTGCCGCTGGATGCCGTGGCCGGCAAGACGCGCGTCATGGAAGACGCCTTCATCACGCCCAATGGCACGGATGTGACCGACGCATTCCGGCTCTACCTACGTCCGCTTCTGGGTTCGGGCATGCCGGATGCCTTCAGGCTGCGCACCAATCCAGTGGCCAAGGTGCTGCGCCCAGGCTGACGGCCTTTCAGAGAACTAGGCTGTAGCCCTCGTCAGATGGCCGTATTGCGCTTCTGAATTAATAGCAAACTGGCAGAGCTCACGCAGCCAGTTGCAGGTCGCCGCCGACCATGATCTTGTCCAGCGCGCGGCCGACGATGGCCTCGTTGTCCAGCACACGCATGCGGCCCATGCGCAGCATGGCCGAGACTTCACGCTCGGAGCGCACAAAGGCGTCGAAGCCCTCGCGGTTGGTGAACAACAGCCGCGTGCGCATGGGGCTGACCCAGCTCAGACGGCAGCGAATATGGGTACCTTGCTCAATGGACACATCGAACCACATGCCGCGCTTGAACGACTGGGCTTGGGCGTCAAAGTTGTCGAGTTGGTTGAACTGGCGCGCCGCGCGGCGTTCATCCAATTGCTGCATGGCCACCTGGCCTTCACGGTCTTCCAGTGCAGCCGAGCCTGTGTCCAAGGGCATGGACTGCGTCAGGCGTATGGCCATGGTGTGGGTGCTGATCAGGCGCCGAGTGAAGGTGGCACGCGGCTTGCCATTCCACTCAATCGAGTCCAGCCCCAGGTTCAGCTGGCGCACCATCTCGGGCAAGATGGCAACCAGTTCGCGGCGCTCTTCGGCCGAGGTCTTGGGCTGTATGGACCAGATCAGCTGTTCCATGGTCTTGGTGGCCAGCGCATAGTTCTGGGCACGCGTAGCCTCGTCCATCCAGGCGCGGGCCATGACCTCGCGCCACTGATTGGTCAGGAAAGGCAGCAGGAAAGGGGCCACCGATTGCTCGGCCGACATGGCCTGGATGCGCTCGTGGATCAGCTCGTCGGCCTGCTCCAGGGCCTGGTCCCACGACTCGCCGGTGCGCTCCTGCTGAGCCACCGGCTCCACACGGACCTGGGCCTGCTGCTCGGTCTCGAACAGGAATTCGGTAAATTCGCGCAGCAGGTCGACAAACAGCGCGAGGTCGTCTTCAAACTCGGTCAGCACACGCTGCACCGTGTGCTCGATGCGCACGTACAGCGGGTCTTGCTCGCCTTTCTCCGGCGCCCAGGCGACCGAGGCACCGGCCAGCGTATCGACCAGGCGGCGCGCCGGGTGCTGGTCCGACAGGAAGAAGTCGCGGTCGATCATGGCCGCCTTCAGTACCGGAATCTGCAGACGGCCGATGATGAACTTCATCTGGATCGGGATGGCCTGGTCGGCAAATACGAAGTCAAACACCTCGGCCAATGCGTCCACCGTGCCACGGTCCAATTCGGGCGCGTGGCGAATCTCGTCGCGGTCGCGCATCTGGCGCAGCACATTGTGCTCGGCCAGCGCCTCCTCGTCGTACTGTTGGTGGTGGTAGTTGAAGGACGCGGCATGGGCGCTGGCCCCAGCCTGCAGATCCCCCAGATAGCCCATCAGCGCCGGACTGGCGGCTGCGAAATTGGGGCGGGTTTGGATTTCGCTGTCGGCGTCACCGCCGGCCTGGCCGGAGCCTGCGTGGACGCCACCGCCGTGTGCGCCACCGGCCTGCTGCGCACCAAAACCCAGGCGCTGCAAGAACTGGCGGGCATGGGCGGCTACGGTGCGGCCGGCATTGTCCAGCGACGCCCAGGTGGACGAGCGCGCCGGCACGCCGCCTGCGCCAAAGCCCGTGTTCCCGCCCGACCCGCCGCCATCCATGGGTGCAAAGCCCGAACGGCCAGTCTCCGGTCCGCCCAGCGGCACCGGCTGCGATGTGAGTGGCATATTGCCGGAACGGGGACCGAGCGGCGCATGGGCGCTGTTGCCGTGCTTGATGCGCAAAGCCCGCTGGTTCGACACACCGGCGCGCACCAATGTGTCATTGAGCTCCTTGTACAGAGGCGCCAGGTCCAGCCAGAAGTTAGGGTCCAGCGATTGCACCAAGTCTTCACTGGCCTGGGGGTCAAGCTCGCACTTGTCCCAGGCGCTGGCAAAGGCCTTGAGCAGCACCATCGGCTGAAATGGGTTGTCGTGAATGGAGCTTTTGTCGTGGCCGAACAGCACGCTCAGGCGCTGTGTCAACGGCTCCAGCACCGCGTCATAGCGGGTTGTGAAGCGTTGTGCAATGCGGTCCAGCAGCAAGACACGCTCGACCTCTCCCACATCGAGCAGGCTCAGGCTCATGCCATTGAGCGCTTCGTCGGCCGCACCGCTGGGGCGCCCGGCCAGCGCGTGCTGCGGCAATATTCCACTCAGCTCTTCACTGAGGCAATCGGCCAGGGTTTGCTGGAATCCGCGGTTGAATTGCTGCGCGTATTTGCCCAGCAGCAAATGGGCAGACCGCAGGTTTTGGCCTTGGCCCAGCGATGGCTTGTCGTCCACCAATTCCATCAGGCGGTTGCGCACCAGATTCAGGTTTTTGGTCTCGTGCTCGGCGAAATAGGCCAAGGTTTGCGCAATCAGCATGCGCGCCAGTCGAACCGCCGGATTAGGGGGCTCGGTACCAGTGCGTCTAACGGAAGAATTCGATTGCTCGCGGTTCACAGAAAAAGCGGCCTGTCAGGGGTCAAAAAAAGTGCCCGCGCGGGCGGACTTTCAAAAAAGGAAACGGGATACCTGAAGATTGTGGTTCATTTCTCTTTCGAGTCGAACCACGGGCCAGGCCGGCGCTGCGATTAAGCGGAGAATGGCCTGCAAAAAACGTAACGAGTTGTTACGATTCCACTCCCAAACAACAGTCCATGCTCACACCAGCAGCCGTGAGGACTTGGGCACGTGGGCCATCAAGAATTCCATTTGGTCAGCCAGTATGCGCCGGTTGCGCAGAATGAAATCTTCCCACAGGCTGGGCACATAGGGTGTGTACAGCAGCGGCATATGGGCCTGCTCGGGCGTGCGGTGGCTCTTGCGGTGGTTGCAGGGCCGGCAGGCGGTGACCACGTTCATCCAGGTGTCCACGCCCTTCTGGGCAAAGGGGATGATGTGTTCGCGGGTCAGGTCGTGTTCGTGGAAACGCTCGCCACAGTAGGCGCAGACATTACGGTCGCGGTTGAACAATTTGCTATTGGTCAGGCCGGGGCGCAGGAGGAAGGGGTTGATATTGGGCACACCGCGGGTGCCGATGATGCTGTTGACGCGGATGATGGATTGCAGGCCCGTGATTGCGTTGTGGCCACCGTGGAAGACGGCAACCTCACCACCGGACTCCCAGCGCACCTCATCCGACGCGTAGTGGATGACCGCCTGTTCCAGCGAAATCCACGATTGGGGCAGCCCCTGGGCCGACAATTTCAAGACTTTCAAAACACGCCTCCTGCAACGGTTAAATCAACCACACACCGGAAATGCACATCTCTGCAGCCCTGCGCCATTAGTGCTTGGCACGCTGCTACGTCACAATATACCCTCATTCTGTGACAAATTGGCTTCAGGCGCTAGAACCCCTTGCGCCATCTGCTATCAAAAAGATAACAAATTCATGAAGGTCTTTCGCGGTTTTCACCACCCTGGCGTAGCGTCGGCCTGTGCGCTGACCATAGGCAATTTCGACGGCGTGCACCGGGGCCACCAAGCCATGCTGGCGCTCTTGCGCGGCGAGGCCCAGCAGCGCGGCGTGCCCAGCTGCGTACTGACGTTTGAGCCGCATCCGCGCGATTTCTTTGCCGCGAAGTTTAAAAAGCCGGAGCTTGCCCCCGCCCGGGTAGGCACACTGCGCGACAAGCTGGGCGACCTGGCCATCTGCGGCGTGGACCAGACCATCGTGCTGCCCTTTGACGCCAAGCTGGCCGGCCAATCGCCCCAGACCTTTGTCGACACGGTGCTGGTGCAGGGCCTGGGAGCCCGCTACGTGCTGGTGGGCGACGATTTCCGCTTTGGCGCCCAGCGCGCAGGCGACTACGCCTTTTTAGACGCTGCGGGCGATACCCAGGGCTTCGATGTGGCCCGCATGAATTCCTACGAAGTGCATGGGCTGCGCGTCTCCAGCTCGGCCGTGCGCGAGGCCCTGGGCCAGGGCGATATGGCCGCTGCGGCGCGCCTGCTGGGCCGGCCCTACTGCATCTCCGGCCACGTGGTGCATGGACGCAAGCTGGGCCGCACACTAGGTTTCAAGACCCTGAATCTGCGCTTTGCCCACTGGAAACCCGCCGCCAGCGGCATCTTTGCGGTGCTGGTCCATGGCCTAGCCGACAAGCCGGTGCAGGGCGTGGCCAACCTGGGCGTGCGCCCTTCGCTGGACCCCAATGACGTGAACGGCGGGCGTGTGCTGCTGGAGACGCATTGCCTGGATTGGCCTGCCGAACTGGGGTCGGAAGGGGCCTACGGTAAAATCATCCGTGTGGAACTGCTGCACAAACTACATGACGAGCTGAAGTACGACAGCCTGGACGCCCTCACAAAGGGCATACGCCAGGACTGCGACGATGCCCGCGCCTGGTTCTCCAAGCGAATTTGAAAGGGCTGGGAGCCCCACAAGCCTCCCGCTGCGTACCTTGCCCCGCGCGCATTTGCCTCCCTTCTATTGCCGCTGCGCGAGACCGTGCAGCACGTATTCCCAGCCCAGGTTGTCTCCATGGAAGCCTGAGCCCCCGTCTTGAGAAAAGCCATGACCGATTCAAAAAGCTCCAGCCCCAAGGCCGAAACCAGTGTGTATCGCGACACGCTGAACATGCCAGACACCCCGTTCCCCATGCGCGGCGACCTGCCCAAGCGCGAACCCGCCTGGGTCAAGGCCTGGAACGAGGAAGGTTTGTACAAGCGCCTGCGGGACGCCCGCGTGGGTGCGCCACTGTTTGTGCTGCACGACGGCCCGCCCTATGCCAACGGCAAGCTGCACATCGGCCACGCGCTGAACAAGGTCCTGAAGGACATGATCGTCAAGAGCAAGCAGCTCGCCGGCTTTGACGCGCAGTACATCCCCGGCTGGGACTGCCATGGCCTGCCCATCGAAAACGCCATCGAAAAACTGCACGGCCGCAACCTCTCCCGTGACGACATGCAGGCCAAGAGCCGTGCCTACGCCACCGAGCAAATCGACCAGCAGCGCGAGGACTTCAAACGCCTGGGCGTGCTGGGTGACTGGGAGCGCCCCTACCGCACCATGGACCCGGCCAACGAGGGCGGCCAGATCCGCGCGTTCAAGCGCGTCATCGAGCGCGGCTTTGTCTACCGTGGCCTCAAGCCCGTGTACTGGTGCTTTGACTGTGGCTCCAGCTTGGCCGAATTCGAAATCGAATATGCGGACAAGAAGAGCGACACGCTGGACGTGGCCTTTGAGACCGACGACGCCGGCAAACTGGCAGCGGCCTTCGGCCTCTCCGCCCTGCCCGCAGGCCAAACCGCCTTTGCCGTGATCTGGACGACAACCGCGTGGACCATCCCCGCCAACCAGGCGCTGAACGCCCACCCCGAATTGACCTACGCTCTGGTGCAAACCGAAAAGGGTTGCCTGGTGCTGGCCGAGTCGCTGGTCGACAAGTGCCTGGAACGTTTTGGCCTGACCGGCACCGTGCTGGCCACCACCAAGGGCGAGAAGCTGGGCGGCCTGAACTTCCGCCACCCGCTGTTTGATGTGGATGCGGGCTACCGCCGCCTGTCGCCCGTCTACCTGGCCGACTATGTCAGCGATGGCGACGGCACCGGCATCGTGCACTCATCCCCAGCCTATGGCGTGGATGACTTCAACTCCTGCGTGGCCAATGGCCTGAAGTACGACGACATCCTGAACCCCGTGCAAGGCAACGGCACCTATGCGGCCGATTTCCCGCTGTTTGGAGGCCTGCACATCTGGAAGGCCGTACCTGTCATCCTGGACGCGCTCAAGGTCGCCGGCCGGCTGATGGCGACCGTGGGTATCACCCACAGCTATCCCCACTGCTGGCGCCACAAGACGCCGGTCATCTACCGCGCCGCAGCCCAGTGGTTTGTGCGCATGGACGAAGGCCCCGGCGTCTTCACCAAAGACAAGGCGCCCAAGACCCTGCGCCAGTTGGCGCTGGATGCCATCGACCAGACCAACTTCTACCCCGAGAACGGCCGTGCACGTCTGCGCGACATGATCGCCAACCGGCCCGACTGGTGCATCAGCCGCCAGCGCAGTTGGGGCGTGCCCGTGCCCTTCTTCCTGCACAAGGACAGCGGTGAATTGCACCCGCGCACCATGGATATCCTGGACCAGGCGGCCGACATCGTCGAAAAGGGCGGCATCGAGGCCTGGAGCCGCGTCACCGTCGAAGAGATCCTGGGCGCTGCCGATGCACCGAGCTACACCAAGAGCACCGACATCCTGGAAGTGTGGTTTGACTCCGGCTCCACGTTCCAACACGTGCTGCGCGGCAGCCACAAGGACGCCTATGCCCGCCCACCGTTCCACGCGGAAGGCCCCGAGGCCGATCTGTACCTGGAGGGCCACGACCAGCACCGCGGTTGGTTTCACAGCTCGCTACTGCTGGGTTGCGCACTATACGACCGCGCGCCCTACCGCGGCCTGCTGACCCACGGCTTTGCCACCGACGGCCAAGGCCGCAAGATGAGCAAGTCGCTGGGCAACACCGTGGAGCCACAAAGCGTGACCAGCAAGCTGGGCGCCGAGATCGCACGTCTGTGGGTTGCGTCCACCGACTACTCGGGCGACCTCAACATCGATGACAAGATCCTGGCCCGCGTCGTGGACACCTACCGCCGCGTGCGCAACACGCTGAAGTTCTTGCTGGCCAATGTCAGCGACTTCGACCCGGCCAAGGACGCCGTGCCGCTGGAGCAGATGCTGGAAATCGACCGCTACGCACTAAGCCGCGCGGCGCAGTTGCAAGCTGACATCCTGGCGCACTACAAGGTCTACGAATTCCACCCCGTGGTTTCCAAACTGCAGATCTATTGCAGCGAAGACCTGGGCGCCTTCTACCTCGACGTGCTGAAGGACCGCCTGTACACCACCGGTGCCAACAGCCTGGCTCGCCGCTCGGCGCAGACCGCGCTGTGGCAGATCACCCAGGCCATGCTGCGCTGGATGGCGCCGTTCCTGAGCTTCACCGCGGAAGAGGCTTGGGCCGTGCTGGGTGCCGAGGGCAAGACGCCCGCAGCCACCAAGCTGTCCATCTTCCTGGACGGGTATGTGGACTTTGCCGCACCCGACGCCGCCCTGCTGGCCAAGTGGAGCCGCATCCGCGAGATCCGCGAAGCGGTGAACAAGGAGATTGAAACGCTGCGTGCCGAGGGCAAGGTTGGCTCGTCCCTGCAAGCCAACATAACTCTTGGATTACCGGCCGAAGATTTATCGCAGCTGGCGTCACTTGGCGACGACTTGAAGTTTGTCTTCATCACGTCGGTCGTGGAACTATTCGCCGAAAGCCAAGTGACTGTTCAGGTTAACCCCTCGACAGATCAGAAGTGCGAGCGTTGCTGGCATTACCGCCACGATGTAGGGGGAGACGCCGCCCACCCCACCCTATGCGGTCGCTGCACCAGCAACCTCTATGGCGCCGGCGAAAAACGGGTGTTTGCCTAATGGCCCGCGGTGGTAAATCATCCGGCGGCGGCGCGAGTAGCGGTCTGCTGCTATGGCTGGGCTTGGCCTTCATCGTCGTGTTGGCCGACCAGTTCACCAAGGTCCTGATCACTGGCTACTACCAGTACGGTGATAGCACCACGGTGACCAGCTTCTTCAACATCGTGCGGGCGCACAACACCGGCGCGGCCTTCTCGTTCCTGCACGATGCCTCGGGCTGGCAGCGCTGGCTGTTCACCGGTCTGGGTTGCGTGGCGGCGGGGGTCATCATCTGGATGCTGAAATCACACCCTGGACAAAAGCTGTTCAGCTTTGCGATGGCCTGTATCCTGGGTGGCGCCATCGGCAACGTCATCGACCGCGTGGTGCACGGCTATGTGGTCGATTTCCTGGACTTCCACTGGAGCTGGCTGGCTCCCGTGTTTGCGGGCGGGCACTTCCCTGCCTTTAACGTGGCCGACAGCGCCATCAGCATAGGCGCTGCGTGCCTGATACTGGACGAGCTGCTGCGGGTCAGAAAGAGTTAGACGGCACCACAACGGAGTGGAAACGCAGCAACTGGAGGCTCGGGTTGCCTGGGCGTTCTGCGCAGGTAAAGGAGGAGCCCGCGTAGCGGGCGGGGGACACGGAGCAGAGCGCCCAGGCAGCCCGAGTCTCTGGTTGCGGGGCGCACCCGCCAAGCCCCCCGAACGAAGCGAAGCCTAGAACAAAAAGCCAGCAGAGAACACCTGCTCACTCATCCAGATATTCTGGTCCGCCACGCCCTTGTAAACCGGCACATTCTTCAGCGCGCCATACGCAAACTTTTGCGTCAGCTCCACATACACCGTCTTGTAGACCCGGTAACGCAAACCCACTTCCACGCCGGCCGTCCAGCCGTTGATCTGCCACCAGTCCTTGCTGGAGGTGCAGCACACGTTTTCATTCTTAGGCCCTACCTCGTTGGCATTGCCCAGGATGGTGTTGTCGGCGTGCGGCAGCAAGATGCCGGCACCTGCGCGGCTGATCAATTGCAAGTCACCGGGCTGTTGCTCGGGTCCATGCAAATGCTGCAGCCACACGCCGTTGATCATGATGTGGTTCAAACCGTTGTGCAGCGTGTAGTTGAAGTTCTGCGCATTCAGAACCATGTCGCCGTTGTAGGGCTTGTTGTTGATGGTGCCGCTGACGTTGGCCGTCTGGTTCAGGTCGGTGTTGTACTTGCTGTGGTCCAGCGAGAACTCGATCGCGAAGGTCTTCTCCGGGTTCATGAACCGGCCCACCCGCACATTTTCTTGTGGGTTGGTCAGGTCCAGCTTGAACAAGGAACTGAACGTGTCCGCAAAGCTGGACGGAAAGTCGCTGGCCGTAGCCTTGTTCACCGTGAAATCATTGCCCAGGCTGGGCTGGGACACATGGATGTCCGACGGTGCGTACTGCTGGCGGCTATAGCCCCACGAGAAATACCAGTTGCCGTCTTCCTTCAGCGCGCGGTCGATCTTGGCGCGCTCCACGCTTTGGGGCGAAGCGGCATTCGCTGTGCTTGCAGCAGGCGCGGCCGGCGCTTGCGCTTGCGCCAAGGCCAGGGAATAGGGCAATACGGAAAGGATCGCGGCGGAGAGAAGGCGCTGGGTGAATCGTGTGTTCATGGGTGGTATGCAGGGAATACGCCAATTGTATTGGCCCTGCCTATTGACCGGCTTAGAGTGTCAGTACCGAACATCCGGTTGTTTGACGTGCCTCAAGGTCTTGGTGCGCCTGTTGCACGTCTTCCAACGCATAGCGCTGGCCGATATGAACCTTGACCTGGCCGCTTTGCACCACCGCAAACAGGTCATCGGCCATGGCCTGGGTGCTCTCGCGCGTGGCAATGTGCGTGAACAGCGTCTGACGCGTCAGGTACAACGAACCCTTGGGGCCCAAGATACCGGGCGCCATGGGGGCCACCGGGCCGGAGGCATTGCCAAAGCTGGCCATCAATCCAAAGGGTGCCAGGCAGTCCAGCGATTTGTCCCAGGTATCCTTGCCCACCGAGTCGTAAACCACCTTCACACCCTTGCCGCCGGTGATCTCCTTAACCCGCGCCGCAAAGTCTTCTGCTGCGTAATTAATAGCAAACTCCGCACCATTGGCGAGGGCTAGCGCACATTTTTCCTTAGAGCCTGCCGTTCCGATCAGGCGCAGGCCCAAGGCCTTTGCCCACTGGCAGGCGATCAGGCCCACACCACCCGCGGCGGCATGGAACAGCACAAAGTCGCCCGCGCTCAGCCCGCCCTGGGGCAGGGTCTTCTTCAGCAGGTATTGGGCCGTCAGGCCCTTGAGCATCATCGCCGCAGCGGTTTCAAACGAGATGGCGTCCGGCAGCTTGCATACGCACTTGGCGGGCATCACGCGCAGGTCGCAATAAGCCCCGGGCGGTTGGCTGGCATAGGCTGCGCGGTCACCCACTTGCAGATGGGTCACGCCCTCACCCACTGCCTCCACAACACCGGCGGCCTCCATGCCCAATTGCAGCGGCATGGGGTTGGGGTACAAGCCGCTGCGTTGGTAGACGTCGATGAAGTTCAGGCCTACGGCCTTGTGGCGGATGCGGATTTCGCCCGGACCGGGCTCGCCCACTTCGACCTGCACCAGTTTGAGCTGTTCTGGGCCGCCGTGTTGGTCAATGCGAATGGCTCGGGACTGTTTGCTGTGGCTCACGGTGCGGTCTCCTGCGGTAGATGGTGGCATGCCCAACACGGGCGTAGTCACCATAGTGCCACGAAACGTATACCCCTCAGGCATCGCCAGCAATGTGCAAGCCTTGGCCTAGTACAGTCCCGGCATGACCCAACGCCTGACACCTACCGCCGCTCTGCTGCTGACCATACCGCCCATGCTGTGGGCGGGCAATGCGGTCGTGGGGCGGGTGGTCAGCCCGTTGATCTCGCCCATGGCACTGAATCTGCTGCGCTGGACCTTTGCCTTTGTGCTGCTGTTGCCGCTGGCCGGCAGCGTGCTGCGACGCGACAGCGCGTTGTGGCCGCAGTGGCGCCGCTTTGTGGCACTGGCACTGCTGAGCACCAGCGGCTACAACGCACTGCTGTACCTGGCTCTGACCACCTCGACGCCGATCAATGTCACGCTGGTGGGGGCCAGCACGCCGGTGTGGATGCTGCTGATCGGCCGCTTCTTCTTTGGCACACCGGCATCGGGCCGGCAGATGCTGGGGGCCGTGCTGTCGATTGCCGGCGTGGTGTTGGTGCTGTGCCGCGGCCAATGGGAGCTGCTGCTGGGCCTGCACTTGGTGGCCGGTGACCTGTGCATGCTGTTGGCCAGCATGGCCTGGGCCTACTACAGCTGGATGCTGGCACACCCCACACCGGAGTCCGCCTCTATCCGTGCGGATTGGGCGGCGTTCTTGCTGAGCCAGGTGGTGTTCGGTCTGGGCTGGTCCCTGCTGTTTGCCGGAGGGGAATGGATGCTGGGTGCCGCCCGTCTGCACGTGGGTTGGCCATTACTGGGCGCACTGTTGTTCATCGCTGCAGGGCCCGCCGTGGTGGCGTATGCGACCTGGGGTGCGGGCGTGTCCCGCGCGGGACCGGCGGTGGCAGGCTTTTTTATCAACCTCACTCCCTTGTTCACCGCGCTGTTGTCCGCCGCGTTTTTGGGCGATGCGCCGCAACTGTTTCACGCGCTGGCGTTTGTGTTAATCGTGTCGGGCATTCTGCTGTCCTCACGGCGATAGCAGTGCCTGCAACTGCTCCACCGGCGCCGGCCGGGCGAACAGATAGCCTTGGTACAGCTCGCAGCCGTATTGGGCCAACAAATCCTTCTGGGCTTGGGTCTCCACGCCTTCTGCCATGACCTCCAGGCCCAGGCTGCGCGCCATGCCCACAATGGTTTGCACGATCAGCCCGTCGCTATGGCGCACACCCAGGTTGTGCACAAAGGACTGGTCGATCTTCAGCTGGCACAGCGGCAGGCGCGTCAGGTAGGCCAGTGACGAATAGCCGGTGCCGAAATCATCCAGCGAGAAGCGTATGCCGTGCTCCTGGAGCTGGCCCATCTTGGCGATGCAGTCATCCACCTTGTCCAGCATCAGAGACTCGGTCAGCTCCAGCTTCAACAGGTGGGGCGCAATACCGGAGACCTGCACAATGTCGGCCACCGTGGAGACGAAGTCGGCCTGGCGGAATTGGCGCGCACTGACATTGACCGAAAGCTGCAGCGCCCCCAGCCGAGGATCGCCCTGCCACCCCGCCAATTGCTGGCAGGCCGTGTGCAACACCCAGGCACCCATGGGCAGTATCAGTTCGCTCTCTTCGGCCACCTCGATAAAGGCACCCGGTGCCAGCAGACCGCGTTGAGGATGGCGCCAGCGCAGCAAGGCCTCGGCGCCAACCACCTGGCCTTGCAGCGAAAACTGCGGTTGGTAGTGCAGCTCAAATTCATCGCGCGCCAGCGCCGCACGCAAATCCACCTCCAACTGTGCACGGTCGCTGATGGCAGCCTGCATTTCGGGGTCAAAAAAGCACAGCGCATTACCGCGCTGGGCCTTGACCTGGTACATGGCAATGTCGGCCTGCTTCAGCAATTCGGCCGCGTTGTGCTCTTCGGTCGCCCCAAACAGCGTCGCGCCCAGGCTGCAGGTGCTGCGATAGGGGTGCTCGCCCAGCTGGTAGGGCTGGTCCAGCGTCAGCAGCATCTCTTCACCGATGTGCTGGGCCACTTTGGCGGCCTGGGTCTTGTCGGTGGACAAATCCTTGAGCATGACGACGAACTCGTCGCCCCCCAGCCGGGCCACGGTATCGGCATCGCGCACGCTGGACTTCAGGCGGTGAGCCACCTGTTGCAGCAAGAGGTCACCCACCTCGTGGCCCATGGTGTCGTTGACCAGTTTGAAGTGGTCCAGATCCAAAAACAGCAGTGCGCCCCATTGACCCGAGCGGCCAGCCGCCGCGGTGGCCTGCGCCAGCCGGTCCAGCAACAAGCGGCGGTTGGGTAGGCCAGTCAGCGCATCGTAGAAGGCCAGTGTCTCGATCTCGGCGTTGGCACGGCGCATGGCCGTGACGTCGTGGTAGGTGATGACCATGCCGCCCTCGGGCGTGACCCGTTCGGTGATCTCGATGTGCTGGCCATTCGGCAGTATCTGCTCGTGCGGTATCGAACTGGTCAACTGCGCATACAGGCGCTGCTCCACCCACTGGGCGTGCTCGGCCTCAGAGGCACCCGGCAGGTGGTGCTGGGACGCCATCTCCAGCACGCGCCTGAAAGGCAGCAGCGCGGCCATGCTGCCGCGCATCCAGGGGAATATTTCCTCAAAACGGCGGTTCCACTGCACCACCCGCTGCTCGGCGTCGAGCAGCACAAAGCCGCTGACCATGGATTCCAGCGCCTGGTCCAGCGTAACCTTGGACTGTGCAATGGCCAACCGCGCGGCCGCTATGCGGTTCAGGTAATCGACAACAAAAGCGCCTATGGCCAGCACCAATACAACAAAGAGCAGTGCTGCCGCCGACAGCACATTGCGGTCAAAGCGCCATTTGGCCAACGCCGCATCGATGGGGATGCTGGCCGATATCCACAGATCCCGGTACAGCAGGGGCCGGGACACGACCAGCGCGGGCACATCGCTAAGGCGCGCATGGGTCAACGCCCCAGCACCTCCGGCTGCAGGCGTGTTCAGGCCAGGGCTCAGTGGCTCCGGCTTGCGGGCGTCCTGGTTGGGCACGCCCAACAGCAGTTGCCCGTTGCCCCGCTCCAGCGTAATCTCCAATCCGACAATGTCGGTGCCCTGCATCAGCACAGTGGTCAGCATCGCCGTGGGCACCTCGGCCACTGCCAACAGATTGCTGCCGTCCGCCATACGGATGTAGCGGCCGAAATACAGCACACGCTCCAGGCTGGCCGCACTGTCCACCGGTCCGCTGAGCACCAGTGTGGACATGGGCTGCGCCAGGGCCTCATTGATAAAGCTCTGCGGCAATTCACGTGGCATGTTGCCACCCGCCGGCTCAGACGACGCGAAAACGCGACCCTTGTCGTCCACCAGGGCCACATAACGCACAGTCAGGTTCTGGCTGGCCGCGTTGCGCAGCAGATGGCTGGCGGCGTCAGCGTCCACCCATTGCGGCACGGTATTGGAAAGTCCTAAAAACTCGTCGGTACCGGCCAGCAGCACGTCAATGCCCAGTAGCGAGCGGTTGAATGCAGCCTCGGCGCCGGCCATGAAACGGGTGGCCTGGGCGCGGCTGTCGGCCAGTGCCCGTTGGCGCGCATTCCAAATCTGGTAGCTGGCGCCCGCGGCGGTCACCGACAGCAATGTGGCAACCAGACTCCAGACTGTGAAACGGATACGCGCCGGGGTGGCAACTATCATGGGCTGGCGGTAAGGGCGATATTGCGCGCAGGGCCAATGGTCTGGCCCCAGATTTCACCGCAACGTGGGCCGCAGCGCTTCAGCCAGCGCGGCAGCACCGAGGTAGTGAAGATCTCCTGGCGCCGACGCTCGTCCTGCGCCGATGGCGGCACCAGCACCATGGAGCCCTTGCGCCCCGCCGTGCAGGCACCCTGGCCGGTATTGCAAGCAATGCCTTCGGCGGTGTCACGTTCAGACTCTTGCCAGATCGAGGCCTCCAGCTTGGGCAGTTCGCGCCGCAGCAGGGCCCGCAGGTCGGGTGGCAGCGCCTCCCACGCGGCGCGGTTGGCGGCAAAAATGGCCAGTCCCCAGTTCAGCGGCATCGCGTACAAATGGCTGGTCAAGGTCTGCAGGCCCAAGGCATTGCCCGACATCGTGCCGGTGATGGCGCACTCCACGTTGCCGTTCTGCAAATTGCCCACCAATTCGCTGAACACCACGTTGACCGGCACAGCGCCCACCGCACCGACGAAGTCCGCCTGCCCCACCGAAGAGACGCGCACCCGGCGTCCGGCTAGTTCAGCCAGCGTCGTCAGCGGCTTCTTGCAAAACACCACCTGGGCCGGATAGGTGTAGATGGCCAGCACTTCAATGCCCTGCTGCTCCCGCATGGTCTTTTCCAGATAGGGCCTGAAAGCCGCCACACTGGCTTTCAGGCTCGCGATATCGGGGTTCAACCCGGCCAGATCGGGCGCGGTGTATTGCAAGTATTGCGCGGCCAGGGAACTGAGCAAGGTCGTGCCAAACGGCACCACACCCAGTTGCAGCAGGTGCAGCATTTCGGCGGCCGGCACGCCGGCACGGTCAAAAGGGAGGATGTCTGCGCTGAATTTGCCACCGCTCAGCCGGGCCAGTTCAGTGGCCCAGAACGGCTCTTCCCAGCGGGTGAACTGGCTGACACCGGCCAGGCCGCCCACCACGCGCAGCTTGTACGGGGCCGCGGCGGCTGCCGTAGCCGATCCCTGCGCCAAGGCCGGTGCCACACCCAGCAGGAGTGCGCAACTGCTCAGCAGGCAAGAGAACAACCAACGTCGAATTTGGCACGGTGTTTGCATGTACGGCCGCTTCTGAGTCCGGTTTACCCGCGTCGCCGACGCAGGATGGGGATTGCGGCATCATTATTGACCAGTTCAATCCATGCCGTGGCCCGAATACACTTTAGGCATTGATCCATACCCGGATTGAATTTGACGGTTGTCCCCATCACCGGGATACTTAAGCCACGCGGCGTTGGACGGCGCGACCGCAGGTACCCCAAACACTACACCAAGAAGGCCACCATGCTCAAATCCATTTTTGTCTCTGCCATGCGGCGTCCTGCGCCGCTGGCCATTTGCGGTTCGCTGATGTGCTTGGCGTCCATGGCACATGCAGGCGCCACCTTGGACCACATCCGCGCCACCGGGAAAATTGTGCTGGGCCACCGCGAGTCGTCGGTCCCGTTTTCTTATGTGGATGCGGACAAACACCCCGTCGGCTACGCGCTGGACCTATGCCAGCGGCTGGCCGAGGCCGTACGCAAAAAGGCCGATATGAAATCCATCAACATTGAGTATGTGATGGTGAGCCCCAGCAACCGCATCAGCATGGTTGAAGAGGGCAAGGTGGACATGGAGTGCGGCTCCACGACGAATAACGCCGAGCGGCGCAACAAGGTGGCCTTCACCGTGCCGCACTACATCACCGGCGCCCGTTACATGGTGCGCGCCGACGAACCCGCGACCGACATCGTGGGTCTGGAAGGCAAGCGCGTCGTGTCAACCAAGGGCACGACTCCATTGAAAGCGGTGGAGCGCGCCAACCGCGAGCGCGTGTTGAACCTGGTGCTGCAAGAGGCGCCCGATCACGCCAAGGCCGTGGAGATGGTCGAGAAGAAGGAATCCGACGCCTTCGTGATGGACGACGTGCTGCTCTTCGGCCTGATCGCCAGCCGCCCCCAGCCCGAGAAACTCAAAGTCATCGGCAAGTTCCTGACCGTGGAGCCCCTGGCCATCATGCTGCCCAAGGGTGACCCTGAATTCAAAGCCATCCTGGACAACGAGATGAAACGCATGATCGTGTCCAAAGAAGCCCAGGCCATTTACGACCGCTGGTTCATGAAGCCTATCCCGCCGAAAAACACGCCGTTGAATTTGCCGATGAACTATTTGCTGCGGGACTTCTGGAAATACCCCACCGACCAGGTTCCGGGCGTGTGACCCCGGTTATTGTCAGTACGTTCCCGGGTACGCCCCACCATCGGTCAGCACATTCTGGCCATTGATGTAGCCGGCCTGCTGGCTGCATAAAAATGCGCAGATCGCACCAAACTCCTCAGGCGTGCCAAAGCGGCGGGCCGGGATATTCTGGCGCCGCGCATCGGCCAAGGCCTCTACCGATTGGCCTGTCTTCTTGGAATTGGCGGCCAGCATGGTCTTGATGCGGTCGGTGTCAAACACACCGGGCAGCAGGTTGTTGATGGTCACGCCCTTGGCCGCCAGGCCACTGCGCGCCACACCGGCCACAAAGCCCGTCAAACCACTGCGCGCGCCGTTGGACAGGCCCAGCACATCGATCGGCGCTTTCACCGAGCTGGAGGTGATGTTGACGATGCGACCAAAGCCACGCTCAGCCATACCGTCCACGGTGGCCTTGATCAGCTCAATGGGGGTCAGCATATTGGCGTCCACGGCCTTGATCCAGTCCTCGCGGTCCCAGTCGCGGAAATCTCCGGGTGGTGGCCCGCCCGCGTTGGTGACGACGATGTCAAACTCGGAGCGCATAGCAAACACAGCGGCCCGACCCGCCTGCGTTGTAATGTCCTGTGCGCAAAACAGCACGCTAGCCCTCGTGGAATGGGTATAGTTCGCTACTAATTTCGCAGCAGACGCGGCGAGTTGCTCTTCTCCGCGCGCAACGATCAACACGTTGACGCCCTCTTGCACCAGAGCCTGCGCGCACCCCAGACCCAGGCCCTTGCTGGCACCACAGACCAGCGCCCACTTACCGGCGATTCCCAAATCCATATTGATTCTCCTGCGATGGTGTTGCCAAACTGCGGCGATAGGGCTGATGATACGCAGGCCATGGCACGCAAACCTCCACTGCCCCCCTCCCTCAAGCCGTTTGCGGCCAAAGTGAGCACGCCCGAGTTGGCGTTGGGCCATATCCGCAACGGCGACCACGTATTCATCGGCACGGGCTGTGCCGCGCCGCGCGGCCTGGTGCAGGCGCTGGAGCAGATGCGCAGCCCGCCGGCCGACTTGGAGTTGCTGCACTTCTTCACGGTCAACGCCTTTGGCCACGACGCAGAGGGCCACAGTACCACGCATTTCCGGCACCGCGTGTTCTTTGTCGGTAACGACATGCGCGCCGCCATCAAACAGGGCCTGGTGGACTACGTGCCCATGTCTGTGGCTCGCGTGCCCGAGATGATCGCGCTGGGCCGCATACCGGTGGACGTGGCGCTGGTGCAAGTGTCCACGCCCGACGCCTTTGGCTATGTCAGCCTGGGTGTGTCGGTGGACATCATTCCCGCGGCTATGGCCCGCGCCCGTGTCGTCATTGCCGAGGTCAACCCGGCCATGCCCCGTTCCATGGGCGACTCCACCGTGCACATCAGCCGCATCCACCACCTGGTGCCGGTCAACACACCGGTCACCGAGTTTCAGCGCATTCCGGTGCAGACGGAAGACGTGCAGCGCATTGCGCGCTACATCGCCGGCATCATCGACGACGGCTCCACGCTACAGATCGGCCTGGGTGAGGTGGCGCACGAGGCGCTGCAGTACCTGACCGACCGCAAGGACCTGGGCGTGCACTCGGACCTGATATCGGATGCCATCCTGCCACTGCTGCGCAACGGCAACCTCACTGGTGCCCGCAAGACCGACAAGCCCTTCAAGATTGTGGCCAGCATGGCCATTGGCTCGCGGGCCTTGTATGACCTGATTGACGGCAACCCGCTGTTCAGCATGGAACCGGTGGACGCAGTGTGCAGCCCCGCCGTCATCGCAGCCCAGTACAAGATGGTGGCGATTGCGCAGGCCTTCTCCGTGGACCTGACCGGCCAGGTCTGCATAGACCAGTTTGGCGGAGAGTTCTACAGTGGCATTGGCAGCCAGGGCGAGTTCTTGCGCGGTGCCTCGCGCTCGCCGGGCGGTAAACCCATCGTGTGCATGAACTCCACCACCGAGGACGGCACGCAGTCGCGCATACGCCCCTCGCTCTTGGCGGGCGAATCGGCCACCATCGCGCGCACCGATGTGCACTACGTGGTCACCGAATACGGCATCGCCTACCTGTTTGGCAAATCGATACGCGAGCGGGCCACGGCGCTGATCGAGCTGGCGCACCCGCAGTTCCGCCCCGAGCTGTTTGCCCAGGCCCAGGCGCTGGGGTACCTGAGCGCGGACCAGACGCTGCAAAACCTGCGTGCCTACCCGGTGGAAGAAGAAATCACGATCCCGCTCAAAGACGGCCGCACGGTGATGCTGCGCCCCGCCCTGTCCAGCGACGCCCAGGGCATACGCGATCTGTTCCACCACCTGAGCGAGGCCGATGTCTACACGCGGTTCTTCCGCCATGTGCGTGGCCTGTCGAACGCCGAGGTGCAGCGCCTGTGCAACGTGAACTACGAGAGCGAGGTGGCTTTTGTCGCCACGGCGGGCTCGCGTGAAGAGTCGCTGATCGTCGGCCAGTCCTGCTATTTCGTCGACCCCACGGCCAACCTGGCCGACACCGCCTTCATGGTGCACCCCGAGTGGCAAGGCTGTGGCCTGGGCACGGCACTGCAGGCCTGCATGGTGCGCCACGCCAAGAAGCGTGGCCTGCGGGGCTTTGTCGCCGATGTGCTGCCGGGCAATGCCCGCATGCTGCGCCTGGCGCGCAGCGGGCCATCGACCGTGCAGGTCGAAAAGCACGAGGACTCGGTGCACCTGACGCAGTGGTTTTAACCGCCCGCAGGCTCCAGGCGCATTGCGACGCATGCAAAATGTTGCGTATGAGAAAGTCCGTTCAAAAGAGTGGAAACGCCCTGCGAGCCTGGGTGCGGCTACCCTCGGGACGGCGAATTGATCTGCGGGATCCGACTTTCGCCGATGTGGATGACACGGACCTCTCGCTAGGTCTGGCCCGTACGTTTCGGTGGGGTGGTCATTCTGTGTGGCCACTCCCCATGTCGGTTGCGCAGCACTCCTTGTTGGTTCTGCAGATACGCCGATCACAGAGCCATCTTGATCCCGATGCCGAGTTGCGCGAGCTACTGCACGATGCCGAGGAGGGGTTGCTGGGCTTTGATCCTATTTCTCCGCTCAAGCCCATTCTGGGCGACGGATTTCTAGCCCTGCTGGATCAAATGCAACGCGTGCTTTTTGCAAGGTACGGTGTGTCCTGGTGGACCAAGGAAGAGAAGGTAAAGCACAAGAAGGCCGATGTCCTGGCCGCTGCCAGTGAGGCGATTCACGTGGCGGGATGGAGCCGTGAAGAAGTTCAAACGGTTTTGAATATTCAGGAGACACCTCTGGTGGACGACCCTTTGATTGCTGTGTTCGGGGGAGTGCCCTGGGAACCGTGGAGCACCGAGGTTGCGAACACCCGTTTCCTGAAGGAACTACACAAGATACTGATGTCCCGACAGGACTAGGCGTGAAGTGTCATGTGTCTTTCATGGCAGCTGAGATTGCGGAGGCTTGCGTGGGGCGCACCATGCGCGCTACCTCCTGCCCATCGCGCAGTACCACAACCGTGGGCCAGAGCTTGACACGGTAGCTACGGCCAAGAGCCCGTCCTGGGCCGTCTTCAATCTTGACGTGACGCCAATGTGGATGCTGTGCGAGGACCTCGGCCAACGCAGGATCGGCAGCGCGGCAGTGGCCGCACCAATCGGTACCGAATTCGAGAAGAACCAGGCCCCGCGATGCCTCGACCTCCGCCCGGGTCGGTGCTTCAGTTTCACCAAGGTATGGTTTGGATGCGCGCATGCCCTGATTGTGGCGCAGGCAGTCCGCCCGCGTGAGAGTGGCAAAATTCCACTGGAATAACCTTCGTTGCTTTGTAGGAATCAGCCATGTCCGTACGCCCGCCGTTCATCCGCAGCGCCTCGCAAGTACAAGAAAACACGCACGTTTATCCGCAGAGCACGGAGCGCTTGGGCCCCGTCCGACGTCTTGGCAAGGAAGCTGGGCTCGAGCGAATTGGAATCAATATTCAGCGCCTGCCCCCGGGGACGCGTTCCTCATGGCCGCATGCAGAAGAAAATGAGGAGGAGTTTGTCTATGTCATTGAAGGCGAGGTAGACGCGTGGATCGACGGCGATGTCTACCCGATGCAGCCTGGTGATCTAGCGGCATTTCCTGCAGGCACTGGCATTTCGCACTGCTTCATCAACAACAGCGAAAGAGAGGCTCTATTGCTTGTTGGAGGAGAGGCTCCGAAGCAGGGCAGTAGAATTTTCTACCCCTTGAATCCATCGCGCCGCTCGGACATGAGCGAATCGAACTGGTGGACCGATGTTCCTGAACGCAAATTAGGCCCACACGACGGTCTACCAGATGGCACCCGCAGTGCCTAATTCCAACGTCCGCCTTCTACCCGGAGGCTAGCAACTCAGCTCCCGACGCGTTGAATGTCCGTTTGATTGTTCGCAATCCAGCAAGGATCTCTTTGCAGATTGCCCCTTTTTCCCGTGTGGCTGGCGGCCTACAGTCCTGGTACTGATTGCACTCGCTTCCTTACCCAGGGACCCACACATGAACTCTCTCGCCTTTCGCCCCATGCATATTGTCTGGTTGGCCATATGCCTAGGGACAGCGGCCCAGGCAGGCCCAGCAACCTTCACCAAGCTGGAGGCCTTGCAAGGGTCTGCAGAGACTGCGGGGGCCCTGGTGTACCGCGGTGACACGTACACCCAGGGCACGCCTGCGGGAGCCCCGCTCTTTCGCTACGAGCGCCGCGTGCTGGCCCATCCCAGCGGATTGGCTGCAAGCCACATCACCCGCGATCCAGCTGGGCGCGTGATCATCGTCGAGTGGGCACAGGTCTCGCCCAGCTACGAGACCCAGCGGTTTGAGGCCACCAACCAGCAATTCGGGTATTCCGGATCGGTCCAGATCAGCAATGGCGGTCGCCATCTGGAATACGAACTGAACGACAGCGGCAAGCTCAGCACGGCGTCTGAAGACGTTTCCGACCCGGTCGTCTGCGGGCCCTCCTTGTTTGGTTTCATCCTGAAAAACTGGGATCCACTCATGGCTGGCGCAACACTGCCCGTGCGCATGCTGGTGCTCAAAGACAAGACCAGCTATGGCTTCGATCTGAAGTTTGAAAAGCTGGCCGATAAGAAGGCCTCGTTCACCGTCACTCCCAGCAGCTTTTTGATTCGTATGGCGATAGCGCCACTACGGGTCGTTTTTGACGCCAGCACCAGGACGGTGGTTCGATACGAAGGTCGGGTGCCCCCAATGGAAAACGTCTCCGGCAAGCTCAAAGACTTGGATGCCCGCGTGGAATACACGTCCATATCCCCGGTCTACCGTTGATAGCCGTCACCAGAGTCTGAAGCCATGAGCACACTCTTCGCCGCCCTGCACCATGCTGCTGTACTGATACTGTTGGTCTGTGCGCTGGTCTGCATCCACCAACTCAGGCACCAACTCACTTGGCCGAGTGCTCGCCTCTTGCGTAGGATTGACATCATCAATGGAACCGCAGCCACGCTGGTACTGGTGGTCGGACTGGTGCGGGTCTTCTACCTGGAGAAGGGTTCGGCCTACTACTTCAGCAACGGCCCTTTCCTGGGCAAGCTCGCTTTCTACGGGCTTGCCAGCGTACTGTCTTTGGTACCAACTCTTGAAATGCGGCGTTGGCAGATTCCGCTCAAGAGTGGGCAACTGCCAATCGTGAGCAAGCAAAAACTGATCACACTGCGCGCCGTGGCCTATTTGCAGTTGGCCTGCCTTGCAGCAATGGCCATGTGTGCAAACCTGGCCGCGCGGGACACCGAGGTGCATTTCGGGTTTTGACTTCAGGTACCCTACTGCTGTTGCTTGATGGCTGCGAGCCAAGGGTCGTTCTGGTTTCCACCAAATGTTTCCACCAAAAAATCCAGAAAGGCCCGTGTGCGGGCCGGCACATGCTTGCGGGTAGGCATGGCCGCATACAGCTGCAAACTGCCACCGTGCCAGTCCGGCAGTACACGCACCAGGCGACCGTCTCGCAACGCGTCGGCCGCCACAAACGTTGGCAGCCCGGCTATCCCCATACCGGCCAATGCCGCTGCGTAAAGGACCTCCAGCTGACCGGTGGATATGACGGGTGCACGCAGGCCCACTCGGAGCATCCGCCGCGGTGCGCTGTGCGCACCACGCGTTGCGCGGAACAGCGTCAGCTCGCGCCGAACCGCAGCCACATCCGGAAGCAATCCGTCATGCTGGTGCAAGTCCTCCGGTTGCAGCGGTTGCCCGCACCGCTGCAGATACGCTGGAGCCGCACAGACGACAAAGGTTGACGCCGCGAGCGGCCGAACCACGAAGTCCCCCTGCAGGGCTTGCTGTCCTATCGACAGGATGGAAATGTCGAAGTTCTCATGGACAGTTTCAACCGGCCCAGACGCCGACAGCTCCAGCTGAATGGCAGGGAAGCGTTGTCGAAAAATCGGAAGGTGCTGGACCAGCTGATGGGTTGCAAACGCGGGTGGACACAGGACGCGCAAGGTACCACTCGGCGCGCTATTGTGGACGCTTGCTACGGCATCCGCATCGTCCAGCTCAGCCAATACGCGCTTGACGCGCGCAAGATAGTCTTCGCCGGCTTCGGTCAACGCGAGTTTTCGGGTTGTGCGATTCAGGAGTCTCGCCCCCAAATGGTCTTCAAGGTCGGACACAGCGCGGGTAACCACCGCAGGGGCAAGATCCAATACCCTGGAAGCCCCCGCAAAGCTGCCTTCGGCGATGACTTGGGCAAATACACGAAGGGCGCGGAGTTGGTCCATGCGACCATTTTTCCACATCCACCTGGAGCGGGAGCACGTCCTTTCCGAGTCATCACCCCATCGCAGCCATTCACCGGGAATCAGGGACGCGTTGCTCCGCACACACGTCGCGCACACAGCCACGCAGCCATTGGTGCGCAGGGTCGGCCTGCAGGCGTGGATGCCACAGCAAAGACACCGTGAATTCGGGCGTGGCAACCGGCAACGCGAAGCTGTGCATACCATCACGCAGATTGCCGGTGTGGCGTTCGGGCACGGTGGCAACCAGGTCGGAGGTCCGTGCCAGCGCAAGCGCGGCCGCGAAGCCACCCACCACCGTGGTGATCTGCCGCTCCAGCCCCAACAAACCCAGGGCATCATCCAACTGACCCTTGCCCAGGCCGCGCCGCGACACGGAGATGTGCGGACCGGCCGCATAACGCTGCGGCGTGATAGCGCCATGGCCGAGCGCGTGCCCCAGCCGCACCACACCGATGAATCGGTCGCGGAACAGGGCTTGCGTGCGCAACTCGGGGCCTTGTGAATCCCCCACCACGCCGGTCTCCATGTCGACCGTTCCATCACGCAGCGGCGCGCTGTCCTTGTCCAGTTTCTGTACAAAACACAGCCGCACGCCAGGCGCTTCACGGCCCACGCGGGCCAGCAAGGCCGCACCAAAATTCTCGACAAAGCCCTCGCGCGTACGCAGCGTAAAGGTCCGCTGCAGTTGCAGCAGGTTGATGGTCTCGGCCGGGCGCAGCACGGTGGTGGCGTCTTGCACCAGTTGGGCCACCCGCTCGCGCAGCTCCACGGCCCGGGGCGTGGGCACCAGGCCGCGCCCGGCCCGTACCAGCAGCGGGTCACCGGTGGTCTCGCGCAGGCGCGCCAGCGCGCGGCTCATGGCCGAAGGGCTGAGCCGCAGGCGCCGCGCGGCGCCGGCCACGCTGCCTTCGGCCAACAGCACGTCCAGCGTGACCAGCAGGTTGAAATCAGGGATAGACATGGGGTAACCATAGCGCAATTTGGCAATGACATGGCGTCAAACGCACGAATAAAGTGTAAATCGTGCGTCTTCCGCTTTGTATACCAAAGGCCTACGCTTCCGACAGCTCCATTGGGGGAGCCGAAAGAAACGAGGAATCCATGTTGAAAACACGCATTGCGGGCGCAGCCGCCGTAGCCGGTGGAAGCGCCGTCGCTTCGCCAAGCAGGCCCGCCATCCGCTGGGCGTTGGCCAGTCTTTCGCTGTCCATGCTGCTGTCCTCGCTGGGCACCAGCATTGCGAATGTGGGCCTGCCCACACTGGCGCGGGCGTTTGGCGCATCCTTCCAGCAAGTCCAGTGGGTGGTGCTGGCCTACCTGCTGGCCATCACCACGCTGATCGTCAGCGTGGGGCGGCTGGGTGACCTGGTGGGGCGCCGCCGGCTGCTCTTGGCGGGCATAGCGCTGTTCACGCTGGCGTCGCTGCTGTGCAGCCTGGCGCCCACGCTGTGGCTGCTGGTAGCCGCGCGGGCGGCACAGGGCCTGGGCGCGGCCACGATGATGGCGCTGACCATGGCCTTTGTCGCAGAGACCGTACCCAAGGACAAAACCGGCAGCGCCATGGGCCTGCTGGGCACCATGTCCGCCGTGGGTACCGCGCTCGGGCCGTCATTGGGCGGCGTGTTGATCGCCGGGCTAGGTTGGCAAGCGTTGTTCCTTGTCAATGTGCCGCTGGGCATGGTGGCTTTGTTGTTGGCCTCCCGTTACCTGCCAGCTGACCGCAACAAGGGTGGCAGCATCCGTTTTGACGCCATCGGTACGCTGTTGTTGGCATTGACCTTGGCGGCCTATGCGCTGGCCATGACCATCGGCCGCGGCCATTTCGGTGTACTCAACTCGGCGCTGCTACTGGTGGCCGTCGTAGGAGGCGGGTTGTTCGTTGTCGCCGAGGCAAGGGTGGCATCGCCCTTGATACGCTTGGCCGCGTTTCGCGACGCCGTTCTGAGCAGCAGCCTGGCCATGAATGTGTTTGTCGCCACGGTGATGATGGCCACGCTGGTGGTAGGCCCGTTTTATCTGTCCCGCGCACTGGGTCTCGACGCGGCCATGGTGGGCCTTGTGCTGTCGATCGGCCCCGCACTCTCGGCACTGAGTGGCGTCGTGGCGGGTCGTATGGTCGACCGCTGGGGCGCACCCGCGATGGTCGGCCTGGGACTGGTCGCCATGGTGGCCGGCTGCATTGCCCTCTCCGTGCTGCCGGGTCTGTTCGGCCTTGCGGGCTATGTAGCGGCCATCGCCGTACTGACGCCGGGTTACCAGCTGTTCCAGGCCGCCAACAACACGGCCGTCATGGTGGATGTGCCCGCGGACCAGCGGGGCGTCATTTCCGGTATGCTGAACCTGTCGCGCAACCTGGGATTGGTCACCGGCGCATCCGCCATGGGGGCCGTGTTCGCGTTCGCCACCCGGGCCGCCGACATCACGACGGCGTCGCCAGGAGCCGTGGCGCGTGGCATGCAGATCACGTTTGCTGCTGCCGCCGCGCTTGTCATCATGGCCCTCGCCGCGTCGGTCTTTGGCCGGGCGCGCGGCCAACGTGCAGAGCACTCGACACCATGAGCAAACGCAAGATGTCTACAAGCGCCTGCAAGTTCTGCACGGTCAGCGCCTGTGTACTCAGCCTGTGGGTCAGCGGCGGGTTGATTCCTGCACACGCTGGGCCGCCAGCCCCAGCGGCACCCAGCCAATGCGAAGGCACGCAGGGGCCGGGCGAGGAGGCACCGACACCCTTCGATCCCTATCCACTCAATGCCGCCGGTTGGGGGCCAGAGGTAGGCAACGGCCTGCAAGTCAGCCGCTGGGCTGAGGACTGGGCGGGTATGCGCGCGGCTGGCCATGCCCCACCGTTCAAGGCCAGGCCATTGGGCAATGCGGCGTCACTGACCCTCAGTGCCGAGGCCCGCCTGCGCTACGACGCCTACGCCAACGGGCAATTGACCGGCGGCAACGATTACCAGCAAGGCCTGTTGCGCGGCATAGTTGGCGCGGATCTGCGCGTCAACACCAGCCTGCGCGTCTATGGCGAGATCGCCACCGGCCAGGTCGATGGTCGGCGCAGCGCCGCCACCGCCAACTTCCAGAACGATGCGTCCTTGCAACAGCTGTTCATCGACGCCCGCAGGACCGTTGGCTCGGTGCTGGTGGGCGCGATGCTGGGACGCCAGGAGTTTGCCGATGGCCCCAAGCAGTTGGTGAGCCTCAGCGATGGCCCCAACCTGCACCGCAGTTGGAATGGCCTGCGGCTCTATGCCCATGGTGAAAAGCTGCGCGTGGGCGCCTTCGACCTGCGCGCGACACGGCTGGGAAGTGGATCCTTCGATGAAGAACTCAACCAGGCTGAGCGGCTGCAGGGTGTCAACGCCAGTGTGGTGGTGTTCAGCGGCGATGGGCCCAACACCTATTGGGACCCGTTCTGGATGCATAGTGAAAACCCCAGCTACCGCCTCGGAAACCGCATCGGCCTCGACACGCGCGACACCGTCGGCATGCGCCTATGGGGGCGGCGAGGCGATATGCGATTCGATTGGACGGCGGCCCACCAAAGCGGCCAAACCCTGGGCCGCGAAGTCGATGCCTGGGGCCTGTTCACCGTGCACAGCATGGCCCTTTCCAAAGAAGGCTGGAAGCCGCGCTTGACAGCACACATCGACATCGCGTCCGGCGGTGGCACCTATGGCACGGGAACAGCCAACGGCTTCAACCCGCTGTATGCCAGCTCCAATTACCTGGGCGAAGGACAGTTCCTCGGACTCAGCAACCTGTTGATGCTTGCACCGGGCCTCTCCGTATCGCCCACGCTGGGGAGCAATCTGGCCATCGAATACGGTCTTGCGCGGCGCTTCAACACGAACGACGCGGCCTATGCTGGCGGCCCGCGGGCGTATGCGGGCACGCAGAACGTGCCTGGTCAGGAGATTGGGGGCCTGCTGCGCATCAGCGCGAGCTGGTCCGCTACAAAGCACTGGACGCTGTTTGCCAACTACGAGCGCCTCACTGCAGGCGAAATGCTGCAGCGCGCCGGGCTGCCGTCTGGCCAGTACACCTATGTCGGTGCGACCTTCCGGTACTGAAAAAGTGGAACTACAGGCTTGTTACGTCGATAAAGCTCTCAGCGCGCGGGAAGCGGCCCACCATCCAGTGGCGGTCCAACTCCAACGCGGTGATCACAGGCAATGGCAGCTCGCTGATCAGATCGGGGGTGGGGTTGGCATGGTCGGCCAGCAGCGCCGCCAGGTGCACCACGCCCGCCAGTTTGTCGAAGGGGTCTGCCGTCATCGGCGCACTGGCGCTTTGCAACCCGTTGACGATCTCTTCTGGGAAATTCCAGTGCCGGGCCAGCACGGCAGTCACCTGCACCTCGTCAAAGCCCAGCAGGCGCTGTTCACGCTCCCAGCGGGTCATCGCATAGGCCGGTGCGGCCTCTATCTCGACCAGGCTATCGGGCGAGCGCTGACCAATCAGCAACTCCCCCAGCCGCATCATCATGCCGGACAGCCAGGCCTGCTGCGGGTCCAGCCCCGCACCGCCGGCCAGCCACTGCGCATAGCCGGCACAGGCCATGCTGAAGGTCCAGAACGCCTTGCGGTCCAGCCCCGGTATTGTGGGGAAAGCGGTGCTGATGCTGGTGGAAAGCGCCAGCGAGCGGATGCGCGACATGCCCAGCATCGTGATCGCATGGTTCAGCGACAGCACCTGGCGGCTCAGGCCAAACTGCGCGCTATTGGCCATGCGCAGCAGATTGGCAGTCAGTGCCGGGTCTTTGGAAATGATGGCCTCGATCTGTGCGGCGCCGGCATCGGGGTCGTTCAGGGTGCGCACCAGCGAGTGGGCTACCTCATTCATGATGGGCAGCCTGGCAGTCTCAAAAAAGGCGGCTAATTCAGACATGAAAACTCCAAATCAAAAACTGGTAGCAGTATAGAAAATTGCCGTGCGAACGCCAAACCGCGCATCTGCTCAGTTCCGGGCCCTGCTGCAGACATAGACACCGGCAATCACCAGCGCCGTGCCACCCACCAGCCAGGCGGTAAACGGCTCGCCCAGCAGCAGCACACCCATCAGCATCGTGGACATGGGCCCCACCATGCCGACCTGGGCCGCCAGGCCTGAACCTATGCGCTCAATGGCCATCATCACCATCATGACCGGTACCACGGTGCACAGTGTGGCATTGAGCACAGACAACCAGACCACCTCGGGCGCCACCTGAAAAGCTGACTCCAGCGGACGCAGCACCACAAACTGCGCAATGCACAGCACGCAGGCCACCGATGTGGCCAGGCCCACCAGGCGCAGCGAGCCCAGGCGCTGCACCACCTCGCCGCTGTAGAACAGGTACAGCGCATAGCTGACCGCACTGAGCAACACCAGCACGGCACCCAAGGCCACATGGCTGCCCTGCAGGCTGACCTCGTGGCCAAACACCAGCAGCACACCGCCATAGCTGATGGCCATACCCATGGCCTGCGACCGTGCGATACGCCGCCCAGCAAACACCACGCCCAACAACAGCACCAGCGTGGGGTTCAGGTACAGGATCAGCCGTTCCAGCGACGCGGTGATGTACTGCAGCCCGGCGAAGTCCAGAAAGCTCGCCAGGTAGTAACCGGTGATACCCAACCACACCACACCCAGCCAGTCTTTGCGGGTCAGCGGCGGCGGGGTGTAGGTTGCTGTGGCACGGCTGGCCCACCAGCTCATGGCCAGGAAGAAGGGCAGCGCAAACAGCATGCGCAGCATGATCAGCGTGACCGCATCCACGCCATGGCGGTAGGCCAGCTTGACGATGATGGCCTTACCGCTGAACGCCACCGCACCCAGCGTGGCCAGCATCAAACCAAATGCTACGGATTTAGGAGCTGCTTGGGCTTGTTGTACGGGGGCTACAGCCATATTTCAAAAAAGTACTCTAGGGTGGACGGGCCATGGTGTGCGCGTCGGGGCTTGCACCACTGTACAGGACGCGGGGAATGGCGTAAGGTCTAAAATCCGCTGCAACCGGCACCCGGCTGGCTGCAGCCCGCACACAATAGGCAATGACCCCAGAATCAGCCCCCTCGTTGGACTCCGAGCTGCACCGCCTCAAGCGCTGGATGCAGCTGTTTGAAGGCTGGAGCGAGTGCCAACGCAGTGCCCATACCGCACACGACCTGGCGCGGGGCCTGTGCCAGTTGCTGGTCGAACATGCCGACTATGTCCATGCCGAAATCAGTCTGACCCGGCCCGACGGCTCCCATGTGCACAGCGAATCCGGCCTGCTGCCAAAAGACCCCGCCCACCTGCACCAGTTCAGCTTTCCCATCCAGCATGGCAGCCTGACCCAGGGCGCGCTGCAGGTCCATGCCCACTTTGACACCGCGAGCCGCCCCGAAGACCACGGCTTTGTAGCCCGCATGGCCGAAGAGCTGGCCCATGGCATTGCCGGCCTGCACAGCGCGCAGGCCCACGCCCAGTCGCTCAGCCGCACCGAACTGCTGGCCCAGGCCATTGAACAAAGCCCGTTTGGCATCATCGTCATGGACCTTAATGGCCAGGTCGAATACTGCAACCGCGGTTTCCTGAAGCTATCGGGCTTTTCGTCGGACGAAGTGATCGGCGTCACACCCCACCCCTGGAACCCGGACGAAAACACCGACGCCATCTACCGCAGCCTGCTGACCTCGCAGCACATCGACGACCGCTGGAATGGCGATGTGCAAAGCATGCGCAAGGATGGCAGCGTCTACTGGGAGCGCCAGGTAGTGTCCACGCTGCGCGACGCGGCTGGCCACCACACGCACCTGGTCGTCGTTAAAGAAGACGTCAGCGATCGCAAATTACGCCGCGCCGACTATGCACAAACCCGCCATCTGCACGAAAAGGCCCTGGCCTCCAGCAGCAACGGCATCATGATCACCCGCAGCGACGAGGATGACCACTCCATCGTCTATGTGAACCCGGCATTTGAGCGCATCACCGGCTACCGCGCCGAAGAGGTGATCGGTCTGGAGGGCCGCTTCCTCGTGCGCGATGACCTGGCCCAGCCCGACCTGGAACACATACGCTCGGCGCTGCGCGAAAAACGCGAAGGCTCGGCCACGCTGCGCAACTACCGCAAGGACGGCTCGCTGTTCTGGAACGAACTGCACATCGCCCCGGTGCGAGACCTCACCGGCGGCGCCACCACGCATTTCGTCAGTGTCATCAACGACATCAGCGAGCGTGTGCGCTACCAGCACGCACTGGAGTACCAGGCCAACCACGACAGCCTGACGGGTCTTGCCAACCGCAACCTGCTGAACGACCGCATCGAACAGGCCATCGCCTGGGCCAAACGCAACGGCCATGTGATGGGCGTGATGCTGCTGGATCTGGACCATTTCAAGCTGATCAACGATGCGTCGGGCCATACGGCCGGCGACGCTCTGCTGAAAGAGGTGGCCCACCGCCTGACAGCTTGCGTGCGCGAGACCGACACAGTGGCCCGGCTGGGTGGTGACGAATTCGTCATCATCCTCACCGATCTGCCGCAGCCCGACGATGTGGACCAGATCGCCGAGAAGATCTTGTCCACGCTGTCCCGCCCCACCGAGGTGGCCGGGCGCGATGTTTTCGTCACCGCCAGCATCGGCGTGTCGCTGTACCCACGCGATGGCGACCATGGCGAGATCCTGCTGCGTTATGCCGACATGGCCATGTACCGCGTCAAGGAGCATGGACGCAACAGCGTGCGCCAGTTCGTGCCCGAGATGGGCTCCACCGCCATCAGCCGGCTCGACATGGAGGGCGCCATGCGCCGCGGCCTGGAGCGTGGCGAATTTGTGCTGCACTACCAGCCCAAGATCGATCTGGCCAGCCAAAGCGTGGTGGGTGCCGAGGCGCTGATACGCTGGCAGCATCCGCAGATCGGCCTCGTCCACCCCATCGAATTCATACGCCTGGCCGAAGAGACCGGCCTGATTCTGCCGCTGGGTGAATGGGTGCTGCACGAAGCCTGCAAGCAGCAGGTGTTGTGGCAGCAACAAGGGCTGCAGCCGCTGAAAATCGCCATCAATATGTCGGCCCGCCAGTTCCGCCAGGACGAGCTGTCAGACCGCATCGCAGCCGTGTTTGCCAGCACCGGTGCCGACCCCGCTCACGTGATACTGGAGTTGACCGAAAGCATGGTCATGCACGATGTGGACAGCACGCTAGCGGCGCTA
Source organism: Rhodoferax sp. GW821-FHT07G04 (assembly GCF_059418585.1). Classification (NCBI taxonomy): domain Bacteria; kingdom Pseudomonadati; phylum Pseudomonadota; class Betaproteobacteria; order Burkholderiales; family Comamonadaceae; genus Rhodoferax; species Rhodoferax sp. GW821-FHT07G04. The sequence continues at coordinate 704,162 of NZ_JBWKQD010000001.1, forward strand.
CGCGCGCTGAAGAAATTGGGCGTGTCGCTGTCGCTGGACGACTTTGGCACGGGCTACTCCAGCCTGTCTTATCTGCGCCGCTTCCCGATCGATGAGCTAAAGATCGACCGCTCCTTCATCAACGACATCCACACCAACCCCGACGATGCAGCCATCGCCGGCGCCATCATCGCCATGGCGCGCAGCTTGGGTTTGTCAGTCGTTGCCGAGGGCGTGGAGAACAAGGAGCAGGCTGATCTGCTGACCACGCTGGGCTGCAACCAGGTGCAGGGCTACTACTACGCCCGGCCATTGACGGTGGCCGCCTTTGCCAACCGCCTGCGCGAGCAGCAGGCTCTACAGGGTCGAGCGCTATGAACCGGCTCACCTGGCGCACCGTACCCGCGGCAGAGCTGGCTTTGCTGCTCAAAAAGGCCAAGCTGGATGACTCGCGGGCCGTGGGTGCGTCCACCGTCTACCAGCTCAAGATCGAGGGCCGCGATGTGCTGGCCGTCTCCTTGCCCGATGGCGAGGCCGTGGTCGTGGATGTGGTGGCACCGGTGCACACCATGCGCCGGCGCGTGGACCCCACTAAGTTGTAGGGTCCACCTTATTGCCGCTGCCGCGCAAGCGTTCCACGGCAGCCACACCCACGAACACCAGGGCACCGGCCAATACTCCGGTCAACGCGTCCACTGACACCGGCAGCAGCATACGTGCCACACCCGCCAAGGCGCTATCCGACCCCAACTGCTCCAGCACCGATTGCACCGCATGGTGCAGCGGCCCCAGGCCGTGCACCAGTATGCCGCCACCCACCAGGAACATGGCCGCCGTACCTACTACGGCCAGAACCTTCATCATGCGCGGCGCGGCCACCAGCAGGCCCCGGCCCACGGCCTGCTGCGCGCGGCGTGAAGCCCCCCCATTGGGCAGGCGGCTCAGGTACAGGCCCAGGTCGTCCATCTTCACGATGCCGGCCACAAAGCCATAGACGCCAAAGGTCATCAGAACCGCAATGCCGGCCAGCACCGCCAACTGCGTCATCCACGGGCTGGTCTGCACCGTGCCCAACGTGATGGCAATGATCTCGGCCGACAGCACGAAGTCGGTGCGAATGGCCCCCTTGACCTTGTCACGCTCCAGCGCCATCAGGTCCACAGCGGGGTCGCTCAGGGCCTTGAGCAGCTCGGCCTCATGGGCCTGCTCTTGTGCATCGTCGCTGTGCATGAAGTGGTGGGCCAGCTTCTCAAAACCTTCGAAGCACAAGTAGGCACCGCCCACCATCAGCAGGGGCGTCACGGCCCAGGGTATGAAGACACTGATCAGCAGCGCCGCCGGCACCAGGATCAGCTTGTTGACCAGCGAGCCCTTGCACACGGCCCAGACCACGGGCAACTCGCGCTCGGCCGACACGCCGGCCACCTGCTGGGCATTGAGGGCCAGGTCATCGCCCAGCACACCAGCCGTCTTTTGGGCGGCCACTTTGGAAAGCAAGGCCACGTCATCCAGGATGACGGCGATATCGTCTATGAGGGCGAGCAGGCTACTGGACATAGAAAGGTGCGTGAAGTTTTGAGCGGGAAAATACCCATTGTCGCAGCCAGACCCGAGAGCACAATGCCTCCATGCCCCACCGCGCCGAAGACAGCCCTGCGCCCACGGTATTGGACGTGGAGGCCTCGGGCTTTGGGCGCAACAGCTACCCCATAGAAATCGGTTTTGTGCTGCCCGACGGCCACGCCTACTGCACGCTGGTGCGCCCCGAAGCCCATTGGACGCACTGGGACCAGCAGGCCGAGGCCACCCACCACATTCCCCGCGCACTGATACTGGAGCGCGGCGCGCCGGTACAGCAAGTGGCCCGCACCATCAACGCCAAGCTGGCTGGCCAGACCGTCTACACCGATGGCTGGGTCAACGACTTCAGCTGGATAGGCACCCTGTTCGACGCCGCCGATATGAATCCGGCCTTCAAGCTGGAAAACCTGCGCGCCCTGCTCGACGACCACGAGGCCGACCTGTGGCACACCGTCAAGGCGCAGATCAGCAGCGAACGCGGCATGCAGCGCCACCGGGCCAGCGCCGATGCCCGCCTGCTGCAACTGACGCTGCTGCGGCTGCGGCATTGGCCGGCGGAGAAATAGCGCGAGCCGTTGCAGTCCCTCTGCAACACCTGTGCACAGAGCCTGGTTCGGTTAAAAACCCCTTTTTAGGTATTTTGCGTCGCATTTTCCGAAGTTCAGAGACAAATTAGCCTATAGCCCTCGTCAGGTATGCCTTGAGCGCTATCAAAATCGAAGCAACCACTTGACCCTGTCAGGTGATCTTGAAGACTGTCCGTATGGTCTTGGACCCGGCCTTCTCTTCAAACACCGCCCACTGCTTGATGCCCTTCACCAGGACGGCGTTGCTGACGTCCTTGACCGGCTTCTTGGCCTTGAGTTTGGCAGTCACCCAGTCTTGCACATGGGGAAAGTATTGGCCTTCTTTCCCAGTGGGGACCAGCAGCTCCTTACCGGCGACGCTGCCCATGGAAGTGACGATGAGTTCGGTGGCTGGCATTTGCTTTTCTCTCGGTGTTCTGATCGGAGTTTGGATGGCCGCAAGCTTAGCGCCACTTGGCATGCTTGCAACAGCCCCGCCAGATACTTGCCTCCGTCAACCAATTGTATGACAATGGCATCTATGAACCCAGCACCACCCACCCCCGCTGCCGACGACGAAACCCACATCCAGGCCATTCGCGGCTTCAACCGCTTCTACACACGGCGCATCGGTGTGCTGGACCCGTACCTGGGCAGCGAGTTGTCGCTGACCGAGGTGCGCGTGCTGTACGAGCTGGCGCACCGCGACCAGCCCACCGCCACCGAGCTGGCGCAAGACCTGGCGCTGGACGCCGGCTACCTGAGCCGCATCCTGCGTCGCTTTGAAAGCAAGCACTGGCTGGCCCGCGTGCCCTCCCCCGCCGACGCCCGCCAAAGCCTGCTGGCGCTGACACCTGCAGGCCACAAGGCTTTCGCGCCGCTGCAGCAAAAATCGCGCGACGAGGCGGCGGCCCTGCTGGCCCCGCTGAGCGACGGCAGCCGCCACCAATTGATAGCGGCCATGGACCGTGTGCAACGCCTGCTGGCCCCGGCCACCACCACACCCGGCAAGCCGCCGGTCGCGCTGCTGCGCGACCCCCAGCCCGGCGACATGGGCTGGGTCGTGCAGCAGCATGGCGAGGTCTATGCCCGCGAATACGGCTGGAACGCCGAATTCGAAGCCCTGGTGGCCGACATCGTGGCCCAGTACATCCGCAACTGCCAACCCGAGTGGGAGCGCTGCTGGATGGCCGAGCTGGACGGCGAACGCGTGGGCTCCGTGTTCGTAGTGCGCAAGTCCAAGACCGTGGCCCAATTACGCATGCTGATCCTCACCCCCCAGGCACGCGGCCTGGGCCTGGGCGCGCGCCTGACCGACGAGTGCATCGCCTTTGCGCGCAGCAAGGGTTATAAGAAGATGGTGCTATGGACTAATAGCTGCCTGGGCGCGGCGCGCGACATCTACGCCAAGCGGGGGTTTCAGTTGGTCAAGAGCGAGGCCTATGACGGCTTTGGGCAGAGCTTGGTGGGGGAGACATGGGAGTTGAAGCTGTAGGCAAATGCAGCCTTCCTGGTTGAACACCTCGTGGGCTATAGTGGCGGCGCAGCTGTCACTGCCACCAAGATGGATCGGGCAAGCGAGTTGGCACACTGCAGCCAACAGTAGGCCTTGATCTCCCCAGGCTACCAGGAAGGAGGCTCCGCCATGAATTCTCCCCACGCAACCGCGCGCAAGCCCGTTGTGCTGATGCCCGGCCAAGGCCGCGCTTACCCCATGGGGCGCATCAGTGCAGTCTTCAAAGCGGACGAGGCTGAAACAGCATCCAAATACTCCGTCTCCGAATGGTGGCTGAACGCCCATACGCAAGGGCCAGGCATTCACTCCCATGAGGAAGACGATCTGTTCTACGTGATCGAAGGCACCATGAGCGTCTTCGTGGGCGCCGAATGGATGGACGCGCCCAAGGGCTCATTCGTTCTCATTCCCGGTGGCATGCGACACGACTTCGAAAACCGAAGCGACGCCCGCGCAGGCGTACTCAACTTCTCTGCACCCGGACCGTTTGAACCTGCCATGCCGGGGATTGCGGAGTGGTTTGCAAGCAACCCACCTGGCGACGCTCCGAGCGCCTAGCGCAGAATGGCGTGTGCAAAGGTTGCCCCCATGGGATCCATCGCCCTGCCACAGGCACCGTCCACTAGCGCCCCTGCTCGGCCTCGCCCATAAGGCTCTTGTACATGGCCCATCCCTGCTCGTATCGGTGGCACAGGTGCTTCTTGAATGCCAAAACATGGTCGAACCCCAAGCAGACAGCCGGAGTGTCGCCGTCCATTTCCCGGCAATCAGTGGCTCCGTACTGGTGGTCGCCGATCCGATCCGGTTGACCCAAGTGGTGGTGAATTTGCTATCCAACGCCATCAAATACAACCGCCCTCAGGGAAGCGTTCACGTTGCAGTAGGTTCCAGCACCGCATCCACACTGCGCATAGAGGTCAAGGACACTGGAGAAGGCCTGCCAGCAGAGAAGTTGTCGCAATTGTTTCAACCGTTCAACCGGCTTGGACAAGAAAGCAGCGCGACCGAAGGCACGGGAATTGGCTTGGTTGTGACCAAGCGGTTGACCGAACTGATGGGAGGAACGATTGGGGTACGCAGCACGGTCGGTGTGGGCAGCGTGTTCTGGGTTGAGCTTCAGTTAGCCAGCACAACTTCTGCCAAAGCAGTGATGGGGGGCTCGCTTGATGACAAACGCCCCGCACACGATGAGCCGCACCTCTCTGCGAGCACGATTTTGTATGTCGAAGACAACCTGGCGAATGTTGAGTTGGTCGAACAAATCCTTGAAGGGCGCCCCAATCTGCGACTCATCAGGGCCCAAAACGGGGCACAAGGCATTGAGATGGCACGCAACCATTCTCCACAGATCATTTTGATGGACATCAACCTGCCTGGCATGAGTGGACTGGAGGCATTGAAAATCCTGCGGTTGGACCCAATCACCCGACACATTCCTGTGCTGGCTATCACGGCCAACGCCCTTCCCATAGACGCTGCCAAAGGCATGTCCGCCGGCTTCTTCCAGTATCTGACAAAGCCCTTCAAGATCAACGAATTCCTGCAAACCATCGATCTGGCCTTGCAGGCTTCAGATTGAAATGCAAGTCGTGGCCTACTATTCGCGCCAGGCTTTCTCTACCAGTTGACCTATCTCCAGAGGCTTGCCGCCCTGCTTCACCCTCTTCCACTCGATGGGTGAAGGCGCTACGCGTTTGGACTCCTTGCCATCCCAGGTAGCCACCTTCAAGGCAAACACGACGGGCCCCTCGGTCACTTCAAAAGGCTTGATGGCCTTCACGCTGTCGGTAATCTGCTTGCGCATTTCCAAGTCCACCAGCGCATCAAAATCCAGCCACACCCGCGACTGCTGACCCGGCTTCACGGCCAGCACGATGAAACCGCCCACGGCTTGCGTCACGCCGCTGGCAACCACGGCGTCGCGCGAAGCTGCCTCCACGGCTTTGATGTAGTCCGCCATGGCGTCCACATCGGGGACGCGCTTTTCCATGACGGCACCGGGCTGCAGTAGCACGACATTGAAATTGGTGAGAGGCTGTGCTGCATGCGCGCTGGTGGCCGCGGCAACCAGCAACAACGAGACAAGGCCAACGGCGCGAAAGACGAATAGAGAGAGTTTCATTTCTATTTGGCAGAGGATGAGGATGTGCGCTTTTTCTTGCCCGCCTCCGACGCCACGCGTTCGGGTTGGCGGGTCAGCGATGGAATGTACTCGGCCCGACGAAAGCGCAGCGCCGACCAGTCGGCGTCAATCGCCACCATGCGCACCTTCTCGTACCCGGCCTGGGCCAACACGTCCCAACCGGTATCGCGGTGGAATTCGCAGCGGTAGTTCTTGGATGACTGCTTGGGATAGGCAAACCACAACAGCGCGTCGCCCGTGGCCTTGGCCGCGAGTGCAGCGGACAGCGTGTCCAACTCGGCCTGCTGGGTAACAAAAGCCAAAGCGAAGGCCACGCTCTTGGCCTGCGCCAGCTTGCGGTGGATGGTAATGCCTGTCAGCAGCGCCAGCTCCGGCTCAAAGCTTGCAGGGGCATTGAGCACCGCAATCTCGGTGGCAGCCTTCAGGTTGAGTTTGGCAAAGAGTGGGGACATGGCAACTGCGCTCCGTAAGCCCCTCAATTTACTACGAAATCAATAGCGGCTCATTCTTATTTTACGAGGGCTAGCGCCAGGTTCCTCAAAAGTCATCCGGCGAAATCCGCATCCAGCACCACCCGGTAGCGCGCCTTGCCCGAACGCAGGTGGTCCAGCGCGTCATTGACCTTGCCCATGGGGAAATGCTCCACCTGCGGCGCAATACCGTGGCGGGCGCAGAACTCCATCATCTTGGTCAGCACCACGGGTGATGGCGTGGGCGATGCCGAGATGCTGCGCTGCCAAGACAGCAGGCCGCCGGTCTTCACTTTCATGGCCTCAGTCACCACCCCCACCAGGTGCAGACGTCCTTTGGGAGCCAGTGTGCCGATCAGCGCATCCCACTCCAGGCTGGCGCCTACGGTGACCAGCAAGAAGTCCAGCGTGCCGGCTATCGCCTTCAGCTCTTTGACGTCCACGCTGCTGACCGTCTTGTGTGCGCCCAGCAACAGCGCCTCTTCGCGCTTGGAGGGCGAGGAGGTAAAGGCGGTCACCTCGCAGCCCCAAGCGTGCGCAAACTTGACGGCCAGGTGACCCAGGCCGCCAATGCCGACCACGCCGACCTTGTCGGTCGGTTTGATGCCGTGGATCACAAAGGGCAAGAAGGCCGTGCCGCCGCCGCACATCAGCGGGCCGGCGCTGGCGGGGTCCACGCCCTCGGGTATCGGCAGGGCCCAGCCCCAGTGCGCACGCACCTTGTCGGCAAAGCCGCCGTGGCGGCCAATGATGGTGGGCTGGCGTTTGGTGCACAGGTTTTGCTCACCGCCCATGCAGAAGTTGCAGTGGCAGCAGCTCTTGCTATGCCAGCCTATGCCCACGCGCTGGCCCACGCTGCGGCCCTTGGCCTGCGCGCCTACGGCAGTGATGGTGCCGATGATCTCGTGGCCGGGCACCAGCGGGTAGGTGGCGGGAAACCATTCGCTGTCGACCATGGCCAAGTCGGAATGGCAGACGCCACAGTATTCAACGGCGATCTCCACGTCTTCGGGGTGCAGTTCACCGGGGTCGTAATCCAGCCGCTCCAGGGGGCTGCCGGCGCTGGTGGCGGCCCAGGCACGAAACGTTGTTGTTGGGGCCATGGCGAGAGTCTCCTTAGCGTAAATCAGGTGAGCTTAGTACATTCTCGCCCGGGTTTCCCCTGGGTTTGTAACCGTGGCGACTGGGCAATCTCTAGAGAAACCCGGCGCATAATCAGCGCGGCATCGGATGTGCCGATACAAATCCCCCCTCTCACAGAAGTTCTTTTTACTATGCACCGCGTCGCCATCAGCAGCACAGGCATTTTTACGCCACCCGAAGTCATTACCAATGAGGAGTTGGTAGCCGCCTTCAACGCCTACGCCGCACTCGAAAACGAAAAGTACGCGGACGAGATTGCCGCCGGCACCCGCACCGCCCTCACCGACTCCAACGTCGAGTTCATTGAAAAAGCCTCGGGCATCAAGCGCCGCTACGTGATGGAAAAGTCCGGCGTGCTGGACCCACGCCGCATGCGCCCGGCATTCAAGGCCCGCCCCGATACCGAGTTGTCCATGATGGCCGAGATCGCCGTCAAGGCCGCACAAGACGCGCTGGCCAACGCAGGCAAGACGGCTGCGGACGTGGACGGCGTCTACTGCGCCGCCGCCAACATGCAGCGCGCCTACCCCGCGATGGGTGTGGAAATCCAGACCGCACTGGGCATTGAAGGCTATGCGTTCGACATGAACGTGGCCTGCTCTTCCGCCACGTTTGCGCTGGAGATGGCCTACAACGCGGTGCGCACCGGCTCGGCCCGCGCCATTCTGGTGGTCAACCCCGAAATCACCTCCTGCCACTTGGCGTGGATGGACCGCGACTGCCACTTCATCTTTGGTGATGTGTGCACCGCCATCCTGGTGGAGCGCATGGATCTGGCGCCCGCCGGCGCTTTCGAGATTCTGGGTACGCGCTTGCAGACCACATTCTCCAACGCCATCCGCAACAACGCCGGCTTCATGTCGCGCGCCGAAGACCGCGACCCCGAAGACCGCGACCAACTCTTCCGCCAGGAAGGCCGTAAGGTGTTCAAGGAAGTCTGCCCCATGGCGGCCGAGCACATTGCCAACCATCTGACCTCGCACCAGATGGCGCCCACCGACGTGCGCCGCTTCTGGCTGCACCAGGCCAACTTGTCGATGAACCAGTTCATCACCCGCAAACTGCTGGGCCGTGACGTGAGCCCAGAAGAAGCGCCGATCATTCTGGACGAGTTTGCCAACACCGCGTCGGCAGGCTCCATCATCGCCTTCCACCGCCACAAGGCGGATTTCAAGGCCGGTGAAGTGGGCGTGATCTGCTCGTTTGGTGCGGGCTACTCGATTGGCAGCGCCATCGTCAAGAAGCACTGACCGGCATCAAGGCCAGAAACCTACCAAAGTCGCGTTCCAATTCGCCCGCAGTCTGCGCGCCGTTGGCAAACAGCCACTTGACGCGCTCCACCGTATGCGGATCGCGCAGCGCCTGCACAAAGCGCTCCGTCTCTTGCGCCAGCAGCGCATCGGGCGGCAGCGTTGCCAGGTTGACCATCTCCTTGGTATTGCGGATGCCCCGTGCGGGGAAAGAGGCGATGCGAAGAGCCAGCGCGTCGACAAAAGCGGTGAGCTCCGCATCCGGCAACGCCCGGTTGATCCAACCGTAGCGCTCTGCGGTCCGGGCATCGTAGTCATCGCCCGACAGCATGATCTCCAGCGCCCGGCCCCGGCCGACGAGGCTGGGCAAGCGCTGGCTGCCGCCCGCGCCCGGGTGCAGACCAACGCCAACCTCGGGCTGACCCAGCACTGCCTTCTCCAGTGAGGCGAATCGCATGTCCAACGCCAGCGCAAATTCACTGCCTGCGCCACGCGTACGGCCGCGGATTTCGCCCATCGTGACTTGCGGCAAACGGGCGATGCGCCGAAACAGTGCCGGCACATGGGCACCGGGTGGCAAGTCGGATGAGCGGCCAGAAATGTCGTAGTGGTTCACAAAGAAGTCGGGGCTTGCACTGCGAAAGACCACGACCTTGATGGTCTCGTCTTTTTCCAGATCATCAACCAATTGCCCCAACGCCAATATCAGCGTGCGATCCAGCAGGTTGATAGGCGGGTTGTCCACGACGACGGTGGCTATGGCGCCGCTGTCGGTGCGGCGTAAAACAGCGGGGGTTTGCGTGTTGTGCATGGTGGTGTGCCTTGGGTTGGGTCAGACGCCAGTGCTGGGCTTGTACAAACCCGACGTATCCGCCGGAAAGCCCGCTTTACCGTACAACATGCCCTTGGCCGCGAAGTAGCCCTGCACAAACTGGCGGCGCAATGGGTCTGGCGGCACAGCGGCGTGCTTGGCAATGCGCTCCAGCGTATAGGTCTGCCCATTGGCACCCCAGCTCCCTTCAGGCATTTCGCGGACCATAACCCAGGCACTTATGCCGTCCTGCGGGCTCTTCCAACCCAGCACCTCGGCCAGTACGGCATTGACTTCTCTGTGAATCTGCTCCTTGAACGATTGCGTGGTCGATGCCTCCGGAATGGTGAGGTTGATGATGAACTTGCCACCCGGCGCCACATACTGCGGCCCCGTGGAGCCACCCACGTACCAATCGTCGGCGGGCACTTCGCGAAACAACACATACGACAGCTCACGCCCGCCGTGGGTGTCCGCCCCGCCTTCGATCAGCAGCAACAGATGGGTCAGCTTCTCGGCCAAGGCGGACTTTTGCTGGGTATTCAGGCTGCCGCTGGGGTATTCAACTTGGAACAAAGGCATGTCAGTTTCTCCGTGAAATCAGTCAGTAGCGAATTGCTACTCGCAAAGCTTAACATAGGTAAGTAGTTATTTGCTACTCACAACTGTTAAACTGGTGACATGAGCCGTCCGCCCAAACCCGAACCCCAGTTGTGCTCGATCGCGCGCGCCAGCGATGCCATTGCAGACCCCTGGGCATTGTTGATCTTGAGAGATGCATTCCGCGGTGCGGTGCGCTTTGAGGACTTCTTGTCGCTATCGCCGGTGTCACGCACGGTGCTGGCGGACCGGCTCAAGCACTTGGTCAGCCACGGCCTGATGGAGCGCCATGCCTACAGCCAACGCCCACCACGTTTCGAATACCGGCTCACCGCGCTGGGCGCGGATGCCTTGCCACTGCTGCTGGAATTCATGCGATGGGGCGATACGCACCGCGACCACACCGGTGGCCCGCCGGTACTGGTGCGCCATTTGGTGTGCCGCAAGATCATGCCGGCCGGCGCCTATTGCAGCCATTGCGGCGTGCCGGTGGATGCCAAATCGGTAAGTTTCGAGGCGGGTCCGGGTGCCAAGGGTGCGGAGGCCAAGGCCGTTGCCAAGGCCTTGAAGGACATTCGGGAGCGTGCCACGGCGCTCCCTGCAGACTGAGGCTTAGCTCAGCGCCCGCTTGAGGCGGATTTCTTCGACACGCGCCGTACCAATGGGCACGGTCTTGGCGCTGCTGGGCTCGCGCTTGAAGCCGGCCAGTTCGTGGAAACGCAGCGCGCGGTCATTGGCGATCGCAATCCATACGGTGACGTGGGTGCAACCCTCTTCCATCAAGCCCTCGCGGGCGGCGTCCCACAGTGCCAGGCCCACGCCGCGGCCGATATGGCTGGAGGCGACATAGATGGACCAGATCTCGCCCATGGTCTGGGGCGTTCCCTTGTCGCGCGAGCGGTCAAAGCCGACGAAACCGACGATGGTGTCCCCGTCCAGCGCCACTTGCACCTGGGGTTCCGCGTATTCGATGGCTTCGCGCCAATAGGCCTGGCTCTTCTCCAAGGCGGCCACGGGCACGGGCGCATTGGGAGTGGCGGACTTGAAAGCCTCGCACACACTGGCGTTGTGGAGTTCGGTGATGCTCTTCGCATCGCGCAGGGTGGCGGGTCGAACCGTGAAAGTAGTCGTAGCGGACATGGTGTCTAAGCGTAAGCCTGAAGCAAAACAATTAATTGAGAAATTAGGGGCTGCATTGTCGCTGCAAACTTGGCACAGGGTTTTTGCGCCGCCGGTCACCCAGGTGACTATTGGGGGAAACACCGCGTATGCGGCTTGCGTCACCTAGGGTGAACACCATTGCCAGCACCTGGAGGGCCTCACAGAATGATCTTGCCTTGCTCACTTTTTTTGCATTTTTCTTTCAGGACTTTTCATGACCGAACCCGTGACCGTCTCCAACAGCGACCTGCCCTTGCAATGCCTTTACCGTTGGGAGAAAGAGCGCGGCGACCAGATTTTCATGACCCAGCCCATGGGGGCCGGCCAGGTGTTGGATATCACCTGGCGCGAGGCCGCCGACCAGGCCCGGCGCATCGCCACCTGGCTCAAGGCCCAGGGCTGGCCCGAGGGCAGCCGCGTCGCCATCATCGGCAAGAACAGCGCGCACTGGATACTGGCCGACGTGGCCATTCTGATGGCCGGTTATGTGTCGGTTCCCATCTACCCCACCTTCAATGGTGAAGCCCTGGCTTATATCCTCGCGCACAGCGAGGCCAAGGCCTGCTTTGTCGGCAAGATGGATGAGACAGACAATCTGCAAACGGGTGTGCCCGCCGACATTCCGCTGATCTCCATGCCACTGGCACCCGTGCTTGATGCCCTGCTGTGGACCGATCTGCTGACCAAGAATGCCCCAATCGCCGGCAACCCCGCGCCGCCCATGGATGCCATGTGCACCATCATCTACACCTCGGGCACCACTGGCAAACCCAAGGGTGTGGTGCAGACCTTCCGTGCCATGGCCTGGGGCCTGAACACTGCCACAAGGCGCGTGAAAATGGCTGACCAGGAGCGCTACATCTCCTACCTGCCGCTGGCCCACGTGGCCGAGCGCATGCTGATCGAACAGGGTGCGCTGCGGTTTGGCGGCCACATCTTCTTTGCGGAGTCGCTGGACACCTTTGTTCAGGACTTGCAACGCGCTCGCCCCACGGTCTTCTTTTCGGTACCGCGCCTGTGGGTCAAGTTCCAGCAAGGCGTGTTCTCCAAGATGCCGGCAGAAAAACTCAAGCGTCTGATGCGCATCCCGGTCATACGCGGACTGGTGCGGCGCAAGATCCTCAAAGGCCTGGGCCTGGACCAATGCCGCCTGGCCGCGGGCGGCGCGGCGCCCATGCCGGCCGATGTGCTGCAGTGGTACCGCGACCTGGGCCTGGACCTGATCGAGGTCTACGGCATGACCGAAAACTGCGGCGTCTCGCACGCCACGCTGCCGGGCTCGCGCCTGATCGGATCGGTTGGACTGCCCTATGACGGCATCGAAAGCCGCATAGACCCCGAAACCGGTGAGATCCAGATGCGCAGTGGCTCGCTGATGCAGGGCTACTACAAAGACACCCAGGCCACCTCCGACGCCATGACCAGCGACGGCTGGCTGCGCACCGGGGACAAGGGCAAGATCGACGCCCAGGGCTACCTGAGCATCACCGGCCGCGTCAAGGACATTTTCAAAACCAGCAAGGGCAAATACGTGGCGCCGGCACCCATCGAAGACCTGCTGGTGCTGCACCCCGACATCGAAGCCTGTGCCGTCACCGGGGCCAATTTCTCGCAGCCCCTGGGTTTAGTCATGCTGTCGCAAGATGCGGTAGCGCGCAGCGCGTCGGCGGATGCACGGGCCGCATTGACCGAGTCGCTGGCCCAGCATTTGGCCACTGTCAATGCCAAGCTGGAGCCGCACGAAAAGCTGGACTGCCTGGCCGCCATCAGCACGGCCTGGACGCCCGAGAACGGTTTTGTGACCCCTACACTCAAGGTCAAGCGCATGCGCGTGGAGGAGGCCTATGCCAGCCAGTACGAGGCCTGGCTGGGCCAACGCAAGCCCGTGATCTGGGCCGCGTAGACGTTACGTTGCACCTTCCTGCGCGTTCCCCTAGGGGTATACGACGCGCAGGGAGTCGGTCAACGAGTCGGAGAACATGCCGCCGTGGGACTGGTTGTATTCCATCAGCTTCAAATTCAGGCCTAGGTAATTGCGGGCCTTGAGTTTGTCGTTCAAACCACGGCTCATCAAGAAATACTGCTGTAGCGAATCGGACAGCACAACGGTCACCGGCATTTGCCCGCCACTGGCATCAAACACCTGCTGCTCCAACTGCGCAATGGTGGCCGTGGTGGTGGCATCAATGTCGTAGGTGCCTTCCTGCGCGATGAAGTTGTTGAAGTAACGGCCCCCCTTGCGGTCCAGGAAGAGCGCAATACCCACCATCATGCCGCCAAAGGAATGGCCTTCCAGTGTGCGCTTGTCCGCCGCCACCTTGTACTGGGCCTCAATGTAGGGGATCAGGTCCAGCGTCAGGAACTTGTAGTAGTTGTAGGCGCCGGGCAGGTTGTAGTCGCGTGTGCGCAAGTCACCGCGACCTACGGCCACGACGATGGCCTTGACCTTCAGGGCGTCCATCTGTGCGGCAATGGTCGTGTAGTTGGTGTCGCCATCCAGCGCGTACATGATGGGGTAAGCCTTGGTGGCATCGTAGCCGCCGGGCAGGTAGATGCGCAGGTTGTAGGTGGTGTCGGTCTGCACCGATTTGATGGAGTCCGTTCGCGTTTCGCCTGCCTGGCCGGCGGCCACCGGTTGCGTGACCGGCACCTCGATACGGCTGCTGCCGCCACCACCGCCCCCGCCGCAGCCCTGCAATGCCAGCAGCATCGCAAGGCCAAGGCCCAGGGTTGTCCTCGTACAAGAATGGAAAAAGCTCGTCATCGAATATGCCTCGCTCCAATGAATTGAATGGATAGATGTTTTAGAAAAAGAAGAGGCCTGTACCCGCGCTGGGCGGCGCAGCAGGCCTGTGCTTTTGAGGCTTGCAGTATCTACCGGAAAGCCAATGACCGTGCGCACGCCAGCTTGGTAGAAACCCTGGCACACTCGCGTCATTTCGCGCCGCCCAACGGCATTTTCCACCGGCTGCCGGTTGCTTGGTCGCAGCCAGCTTGTTCGCATGCCGGGGCGCGGCCATAGTCACGCCAAGCCATACACACTGCTATACGCCGCCATGTCGACCGCCGCTGCTTCCACCCACTCAACGCCGTCCCACGCGACCGCCACCACCCGCTGGTGGCGGCGTGGCCTGGTGGTGGGCCTGCTGTTAGCACTGACCGCCTGCGCCAGCCTGCCCACACCCGCACCACGCGAGCCCAGCCACGCGATTGCCGCAACGGCACAGACCGCACTGGGAACCCTGGCTTTGCAGGCCGCGGCGCAACAGGCCACGACCGCACCCGCCGATGCCACTGGCAAACCCACCGCCGCACCCTCCGGCCTGCGGCCCATGCCCGAAGCCGCCGTGGCACTGGACGCCCGCTTAACGTTGATACGCCAAGCCCAGTCGTCGCTAGACCTGCAGTACTACCTGGTTGGCGATGACGAGATCGGCCACCTGCTACTGCGCGAACTGCGCGACGCGGCCCAGCGTGGCGTGCGTGTGCGCCTGCTGGTGGATGACTTCTACACCCAGGGCACCGACACCCTGCTGCTGGGCCTGGCCGCCCACCCCAATGCCGAGGTGCGCTTGTTCAACCCCTTTGGTGGCGGGCGCAGCACGTCGGTGGGGCGCCTGATGGGCCTAGCAACGGACTTCAAACGCCTCAACCACCGCATGCACAACAAGCTGTTCCTGGCCGATGGCGCCATGGCCATTGTGGGCGGCCGCAACATGGCCGACGGCTATTTCCTGCGTGGCTCCGACAACTTCATCGACTTCGACGCGCTGGCGGTAGGCCCGGTGGTGCCACAGTTGCAGACGATATTCGACAGCTACTGGAACAGCCCCCACGTGTTCCCCATCGCGGAGATCGTTCGCCCCGCCGAATCCCCTGCGGAACTGCGCGCGCTGTTCGACCAAGCCGTTGCGGCCTATGGCAATGAGACGGCGCCGTCCAAGGCCACCCTCGACGCCTATGGCGTACCCCTGCTATCGGCCGATCTGGCAGGCGGCCTGCAACAACTGGTGTGGGCCGAGACCAGCGCCTTTGCCGACGACCCCGACAAGGTGTTGCGCGGCACCTCACCCACCGAAATGTCAAAGACGGTCGTCTACCACACGCTGGCTTCCTTCCACGATGCCCGCTCCGAGCTGATGCTGTTCTCGCCCTACTTCGTTCCGGGAACCGTGGGCATGGAAGGGCTGAAGACCGCACGTTCCTACAACATTCCGGTGCGGGTGATCACCAACTCCATGGCCACGACTGATGAGCCCCTGGCCAGCCTGGCCTATGAGCGCTACCGCATCCCCATGCTCAAGATGGGCATAGAGTTGTACGAATTGAGTCCCTTGGCGGGCACCGGCGACACGCGCAACGGCCCCGGTGCATCGCGCTCACGCTGGCACGCGAAGATGGCCTTCATCGACCGCAAGACCACGATTTTGGGCTCGATGAATCTGGATCAACGCTCGGCCACCACCAATACTGAAGTGATACTGAAGATCCAAAGCCCCGAATTCGCGGCCCGTGTGCTGCGCTTCTTCAATGCCGCACGCCCCGAAGACGTGAACCATGTCCACCGCGTCATGCTCAAGCCCGACGGCGCCAGCCTGCGTTGGATCGCATTGAAGGGCGAGGGCCGCACCGAGGTGCTGGACGACGAACCCGACATGGACTACTTGCTGCGCTTCAAGCTCTGGCTGCTGTCGCCCTTCGTGTCCGAAAGCTTGTTGTAGACGGGGCGGCGCCACTATAGTCGGGGGGGCCGAGCCGCGCGCACCGCGGCCCGCCCAACGCCATGCCCTTCGCACAAACAAACCATTTGAAGATGCGCCGCACCTTGGTAGTCGGCCTGGCTGTTCTGTGGGCCTGCTGCGCCGGGCCAGCGCAGGCCGAGCAACCCCAGCCGCTGAACCTGGCGGTCTACGCCGATACCTTTGCACCGCTGCAATACCTGTCGGAGCAGAACGAGCCCACTGGCTACGTCTATGCCTTCACGCAAGAGCTACTGGCCCAGGTGCAGCAACGCATCCCTTTGCAGGTGCGCCCGCTCGAGTTTGTGCCGCTCAAGCGGGGCCTGATCATCGCGGAGCGCCAGCCCAATGTCTTGCTGTTGAGCGCCGCACGCACGCCCGAGCGCGAGGACAAGTACATCTGGCTGACCCAGGTGTCCCCCTACCAGCTATGGCTGTACCACGCCAAGGACCACCCGTTACCGCAGCTGAAAAGTCTGGCGGACCTGAAGGGCCACGGTCTGCGCTTTGGTGTGCAGAACGGGTCGAATTTCCACGAATGGCTCCGTACCCAAGGGGTGGGCCAGGACGGCGACAACAGCACGATTGACACCGTGCCGCAAAACATCCTGAACTTCCGCATGGCGTTGGCGGGGCGCATCGATGTGTTCGCGCACCCCGACATCAGCTTTGCCTACCGCGTGCAGCAGGCCGGGCTGAACCTGGGAGATTTCGAGGCCCTGCTGCCCATACAGCCCTTGAGCAACCCCTTGTGGCTGCTGGTCAGCGCGCAAAGCGATCCGCGCCTGGTGGCGGCCTTGCGCAGCACCATCAAAAGCCTCAAAGCCTCCGGGCGCTTTCCGTTGGTGGGCACTCCACCCGCTGCCAAATAGCGCCAGGTCTGAAGTGGCTACACTGCGCCCCAGTGAATACCACCCTTGCACGATGATGCCGCTATGTCCCCTCTTGCTACACGCCGCCCCCTGGGTATGAGCCTGTTCATCTACGCCGCACGCCTGGCCGTCCTGTGCTGTGTGCTCTATGGGCTGGTGCTGACTTGGCTGTGGTTCCGCCAAGAGAAGCTGCTGTTTGCGCCCGATGTGCTGGCTGCCAACCACCCCTTGGCCAAGGCGCCCGATATCCAGGAGCTGTCCATTGACGTGCCGGGGGCCAAGCTGTCGGCCCTGCACCTGCGCCTGCCCAACCCCAAGGGCGTAGTGTTCTTTTTGCATGGCAATGGCGGCAGTCTGGAGAGCTGGTTCGTCAACCCCGACTACTACCGCCGTGCCAACTACGACCTGTTCATGTTCGACTACCGCGGCTATGGCAAGAGCACCGGCAAGATCGAGAGCGAAGAGCAATTGCGGGCCGACGTGCGCGCCGCTTGGGCCACGGTGGCACCCCAGTATGCGGGCAAGAAGCTGGTGGTCTACGGCCGCTCGTTGGGCTCGGGCCTTGCTGCTGGCCTGTCGGCCGAACTGGCCAATGCCCATGCACCCGATCTGACCGTCATGGTCTCGCCCTATAGCAGCATGGCAGCCGTGGCTGCGGAACATTACTCTTGGGTGCCCCAGGCCGTGCTGCGCTACCCCTTGCGCACGGACCAGGTGGTGGCGCAGATCCGCAACCCGCTATTGCTGCTGCACGGCGAGAAAGACACCCTGATCGCACCGCGCCACAGCGAAGCGCTGAAGGCCTTGGCGCCCAAGGCCACGCTGGTGTTCATACCCGGCGCAGCGCACAACGATCTGCAGAACTTCAACGACTACCTGGGCGCTTACGCCCGCGCGCTGGCGGACCTTTAGCGCGGCAAGCCGCGGCTACTGCTTCTTGGGTGCCGGCAGATTGAACTGGGCGCGGCAAGACTGCCGCATCGCAAACTCTTCCTTGTTCTGCTGTTCCAGCGAAGGCGGCGGCGTGCCGGGGTTGGCCTTCATCGCGCGCGCCAAAAACTTCTCGCCAAAGCACTTGCAATAGTCGGGCAGCTTGGCATTGCCCTTGAGGTCCGCCTCGCCGTAGGGATCAGGAATGCCCACGGCCTGCATGCAGACTGCCGCATAGCTGTCTGCCGGGTTCATGCTCTTGGGCATGGCTTTGCCGGCGGGCGACGGCTCCGCCGCGTGTACGGAAACCAGTCCACCCATCACAACAAGCGCTGCTGCGAAGAGCGCGCTGCGGTTGCGAAACAGGGCCTGCGGTGTCTTGGCAATAAATTTCAACTATGTCTCCTGATGGGTTGATCATTTCCAGTATCGCACCCCGAAAGCTGTGGCCGTCAAAAGCATATGTAAGCAATCGATCGCTTTTTAAGAAAATTTACTATCGTTTAATTTGTAAATTTTTCAGTTTAATGTATAGTAAACAATATTCAACAACGACCATCTTTCCACCCGAGGGAACGGCAAGGAGTATCGAAAATGGCAAACGCAGCGGCATGGTTCATGTTCATCCTGGGCATTGCCCATATCATTTTTGGTCTGGTGCGCTTCAGGGGGCCGGTGGTGGACGCCGTGTCGGACGGTTTCGTCGGCAAATTCGCCGTGCCTGAGGCGCGCCGCACGGCGTTCTGGTTCTTGATCTTCGGGCCATTGCTGATGCTGGCCGGCCAGGTGGGCATCCACGCCGTGGCGCAGGGGGATCTGGCACTGCTGCGCCTTCTGGGCATCTACGCCTGCATCACCGCGGTGGTGGGCGTAGCGGCCTTTCCCAAATCGCCCTTCTGGGCACCCCTGGTGGTGGCACCGGTGCTCGTCGGGGTGGGCTATGGCTGGTTGCCACTCGCCTAGGCATGGCCAGACCAGAACATTCAAGACCACCCATGAACATCTACTTCGTCGCCGCCGCCATCACCCTCTTTGTGGTCGGCCTGGTACACACCGTGCTGGGTGAAAAACTGATCTTTCAACGGTTGCGCCGCACCGGTCGCCTGGTGCCCAGCCATGGCGGCCCTGTGCTGGGCGGGGCGCATGTACGCATCCTGTGGGCCAGTTGGCATACCGTGACCGTGCTGGGATGGGGCATGGGTGCGGTGTTGCTGAACCTGTCCGAGCCCGCTGCATCCAACCGCTCCGCCGGGTTTGTTCCCGGGGCATTTGCGCTCTCTGCGCTGGCCGCCGCCCTGCTGGTGTTGGGCAGCACACGGGCCCGCCATCCCGGTTGGGTGGGTCTGTTGGCCGCAGCCGTGTTCATATGGCTCGGAATGTGAGGAGAAAAAAACATGCGCACCACCAAAGCACAACAAGCCAAAAACCACCGCCTCATCATCCAGACCGCGGTCGACCTGATGACCCAGCACGGGTTTGAGGGCACGACGATGAAGCAGATCGCGCGCGCTGCCGATGTGGGCGACGCCACCATCTACAAATACTTCCCTACCAAAGAGAAGCTGGTCACCGCCTACTTTGAACAGGCCATTGCAGACGCGCTGACCCAGGCGGACAAGACACCGGGGCTCAAAGACTTTTCACTGCAAGAGCGCTTGCAACTGCTGATCGACAGCCTGCTGGAGATTCTGCTGGCCGACCGCGAATTTGTCGGCCTGGCCCGCGGCCTGATCGAGCGAGCGCCCATGCTGCTGCTGGGCGAACAACTGCCCGGCAAGCCCCTGCTGCAAGCCGCTTTCATCCAGATGCTGGAGCAGGCGGAGTCCAGTCAAGAGATCACGCCTTGCGGCTTCAAACCCAGCCTGGCCGCGCTCTTGGCCGACTATGTGTATGGCGTCATCGCCTACTGGCTGCGTGATGAATCCGAGCAGTTTGCCAACACCACGCAGATGGTGGACCTGAGCCTGGGCGTGCTGGTGCTGGCGCTGCAGAGCGGCCTGGTGGACAAGCTGCTGGAGCTGGGCGGCTTTGTGCTGCGCAGCCAGATGGCGCGCCTGCTGCACAGCGGTGGCGGTGGTGGCCTGCTGGACCTGCTGCAACTGGCACGTCGCGGCATGGTGGGAGGTGCCCGCCCATGAAACCCCAACTCTGCGCACTGCCCGCTGACAGCCAAATTGCCAAGGCTCTGCCCCGGTCCGACTTTGCCGACTGCTACTGCTTCGAGGATCTGTGGCCCGAGCAGAGCGCCCTGGAGACCTATGTAAAGCTGGTCGCCCGCACCCCCGGCTGGATGAATGCGCTGATGACGCTGCGCAACACCGTCGTGCGCTGGGTGGGGCTCAAGCACCTGGGCCATTTGTCCACGGCGGTCGGCCAGAAGCCCGCGAGCGCCTACCGCGTGGGCGACCGGGTGGGCATATTCACACTGAAGCACCTGCAGGCGGATGAGGTTGTGCTGTTCGACGACGACAAGCACCTGGTGGTGCAGTTATCGCTGGTCAAGTACCGCAACGCGGACGGCAAACCCATGCTGGCGCTGGGCACCGTGGTGCACATCCATAACCGGCTGGGGCGGGTGTACATGGCCGTGGTAGGGCCTGTGCACAGCCTCATCGTGCCACGCATGCTGGCCCAGGTCGCCCATGCCTGAGCGCGACAACTCGGATCGCGACAGGGCCACCGCGCAGCAGCCCCGCACGGGCCGCCTGTCGCGCGGTGCCATTGCCGGCGTGGCGGTTGCCCGGGCTGGCCTGGCGCACCTGGGCCACAAGGCGCAGTCGCTGGCGCTGGATGCCGAGGCGCAGGCCCAGGCCCGCACGGCGCACGAGGCCGAGCTAGGCCGCATTCTGTTTGCCGCGCTGAACCAGCTCAAGGGCACGGCCCTGAAGGCGTCGCAACTGCTCAGTATGGAACTGGGCTTCTTGCCCGAGGGCATGCGGCAAGAGCTGGCCCGCGCCCACTACCAGGTCACGCCGCTGAACCGCGCGCTGGTCGTCAAGCTGATGCGCCAGGAGTTTGGCCAAGACCCGCAGGCCCTGTTCCACCATTTTGAACCGCAGGCTTTCGCCGCGGCCAGTCTGGGCCAGGTGCATGCAGCCACCTTGGATGGCGGTGAGGCCGTGGCCGTCAAAGTGCAATACCCCGGCATGGCAGCCTCCATCGCCAGCGACATGCGCATGCTGCGCAGCCTGTTGCAGGCCTTTGGTGCCCGCTCTGACCTGCTGCCCCGGGCCGACATCATTGAGCGCGTCATGGACGATGTGCAGTCCAAACTGGCCGAAGAGCTGGACTACCTGCATGAGGCCCAGGCCCTGCAGTGGTTTGGTGCAAACCTATCCCTGCCCGGCCTGCGCATACCGCAGCCCATCGCACACCGCAGCACACAGCGCATACTGACCATGCAGCGCCTGCCTGGCTTGCACCTGGCCGAATGGCTGCAAACCCAGCCGAGCCAGGACGCGCGCGACCGCTATGGCCAGTTGCTGTTCGACAGCTTCCTTCACTGCGTCTTTGTGCTGCACCGCCTGCAGGCCGACCCCCACCCCGGCAACTACCTGTTCATGCCCGATGGGCAATTGGGCCTGCTGGATTTCGGCTGCACCCGCGCGCTGGACGTGGGCTTTTGCCAGGCCCTGGCCACGGTCTGGTCCGCGCAACTGCGCCAGCCCATGGACACCGCCTGCATGCAACATGCCTATTGCGCGCTGGGGCTGATAGACCCCACCCTCAGCACGCACGACTTTGCCACCCAATTGCTGCCCGCCCTGGCCGACATGCAGCACTGGCAACGCCTGCCCTTTGCCAGCGCGGTATACGACTTCGCGCAGCACCCACCCCAGCCCATGCCCAGCCCCGAACACCGGCGCCAGGCCATGCAGTTCTTGCAAGCCGTGCCGCCAGACCTGCCCTACTTCGACCGGGCCTACCTGGGCCTGACCCAGTTGCTCAAAGCCTTGGGTGCACGCGTACGCACGGGCAACCCGTGGATTCACTGACAACCCGACAAAGAAAGAGAGGTGTTACCAATGCTGGCATGGGACTTCCTACCCCGCCACTGGATCGGCCATTGGCTGATGCTGGTGGCCACCATCCACACGGCTTTTGGCCTGTTTGTGTTCCACGCCGATCTGTTGGCCATGGCCCACCAGGGGTTCTTCGACACGGTCGGGCAGGACCCTCGGCGCGCGGCCGTGGCGTTCTTCATGCTGTTTGGCTTCGTGCTGGCCGTGCTGGCCCACGCAACCACCACACTGGAACGCAATGGCCAGCAGGCCGTGCTACGCCAAATGGGCTGGTGCCTGCTGCTGTTGTGCGCCGTGGCCGTACTGTTGATGCCAGCCTCCGGCTTCTGGCTGGCCAGTCCGGCGCTGTGGGCATTGCTGCGCAAACCGGATGCGTGGTGAGATGCGCTGCCCCTGCGTCCAGGCCTCAGCGCCGTAAGCTATTAAATGGATAGCTGAAGGTGCTTATTTGGCGAGGGCTGGCGGCAATTTTTACTAGTATGCTGCCGTCAAAAAACCTTCAACATACCCAATTGAGGTTTATTGGTGCTTGTTGACTGCCGCCTACAGGAAAATCGGCCTCCAGCCCTCGACAAACAAGCCATATACGCTCCTAAATTAGGAGCATTTGTGTTTGCAGTCCCCTTTCGGCCACACACAGGCCTGGACGCCAACTAGGTAGAAACCCTGGCTCGCTTATTGCATAGCCCCTCCGTACCACTGCGGCAGGCACCTCAGGCCCGCAAACCGGGCGTCTGGCACAGCGGGCGACAGCCTTCTCGATTCAGGAACAAAGGGAGCTTCACCATGGACACCCATACGCTGAAAACCGGAACCCGCCTGAGCCTGGCCTTTGCCGCCATGGTGTTGGCCGCAGCCGCCATGGCGGCGCTGGGCATCTGGCACCTGCAGGAGCTGCGCCAAAACAACCAGCAGATCGCCACCGTGCACGTGCACCGCAACAGCTTGGCGGTGCGTTGGTCTGGTGCGATCCGGCTCAACCTGGTGCGTGTGCAGGCACTGCTCAAGGCGCAGGACAAGGCCCATATCGCATCCCTTCAATCCGACATGGCCGATACCGTGGTCACGGTCAACGCCATCCAAAAGGAGTTGGACAGCCTGATCCATGAGCCAACTGGCGACGCACTGGTCGACCGGGTGGCTGCGGCGCGCCAGGCCTATGTCAGCATGCGGACGGAGTTGACCCGCAAAAAACTGGCCGGTGAAGACGTGAGCGCCCAGGTGGACCGCGACTTGCAGCCACTGGTCACTACCTACCTGCAAGGCGTCGATGCACTGCAGGCCTATGTGCAAGACAGCTTGACCACATCCCAGCGGGATGCCGACACCCTTGCGGAGTCCAGTCAAATTTTCTTGGCACTGATCGCCGGTGCGGCCAGTGTGCTGGGCGTCCTGCTGGCCGTTTGGGTGACGCGTTCGGTAACCCGCCCGTTGGGTGGAGAACCCCACGAGGCAGCCAGTTTGGCGCGCCGCGTGGCGGCTGGCGACCTTAGCGTGGCCATTGCACTCAAAGACGGTGATACCTCCAGCTTGATGGCCCAGCTCAAGGAGATGCAAAAGAGCCTGGCCACGATGGTGGCCCATGTGCGCCACGCGTCAGAGGGTGTGGCCGCCGCCAGCGTGCAGATTGCGATGGGCAACCAGGACCTGTGCGCCCGAACCGAGAGCCAGGCCAGCGCGCTGCAGCAGACCGCTGCATCCATGGAGCAACTGGGCGCCGCCGTACACCAGAACGCCGACGCCGCAGCCCAGGCCAACCAGCTGGCCCGGCAGGCCACGCAGGTGGCTGTGCAGGGCGGTGACGTGGTAGCCCAGGTCGTGGGCACCATGCAGGGCATCCATGACAGCTCACACCGGATTGCGGACATCATCAGCGTCATTGACGGTATCGCGTTCCAGACCAATATCCTGGCCCTCAATGCAGCGGTGGAGGCGGCACGCGCCGGAGAACAGGGCCGCGGCTTTGCGGTGGTGGCGTCGGAAGTGCGGGCGCTTGCCGCACGCTCAAGCGAGGCAGCCAAGGAGATCAAGGCCCTGATCGGCAACAGTGTGCAGCGGGTCGCGCAGGGCAGTGCGCTGGTCCAACAGGCCGGTGCCACCATGGCCGATGTGGTGGGGGCGATTCAACGTGTGACCGACCTGATGGAAGACATCAGCGCTGCCAGCGCCGAACAGTCCGCCGGTGTGGCACAGGTGGGAGAAGCGGTCATGCAGATGGACCAAGCCACCCAACAGAATGCAGCGCTGGTGGAGGAGATGGCCGCCGCGGCATCCAGCCTGAAGGCGCAAGCCCAGGAACTCGTGGGCGGTATGGCGGTGTTTCAACTTGCGCCGCGCGTAAGCTCGGCACTGGGGCAATACTTCGGCAAGAAGGACCTGAACCTCTTGCCCGGGTGATGCCTTAGCCGGGCTCTGCGCACCGGCATGGCCTCCGGGCTGGCCGCATGCGCAATCCACCAGATGAAAGCCGGTTACACAGGTGCAACGAGATTGCGGACCGGGGCCTTCGGCGGTGCTGCGCTGGCGTTCTTTGTGCCAATAATCCGGCGGTCGCAAACTTCCGCCCAGCCCCGCAATGACCAGCCCATCCCACGAGTCCGCCAGCACCCAGGCTGCCCCTACCCGCCTGCCCGCGCTGGATGCGCTGCGGGGTTTCGACATGTTCTGGCTGATCGGCGGTGAACTCTTGCCCGCAGCCCTGTTTGCTTGGACCGGCCTGCCGCTGTGGCAGATGCTGGCCCAGCAGTTCGAGCACAGCGCCTGGCATGGCTTCACGTTCTACGACCTGATCTTTCCGCTGTTCATCTTCATCTCGGGCGTCAGCCTGGGTTTGCAAAACCTGACGCTGTCACACCGCCCCATGACAGAGCGCAAGCCCTACTACATGCGGGCGGTGAAGCGGCTCTTCTGGCTGCTGCTCCTGGGCGTGGTCTACAACCACGGCTGGGGCACGGGCCTGCCAGCCGACCCGGCCCAGGTGCGCTATGCCAGCGTGCTGGGGCGCATCGGCATCGCCTGGTTCGTGGCGGCCATGCTGGTCTGGCATCTGCGCACCCAAACCGTGGCCTGGGTGGCAGCGGCCACGCTGCTGGCCTACTCTGCGCTGCAGATGCAGTGGCCGCTGACCGAGGCCGGCTCGCTGAACGCCCTGCTGGACCAGGCCTGGCTGCCCGGCATCACCTACCGCAACACACCCTACGACCCCGAAGGCCTGTACTCCCAAGTGGGCGCCATCTGCAACTGCCTGGCCGGCGTCTTTGTGGGTGTGCTGTGGCGCAAAGAGGTGTCGGCCCGCCGACGCAGGCTGGTACTGGGTGGTGCAGCCCTGGCCGCGGTGGCACTGGCCGTACTGGCGCATCCGCTCTACCCGCTGAACAAGTCCCTGTGGACGGGCTCGTTTGTGCTCTTGACCGGCGGGCTGAGCTTGCTGCTGTTGCTGGCTTTTGACAGCCTGCTGGGCAACGGAGAGCCCCGGCTATCCGTCCCCTTGCATTGGATAGGCCAGAACGCCATCCTGATCTATCTGGGCACGGCCTTGGTGGCTTGGAAGTACAGCGTCAACAGCCTATTTGGCGGCTGGATACTGGCCAGCCCCGCCAGCCTGCATCTGCTGCTAGAGGCTCTGGGCTTGCTGCTATTGCAATTGCTGTTGCTGCGTTGGCTGTACCAGCGCAAGCTATTCTTACGGCTGTGAACTGGTATCCGTGACCGTCAGTTACACATGGAGTATTCGCGGCCGTCCGATTTGAGTATCAGGTAGCCATTGGAGTTGCGCGTGGCCGTCACCTCCAGATCCTGAAAGCCGGTGCCGTCCATCGGGTCGGCATAAACGCGCTGCTGGTAGACCTTCCAGCGCGCGACCTGGCGGGAGCTGGATTGACCCGACACCGCGCCATTGCGGCCCGAGCTGTACGTCTCACCGCCCCCGGTGGTGACCACGGTGCCGTCGGCGTTGAAAACAACCCGGCGGGTATGCGACGCGCCACTGATCTTGTTGTAACTGAAGGAGCACCAGGCATTGGCCATCAGCACCTGGCGAATCTGCGCGTCTTGCGCATTGCCGCCACTTTGCGCGCCGGCACTGCCTGCCAAGCCCAACCCAAGCACGAGCGTGAGACACGGTAGTTTCAACATGCTGTCCTCACAAACGGAAGAAGGAGCGAATGCGCACCACAGAGCACCTGGGCCGCAGTATGGCGCCGCTCTTTGCCGCTGCGCAAGCGGTTTTTGCACCCCATGGCGCGGCGGATTGGGCGTCCGCTAATATGCGGCCATGCGCACCCTCACGCCCCTACTCACCGCCGGCCTGGTACTGACATTGGCCGCCTGCACCAGCCTGCAGCCCGCAGGCCCTGTCAAGGACAAGACCTACGCCATCACCGTCATGCACACCAACGACCACCACGGTCGCTTTTGGCAGAGCGCTGACGGCGAGTACGGCATGGCCGCACACAAGACGGTTGTGGATGCGATCCGCGCCGAAGTGGCCGCCGCCGGTGGCTACACGCTGTTGCTGGACGGGGGTGACGTCAACACCGGCGTGCCCGAGTCCGACATGCAAGATGCCGTGCCCGACTTCAAGGGCATGAACCTGCTGGGCTATGACGCCATGGCCCTGGGCAACCACGAGTTCGACAAGCGCCCCGCGGTGTTGGCCATGCAGCGCAAACTGGCAAACTTTCCGCTGCTGTCGGCCAATATCTACCGCAATGGCGAGCGCCTGTTCGATGCCTACAAGGTGTTCAACCTGGGCGGTGTACGGGTGGCTGTGATGGGCCTGACCACGGACGACACACGCCGGCTGGGCAACCCCGCCCATATGCAGGGCATGGACTTCCGCAGCCCGATACAAGAGGCCGCCAAGCTGGTGCCCGAGCTGCGCAAGCAGGCCGACCTGGTGTTCGCCACCACGCACATGGGCCACTACGAAGACGGCCGCCACGGCATGCAGTCTCCCGGCGATGTGGAAATGGCCCGCACCGTCAACGGCCTGGACCTGGTCGTGGGCGGCCATTCGCACGACCCCGTGTGCATGCAGGCCGAGAACAAGGTGGAGACCGAACATGTGCCCGGCGCCCCCTGCCAGCCCGACCGGCAAAACGGCACCTGGATCGTGCAAGCCAATGAATGGGGCAAGTACCTGGGCCGCGCCGATTTCCAATACCGCAATGGCACCTTCACCCTCGTCAAATACACGCTGATCCCCATCAACCTGAAGAACACGCCCCGCATCGCCGAAAACCCCGAGATGCTGGCCCTGCTCAAGCCCTACCAGGAGTTTGGCCAGCGCACGCTGAACGTGGCCGTGGGCAGCAGTGATGGAAAGCTGGAGGCCGACCGCCTGACCGTGCGCCTGGCCGCCACCAATATGGGCATGCTGATCGGCCAGGCCATGCTGCAAAAGACCCACTCCGACTTTGCTGTCGTCAACTCGGGCGGTCTGCGCGATTCGCTACCGGCCGGCACCATCACCTACAAAGACATACTCAAGGTGCAGCCTTTTGGCAATACCCTGGCCACGCTGAAGCTCACGGGTGCCGAGGTGCAGAGCTACCTCAATGCCGCCGCCAGCATGACGCAGGGCGCCGGCGGCTTCCCGCATTTGTCGGGGGTGGATACCGTCATCACCGCGGGCAAGGCCACCCAGGTGCGCATACAGGGCCAGCCGCTGGACCCGGCCAAGACCTACCAGATGGTCATCAACAATTTTGTGGCCGTGGGTGGCGACGGCTACCCCAATATGACGGGCCATGCGAGCTATATAGACACCGGCTGGGTGGACGCCGAGGTGCTGCGCGACTTCATTGCCGCCAACAGCCCCTTGCAGACCGCCCGCTTTGCGCCGGGCACGCACGTCGTGTACACCAAGGCCACTCCCCAATGAACCAATCGCCACTGATGGGTACTGGTGCATGACCACACCCTCTCGCCGTAAGAAGTTCCGCGTCGTTACCCGCCCCATGCAGCGCGCCGAGGATGCGTTGCGGTCCGAACAGGGCCTGATCGTCGAAGGCTACGCGCCCTCACAGATGATCGAGGACCTGCGCAAATACCAGGCCGAACTGGAGGTGCAAAACAAGGCTCTGCGCTACAGCCAGCAGGAGGCCGAAGGCGCGTCGGAGCGATTTGCCACACTGTTCTCCAACGTGCCGCTGGCACTGATGGTGGTGGACGAAGAGGGCTTGGTCATGGCCAGCAATGCCATGGCCCTGCGCCTGTTCCAGCCATTGGAGAGCGATCCGCCGCTGAATTTCCTGCTGCCCTTTGTCGGCCCGCAGCACACCGACGAAGTGGCCGTTGCCTTCTTGAACGCCAAGGCCAGCGGCACCAGCGAGGTCAGCGAGGTGGTGTTTTTGGCCGGCTCGCAAGGCACGTTCACTGGCGACCTGCACATGGCGCGCATCGAGAACCCGCAGGGCGATCTGGCGCACTTCATCTGCGCCATCATCGACCAGGGTCCGCTGCTGGCACAGCGATATGCCTTGCAGAAAAGCGCTTCCGTCTTGCAGCAGCGCAACGAAGATCTGCTGCTCAGCGAAAACCGCATGGCAGCCATCATCAACTCCTCGCTGGATGCCATTTTGTGCATTGACGAAGAGCGGCGCATCACGGTGTTCAACCCCGCTGCCACGGCGCTGTTCCAGTGCCCGGCCGACCAGGCCCTGGGCAGCAAGCTGGGCCGCTTTCTGCCGCAGGTGGAAGCAACCTTGGCCAGTGGCGGCGTATCGACGCAGGCCACGCTGGGCGAATTCGCCGCCACCACCTTGCTGGGGCGCGAGATTTTTGTGGAGATCAGCGTGTCACTGGAGCGGCGCCTGACCCCCCGCCTGCCTTCGGACAAAACGCTGCCCGAGTTGATTGCCCGGCGCGGCATGCAGGCCCCGCATGGCGAGGTGACGACGATTTTTGCGCGCGACCTGACGGCTGCCAAGCTGGCCGAGGCCCGCCGTGTCACGCTGGAAACCCAGTTGCGCGAGTCGCAAAAAATGCAGGCCATGGGTACGATGGCTGGGGGCATCGCGCACGACTTCAACAACATCCTCTCCGCCATCCTGGGCAATGTGGACCTGGCCAAGCAGGACACTGCACCCAACTCACCGGCCTTGACCAGCCTGCAGGAGATCGAAAAGGCCGGTCGCCGCGCCCGCGATCTGGTACGCCAAATTTTGACCTTCAGCCGCAACGAAGTGCCCAAGCGTCTGCCGATCGCGATGGACGACGTGGTGCGCGAGGCCGCCCGCCTGGTGCGAGTGGCACTACCGCCCTTGGTGGAGTTGCAGGTCCGCGTGGCGCCTGGCACCGCCGCGGTGTTGGCCGACACCACGCAGGTCGAGCAAGCCTTGCTCAACCTGTGCACCAATGCGTTGTTGGCGATCGGCAGCAAGAAGGGCTTCTTGACCATTGAGCTGGCCAGCACCCGCCTTGCACAACCCCTCAGTGGTCGCCTGGGGCTGGCCAACGGCAGCTATGTGACCGTGTCGGTACGGGACACTGGCGCCGGTATGACGCCCGAGACACTGGCCCGCATCTTCGAGCCGTTTTTCACCACGCGCGAAGTGGGCCAAGGCACGGGCCTGGGGCTGTCCGTGGTGCACGGCATCATGCAGGCGCACCAGGGCGCTATCGACGTGCAGAGCGTGCCGGGCGCGGGCAGTGTGTTCACGCTGTACTTTCCACCCACCCAGCAGACCGCCGTGGTGCCCGCCGCGGAAGAGGTGGCAGCGCCAGAACCCATTGTGGGCAAGGGTCGCCATGTGATGTACGTGGACGACGACCAGGCCCTGGTGTTCCTGATTGCGCGGGTGCTCAAGCGCAAGGGCTTTACCGTAACCACCTTCACCGACCCCCACGAGGCCCAGGCCATGCTGCGGGCCGACGCACAGGCCTTCGACATCCTGGTGACCGACTACAACATGCCCGGCTACAGCGGCCTGGACCTGCTGCGCCATGCCAAGCTGATACGCCCCGATCTGCCCGTGGCCCTCGCCTCGGGCTATGTGACGCCTGAGCTGGAGGAAAGCGCCATCCGCGAAGGCGCCGACGCCCTGATCTACAAGCCCAACGACGTCAGCGAGTTCTGCGAAACCGTGCAGCGTCTGATTGCGGGCAACGATGCCAACTGAGTCCGCGCCCGCCGAGCCGGCGATCACGGTGGTCTATGCCGATGAGGCCCTCATCGTGCTGGACAAGCCCCCCGGGCTGCTGTCGGT
Source organism: Rhodoferax sp. GW821-FHT07G04 (assembly GCF_059418585.1). Taxonomy (NCBI): domain Bacteria; kingdom Pseudomonadati; phylum Pseudomonadota; class Betaproteobacteria; order Burkholderiales; family Comamonadaceae; genus Rhodoferax; species Rhodoferax sp. GW821-FHT07G04. The sequence continues at coordinate 734,155 of NZ_JBWKQD010000001.1, forward strand.
GCCCGGCCGCGGACCCGACAAGCAGGATTGCCTCAGCACCCGGGCGCAGACCCGGTTTGCCGACGCCCTGGTCGTGCACCGGCTGGACATGGCCACCTCGGGCCTGATCGCCATGGCGCGCGGCCCAGCCGTGCAGCGCGCACTGAGCGAGGCCTTTGCCAACCGCCAGGTGCACAAGCGCTACGAGGCCGTGGTCCATGGCGCGATTGCCCCTGCAGATGGCACGTGGCGCGTCATAGACTTGCCCATCGCCGTGGACTGGCCCAACCGCCCCTTGCGCGTAATCAATACCGAGCTGGGCAAGCCCAGCATCACGCGGTTGCAGCTACTCCACTACGACGCTCAGCGCAATGCCAGCCATGTGCTGCTGGAGCCTGTAACCGGCCGCACCCACCAGTTGCGCCTGCATTTGCAGGCCATAGGCCACCCCATTCTGGGTGATGCGCTGTATGCGCCGCCCGATGTGCAGGCCCTGTCGCCACGGTTGCTGCTGCACGCCTGCAACCTGGGCTTTACCCACCCCGTCAGCGGTGTTGCCTTGGAATTCAGCCGCCCCGCATGGTCCAAGGCCTAAAATGCGTGGGTGACCCCTATCCAAAACGCCGATCTCCACTGCCATTCCACGGTTTCGGATGGCACGCTAACGCCCGAGGCCGTGGCTGCGCGCGCCAGCGCCAACGGCGTGGAATTATGGGCACTGACCGACCACGACGAGGTCGGCGGCCAAACACGGGCCGTAGAGGCAGCCAAGGCCCATGGCATGGGCTACCTGACCGGCACCGAAATTTCCATCACCTTCATTGGCAAGACGGTCCACATCGTCGGCCTGGGTTTTGATGCCGACAATGCGGACCTGGTCGCTGGCCTGCGACAAACCCGCGGCGGCCGCGATGCACGGGCCATGGAGATGTCGGACGGCCTGGCCAAGGTCGGCATCCACGGGGCTTACGAGGGTGCACTCAAGTTCGTCGGCAACCCGGAACTGATTTCGCGCACGCATTTCGCCCGCTTTCTGATCGAGTCCGGCGTCTGCCGCGACACCAACGAGGTGTTCCGCAAGTTCCTGATCGAAGGCAAGCCCGGCTTTGTGCCGCACCGTTGGGCCACGCTGAAGGACGCGGTGACCTGGATCACCAACGCCGGCGGCATGGCCATCATCGCGCACCCAGCCCGCTACAAGTTCACACCGAATGAAGAGTTCGCGCTATTCACCGAGTTCAAGGCCCTTGGCGGCCAGGGCGTGGAGGTCGTGACCGGCAGCCACTCCGTACCCGAATACAGCATCTACGCCGACACCGCCCGCGAGTTCGGCCTGGCCGCCTCGCGCGGCAGCGATTTCCACAGCCCGGATGAAAGCCATACCGAACTCGGCACCCTGCCCTTCTTGCCAGCCAACCTGACCCCCGTGTGGGAGTTGTTGGCATCGCGCATCCAATAGGGCGGTTCTGGTATGGCGCAGTATTTCGAAGTCCATCCGGACAACCCCCAAGCGCGGCTCTTGAAACAGGCAGCCACGCTGCTGGAAAAGGGCGGCATCCTGGCCGTGCCCACGGATTCCAGCTACGCCCTGGTCTGCCACCTGGACGACAAGGCGGCCGTCGACAATCTGCGCCGCATCCGCGGTGTAGACGACAAACACCACCTGACGCTGCTGTGCCGCGACCTGAGCGAGCTGGCCAGCTACGCCCGTGTGGACAATGCCCAGTACCGCCTGCTGAAGTCCGCCACACCCGGCCCCTATACCTTCATCCTGGAAGCCAGCAAGGAAGTGCCACGGCGCGTGAGCCACCCCTCGCGCAAGACCATAGGCCTGCGCGTACCCGAGCACACGGTGCTACAAGAGCTGCTAGCCCTCCACGGATCTGCATTGTTAGCTACCACTTTGATAGCACCCGGAGAGACCGACCCGATGAACGACGCCGGTGACATCCGCGAGCGCTTTGAAAAAGTCATCGCCGGCGTCATAGATGCCGGTGCCTGCGCCCTGGAGCCCACCACCGTCATTGATTTGACGGCGGCAGAACCCCAACTGATTCGCCAGGGCCGTGGTGATCTGGCCCGACTGGGCCTGTAAGAACAACAAACTGGAATATTCGTCCTGTGGATATTGGAAACCTCATTCAAACGGTAGCTCTCTACGCCATACCGGTACTTTTCGCCATCACTTTGCACGAGGCCGCACACGGCTACGCCGCGCGATATTTCGGTGATGACACAGCCTGGAAAATGGGGCGTATATCCCTGAACCCCATGCGCCACATCGATCCCATGGGTACGGTGCTGATGCCATTGCTGCTGTATTTCGCAACTTCAGGAGCGTTTCTGTTCGGCTATGCCAAGCCCGTTCCAGTGCGCTTCGGCAATTTGCGCAATCCCAAACGCGACATGATCTGGGTCGCACTGGCTGGCCCCGGGGCCAACTTCCTGATGGCCCTGCTCTGGGGCATTGGACTCTACATGCTGCAGGGTGCTGGTGTCAGCGAACTGTTCTTCCTCAAGATGTGCCAAGGCGGTGTGCTGGTGAACATCGTCATGTTCGCGTTTAACCTGTTCCCACTGCCACCACTGGACGGCGGCCGCATTCTGGTCGGACTGCTCCCATACCGGCAAGCTGAACTGGTGTCGCGCATCGAGCCTTGGGGGTTCTTCATTGTCATGGGGTTGGTCATCATGAATGTGCTCAGCACCTTGTGGATGCAACCAGTCATGGGATTAACCTACTGGCTGCTCAATGTCCTGCTCTACCCATTTGCAGCACTGGTGTCATAAGGCACCCCATATTCACCCTTTTTGATACAGACGCTCCATGGCTACCACCCGTTTCCTTACCGGCATCACCACCTCCGGCACGCCCCATCTGGGCAATTACGTGGGCTCCATCCGTCCTTCGGTGCGGGCCAGCCTCGCAGCTAATGTGGAGAGCTACTACTTCCTGGCCGACTACCACGCGCTGATCAAGATCGATGAGCCGGCCCGCATCCAGCGCTCCACGCTGGAGATCGCCGCCAGTTGGCTGGCCTGCGGCCTGAACCCCGAGCGCGTAACCTTTTACCGCCAGTCCGACATCCCCGAGATCCCGGAGCTGACCTGGTTTTTGACCTGCGTCACCGGCAAGGGCGTACTCAACCGCGCACACGCCTACAAGGCAGCCGTGGACAAGAACACCGCCGCCGGCCAGGACCCGGATGCGGATGTGACCGCCGGCTTGTTCATGTACCCGGTGCTGATGGGCGCCGATATCTTGATGTTCAACGCCCACAAGGTGCCGGTGGGGCGCGACCAGATCCAGCACATCGAGATGGCGCGTGATATGGCCAACAGCTTCAACCACCGCTATGGCGAGCACTTTGTGCCGCCCCAGGCCGAGATTGAAGAGTCGGTGGCAACTTTGCCCGGCCTGGATGGCCGCAAGATGAGCAAGAGCTATGACAACACCATTCCGCTGTTTGCCACACGCGAGCAACTCAAGAAACTGATTGCCGGCATCGTCACCGATTCGCGTATGCCCGGTGAGCCCAAGGACACCGAGGGCTCGGCCCTGTTCCAGATCTACCAGGCCTTTGCCAGCGAAGAAGAGACCCAGGCCCTGCGCAAGGCCTATGCCGACGGCATTGCCTGGGGCGATGCCAAGCAACTGCTGCTGGAACGCATAGACCGCGAAATCGCACCCATGCGCGCAACCTACGAAGACCTGATGCGCAACCCGGCCAAGATCGAAACCATCCTGCTAGCAGGCGCCGAGAAGGCCCGCAAGCAGGCCACGTCCTTCATGGCCGCGCTGCGCCATGCCGTAGGCCTGCGCAAGCTGGGCGACCAGGCGCAAGCTACTACGCAAAAGGCGGCCAAGGCAGCGTTGCCCAGCTTCAAGCAATACCGCGAGGCCGACGGCCAGTTCCGCTTCAAGTTTGTCGATGCCCAGGGCCGTTTGTTGCTACAAAGCCTGGGCTTTGCATCACCCAAGGACGCGGGCCAGGCCATTGCCAGCCTGCAGCGCGACGGTGCTGCAGCCTTGGCAGCACTGGCCAGCCAGTTGGAGCCGCTGGCCGTGGATGCCTCTGCGGTAGGCGCTGCGCTGGATGCGCTGGCCGCCGCCGCAGCGGGAACTTAAACCTGCTGGGCTGATTCAGAGGAGCGCGCTCTGCAAAGCAGGCTCGCTTCTGGCCTTTCACCTCAACGCATTTTTTGACATGACACCACGTTCCCTGTTGATCCCCGCTCTTCTATCCTTCGCCGCCTATGGTGCGCAGGCCTTTGCCGCCACCGAGACCATCGAGACCCTGACCTCTGGCGTCACCATCAACCACACCATCGTCGGCACCGGCGACAGGCCCCATGCAACGGACCGCGTCAAGGTGCACTACCGTGGGACTTTGCTGGATGGAACGGAGTTTGACAGCTCCTACGCACGCAACCAGCCAGCCGTTTTTCCGCTGAACATGGTCGTGCCCTGCTGGACGCAGGCCCTGCAGAAAATGCACGTGGGTGGCAAGGCCAAGCTGACATGCCCCAGCGCCACTGCCTATGGTGAGCGCGGAGCGGGCCGCATGGTGCCACCCAATGCGACACTGAACTTCGACGTCGAATTGCTCGCCATCGAAAAGTAACAGCGCGCCCAGGGACAGGCCCGGCGGCGAAACCTGTCCTATGCGCGGCTCAGTTTTTCAACGACGCTTGGCCGCCCATGGCCGCCGCCCATGAGAACACGCTATTGGCGCACACGTTGAAAGCCTTGCCTTGCTGGCTTTGCGTGCGTATGCCGGCGCAATCCTTGCCGTATTGCGTGATCACATAGTGCGTGCAGGTAACCTGCTTGCCGGGGCCTAGTGTGGCTGCGGCGCGCAGAGCGCGCACCGTGCCCTGGGCCTCGAGCTTGGCCAGGCGGTTACGGGTGGAAATTTCGGGTGCACTGACGTAGTGCGCAACGTCCTTGATCGGAATGGGCTCCGTCAGCGTTGCCAGGTGACGCAAAATCTCCAGGGATTCGGGCCACTGCTCGACAGGGATGTTTCGGTTGGAGTGTTTGGTCATACAGCCGCCTTTAGTTTGAGTCAACAAATAAAGGGCGACGCAACATCGAAAATAGCCACTTTCGATGGCAACCCCGCTGGCGTATGACCGTGGTCATGTAGCCCGGAAGCTTTGCGTCCTTGACTTTCATCAAGTTTGCCCTTGCCAGATTTGCTCTTTCGAGCCGCCTCGCTGGCTGCGAGAAGCAACACTCCATCTCTGAAGGCATTGCTGCTAACTTGAATATTAGCTGCGGCAAAGCATATTTGCAAGCAGATGTTACAAATGCCCTGTAAACGACCTGGAAATGCCCCCAGACGCCCCGCCCGGCCCCCTGGCGCCAGGATGTGCCCGCTAAACTGGCACCCCGGCTTGGCCACCCGCCGGGCCTGCCACCCCGTCTTATTGCTCCCTTGATCTCTGCGATGAAGAACACATTACTTTTGTCTGTGGCCACGCTGTTGGCCATGTCGTCGGTACAGGCGCAGGACTTTTCCCGCAATGCCATGCCAAACACGAAGGAGACGGCCGCCTATGTGCTGGGCTCGGTGCAGGAGCGTTGGCGGGGCGGCCAAATCGACTGGTACTACAACCCCGCGAACCAGCCCGCCAACCTGGCCACAGCCGACATCATCAATGCCATCAAGACAGCGGCCTCCCGCTGGAGCGGCATGTGCAACCTGAGCTTCAACTACATAGGGCTCACCACGGTCCCGCCCAATGTACGCAGCACCTTCTCCACCGTGGACCAGATGAACGTATTCGGCTGGGGCCAGCTCACCAATGAGTTGGCCCAATATGGCGCCTACACGCAGTGGTGGTATGACGGTAGCCACTTCATGATCGATGCCGATGTGGTGATCAACACAGCGTACCGCTGGACGGTGCAGGACGTGGAAACCGTCATGACCCATGAACTGGGCCACGCCATGGGCCTGAACCACTCCAACCTGCAGGCCTCGGTGATGTTTGCCAGCCCCTACAACAGCTACGAGTACCAACGCACACTGCGGGGTGATGACGCCAACGCCTGCGCCGCGCTGTACACGGCATCCAGCAATGCGGAGTCCAACCGCGCCCTCAACTGGGCCGAACAGACCTTTACGCAATTGCTGGCGCCCCACCCCGCACCGTCGGGCACGTTTGACGGCTACTACTACCGCTATTACTCGGCCACCGACACCTATGTGGGCACCAAAAATGGCCGCGCCTACCTGATGGGTGCCGACAAGGTAATACGCGACCAGGGTCTGGTGGGTGACTTTACGAACCAGGTCCGCGCCGCGGGGTTTTGAGCTTTTCAACAATTCATTTTTTGTAAAGGGTGAGTGGGAATGCAGGGAGTGATAAAGAAGAAATGGCACCGCTGGCTGGGATTCACCGCGCTGGTAGGTGCATTGGGGCTGCCAATGGCCGCCTGGGCAGACGGTTTGGTGGATGTGGTCAAGGCCGCGGCGTCCACCAAGGACGCTTCGGAAAAGGCCTTTTACCAGGACCTGGCTGACATGCACACCAAGCTGGCCACGGCCAGCGGACTGAAGTTGCGCCTCTTGGTGTCAGACGATGACGACGTCAACGCCTACGCCACCGAGCAAAAAGGCGAGCGCTGGGTGGTGCTGAACTGGGGCCTGATCGAGGCCCTGCAGCAAGACCGCGACGCCATCGCTGCCGTGCTGGCGCACGAATACGCCCACCACGGCAAGGAGCACATCAGCAAGAGCAAATCCACCGATGGCGTGCTGGGTGTGCTGGGCGCGATTGCCGGTGCGGCCATCAATTACAAACTGGGCACTTCGCAACTGGGCCACACCGTGGGGCGCACCGGGGCCAAGCTGCTATCCAGCTCCTTCTCACGCGACCAGGAGCGCGAGGCCGACTCCCAGGGTCTGCAATGGGTCATCGCCGCCGGCTACAACCCCCAGGGCGCCGTGCGCCTGCAGAAGAAGCTGCTGGAACTGGCCGGCAACGACGACAACTTCTCGCTGTTCCGCACCCACCCGCCGTCCAAGGACCGCGCCGCCGAGCTGGAGGCCCTGATCGCCAAGAGCGACCAAGCCAAGCCCTTGTTGGGCCAGCCTCTGGTCGCACTGAATATGCCGCAGGACAGCGATGACGACGAGGAAGAAGGCAATAGCAAAGCCGAAGCGTCGGGCAACGCCGGCAAGATGGCCCTGGCGCCTCCCAGCGCCGCGTCATTGGCCCCCATTCAGGGTTTCAGCCTGGAGCGCTACGCCAGCTACGTGAACGAGTTGGCCGCAGCGCCCGAGAGCCAGCACGCCAAGGTCTATGCCAAGTACAAGCTGACCGAAGCCACGGCCGGCAAACTCAGTGAAGCCTGGGTGCAGCGCATGCAGGCAGATAGCGCCCTGGCCGTGGAATATGGCGTCGTCTACCTGGAGACCGCCACAGGCCCGTTTGCCCGCCACGCCAAGGCTGCTGCCGAGGCCCAGCGCACGGGCAAGGCCATTGCGGGGGAGGCGCCCATTCCGCAAGCGGATTGGATCGCACTGACCAAGAGCCAAAGCGCCGCCTACACCAACAACAAGGACTACAAAGTGGCGAATGAAGAGTTCGCCAAGGCGACCCGCGCCAAGGGCTACAGCCCCTACGACTTCCACATTGCCAGCAGTTGGTGGTTTGCGTTGGCCCGCCAAAAGGCCAGTGCCGGCGATACCAGCTTGTTGCAGCAGCTCAGCGGCGGCAACGGCTAGGGCCGCAGCCGCAGTAATAGCGGCCCAGAAACCAAAAAGCCCATGCAGAGACTGCACGGGCTTTTTTTATGGCGGAGCGGGTGGGATTCGAACCCACGGTACCTTGCGGTACGCTTGATTTCGAGTCAAGTACATTCGACCACTCTGCCACCGCTCCTAAATCGCTGCATCGTTGGACGAAGGCAGCATTCTATCAGGCTCTGAGGGTCTCCATCCCGCCCAGGTACGGGCGCAGGGCTTGCGGCACGGTCACCGAACCATCGGCGTTCTGATAGTTCTCCAAAACAGCCACCAGCGTGCGGCCAACGGCCAGGCCGGAGCCGTTCAGCGTGTGGACCAGTTCGTTCTTGCCCTGGGCGTTCTTGTAGCGGGCCTGCAGGCGGCGCGACTGGAAGGCTTCGCAATTGGAGACCGAGCTGATTTCACGGTAGGTGTTCTGCGCAGGCAGCCACACTTCCAGGTCAAAGGTCTTGCTGGCACCAAAGCCCATGTCGCCGGTGCACAGGCTCATCACACGGTACGGCAAGCCCAGCTTCTGCAACACGGCTTCAGCGTGCGTGACCATGGCGTCTAGCGCCTCGTAGCTCTTCTCGGGGTGCACGATCTGCACCATTTCCACCTTGTCGAACTGGTGCTGGCGGATCAGGCCGCGGGTGTCACGTCCGGCGCTGCCAGCCTCCGATCGGAAGCAAGGGGTGTGGGCAGTCAGCTTGATCGGCAAATCAGCTTCTGGCATGACCACATCGCGCACGAAATTGGTCAGCGACACCTCACTGGTGGGGATCAGGTACAGCGCCGTGTGGTCGGGCTGCTCTTCGCCCTCCTGGCCGCCCTTTTTGGCGGCGAACAGATCGCCCTCGAATTTGGGCAACTGGCCGGTGCCGCGCAGGGTGTCACCGTTGACGATGTAGGGGGTGTAGCACTCGGTGTAGCCGTGCTCCTGGGTTTGCACGTCCAGCATGAACTGGGCCAGCGCGCGGTGCAGGCGGGCGATCGGTCCCTTCATGACCGTGAAGCGCGAGCCCGTCAGCTTGACGCCCATCTCGAAGTCCAGGCCCATCGGCGTGCCGATGTCCACATGGTCCTTGATCTCGAAGGCCATGGCGGCCGGCGTGCCCCAGCGGCGCACTTCCACATTGCCGTGTTCGTCGGCACCCACGGGCACGCTCTCGTGCGGCAGGTTGGGCACGGCCAGCAACAGGGTCTGCATGTCAGCCTGGATGATGTCCAGGCGCGCGGCGGAGGTTTCCAGCTCGGTCTTCAAGCCGGCCACTTCGGCCATCACCGCATCCACCTCGGCCGGTGTGCCCTTGGCCTTCAGCATGCCGATCTGCTTGGACAGCGTGTTGCGCTTGCTTTGCAGTTCTTCGGTGCGCATCTGGATGGTCTTGCGTTCGGCCTCCAGCGCCTTGAAGGCGTCTACGTCGAGGAAGGCCTGGGGGTTCTTGCGTGTTTGCAGGCGTGCGACGACTGCATCCAGGTCTTTGCGCAGCAGGGTGATGTCTAACATGGTTCTACCAACTCTCTTTAAATCAAATGGGGCTCTAGCCCTCTAGTTTATTGCTTATGCAGCTACCAAATAAATAGCGCCTTCAGGCATCGATCCGCAGCCCCTTGGGCAGCGGGAACTTGACGGTTTCTTCAATACCGTCCATCTTGCGCACAGCCACGGCGCCCAAGGCGCGGATGCGGTCAATGACCTCGCGCACCAGGATCTCCGGTGCCGACGCACCGGCAGTCAGGCCCACGCGGCTCTTGCCGATGAACCAGTCCGTCTGCAGTTCCGCGGCACTGTCCACCATATAGCTTTCGACGCCCAGCTTGCGCGCCAGTTCGGCCAGGCGGTTGCTGTTGGAGCTGGTGGGGCTGCCCACGACGATGACGATATCCACCTGCGGGCTCATGACCTTGATGGCGTCCTGGCGGTTTTGGGTGGCGTAGCAGATGTCCTGCTGCTTGGGCTTGCGCACCTGGGGAAAGCGCGCCACCACGGCGGCCGAAATCTCGGCAGCATCGTCCACGCTCAACGTGGTCTGCGTCACCACGGCCAGGCGTTCGGTCTGGCTGGGCTGGATGCGGCCCACATCTTCCACATCCTCCACCAGGTGGATGCCGCTGTCGAGCTGGCCCATGGTGCCCTCCACCTCGGGGTGGCCCTTGTGACCGATCATGATGAACTCATAGCCCTCTTTGTGCAGCTTGGCCACTTCCACATGCACCTTGGTGACCAGCGGGCAGGTCGCATCAAAGATCTGGAAGCCACGGCGCTCAGCTTCTTTCTGAATGGCCTGGCTCACGCCGTGGGCCGAGAACACCAGCGTGGCGCCGGGCGGCACCTCGTCCAGCTCCTCGATGAAGATGGCGCCGCGCGCCTTCAGGTCGTTGACGACATAGGTGTTGTGCACGATCTCGTGGCGCACGTAGATGGGTCGGCCGAACTTGGCCAGCGCCTTTTCGACGATCTCGATGGCGCGGTCTACTCCGGCGCAAAAGCCGCGTGGCTCGGCCAGCAGGATTTCCTGGGGTTGCTGCGCCGACAGGCCGCCCTTAGGCGCAGCGACAAGCGTGGGGGCGTGAGTCGTGTTGTTCATAGAACCCCAATCACTTGCACTTCAAACGTCACCGGCTGGCCAGCCAGCGGGTGGTTGAAGTCGAACTGCACGCCCTTGCCCTCCAGCACCTGCAGCACCACACCGGCGAACTGGCCCTGGCCATCCGGCGTGGGGAATTGCACCACATCACCCGGGGCGTATTGCTCGTTGGGGTCACCCAGGGAATTGAGCTCCTTGCGCGCCAGCCACTGCTGCATGTCGGGGTTGCGCTCGCCAAAGGCGGCCCCCGCGGGCAGCTCGAAGGTGCGGCGTGTGCCCTCCTCCAGGCCGATCAGACAGGCCTCCACCGCGGGGGACAGTTCACCGGTGCCCAACGTCAATGTGGCGGGTTTGCCGTCAAAGGTGTTGATCACGTCCCCGGCCGGGCCGCTCAAGCGGTAATGCAGGGTGAGGAAGGAGCTTGGGCTTACACAGGACGTTGTCGTAGCGGTCATAAGGGTCTCAAAAAACGCTGCCAGGCCACAGCGGGGCGGAAATTTCCGTAGCGAGGCAAGCATTAAACTGGCCTCTATTGTAGAAACCCGGCCGAAACCCCTGGCCGCGCCCTCCCATACCATGCCCCTGAAAGACCTGCCCCCCGACGCCCGACCGCGCGAAAAGCTGCTGGCGCGCGGCCCCGGTGCGCTCAGCGACGCCGAATTGCTGGCCCTGCTGCTGCGCACGGGCATCCAGGGCAAGGGCGTGCTCCAGATGGCCAACGAACTGCTGCACATCAAAAAAGATAGCGGATCAGGCAATGGCGACGAGGGCTTCGACGGTATTTCGGGTTTACTGCATGCCACAGCAGACGATTTGAAGCGGGTCAAGGGCCTGGGACCGGCCAAACGCGCCGAGCTGGTGGCCGTGCTGGAGCTGGCGCGCCGAGCCATGGCCCAGCAGCTGCGCGAGCGCGAAGTCTTCGCCAGCCCCGACACCATCAAGCACTATTTGAAGCTGCATCTGGCAGCCAAGGGCCACGAAGTCTTTGCCGTGCTGTTCCTGGATGCCCAGAACCGCCTGCTGGCCATGGAAGAGCTGTTTCGCGGCACCCTCACACAAACATCGGTCTACCCGCGCGAGGTGGCCGTGCGCGCCCTGCACCACCAGGCCAGCGCCGTGGTGCTGGCGCACAACCACCCCAGCGGCACGGTGCAGCCCTCCCGCGCCGACGAGGCGCTGACGCAGACGCTCAAATCCGCGCTGGCGCTGTTGGATGTGCGGGTGCTGGACCACATCATCGTTGGACCCGGCCAAGCCCTGTCCATGGCTGAAAAAGGCCTGCTGTGACTTCCGCTGCAAAGCCATCTGTTGCCAGCAAGACCAAGCCGTTCAAGGTGGGTTCGCTGGCCGACCTGAAACAGGTGAAAAAAGAGATTGCCGCCCAAGCCGAGCGCGAGGCCCAGGCCGCCGCGCAGCGCGCGCTGGAGGCCAAACGAGCCCGCGAGCAGCGCAGCCTGTTCCAGGCGGCCGTGGGCAAGGTCCAGCGCCTGCCCGAACCACGAGTCGCCCTGCTCAAACCCGCGCCACCGCCGCCCACGCCCATGCAACACCTGCTGGACGAGGCGGCCGCATTCACCGAATCCATCAGCGACGTGGTCGACATCAGCAGCCTGCTGGACACCGACGAACGGCTGAGCTTCCGCCGCCCCGGCGTCGGCCCGGACGTGACCCAGAAACTGCGCCGCGGCAAGTGGAGCATCCAGCGCCAGATCGACCTGCACGGCCTGCGCACCGACGACGCACGCGAGGCCCTGGGCGCCTTCATCCGCGAGGCGCACAAGCAGGGCATACGCTGCGTGCGTGTGGTCACCGGCAAGGGCCTGGGCTCGCCGGGCAAGGCGCCAGTGTTGAAGGACAAAACCTACCGCTGGCTGGTTCAGCGCGCCGAAGTGGTGGCCTTTGTACAGGCACCGCCGGCACAGGGTGGTGCCGGGGCATTGGTCGTACTGTTGCAGCCTGTGCGCTAAGCCTTTTCAGTGCACCAGACGCACAGCAGCCATCGCCAGCCACCCCAATACAAAATTGGTGATAACCAGGCGGTTGATTTGCGCGGCAGCCTGGGCTGCAACCGGCCACTGTTCGGCGGCGAGTGCGCGCTTGAATTTACCAAACCCTGCAAAGTAGATGTGGCCAAAGAGCAGGATCATGACGACACCCATGCCCAGCATCAGGCTCCACCCCACGGGCACGCCAGCCGCACCGGCCGTTGACGGTGACGCAGCCCTGTATGCACCCATGTACATATGGCCGCCGCTCAGCAACAGGACAGCAATGGCAACCCACACCACGCTGAAAAAGCGGCGCCACACTGCAGCCATCAACCGTGCTCGCACTTGCGGCTCCAACACCTCCAGCGCCGCAGGGCGCAGAGCCACCAGCATGAAAGTCATGCCGCCCATCCACACAATGGCGGCGATCAGGTGAAGGAGTTTGATGCTGTTGTACATGGAAGAGTACTTTCTGCACAAGCGGTGCGGTAAAACCGCGATTGTGCAGTCGGTTGAGCCCGATTCAGCCCCGATCGCTGATTCAGCACCCTAAGCGGGTCAATAGAAGTAGCGCAGCAACAACTGCAATACACGCTCCTGCTGCAAAGCTCCGAACTCGGTAGCCAAGCCACCCCGGTTGTGCTGCCACTGCAGCGCCCAATCGGCACGGCCCCAGTGGTAGCGCGCTTCCAGCCACGCCAACTGGCTGCGGTCGTCGACGTTGTGGCGCAGCATGGCATTGATGTCGAACTGGCTGATGGCAAACGCATCCTGCCAACTGGCGTAGACAAATACCGATTGCTGTGTGGGCAGATCGAACGCCCTCTGCGCCCAGGCACGGTATTGCGCATAGGCCAGCGGCGCGCGCTGGCCCAAGGCCTCCCACGCATCGGGAGCCAAGGCAGCGCCGTTGAAGTCGTACTCCACCGTGAAGGACAGCTTGTTGGTCGTGGTGTAGGTCAGGCCGGTCGCCAGCCGGGAGCGAAAGGCCGTGTCGTCCCCCGTGCCCAGCGCCTGGGCCTGCTGCGAGGCGCTGCGCCCGCCCGACCACTCCAGGTAGGCCACCGTGGCCTGACCCAGCAGGCCGGTCAGGTTCAGGCCGATCTGCGGTGGCTGCTGGTCTTCGCCGTATAGCAACCATTGGGGGTTGAGGCCTTCGGAGAGCTGGTGGCTCAAAGCCACCAGCCAGCGGTCTTGCCGGTTGGTGGCGCCCAGGTCCATGCTGAAGGATGCGTCCGTGGGCTGGTCCGCCAGTTTGGGCGAGGCCATGGCCGTCAGCGATCCGCCGTCCCACAGGGCCTGGCCGCGCAGCATCACGCTGCCTTGGCGGTTCTTCTTCAGGCTGGTGGGGTCGATCGCGGTGATGGAGCGGTTGGCGCCGGCACGGAAGTAGTCGGTCGGGTTGTAGCCTGAGGCCACGCCGTAGCGTGCATTGATGCGCCCGGCATCCAGCACGCGCTCAGGGCTGGCCTGCCAGCTCAGATAGGCCTCTTTCAGCGTATTGGTCGTGGAGCTGGCATCGTCCCAACTGCGGGCCCAGCGCCGATCCCATTGGTCCGAGAACACGGCGCGCCAGTGGTCCGACAGTTTAGTGTCCACCTGCAAGTCCAACGACAGGCGTTGCGTGGGCACCGTACCCAGGCCGTAGCGCTGGCGCGTCTCACCTAGGGCGAACTCGGTGGCCCATTGCCAGTCACGGGCAGTCTCCTTGGCTGCGGGGGCCTGGTCCGCCAGCAGCAGTGCGGCGGAGTCGTCGGCATCCGTTTTGGGCTGCGCCCATGTTGGAGCCGCCGCCAGACCCAGCAGCACGGCACACAGGCCAACAGCGCCGGCGTGCGTCATCATTCGGGTTTGAAGCGCGGCAGGTAGTCGCGCTGCAGCCAGGCATCGGGCACCTCGCGCCAGGCCCAGTCGGTGTAGCGCATCACGGTGACCCAGCTGGGGTCCAGGCCGTCGATGATGACGGTCTCGGTGGGCCTGTCCGCACCCAATTGCTTCTCCACCTTGCGGTAGTAGGCTGTCTTCAGCAGGCGGTCGCTCTCGGAGTAGTACTTGCCCTTGACCGGCTGGTTGGTGGTGGTGTCGATCCACAGCTCGATGCGGTGGTAGGTCACATCCGGCGAGCTGGCAGCCAGGGCCAGCTTGTAGCAGTGCCGTTGCTTGCGGTCGCCGTCTTGTATGTCTTCTTCGGCCGCCAGCTTGGCCTGGTAGTCCAGCGACAAGTTGACGGTGACCACGTCGCCATTCGCAGCCTGCCCCAGCAGGCGCTGCTGCGGCGACATGCGGATGCTGGCCTTGCTGGAGGGATCGTAAAACCACAGGTCGTTGCCACTCTTGAGCATCAGCTTGTTGGCGTCGCGCGCCGGCGCCACAAAGCGCACCAGGTTGCGGAACTGGCCGCCACTGGCCTCGGCCTTGGCGTAGATGGCCAGACTCATATTGGCGCTCTCCTTGCCGTTGCGGTACTCCACCAACTGTGTCGTCAGGCCAAAGGGTTTGGCAGGGTTGCGCACGGCGTCGCTGGCGGCCAGTATGTCCTGCGCACTGGGTGGAGCTGCGAATGCAGCCAGGGGTGCCAGCGCAACCAGCAACAGGCCACAGGCCCCGCTCTTGAGATCGTTCCAATGTTGTTTCATGTTCACTGCCTCAGACATGCCGCAAGGCATCCACGACCGCCAATTTGGACGCACGGTTGGCGGGCCACCAGGCCGACACCATGGCCACCACCACCAAACCGATGGCGCTGCCCACCATGAGCGGCGGGTTGCCCCAGATCCGCACCTTGACCGGGTAAGCGTACACATAGCCGGGTGGCGTCCACGTGAAGCCGCTGTGGTTGATCAGGCTGGCCAACCCCAGGGCCACACACAGACCCAGCACCGCACCCATGCAGCCCAGCAGAACACCCTCCACCAGGAACAGGCGGCGGATACCGCCCTGGCGCAGGCCTATGGCCCGCAGTGTGCCGATCTCCACCGTGCGCTCCACCACGGCCATGCTCATGGTGTTGCCCACGGTGAACAGCACGATGACACCGATCAAGGTGGCGATGAAGCCGAACACCGAGTCGAAGAACTGAATGGTCTGGCCGTAGATGGGCGTCAGGGTCTCAAAGTCCTGCACCTCCAATTGGGCGTCTTTCCACTGGTTGGCCAACAGTTCCTTGAGCCGCGCCTTGGCGGCCGGTATCTGGTCGGTGTGCTGCAGTTGCAGCTGGATGGCGGTGACCTGCGGCGCCACGCCGCCAAAGATCAGCTTCTGGGCCTGGGCCAGGTGCATCTCCATGAACACGTCATCCAGTTCCTTGAGGCCGTAGTTCTCGGCCTTCACCACGCTCAGCCCCGCCACATTGGGTACGCCATGGTCGTTGGCGGCGAGGATTTCGATCTGCGTGGCGCTGGTGGCGGTGGGAGCCGGTGTCTCCAGCGCAGACAGGGCGGCAATGTCCGCGGGTGCGCTCTTGGCATCTGCCATGCTTTCGGTCTTGGCCGGCGGCGTGCGGCAGTTGGAGACCTTGAGCGGGCCGCACAGTTGCAGCAGGCGGGCTACACCGGTGCCGATGACCACGGACTCGGGCGCCGTGCCGGTCAGCGCCAAGGGGCGTGAATAGCTCAGGCTGCCATAGTCGTTCCATTCGCGCATGCGGTTCTGCTCATCCACCACCACGCCCTGGGCCAGCACGGTTTTGGACACACCCGCAGCAAAGTTGCCGGCAATGCCGCCCAGGTTCAGCTTGGGCGTGACCACGGTCAGCATGGGTTGCAGCACCGGGTCGGCCTTCACCTGGTCCATGATGCGCTGGTAGTTGGCAATGCCATAGGCGGCGGGGTTGCCGCTGCCATACAAAAAGTAGTCCTGGCGCTGTATCTGCAAATGCCCGACCACCTGCACATAGCCGGTCTGCATGGCCAGGATGGAGCTGCTGCTGTAGCCGCCAAACACCAGCGTGGCGGTCAGGCCTATGACCATGGCCAAGAGCGTGGTCAGTGAACGGCGGCGGTTGCGCAGCAGGTTGCGCAGGGCAAGCATCAACGTCCTCATGCCGCCACCCCCGCTTGCACCATGCCACGCTCCACGCCGGTGATGCGGCCGTCGCGCAGGTAGACGGCGTCATCGGCCTCGGCATGCACCATGGGATCGTGCGACGAGAACACAAAGGCCACGTTCTGCTCACGCTGCATCTTGCGCATCAGCGCAATGATGGCGGCGCCGGTCTGGCTGTCCAGGTTGGCCGTGGGCTCGTCGGCCAGCACCAGCTTGGGGGACGTTGCCAGGGCGCGCGCCACGGCCACGCGCTGGCGCTGGCCGCCCGACAGCTGGCCCGGCCGGTTGCGGGCCTTGTCGGCCAGGCCCACTGCGTCCAGCAAGGCCAGCACGCGCTGGCGCCGCGGCGCGTCGGCCATGCCGGTCAAGAGCAGCGGGTACTCCACGTTCTCGTAGGCGGTGAGCACCGGCAGCAGGTTGAAATTCTGGAAGATGAACCCGAGGTGGCGGGCCCGGAAGTCGGACAGTGCGTCATCCGACATCTGCTGCGCGGGCTGGCCGGCCACGATCAGCTCGCCCTGGTCGGGCCGGTCTATGCAACCGATCAGGTTCAGCAGCGTGGTCTTGCCGCTACCCGAGGGGCCGGAGATCACGGTGAAACAGTTGTCGCGGATTTCAAGGTTGATGTCACTGAGGGCCGGAACCCCGACGGAATCAAGCTGGTAGATTTTGTGGACGTTTTTGAGAATCACTGGGTGCATGGTGGCTGCAGTGTCGCAGCCCCATCAAAATGGGTATTGAACGATTACGACATTGCATGGACTCTGACCAGACCCAGCGAACTGGCGCGTTAAACTTTGGCCATGTTCGCTTCACCGTTGACCGCGGAGCCTCCACACACACCCGCTGCGCCACCGCCGCAGCAACAGATTGCGCCATCCACCCATGCCGCACTGCTGCCCCCCCGGCTGGCGCTGGCGTCGTGCGTGCGGGCCTACCTGACGCGCAATACGCTGGGTACACAGCTCTCGCACGCCCAGCGGCACAACCATTTTCCGGCTTCGCCCTATTGCAGCATCATGTGGCTGCTGGAGGGTGAGTCCACCTGCATTCTGCGCGGCGGTACACCCGCCCACCAGGTGCTGCCCACGTTGTCCTTCATCGGCCCGCACACCGGGCCTAGCATCAGTGTCAACCCGGGGCCTGTGCATGTCTTCATGGCCATACTGCTGCCACAGGCCATGCAGGCATTGGCGGGCGTGGATCTCGCATCCCTGGTCAACCGCGTGGTACCGCTGGAGAGCGTGCTGGATGCATCCTGGCTGGCCATGGCGCAAGCCGTGCAGCAGGCCGCGGATGACCGCACCCGCGCCCAGTTGGTCGACGCCTTTCTGGAGCCCCGCTGGCAAGCGGTATGCCAGGACGCCATGCCCCGGGCCGAGCGCCACCGCTACTGGGTCGAGGGCCTGGCCCTGCGGGCAGCCACATCGGGCATGGGCCGCAGCCTGCGGCAGATGGAGCGCCGCATCAAGGACTGGGCGGGCCTGCCGCTGCGCGACCTGCGGCGCCTGGCGCGTTCGGAGGAGTCCTTCGTCGAAACCCGCGACACGTTTCTGTCCGACCCCGACAGCCGCGCACCCAACTGGGCCGACATCGCCGCCTGCGGCGGCTATTCGGACCAATCCCACCTGTGCCGCGAAACCCGGCGCGTCACCGGTGTCAGCCCCAACGAACTCAAGCGCGCGGTGGTGGAGGACGAGAGTTTCTGGGCCTACCGGGTCTGGGGATAGTGCACAACTACGCGCTATCCATTTGGTAGCAATATCACTATATTCCACGAGGGCTACTGACCACTTTTAACAAACACTTCCTCGAAAAAACCTAAAATGGGGTTTTTAAGGGCATGCCAGGGTGCACTACCAGATGGTGCGGGGTGGCGCACCGCCGTACAGGGCACTGAATTCAAAGGCATTGCCCTCGAACGTGAAGCCCGGCACATCGATGCTGCACCACACCGCGCCGCTGTAGGTGCCAGCGGTCACCGCTACCACCTGCATGCTGATGGTCTCGACTGGCGATGCACCCGCCGGCGTCTGCAGCGCGACCGGCAAGCCGTAGGTCTGGCCGTTGAAGCTGCTGGATGCGGCGACGATCTGCACACTGGTCGCAGCATAGGCGCCACTGGCGCTGTAGGTCAGCACAAACACAAAGCTGTAGCCATCGCTGGCAGGCCAGGTGAGCGTAACCGTCTGCTCACCAACAACCGCAGGTTGCGGCTGCCCGCCCGCCGGTGCCCAAGGACCCAGCGTGATGCTGACGCTGGCCGGGTTGGCCACCGAGGTGGCGGCGTTCAGGTCTGAGCTGAAACCGCCCTGGTCGTCAAAGGGCAGCGCATAAGCCCGCCCATCGATGGTGACATCGGGCTGGTGCAGAAACTGCGCAAACGCGCTCCAGGTCCCGCCAGCGGGGTAGAACTGCGCGAAGGTCAACAGGTCTGAAATGGTCGGCAGGATATCCAGCGGGGAACTGACCGTGAAGCTCGATACCGGTGCACCCGCCGGGATGGCCGCGGCCATCGGTATATTGGAAATCTGGAACGAGGCCATGTCGAGTGTCCCCTCCAGCCCGACCGTGGTCGTCCCTGCATCCAGCGTGACGGTGCCCGTGGTGGCCGGGCTACCGGGCGTGATGCTGCCCTTCAGGAACTGCCAGGTCGTCGCATAGCCGCGCGCCAGCGCTGTGGCGATGGCGTTTTCGATGGCGCCCAGCACCGCCGCGCTGTTGTTGGCCGCATAGGGGGGTTGCTGGATGTTGTCCGCAAACACGCCGCTGGCACCGAACACCATCAACGACGGCGGCGCGTAGTACATCAGGCTGGGGGCCGGAGGCAGCTGCGGCGCCCACCAGGCGGGCGGCGCTGGCACGACGCTGCCAAAGGGCGTGGTCTTGCCCGCGGGCGCGTTGGTGCGGAAGAACGGGTAGTAGAGGTTGTAGACCTCGCTGTTGCCTCCGGTGAACTGCAGCACGGTGTAGGTATTGCTATTGCCATCGATATCGGTGATGCCGCTGATCTGCACCACATTGCCGGTGTAGGTATGGTCGCCATTGTTGTTCTGCTCCACCAGCAAGGTGTTGGGATTCTTCAGAACCCAGGCAAAGAAGCTGTCGATTGCCGCGTCGAAGTATGTGGCCAGCGCCGTGGTGGGCGGCGTCACAAAGAACAACTGCACAGTCTGGCTACTGGCGACAAAGGGATTGGCCGATGCCGTGCTGGCCATCACCACGCTGTTCCCGCTGGGATAACCCGGCAGGCTGCTGACCACGGTGCCTGCGGGAATCAGCGGGCCGCAGACCGGCATGCCCACATACAAGCCGCCGTTGGTGGGCACCGTGGTGCCCGGGCCTGTGATCGTGAACGTGGCCTGCCAGGCACCCGGGCTGCCCGCGGTGGTGATGCTGCCCTGCAAGCCCGCAGCCAGCAATTGGCTGCCGATCACATCGCTGGGGTTCAGCAAGCGATAGGCGGTGGACGCGCTGCTGCCCGGTGGGTACACGCAATCGGCAAACGGCGCCAGCGCACCCACGGCCATGGCCTGGTAATTGCTGATCAAAGACTGGCGGTCCAGTGTGGCGACGATGCCGGAGCCGGCGCCGAAGTTGGGGTCTTGCGGAGTGACCTGCAGTGTGATCGGTATGCCCAGTTGGTCCACCTGGGTGGTGTCGACATTGAGGTTGTTGGGTGCACTACCGGCCGGCGCGCCGGGCGTGGTGCAGGTCAGCGCGAACTCCACGAAGTCGTAGAAGAACTCGGCGGTGCCCGCCGTGGGGCCGCTGACGGCACCAGCCGACAGACCCACGGCATTGGCATTGCTGCTGATATACAGGCGCGCAGAGGGCACCTGCACGCTGGCGTCGAACTGCAGGCTGCCTCCGGCCGCCACGAGGTCGGCCAGGGTGAAGGTCGGCGCCAGTGTGCCCGCAGGAAGCGCCGTGGCAATGCCCGTCCCGGTGTCGATGCTCCACGCGGTGTTGAGGGCTTCCTGTGTGACAAACAGGTACAGCGCGTCATCGGCCAGGCTGGCCGCGCCGCCGTTCTGCTGCGTGTTGTTGGTAATGGTGAAGGAGAAGTAGCTAGTCATGCGGTCCTCGGCAGTTCTCTACATAAAAGTGGACTAGCGCAGTGCGGCCAGCTGCGCAGGGTCTCCGGCAAACCAATCCAGGTCGACCTTGCCGTTCACACCGGCGACCTCCCCCTCATCGCTGTGCTGCCAGAAGGTCCAGTTGGACCACGGTTGGGGCACTTCGGGCTGGGCTGCATACCGGGCCAGCCACAGTGGGCGATTGGCCATGGCTTGCCATTGCGGCCCCTCCGGCAACGACAGCCAGGTTGCGGGGTTGGTGTAGAGGATGGTTGTGCGCCCGAACAGCGCATCGGCCGCGTTCAGAAAAGTGGTGGCCCATTGCAAGACGACCTCAGGGGTTTGACCATCCAGCGTTTCCAGGTCCAGGGCCGGCGGCAGGTCGATGGATCCCTGCGGGCCCGCGCCAGTAACCGTGTCATAGAAGAACTGGGCTTGCGTACTGGCATCGGTATTTGGGTGCGCATAGTGGTAGGCACCCCGGTACAACCTTGCGGCGAGGCTGCCAGTCCAGTTGGTTGGGAACTTGCCGTCCGCGACGGTGCGGCCTTCGGTCGCCTTGATGAAGCAAAAGGCCACGCCACTGCTCGCAACGGTCCCCCAATCAATCGCCCCCTGATAGTGGCTAACGTCTATACCCGGAGTGTTGGTAGTGGTCGCCACGGCGTCACACCACGCGGTTGAGCATCGTGACCTGGGTCTGCAGCAGGCCATTGAGGCGTATCGTCGTGGTCAGCGGCTGGCCCTCATCCCACATCACGCCGCAGTTGTACTTCAGCGGTCGGGGAGCGGCCACGCTGCCATTGACCTTCTGCTGGTAGGTGGTGACACCGCCACCCACACCCTGAATACCTATGCCCCAATGGCACCAACCATACCAACTTGGCGACTTCATGACCATGGTGTAGGTGGCAGCGCCATCATCCGGCAAGACCGTGTGGCCGTTGAGTTCGGCGGTGAGCTTCATCAAGGCGACACGGCAGGCGTCTTGCGCTCCGACCACGCCCCGCAATGCGTTATCGATGTTGTTCGTCAACACCGTGTGGTACGGAATCGTTTGCGGAAAGATGGCGTCGGTGGTGGCGAAGAAATCCGCGTTCAGCCCCGTGGGCACCTGTTGGGCATTGAGTACGAAGGCGCCCGCATTGGAGGTGTAGATGGTTGTGGCCGCATAGGGATCATTGGCGTTCACATACTCACCATTCAGTGCCCAGCCCCAGCACGCCGCGGTAACGAATGGGGCCTGGTCGGAAGTAGGCACAGTGGCACCGTTGCGAGGATGGTCTCCAACGGCAGGGGCCAGCAGATTGCGTTGGGCATCAGTCAAGTAGTAAGGCATACGATCCTCCTGCAAAGAAAAAGCAAAATGGGTGCGGCTTGCGCTACGCACCCATTCTCAAGTTCACCGCCGGGGCTGGCGATTACAGCCCATTACACAGTCCGCGGCCTTCACGCATGGAGCAGCTTTTCAAAGGCAATCACCAGCACGTCGCGGTAGGCCGGAGTTGAGGGATCACGCGGCACCACGGGCGTGACAGCGTGCAGGGTGTGCGCATCGTTCAGTACCAGCATGTGCATGGGCTCCGTCAGGGTCACCTGCCCCAACGGGTTGGCTTGGGCATCCGTCATGGAGCTCTCCCCGCCACACACGTTGTGTCGCTTGACCATCATGGACACCACATAGTCCACACCATCGCGGTGCAATCCCTCGGGCGTAGGCTGGCCTGCAGCATCCGTTGAAGCCAGTATGCGGTAGGGGTGCAGCTTGATGTTCCATGCGCAAACACCGCCCTCCAGATCATTGACGATGCGGGTCAACACATCGATCACGCCGTGCAACACCGGGTGCCGTGCGAATCCTGGCTCCAGCGGGTCGAATGTGCGTGCAATGCCTCCGTTGAGCCGGTTGATATGGCTGGCCTGCTCGTAGGCGGTATGCGGCAACTGGCGCAATGTGCCGTCGGAATCGGTTTCAAACTGGCCGTAGCGGCGCAAGCGGTAGGTACCACCATCGCCCATGAAGCGATCCAGCGTCAAGCGGTTCCAATACTCCGCGAAGTTCAGCCACTGTTCGTGCACCACACCCGCCCACTCGGCCAAAGCATCACCCTTCACAATGGCGCAGTGGGTAGCGCGCAAATCGTCGGCTGCCGCAAGCCAGGGCTTGGCTTGTACCACCAATAGTTCAGAATCTTCGACGGTATTCATACGGCCACCATGTGCTGTTGATGTTGGGGTTCGCGCAGCACCATGCGGCTGCGTTCCTGGGCCACCGCCTTCTCCCAGGCGTCGCGGTCCGTCAGGTACAGCGGCGCCTTGGCGCGGATGGAGCAGACGTCGGCCACGCCGGGGCGCAGCTTGTAGCGCACAACGCCGCTGACGTGCTGGGCCGTGGCCGCGATGAACTGCTCGGCCGACTCGCGCATGCGACCGAACCAGCGGCCCTCTATCGCCTCGCGCACCCACAACTGCTCCTGGTGGGACTTTTCGCGCAATACCTCGTAATCCAGGCTCGCTGTCTCCAGATGCCGGTAGGCATCCATCAGCAGGGTCGCCGCTGGCGCCTCCCGCACTTCCAACACTTTTTCCCCCTGGTCCAGATGCTCCAGGCCACAATAGCGCCCAATGCCAAAGGCACCGGCCTGCCGGTTCAGCAGCGCGATGAGCTGCATGGCCCCCAAGGAAACGCCATTGAGTGCAATGGGGACGCCGGACTCGAAAGTGATCGTCACATCATCGCCCAGTACTGCGTCGCTGGGTGCAGTCCACTCGAACAGCGAATCGGGCACCCAAAAAGCCTCCGGGTTGTCCAGAGAGCCCGATTCAAACTCACGGACCCACAGGTTGGCGTCACCGCTGATGCCGCGCGCCTGGAAGCGCTGCAAGCCCACCGCGCGCAACGACTCGATCTTCTCCTCGCGGCTCATGGCGGAGAACTCATAGGGCGTGCCATACCAGCCCGCGAATCCCAATTGGGCAATGGCACCGTTGAGGCGTCGCAGGCTGTTCTGCGATTGGTTGGCCGTGTGGATCAGCGCATCACATCCCAGGCGCTGGGCCACGCGCACCGCCGTCTGCGCCAGCACGGGGCGCGACAGCGATGAGCTGATGGGGTAGATACCCAGGTACTTGGCTTGGGCCCGCACGGCGGGCAGCACGGCCTCCTGGACAAAGTCTTCGCGCGCATCAACGATTTCCAGGCCCGCTCCGAACTTGTCCGCAATCGCACGCAGGTCCGCCTGGTGGGCACCTTCTCCCACATCGACCGCCAAGGCCGTGACGCGGCAGTGGCGGTCTGCCAGTTCCTTGAGCACATAGCTGCTGTCCAAGCCTCCGCTGAACAGCGTCAACACATGCTTGGCATGCCGCGCTATGACATCCAGATCGGCAAAACTTCTGATCCGTTTCGATTCCATTTCTTTCTCCAGTTCTAGGTGACGACAGACGGCTGAATCGTCACCCGTAGACCGGAAAAAAGTAAGCCTGTCCAGTGGAACAGGTCATATGCAAGAGGGGAAAGAGAATGGTCTTGACTTCAGAGGAAGTTTGATGCTGGGGCCACCCATTCAGGTAGCTTGGGGGGTCTATTCCCTGCCCAAAAATCTTCTCACCATTTCTGGCGCAAAATTGGCCGTAACAGCGAACAGTACATTTGCACCATGGGAATGAATGATTTTTTGGAGGTGCTACCGGAAATGGTCACTTTCGCGCGGGTGGCCGAACGCGGTAGCTTTTCAGCCGCCGCCATCGAATTGCAGATCACGCCTTCGGCAGCCAGCCGCCATGTGTCGCGCCTGGAAAAGGTCTTGGGGCTGCAGCTCATACGCAGGACCACACGCCAGTTCCGCCTCACGGATGCGGGCAAGGAGGCCTTCGAGAAATGCAGCGAACTGGTAGCCGCTGCACAGGGCACCATGCAGGTCGCTCAGCGCTTCATGGAGAAGCCGCAGGGCCTCATCCAGGTGAGCGCGCCCAAGGCCTTTGCCAAGCACATTCTGCACCCCTTGATACTGGAATTCCTGCAGCGGTACCCGGCAGTGGACGTCAAGCTCCTGGTCACCGACAAGAAGGTGGACCCCATCCACGAAGGCGTGGACCTCATCGTGCAACTGACCAAGCACCCGCCGGAGAATCTGGCCTCCCGCCGGTTGATGCAGGTGCAGCACATCGTGCTGGCGTCCCCGGCATTCCTGGCCAAGACCCATCCCATCCAGCATCCCAGCGACCTGATCGGCTTGAGCTGCATGTACCTGGGCGAAAAGGAGAAGGACAACTGGTGGCGCTTTTGCCGGGGCAAGGAGGTCGAAGACGTTCTGGTCAAGGGGCGCTATGTCGCCAACCACAGCGAGATCCGGCTGGATGCCATCGTTGCCGGCATCGGCGTGGGCTGTGTGCCCGACTTTGTCGCGCAACACGCGCTGGAACAGGGGCTTGTGAAACGCATCCTGCCGGATTGGGAACTGGAGGCCAACTACCACGGCACCGCCCACATCCTGTACCCGCCCAACCGATTCCTGGCGCCCAAATGCCGGGTCTTCATTGACTTCCTGGCCGAGAGAATGCAGGCGCTGCCCAAATAGGCCCTAACAGTCGGCGTCCAGCGCTCTGTGCGGCGGCGCACATGCATTTCAATTGTTCCGCAGCCGCAACAATCAAACGGCACTTGAGGCTCAAAATGACACCCAGGTCACGCGCAAGGAAAAGGGAGCCGGTTAGTGGCAATTTTGAAGAATCGCGCCACAGAGCGCAAAATATTCCTGAGAGCGCACCACGTGTTCGGGCGTGGGCGTTCTTCGGATACCTTGCTTGAGAATCTGGATGCTTCACACCTGCATGCGTCGGTACGCTGGAACGGAAGAAGCTGGGAATTGCGCGATCACAGCCGCAACGGCACGCTGCTCGACGGTGTGCTGCAATCCCACGCCAAAGGCCAGGAATTGCGGATGGGCAGCTCGATCCGATTCGCAGAAGACGATACCTGCGAGTGGCTGGTAGAGGATCTGTCCGCACCCACAAACTTGCTGTGGCCCCTGGGGCACGACAGCCAACCTATCGCGCTGGGACTTTCCAACCTGCTGCCGCAAGGGCAGGACGCCGAGGTTTCCATCCATTGCAGCGCACAAGGCCAGTGGATCAGCACCACTCCACAGGGCAGTTGGGTGCTGGAGGATGGCGACCAAGTCAGCTTTGGCAACCACAATTGGTGCTTCATCCGGATGGCCGAGATTGCCTCCACACTGGATGCTGTGGCCGGCACCAACATCCCCCGCCCGTCCCGTCCCACATTGCATTTCAATGTGAGCCTCGACGAAGAGCATGTTCGATTGCACGTGGACGATGCAGGCATCCAACTCGATCTGGGTGAACGCTCCCACCACTATGCACTGCTGATACTGGCGCGCCTGCGGCTGCAGGATGCACAGCGGCACCCCGACGGCCATGCCCATGGCTGGGTCGAACTGGAGCGACTGGCAAAAATGTTGGGCCTGGACCCGAGTCATCTGAACATCCAGATATTCAGAATGCGCAAGCAATTGGCCTTGGCATTGCCGCGGGGCGCCCATGTGCCCGAGTTGATCGAACGCCGCCGCGGCTCGCTGCGCTTTGGTGGCTTGCGCTTTCGCATCACACGAGGCTCCCGATTGGAAAGCGGTTTTGACCCCCTGACCCTAGACATGCACACACACGCTGAAGAACCGCTCGTGGCCTGAGTCCATGTCCCATTGAGATGACACGGGCGCCCACGCACGGCTTCCCCGTAGGCGTGCCAGGCTACCAATCGTTGGGACTACTAGGGCAAGGCGCGTCGGGTCAGGTCTTCAAAGCCAGGCAGCGCAGCACGGGGCAGTTTGTGGCCATCAAGATACCCAGCACGCCCCATGGACACGACCCGGCCGCCAAACGGCGCGTCCACCAGCGCCTGCACCAGGAGACCCGCGTATTGGCCATGCTGCAACACGCCCACGTCGTACGCCTGATCGACAAAGGCCTGGCCACCGGTGGCCTGCTGTTCGCCGTGATGGAGTTCATTCCCGGCGAGACACTGCGCGACTTTCTGCAGCACAGCGGTAGGCTACCCCTGCTGGACACTCTGGCTTTGATGGTGCAGCTACTGGACGCCCTGGCCTTTCTACATGGGAACCGCATCGTGCACCGTGACCTGAAGCCGGAAAACGTGATGGTGGTTCCCACGGGCACGGCCCTGCATGCGAAAGTACTGGATTTCGGGCTGGCCAGCCACAACGGGGAGCCGGCCTTTCAGGTGGTGAGCGCTGCTGGCACGCCGGCCTATTGCGCACCTGAGCAACTGCGCGGAGAGCGCTGCGTCCCGGCAACCGACATCTATGCCTGGGCCTTGATGTTTGTCGAATGCCTGAACGCCAGGCCCTGCGTGCAAGGAGCCAACGTGAACGAGGTCTTGCACAACCAGTTGAGCAGCGCCGAGATCGCCCTGCCTGAAGAGCTGCTGGGGCAACCATTGACCCAATTGCTGCAGCGCGCACTGCAAAAAGACGTGCGTGCACGGGCTGCGGACGCTGCCCACTTGTACACGGAGTTGATGCACCATCTCGCGCAATTGCGCAGCACCGGTGCCAGCGCAGGTCTGCCCACGCAGCGCCGTTCACGTGCCCTGGCTCTTGGGCAAACGACCCAGGACGCGCTGACCCCCAGGCCTATCGCCGGTACGGGAACGGTCGCCCGTGCCGTTTTGTGCCTGACCCTGCACCTGCAACCAGCCCGCGATGCGTCGGTCGCGCTGTCAGATCTGCAGGACATGCGTGAACAGCACATAGGCTGGTGCGCCAACCTGGTACGGACACAGCAAGGGCGGGCCATGGGCACGCTGGGTGACCACATGCTGTTCCATTTTGACGCAGGCCCGGATCAACCACACCCGGCACAACAGGCCGCCGCGCTGGCGCTGGATTTGACCACCCAGGTGCAACGCAAGAGCCGCGTGCTGGAAGTCCAACATGGTGTGCGCCTGGAAATGTCGGGCGCATTGCATACCGTAACGCTTGCAACCCACAGCGATGCGCGGAGCAGCAACCGCGCAACCAACGCAGTGCTGCGCATGGGTGGCATGGTGGAGCGGGGTGTTGTGCTTGCCAGCACGGAGGCACAACGTGAATTGGCCGGTAGCGGCATACAGACGGAGGCCTATGCACCGGCAAAGCTTCAGTACGCGGAGCTGGTGTACCGCTTGGTGGCAATCGCCGACGCATGAAGCCCATGCAAGCTCGGCCTCATTGCATCAGGCGCTCGACTTGCTCGACAGGGCAACTGCGCCAACGGCGGTTCAGGATGTCCTTGGGGCTGGTGTTGCGCGCATGTACACGCGCAACATACAGGTGTTGATCGGGGTTGGTTGCGATGCGTTTGTCCAATGGTGCCCAAACAAAGGCGTTGTCCTCGCCCACATTGACGTCGGCAAACGGTGCACTGCGCCAATAGTCTCGCCGGTAGCACAGGGTTCCGCCGCAGACCCACGGCGTGCGGCCATCGTAGACGTATTGCCAGGCACGCCGTGCCTCGGGCGCATAGAAATACACCCTGTCCAGGCCGCAGATGTCTGCACCATGGTCCTGCAGCGCCTTGACTTGCGAACTCAACCAGCTGGGCGCCATCCAGTCGTCATCGTCCCAATGCGCAATCACTTCACCGCGTGCCAGCTCGCAGGCAATATTGCGCTTCGCTCCTATTGTTGATTTACGGTCCAGGCGCACGTACCGAATGATGTCGTGCGGTGGAATGAGGTCGGCCACGCTGTCACGCCCATCATCCAGCACGATCAACTCACGCCGAGCATAGTCTTGCGCCAGAAAGTTCCGGATGGCCTGGGGCACGAACTCCCGCCGATCCGAGGTTGGCATGATGCAGCTCACCAGTGGAGGTGCCACCACCAAAGGCTCCGTTGGCGCAGCGGGAAAGTAGAAATTCAAATCCTGCTGCAGGCAATCCGGTGGCGGCACCAGGGCCCATTCGGCCTGCTGCAAGTAGTGGCCTTCCTTGAACTTCCAGGTGTTGCCATGATGGCGCACATAGACACACAGGTCGCGCCCGGATACACGGCACAGGCGGGCACCGCCAGCCAGGGTCTTTTGCAGGAAGTCGGCGTCTTCGCGCAATGAGGTGTTGGGGTACTGGCCATGGCGCTCCCACAGGCTGCGCCGGAACACCAGCGTTCCGCCACTGACGTTTTCGACGAACATGCGGCGGAACAAGGCCCGGCTGGCAGCCCAGAACTCCCCCTGGGGGCGTGCCATGAACAGCATGTCGTTGAGCCCTGTGATGTCCGCCACGCCGTGCAATAGCGGCGCGGCCTGCCGGCTCAGTCGCTGCGCACCGTACCAGTCGTCGTCGTCCCAATGGGCAATCAACGTACCGTGGGCCTGGCGCAATGCCTCATTGCGCTTGGCACCTATGCTGGTCCTGGCGGGTACGCGTATGCAGCGTATGCGCCCATCGTCGATACCGCTGGGCAGGTCGGCATCGTCCTCGTACACGATGAGCAGCTCCAATGCGGGGTAATCCTGGCGTTGGAAATAGCGAATGGATTGCGCCACAAACGCCGGCCGGCCCTTGGTGGGCATGACGCAACTCATCAGCGGCGACTCCGGGGCTTGCGTCCACGCTGGCGGCAACACCGGCATCGGGTGCAGGGGTCTGTGGATGCGCGTGCGCTCCGGCACAGCAAAGTGGCGGCATGACTCCCCTGCGCAATGGTCATGGTAGGGGAGATTCTGCGGCTGGACCTCCGCACGCCATGCGCAAAACCGATCCTGGTAAAGGTGCTTGTTGATTTCGAGCAGGCTGTCATGGATGCTGGACTGCACCGGGCACTGTGGAGCGCGGTGCACAAAGGCGGCCTGGGCCCAGACGCCACGAAAGCCGGCCCGCGCCGCCCGTATGTTGTAGTCCATCTCCCAACAGGGTCCTTGGCTGTAGGCCGTGTCAGCGGCCCCTATGGCTGCAACCACCTCATTCGTCACCACGTAGCAAAAGTCCGCCAGGCTGTGTAGTGGCTCCAGCGGCATACAGGCATCACCAAAACGCAGCAGCAACGCGTCCGCCTGGTCCCACAATGCCTCCTGTGCACTGCTGCAGGCGGGTGCCACGGCCTGCTCATTCCAGCCGCGGTTGGTGGATGGTCCGACCAGTCCGTGGCTGGCCTCTTTGTCCAACGCCGCCAATAGCAACTCCAGCCAGCCAGGGCAGACCCGTGCGCCATTTTCCAAAAACACGTAGACGTCAGCCGGCTCCGCAATCAGTTGGTTGAAGCACGCGGCAGCACCGGCTTGCGGCGGCCGAGGCAACTGCGGGATGCCCGGATAGGCCGGAACCGTCTGGTCCACATCGATCAGAACGCGCAATGCAAAGGGCAGCGGCGTATTCTCAAAAATACTGGTCAGGGTGGTGGACAGAGCCTGCACATGCCCCGCCACGTGCACGCCAATCACAATCTGGCGGTGGTGTACGGCCGCCATTCACCACTCCTCGTTGGTGGCCACCAGGCCACTGCCGAGCAGAGCTTCCAGCCGACGCCAGGGGCTGCCGGGGCTCTCGTCACCCCAGTCCTGCACAGCCGCAACAGCCTGCGCCAGCGGCACAGCCTGCGCGCCAGCTGCGCTGTAAAAGCGCGGATAGCACAGCAGCAGCTCATCGACGCAAGCGCGTATCAAGGATTCACGCCGGGTCAGCTCGGGGGCATGGAAGGAGACATACAAGGTAGGAAACCCGAAGCGGTGCAGGCGGTTCCATAGCCCCGGTATGACCGCATATTCGCCGCCCTCGATGTCCATCTTGATGAAATTGCAATCGCCAATGGCGTGCAAATCCATAAAGCCCTCCAGGTCCATGCCGTGCACCTCGCGTGACGGCTGGTTGGGCGCATCGGTCGCGGCAAACATGCCGGACATGCTGTCGCCGAACTGGCTCTGATGCCCAAAATAGAAACCACCGGCATAGAGTTGCAACGGCCCCGTCTGCGCGCCTATACCGCAAGGGTGCAGTCGGACCTTGCTCCGCAATGCTGGGTTGGCGGCAATATTGCCACCCAACTCGGCGAACGCCACCGGATCGGGCTCCAGTGCGTACACGCAGCTCGACAGCGTTGCACCATACAGCACCGTGGGGCCGATCCAGGCCCCCAGGTCGATGTAGGAGGCATCGGGTCGCAAGAACCGCTCAAACACTTCAAAGGTTTGGGGCTCCCACAAACCGGTACCGACACGCTCCCAGAAGGCACGCCGCGCCTCATTCGCCATCACACGGTAAGCCCGCCGGTGCACATACACACTCAGCGGATGCGACTCGGAGGCTGTCCGAAGTGCGTCGGGTTTCATGCTGGTTGCCGTCCCACGCTTACCAAATGGTGAAGGGGGCCAGGCCACCATAGGTCGCGCTGAACTCAAAGGCGTTACCCTCGAAGATGAAGCCCGGCACCTGGATCTTGCACCACACAGCGCCGGCATAGGGGCTGCTGCCCGGCACCATGTTCATCTGGATATGCACATCCTGCTTCGCAGAATCCAGCGTCTGCAGGTTCAGCGGCAGGAAGTAGTTGTTGCCGTAGAAGTTGGTCTTCTTGCTGCGGATCTCGCACATGAGGGTCACGAAATTCCCGGTGCTGCTGTACACCAGTTGGAAGATGAATTGGTAGTCCGCACTGGCGGGCCAGTTCAAGGTCATCGTGTTCCCGGGAACAGTTTGCTGCGCGGGTATGGCCGATGCTGGATAGATGTTGACCACCCCCGGGCCACGGGCGTACAGCGAGCTGATGGGAACATCCAATACCGGCGAGCTGCTTTGCAGCGCAATCGGTTCACCACTGACCGGCGTGCTGCTGGAATACACCACATTCATCAGCGGTGGGATTTGCTGTGCCAGGCTGGAGTGGCTGGTGGCGCCGTAGCCGTCGCAATTGAATACGTAGCCGCCAGCCTGCGTGATCACGCTGGGGGCCTGGATACCCATGCCGCAGGACGGTACGACCTGCAACTGGATCAAATTCTCGCCCGGCAATTGCGGTGATTTTTGCAACCGACGCACCGTGCTGCTGTGGTCCAGACAGACCTCCAACCCCCAGGTGATGCCGGCCAACTCGAACACGCCCGCACCGTCGTAATTGACTTCCTGCTGCTCACGCCCCAGGCCACTGGTATTCGACGCAGCCAAGTGCTCCACATCCGCGAGCAACAAGCCACCGGGATTAGCGACCGCCGCGATGAAGTCCACCCCGGACATCAGCTCCTTCATCACCACGCGGGCACCAGTGTCCCCTTGGGCGGCCAAGCCGCCCAACTGCACAGGTGCG
This sequence comes from Rhodoferax sp. GW821-FHT07G04, assembly GCF_059418585.1. Classification (NCBI taxonomy): domain Bacteria; kingdom Pseudomonadati; phylum Pseudomonadota; class Betaproteobacteria; order Burkholderiales; family Comamonadaceae; genus Rhodoferax; species Rhodoferax sp. GW821-FHT07G04. Next base: position 765,892 of record NZ_JBWKQD010000001.1, read on the forward strand.
AAGTTGTAGACCTCCTTGGTGGCCAGGGGGTCGATGTCGTAGGGCGGGGTTGCGTACGTGGGGGATGAAACGCCCAGAACGGTACCAAAGATGAACACCCAGTCATCCCATTGCGCGTCGGCAGCCATGCGTTGCAGGGTGGCAATCGCCAATTGCACGTCATCCATCTGGTATGCACCCAGCGAGCCACGGAAGAAGAACTCGGGCGCCATGAAGACCTTCAGCGTAGTGCCCGCGGGCTCCGGTGGAGACTGCTGCGGAAGGGCGTCGCGCGCGGTCTGCATGGCGCGCAGCATCAGCGCACAGCGGGCCTCGATGTCGAGCTGTGGATTGTTCAAACCCAGGTAGGTCTGCGATCCATCGGGGTTGGTCTGCGGCGCGGTGTCGAGCACGTAGCCTATGAATTGGACGTTGGTGTATGCCATGCGTGTTCTCCTGTGATGGGGTTCTGGGGCCTATTGCGGGTCATCTCACCAACGGGGCCAAGCCGTAGGTGAACTTGATGAGGTAGTTGACGTACACGTTGATCGGTCGGGTCTCATACTGGCTGACCAGCACCTGGCTCGTCTGCCCCGTGCCCGGCACGGGGCCACCGGTCGTCAAGGTGCTGGTCACGCTGGGGGCGCCCGCAGCGGTACCGCTGGGCGAAGTAGCCGAAGGCGCAGGCGCACTGCTATAAGTGTGCTCATGGGTCTCCAGCGCGAACGACTGTATGGAGCCCACCCCACTGCTTTGGCCCTGACCACCAGGCGGTACAGTACGCGTGGCGATATCAGGATCGTTCTGTGTGCCGGTTCCGATACCGCGCAAGAAGTAGCCCCGGTAATCGGGAATGCTGAACTGATTGCCGCTGCCCCCATACACATAGCCCAGTACGGCAAACAACTCCGGGTAGTCCTGGCTGGACAATGACCGCCCGTCACACGCCATCCAACCCCAGGCTTCTATTGGATTGGTCGTGTAGTTGGCAGGCGTCACAGCAGCGGGCGGGCTGGAACTATCCGGCGCGCCGATTGCACCGGCAAACGCGGTCACCGAGCCGACCGGTAATTCGCCGAAGCCGGGTGGGCGCACCCGCAAAGGATTGTGCATGCCGGGCAGTTCCATCATGGTGAGGCACTCCCCATCTCAAAGGTGCTCGGGCAGGCACCGCTGCCCGACTCATCAAGCACCTGCATGGCAGTGGGCACCAACACCTCCCAGCAAGGGCCTACCTTGCGCACCGGTTGGCGCTCGGGCTCGGCGTGCTTGAGGTCGTTCACCAAGGCCAGATCCGCCGGATTGACGGGAGCCGTGCGGTCCGGCCCCGCCCAGATCATGCCGGCCGAGTAGAAGTACAGGAATGCCATCACATGGGCCGGCTGCACGGGTAGCAGCACGCGCGCCTGGTCCGCCTGCAAGAAGCTGGCAAACAAGGCATCATCGTTTGCCGCCAGGCTACCCAACTCCACCACGGTGCCGGCAGCACCCAGGGTTGGGCTGGCATAGAAGCTGTACACCATCTCACTCCACTCCAGCACCTCTTCAAAGAACTGCAGGTAGCGTGGTTCGTTCACCGCGAATTCCGACGGAGGGGAGAACGCCGTAGTACTTTGATCCATGCCGGTCAGCGCCAGCAACCGCTGCAGCAACAGGCGCAGACAGGCGTTCTTCAACTCCCGCTGCTCAATCTGCCGATTGGCCAATGGCGAGCGGGTAGGCATGCCTACCTGGGCACCACCGTCGGCACGTGCGCCGTAGGCCGTCAGCCGCTCCTGGTAGGCCCGCATGATGCTGGCGTATATGCGGATGCGCCACTGGTCCATGCAGCGCGAAGAGGGGGTGCATGCGACTTCCACATTGACTTGCACCTGGTTGTCGCTGGGCGGTGACAGTGTGGGCAGATAGTCCAGCACCGACACGGGCACGCTATCGTCCTCCCCATTCAGCGCTACCGCACTGGCTGGCGTGCTGGGGCTGATGCTTTGCCGCCCCACCAACACAACCGGTGTTGGCAGACCCGAAGGCGTGCTGACATAGCTGACAAACGCCGTCGTGGCGCAGTAGCCCGCCGGAATGGCGATCTGCTTTTCCTCCCCATTGCGCAATGTGGCCGATGCCGAGCGCTGCGCGAGCGGCGGCGGCTCCAGATCCAGCACACCGTAATACGCACCCAGACGGGCGTAGTTGCGCGGCGTGACGTCTTCAAAGGTGGCGACTCCCAGGTGCAGCGGCGGCATGGGTTTGGCATAGTCCTGCCCCATCAAGGTTTGCTCTTGGAGTATGAACCCGGCGGCTGGTTTGCACACCATGAACTCCATCATCAAACGCTGGCCGTAGTTGACGACGCAGGCCTCGTATACCTTGTTCAGCCAGCGGAACACGGCACGCATGCTCTGGGTGCCGGCGGTGTTGTCGACCAGGCTGACCACCGAGTCTTCGGTCTGGCTCATCGTGCTGCTGGAGCGTGTCTGGCTGACGCTACGGCTGATGCGGTTGACCGTCTTATTCAGGATGTCGCGTGCAAAGCGGGTGGTGTCGTCCACGCCGGGGTTGGTGCCTTGCTGCACCGCCTTGCTCCACGAGCCATCCAGCGTGGCCTGCGTGGGCGGGCCATAGCTGCTGGTGAACTTGTTGTACTGGTTGGTCTCGGTGGCCTCGGCCACCGTCTTGCGCGACTCCTCCTGCAGATTGCTACGTTCGTCCGCTGCATCGTTCTGCAAAGTCTGCATCTCGGCCGTGGTCTGTTTTTGCTCATCCAGTTGGCGATGGGTGCGCTTGTGCGTGACCTCGCGGCGTTCACCCCGCATCACGTTTTCAATGCGCGCAATTTCACCGCTTTGGTAGCGCAGCAAACGCTGGCGCACCATTTGCAGATCGCCTATGGCATAGGGCTCAATCCAGCCCAGCGACGCCGGCGGCGGCGATGCATCCGCCATTGCCGCGGGCGGCAAAGGGAATACCTGCGCGGGCAAGATGATGGTGGCCTTGCGCAGCGCCGCAATCTGCGCCACGCTCACAGCAGCCGGTGCCGGAAGTACCGGTGCGAGGTCGGAAGCAGCCGGCGCACCGGCGGTCTCCCCTTGGGCTTGCAAGGCCACGGTGATCAGGTGTGCCATGCGCAGTGTGCGGGTCAGCGCATCCAACAAGGCGGTGTCATAGCCCAGGATGATGACCAATGCAAAATAGCTCTGCCAAACCCGGTCCAAGGCCTGCGCATAAGGGGCGGATGCAAAGTAAGCCCACGTCAAGCCATAGCCCGCCAGCAAATGGCTGACGTCCGTGCAGGCCTTGGCTATCCATTCCTGCGCGCTGCCGGCTGGCCTGGGCAATTGCGCCAGCAGGCGGGGAAACTGTGCCACCGGTCCCGCAAGCAGATCCATATTGCCAATGAAGGCGCCCTGGTAGGGCGCATCACCATCGATGAATTGCAAGGCAAGTGTCTGCGCAGCTGCGCGGCTTTGCTTGCGTGCGGCGACAAGGTCTTCGAAGAAGGTGCTGGATGGCGGACTGGCGCTGGTGTAGGGTATGAAGCCATACAACAGGTCGTCCGCTGATATCTTGGGCCAACGCCGCACATACACGTACGGGAACAGCTCGTCCGGGTGTGTGGTGACGATGGGCAGTGGCTCCACAGGGTCCACGGGGCGATCTGGCTCTATGGGCTTGGGGTGCGGTGGCCATGGCGGCACGGGCGGTATTTCACCCCGCGTGGGACATGCGACCATGATGCCCTCAAAGTGGTGCTCGTCGCTCTGCCCCTTCATGCCGTAGAAGATATCGGCAAAGATGGCCGTATTGGTGACACCATCAATGTGCACTGGCGTCTTTTGTTGCAGGTAACCCCGCACATAGCAGCCAGAGCGAAATTTGAAATCAAAGGCCTGGGTTGGCCACTGCTTGGTTATCGTGACCATCTGGCTTTCCGATGGGCCCGATTTGCAGGACACTTCGGCGCAGGACGGCATGTCGTCGAGCGGCTCGCGATTGATGGTGACGTTGAAGACCAGGCAGCCGTCCAGGGCTGTCCATCTTCTTTTGACCATTTCGTTCACGGCTTGCGTCCTGGGTGAGAGGTGTGGAAGTCACGGCATCGGTGCAGGACCATGAAGCGGCCCTGCACCGATGGGCCGCGTTAGCACATCTGGATGTTTTCGAGGTTGAAGGCAAATGGGGTGGAGTTGGGGCCTGGGCCACCACCGGTCATCACAATGTCAGCACTCGCGATGCCCAGCAAAGACAGCTCGGTGTTGATGTTGGAAATGATGGCGGAGTTCATGACCTGACCCTGCACGATTTGCGAGGCCACACCAATCCAGATCGTGGGCTTGAACTCGAACACCGCCTTTTGCTGGGGTGCAATCGAGGTCTTGACCGCGAGCAGTTTGCCGGCCTTGTAGATGCTGGCGTTGATGGCACCCTTGGGCAGGTTGTTCAGAACCTGCACTTCTTTGGAGCTGGTACCGCTGCCCGCCGACACCAGGCGGTCACCCGAGGTCGTCAAGGCCATTTCGAACAGCTGGCCGTTTTTGGCATTGAGCTGTGGCGTGAAATTGCCATGGCTATCACTGGCACCGACCTGCATGCCCATAGGGAACTCGAAGGGGTGGTTGTCACCCTGGCCGCAGTAGCGGATGACCTGCCAGGCCACGGCCAGCTCGTCGAAGTTGGTCGCAACATTCTTTTGGAATATCACGATCTCCGAGTTGTTCGTGTCGTTCGAGTTGTTGATGAAGTTGAGTTGAACGCCCATAAGTTTCTCCTGTTGGTGGATGTGATGGCAACACACCATGCGTTGCCTGTTTGCCCTCGCGGCCCTGCTGCCCCGCTGGCGAACTCTGTGTGCCCGGATCTGCCCCTTTGCCGTCAGATCTGGACGATGTTCTCGAGGTTGAATTGGTAGGCGGTCGAGCCGTCACCCGGCCCGCCACCCGTCATCACAATGTCTGCGCTCGCAATGCCGATCAAGGAAAGTTCGGTGCTGACATTGCTCATCACTGCCGAGCTGATGGCCGCACCTTGAACCACCTGGGAGGCCACAGTGATCCACAGGGCCGGCTGGTACTGGAAGACGGCCTTTTGCCCCGGGGTCACCGTGGTCTTGATGCCGACGATGCGCCCATCCTTGAAGACACATACATCGACAGCGCCTTGGCCCATGTCATTGAGCACATCCAGTTCATTGGCCGCGCTGGCGGGGCCGGCACGTAGCAAGCGGCGCGTGCCTGTGGGCGTGGAAGTCAGCTTCAACAGTTGGCCGTTTTGTGCCGCCATGCGAGGTGAGAAATTGCCGTACCCGTCTGCGATCGCCACTTCATACCCATCCGGGTACACGAAGGGGTGGTAGCAGTCTCGCCCGCAGAATCGAATCACCTTCCAAGCCACCGCCAGCGACGCCATCGAGGTCAGCAGGTTCTTCTGGTAGATCACTACCTCGGACTTGTTTCCGTCACTGGAGTGGTTGACAAATCGCAGTTTGATATCCATGGTGGCTCCCTACCTGGTTCCCTGCCGCTGGGTTAATTGGTCTCGCTCTTCAAGCGGCAGTGATGCAACTGTAGGGACGACCCTCAGGCAAAGCGATTACAGGCAATTACAGAGAGCAAAGGGAGATGGACAACGGCCGGCTCAGGTCCGGCGCGGGTGCGCTTTAACGGTGCGCAGGGGCACCACGCGAACTCTTACATGCGCCAGGTAAGCTGGGCAAAAATATTGCGTTGGAAGACGCTGCGGGAGGCGGGAGAACCAAACTCGGCGTGGTCATTGGTGTCGAACAAGTTTTGTGCGATGAGCGCAATGTCCACATCCCGGCGCACACGCCAGTTGAAGCGACCATCGACCGCTGTGTAGGCCGGAACGACAGGAGAAGGCAGGGCACTGACATGGCGCACGGTCAGGTCCAACTGGTGGCGGTCCGTGATGTTCCATAGGGAGCGTACTTGCCATGTGTGCTCCGGGTCATTGCCCAGCGCGCTGGGACCTGTGGGGTCCAGGCTGCCGGGCTTGATGCGCAGGTTCTGACGCAAGCCCGACATGCCCAGGCTCAGCCGCCAATCCGGTGTGGGTTGGTAATTGGCCCAGGCCTCCAAGCCATGGGTCGACCCCTCCATCATGTTCTGCACGAAGGCCGGTGGCGGCTGCCCGCTGCGCAGCTTGTCGTATACGCTGTAGAAGGCGGTGACCGAATACGATACGGTGTTGCCAATCTGGCCACGGTAGCCCAGTTCCGCCACATCCGCGGTCTCGGATTGGAAGTCTGGCCCACCCTTGATGACGGGCATCAGCGGCCGCCCCGGCAAGGACAGGTACACATAGAAATCGCGGTCCAACCGCGCGGGCGCGCGCACGGCACGCGACAGTGCACCCCACAGCAATTGGTCGTCCTCGAGCTTCCATGCAAAGCGTGCGCTGGGCAGGTATTCCACACCGGTATAGACATTGCGCTCGGCTTTGATGCCCAGCGTCACATTAAAGGCCGGACTGAGTGCAATTTCATCCTGGATAAACAGGTTGCCCCACTCCAATCTGCGGTCCGCAGGCATGAAGAACTGGGGCAGCGGATTGAGTGCATTGAGGTGCGTCTGCGTACTACCCTGCGCAGCCCGATAGCCGCCACCCCATAGCAATCGCTGGGTGCCGCTCAGCCGCAGACCGTGCTGAAACTGCAGATCCAGGGTCGCGGCCTGATCGCGGTAGGTCATGGGGTCATCGCGTTCTGTCTGGTCGTAGTACGACTGCAATTCAAAGGTCGAACCATCGCCGAGCTGACGCGTCCAGCGCACCAGCACATTCGTACCCAGCAACAGGGGTGAGCCCAAAGGCCCCGTGTCGGCATTGGCACGGTAGGTGTCGCCCTGCACGGTCAACCCATGCCCCCAATCCGCGCGAAAACCCAGCTGGGCGCTTTGCCACCCATCGACCACATCGTTGCCATTGCCAAGCCGGCTGTTCTTCTGGTTCAACCGCTGGGCGTAGAGGCGGTAGCCACCGTCCTCACCCAAAGCCCCGCCATGGCGAACAAAGGCCGTCGATTCACGGTTGCCCCCACCCGCACCAACGACGTCGCCTTGCGTGTCTTGGGCACTGCGGGTGATGACGTTGATGACGCCATTGACTGCATTCGCGCCCCATAGGGTTGCACCAGGCCCGCTGATCACTTCGATGCGCGCCACGTCTTCCAGCATCACGAACTGCGAATCCCAGTTGACGGTGGAAAACAAGGGGGTGTAGACCGTGCGCCCGTCAATCAGTACCAGCAGTTTGTTGCCGATGCCGTTGTTGAAACCGCGCGCGCTGATGGCATAGGGCCCGGCGCCCACACGGGCCACCTCCAGATTGGGCGCCATACGCAAAGCCTCTGGCAGGGTCAGTGCGCCAGAGCGGCGAATGTCCTCACCGGTGATCACATAAATGGACGCGGCCGCGTCCGACAGCCGCTCGGCACGCCGTGACACCGAGGTGATCTTGATGTTGCTCAACTCCTCTATGCTCAGACCGCTCAAATACAGCGCCGTCTGCACATCGGCGGCCCAGACGGAGGGCGCAAGAAGACAGGCAACCAACCCGGCAAGGGCCGACGGCACATAGCGGGCCAGCGAACGGCGCCCTCGTTCCGCCAGGCTAAACACACTCTCGCCCCTGTTTGGCATTGGGTGACCCCTCCCATTCGCTAGCGCGTGCATGCGAAATTTCGCCAGCCCTCCCACACCGGAAGTAGGACAACTGTTTATTCATTGAACCATAAATAGTGCCGCCGTGCACCCCCTATTTTTGGCTGTATTGGCACATGCAACATCCATATGGATGGGTCCGGGCCATCGCCTTGCGGGCTCAGGGCAGTTGTATTAAGCTTAAGCATTGTCTTTGGAAGCAATACCAGTTTCACCAGGCGCGCGCGAAGGCCCAACAAGAGGCATGCCTGACGCCCTGACTTCTATGCTACGGGAGGCTGTCTTGAACCCCAAGTTTTCCCGCTATGAACCACCACCGCGCCCTGCCGACGGGGCCTGGGTATGAAACAGCTGCGCGAGCCCCTCAACAGGGTTATCTTGCCGGCCAAGAGGGCGGTGCTGCTGCCTGGGCTTGCCGTCGCTGCGCCACAGCCAATGGTCATTGCGGAACACAATGGTGCCTAAGCCCACCCACCTGCATTGGTCGCACCGGGGTCTGGCTTGCCTGGCGTTGCTGGCATATTCGTTGGGTGTCTGGGCCGCGGACCTGGAGCAGCAAATCAAGGCCGCCTATCTGTACAAGTTTGCGTCCTATGTGGATTGGCCGGAAGCCAGCTTCGCACAAGCCGACACCCCCGTCACCATAGGGGTACTCGGCGCCGACGAGATCGCCGCCGAGCTCAGCCACATCAACAACAACGCGCGCCCAGCCGGGGGACGCAGCATCGAGGTCAAACGCCTCAAACCGGGAGAACCCACCAGCGGCGTCCAGATGCTCTTCATCGGCAAAGAGGAAAGTGTCAAACTCAAGCGGCTGCAAGACGGCCTGCCATCACGCCCGGTGCTGACGGTTACCGACGCGGTGGGCGCCTTGGGCGCGGGCAGCGTCATCAACTTTGTCACCGTGGAAGACCGGGTTCGCTTCGAGGTGTCGGTGGCGCAGGCCGAACTCAGTGGCCTCAAAATCAGCGCCCGCCTGCTGGGTGTGGCGCAAAAAATTGAAACCCGCAAGCCATGATTACCCCTCTGCGCCTACGCTCGGTCCGTCACAAACTGTTGTTGATGGTACTGGTCGCCAACTTAGTGACGCTGCTGGCGGCCGGCGGGGCGCTGCTCTACCACGACCTGATGGAGCAACGCAGCAAGGCCGCCGCCGAGTTGACAACGCTGGCCGGCATTCTGGGCCAAGGCAGCGTGGCCGCACTGGAGTTTGACGATGCCAAGGTCGCCAATGAAAACCTGGCCCAATTGCGAGCCAATCCCAATATCGTGGCGGCCGCCATCTACACCACCCAGGGTGCGCTGTTCGCGCGCTATGTGCTCGATCCCAAACAGGGCCAGCAATTGCCCCCCGTGCCGCAGGCAGACAGCGTGCAGCTCGATGGCGGCGAGCTCGCCGTCTTCAAGCGCATTGCCGGCCGCGACGATGCCGTGGGTACCATCTACCTGAAGGAACGCTACGACACCAGCGCCTGGCTGTTGAATTACCTGGCCATATTGGGCGGTGTGCTGCTGGCCAGTCTGGTACTTGGCGTGGGGATTTCCACGCTGCTGCAGCGCTGGATATCGGTTCCTATCCAGGCGGTCAGCCGCGTGGCGCAGCGCGTGGTGGAGCAGCGCAACTACCGCTTGCGGGCCACCAAAAGCACCGAAGATGAGATCGGCCATCTGGCCGACGCCTTCAACGGCATGTTGGATACGCTGGAACACGAGATTGCCGAGCGCACAGGGGCCGAGCAATCGGTGCGCACCTTGAATGCCGAGTTGGAGCAAAGGGTCCTGGACCGCACCGCCGAATTGCAAGTGGCCAACCGCACGCTGGAGACACGCACCGAGGAGGCCGAAACCGCCAACCGCGCCAAGGCCAATTTCCTGGCCAATATGAGCCACGAAATACGCACGCCGATGAACGCCATTTTGGGCCTGGCTTACCTGCTGCAGCAAAGCCCGCTGGACGCCGATGCGCTGGATCTGATCGGCAAGATCCGCAATGCCGGGCGCTCGCTGCAATCCATCATCAACGATATTCTGGACATCTCCAAGATCGAAGCCGGCCGCCTGGAGATGGAGCATGCACAGTTCCGTTTGGGGGATGTGCTGGAGAACCTGGCCAGCATCATGGCGGCCAACGTCGGCGACAAACGCCTGGAACTGGCGATTGCGCCATCGCCAGATATCGGTGGCCACTTGATTGGTGATGCACTGCGGCTGGAACAGGTGCTGATCAACCTCAGCGGCAATGCGATCAAATTCACCCAAAAGGGTTTTGTCGCGGTGTCGATCACCCTGCTGGCGCAGGATTCCAAAACAACCACGCTGCGCTTCGCAGTGCGGGACACCGGCCTTGGCATTCCCGCAGACAAACAGGACCAGATCTTTGCACCCTTCTCCCAGGCCGATGTTTCGACGACGCGGCGCTTTGGCGGCACGGGCCTGGGCCTGACCATCTGCCGCCACCTGGTGCGCGGCATGGGCGGCGAGATTGGAGTGATCAGCACACCCGGCAAGGGCAGCGAGTTCTGGTTCACCGTGCCCTTCGAATGGCTACCCAGCCAGGACTATGCCGTGCCGGAGCTTGCATCCTTGCAGGTGCTGATCACCGACGACAGCGAGATCGCGCGCGAGAACCTTTCCAGCACCGCCCGTTCCATTGGCTGGACGCCAACCCAGGCCGATTCAGGTGAAGAGGCCCTGCAGAAGCTGCGCATTCGCAAAGAGGCACACGGCCGTTTCGATGTACTGCTGGTCGACTGGAAGATGCCCGGCATGGACGGCCTGCAGGCGGCTGCAGCGATACGCCAAACCTTTGGCACCGGTACCGGCCCCATCGTGCTGATGGTCACGGCCTTCGCGCGCGAAGAATTGATGCGCCAACCCTATGCCGGCAGCGTAGATGGCGTGCTCAGCAAACCGGTTACCAGTTCCACGCTGTACAACACAGTAGCCGAGGTCCTGCGGCGCCGTGGCCTGGGTCAGCTACGCCCCGCAAACGCCGCGACGGCTGCCCGTGGCAATCGGCTGCCCGGCGTAAGGATCTTGGTGGTCGACGACAGCGACATCAACCGCGAGGTGGCACAGCGCATTCTGGCGGCTGAAGGTGCCACTGTGCACCTCGCCAACGATGGACTGGCGGCGGTGGACTGGTTGCGTGCGAACGCCAACACCGTCGACATTGTGTTGATGGACGTACAGATGCCAGTGATGGACGGCTACGAGGCCACGCGCCAGTTGCGCAAGCTGAGCCACACCAGCCAATTGCCCGTGATCGCACTGACGGCCGGCGCCTTCAAAGCCCAACAAGAGATAGCCCTGGAATCCGGCATGAATGCCTTTGTGGCCAAGCCTTTCAATGTCGAAGAACTGATCGCGACCATCCAGCAATGGGCACGCCAACCAGGGGGTACTGGCACTCCATCGGAACCACAAGCCACATCGGCACCCGCACCCGCGAACCCTGCCCCATCCACAGAGTCTGTGGTGGCCGCACCCGCATGGCCCGGCCTGGATGTCGACAAGGGGCTGGGCATTTGGCAAGACCCCAAGGGCTACCGCGAGTTTCTGCTGAAGTTCGCGGTCATGTACGCCGATTGCAGCCGCCAACTGGGTGACGCCTATGGAGCGAACGACCGCGTGGCCGCGCGCGCACAACTGCACAAGCTGCGCGGCGCCGCCGGTACCATGGCCCTGGACGATGTGGCCCGCTATGCCGGGGCACTGGAGACGCTGGACGATACCGCCGACGCCCGCGCTGCGCTACAGACCTTGCAGGCGGCACTGGAGACGGCGTTCGTGTCGATTGCCGCCTATGCCGCCAGCACGGCGTCTCTGGCGTAAGCTACTAATTTGATAGCTTCACATTTAGCATTTACGGGGGCTAGCGCCATTTTTTCCAAGTGGCGATAGCCCACCGGAGCAGTTTACGCGTCAGAAGAAGCCCAGCTTGCTTTCGCTGTAGCTCACCAGCAGGTTTTTGGTTTGCTGGTAGTGGTCCAGCATCACTTTGTGGGTCTCGCGGCCGATACCCGATTCCTTGTAGCCGCCAAACGCTGCATGTGCTGGGTAGGCGTGGTAGCAGTTGGTCCACACGCGGCCGGCCTTGATGGCACGGCCCATGCGGTAGGCCACGTTGCCATTGCGGCTCCACACACCGGCACCCAGGCCGTAGAGCGTGTCGTTGGCAATTTCCAGCGCCTCGGCCTCGTCCTTGAAGGTCGTCACGGCCAGCACGGGGCCGAAGATTTCTTCTTGGAAGATGCGCATCTTGTTGTGGCCTTTGAACAGCGTGGGCTGCACGTAATAGCCATTGGCCAAGTCGCCGCCCAAATGGGCCTGGGCGCCGCCGATCAGCACCTCGGCGCCTTCCTGCTTGCCCAGGTCCAGATACGACAGGATCTTGTTCAACTGCTCCTTGGAGGCCTGTGCGCCCAGCATCGTGTCGGTGTCCAGCGGGCTGCCCTGTTGAATAGCGGCCACGCGCTTCAGGGCCTTGGCCATGAACTTGTCGTAGATGCTCTCCTGGATCAGCGCGCGGCTGGGGCAGGTGCAGACCTCGCCCTGGTTGAAGGCAAACAGCACCAGGCCCTCGATGGCCTTGTCCAGAAAACCATCGTCCTTGTCCATGACATCGGCAAAGAAGATGTTGGGCGACTTGCCACCCAGCTCCAATGTAGCGGGGATCAGGTTGTTGGCCGCGGCCTGCGCAATCACACGGCCGGTGGCGGTGGAACCGGTGAACGCGATCTTGGCGATGCGCTTGCTGGTAGCCAGCGGCATGCCGGCTTCACGGCCGTAGCCGTTGACGATGTTCAGCACACCCGGTGGCAGCAAATCGGCAATCAACTCGGCCACCAGCAGGATGCTGATGGGTGTGGACTCCGCGGGCTTCAGCACCACACAATTGCCAGCACCGAGCGCCGGGGCCAGCTTCCAGGCCGCCATCAAAATAGGGAAGTTCCACGGAATGATCTGTCCCACCACACCCAGCGGCTCATGCAGGTGGTAGGCCACGGTGTTCTCGTCGATGTGGCTCAGCGCCCCCTCTTGCGCGCGCAGGCAGCCGGCAAAGTAGCGGAAGTGGTCCACGGCGAGCGGTATGTCGGCATTCAGGGTTTCGCGTATGGGCTTGCCGTTGTCCACGGTCTCGGCATAGGCCAGGCGCTCCAGGTTGGCTTCAATCCGGTCGGCAATCTTCAACAGGATGTTGGAGCGCTCGGCCGGCGATGTCTTGCCCCAGGCATCCGCCGCGGCGTGGGCCGCGTCCAGCGCCAGTTCGATGTCGGCGGCCGTGGAGCGCGCCGCGCGGGTATAGGGCTTGCCGGTGACCGGGGTGATCACCTCGAAGTATTCGCCCTTGACCGGTGGCACAAACTTGCCGCCGATGAAGTTGTCGTAATGCACCTGGAATTGCTGGGGTGCGTCGGGCGATCCGGGTTTTGCGTACAGCATGTCGTATGTCTCCTGGTTATATCGGTAGTAGTAACGCCCAGCCGGAAGTGCCTTGGCTTCCACGGCTTTGCACATGACTATTTGCATGCGGCGTGCCAGGCTCCGGTTTCAACCCGAAGCGGAGGAAATTGCCTTGTTCGCCTGACACAACAACCTGGTAGCCTGCGGTACAGACACCACCGCTGTGCCAATGCGGCACACCCACTGTGTCAAAACGGAACACCGCCTGCGCCAATCGGGTTGAAATGGCATTTGGCACTGGCGCACAATGGCATGCATGCGGCACAGGCTCAGCCGCAAAGCCGGAGGTAGCACACCCACCCCGCTGATCCATTCAGGAGACAAGGCCCATGCCCACACCCGCGTTGCAAGAACGTTCGGTACCCAGCCAACTGCGCGAAGCCCGCCGCCAGTTGGTCAGCCACGGCCGGCTGCCTGCCGACCTGATCCAGGGGGATCTGGCCCGCTCCTGGCTGCGCTGCTGGCAGTTGGGTTTGCAGCCGATAGGCCGCGCGCCAGGCGCACCCAATGCATCGGGCGCGCAATTGGCACGGGCGCTGGAGCGCCAGCGCGAACTGGTGGCCCATGCCCGGCCCGTCATGGAATTCCTGCACGAGCAGACCCGTGGCACCGACAGCATGAGCATCTTGGCAGGGCCAGACGGCATGTTGCTGCACACCCTGGGTGACCCGCAGTTCATAGGCCGTGCCGAGCGTGTGGCGCTACGCTTGGGCGCCACCTGGCATGAGCAGTTTCGCGGCACCAATGCCATTGGCACGGCACTGGCCGAAGAGCACGCCGTCGTCGTCCATGCGGCCGAGCACTACTTGGAGCGCAATGGATTTTTGACTTGCGCCGCCGTGCCGATACATGACCCCAAGGGCCGCATTCTGGGTGTGCTGGATGTCTCGGGTGACCACAGGGGCTACCACCGCCACACGCTGGGCCTGGTGCGCTCGGCCGCCCGCATGATCGAGCACCGGCTGTTTGACACACGCCACGACACCCGCCAATGGTGCGGACTGCGCCTGCGCTTTCACATGCAGGCCGAGGGCATTGGCACCGTAGCCGAGGGCCTGTTGGCAGTTACACCAGAGGGCCACTTGGCGGGTGCCAACGCAGCGGCTCTGGACCTGTTGGGACTGGACTGGGCTCGGCTATCCCACACACCACTGGAAGCCGTGCTGGCCGAGCGCCTTGAACAGTTGCTGGACTGGGGCCAGCGCGCATCGTCCACGCCCCACGTGGTGCACACCACGGCGGGCCGGGCCGTCTGGGTACGCGTAGAGGCGGCGCGTCCCAGTTACCTGGCACGCCAACCCGCACCGCCCAGCCAACGCATGCCGGTGACCGACCTGAACCCCACCGACGCGCTCGCCGCACTGGACACCGGAGACAGCGTTCTGTGTACCGCCATTGCCCGCGCCCGCAAACTGCTGGGTAAGCCCATCGCCGTGCTGCTGCAAGGAGAATCCGGCGTGGGCAAGGAGGTGTTTGCCCGCGCTGCCCACCAGAGCGGCCCACGGCGAGATCAACCGTTTGTCGCCGTCAACTGTGCCGCCCTACCCGAGAACCTGATCGAAGCCGAACTGTTCGGTTACCAGAGCGGCGCCTTCACTGGCGCGCGGCGTGAAGGTGCGCCGGGTCGTATACGCGAGGCCCATGGTGGCACGCTGTTTCTGGATGAGATTGGCGACATGCCACTGCCACTGCAAGCCCGCCTGTTGCGCGTGCTGCAAGAGCGCATGGTGGTGCCACTGGGCGGTGGCAAGCCGGTCGCCGTGGACTTCTGCCTGGTCTGCGCCACCCACCGCGACCTGCCCACGGAAATGCAGGCCGGGCGCTTTCGCGAAGACCTGTACTACCGCCTCAATGGCCTGACGTTGCGCCTGCCACCGCTGCGTGAGCGCGGCGACTTGCAGCACCTGCTGCAGCGGGAACTAAAGGCTTTGGTACCCGAACGCAACATCCACATCGCGCCCGATTTGCTACAGGCCCTGCAGGCCTACCGCTGGCCCGGCAATCTGCGCCAGTTGTTCAATGTGCTGCGCACCGCCTGCGCCTTGTTGGATCCCGAAGACGACACCATCACCTGGGACCATCTGCCGGACGATGTGCTACAGGCCCTGCGCCCACTTCAGCAGGTCGCTCCCAACACCTTGGACACAACGCAGTACGCTGAAACACAGGGAGACCTGCGCACCCAGTCACGCCAGACCATGGAGCGCACCGTGGCCCAGTGCGCCGGCAACATCTCAGAGGCGGCGCGTCTGCTGGGTGTCAGCCGCAACACCCTATACCGCCGGCTACGCTGATAGTTCAGCGTTGTCACTCAGGCGCGGGCATTCACCGCATCGATGCCCAATACGCAAGCATCCTTGGCGCCATGGCCAGCGGCAATCAGTTGGTCCATACGGCTGGCAATGGCAGGCAGTGCGGCCAGGGGACGCGGGCCCGTGGTCTCCTGCATCAGGCGCACGTCCTTGCGCGCCATGTCCAACTCAAAGCTAGCAGCAAAGTTGCCCTTGGCCATATTGGCGCCGCGCCCGGCCACCATGCCATTGAGGTCCAGCAGGCCCAAGAGCTTGACCGCGTCTTGCGGGTCCACATCACTGGCCTGGGCCAGCGTCAGGATATCGGCCATGATCGCGGACACGCCAATGATCATCGCATTGCCGAACAGCTTGTTGGCGGCGGCCAGGTCGCTGCGCTCGCCCATGTATTCCAGGCGCGAGGTCATGGCCGCCAAGGCGGTCTGCACCCGCTCAAACAAGGCCTTGGGTCCAGCCACCATCATGGAGCCCTGGGCATTGCGTGCGGCCGGCGGCCCCATGAATACGGGGCAGTGCAGGTAGGCGACACCCTGCGCCGCCAGGCGCTTGGCGCGTGCCGCAGTGAGCGCTGGCAGCGTGGTCGTGTGATCTACGATCACCGCATTGGTAGCCAGGCCCGACAGGGCCGCAGCAATGACCTCATCCACCACCGCGTCGTCCTTGAGCACCAGGTGCACGCGCTCGGCCCCCCGCACGGCGTCCAACGGTGTTGCTGCGGCACGCACACCGAATTGCGCCAGCGCCTGCACCTTGCTGGCCGAGCGGTTCCATGCGGTCACGGTGTCGCCGCGTTTGGCTGCTGCCTCGGCGAATGCAGCGCCCAAAAGTCCTGTACCCAGAAATGCAATGTTTGCCATGGTATGAAGTAGTTTCGGTTGAGGAAAAACAGAAGCTGCGTATTGTGGAGTGGATGCCATACAACCCGCTTGCCAAAGGTGATTTGACAGCCGCAAAGCGCGCAGGGATACTTTGTCGTCACAGCAGCCAGCAAAGGACCGTTCGCCATGCGACTACTGACCACCTTCCTGTGTGTGCTTTTGGTCGTTGCAACTGCGGGCAACGCCGCCGCCGCACCCGGCGAAACCGATGACGAAGATCTGGCCATGGTGTATGGGGGCACGCCCACCGTGACACTGGCCACGGGCAGCAAACAGACGGTACGACGAGCACCCGCTGTGGCCACCGTCATCACGGCCGAAGACATCGCGGCCATGGGTGCCACCGACCTGGACCAGGTACTGGAAACCGTGCCGGGCATGCATGTCACACGCAACCCCATTGGCTACACGCCCACCTATCTGATCCGCGGCATTGGCGCCGGTGGCCCCACCAACCCGCAGGTGCTGGTCTTGCAAAATGGCATTCCCATGACCCTTGGCTACCCTGGCGACGGTGGCCAGGCGCGCGGTGGCTGGTTTCTGGAAAACGTGGCGCGCATTGAAATCATCCGTGGACCGGGATCGGCCCTGTACGGCGCCGAGGCCTTTGCCGGCGTGATCAACATCATCACCCGCAACGCGGCCGACATACAAGGCACCACCGTCTCCGCCGGTGGCGGCTCTTTCAACACATGGAACACCTCGCTCAGCCATGGCGGCAAGTGGGGCCCTGTGGACATAGCCGCCTATCTACGTGTGGGTAGCACCGAAGGCCAGAAGGAAATCATTACGGCCGACGCGCAGACCTTCAACGACAGCCGGTTTGGCACACGTGTCAGCCTGGCACCGGGGCCGGTCAGCACCGGCTATGACGCGCTCGACGCCAACCTGGACCTGGCCTATGGCGCCTGGCGCTGGCGCAGCAGCTTGAAGCGGCGCGAAAACGTGCATGTGGGTGCGGGCGTCAATTCTGCACTGGACCCCACCAGCACCGGAACCAGCGACCGGCTCACCTCCGACCTGTCCTGGACCGAAGCCCAACTGGCAAAGGATTGGGGCGCGGGCCTGCTGCTGAGCTATATGCATTACCAAGAGCTGTACCCCAAGCTCATCTTGTTTCCTGCGGGCACCCGCTTGGGCGCCAACTTCTTCCCCGACGGCATGATCGGCGGGCCTTCGCGCTGGGATCGGCAATACCGGCTATCAGCATATGCCAGCTATACCGGATTCGAAGGCCACAGCCTGCGACTGGGTGCAGGGCATGACGATATCGATTTGTACCGGGTGCTCACGTTCAAGAATTTTTTGCTGCCGCCTGTGGGTGCTCCGATACCGACCGGCCCCCAGATGGACTACGGCAACATCCAGCCGCACATTGCGCCCAGCCGGCGTTTCGTTGACTATGTGTACGCACAGGACGAGTGGCAATTGGCCCGCGACTGGACCCTGACCGCAGGCTTGCGCCACGACCGCATCTCGGACGTTGGCAACACCACCAACCCGCGCATCGCCTTGGTCTGGGACGCATCCCTGGACCTGACCGCCAAGCTCTTGTACGGCGAGGCCTTTCGCGCACCCGCTTTCAACGAGCTGTACACCACCAACCCGGTGACCAATGGCAACCCCAATCTGCGCCCCGAGACGATACGCACGCTGGAAGCTGCGGTGTCGTGGCAGGCGCGCAAAGACCTGCAACTCAACCTGAACGTGTTCCAGTACGACATCAAGGACATCATCCGGCCCCTGCCCAATCCCGCCCCCGCCCCTGGGTCCACCTTCTTCAATGTTGGCACCCAAAGAGGCCAAGGATTGGAGCTGGATGTGGTGTGGGATGCCAGCCCCAGCGTGCGCGTGTCGGGCAACTATGCCAACCAGCGTGGTGTGGACCGCGCGACCGACACCGACGCTGGTTACGCCCCGCACCACCACCTCTATGGCCGCGTGGACTGGCGCCTGGGCGGTACTATGGTGCTCGATGCGCAACTCAACCGAGTGGCGGACCGCGCCCGGGCACTGGGCGATACGCGGCCGGAAGTGCCCAATTACACCAGTGTGGATCTGTCGCTGCACACGGACAGCCGCAAGCGGGGTTGGTCGTTCAGCGGTTCGGTGCGCAACCTGTTCAATGCGGACATCCGCGAGCCGACGCTGGCGCCGGGCACCGCCATCCCCAACGATTTACCCATGGCCGGGCGCTCCCTGTACGTGCAGGCCAGCTACCGCATGTAGGCAAAACCGGGTATGGCTGACCAGGGCCCGCACAGCGTCCCGCCGGCCCTGGACTGCGCCGCGGCCAACCCTACCGGTCAGGGGCAAGGGCCGGCTGTTGCGCAACTGCATAATCCGGCCATGCCTTTCAGCACCCTGCGCAGCATGCGCTTTAGCCGACAGCTGACCCTTGTCTTCAGCGCCGCCATCCTGGGGCTGGCCCTGTTTTCTTCGCTGGCCACCTCGTATGAGGCCAGCCAGCGCATGAAGACCTATCTGATCGAACAGGGCCAGCAGGTGGCCCAGAACCTGGCCCGCCAAAGCACCCTGGCCCTGCTGTACAACTCGGCCGACAACGCCGAGGTGGCGCTGAAGTCCACACTGGCGTTTCCCGATGTGCTGCAGGTCCGCATCCTGGACGCCGCGGGCAAGACACTGGCTTCGCAGTCCAAGCCCGACGCCATGCCACTGGCCGATGCGTTCCCGGCGGGCAACCCGGCCTTGCAAACGGCTCTCCAGGGTGAGAGCGCAGACGCCCTTTACTTCGCAGTGCCTGTGCTCAGCGAGGTCGCACAGAACTCGCCATTCGAGGCCGAAGAGCGCAAGCAGATGCTGCTGGGCCGCGTGCAAGTGGTGGTTGGCAAGGGCAGTCTGAACCGCCTGGTCTTTTCGCTGTTCGTGGGCAATATTCTGGTGACGCTGGCGCTGGCCGGCGTCCTGCTGTGGTTGATCCAGCGGGTGACGCAGCACATGATGCGCCCCCTGGTCGACCTGTCATTGTTGATGCGCCGCGCCGAAAAAGGCGAGTCCAACATGCGGGCCAGACCCGAGGGGCCGCAAGACATTGCCGAGATGGGTGTTGCCTTCAACAAGATGATGGACGTGCTGGAAGAGCGTGAATTCCAGTTGGAACAACGCGTGCAGCAGCGCACGCTGCGCTTGGAGCAGGCCAATCAGGAACTGGGCACCAACCTGGCAACCATCAAGAGCATGCAAACCGAGCTGCACCGCTCCGAAAAGATGGCAGCGCTGGGCTCTTTGGTGGCCGGTGTGGCGCACGAGCTCAATACCCCGATCGGCAATTGCGTGACCGTGGCCAGTGCCATGAAAGACCAGGCCGAATTGCTACTGAAGGAGATGGAGCAAGGCACCATGCGCCGCTCCACGCTGGAACGCACGCTGGCCGACAACGCAGAAGGCGCCGAGATGCTGGTGCGCAATCTGGACAGGGCTTCTGAGCTGATTGGCAGCTTCAAGCGCGTGGCGGTGGATCGCTCCAGCAACCAGCGCCGCAGCTTCGACCTGAGCCAGAATTTGTCGGAGATTCTGTTCACGCTGGAGCCCATGTACAAGAAAACGCCCTACGCCATGCAGGTGGCGCTGGCCGACGGCATCACGATGGACAGCTACCCCGGCCCTCTGGGTCAGGTCGTCACCAACTTCATCAGCAACGCGCTGGCCCACGGCTTTGACGGCCGCGACAGCGGCACCATGCACCTGCGCTGCCGCGCGCTGGATGAACAGCACGTGGAGATCAGCTTCAGCGATGACGGCATCGGCATCGCCGAGCACCACCAGGCCCGTGTGTTTGACCCCTTCTTCACGACCAAGCTGGGCCAAGGCGGTTCGGGCCTGGGCATGAACATCGTCTACAACATCGTTACCGGCATCATGGGGGGCAAGATCGAGTTGACCAGTTCCCATGAGACCGGTACCACGTTCACCTTGACCCTGCCGCGCATCGCACCGCAGATGGAGAGCTGATCGTCAGGCCCTGGGGCTCATTGCTCTGGAAACACCGAGTGGAAGCTGCGCTGCTGCTGGGACGCAATCGAGATGCCCACATGCGAAGCGGTGCGCAGATTGACCGCCACATTCACCGCCTGCAATAGCGAGAAGCCGCGCTTGTCGGGCTCGGTGCCCAGCGCGCCCAACGCCATCGAGGCCAGGTCGCGCCCCAGTTCGACATTGTTGGGGTACAGCGCAAACAAGGCACCCTTTTTGACATGGGCAAAGTTGCTGGAAAAAATCGGCACACCGCGGGTCCAGGATTCTTGCAGCACCAGCGGCAGGATGGTGTTTTCATCCACGGTAGTGCTGTCATTGGGTAGCCATACGGCGTCGCGGCCCGATTGGGCCTCCGCAAAGATGCTGGCGTAAAGTTTGGCCGCGCTGGACAAATCAGTGGCCTCGTGGGCAATCAGCTCCAGGCCATGGCTGCGCGCCGCTTCCCGGGCCAGCTTGATCAACCAGGCATTGGCCTGGGCGCTGTAGACCACGTGCACCCGCTTGACACTGGATTGCAAGGACTTGAGCCGTGCAAACAACTGGGCCGGGTCTGGCGTCAGGCTGATACCCATCAGGCTGCGGTTGCCTGCATCGGGCATGCGCAATACGCAGCCTACGACCACCGCAATGTCCTTGTCCAGATTGGCGACGGCCTTCCAGCCCTGCTGGCCCAAGGCGATGACGACCTTGGCGCCCGATTGCCGAAGTTGGCCATTGAGCTCCACGGTATCGGCATTGGGCGCGATGGCAATGCTGCGCACCTTGGTCTTGGCGGCGTCTTCAATGCCCTCGATGATGTGGGTGAACACCGTGCGGTACGGCTCGCCAATATCCGGGTAGATGACGACCAGTGAACCGAGGCCGAGTGCCGCGCCTTGGGAACCCCGTGCCTTCAGTACCTCTTTGACCTGGGCTAACAGCACGGGCGCGGGTGGATTCCAGACCTCGGTCGGCGCCCGCAACGGCCCCATGCCGGGGCGGGTGAAGTCGGGGGCTGACAGTTCAGCGGCCGAGGGGAAGGCAGGCATAGGGTTGTGCGCCTCAATCTCTTTGGCCTGCGCAAGGCCCCATGCCAATAGCAGCGACACCGCCAGTGCCAGCCAGGCCACCCGACAGTACAGACGCCGCAGGTGCAGCGGCGGCGGCCTTTGCCCCCGCGCCGCCGGGGCATCAACTCGGATTCCTGGCGATACCACCCAAGATTTCATGCGCATGCCATTGGTTGAAACGCCACAGGCACTGCCTGTGGGACAGTGCATTGTAGGCAATGCCCCCGGTTTTCCAACCGGCCGGCCACAACTTCAGGCCGAGCCCTGTGCGAAGCGGATCGTATTGCCACCGGCCTTCTTGGCTTCGTACATGGCCGCATCCGCTGCCTTCAGCAGTTCGGCTTGGCCGCTGCGCTGGCCAACAAACAGGACGATGCCTATGCTGGCGCTGCAGTGGTGCTCTACCAGGGTCTCGGCCTGGCCCGCCTGTTGCAGTGTCAGCAAATAGGGGGCCGCCAGCAGAGCGCGGATTTTCTCCGCAATCGCCCCGGTCTGCGCCATCGAGATGGCCCGGTCGGTGTGCAGATCGCCCAGGATGACGACAAACTCGTCGCCGCCGAAGCGGGCCACCGTATCCATCTGGCGCACGCAACTGGCCAGCCGCGTGGCCACCTCGACCAACAAGCAGTCGCCCACCTCGTGGCCCTGGGTGTCGTTCAGCGGCTTGAAGTTGTCCAGGTCCAGAAACATCATCGCGCAGTAAAAGCCGCTGCGTTCGGACGCGGCCATGGCCTGGCCCACGCGGTCGTTGAGCAGCGGGCGATTGGGCAGGTGGGTCAGCGCATCGTGGAAGGCCATGTCCCGCACCTGCTCTTCCATCTGCTTGCGTTCGGCAATTTCCGCCTCCAGCGTGCGGGCCGATGCCTGCAGGCCGTCGGTCATGGCATTGAAGGCATGGGCCACCTCGGCCACCTCGCTGGGGCCGCCCGCGGCGGCCCGGGCCATGCGGTCACCGCCCTGAACCGCCCGCGCGGTCTGTGCCAGCTTGACGATGGGCTCGCTGATACGCCGCGCCATGGCCAAGGCCAGCAACACCAGCGCGGCCAAGGCCAGCAGTGCCACTGCGGCGGTGGCGACGGCGCGTTGCTTGGCTGCGGCATAGACCTCGCTGGCGGGCACGCCAACAAAGGCCACCCACCCCACCGACGGCATAGGCACCACCGAGAAATAGCGCGTGACGCCGTCGATGGCCAGGCTTTCAAACTCGCCATCCCGCAGCTCCACGATGCGACGTGCGGCCTCCGCATTGGGTCGGGTGCCGATGACGCCTTCGGGGTCAAGGTTGCGCCAGACCATGATGCCATCGTCCTGGAAGAAGCCAAAGCGGCTACCCTGGGGCAGATCGTCGGACGGGATCTTGGGGTCAAAGGCCTTGAGGTCGAACGGCAGTTGCACCGAGCCCACCATTTCATGCTGCGCATTCCAGATCGGGGCGACCAGCACCGACACCCACTTGCCGGTGATGGGCCCAAAGAAGGGCTCGCCCACCGTGAAGCGGCGGTTCTGCAAAAACTTCTTGAACCAGGGCGTATTGCCGATGTTGATCAGCTTGCCGCCCGGTTGGGGCACGGCCGAGCAGACGACAAGACCGTCGAGGTTGGTGTAGACCGCATTGGCGTAATCGGAGTTGAGATGCACCAGATCGGCCAGGATGGGATCGCAATGATCAGGGTCCACCGCCTGCACCAGGGGGCGCAGCGCCAAGCGCTCCAGCGTCTGGCTGGCGCTGGCGATCTTGCCGCCGGTATTGGTGACCATGGTCTTGGCCAGCGTACGTAACGCAGTCTTGGTGTGGGCGACGGCCTGCTGCATCTGCCCGACGATCTCCAGCCCAATGGCCACCACCAGCGGCACGGCCAGGGCCAATACCAGCAACAGCAAATGCGAGCGTATCGACGCAGCCTTTTTCATAGCCCAATGCCTGTGGCCGGTCCTCTGTGGTAGTTCGTCCAGGAACAGCATACCCCAGCGGGGTCGTTTGCGCCATCACGCAAAGGGCATTGGAGCTAAAAATACCCAAATCAGGGTTTTAAGGGCACCTCAACTAGCCATTAGAAGAAAAAGTGCCTCTAGCCCTCGTCAAATATGTCTCATTAGCTATCAAAACAATAGCATGTCAAGCTACTTCAGGTCGCCGCCCGGCGCAGCGTCTCCACCACAGGGCGGGTCAGCACCTCGCGCAGGCCCCACCAGCCGGCTGCGAGGGCCAGCACCGCGCCGGCCAGCCCCCCCAGCAGGGGCACCCAAGGGGACACGGTCCATTCGAACTCGAACACAAAGCGGGCCAGCGCCCAACCCACGGCAGCGGCCACGGCAGATGCCAGCACGCCAGCCAGCAGGCCCACGCCGGCCAGCTCGGCCCGCTGCACCTGGCGCAGCAGGCTGCCTTTGGCGCCCACGGCGCGCATGATGGCGTATTCGCGGGCACGCTCCTCCCGCGTGGCGGTCACGGCGGCGAACAGCACCACCAGACCGGCCGCCAGCGTGAAGCCGAACAAGAATTCCACCGCGCGTATCACCTGGTCCAGCACGCGCTGAATCTGGGCAATGGTGCTGGTCATGTCCACATTGGTCACATTGGGGAATTGGCGCACCAGGGCGTTGTCAAAGCCCTTGGTGGCCGGGGCCTTGAAGGCGCCCATGTAGGTGGCAGGCACGTTCTCCAACTGGCTGACCGGGTAGATGGCGAAGAAGTTGGCCCGCATGGAGCCCCAGTCCACCTTGCGCAGGGATGTGACCTTGGACTCGGTCTGCATCCCCCCCATGTCGAAGCGCAGCACATCGCCCAGCTTGAGCCTCAGTTGCGTGGCAATGCCCTCCTCCATGCTGATGGTGCCCGCCTCCTCAGGCGTCCATTTGCCCGCCAATACGAGGTTCTTGGCCGGCAGGTTGGCATTGAAGGAGAGGTTGAATTCGCGGTCCACCAGCCGCTTGGCACGATCTTCTTCGTAGTCGTCGGGCGTCACGGCGCGACCGTTGATGGCGATCAGGCGGCCGCGGACCATGGGATACCAGTCAAAGCGGCTGACCCCCGCGTCCTTGAGCATCTTCTGGAAGCTTTCAGACTGGTCCGGCATCACGTTGATGACAAAGCGGTTGGGCGCATCCGGGGGTGTGGCCTTGCGCCAGCTACCGATCAGGTCGGTGCGCAGCAGCACCAGCAGCACCAGCGCCAGCAGGCCCACGGCCAGCGCGCTGACCTGCACCACGGTATAGGCCGGGCGGGCCGACACCTGGCGCGTGGCCAGCACCAGCCAGCGCGGGGCCGTGGTCTCGTTGACACTGCGGCGCAGCACCTTGACCGCCAACCAGCTCAGTACCGCAAACACGGCCACGGCGCCGCCAAAGCCACCCACGGCGATCAGGCCCAGCTTGAGGTCGCTGCTGGCGGCCAGCAGCAGGCCGGCAAAGCCCAGCACACCCAGCGCCAGCACGCCCACCGAAGCGGGCCGCAGGTTGCCCACGTCGCGGCGTATCACGCGCAGTGGCGGCACCTGGGCCAACTGCAACACCGGCGGCAGGCCAAAGGCAAACAACAGTGTCATGCCCATGCCCATGCCCAGCAGTGCGGGCCACAGCGTTGCGGCGGGCAGCGCCGCGTCCACCAGGCCGGCCAGCAGCAGCACGAACAGGTAGTGCACGCCATAGCCCAGCAACACGCCCAAGGCGCTGGCAAACAGGCCGACCAGCGCGAACTCCAGCGCATAGGCCGCCGCGATGCTGCGCTGGGGCAGACCCAGCACGCGCAGCATGGCACAGTCGTCCAGGTGGTTGGCCGCAAAAGCGCGGGCCGACAAAGCCACGGCCACGGCGCTGAGCAGGGCGGCCAGCAGGGCCACCAGGCTCAGAAACTTGTCGGCACGGTCCAGCGTCTGGCTCATTTCGGGGCGACCACCTTGCAGCGACTCGACCCGCACACCACGCAGGCCGTTGGCGCTGGCCTGCTTGACCTCGGCATCGGCCCAGGCCACAAAGTTCTGCACCGGCTTGTCGTCGCCGGCCACGGCCATGCGGTAGGTCAGGCGGCTGGCCGGCTGCACCAGCTTGGTAGCGGCCAGGTCTTGTTGGTTGATCATGACCCGGGGCGCGAAGTTCATGAAGCCGGCGCCACGGTCGGGCTCCACGACGATCAGGGTGTGGATGGTCAAGCGCGTATCGCCCAGCAGCAGCACATCGCCCATCTTGAGGCCCAGGGCCTCCAGCAGCGAGGCCTCCACCCAGGCCTGGCCGGGTGCCGGCACGTCACGCGTGGCATCGTCGGTCGCCTCAGGCGTTTTAGCCACGCGCAGCGATCCGCGCAACGGGTAGCCCGGCTCCACCACCTTGAGCGCCACCAACTTGGCGGCACCACCCTGGGCGTCGGTGGCGCGGGCCATGGTGGGGAAGGTGGTGGTCGACACCAGGCTCAAGCCCAGCGCGCGGGCCTTGGCCACAAAATGGGCCGGCGTGGGGTTGTCGCTGGAAATGACGGCATCGCCCCCCAGCAACTGGCGGGCATCGCGCTGCAAGCCGCCCTTGAGCCGGTCGGCAAAGAAGCCCACTGCGGTCAACGCAGCCACGGCCAGCGTCACCGCCACGATCAACAGGCGCAATTCGCCCGAGCGCAGGTCTCGCCACAGGGTGCGCCAACCCAGTGTCCAAAATGAAATCGTCATGGCGCTACCTTAGCGCATATCCAGCCCCGGCGCCCCGCCTGGGGGATTGCGCCATGGGGGTAACCCGCGCTTGTGGCCAACCGCGTGCCAAGGCTATGCTCACGCCCTTGTCAAAAACCAATCTTCTTCAAGCCATGATGAACACCGCCCTGACATCCTTTGCTTCTCGCACTACAAGCGCCTGGCTGCGCCGCGCCTGCCACGGCATCGCCACGCTGGCGGTGCTGGCCTGCGCCACGGCCTGCAGCGTGACCGTGACCTCCACCCAGGACGCACAAGCCCGCGACATCGCGCTGCTAACCCGCCAGGCCGATGCCTGGGACAAGGCCATCGTGCGCAAGGACAAGCCTGCCATTGAAGCGAATATGGCGGAGGACTTTCGCCAGATCGACGGCGATGGCGACATCGAGACCAAGGCCTCGTTCGTCACCGGCCTGGTTTCACCCAAGCTGACCATCCACCCCTATACGGTCGAAGATTTTGATGTGCGCCTCTATGGCGATGTGGCCTTGTTAAGTGGGCGCACGCAGATGACGGGTAGCTACGACGGCAAACCATTTGCGGCGCATTACCGCTACATCGACATCTACGTGCGGTCCAACGGGGTGTGGAAGATCGCCAGCGTGCAGATCACCAAGATGCCCAAGTCAGCCGGCTGATCTTCCCCTGCATCCTCACGGCATCTCTAGCAGGTCGCCAGTGTCCACCGGGCCTGCCTCCACATCCAATACCTTGCTGCCCAGGTGGCGGCGGTAGCCCACAAAACGGGCCGGCAGGCCATCGGCCTTCAGGTCCTTGCCGGTGCGCAGCTCATAGTGCACATGGGGGTTGTTGGAGCTGCCGGAGTTGCCCATGCGCGCCACCAGTTGGCCGCGCTTGACCACATCGCCCACCTTGACCGACAGGCTTCCCTTCTGCACATGGCCCAGCAGGCTGTATTCGCCGTTGCCATGGTCTATGACCACATAGTTACCGTAGAAGTGCATGGGGTTTGACTTGACCTGGTCGGGCTTGAAAAAGCTCTCGCCACCGCGCATGTTGTCGGGCGTTGCATCCGCGGCATCCACCACGGTGCCATCGCCAGTGGCATAGAGCGGCTGGCCCCAGGCGTACCAGTCTTCGTTCTTGGCCCCGGTGCTCTTGAAGGCATCGAAGTGATCGTTGCTGGGGTTGATGTCCAGGCTGTAACGCATGAAGTTCTGGCCCAGGCCCAGGTCTTTGGCGGCGGGGTGCTCGGTATTCAGGCGGCGGTGGTGGGCATAGAAGTCGTGGCCATCGTGAATCATGAAACGCCCCCGCACGGGCAAGGACAACACCGTCTTGCTCTGGTAGACCTGGGGTTCCACGGTGACCGTGGCATGCACCTCGGGCGCCTCTTGCGGAATGCTGAGACCGAATTGGTAGGTCAGGCGGTGCAGGTCCATATCGGGCCGGAAGCTGTGAAAGGGGTTGAACACCAGCAGCTTGGCACCGGGGGCGATGCTGGTGCGCCCCGGCACGGTGTCTATGCCGGGCGCAAAGCCATTGCTGTCGACGAAGCGGCGTAGCACCGGCTTGCCCGCGCCGTCCGCCACACTGAGCTCTATGCTGTCTATGCCTAGCGGCGTGGTGCCCAGGTTTTCCACGACAAAATCAAAGTTCAATGATTGCTGGGTGTCTCCGGCTTCGATCCACAGGGTTTGCGGCTGCGCCGTGATGCGGATGGGGCCGGCCATCTTGGGCACGAATTTTTGCCAGGCCAGGTAGCCGCCATACAGCGCCGCGGCGCCGGCCAGCAGGGCTACGAGGGGCAGCCAGGGCTTGGCGCGGCGGCTTCGGGGGGCAGGGGTTGTCATGTATACAGCGGGTCTAAAAGCGAACGAGACCGCACTCTATCCCGGCCCTACCAAAAACAGTAGTTGTCTGCGATGGACTGCAAAAAACGATCATTGGATTGCGGTAGAACCCTAGAATCAGCACAACAGCCCAGCCTTCATCCATCCACCACCTTTTGATGAGGAAGCCCGATCCCTATGATTGAAGCCCTGCGATCGGTGCGCTACGGTGTAGGGGACCTGGACCAAGCCAGCCAGTGGTACAGCCAGTTGCTGGATACACAGCCCCTGCCCTCCACAGACGCCGTGCTGCGCTATAGCGTGGACGGCTCCTGGCTGGAACTGGTAGAGGCCGACATCAACATGGACGCCCCCTCCAGCGTGCTGGTGTATTGGGGCGTAGACAGCCTCTCGCAAGAGTTGCAGCGCCTGCAAGCCGCCGGCATCAAACCGTTGGCACCACCCGCCCTGCTGGACGCCAGCACCCGCACCGCCATTTTTATAGACCCCTTTGGCAACTCCGTCGGCCTGATGGAGGTGGACGATCCCAACCTGCGCCGCGCCCGTGAACACCGTGCCGCCGAGAAGATAGCACTGCGCAATGTGCGCTCCACACTGGACGAGCTGGGCGCCGAAGACCGCCAGCAACGCAGGGCCAACAGGCTGGTCCTCACCCTTTTTGGGTTGGTCATCGTGCTGGGCTTTCTGGTGCTGCAGGTCATGCTGCGCAACAGGCCGCCGGTGGATCAGAAGCTGGAGCAGAAAATTGTGATTCCCCTTATGAAGGAAAAAGCGGTACCCTAGGGCGGGTCAACGGAGGAAGAACACGGATGTTCAAATTTTTCAAGCACGGCAGCACCACGGCGCACGGCGCCCTCGACTCGCGCCCTGCCCCACCCCCCTCGGTGTCGCCCCACAGCACCGACAGCGTCCAACCGCACGCCGATATCCAGCGTGAACTGGTGCGCGCGGTGCTCAAAGACACCCTGCGCCGCCATGGCGTGCCGTTTGAGTGGCTGTCTTGCGAGGTCGTAACCCTGGTGCATGGCGGTAGCGCGGCCAAAGAAGAACTGCATATCCAACTGACCATGCTGCAGTGGCATGAACTCTTTCTGCGCTACGCCCCTGCGCTGGAGTACCAGTTGCTGCGCGGGCTGGACCGCTACGAACCCGCAGTGGACCACTCCCACTACACCGTCTCATGGCGCTTCGCGCCAGATTGCGGCTGCCCCTTCCACGTGCTGCCACCGCCCGTGGTCTGGGCGCACGACCCGGCGCCGCAGGCGGCTGAGGCAGAAGAACCCCCATCGGTGCTGGACCGGCGCCAGACCAAACGCCCACCCAAGTCCGCAGCACCCGCCAAAGCCCCGTCGCGTAGGGGCGGCGATGATGACGAAGATGGCGGCGGCAACAATTACGAGCGCACGGAACTGTCCCCACTGCGGTAAGCCACCATCCGCTTACGCGCGGCAGCGACGCTCAATCGCCGCCGCCACCGCCAAACAAATCGCTCAACTTCTTCTTGGCACCGTCGCCGGCATCCGCGCCCGGCTTGGGCATCACGGGCACGGCCTTAGGGTATTCCTCGGCAATGCGGTCTTCCCAATAGGTGGCCGCATTGGGCGCACTGCTCAGCCGCCTGAACACCTCAGCGGGCACATGCTTGTAGGCGAGGATGGTTTTGTTGTCGAACAGCAGGTCCAGCTGTTGCGACGCGGGGTTGTAGTCGGCTTGGCGGATGCGGCCGCCGGGGAAGGATTTGGTGGGCATGGTGGTGGGGCTCCCTTCTTTGGACTGGGCTTAGTCTACGGGAGGGATGGGGGAATTGGAGATGTCCTCATATGACGCAAAGCGGCTAGCGTTGCGTATGTGCCTCTAGCCGCAGTATCAGCGAATGAATGGGGCAAACCCAATGCATAGGCGCTTCTGCGCATGCATGGTGGCACTTAGTTGACCGCATGCTGATGCCCTAGAACTTTGATTGCTCTTTAGCTTCTCGAGACTAGTCTTGCTTAGGTTGCAAAGCTTTGATTTGCGCCTTGAACTCACATCTTTGAGTCCACCAGGCCGTCGCGTCGTTTCCGTGGACGACCACGTCCTCAACAAAAAGCATTGCGTCATGGAGTTCCACTTTCGCAGCACCATGAAGAAGGTAGCGAACGTACACGATGCATGCTAACCTGTCATTGCTGGCAATCAAACGAAACTCCTCCATCTGCAGGGCAGAGAAGTCCAGAAGTGACTGTACGGTGCCGCATTCCTCTGGCGTGACGATTCTTCCGACTGGCCGCTCAATTCGATGCCTGACGTCGGCGTCCAACTCACGCTGCGATGGAGCGTCGGATTGGTCGTGTTGACGCGGAATTGAATAGATCACTTGACAAGCCTTGCTCAGCGTTGAATCATTGAATGCCCTGTACGGACGCGTACGCGGGGTGTATGAAAAACGCCGAACGTTTGACATGAGAGGCGACCGACGGGCGTAGCCCGTTGGACGTCCTCTCGGTGGAAGGGTTAGACCTCAAGCTTCCCCAGCAATTGAGTGACAGATTCATCTAGCTTGGCAACCAGTGCTTCCATCAGATGTTGGTACTCGGTTGGGGCGGTGCCGAGCGTCTTGGCTACTGTCTGGAGTTTTTCATCTCCCATAGAATGATCCGCCCACAGGCGAAGGTCATACAAGTAGAAGAAAGGAGCGATCAGATTCTGGTCATCCCCGAGAACCCGTTCGTAGAGGGCTTGAAGAAGCTTGTTGCCTTTGGTTCCTTTTTCAATCGGGATGCTCTTCTCCGCGAGCAGTCGCCGAATTTCGGCGTTGTTTGTATTCTCGACAATGACTTCATTGAACTCGCTGATGAATCTTTTGAAGTCATCGAGGTTATTGAGTAGAAGTCTCTTGTAGCGTCGAGTCTCCTCAATCCGTTCTTCTATCGATCTATCGTGATAGAGATGTACGCCAAACTTTGCGTGAAACTTCTTGTTGAACTCTTCCAGTTTGTTTAGGCATTGGATGACAGCCGGTGGTGGCGTGAACTTGACTTCTATCTGCGCATCGTAGAACTCAGAGGCGACTTCATGCTCGGAGGGCTTGTTTTCAACTAGCCAGTAGTAACGCTCACGGATTGGAATGTTGTCTTGAATGTCACCAAGCCAAGCAATCACAGTCCCGTTCTTGTTCAGCCCGAACGACAGAGTGAAGTCATCCCCGTAGATCGTTCCATAGGTCTCACTTGCAAACTCGCAACGAAACCTTGAATCGTAGAGATAGCGCGTGAGAACCTGCCGGTTGAAATACAGAGGAGTCAAGAACGAACTTCCGTGCACGGCTTCGCTCGGGTCGACTTCAAAGCGCAATGTTTCGGTCTTTACTGATGGCATTCTTGAGGTCTAACGTTGGCGCTGTACGGCGCGCAGCCCGTGCCGCGAAGCGGCAACCCGTGGCTGCGTGTCCGCGACGAGCAACATGTTAGACCGTAACAGCTCAGAGGTGTTCATCGATCCATGCCTTAAGCAATTCCTTGCGCTTCGGCCCCGCTTCAGTTTCGACCATCAAGCACGCCTCTGTGTCTGAAACACGCTCACGTCCCGTAACACCCGTCGAAACGCAAAACACAGTGAACCAATGCGCACCGCAGTTCCTGCACGTGGCGTGCATGAACTCAAACGAATGAGCGTGGCCGAAGTCTTCTGGAGAGCCCAACCAAGGCCACCAGCAGCAGCTCCGCGACTCGCGATACGCAGCACCGGCAGAGCGAGCCGAGTCGAGAAGCTTCGATAGCAATCTTGACAAAAAAGACATAGCTTGCGATCTAACGTTGGCGCTGTCCGGCAGGCAGCATTCGCCGCGAAGCGGCAACCTGCTGCTGCGCGTCCGTGACGAGCAACCTGTTAGCCGTCTGCCGGTAGATTGACGTATCGACTGATTGGCGATTCATTTTGGTCCTGCCCAGCCTTCAACCCAGACCTGTTCATCTGGGTGATGCTCCTTGATCGTTTCCACGGCGCCCGCAATCGCCTCATGATCGTTGTGATCAATGGTGTAGTTGAAGTCTGACACGTTAGCGCCTTCGGCTCTTAGTGCTCGCAACTCTTCTTCAGTGAGAACACCGGCGGAAAGCCACAGTTCGCCCGCTGCCTTGCCCCCGAGAGCCATGAAACTCAAGTATCCGTGCCGTGAAATCGCGAGGAAGACCATACTGACGGCTAACGCTGGCGATGATTGAACGACAACGGCGCACTGTTGGCCGAAGAATGGCGAGGGCGTAGGTCGCCGTTGGTGGTCCAATCGATCAACCTGTTATTCATGATGCCCCTCCGAATATTTCGCGTGAAGCTGTTGAACTTCGCGCTGCTCACTTCGCCGCTGAAACCACCCAACTATTGCCGCCGCTAAAACCACGACGGTGGTCACGACGACAAAGACAAGAAAGCCGATCCAATTGTCCTCAACCATCCGCTTGGTTCGATAAGTTTCGAGGCCTTGCCCAGCACTGATCTTGTCGATGGCAATAAGGAACATCGCGACCAAGCAGCCTACAGAAGCGATTCCGCCAACCCAAGCGCCGACCAACATCAATCGTGACGCCGGAGTTGAAGATGCGTTGCGCTTGGTCATGAATAACGTAATGTATAGAGCAAAACCTGCTCTATAAGTTGGGGGCTGCTCCATAAACTGGACATCAAATTCTCCGAAGAATGGCTCGCAGCCTTGCTTGCAACGGTTTTTCCTGAAATCTATACGGGTATAAAAATTTCGACAAATGCCGCAGCTTGCGATTGCCAGATTCTAGGTGCTTAAGCGCTGAAAACATGCAATTGGACCGGCCTGGCGAACGATCGCTTCCGTCGCCAATCCGGGCCGATGGCTTGTCCTCTCGGGTGAGGGCCGCTGGAGTCTCTCGTCTTCTAGAAAGCGATACTGACCGAAGACCGCTATTGGCCGTCAACGAAGCTCAGACTGACACGTCTGCCTCGCAGAGACACGTGTTGATCCGAGGGTCGCCACGACGCAGGCGATGACGGCACGGAGGCGACCTCGTAGCCGAGCGGCAAAGGAATGGTGCTTCAAAGCGTCGGGGCCTGCTTCGTTGAGAGGTTAGATATGAGCAAAAGCTATACGGCCTCGCTCCAGCCCACTCCAAAGTCAATCTGCAGATGACTGCAGACACTACTAAAACAATAGCTGTATCGCTATATTTGGCGAGGGCTAGTGGCTGAAACTGCTAAAAATCGCCTCTACGTCACGCCATAAACCCTGAATTGGGTATTTTTTACCCCAATCAAGAGAATATCAAGTCGTCTTGCTAATCGTGATCGACGGAAACTTAGCCGAGAAATCCTTGTTCCGCGCCGCAATCGACACCGCCACCTGCCGCGCCACCGCCTTGTAGATGCCGGCGATCTCGCCGTCCGGGTCGGCCACCACCGTGGGCTGGCCGCTATCCGCCTGCACGCGGATCTGCAGGGCCAGTGGCAAGGCGCCCAGGTAGTCCATGTTGTACTCAGCCGCCATCTTCTTGCCGCCATCGGCGCCAAAGATATGCTCCACGTGACCGCAGTTGCTGCACACGTGCACGGCCATGTTTTCGACAATGCCCAGAATCGGCACGCCCACTTTTTCGAACATCTTGATGCCCTTCTTCGCATCCAAGAGCGCAATGTCTTGCGGCGTGGTGACGATGACGGCACCGGTCATGGGTACGCGCTGGCTCAGCGTGAGCTGGATGTCGCCGGTGCCGGGTGGCAGGTCGACGATGAGGTAGTCCAGGTCTTTCCAGTTGGTCTGGCGCAGCAGTTGCTCCAGCGCCTGGGTGGCCATGGGGCCGCGCCAGATCATGGCCTGGTCGCCATCCACCAGAAAGCCGATGGACATGACCTGCACGCCGTGGTTCTCCAGCGGCTCCATGGTCTTGCCGTCGGCCGATTCGGGGCGGCCTTGCACGCCCATCATCATCGGCAGGCTGGGGCCGTAGATGTCGGCGTCCAGCAGGCCCACGGTCGCGCCCTCGGCGGCCAGGGCCAGCGCCAGGTTGACGGCGGTGGTGCTCTTGCCCACGCCGCCCTTGCCCGAGGCCACCGCCACAATGTTCTTGACGCCGGGCAGCAATTGCACGCCGCGTTGCACGGCATGGGCCACGATGTGGGATGTGACATTGGCCGACACATTGCCCACGCCGGCCACGCCCTTGGCAGCGGCGATCAGGGCCGCGCGCAGGCTAGCGATCTGGCTCTTGGCGGGGTAGCCCAGTTCCACGTCAAAGGCCACATCGCCGCCGCCGGACACCGTGAGGTTCTTCACGGCCTTGGTGGATACGAAATCCTTGCCGGTGTTGGGATCGATCACGCTCTTGATCGCATCCTGAATCGCTTGCACTGTCACGCTGGTCATTCAATTTCTCCAAAAGATGGGGCTAGTCTATCCAAGCCGGTCTGCACCACCCTGAAGCCCGTGCGATGGCCTTGACCAAGAGGGGTTGAGTCGGTTAAATCGGGGTTAACCCCCGTTTCTTCCGCGCCTATGGGGCATTTACAAGCACGCACCACATCCCATAATGGTTGCCATATGCCCGAACCCCTTGCCAACGTCACCCACGACCGCCCTGCGGGGCTGCTATTGACCGGGGGCGGCGCCCGCGCGGCCTACCAGGTGGGGGTGCTGGAAGCCATTGCCGACATACGCCTGGCCTGTGGCGCGGGCAACGAGCCCAACCCTTTTCCCATCATCACTGGCACGTCGGCCGGCGCCATCAATGCGTCGGCCCTGGCCTGCGGTTCGGACAATTTCGATGCCACGGTGCGCCTGATTGCCCAGACCTGGCGCGGCTTCCACGCCGACCAGGTCTACCGCACGGGCCACCTGGCCATGCTGCGGTCTGGCGCCACGTGGATGACGCTGCTGTCGCTGGGCTGGATATTGGCCAAGTGGCGCCGCGTCAAACCCCGCTCTTTGCTGGACAACGCGCCGCTGGCCGATCTGCTGACCCGCCTGGTGCCACTGGACCGCCTGCCCGATTTGATCGCCCAGGGCCATATGCAGGCGCTGGCCGTGACCGCGTCGAGCTACAGCACCGGCGAGCACGTCACCTTTTACGAGGGCGACAAGCACCTCAAACCCTGGATACGCAGCCAGCGCCTGGCCGTGCAAGACAAGATCACCCACGCCCACTTGCTGGCGTCCAGCGCGATTCCGTTTGTGTTCCCGGCGACCGAGTTGCACATCAACGACCACATGGAGTACTTTGGCGACGGCTCCATGCGCCAGTCGGCCCCTTGCTCACCAGCCATCCACCTGGGAGCGGACCGCATTCTGGTGGTGGGGGCCGGCCGCATGCACGAGCCCAAGGAGAACGCCTCAACCCGGCCCAAGCACACGTATCCCTCTATCGCGCAGATTGCCGGCCATGCCCTGTCCAACATCTTTCTGGACGCCCTGGCCGTGGACGTGGAGCGGGCCCAGCGCATCAACCAGACCATCAAGCTGGTGCCCGAAGCCGCCCGCCAGGCCAGCGCGCTGCGGCCGCTGGAGCTGCTGGTGATCTCGCCCAGTGAGCGGCTGGACATGGTGGCCAGCAAGCACATTGACACCCTGCCCCACGCGGTGCGCACCATGCTGGGCGGTGTAGGGGTGTCGTCGCGCCAGGCGGACGTGAAGGGCTCGGCCTTGGCCAGCTATCTATTGTTTGAGTCGGGCTACACCAGCGAGCTGATGGCCCTGGGCTATGCCGATGCGCAGCGCCAACGGCTGGAGATTTGCGGTTTCTTCAACTGGACCGATCCTGAGGCGGTGTGCATGCTGGATGACAACAACTCCGCCCGCTTGCCTACGGGTATAGACCGGCGACGGGATCCGTTGCGGTTGCGCTAGGGCCTGCTTTCCCCGCCGGATCAGGCGCCTTGGCCGCTCTGCTCCGTGTCCCCCGGGCCTAAAGGCCCTCCTCCTTTACCTGCGCAGAACAGCCAAGGCGCCTGATACGGCTCCGGGGTTGGCGTCGGGCGACTAAAATTACCGGTTCCTCTGTGAAAGCCTTTTCTTCATGCCACGCCAACTCTTCGTAACCACCGCCCTCCCTTACGCCAACGCTGGATTCCACATTGGCCACATGATGGAGTACATCCAGGCCGACACCTGGGTGCGGTTTCAGCGCATGCGGGGCGTGAACGTGGACTTTGTGTGCGCGGACGACACCCATGGCGCGCCCATCATGATCTCGGCCGAAAAGGCCGGCAAAACACCACAGGAGTTTGTGGCCGGCATCGCCGCTGGGCGCAAACAGTACCTGGACGGTTTCCACATCAGTTTTGACCACTGGCACAGCACCGATGCGCCTGAGAACCACGAACTGGCCCGCCAGATCTACCTGGACCTGAAAAAGACCGGCCTGATCGAGGTGCGCACCATCGAGCAGTTCTTCGACCCCGAGAAGAACATGTTCCTGCCCGACCGCTACATCAAGGGCGAGTGCCCCAAATGCCACGCCAAAGACCAGTACGGTGATAACTGCGAGGTCTGCGGCTCGGTCTACGCGCCCACCGATTTGATCAACCCCTACTCGGCCCTTTCGGGCGCCAAGCCGCAACTGAAGCAGTCCGAACATTTCTTCTTCAAGCTCTCCGACCCGCGCTGCGTGGAGTTTCTGGAGCAGTGGACGCAGGACGGCAAGCTGCAGCCCGAGGTGGCCAACAAGATCAAGGAATGGTTCACGGTCCGCACCAACCCCGATGGCACGCAGAGCGAAGGCTTGGGCGACTGGGACATCAGTCGCGATGCGCCCTACTTCGGTATCGAGATTCCCGATGCGCCGGGCAAGTATTTCTATGTGTGGCTGGACGCGCCTGTTGGCTACCTGGCGTCGCTGAAGGCGCTGTTGGCCAAGCGCGGCGTGGACTACGACGCCTACATGGCCAACCCCGAACTGGAGCAGTACCACTTCATCGGTAAAGACATCGTCACGTTCCACACGCTGTTCTGGCCCGCGATGCTGAAGTTCAGCGGCCGCAAGACACCCGACAACGTGTACGTGCACGGCTTCCTGACCATCAACAACGGCGAGAAGATGAGCAAGAGCCGTGGCACCGGCCTGAACCCGCTCAAATACCTGCAACTGGGCATGAACCCCGAGTGGCTGCGCTATTACCTGGCCGCCAAGCTGAGCGGACGCAATGAGGACATCGACTTCAACGCCGATGACTTCATGGCGCGGGTCAACAGCGACTTGATTGGCAAGTATGTGAACATTGCCAGCCGTGCGGCGGGCTTTTTGACCAAGCGGTTTGATGGCAAGCTCTTGCAACGGAATGCATGGCACAACCGAGACGCCGTTAGTTTGATGGCAGATATCCAGGCCATGAAACAGCCCCTTGCGGAACTCTACGAGGCACGCGACTTCGGAAAAGCAATGAAAGAAGTCATGGCTTTGGCTGACGCAGTCAATTCCTTCGTAGACAAGAACAAGCCCTGGGACCTGGCCAAGGACACAGCCAACAACGCCCAACTGCACGAAGTCTGCTCCGTGCTGATCAACGCCTTCGCCGCGCTGACCCGCTACCTGGCCCCCGTGCTGCCCAGTCTGGCCAAGGCTGTGGAAGGCTTTGTGGGCCAGAGCATGCAGCAGTGGGATGTGGAGGGCAATGTGCAAGCCATCCAGCCCTACCAGCACCTGATGCAACGCGTCACCCCCGAGCAGCTCGATGCGCTGTTTGAGCCCCCAGCCCCCGTGGAATCTGCACAGGCCGCTACAGAAAGCGCAGCAAATGTTCCCGGTGGCGAGGAGATTGCACCCACGATCACCATCGACGATTTCGCCAAGGTGGACCTGCGCATCGCCAAGATCGTGGCCTGCGAGGCGGTGGAAGGTTCGACCAAGCTGCTGCGCCTGACGCTGGACGCGGGCGAGGGCAAGACGCGCAATGTGTTCAGCGGCATCGCCAGCATGTACAAGCCCGAACAACTGGTGGGCCTGCTCACTGTGCTGGTGGCCAATCTGGCGCCGCGCAAGATGAAGTTTGGCGTGTCTGAGGGCATGGTTCTTGCAGCCAGCCATGGCGATGAAAAAGCCAACCCCGGCATCTACGTTCTCAACCCCTGGCCCGGCGCCCAGCCCGGCATGCGCATCCACTAGCGCGCCACCGCCATCAACGCCCGCGCAGCATGCTGATGCACCACCGCCCCACACCACGGTCACGGGAGTGCACAGCGACATGAGCTACCGCGTGCACTGGTGGGCCGACATCCACCGCAGCGCGGCCCGCAATCTGCGCCTGGGCTGTGCGCTGTGCGTGGTCGCCGGGGCCACCAATGCGGGCGGCTTCCTGGCCGTGGGACAGTACACCTCCCACATGACGGGCATCGTGTCTTCGGTGGCTGACAACCTCGTGCTGGGGCAATTGCAACTGGCGGCCGCCGGGCTGGCCCTGGTGCTGGCCTTCATGGGCGGCTCCATGACCACGGCCTGGATCGTCAACTGGAGCCAGCGCCGCCAGATGCGCAGCGCCTTTGCCCGGCCCCTACTGCTGGAATCCGTGCTGTTGTTGGTCTTTGGCCTGTTTGGCGCCGCCATCCACCACTTCGCCGGCCTGTTCGTTCCGCTCACCGTGCTGCTGCTGTGCTTCATCATGGGCTTGCAGAACGCAGTCATCACCAAGGTATCGCATGCCGAGATACGCACCACCCACGTGACCGGCTTGCTGACCGACCTGGGCATCGAGGTTGGCAAGATGCTGTACATCAACGGCCCCGCCTACAGCCAGAAAGTGGTGGCCAACCGCGCCAAGCTGCGGGTCCACGCCTGGCTGGTTGGCAGCTTTCTGGGCGGGGCCCTGCTGGGCGCCTTTGGGTTCAAGACCTACGGCTATGTCGCCACGCTGCCCCTGGCCCTGCTGCTGCTGGCCTTGACCGCTGGGCCGCTGCTGGACGACCTGCACAACGGCCGCTTTGCGTCGGGACCACGGGGGTAAAATACCGCCAAGCAAGCCGCCTCTGCGAGGCGCCGCAACGACGAACGAGGTTTACACCATGGGTTTTTTCCGCCGCCCCGACTACAAATCCGACACCACGCTCTTCATTGAAAAGATGAAAAGCGACCAGCCCAAGCTGGTGACCGAACAACGCACGGGCCTGGCCCTGCTGTGGAACAAGCTGGTGGACCGCGACGCCTGGGCCGGTTACCGCAAGGGTAAAGTGGCACAAAAGCCCTACGTCTACCAGACCAACAACACCCAGCAATAAGCCCAATCAGGCTCTAGCCCTCGCGAATACTGCGTAGCCCGCTATTGCTTCGATAGCAGCCCTATGACACAAGCGCCCGCGAACGCGGACCCGGCCAGCGCCGACCTGGCCATTCTGCCCGCCATGCCCGACGTGGTGGACCACGTCGCCGTGGCCCGGCTCTATGGCGAGCCGCTGTTTGCGCTGCCGCAAGACCTGTACATCCCCCCCGACGCGCTGGAGGTCTTTCTAGAGGCCTTTGAAGGCCCGCTGGACTTGCTGCTGTACCTGATCCGCAAGCAGAATTTCAATATTCTGGACATTCCCATGCTCAGCGTGACCAAGCAGTATCTGGTCTACGTGGACCAGATCCGCAAGCGCAACCTGGAGCTGGCGGCCGAATACCTGCTGATGGCGGCCATGCTGATCGAGATCAAGTCGCGCATGCTGCTGCCGCCCAAGAAGGTGGCCGAGGGCCAAGAGGCCGAAGACCCGCGCGCCGAATTGGTGCGCCGCCTCATCGAATACGAGCAGATGAAGCTGGCCGCGGCCCGCCTGAACGCCATCCCGCAGTTCGGCCGCGACTTCTTGAAGGCCGAGATCACGATCGAGCAATCGCTGGCCCCCCGTTTCCCCGATGTGCACCTGGTGGATCTGCAAGAAGCCTGGCGCGATATCCTCAAGCGCGCCAAGCTGGTCCAGCACCACAAGATCACGCGCGAAGAGCTGTCGGTGCGCGAGCACATGGGCATGGTGCTCAAGCGCCTGCAAGGCCGCCGTTTCGTCGGCTTTGAAGACCTGTTTGACCCCGAGAGTGGCGCGCCCGTGCTGGTCGTCACCTTTATCGCACTGTTGGAACTGGCAAAAGAGACCCTGATCGAGATCACCCAGGCCGAGGCCTTTGCGCCCATCTACGTGCGGCTGGCGTACGCGCCCACCTGAAACTTTGCGGGACAGACCGCGCCCAACGCAGATCTGCACCAATGCGGTTAGTATTCGCCCGTTCTCGCACCAAAACCGTCAACGGACCAACCTAAACCCCTATGACACAACCCACCGACAGCAACGCTGCCGCGCTGCATGCCACGCCCTACGGCACGCTGCCCCCGGCATCCCCCATGCCCAGCCGCAAACCCATCAGCCTGCCACGCCTGGCCGAGATGCGCACCCGCGGCGAAAAGATCACGATGATCACCGCCTACGACGCCACCTTCGCGGCCGTGGCCGATGCGGCGGGCATCGACAGCATCCTGGTCGGCGACTCGCTGGGCATGGTCTGCCAAGGCCTGCACACCACGGTGGGTGTGTCGCTGGAGCACATGCGCTACCACACCGAGATGGTGTCGCGCGGCCTGCGCCGCGCCCAGGCCACGGCATGGCTGATCGGCGATATGCCGTTTGGCTCGTACCAGGAATCCAAAGAGCAGGCCATCCGCAGCGCGTCGGTACTGATGCAGGCCGGCGCCCACATGGTCAAGCTCGAAGGCGGCGGTTGGACGACGGAGACCGTACGCTT
Source organism: Rhodoferax sp. GW821-FHT07G04 (assembly GCF_059418585.1). Classification (NCBI taxonomy): domain Bacteria; kingdom Pseudomonadati; phylum Pseudomonadota; class Betaproteobacteria; order Burkholderiales; family Comamonadaceae; genus Rhodoferax; species Rhodoferax sp. GW821-FHT07G04. Next base: position 806,430 of record NZ_JBWKQD010000001.1, read on the forward strand.
TTTGGTGGAGCGTGGCATCCCCGTCTGCGCCCACCTGGGGCTCACGCCACAGACCGTGCACTCGCTGGGCGGCTACCGCGTACAGGGCAAGACCCAGGCCAGTGCCGAGGTGCTCAAACGCCAAGCCCATGAGTTGCAAGACGCCGGCGCCACGATGCTGGTGCTGGAGATGGTGCCCGCCCCGCTGTCCAAAGAGTTGACCGATGAATTGGTGCATTGCGCCACGATCGGCATTGGCGCGGGCAAAGGCACGGCTGGTCAGGTGCTGGTGATGCACGACATGCTGGGCCTGAACCTGGGCAAGAACCCCAAGTTCGTGCGCAACTTCATGGACGAGGCCAGCAGCATACGCGGCGCGTTCGAAGCCTATGTGGCTGCCGTCAAAAACGGCAGCTTCCCCGACGACACCGTACACGCCTGGTGAAGAAGCGACGCCTATGAAAGTCATCCACACCATTGCCGAGCTGCACCAGGAACTCAGCGCCTACCGCCACCCCGCCGTGGTACCCACCATGGGCAACCTGCACGCCGGCCACCTGGCCCTGGTGCGCCAGGCCAAGCCGCTGGGCGACATCACGGTATCTACTATTTTTGTGAACCGGCTGCAGTTCGCACCGCACGAGGATTTCGACACCTACCCCCGCACACTGGACGCCGATTGCCAGCAGTTGGAGGCCGCTGGCTGCGACCTGGTGTTCGCCCCCAAAGAGGCCGAGATGTACCCGCAGCCACAGACCTTCAAGGTGCACCCACCCACCGAGCTGACTGACATTTTGGAAGGCCACTTCCGCCCCGGCTTCTTCATCGGCGTCTGCACCGTGGTGCTGAAGCTGCTGTCGTGCACGCAGGCGCGCACAGCGCTGTTTGGCAAGAAGGACTACCAGCAGCTGATGGTCATCCGCAACATGGTCAAGCAGTTCGCGATGCCGGTGAATATCGTCGGCGGCGAGACCCAGCGCAGTGAAGACGGCCTGGCCCTGTCCTCGCGCAACGGCTACCTGAGCCCCGCAGAACGCCAACAAGCCGTGCAGCTGTCGGCAACACTCAAGACCGTGATCGCTGCCTTGCACGCCAACCCGGCCATTGATGCTGCCGGCATCAGCCGCCTGGAGTCACAAGCCATGCAAAGCTTGAGCACGCTGGGCTGGCGTCCCGACTATGTGGCCGTGCGCCGCCAAGCCGATCTGCAGGCCGCACAGGCCGGGGATGCGATGGTGGTGCTGGCTGCGGCGCGGCTGGGGGCTACGCGCTTGATAGACAACATGGAAGTGTGACGAGGCTGCCTGGGTGAGCGCTGGGGATACAGCCACACTCGCCCCAAAACCTATGCTACTTTTTATGTAGCTACAAATCACCGTCTGACGAGGGCTAGAGGCCAGTTTCACTGACACCCACCTTTAAAATACCCGAAATGGGTATTTCAGATAGGCAGGCAATGCCACAAGCCTACATACGGCTATCGGCGCGCCTGTTGGATGATCGAATGCGCTTGACAGCGTATGCACCGGCAATCACGACGAGGACTTTTCCCCACTCGGCTACGAACATCGCCATGGAAATCTTGTGTGGCAGCAACAGGGAAATAAAAGCACCCGCGCAGTACCAAAGAAGAACGAATGGAATAACCCACACCATTCGATTCCCTTTTCCCACGAGAATGAATGACACGGCACCGCCGGCGAAGAACGGCAATACTTCACCCAACAAGAAGGCAACGGCAAGCAGGTCGCCTTTCATTTAATTCGTAAACGCAAGGCGTTGATACACGGCAACCGCCTACAAAAACCGATCCAATATCTTCCGACTCCGCACATCCAGCGCCAGATGGTCCTTGATCAAAAACTGGATGCCATGCGAGTCCGACACGAGCAGGGTGCCTGCGGTACCGATGCGGCGAATATCTTCATCGCCGCGCAGCACAAACTCGGTGTCACCGCGGTCTGTTTCCACTTTCCAGGTGCAGGGCGTCGAAAAGCTGGTGACTGCGGTGATCTTGGCTATCACCGGCATGAATTCACGGGTGCCCAGTTCCTGGCGCACCAGGGTCTGGGCGGGCTCGGCCACGGCGGCCAACTGTTCGATCCAGGCGACCTCATGCCCATCCGTATCGACCAACGAGATGCCGACCTCGGGCGACTGGATGGGGAAGGCGCGTATGGGCACCACGCCCACAAAGCGTTCGCCCTGAGCGTTGGTCAACACCAGTTTGCCAAAGGCGTCGCGCTGCAGGGTCCAGCCGCTGGTAATCACAATGCTTTGCTCGTTCATGCAGAGGCGTCCATGTCAACGTCCATATTGCGGGCCTGGGCCTGGTAGAGATTGAAGTAGGCACCCTCGGCGGCCATCAGCACATCGTGCGACCCTTCTTCGACCACACGGCCCCGGTCCAGCACCACCAGACGGTCGGCACGGTGCAGCGTCGACAGGCGGTGGGCGATGGCGATCGTGGTGCGGCCCTTCACCAGATTCTCCAGCGCCTTCTGGATTTCTTTCTCGGTCTCGGAGTCCACCGACGAGGTGGCCTCGTCCAAAATCAAAATCCGCGGGTCGATCAGCAGTGCGCGGGCAATCGAGATGCGCTGGCGCTCACCGCCCGACAGGCCCTGGCCGCGCTCACCCACCATGGAGTCATAGCCTTGCGGTAGCCGCAGGATGAACTCGTGCGCATGGGCCGCGCGGGCGGCGGCAATGATCTCGGCCCGCGTGGCATCGGGCTTGCCATAGGCGATGTTCTCGGCAATCGTGCCAAAGAATAAGAAGGGCTCCTGCAAGACCAAGCCGATGTTCTGGCGGTAGTCCGGGATGGCGTAGGAGCGGATGTCTACGCCATCGACCTTGATGGCGCCTTCGGACACATCGTAAAAACGGCAGATCAGGTTGACCAGCGTGCTCTTGCCCGAGCCGCTGTGGCCCACCAGGCCAATCATTTCGCCGGGCTCAATCGTCAGATTGATGCCGCGGTTGACCTCGCGGTTGCCATAGCGGAAGCCCACATCGCACACCTCGATGCGGCCCTGCACCTTGCCCACATGCACGGGCTGGGCGGGCTCGGGCACGCTGGAGACGTGGTCCAGGATATCGAAGATGCGCTTGGCAGCCGAAGCCGACTTTTGTGTGACCGACACGATGCGACTCATCGAATCCAACCGGCCATAGAAACGGCTGATGTAGGCAATGGCCATCAGCAGCATACCCACCGTGATCTTGCCCTTGGATACCTGCCAGATGCCAAAGGCCCACACCACCAGCAGACCCACTTCGGTCAGCAGCGACACACTGGGCGAGAACAGCGACCAGATCTTGTTGATGCGGTCGTTGACCAGCAGGTTGTGGTGGTTGGCCTCGCGGAAGCGCTTGGCCTCGCGCTGCTCCTGGGCAAAGGCCTTGACGACGCGGATACCGGGAATGGTGTCGGCCAGCACATTGGTGACCTCGCCCCAGACCCGGTCGATCTTCTCGAAGCCGGTGCGCAGGCGGTAGCGCACGAAGTGGATCATCCAGCCGATGAAGGGCAAGGGCACCAGCGTGATCATCGCCAGATAGGGGTCCATCGTGAACAGGATCACGGCGGTCATCACGATCATGACCACGTCGCTGGCAAAGTCTGTCAGGTGCAGCGACAAATAGACGGCGATGCGGTCACTCTCGCTGCCCACGCGCGACAGCAAATCGCCCGTGCGCTTGCCGCCAAAGTATTCCAGCGACAGGCGCAGCAGATGCTCGTAGGTGGTGGTGCGCAGGTCAGCCGCAATGCGCTCGGACACCAGGGCCAGCACATAGGTCTTGCCCCAGCTCAGCACCCAGGCCAGCAAGCCAGCACCCAGCAGGGCCAGCAGGTAGAAGGCGATGGTGCCAGTGCCCACGTCTTGGCCGTTTTGCAGCGGGATCAGCACCTTGTCGACCAGGGGAGCGGTCAGGTAGGGCGGCACCTGGTGGGCGGCGGTGCCCAGCAGCATCAACGCAAAGCCCAGTGCCAACTGGCCCTTGTACGGTTTGGCGAAGCGCCACAGGCGAAACAGCGTCCAGGTGGAGGGTGGCGTGTGGACCACCTTGGTGCAGATGGGGCATTCCTCCTGGTCCGGCTCCAGCGGAGCCTTGCAGCTGGGGCAGACATTGCGAAGCGCCTGCACCAGGGGTTTGCCGCTGATGTGGCTATCCAGTTGGGCCTGGAACTGGTTGACCAGGCGGATAGCGTGCAGGTTTTGGCCCAATGTAAAGCGCCAGGTGGCCAACAGGCCTTGGGTGTCCACCAGGTTCAGGTGGCCCACGCCGGCATGGTCGTGGTGGCGCAGCTCCAGCCCCTGGCGGAAGGCCCATTCCTGCCAGCGGGTGTCGCCACCGGCGCGGCTGAGCACGCGCAGATTGGTCACCACCACCAGGCTGCCCACGAAATTCAGCTTGGCATCAAGGTCAACCTCCAGCGTGGCCAGAACGTTCTCCTCTGGTCGGAGTTGTGATTGCAGGGCCTCGCGCCAACGGGCGGAAACATCACCCAGCATCGGGCTCGCGGCAATAGCGTCAGAGGTCATGGGATACAGCAGAAATTCTTTTCATTTTGAACCGGGAGCAGCCCGCAAACCGATTGCAGCAGGCTCCATACTTTACGATACTCAGTTTGGAGCATCCTCGCCGCTCCCCCCAGGGGGTTCGGGCGGGCAAGATACACAACGCGGTCAGCGCCACATTGGTGGACTGGCCCCCTGAAAAGCAGCCATGACGGACCTGAAAAAGATAGAGATTCTCCGGGTAACACACCTGCGTGGCCCCAATATTTGGACCTACCGCCCGGTCATCGAGGCCTGGGTGGACATTGGCACACTGGAAGACTTCCCCTCCAACACCCTGCCCGGCTTTGTGGATAGGCTCAAGGCCTGGCTGCCCAATATGGTGGAGCACCGCTGCAGCGAAGGCGTACGCGGCGGCTTTTTTCAGCGTTTAGAGGAAGGCACCTACGCCGCCCACATCCTGGAGCATGTGACGCTGGAGCTGCAAAACCTGGCCGGCATGAAGACCGGCTTTGGCAAGGCCCGATCCACATCCAAACGCGGCGTCTACAAGGTGGCCTTTCGCACCCGGCAAGAGCAGGTCGGGCGCGCGGCGCTGGAGGCCGGCCGCCAGCTGCTGGAAGCCGCCATCAACGACACGCCGTTTGACATGGCCGCCACCGTCGCCCATCTGAGCGAAATGGTGGACGACCTGTGCCTGGGCCCCAGCACCTCCCACATCGTGGATGCAGCCACCGATCGCCGTATCCCCTCCATTCGCCTGACCGAAGGCAACCTGGTGCAGTTGGGCTATGGCATCAACCAGCGCCGCATCTGGACGGCCGAGACCGACCAGACCAGTGCTATTGCCGAAGAGATCGCCAGCGACAAGGATCTGACCAAGGCCCTGCTGAAATCCTGCGGCGTGCCCGTGCCCGAAGGCCAGTTGGTGCGCAGCGCAGAAGCTGCCTGGGAAGCCGCGCAAGACATCGGCGTGCCCGTGGTGCTCAAGCCCTACGACGGCAACCACGGACGTGGCGTGTCGCTGGACCTGCGCACGCAGGCAGATGTAGAGGCGGCCTATGCGCTGGCCCACCGCAAGGGTGGCGGCAGCAGCGTCATCGTCGAGAAATTCATCCCTGGCAACGAGCACCGCATCCTGGTCGTTGGCAAGCAAGTGGTTGCCGCCGCGCGGGGCGAGGCCCTGTGGGTGGTAGGCGATGGCATCTCCAACATCGACCAGCTGACAGACGACCAGATCAATTCCGACCCACGGCGCGGCAGCGGCGAAGACTTCCCGCTCAATGCGCTGATGCCCAGCCGGTCGGGCGAAATCGTCCTGGAGCTGGAGCGCGCCGGCCTGACGCCGCAATCCGTTCCCGCCAAGGACCAGAGGGTGCTGATCCAGCGCAACGGCAATGTGGCCTTTGACGTCACCGATGCGCTACACCCTACCGTGGCCGCCGCGGCCGCACTGGCCGCACGCGTGGTCGGCCTGGACATTGCCGGTGTGGACATGGTGCTGGACGATGTGTCCAAGCCCCTGCAATCCCAGGGTGCCGCCGTCATCGAGGTCAATGCCAGCCCCGGCTTGCTGGCCCATATCCGCCCCGCAGAAGGCCAAGGCCGGCCGGTGGGCAAGGCCATCATGGAGCATCTGTTCGGCATGGACCGCAATGGGCGCATCCCCATCGTGGGCATCACCGGTACGCAAAAGACGGGCCGCATCGCCCGCATGGTGGCTTGGCTGGCGCACATCAGCGGCAAGCACGTGGGCCTGGCCTGTAGCGAAGGCCTGTACCTCGATGGCCGCCAGGTGGACGCCCGCGACTGCGCCACCTGGGACGCCGGTCAACGCCTGCTGATCAACCGCTCTGTGCAGGCTGCCGTTTTTGAAAACGGCAGCCAGACCATACTGGCCGAAGGGCTGGCCTACGACAAATGCTCTGTGGGTGTGGTCACCGACGTGAGCTGGAATGAGTCCCTGGTGCCGTTTGACATCCTGGATGCGGAACAGGCCTTCAAGGTGGCCCGCACCCAGGTCGATGTCATCCTGCCCACCGGCACCGCCGTACTGAATGCGGCCGACCCGCAGGTGGTGGAGATGGCTGAACTGTGCGACGGCAAGGTCATCTTCTACGGCATGGACGGCAACAGTGCCGTGCTGTCCCAGCACCGCGCTGCGGGTGAGCGCGTGGTGTTTGTGCGCGACGACCAGATCGTGCTGGCCCAGGGCGCCCAGGATGTGGCCCTGCTGCCGTTGGCCTCGCTGAAGCCGGCCAAGGCCTCGCAACCGGAAATGGTGATGGCCGCCGTGGCCGCAGCCTGGGCCCTGAACATTCCCCCCGAGTTGATCGGCGCAGGCCTGCGGACCTTTGAGTCCAACCCCAAGAAAACCCCTTACTGATCGAGACACCATCCATGGAAGTCACCCGCATCCGCGCCCTGCGTGGACCCAATTTGTGGAGCCACCACACCGCCATCCAGTCCATTGTTTCCTGCTCCCCGCTGGAGCGGGATGTCGGCAAGATTGACGGCTTTGAAGCCCGGCTGCGGGCACGCTTCCCCGAGATCAGTCCCTTTCAACCAACCGGCCATGACGACTCCATTCCCATGGTGCATGTGCTGGAGTTGGCGGCTCTGGGCCTGCAGGCACAAGCCGGCTGCCCGGTGACCTTTAGCTGCACCACGCCCACGGTGGATGCGGACGTCTACCAACTGGTGGTGGAGTACAGCGAAGAGGCCGTGGGCCACCTGGCCATGGACATCGCCCAAACGCTGTGCACGTCGGCGCTGGAAGACACACCCTTTGACCTGGCCAACGCCCTGACCCAACTGCGCGACCTCGACGAAGACGTGCGCCTGGGGCCCAGCACCGGTTGCATCGTCGACGCGGCCGTGGCCCGCGGCATTCCCTACAGCCGCATGACCGAAGGCAGCATGGTGCGCTTCGGCTGGGGTAGCAAGCAGCGGCGCATCCAGGCCGCCGAGATGGATGTGACCAGTGCCATCTCCGAAGCCATCGCCCAAGACAAGGAACTGACCAAGAAGCTGCTGGCCGCCGCCGGCGTGCCCGTGCCCTCGGGCCGAGCCGTGACCGATGCCGAGGATGCCTGGGCTGCAGCCCTTGAAATCGGCCTGCCCGTAGTGGTCAAGCCCAAGGATGGCAACCAGGGCAAGGGTGTGACGGTCAACATCACGACCAAGGAGCACCTGACCCGGGCCTATGCCATTGCCTGCGAATTCCGCGACGACATCCTGGTTGAGCGCTATATGCCCGGCAACGATTTCCGTTTGCTGGTGGTTGGCGACAAGCTGGTCGCCGCGGCGCGGCGCGACCCACCCAAAGTGGTGGGTGACGGCGTGCACACCATCACCGAGCTGGTCCACCAGATCAACCAGGACCCGCGCCGGGGCTCGGGCCACTCCACGTCGTTGACCAAGATCCGCATCGACGATATCGCCCACACCTGCCTGGCCAACCAGGGCTTCAAGGCAGACGATATTCCAGCCAAGGGCCAGCGCGTCAACCTGCGCAACAACGCCAACCTGTCCACTGGCGGCTCTGCCACCGACGTGACCGACGACGTGCACCCCGAGGTAGCGGCCCGTGCGGTGGCTGCGGCCCATATGGTGGGCTTGGACATTTGCGGGGTCGACCTGGTGTCGGACAGCATCTTGCGCCCCATCGAAGAAGTGGGCGGTGGCATCGTCGAGGTGAACGCCGCACCAGGCCTGCGCATGCACCTGAGTCCCTCGTTTGGCAAGGGCCGGGCCGTGGGCGAGGCCATCATCTCCAGCATGTTCAAGAACGGCCAGAACGGCCGCATTCCCATCGTGGCGGTGACGGGCACCAATGGCAAGACGACCACGGTGCGCCTGATCTCGCACCTGCTGGCGCAGAACGGCCTGACGGTGGGCATGACCAATACCGATGGTGTCTACGTGGGTGGCAATGTCATCGACACCGGCGACTGCAGCGGCCCTAAGAGCGCCAAGAGCGTGCTGTTGCACCCTGATGTGGATGCCGCCGTGCTGGAAACCGCCCGTGGCGGCGTGTTGCGCGAAGGCCTGGCCTTTGACCGCTGCGACGTGGCCGTCGTCACCAATGTGGGTAGCGGCGACCACCTGGGCCTGAACTACATCACCACGGTGCAAGACCTGGCCGTGCTCAAGCGCGTCATCGTGCAAAACGTGGCGCCCACCGGCACCGCAGTGCTCAATGCCAGCGACCCCATCGTGGCGGCTATGGCCAGCAAATGCCGTGGTTCGGTCACCTTCTTTGCTGTCGACAAATTCCACCCGGTCATGGCCACGCACCGCGCACAGGGCCAGGCCGTGGTCTATGTGGAGAACGGCCATATCGTCGCCAGCAAGGGCGACTTCCAACAGACCATTGCATTGGCAAGCATTCCTGTCACCATGGGCGGCCTGATCCCCTTCCAGGTGGAAAACGTCATGGCCTCGGTGGCTGCGGCCTGGGCACTGGGCATGGACTGGGACACGATACGCCAAGGCCTGTCGGGCTTCTCCAATGACACCCACAATGCCCAAGGCCGCTTCAACTTCTTCAAGTACCGTGGCGCCACCGTCATTGCCGACTATGGCCACAACCCCGACGCCATGATTGCACTGGTGCAAGCCGTGCAGGCCATGCCGGCCAAGCGGCGCTCGGTGGTCATCAGCGGCGCAGGTGATCGGCGCGACCAGGACATCCGCCAGCAGACCGAGATTCTGGGCGATGCCTTTGACGAAGTCATCCTCTATGAAGACCAGTGCCAACGCGGCCGCCGCGACGGCGAGGTGATTGCGCTCTTGCGCCAGGGCCTGGCCCACGCACGCCGGACCACACAGACGTCGGAGATCAAGGGCGAGTTCCTGGCGATCGACACCGCCATGGACAAGCTAGTGGCCGGTGAGCTGTGCTTGATCCTGGTGGACCAGGTGGAAGAAGCCTTGGCCCACATCGCGGCCAAGGTGCAAAAAGGCTGAATCTAGCCCCGTCTCACACGCCTTCAGCGGTGGGGCCTCGCCCCATCAGTGTGGCCACGGCCTGCGCGGGTTGCAGGCGGCCGTCCAGCAGATCGACGACACAGCGGGCTATCGGCATGTCCACCCCCAGGCTGGCGGCGCGCTGTACCACGGTGCGGGCGCTGTACACGCCTTCGGCCACATGGCCCAGCGCCTCCACGGCCTGTTGCAGGCTGTGGCCCTGGGCCAGGGCTTGGCCCACACGTCGGTTCCGGGACAAATCACCGGTGGCGGTCAGCACCAGATCACCCAGGCCGCTGAGCCCCATGAAGGTCTCGGACTTGGCGCCCAGCGCCAGCCCCAGACGCGTCATTTCAGCCAGCCCCCGTGTGACCAAGGCAGCCCGCGCATTGAGGCCCAGTTGCAGGCCATCGCAGAGACCGGTGGCAATGGCCAGCACGTTTTTGACCGCGCCCCCCACTTCAACACCGACGACATCGTCATTGGCATAGACCCGCAAGGTGGTGTTGTGGAAAGCCCCGACTAGAGCGTCGCGCACGGTGGCGTCGGCACTGGCAGCCACCAAGGCGGTGGGCTTGCCCAATGCCACCTCTTGCGCGAAGCTGGGACCGCTGAGCACGCCAGCGCGCAAACCGGCCGCAACCTGCGACTGGATTTCATGCCCCATCAAGCCGGCATTGGAGCCTATGCCGGCCTCAAAGCCCTTGCAGAGCCAAGCCACCGCCGCAGGGCTGCCCTGCAACTGCGCGAGCAGGCCGCGCAGCCCCGCCATCGGCGAAGCCAATATGACCAAATCTTGGGAATGCAAGGCCGCCAGAACGTCGGGTAAGGCCTGGCTGCTGACCTGCAAGGCGGGCGGCAGCGCCACGCCCGGCAGATAGCGCTGGTTCTCGCGGCCCTGCAGCATGGACTGCGCCTGCGCTGCATCGCGCACCCACAGCGTCACGCTGTGTTGCGCCGGGGCCCGGCTGGCATTGATGGCCAAGGCCGTACCCCAGGCGCCGCCCCCGATAACTACTATTTTCATAGCACTCTAGACAATAGATACGAGGGCTAGCGGGCTATTTGCCCAAATGCACTTACTGTGGCAGTGTGCTGGCGGGTGCGTTGGCAGAAGCTGCGGCCTGCGCCTGTTGCTGCTGCTCGTACATGGCTTGGAAGTTGATCTCGGTCAGGTGCACGGGTGGGAAGCCGCCGCGCTGGATCAGGTCGGCCACATTGCCACGCAGGTAGGGGTAGACGATTTGCGGGCAAGCGATACCCATCAACTGGCCCATTTGCTCTTCGGGCACGCCGCGGATTTCGAAAATGCCGGCTTGCTTGGCTTCGACCAGAAACACGGTCTTGTCCTTGATCTTGGTGTGCACAGTGGCGGTCACAGCCACTTCGAACACGCCGTCGGCCACGGGAGCGGCTTCCACACCCAGTTGGATGTCCACGGAAGGTTGCTCTTGTTCCAGCAGGATGGCGGGGGAATTGGGTTGCTCCAGCGAAGCCTCTTTGAGGTAGACGCGTTGGATCTGGAATACGGGAGTCGCAGGAGTCTGGTCGGACATAAAACAGTCTTTCAAAGTAAAACAATGCCCACCCAAAAACACTCCGGGCGGGCTGGCAATGACAATTAACGGGAATTTCGTTAATCGCAGATTATCTCAGGCCGGCATGCCCCCTCTTCAAGGGCATTCCGCCTCCCTCCGGGTTTGCCCTAGGCCGCGTTGAGCAGGGGCATGAGGCCGCCGCGGCTGTCCAGGGCCATCAGGTCATCGCAGCCCCCCACATGGGTGTCGCCGATGAAGATTTGCGGCACGGTACGCCGGCCGGTGATCTCCATCATTTTGACCCGCTCCTGGGGCAGGCTGTCGACGCGGATTTCGTCAATGCTTTCCACACCCTTGGAAACCAGAATGCGTTTGGCCTGCACGCAATACGGGCAAAACGCGGTGGTGTACATCTTCACACTTTGCACAGCTCAAGCCTTCTCAATGGGTAGGTTGGCGGCTTTCCAGCCGGCCATGCCACCGCCCAGTGACTGGGCCTGCTCATAGCCCAGCTTCTTGGCGATGGCCACTGCGCGCGCCGAGCGGGCGCCCGACTGGCAGACCAGGATCAGCGGCAGGGTTTTGTTCTTGACGGTGGTGGCCAGCTTGTTTTCCAGCTCAGCCAGTGGGATATTCTTGGCGCCGCCCACGTGGCCGGCCGCGAATTCGCTGGGCTCGCACACATCCACGACGACCGCTTTTTCGCGGTTGATCAATTGGACTGCTCCGGCCGGGTCCAGCCCCGCAACGGCCGCACCTTGGATCACCGGCCACAGCAGCATGGAGCCTGATGCCAGCGCGACCGCAAACAGCATCCAGTTATCGAGAAAGAATTTAAGCACTTTGTTCCTTGTAAGTAATCGAGCGTCCAACCCGCTATTTTAGAATGCTGGCTGTTTGGCTGCCCGGCAGCCCTTTTCCACCCCCACGCCCCCACCCCCTTCACCATGTACAAACTCGTTCTCGTTCGCCACGGCGAATCCACCTGGAACCTCGAAAACCGCTTCACTGGCTGGACCGACGTGGACCTGACCCCCACTGGCACGGAGCAGGCCAAAAATGCAGGGCGCCTGTTGAAGGCGGAGGGTTACGAGTTTGATGTGGCCTACACCAGCGTGCTCAAGCGTGCCACCCGCACGCTATGGCATTGCCTGGACGAGATGGACCGCACCTGGTTGCCCGTGGTGCATTCCTGGCGCCTGAACGAGCGCCACTACGGTGCGCTCCAGGGCCTGAACAAGACCGATATGGCCAAGCAGTATGGCGACGCCCAGGTGCTGCAGTGGCGCCGCAGCTACGACACTCCCCCGCCCGCGCTGGAAGCTACGGACCCCCGCAGCGAACGTGGCGACCTGCGCTACGCCAAGCTGGAACCCAGCCAGGTGCCGCTGACCGAGTGCCTGAAGGACACAGTCGCACGGGTGATGCCTTTCTGGAATGAGTCCATGGCGCCGGCCATCCAAAGCGGCAAGCGCATCCTCGTGGCCGCGCACGGCAATTCGATCCGGGCCCTGGTCAAGTATCTGGACAACATCGGCGACGATGACATCGTGGGTGTCAACATCCCCAATGGCATTCCCCTGGTGTACGAGTTGGACGCCAGCCTCAAGCCCATTCGCCACTACTACCTGGGCGATGCGGAGGCTGCCGCCAAGGCTGCGGCAGCCGTGGCATCCCAAGGCAAGGCCTAAAGAAATACGGCAATCGCGGGATTCCTCCCGCTTTTGCCCCGCTTTCAATACACCGGGAACAAGGAACTCGCTACCAGCCACCTCGTCCAAGGTGTATATTGAAGCGGCACTGGAATATTTATGGGTCAAAAACTGAAAATCGCGGGCTGGATTGGCTTGGGCGTTGTGGCCGGAGCACTGACCACCGTGTCGCTGCAAACCGTTGCGCGCGGCACCTTGGCGCCGCTACCGCTGGAAGAACTGCAACAACTGGCCGCCGCCTTTGGCATCGTCAAGAGCGACTATGTGGAACCGGTGGATGAGAAGAAGCTGATTGCCGAAGCCATTGCCGGCATGGTGTCCAGCCTGGACCCGCACTCCCAGTACTTTGACAAAAAGACCCTCAAGGAATTCAAGGAAAGCACGTCGGGTAAGTTTGTCGGCGTCGGCATCGAGATCACCCAGGAAGACGGGCTGGTCAAAGTGGTGTCTCCCATCGAAGGCTCCCCCGCATTCCGTGCCGGTATCAAGACCAATGACCTGATCACCCGCGTGGACGACACAGCCGTCAAAGGGCTGAGCCTGAACGAGGCTGTCAAGCGCATGCGTGGCGAGCCCAATACCAAAGTCGTCTTGACCATCTTCCGCAAAGAAGAAAACCGCACCTTCCCCGTCAACATCGTCCGCGAAGAAATCAAGCAGCAGTCGGTGCGTGGCAAGGTTGTCGAGCCCGGCTATGGTTGGGTCCGGGTCAGCCAGTTCCAAGAACAAACGGTGGATGATTTCGCCAAGAAGCTGGACGAAATCTACAAGCAGGAGCCCCACCTGAAGGGCCTGGTGCTGGACTTGCGCAGTGACCCCGGTGGCTTGCTGAATGCGGCCATCGCCGTGTCGGCCACCTTCTTACCGGAGAACGCCACCGTGGTCTCTACCAATGGTCAGACGGCGGACAGCAAACAAATTCTGAAGGCCACCGTGCGCGACTACCTGGGACGCGACGGCAGCGACCCACTGAAGAAACTGCCTGCCGGCCTGAAAAAGGTCCCGCTGGTAGTCTTGGTCAATGAGGGCTCGGCCTCTGCCAGCGAAATCGTGGCCGGCGCTTTGCAAGACCACAAGCGCGCCACGCTGATGGGCAGCCAGACCTTTGGCAAGGGCTCCGTCCAGACCTTCCGCCCACTTGGCCCGGACACAGGCCTCAAGATCACCACTTCGCGCTACTACACACCCAGTGGCAAGTCCATACAGGCCAAGGGCATCGTGCCCGACGTCATGGTCGATGACACCGAAGAGGGCAGCCCTTACGCAGCCTTGCGTACCCGCGAGGCCGATTTGGGCAAGCACCTGGCCAGTGGCCAAGGTGAAGAAGTCAAAGACGCCAACCGAGAGAAGGCCCGCGACGAAGCCTTGAAACGGCTGGAAGAAGAATCCCGCAAACCGGCCTTCGAGCGCCGTCCACCCGAATTTGGCTCTGACAAAGACTTCCAGTTGGCGCAGGCATTGAACCAACTGAAGGGCCGGCCGGTCATGGTCAGCAAGACCCAGGTGGAGCGCAAGGAAGAAGAGTCCAAGGACAACTAAAGCCATGGCCGTGAACCATCGCCATGGATGACTCGCAACTGCTGCGCTACTCGCGCCACCTCCTGCTCAATGAGATCGGCGTCGAAGGCCAAGAGCGCATCATGCAGGGTCGCGCGCTGGTCATCGGCGTGGGGGGCCTGGGGTCGCCGGTGGCGCTGTACCTGGCTACCGCCGGCGTGGGCCATCTGACCCTGGTCGACCATGACACCGTAGACCTGACCAATCTGCAACGCCAGATTGCCCATACCCAGGCACGGGTGGGCCAGCCCAAGGTCGAATCGGCGCGCGAGGCCTTGCTGGCCATCAACCCTGGGTTGCATATCACCACGCTGGTCGAGCGCGCCGATGCGGCACGACTGGATGCCTTGGTGGCGGACGCCGACGTCGTGCTGGACTGCAGCGACAACTTCGCCACACGCCAGGCCCTGAATGCGGCCTGCGTGCGCCACAAGGTGCCCCTGGTATCGGGTGCGGCAATCCGGTTTGACGGCCAACTGGCGGTCTACAACGCGCGCGACCCGCTGTCCCCATGCTACGCCTGCGTGTTCCCACCCGATGCCGACTTTGAGGAAACCCGCTGCGCGACCATGGGCGTGTTTGCGCCGCTGGTTGGCATCATCGGCAGCATGCAGGCGGCTGAAGCTCTGAAGCTGCTCAGTGGCGCCGGCGATCCCGCGCAGGGCCGACTGCTGATGCTGGATGGTCGCACCATGCGCTGGGACGACATCCGACTGCCGCGCAACCCGGACTGCCCAGTGTGTGGCAGGGCCCACTGAAAGCCCATCCCCGCCGGCAAATCGGTAGCACCAAAAATGCCCGGTAAAGCCGCGGCAAATGTCAGGCTGGACTGTCGCAATGTGTGACACCATGCCAGTAGTTCCTGTTATGCTTTATCGGCACAACCGAATCCCTGCAGTGGCCACCCAGACTTCTTCCTCACCCATCGAATTGCAGCAGTTGCAATTGGATGATGCGCGTGCGCTGTTGGACCATGGCATGCTGGTGGAGCTGCCCTCCCCGCAGGATTCGCCATTGGAATACTTGCAAGGTGTCATCGACGGGCTGTGTGAGCTGTCGCTGAAGGATCCGTTGACGGGACTGGCCAACCGCCGGCATTTCCGCTCCGTACAAGAGCGCACCATCGATGGCGTGGCACGCTCGGGCGACCCGGCGCTGCTGTTGATGCTGGACATCGACCATTTCAAGAAAGTCAACGACACCCACGGCCACCAGGCCGGCGACCAGGTCCTGCAGGCCGTGGCGCGCTGCGTGGCCAGTTGCGTGCGCCCTATGGACACGGTAGCCCGCTACGGCGGTGAAGAATTTGCCGTGGTGCTGCCCAATTGCCATACCTCCTTCGGGGCCACCGTGGCAGAGCGCATACGCGCCACCATCGAGGCCCTGGTCATCACCATTTCGCCAACGCTCACACTCCAGATAACCGTCAGCATCGGTGGTGCCTATGCGCCCGAGTGGGTGCGCTCGACTGCCGCGCTGTGGACGGAGCGGGCCGATGTCCAGCTCTACCGGGCCAAGAAAGAAGGCCGCAACCGCGTGTGCTTGGACCACCAACAAGAAATTTATGTCAGTGCAGAAGAAAAGAATCTGCTGTTCGGCCATCTCGCGTTGGGGGACCCGGCTTGGATTGAAAGTGTTTCTGGCGACGCGCCGCTTGGCCCGGCCAACGGTGCTATGCAGAGGGTGAATTGATGGCCGACGTACTAACCCCCACCACCCCCAGCGAGGCCCCTGTGCCCCTTCCGTTCAAACCGCTCGGCAAAGTCATTGCTGTGACCAGCGGCAAGGGCGGTGTGGGCAAGACCTTTGTGTCCGCCAATCTGGCATCAGCCCTGGCCAAATTGGGCCTGCGCGTGTTGGTGCTGGACGCCGACCTGGGCCTGGCCAACCTGGACGTGGTGCTCAATCTCTACCCCAAAATCACGCTGCACGACGTGTTCACCGGCAAGGCCAAACTCGAAGACGCTATCGTCCGCGCACCAGGTGGTTTCTCGGTGCTGTTGGCCGGCTCGGGCATGGTGGAATACTCCCGCCTCACGCCCGAAGTGCGCGACGATTTCTTGCGCATCATGGGCGGTCTGATACCCCACTACGATGTGGTCTTGCTCGACACCGGCGCCGGCATTTCCGATGTGGTCTTGTTTGCCGTGTCACTGGCATCTGAAGTCATCGTAGTCGCGACGCCAGAGCCCACCTCGCTGACCGACGCCTATGCCACGGTCAAGGTGCTGGTGGGACAGCAAAAACGCCAGACCATCCGCATGGTTATCAACCAGACCGCCCGCCTGGGCGATGGTCGCGCCATCACCGTGCAATTGCAGCAGGTCTTGGACCGGTTTGTGCCGACCGAGCCCGGCCGACCGATCAAGCTGGTGCATATGGGTGACATTCCGGCCGATCCCGCGGTGCGCCAGGCCATCATGCGGCGCCAATTGCTGATGCAGGCCACCCCCAGCTGCCCGGCAGCCATGGCGATTTCCCAACTGGCGCTCAAGCTCGAAGAGAGCGTGATCTCCCGCAACAAATAGAGCCTCCGGCGGCGGGACAATGCGCCCAGCAAAATCTCAGGCGCTCAGAATCCAGCCTTCCAATGGGTCCAGGTTGGCCGGTAGTCCGTACCGCGTATCACCCTGGGCATGCCGCTGGCTGCCCCAGGCGGCCTGCACCAGGCACAGCACGGCATCCAGGGCATCGCCCTTGGCGTCTTGCACCAGGGCGTCGTGCTGGGCATGGCTGAGTTTGAGCCGCAGGGCCAGACGGGTTTGCCCGGCTTCTAACGCGGTGAGCAAATCCTTGCGGGCGATCAGGCGATCGGCGGTTTGTTTGGACTTGTCGTCGCTCTTGTAGCTGCGGTTGCCCAGGATTTCGCGCGCCAATAGTCCGGGGTAGGCTTCCAGCGCAATACGCACATCCAACGAAGCATCCACAGGCATCAAACCCAGCATCGCGACACCTGCCGCCAGCAGCCGCGGCACCCCCGCATGGAGCATGTAGGCGACCGGCGGATTCACCCATTTCATCGAAGGACTGGAGCCGGCCGGCTTGTCACAAGCCCGGTGCGCGAACTTGCCGCCCACGGGGCGCGCATCGCAAAAGGCGGCGAAGGCTGCACGGATCTCTGCCCTGCTGAGCCCGGCGTAGTGCTGCATGCAGGCCTGCCATTCCAGGGGCCAGTCCAAAGCCTGGACCAACTCGCGCGGCAACCCAAAGGGCAAATCGAACCCGCCCACCCAGGGACCAGGTTGCTGCAGGAACTGCTCAAAGGCCTGGAGCGAGCTGGCAAATTCCAGGCGCTCCAACACCACCGCATGCCCGCGCAAACTCCCCCAGGCCAGCACAATGGGTTTGCTGCGCGTGGGTGCGCTGGAAAAGTCACAACCCAGCAGTTGCATGCCGCCCTGCCTTGTCTAGCCCAATGCCAGCGCCATAACGCCGGCACCAATGCAGGCGGCACCCAGAAGGCGCGCCATGCGGTCTCCCTCGCCCAGCAACTGCCCGCCAATCAGCGCCGCAAACAGCATGGACACCTCACGCGCAGGCGCCACATGGCTCATGGGTGCGACCTGCATGGCATACAAAACCAACACGTAGGAGATGGGGCTGATGACGCCAACCACCGTGGCATATTTCCACTGCGTCCGCCACAAGCTGCGTGCCTCGTCGGGGTTGCGGAACAACGGCGGCAGCAAAAAGGCCAGACGCACGAAATTGCCAAAGTAGTCGACAAGGATGGGCGACATGAACAGCATCTTGACGGCATAGCCATCGACCACGGTATAGCTGGCGATGAAGACCCCCGTCAACACTCCATACAACATGCCTTTGCGCACCCGCACACGGTGCTCCACGCTGTGGGTGTTGCGAAACAGGCCGGGGCCGCCAGCGATCAGGAACACGCCGACCACCACGGCCACAATGCCACCCAGGCCGATAGCCGATATGTGCTCACCCAAAAACAGAATCGCCACCATGGACGACAGCAAGGGGCCCGATCCCCGCGCCAGTGGGTAGACCACGGTCAGATCAGCCTTGCGGTACCCCCGCAACAGGATGATGAAGTAAATGGTGTGCAAGATGCCGCTGGCTGCCACCAGGCTCCATTCAACCGTGCCCCAGAATGGCACCTGCTGCCAGCCCAGCCACAGGCCCACCGGGGCCCAGAACACCATCATGACCAGGGAGCTGAAGCAGGAAAACCGCACGTCACCGCCCGCCTTTTTGGCGGCGATGTTCCAGCAAGCATGGATCAGGCCGGCCAGTACGACCAGCGCCAGCGCACTAAGGGGCATGCCTTACGGGATCAGGCCCGGCCGATGATGGACGCAGTGGCCATCAATTCTTCGAGCAAGGCCAGCGACACCTTGCCGGACACCGAATAGGGATCCAACTCGGGCTTCTCGGCGTACTTCAGCAGGATATTGGTGTTGATCTTGGACATGTTGACCTGTCCCATGGTCCAGCCACCAAACCGGCGTTCGGAAATCTCTTCGTAGTGCAACAACACCACGTCCTTGTGGCGTGCATCGCGCTGGATGTGGCCATACAGGTCGCTGACCGCCATGCGGCCACCTTCGATGGCCTGCAAAAAGATGCCGCCACCGTAGCACAGGATGCCCGTAATGCCACAGGTGGGGTTGTAGTGGCGGGATTTGGTCAGAATGGTTTCTATCGCCTCGGCGCTGGGATCGACCGCGCGGCTGGCGTACAACAAACGTACCAACATATCAAGCCTCCCGCAGGGCCGCCCCAAGGGTGGCCGCGCCCCCATGGGGGGCAGTGATTACACGAAGTGAAGAATGTGGGGGCTTCATCCTAGCCCCTTTGTGGAATCAAGGACAGAAACTCGCGGCGCAAATTGGGGTCTTTGAGGAACACGCCCCGCATCACCGAATTGATCATCTTGCTGTCCATGTCCTTGACGCCCCGCCAGGCCATGCAGTAGTGGCTAGCCTCCATGACGATGGCCAGCCCATCGGGCTGGGTTTTTTCCTGGATCAGATCGGCCAGTTGCACGACCGCTTCTTCCTGGATCTGGGGCCGACCCATGATCCACTCGGCCAGGCGCGCGTACTTAGACAGGCCGATGACATTGGTGTGTTCATTGGGCATCACGCCGATCCAGATCTTGCCGATGACGGGGCAAAAATGGTGGCTGCAGGCGCTGCGCACAGTGATGGGGCCAACGATCATCAGCTCGTTGAGGTGGCCCACATTGGGAAATTCGGTGATGGTAGGGCAAGTGGCGTAGCGGCCGCGGAAGACCTCGTTGAGGTACATCTTGGCCACACGGCGGGCCGTGTTGTCGGTGTTGTGGTCGTTGGCGGTGTCTATGACCAGGCTGTCCAGCACACCTTGCATCTTGACTTCAACCTCGTCCAGCAACTTTTCCAGCTCGGCAGGGGACACAAATTCTGCGATGTTGTCGTTGGCATGGAAGCGTTTGCGGGCGGCCACCAGGCGCTCCCGGATCTTGACGGAAACGGGCGTGCCCTCATCGGTGTCGGATGGGTTCATGGGAGTCGGGGATTTCATTAGCATTGCCAGAATACTACCAGCCTTTGGCAAGTAAGGTTTTTGGGCGCTAGCCCTCGTGCGAATTACCTGAGTAGCTATAAATTTAGTAGCGCCGTCCTGCCAGGAACAGCAGCAGCCGCATGACGCCAAAGGCCAGGCGGTCCAGCAGGCGCTGGTGCCAAGGGCGCTGGGCATAGGTCTGGGCATCCAATTGCACGCCGTGGGAGTCCATGGCCGCCACCAGGCAGGCGCGCAAGGACCGGGCAAAGGGAACATCGTCCACCACCACATTGGCCTCACGGGCCAACAGCAAACTCAAGGGGTCCAGGTTGGACGAGCCCACGGTGGCCCAGCGGCCGTCCACTACCGCCACCTTGGCATGCAGAAAGCCGGCAGAGTACTCATGGATCTCCACGCCGGCGGCCAGCAGCAGGCCCAGTACCGACCGGGCTCCGTGGTACTGCATGAAATATTCGTAACGGCCCTGCAGCAAGAGGCGCACACGCACGCCCCGCTTGGCGGCCAGTATCAGCGCACGGCGCAGTTTGCCGCCGGGCACGAAGTAGGCGTTGGCAATCACAATCTCGCTGCGAGCTCCGGCAATCGCCCTGCGGTAGGCCCGCTCAATGCGATTGCGGTTGCGCAGGTTGTCGCGCAGCACCAAAGCGGCCTGGATGCCGGGCGGCCCCTCTTGCGTGAAGGTGCCGGCCGATGGAGCCGCACCTGGGGCTGGAGCGGGCCGCCGAGAGTCTTTCCAACTGTGGCGCGCACCTTTGAACTCCATGTGCTTGAGCTGCTGCGTGATCTGCAGGCGGCTCCACAATTGGGCCATGGCGCGGTAGGCATCGGCCACCAAAGGACCTTGCACCTGCATCGCGAAGTCAAAGCGCGGAGACTCCAGCGCACCGTAGTTGGGGTCTACGTAATCGTCCAGGATGTTGATGCCGCCGCAAAACGCTGTGTGCCCATCCACGACGCATAGCTTGCGGTGCAAGCGCCTCCAGACCACGGGCACCAGAAACCCCCAGCGCCCCAACGGTGAAAAACGGTGCCAGTGCACCGAGGCATCCGACAGGCGTTGCGCCCAGGGCAGCGGCAGCTCGGGTGTACCCACACCGTCCATCAGCAGGTATACCCGCACCCCGCGCCGGGCAGCGCGTTCCAGCGCCGTGGCGACCTGTTCACCGGCCACATCGAAGTAGAAGATATAGGTTTCCAGCCGCACCTCTTGCGTGCTTGCGTCTATGGCCTGAATCAGGGCGGGGAAGAACTCTGTGCCACCTTGCAGCAAGCGAAGCTGGTGGCCTTCGCGGAGCGGCGGTGCGATCACGTTGCGCGCGCCGACCAATCGAAATCGGCGATCAGTGGCAAGTGGTCGGACATGCGTCCCCAAATCCGTCCCCGCGGCACGTGCAAGCCCGTGGGCACCAGCTCTCTGGCATACACGTGGTCGAGCTGCACCACCGGCAGGCGCGATGGGAAAGTTGCCACCCGGTGCTGGCTCTGGCTGAAGGCCTGCAGCCCCACGGCCGCCAGGGGACGTTGTACGGTGCTACCCCAGTCGTTGAAATCTCCGGCCACGACCACCGCGGCCGCCGGTGGTATCTCCCGTTCAATGTACTGCTGCAACTGCGCCAGCTGGCGTACACGGCTGGCCTTGATCAACCCCAGATGCACCACGACCACATGCAGCGCATGGCCGTCCATGTCCACCTCGGCATGCAACAGCCCCCTTTGCTCAAAGCGGTGGTCCGACATGTCTTCGTGCTGGTGGGCAACGACCGGCCAACGCGACAAGATGGCATTGCCGTGCTCGCCGTGGCGGGTGTAGGCATTGGTACGGTAGATGGCCGTATAACCCTGCGGGGCCAGAAACTCGGCCTGCGGCAGGTCTGGCCAGTGGGGGAAATACTCGGCCTCACGCCGGTGCAGCTTGCGCACCTCTTGCAGACACACAATATCGGCATCCAACTGTTCGACCGCATGGCCCAGGTTGTGGATCTCCAGTCGGCGCACCGGGCCAATGCCCTGCACGCCTTTATGGATGTTGTAGGTGGCCACACGCACGGCGGTCATGCTGCATGCTCCTGACCCTGCAACAACTGCGCTGCAAACCGAGGTAGCTGCAAAATGGCCTCGGCGTTCGACGGAGAAAAGCACCGCTCTGCCGCCTCCTGGTGTGGTAGCCATTGGTAGGCTGTGTGCTCACGCGGACTCAGGCGCACGGCACAGGGCAGTGGCACGCACAGGCCAAACAGGCGCTCCGTATTGCGCGTGACACCCGGCGCATAGCGGTGCTGCCATTGGGGGTAGATATCGTAGATATTCTCCAATTGCCAATCGACCAAGCTGATGCTGCCCCCTGTTTGCGGCGTGCAAACGATGCCTGTCTCCTCAAAGACCTCGCGTTCGGCCGTATGCCGCCAGTCTTCGTCCAGGCTGTCTTTGGTACCGGTTACGGATTGCCAATACTCGGCGCCCAAGCCATCGCCGTCCGTGCGGCGCAGCACCAAGACATCCAGGGCCGGCGTGTAGATCACTACCAGCACGGATTGCGGGATTTTGTAGGGCTTGGGCATAAAAAAGGGCGCTACCAGAGCGCCCTTTCATTGTGCACCACAAGCCGTACATCACACAGCTTTGGTGGCCTCCACATTGCGCAGGCGGATGTGTAATTCGCGCAGCTGCTTCTCGTCCACTGGGCTCGGGGCTTGCGTCAACAGGCACTGGGCACGCTGGGTCTTGGGGAAGGCAATCACGTCGCGAATGGACTCGGCGCCGGTCATCAGCGTGACGATACGGTCCAGGCCAAAGGCCAGGCCGCCGTGCGGTGGCGCGCCGTACTGCAGCGCGTCCAGCAGGAAGCCGAACTTGAGCTGGGCTTCTTCGGGCGTGATCTTCAGTGCGTCAAACACCTTTTGCTGCACATCAGCGCGGTGGATACGGACGGAGCCGCCGCCCATTTCCCAGCCGTTCAGGACCATGTCGTAGCCCTTGGAGATGCACTTCTCCGGCGCAGTGACCATCCAGTCCTCGTGGCCATCCTTCGGAGCGGTGAACGGGTGGTGGGTGGCGGTATAGCGCTGGGCTTCCTCGTCGTATTCGAACATCGGGAAGTCGACGACCCACATCGGGCGCCAAGCCTTCTCAAACATGCCGTTCTTCTTGCCGAAGTCGCTATGGCCAATCTTGATGCGCAGCGCGCCAATGGCGTCGTTGACGATCTTGGCCTTGTCGGCGCCGAAGAAGATCAGGTCGCCGTTTTGCGCGCCGGAACGCTCCAACACAGCATTCAGGGCCTTGTCGTGGATGTTCTTGACGATGGGCGACTGCAAACCGTCACGCCCCTTGGAGAGGTCATTGACGCGGATATAAGCCAAGCCCTTGGCGCCATAGATCTTGACGAATTCGGTGTAGGCGTCGATCTCGCCGCGGCTGATACCACCGCCTTCGACCGAGCCACCGGGCACGCGCAGCGCGACCACGCGACCATTCTTCATCGTGGCGGCGCCCGAGAAGACCTTAAAGTCCACATCGGCCATGACATCGGTCACTTCGGTGAATTCCAGGTTCACGCGCAGATCGGGCTTGTCTGAGCCATAGCGGTGCATGGCTTCCTGGTAGGTCATGACCGGGAACTCGCCCAGGTCGACATTGATGGTGTTCTTGAACACCGTCTTGATCATGCCTTGGAAGATGTCGCGGATTTCCTCTTCACCCAAGAACGAGGTTTCGATATCGATCTGCGTAAATTCGGGCTGGCGGTCAGCGCGCAGGTCTTCATCGCGGAAGCATTTGGTGATCTGGTAGTAGCGATCGAACCCCGCCACCATCAGCAGTTGCTTGAACAGCTGGGGCGACTGGGGCAGCGCAAAGAACTGGCCATCGTGCACACGGCTGGGCACCAGGTAGTCGCGCGCGCCTTCGGGCGTGGACTTGGTCAACATCGGTGTTTCGATGTCCACAAAACCATTGGCATCCAGGAACTTGCGCACTTCCATCGATACGCGGTAACGCAGCATCAGGTTGTTCTGCATGTAGGGGCGGCGCAAATCCAGCACGCGGTGGGTCAGGCGTGTGGTCTCGGACAGGTTGTCTTCGTCCAGCTGGAATGGAGGCGTCACCGACGCGTTGAGCACGGTCAGTTCGTGGCACAGCACCTCGATCTTGCCGCTCTTCAGGCCTTCATTGGTCGTGCCCTCGGGACGTGCACGCACCAGACCCTTGATCTGCACGCAGTATTCGTTGCGAATGCCTTCGGCCACCTTGAACATGTCCGCACGGTCGGGGTCACACACCACCTGCACATAGCCTTCGCGGTCACGCACGTCGATGAAGATCACGCCACCATGGTCACGGCGACGGTTGACCCAGCCGCACAGGGAAACGGTTTCGCCCATCTGGGCTTCGGTCACCAGACCGCAATAGTGAGAACGCATGGCCATAACTAACTTTCAAGGCGCCGCCTTGCGGGCAGCGGGTTTCGCAATTTAAGAGGATTTATTGGGCACTGCCTTGGTGGGCAGTTGCGCAGCTGTCGGGGGCACGGAGCCCATGGAGATCACATAGGTGAGTGCTTGGTCCACACTCATGTCCAGCTCCACCACTTCCGAACGGGGCAGCATCAGGAAGAAACCGCTGGTCGGATTGGGTGTGGTCGGCACGTACACGCTGACGAATTCGGCGCCCAGATGCGACGCTACCTCGCCGCTGGGCGTACCGGTTTGGAACGCAATGGTCCAGCTCCCGGCACGCGGATACTGGATCAGCAAGGCCGTGCGAAACGCATTGCCGTTGCTTGAAAACAGCGTGTCAGATACTTTCTTGACGCTGTTGTAAATGGATTTGACGATGGGAATACGGGTGAACAGGCCATCCCATTGCTTGAGCAGCCAGCGGCCGGCGACGTTGGAAACCAGGGCACCGGTCAGCAGCATGAAGGCTGCGACGATCAAGACCCCCAGACCGGGAATGCTGCGCAGACGACCAATGACGGGCCCCATGCTTTCCGGGCCCACGGCGGCAAACCCGAACAGCACGCCGCCCAACACACCATCGAGTGACTTCACCAGCCAAGACAGCACCCAGATGGTGATGGCCAGCGGCAGCCACACCATCAACCCGGTCAGCATGTATTTCTTGAAAGGCACAGAAACCCCCGGTTCGGTGGAAGACAAGATCAGGTTCCCGATGCGGCAGGCGCTGCACCGGCGGCAGGAGTCGCGTCCGTCTTGGACGCTGCAGCCGTTTCAGGGGCAGATGGCTTGGCTGCGCCTTCGCCAGCCGCGGCTGTCGTAGGCTGCGCCGTACTTCCGCCTTTGAAGTCGGTGGCATACCAGCCAGAACCCTTGAGCTGAAAACCAGCCGCCGTCAGTTGCTTCTTGAAAGTGGCCTGCGAGCAGGCAGGGCAAACTTCCAGAGGGGCGTCGGAGATTTTCTGCAATACGTCCTTGGCAAACCCGCAGGACTCGCATTTATAGGCGTATATGGGCATGGATGGAAAGCTCGAACTTCAAGTTGCAAAGCCTTCAATTATAGGCGGCAGCCTAAAAGAGGCGAACCCGTATCAGCATTTGCGTGAGCACCAACCCCAAACCAAAGCCAATCACCATGTATACCAGCGCCTGCAGCAACCGATTCGTGCGGCGTTGTTCCTTCAGTAACTCCTCCATCATCCGGCCGGAGTCCTGGCCGTTTCCGCGCAAAAAGTTGTGCAGCAAAGTAGGCAATTCCGGCACCAGCTTGGCGTAGTGCGGAGCATGGGCCTTGAACTGGTCCAGCAGCTTTTGTGGACCTACCTGGCCCAACATCCACTGTTCCAGAAACGGCTTGGCAGTGGCCCACAGGTCCAGATCGGGGTCCAATTGCCGGCCCAAGCCCTCGATGTTGAGCAGGGTTTTTTGCAGCAACACCAGTTGGGGTTGAATTTCGACCTGAAAGCGCCTGGAAATCTGGAACAGACGCATCAACAACAGACCCAAGGAAATTTCCTTCAGCGGCCGATCGAAGTAAGGTTCGCACACGGAGCGTATACCGGCCTCCAGCTCATCCACCCGTGCGGTGCGGGGCACCCAGCCGGACTCGATGTGCAACTCGGCCACGCGCTTGTAGTCGCGCCGGAAGAAGGCCGTGAAGTTTTGCGCCAGGTAGTCCTTGTCGGACTCCGTCAGTGTGCCTACGATGCCGAAATCCAGCGAGATATAGCGGCCAAAGGTCTTGGGGTCGATGCTGACCTGGATGTTGCCGGGGTGCATGTCGGCGTGGAAGAAGCCATCGCGAAAGACCTGGGTGAAGAATATCGTCACGCCATCGCGCGCCAGCTTGGGGATGTCCACGCCCGCTTCGCGCAGGCGGTCCACCTGGCTGATGGGCAGACCATACATGCGCTCCATGACCATGACCTCGGTGGTGCACAGATCCCACAAAATCTCCGGAATCTCCACCAGTTGCAGGCTCTCCATATTGCGCCGCAATTGCGCCGCGCTGGCGGCCTCGCGCACCAGATCCAATTCGTCGTGCAGGTGCTTGTCGAATTCGGCCACCACTTCGCGCGGGCGCAGGCGCTTGCCGTCGGCCGACAGGCTATCCACCCAGCCCGCCATCATGCGCATCAGGCGCAGGTCTTTTTCAATGGCATCCAGCATGCCAGGGCGCAGCACCTTGACAGCCACCTCGCGCTCTTGGCCATTGCGGCCGCGCACCACGGCAAAGTGAACTTGCGCGATGGAGGCGCTGGCCACCGGCTCGTGCTCGAACGACACAAATATCTCGCCCAGCGGCTTGCGCAGGGCGCGCTCTATGGTTGCCACAGCCACCTCGGATGGAAATGGCGGCACGCGATCCTGCAACTTTGCCAACTCGTCGGCGATGTCCAACGGCAGCAAATCTCGGCGGGTCGACAGCACCTGGCCAAATTTCACAAAAATAGGCCCCAGGCGCTCCAGAGCCTCACGCAGCCGCTGGCCGCGCGGGTGATCCAGCTTGCGGCCCACGGTCAGCACACGCGTCAGCCGGCGCAGCCAGGGCTTGTCGAACCCGCTCAGGACCAGTTCATCGAGCCCATAGCGAAACACCACCCAGGCGATGAAGAAGCCGCGGTACAGGCGGCTCATGCAGACGGTCCATCCGTTGTTGCAT
Source organism: Rhodoferax sp. GW821-FHT07G04 (assembly GCF_059418585.1). Taxonomy (NCBI): domain Bacteria; kingdom Pseudomonadati; phylum Pseudomonadota; class Betaproteobacteria; order Burkholderiales; family Comamonadaceae; genus Rhodoferax; species Rhodoferax sp. GW821-FHT07G04. The sequence continues at coordinate 833,364 of NZ_JBWKQD010000001.1, forward strand.
TCTTTGCGCTGCGGCCGGCGAACTGCTGTACCGCTTGGGCCATGGCACGCACGGCCTGCATCAGCCCGTGCGCGGGGGCATCGCCCATCAAACGGGCCATGTCCTCCTCCAAATCCCAGCGCACATGGTCTATCAGCCAACTGACGTCGGCCGCCAATTGCACATCGCCTTCAATGCGTACGCCCGGCTTGTTGCCCGCCATCAGGCTTTGGGCAATGGCCAAGGGGGATTCCTCGGTGATGACCAATGTCAGATCAGCCGATGCTTCTACATCCGCGACATCGAGCAGACCCGCAGGCGTCATGACGACCACAAAACGCATGTCGCGCCATTGCATGCGCACCACACTACCCTTTTGCCGGGCCAGGCGCTCCATGGCCTGGGGTTCCTGCATCAGCACATGGTTGAGTAGCAGCACGATGCGCCGATGCACCTCTTCAATGGCCCAGGCGGGTGGCGTGAAGGGAAGGCTGAAATTCTGGAGGAGGCCCTCCAGCATTGAAAAAGGGGACGGTGTTGCCATAGTGAATTATGGCGTACCGATCAACGCCCCCACGCTCCGCCGCTGCGCGGGTCGCTGCCCCGATCCGGGGAAGGGGCCCCGGATTCACCGAGGCGGGGGGCTAACTCGCCTTGGGGCGGCCCGGCGGCGAGTTGCTCCACAAACGAGGTACTCCTCGCAATGCAAAGCTATTGCAAGGCTTGCACGCCGGCGACCAACCAACCGCGACTGCCGTTGATGGGTTTGCTCATATTCCAGACTTCACGGAACGGACTGGGGCCTGCCGATGGTTCTTCGCGGATCATGCCGGAGAACTCCACGCTGGCAAGGTACTCCTCTGCCGTCTCCTCGATACCCAACAATTGGGCCTCCAGCATCACCACGTCGGTGCGGTTGGGGGTTGTGCCATGCTGGGCTTCGCGCTCGGCCAATTGGGTCTGGATTTCGCCCAACATGGTGTCCGTCATCATGGCCCGCAGGGCGGGTATGTCGGATTTGTCCCAGGCCATTTGCAGGGACACAAAATTGGTTTTAGCCGCACTGAGGAAGCCTGTGGTGTCAAAACCGGCAGGAATACCCCAGTTTTGTGAACCTTTCAGCGCCGAGCCAATCATGGAGCCCCCGGCGGGATTGGCGGCCTCAAAGGCCATGCTGCTGCGCTCCCAGGGGCGGGCCGAAGCATCGTTGCCGACGTTTTCCGGGCGGTAGGGTTTGGCTTCCGTTACCGGCACGCTGCCTGCACTGCCCGCCCCTTGGAAGGCGAATGGCCCCGAAGGATTGCCGGTTGGCGCCGCGCGCCGTCGCAGAAACCAACCTATGCCCATGACCACCACCAAGGCCAGCAGGACAAACACCAAAAACTCACCCATGCCCGCACCCAGGCCCAGGGAATGGGCCAGCCAAGCCAGGCCAAGGCCGGCCGCCAGACCGCCCAACATAGCACCCCACGGGCGCTTGGCCGGGACAGGTGGTGTGGCAGGCGCGGCAGGCTTCGGTGCCGCATTGGCCACGCCTTGGCTGGGTGCGGCCGGTGCCGCAGGAGCCGTCTCGCGTTGGGTGACGTTGGACGACTGTTTACCAACCGATTTGCCGCCGCCCAAGCGGCGCGCAGCCTCGGCATTGATGCTGGCCAATGCCAGTGTGGCGGCCAATAACACTGTCCAGATTTTCATGGTGTCTCCATAGGAACGCAGTTGACGGGGTGTTTGTTTTCGAATTCCACCCGCTTCAGCACTTGATTCCAACATGCAAAGCCACAACCCCGCCGGTCAGGTTGTGATAGTCCACATGGCCAAAACCCCCTTTGTGCATCATGGCTTTCAGTTCCGCCTGACCTGGATGCATACGAATTGATTCGGCCAGGTATTGGTAGCTGGCGTCGTCGCCGGCGACCAGCTTGCCCAATTTGGGCAGCACCTTGAACGAGTACCAGTCGTACACCTTCTCCAACGGCGCAGCCACCTTGGAAAACTCCAGCACCAGCAGCTTGCCACCGGGTTTGAGTACCCGGTGCATCTCGGCCAGTGCCACGTCCTTGTGCGTCATATTGCGCAGGCCAAACGCCACACTGACCAGGTTGAAATAATTATCGGCAAACGGCAGCTTTTCTGCATCGCACACCAAGGTGGGCAGGGTCACGCCGGCGTCTATCAGGCGATCGCGGCCCGTGCTCAACATGGCCTCGTTGATATCGGTGTGCACCACCTGCCCGGTGCTGCCCACTTTTTTGGAGAAGGCCAGCGCCAGATCACCAGTGCCGCCTGCAATGTCCAGCGCCTTGTCACCTTCCTGCAAGTTGGCCACCATCACGGTATAGGCCTTCCAGGCGCGGTGCAACCCCATGGACATGAGGTCATTCATCACATCATATTTGGATGCAACCGAGTCAAAAACGCCGCGCACATGGCGCGCCTTGTCCGCTTCATCTACCGATTTGAAGCCGAAGTGTGTGGTTGTCATACTATTGCTGTTGGTAAAATTGGCCTGTAGCCCTCGTCACCATTGCGTTTCAAGCTACTATTTTTATAGCAACCACCAATTCAATGGCTGGAGCAGGCATGCCCCGATTTTGCCACCATGGGCGTATCGCGGTCGATCTGGGCGACCTTCAAGCGTTCGGCATACTCTTGCCATAGGCGTTCTTGCTGGGAGCCCAGGAAATACAAGTAGTCCCAGGAAAAAATGCCAGTGTCGTGCCCGTCTGAAAAACGGGGTTGCACGGCATAGTTGCCGACGGGCTCCAAAGCTTCCAACTCCACATCGCGTTTACCGGTTTGCAAGGTTTCCTGGCCGGGGCCATGCCCTTGCACCTCGGCGGAGGGCGAATAGACGCGCATCAACTCAAACGGGATGCGAAAACTCGCCCCATCCGAAAAGCTGATCTCCAACACCCTCGATTGGCCATGGACCGTCAACGCCTGTGGCGTCGGGGCGCCTGCTTTCAAACCTGCCATCGTGAGATTTACCTGGAATACCTATGCCGCAAAAAAACTTCAGAACCGAGCCGACAAATTCACGTGCAACTTCTGGTCACCGGCCTGCGGTATGCCTGAACCTGCCACATAAGGCAGTGTGCTGCCACTGAATATACGACCAAAGTCTGCGGTGACGGTCAGTGTAGGCAAGCTGTAGCGCAGGCCGACACCGGCGCTGGACAGCGAGTCCGATGCCGGCTTGGGATTGCCATTGGGATACTTGTTGCTCAGCCAGCCTGCATCGACAAAGCCCAGCAGGCGAAGACCCGGCATCAGCTCACGGGTCGTCAGCTCGGTCGACAGCAGCAGGCCGCTATCACCCGCAATGGGGCGCTCCCCGGTACCACGCACCGAGCCTGCACCACCCAAGCCGAATTGCTCACCCGAAATCAAGGCTTCGTTACTGAACTGGAACTGGCCACGGATGCCCCACAACCAACCGTTGCCAACGCTGGTCAAATAGTTGGCCCCGCCCCGCAGGGCCTTCCAGTCGGCGGTCGTGATGCGAGGGTCTTCTGTCTGGTATGACGCAACATCGTTTCCTGAACCACCCGAGATGTTGGCAGCCAGTTCGAGGTTGTAGCCCGCCGCGGACGTATCGGACTCTATCTTGGCGGTATATCCCAGTGACAGGGGCCGGCTGCGCCGCACCCGTTGGCCCAACAGCGGTGCGCCATTGATCTGCGTCACATCAAACTGCTTGTCGTCCAGTCCCACGCCAACATAACTGCGGTAGCCACCATCGGGCGGTAGGTAATGGTTGTAATTGATGCCATAGGTCTGACCAGCACCCGTACTGTTGAAGGCTCCAAAGCTGCCCACCACATCCGAACGCGTGTAGCTCATGCCAAACACACCGCCCAGGCGGTACAGCGGTATGCGGTAGTTGAGGCCCAGTTGCTTCACATCGGCCGGACGCTCCAGGGACGTGGTATAGGCCGCAGTCAGTTGATGGTCTGCATCAAAGAGGTTGGAGTGCGAGCCAGACAGCGTGAAGCGGTCATTGCCAGTTGCACTGGATCCGGTATTGCTTTCGCTGATGGCGAAATTCCAGGGTTTGGACTCTTTGACCACGATGCGTACATCAATCTTGTCCGCTTCATCCGACTCTTTCAGAGCCACTTGCAACTGCTTGCCTTGTGATTCATTGGCGATGGCGGTCTGCACAGCCAGCGTGCGGAAATTGGGGGCGGCGCCCTCTTTCAACTCGGGCAAGCTGGCGCGGACATTGGACTCGCTGTAGCGCTCACGGCCCTCAATCGACACCTTACCGATTACAAATTTCACGATATTGAGCGTAACCGCCTTGCCAACCTCCTGAGGCGGCAGAGCCACGCGGTAGAGGCTGTAGCCCTTTTCCTTGAGCGCAGCCTCCAAGGCGGCGGTTGCCTTCTGCAGCGTGTCTATTGTGGCGTCGGACCGAAGAAAGGGCGCCAGCACACGCGTGGCCTCCCCATCGGCCAACGGGTTATCCCCGGTGATGTCAAAGCCACGGATCACAAAGGTCGGGGTTGTTGGCGCAGGCTGCGCTTGCGGCGTGACTTGCCCTTGCTGCGCACTGGCCGTCAGGGGCCAGGTCGAGGCATAGGACAACAATCCGATCAGAACAGCGTGATTCCAACGCAAGAGGGGGTTCAAGGGAGATTGCTTGCTATGGGCCATATTCACCTGCACTGCTTGTACGAGGAACCAATGCGATTCTCACCCAACACACTGGTCAGCATGGGATTGCGGCTATTGGGCATGGGCGTGCGGTCAAACTCCAGGAACAGCGGTGTCAGCAAAGGACGCACCGTATTGCCATCTATCCCCGCAAAACCGGTCTCGCCTCGCCCCAGATGCAGGGTCTGCTGGCCGTTGACCACTTCAATGTGCCCATCCCGCACAAACACAAACAGCCCTTCTTGACCGTCATCCACGGCTCCTTCGGTAAATAACTGCTTGGTGTCCACGTTGACACCATCAGGCCGCGGCAGCGTTTGCAGCGTCGGACTGCCCAGTGGGCGTATTTCCTTGGGGCCAACGAACAGGCCTTGACCCGCTTGCAACACCTGCAGCGCGGTCTGCCCATTGGGTGTGACCTCAATGGAACCCAACCAGGTAAATAAGCTGCAACCAGCGTCTGTCGAACAATCGAGGTCCAAACCGGTACCCCGTATGCCAACGGTGGCCGTCGGCGTCGTGAAGCCGACATTGCGGGTATTGGCCTTGCCAATCAAGCCCGTCAAGGCACGCAAGGATCCACGCAGCAAGGACACCAGGAAACGCCCATCCTTGGGGTTCTGGGCGTCAAATACAAAGCTGTCGACCCGGAAGCGCGTCACCGGCCCCAACGTCATCCGGCTGTCATCACGAAAGGCCAAGACCGCACTGGCGCTGGCACCCGTTTCCAACACATCGCCGGGGTAGACGCTGCCACCCGGCACGACGCGGCGGCGCACGCCCGCCGAATCCACCGCATTGACTTCTCCCAGCGCCGACACCAATTTGGCACTGGCCTGCACCGCGTTATCTCGCGGCTTTTCGGTGACCTGCGACGATTCGGCTTTGCAATCCACCGTGCAGATTCGGGCGTCAAAGTCCGTACCCCGAATACCCAGTGTCGCGGTCTTGGTCACGACTTTCGCGGCATTAGGTGCATTCTTGGAAATCAAACCGGTAATGGCGCGGAAACCACCCCGCAGCAACTGCATCACCATGCTGTTGTCCGGCGCACTTTCTCGAAAGTTGTACTGCTGTATCACCATCTCGGAATTAGGGCGCACTGTCATGCGCGTTCCGTCCTGCAGCTTGACAATGGCAGACCCGCCTTCCGCGGTCGTCAATCGGTCGCCCTGCCTCAGCGGCAGCCCCTTGCCCAATGTCCGGGGCCCTTGGCCCTCCGTTTGTGCAAAGCCCACCCCCCGCGCAAACTCCACCTCACCAATGGCTTGGGCTCGCGCAGCATTGCAAACCCACAATGTGCCTGCGACCATCAATAGCGAACCAAACGCCCAGGAAACCCGGCGATGGGCGATGCTCCGTCGATAACTTATGGCCTGCATGTTTCACCCTCCAACACCAATTCGTTCTTGCTCTTGTCCTTGTTGGGCTTGTTGTCGTTTTGGTTTTGCACCGCCACTTCAAACTTGTCCAGGAAGGTCGTCACCAGGTTGGTTTGAACCACCGCGTTGGTAATGGGGTCGCTTATGGTCGGCGTGTTAGGCGTCGTTGGGGTTACCGGCGTGGTGGGTGTAGTAGGCGTGGTTGGTGTGGTCGGCGTTGTCGGCGTCGTGGGTGTGGTGGGCGTTATGGGCACGCCTGGAGTTCCGGGTCCCGTCGCAACCGGTGGAGGTGTAACGGGCACGCCAGCGACCGTATAGCTCACCGGAGTTGCGCCAGTGGTCGCACCGGGGCTGATCGTCATGCTTCCGCCAACCACAGCCGTCACACCAGTAGCGCCGTACACGGTACTGTTCTGCGTCATATTGCTGGCCGCATTGAGTGACACTGAGCCTCCCGAAGTAACCGGCCCGTTCAAAGTCAGATTTCCCGAACTGGTCACATTGGTGGCCCTCAACGTAACATTTCCGCCGGCCGAGACGCCACCCGATCCAATATCCAATGGACTGTTGGCAGTGATGTCTACTCCGCCGGCTGCAGACACCGACCGCGTGGAAATGCCGCCAGTGTTGGAGACGATTACATTGCCGCCCGAGTTGTGGATCTCCAGAACCCCCAGGATGCCGACATTGGTCAACTCCACATTCCCACCACCGGTATTGTTTGCCACGAAGGAGCCAATACGGTTGTCCGGCGCGTTCAATATCGTCCCGCCTGACGAACTGGTCGTCAAGGATGCCGTCGTAACACCTCCTAATTGCGTAATAGAGCCAGCAGATGCTGTCAAAGTGACTACTGGGGCTTTGAGGCTGCTAAAGACTATTCCGCCAGAAGGTGTCAACACATCGATGGCCGTCATATCGATGCTGCCACCTGTCTGATTGAACGGACCAATCACCTTCAGCGTCCCTCCGCCAACAGCTCCACCTGTTTGCGTGAAACCGGCAGTGTTCAAAGTATTACTGACCTGCAACGTGCCACCGTTCACCAGGATCGGGCTACCACTGGTCAGTGATTGAAGACTGGTGGAACCAACAGCACCATCAAACACGATGGGGCCAAAACCCGCAGGAATCGTCACAGACGCCACATTTGCACCATCTGGCAACGCATCCCAATTCGCAGGGTTGCTCCAAGAACTACCAGAGCCGCTCCCCGTCCAAACGGATGACGGCCGTTGGCTTACGCTTCCAATGTTGCCGCTAATGGTCGGCAAGGAATATCCATAAACAGGAAGAGCGCCGCTGGTCGTGATACCAGAGACACTGACGCCAGCCGTCACCAACTTGCCGCTTCCTACATTCTTATTGTCAAGCCCACCAGACCCACCAGACAACACTGCGCCGGAAATAATGTCCCCATCGATAGCACCCCCGACGACCGTCGGTAGCGTCGCACCCGAGAGACTTATACCTGTATTGCCGTCATACACCTTGGACACCGAACCAGTCAGCGTGGTTGAAGACAGGGTCAACACGGGTGCAGCCGCCACTAAGACACCGTTACCGCTGCCTAGTACGGTGGTGCCGTAGGTCGCGTTGTATTGCTTGAACGCCATCCCCGAGGGGAAAACGTTGCTTGACATACTGGGAACATAGGCCAGCCAACGACCGCCCGCGCCACTGGTCACAACGGGCGTGGATGCAGATATCAAACCACCCGTAGCAATCAAGATGACTGCATCCCCGGCGGCGTCCGAATTGAGTCCCACGCTACTGGTCAAAGAAATGCCGGACGTCGCAGACAGCTTGATAGTGCCGCCAGACGCGGATATGCCTTCGCCGGAAGAAATCATGCCAGCGGTCGACGACATATCAACGCCGCCAGCGCTAGTACTGACCGTGCCCGAACTCTGTGTAATGGTCCCGTTGACCTTCAGGTTGAAGGATCCAGCACTCACGGAACCGATAGACAACGAAGTGTTGTTCTTGACATTGACCGCACCGCCACCCGAAATAGTCAGGAAACCCAGGTCATTGGACGCATTGTTCAGCGTCACATTGCCGCCACCGGACATGATGGTCAAGTTACCGCCGCCTCCAAGGTTCATGGCAGCAGACTGGGTAATGGCCCCGCCGTTGGATTTCAGCGTTAAGGAACCACTGGTCGTGATAGGCCCCGCAGCAAAGCCACTCGCATTCCAATACGAGATTCCGTTGGTACCAGAGGTTGTCGCGCTGAATGTGCCAACCGCATTGGAGTTATTGGCCAAGTTGGCGCCATTGACGGAAACCAAGGACAGACTGCCGGCAGTGATTGCAGCACTGGAAGCCGCGTTCTGGTTCACTGAAGCTCCCGAAGTCATCAAGGTCACGGTACCCGAGCCGGCATTCACGGCTTCGTTGATCTGGATACCGCCACTGGAATCCAAATTGATGTTCGCACCCATGGTGGTCACACCGGTCACGCTACCCACGGACCCCACCGTAATCAGGGAGGCCCCCTTGTAACTGAAGCCGCCGCCCGATACATGGGCAGCAATGGTTCCCACGCTATTGGCATTATTCAGCGACACAGCGCCAGATGAATCGACCTCCAAGGTAGACGCACTGATCGTGCCTGAAGACTGCGTAATGGTGCCACCGGCCTTGAGCTTCAAAGGCGCTGTCAGACTGACATTGGCGCCGAGCACCGTATTTCCGGCAGTAGACTCCAATGCCAGGCTGCCAGCGTACAGCGAGATGGGCTGATTGATGGACAGAGTCCCGCCCTGCGCCTTGAGGGACAGACTATTGCTGCCGCTATCGCTGATAGCGGTCGACACGGTGAGGTTGTCGATTGCGGTCACGGACACATTGGTAGACGACAAGGCAGCCGTCAAATCCGCGATATCCAGCGTTCCAGCGCCTGCAGATACGAAATTCGGAGCGCCAGTGACGTTGACAGTGGCAGTTGAATTGATATCGATATTGTTGGGGTCCAGCAGCCAAAGCCCTGTCGCCCCCAAGGCCGCACGGGTGTCCACGCGGGCACCAGCAGTCGTCAACGACAGCTTGCCCGAAGTCTCCACAAAACCGCCGTCCCCGCCCTGGGTACCCCCTCGTGCGGAAATAGACCCATGGGCACGGGTCGTGTCATTGGCCCACAAAATGACCCGCCCCCCGTTTCCATTGTCAGTGGCGTCCGCCTTGATCGTAGCCTGCGGCCCGAAATACACGAAATCAGCGTTCTGCACGTCGGGGTTCTTGCCTTGGTAATCCCCACCGACACGCACTTGACCAGCACCCTGTGCGCCAGACGCATCAATGACCGATTGATCGGTCACGGCCACACGCTGGCCCAAAACATCGACGCTACCGCCAACTGTGCCTGTAGCCAGAATCTTGCCCGCGCCTTCGACAAAGGCGTCGCCACTCGCCTTGAGAACGACCTTGCCCCCTTCCATGCTGGCTTTGGTCGCCTGGATCAGGCCGCTATGCCGCAAGGTGCCCGCGAAGATGCCAACTGCCTCGCCCTTCAGCGTCCCCAGGTTGACCGCCTGATCGGCCGGTGCCTGCACCTGCAGAGTGATGCCTTCCAGGCCACGCCCTGTGATCTCAACCTGCTGACCCGCAGCAAGGATCGTGCTGCCATTGGGGGCCTGTATCAAAGCCTGCGCACCGGTATCCAGTTTGGAGCCAACCAGCACAACATCTCCACTGCGGGCCAGAACAGTACCCTGCACCGACACGCCACTGGCTGACGCTGTTCCATCGCCAAAGCGCAGGCGGCCGGCCATGGCATCCGCATCCGACATGCGCAAGCTGGAGGCGGTGAAGCCCGCGGTGTCCACCAAAGCCCCCGCACCGACCGCAATGCCGGATTGGTTGACCAGCACCACATTGCCATTGCTCGACAAGGTGCCAAAAATAGCCGACGGTGTATTGGTTACTACCCGGTTGATGACGGTGCTGGCGGCTCCGGGCTGTTGGAAATAGGTTGAGTTGCCCGCCGGGATGGAAAAACTTTGCCAGTTGATGGCCGAATAATTGGTCCCCACGCCATTCTGGGTGGTGACCAGCAATTGGTTGCCGTTGCTCGTCATGCTGGCCTGCCCTGCCACGGCAACGCCACCGGTTGGATTGGCCTGTGCATTGCCGCAGACGGCACTCCAGGCTAAGGCAATCCCGAAGGCCAGCGCACTCAGGTTCAGGAAGCGACGGGGATCCCGATGGACGCTGCCCAGCGACACGGTACTGGCGCCGGAGGATCCTCCTCGACCTGTTGCGATTTCGGCAACCGCCACCATGGCCCCCAGTGCCTGGTTCCATACGGTTCGATACACGTGGTTGAGAGAGGCCCTAGAACTCATGATGCAACTCCAAAAACCGTCCGAAACGCGCTGGTAACGGACGCTTTAATGATTAAATCACATAGCCTGTCGAGGTAAAACCAAATATGGGCGGTTTCGTACGCCCACGTATCAGCACTGTAATCAAATGGATACATTTCGCAACACACTGCTGGAATGGCCCCACCAGGCCCCCTCCTCGGCCATCCACTGCCTCGTGGACGCCGATTTCATCCGCAACATGGAATTGGGTCCACCCGAATGGTGGCAAAGTTGGCAAAAACAGCGTGTCGCAGAACTGCTGGCCTGGTTAGGCCGCGGTAGCTTCTCCGAGCTCCCCATCCAGAGCCGGGCGGACTTTCGGGACCAATTGGAGGCCGCACGGGTACCACCTGGCCAAGGGGAGGCGACCCAATACCAGAGCTCGGGCTCCAGCGGCACGCCGGTGAAGTTCTGGCGCACCGAATTGGCCACCCGCATCAGTTGGGGCCACTACCTGGCAGACCATAGGCGCCAGGGCCGCAACCTGTATGCCTGCGTGGCCACACTGACCGGCACACCCGGCCCGCACGAGGGCAGCCACCGCACGTTGACCGGCGAACCCTGGATTCACCCAGGCGAACAACTGGCGCGCAATGCCCCCCAATTCACGATGAACGAGCACGCGCTATGGGTCTGCCAGCATGCGCCAACCTACCTGGCGACGACGCCCGCAACCCTGTCCAGCATCCTGTCCATCATCGAAATGAACGGCCTGAAGCCGCCGCGTATTGCGCAAATCATGACCTCATCCCACACCGTGGAGCCGCAATTGCGCGAGCGCACCCGCCGCCTATTGGGCGCAAGCATCCGCGACCGCTACTCCTGCGAAGAAATTGGACCCATTGCCTTCCAATGCCCCGAAAGCGACGACCACTACCATGTGGCCGTCTGCAATGCCGTGGTTGAAGTGGTGGATGCAGCCGGGCAGCCCGCACCCGAGGGAACCATCGGCCGGATACTGGTTACCGGGCTGCACCAATGGGCCAGCCCCGCGCTGCGGTACGACCTGGGCGATGTCGCCTGCCTGCACCCCAGCCACTGCCCAGCCTGCGGTACAACCGTACCGGCCCTCAGCCAACTGCTGGGCCGCAAATACTTTCTGCTGCACTCCACCGACGGTGGCCTGCGCCATGTCCGCATCCTGGCCGAGCATTGGTTGGCCTGCGCACCCGTGCAGGAGCACCGCGTGGTGCAGCTTGCCGCCGACCGTTTCCACGTGGAGGTGGTCTTGAACCGTCCCCTGCACGACGCAGAACGTGCAGCGCTACAAGCCATGCTGCGCAAAGCCTTGGGACCCGAATTTGCGATTGAGCTTGCCCAGGTCGACGCTATTGCCTGGCCTACCAGCAGCAAGCGGCAGGAATTCGTGGGGTTGGCAGCATGAACAACCACTGGCCCAACGAAGTAGACGGCCCCGCGGTACAGCGGGTCGTGGATACCCAAGCCATCCTGGCGCTGGAACACAGCCCCCGCGAGGTGATTGTGGCTTGGCAGACCGAGCATCTGACCAGTCTGATCCAGTGGCTGCTGGACCAAGTGCCAGTTTGGCGCGAACGCCTGGGCCCTCGGGTGGACCTGGATGCCTGGCATGCGCTGCCCATCCTCAGCCGCTTCCAATTGCGCCAGATGGTGGAAACCCATGGCGCTGCACCCGTGCCCAAACACCACGGAGCGGTCAACACCGCGCCGGGCGGCGCAGACCACCAGGGTGCCGGTCGCTTTTTCATCACGGCTTTCGCCCAGCGCCTGGTCAACCACGCCTTCCATGCCGACCACCAACGCCAGGGGCGCAACCCCTTCCTCAGGCATGCATGCATTTCCGAGGACGTACCCTTGCACAGTGAAGAACACCTGGCGATCGAGGCCTCCCTGGCGCATGGTGTGGGGCGCCAGGCCCTCCGAAACTTCGGTCTGTTCTCCAAAGCCCAACACCTGCAATGGATCGCCGCGCAAAAGCCCGACTACCTGACGGTGCGCCCCGACTGGTTTGAGGTGGCCCTGGTGCATGCCTCTGCCAACAAGGAGCCCTTACCCGAAATCCGCCAACTGCTGACCTTTGGCGCCACCGCGACAGACAGCCTGCGGCGCAAGGCGCGCAAATGGCTGGGGGCCAGCGTGCGCCACCGCTACACCTGCCCTCCCTGCGGGCCGCTGGCCTTCCAGTGCCCACAAAGCGATACCTATCACCACGTGGCGGTCAGCAATGTCCGGTTGGAAATCGTCGATGCGGCCGGTCACCCGCTGCCGATGGCCGGCAAGGGGGCGGCACCGCAAGTCGGTCGCGTGCTGGTCACGGCCCTGCACCAATACGCAACCCCGCTGCTGCGCTACGACACGGGCGACCACGCGGCGCTGCACGACGGTTGCCCCGGTTGCGGTCTGGCAGTACCCGCTCTATCCGCGTTGCGGCAAAACGTGTAGCGGGCGGCGCTGCCGGCCCGCTCCCACCAGGCGCCTAGACCAGCACCCGTTCGATACCGCCGGCATTGGCTGTGGCCACATACTCGAGCAACCATTCCTTGCCCAGGATCTGGTTGGCCATTTCCACAACGATGTAATCCGCCTCCAGCAGGCCGGATTTCAGGTCGTCCTGGTAGCGGTTCAGGCCCATCAAGCAACTGGGGCACGACGTCAGAATCTTCACATTCTGATCGGCCTGCACGGCGCCGGTCTCGCGCAGAGTCGCTTCACCCTTGCGGATTTCCTCTTCCTTGCGGAAACGGATTTGGGTCGAGACGTCGGGACGCGAACTGGCAAGGCCACCGCTCTCGCCGCAACAGCGCTTGCTTTCCAACACACCGTCGCCCACCAGCGCCTTCACCGTCTTCATCGGCTCTTGCAGCTTCATCGGACTGTGGCAGGGGTCGTGGTACAAGTAGCCGCCGCCTGCTGCCGCGCCCAAGGTGATGTTCTTCTCCAGCAGGTATTCGTGGATGTCGACGATGCGGCAGCCCGGGAATATCTTGTCGAATTCATAGCCCTGCAGCTGGTCATAACAGGTGCCGCAGCTCACCACCACGGTCTTGATGTCCAGGTAGTTCAGCGTATTGGCCACGCGGTGGAACAGCACGCGGTTGTCGGTGATGATCTTCTCGGCCTTGTCGAACTGGCCCGAGCCGCGTTGTGGATACCCGCAGCACAGGTACCCCGGTGGCAGCACGGTCTGCACGCCCGCATGCCACAGCATGGCCTGCGTGGCCAGCCCCACCTGGCTGAACAACCGCTCCGAGCCACAGCCGGGGAAGTAAAACACCGCCTCGGTCTCGGCCGTCGTGGTCTTGGGATTGCGGATGATGGGGACGTAATCCTTGTCCTCGATGTCCAAGAGCGCACGGGCCGAGCGCTTGGGGAGGTTGCCGGGCATCTTCTTGTTGATGAAGTGGATGACCTGTTCCTTGACCGTGGCCGTGCCCACCGTGGCCGGTGGCGCCTGGGTCTGCTTGCGGGCCAGCACATTGAGCACACGGTTGCCCAAGCGCTGGGCCTTGAAGCTCAGCGCCGTGGCCGCACGGCCCAGTGCAATCGCGTTCGGGCTGGCCGTGCCGATGAACCAGGCCTGGAACTCGGCCGCCGGGCGGTAGGATTTCTTGCCCATCTTGCGCAGCAGATTGCGCATGTTCATCGTCACATCGCCAAAGTCGATATTGACCGGACAGGGCGTCAGGCACTTGTGGCACACCGTGCAGTGGTCGGCCACGTCTTCAAACTCTTCCCAGTGCTTGATGGAGACGCCGCGACGGGTTTGCTCTTCGTAGAGGAAGGCCTCGACCAAGAGCGAGGTCGCCAGGATCTTGTTGCGCGGGCTGTACAGCAGGTTGGCGCGCGGCACGTGGGTGGCACACACCGGTTTGCACTTGCCGCAGCGCAGGCAGTCTTTGACCGAATCGGCGATGGCGCCGATATCGCTTTGCTGCATGATCAACGATTCGTGGCCCATCAGTCCGAAGCTGGGGGTATAGGCATTTGTCAAATCAGCCTCTAGCCCTCGTCCGTTCTGAGTGTTCCGCTCATTATTTCGTAGCAATTTGCCTTTATTGAAACGTCCCTCGGGGTCCACCTTGGCCTTGTAGTCGGTGAACGGCTGCAGTTCCGCATCCGTCAAAAATTCCAGCTTGGTGATGCCAATGCCGTGCTCGCCCGAGATCACGCCATCCAGCGAACGGGCCAGTGCCATGATGCGTTTGACCGCGCCGTGGGCGGCCTGCAGCATCTCGTAGTCGTCGCTGTTGACGGGGATGTTGGTGTGCACATTGCCGTCACCGGCGTGCATGTGCAATGCGACCCATACCCGGCCCTTCAGCACGCGTTGATGGATGGCCGTGCATTCCTTGAGAATGGCCCCGAACGCCGCACCGGTGAAGATGTCCTGCAGCGGTGTGCGCAGTTGTGTCTTCCAACTGGCGCGCAGGCTGTGGTTCTGCAACTCGGTGAACAGGCCTGCCACACCATCCAGCCAGCCTTGCCACTGCGCGCGCACCTCGGCGATCAGCGCCAGGGCCTGGGCCACACGGTCTTCCAGCAGCTCGGCCGCGGGAATGTCGTTGGCGTCGTCGCTCTTGCCCAGCGGCAGGCTGCCACTTTCAAAGAATTCGGTCAACGCATCGCAAAAAGCCAGCTTGTTGTGCAGGCTCAGTTCGATGTTGATGCGCTCGATGCCGTCGGTGTATTCGGCCATGCGGGGCAGCGGGATGACCACGTCTTCGTTGATCTTGAAGGCATTGGTGTGGCGGCTGATGGCCGCCGTGCGCTTGCGGTCCAGCCAGAATTTCTTGCGCGCCTCGGGGCTGATGGCGATGAAGCCTTCACCGCTGCGCGAGTTGGCAATACGCACCACTTCCGACGTGGCGCGGGCCACAGCGTCGGCGTCGTCACCGGCTATGTCGCCAAACAAGGCCATCTTCGGCAAGCCACCGCGCTTGCTCTTGGTGGCATAACCGACCGCCTTCAGGTAACGGTCGTCCAGATGCTCCAGCCCCGCCAGCAGCACGCCGCTGCGCTTCTGCTCGGCAAACATGAAGTCGATGATCTCTACGATGCTGGGCACGGCGTCCTTGGCGTTGCCAAAAAACTCCAGGCACACGGTGCGTGTGTGGGCCGGCATCTTGTGCACCACCCAACGGGCGCTGGTGATCAGACCATCGGTGCCCTCTTTCTGAATGCCGGGCAGTCCGCTCAAAAACTTGTCGGTCACGTCCTTGCCCAGGCCCTCCTTGCGGAAAGACGGGCCGGGAATGTCCAGCCGCTCGGTGCGAATCTTGGTCTTGCCGTCGGCCTTGAAATACTGCAGCTCGAAGCTGGCCACATCCGCGTCATGGATCTTGCCCATGTTGTGGTTGATACGGGTCACTTCCAGCCATTCGGCCTGCGGTGTCACCATGCGCCAGCTGGCCAGATTGTCCAGCGCCGTGCCCCACAACACAGCCTTCTTGCCGCCGGCATTCATGGCCACATTGCCACCAATGCACGAGGCCTCGGCCGATGTCGGGTCCACGGCGAACACATAGCCACCCCGCTCGGCCGCATCGGCCACGCGCTGCGTCACCACGCCGGCTTCGGTCCAGACGGTGGCCACATCCCGGTCCATGCCGGGCAGGCGCTTCATCTCGACCTCGGTCATGGCCTCCAGCTTTTCGGTGTTGATGACGGCGCTCTTCCAGGTCAGCGGGATCGCGCCACCGGTGTAGCCGGTGCCGCCCCCACGCGGGATGATGGTCAGGCCCAGGTCGATACAGCCCTTGACCAGACCGGCCATTTCTTCTTCGGAATCCGGCGTCAGCACGACGAAGGGGTATTCCACACGCCAGTCGGTCGCGTCGGTGACGTGGGACACGCGGGAGAGGCCGTCGAATTTGATGTTGTCCTTGGCCGTCAGCTTGGCCAGCGCACGCTGCGCCTTGCGCCGCAGGGCACCCACTTCAACCGACGCAGCGTTGAACGCTTCCACCGCCGCACCGGCCAAGACCAGCAGTTCCCCCACCATCGCGTCGCGCTCAGGGTCCGCATCCGGCGTGCGGCGCTTTTCCACCTCGTGCAGGCGGTGGTGCAAGGCATCGACCAGCAAGGCGCGGCGCTTGGGGTTGTCCAGCAGGTCATCCTGCAAATACGGGTTGCGCTGTACGACCCAGATATCGCCCAGCACCTCGTACAGCATGCGCGCCGAGCGGCCGGTGCGGCGCTCGCCACGCAATTGGTTCAGCAGGCCCCAGGCACGTTCGCCCAGCAGGCGGATGACGATTTCGCGGTCGGAAAAGGAGGTGTAGTTGTACGGAATCTCGCGGATGCGCTCTTGCACATGCGGTGTTGTGCCGGGTGCCGACAGAAGGTGATTGAGCGAGGTGGGTGCGTTCATCGGGCTGTACTTTGCAATCTTGGCGGCCTGGGGGACCAGGTGGCAGAAGGAAGATGTTACCGCAGTGCAGCAAACACCCGCGCCGCGCAGTGCCAAGCAATGTGCTAGGCAAATCGGGATTGCGGCTGGCAAATCCCGTCTAATGGAAACCACCGAGCACAGCAGCGCGGCGTATCAGTTTTAATCAGATCGACACAAAGAACTAGTACGATCGTGCGTTTTTTGCCCACAAGGACCTCGCCCATGAAACTCAAACTCGCAGCGCTGGCTTTTGCAGCAGCCCTTTCCCTTTCCGCCCACGCCGAGACCGAAATCCAATGGTGGCACTCCATGGACGGTGCCCTGAACGACTGGGTGACTGACCTGGCCAAGCAATTCAATGCCAGCCAGACCGCCTACAAGGTGGTCCCCACCTACAAGGGCGAATACGACCAGTCCGTGGCCGCGGGCATTGCGGCCTTCCGCGCCGGCAATGCACCCGACATCCTGCAGGTCTTTGAAGTGGGCACGGCGACGATGATGTACTCCAAGGGCGCCATCAAGCCCGTGTCCGAAGTCATGAAGGAGGCCGGCGCCAAATTCGACCCCAGCGTCTACATCCCTGCCGTGGCCGGCTACTACACCGCCCCCAACGGCCAAATGTTGAGCATGCCGTTCAACAGCTCCACCACCGTCTTCTACTACAACAAGGACGCCTTCAAGGCCGCCGGCCTGGACCCCGAAAAGGCCCCCACCACCTGGCCCGAAGTCGTGTCCATCGCCGCCAAGCTCAAGGCAACCGGCAACCAGTGCCCCTTCACCACGTCGTGGATGACTTGGGCACAACTGGAAAGCTTCTCCACCTGGCACAACACCAGCTACGCCACCAAGAACAACGGCTTTGGCGGGCTGGACGCACGGCTGGAGTTCAACTCGCCCTTGCATGTGCGCCATTTCGAAAACCTGGGCAATATGTCCAAGCAGGGCCTGTTTGTCTACAAGGGCCGCGCCAGCAAGCCGGTGTCGGCATTCACATCGGGTGAATGCGCGATGTTTGTGGGTTCGTCGGGCAGCTATGCCTCCATCACCCGCGACGCCAAGTTCAAATTCGCCGAGTCCACACTGCCCTACTACCCCGATGTGCCCGGTGCGCCGCAGAACACCATCATCGGTGGCGCCAGCCTGTGGGTGTTCTCGGGCAAGCCTGCGGACCACTACAAGGGCGTTGCAGCCTTCTTCAACTTCCTGTCCGACCCCAAGGTGCAGTCCGCCAGCCACATGCGCACCGGCTACCTGCCCATCACCTCGGCGGCCTTCAAGTTGACCGAGGAATCCGGCTTCTACAAGAAGAACCCCGGTACCGATGTGGCCGTGAACCAGATGATCCGCAAGACCACCGAGAAGTCGCGTGGCGTGCGCCTGGGCAATTTTGTGCAGATCCGCGCCATCATGGACGAAGAAACCGAACAAATCTGGGCCGGCAAGAAGACCGCCAAGCAGGCACTGGATGACGGTGTCAAGCGCGGCAACGAGTTGCTGGCCAAATTCCAGGCTGCGAACAAGTAAGAATTAAGTTTTAAGGCAATGGAAAAACGCGTCCTGTTTCGTTCGTCGTGGTTGCCCTGGGTGCTGCTGGCACCCCAGTTGTTCATCGTCGGGGTTTTCTTCTTCTGGCCCGCGGGCCAGGCCCTGGTGCAGTCGTTGCAACAACAGGACGCGTTTGGCAGTTCGATTACCTGGGTGGGTCTGGATAACTTCAAGACCCTGTGGGCAGACGAGACCTATATGGCCTCGTTCAAGACCACGCTGATTTTTTCGGTACTGGTCACGGTGCTGGGCCTGAGCATCGCCTTGATGCTGGCCGTGTTTGCCGACCGCATCACCAAGGGTGCGGCCTTTTACAAGACCATACTGATACTCCCCTACGCGGTGGCACCGGTGGTGACCGGCCTGCTGTGGGCGCTGATGTTTTCCACGTCGATTGGCATCATCACCTATTGGCTCAAGCACATGGGTTTGCAGTGGAACCATTTGCTCAACGGCGACCACGCGATGGCGCTCATCGTCATGGCCTCAGTCTGGAAGCAGATCTCCTACAACTTTTTGTTTTTCCTGGCCGGTCTGACCAGCATCCCCAAATCGCTGATCGAGGCTGCCGCCATTGATGGCGCGCGGCCGTGGCGGCGTTTCTGGACCATACAGCTCCCACTGTTGTCACCCACCGCGTTCTTCCTGCTGGTGATCAACATGGTCTATGCCTTCTTTGATACCTTCGCCATCATCGACGCCACCACCCAAGGCGGCCCCGGCAAAGACACGGCCACGCTGGTCTACCGCGTGTACTTCGACGGCTTCCGCGGCATGGACTTCGGCAGCTCGGCCGCGCAGTCGGTCGTGCTGATGGTGATCGTGATTGCGTTGACCGTTGTTCAATTCAAGTTCATCGAAAAGAAAGTGAACTACTAAGATGCTAGACCCCCACGCTCCACCGTTCCACGGGTCGCTGCCCCCCAAGGGGGCTCTCATGCCTTGGGGCGGCCCGGCGGCATTCGGGACCTCCCATGGTTGAGCGCCGTCCTACGCTGGGCATACTGGCCCATGCCGTCATGATCATCGGCGTGCTGATCGTCGCCTTTCCGATCTATCTGGCATTCGTAGCCTCCACGCACAGCCCGCAAGAGATCATGCAGGCGCCCATGCCCATCCTGCCCGGCGGCCATTTCTGGGAGACCTACAAGACGGCCTTGCTGGGCACCGGTGCCTCCAGTTCGCACGTGGCCGTGGGCCGCATGATCTGGGTGAGCTTTGTCATCACCTTCATCATCACCTTTGGCAAGATCAGCATCTCGCTGCTGTCGGCCTTTGCCATCGTCTACTTCCGGTTTCCGTTGCGCAACCTGTGCTTCTGGCTGATCTTCATCACGCTGATGCTGCCGGTGGAAGTGCGCATTGGCCCGACCTACCAGGTAGTGGCCGACTTGGGCATGATCAATACCTATGCCGGCCTGTCGGTGCCCCTGATAGCCTCTGCCACCGCGACCTTCTTGTTCCGCCAGTTTTTTCTGACCGTGCCCGATGAACTGGTAGAGGCCGCCCGCATCGACGGCGCAGGGCCCTTGCGCTTCTTCAAGGATGTGCTGTTGCCCTTGTCGGCCACCAGCATTGCCGCGTTGTTTGTGATCCAGTTCATCTACGGCTGGAACCAATACCTGTGGCCGCTGATCGCTGCCACCAGCGAAGACATGTACCCCATCGTCATCGGCATCAAGCAGATGATTGGTGGCGGCGATTCGCCCATCGAATGGAACGTCGTCATGGCCACCGCGATCCTGGCCATGCTGCCACCCGCCGTGGTGGTGGTGTTGATGCAGAAGTGGTTTGTCAAAGGTTTGGTTGATACGGAAAAATAATAATGGCCTCCATAGAACTCAAAAACGTCATCAAACGCTACGGCTCTGGCAAGCACGTCAACCAGGTCATACACGGCGTCAATGCGCAGATCACGGATGGCGAATTCATCGTCATCGTGGGACCTTCGGGCTGCGGCAAGTCCACGCTCCTGCGCATGGTCGCCGGGCTCGAAGAAATCAGCGATGGCGAGATCTCCATCGGCAACCGCGTCGTCAACCACCTGGAACCCGCCGAACGCGACATCGCCATGGTGTTCCAGAACTATGCGCTCTACCCCCATATGAGCGTGTTCGACAACATGGCCTATGGTCTGAAGATCGCCAAGGTGCCCGAGGATGAAATCCGGGCCCGCGTGGACAAGGCCGCCAAGATTCTGGAGATTGGCCAGTTCCTCAAGCGCAAACCCCGCGAACTCTCCGGTGGACAACGCCAACGCGTAGCCATGGGCCGTGCCATCGTGCGCCAGCCCCAGGTGTTTTTGTTTGACGAGCCTCTGTCCAATCTGGACGCCAAGCTGCGCGCCCAGACCCGACTGGAGATCCAGAAGCTGCACCGCGAACTGGGCATCACCTCGCTGTTCGTCACCCACGACCAGGTCGAGGCCATGACGCTGGCGCAGCGCATGATCGTCATGAACGGCGGCAAGATGGAGCAATTTGGCACGCCCGAAGAGGTCTACACCCGGCCGGCCAGCACCTTTGTCGCCAGCTTCATTGGTTCGCCGCCGATGAACTTGTTGAAGAACGCGCCCGGCGCCTTGACAGGCCGTATCACCGGCATACGCCCGGAGCATCTGGACATTGGTGACACCGGCTGGGCCTTGCAGGTGGAAACGGTGGAATTGCTGGGTGCCGAGCGCCTGGTCTATGGCCGCTGGGCCCATGGCAGCGGTGACGAACTGGTGATTGTGCGTACCGAAGAAGCACAGACCCCGCCCGCCATAGGCGCCACTATCCACGTGACGCCCCGCGCTGGCAAGTTGCACACCTTCGACGCAACCACCGGCTTGCGTGTGGCGGGGACCGAATGACGGACGGCCACGTCGATATAGCCGGTGACTTGCCCCCCTGGCCCTACCCCCGCTGGGTCGCCCACCGCGGCGCCGGCAAGCTGGCGCCCGAGAACACGCTGGCGGCCTTTCGCCTGGGCGCCAGCCATGGCTACCGCATGTTCGAATGCGATGTCAAACTCAGCGCCGATGGCGTGCCCTTCTTGCTGCACGACGCCACCTTGCAGCGCACCACCAATGCCCGCGCCCAACTCGGCAAGGGCAACAGCGCGGTCGCGGGCGACCACCCGTGGAGCGCGCTGTCGCAGCTAGATGCCGGTGGCTGGCATTCACGTGCCTATGCGGGCGAGCCGATTCCCACGTTGGACAGTATTGCCGCCTTTTGCATCCGCAACGGCTACCTGTTGAACATCGAGATCAAACCCACACCCGGCACCGAGCACCACACCGGCGAGGTCGTGGCCCGGCAGGCCGCGCGGCTGTGGGCCGGCCAGGCCGTGCCGCCGCTGCTGACCTCGTTCGCAGTCGAGGCGCTGCAAGGCGCGCAAGAAGCGCAGCCCGATCTGCCCCGTGGGCTGCTGTTGGACACGCTGTGGACGGGTTGGGTTGAGACCGCGCTGACGTTGGATTGCCGGGCCATTGTCTGCAACCACGCCCTGTGGGACCGCAGCAGCGTGACCCAGGCCCAAAGCGCAGGTTTTCGCACGCTGAGCTATACGGTGAATGACGAATGGGCCGCACAGCGCCTGCTGGAGCTGGGCACCGACGGCATCATCACCGACCGGGTAGACCTGTTCACCCCGGCATAGAATCGGCACGATGCCAAGCCCCAAAACCCCTGCCAACGCTACCGCCACAGCCAAAAAGCCCCGCGCACCGTCCAAGAAGAAAGCCCTGGCCGCCGCAGAGACCACCAGCAGCCGCCTGACACGTGAAGACTGGCTGGACGCGGCATTCCGTGCCGCGATTGACGGGGGTTTCGGCGCAGTCCGGGTGCTGACGCTGGCCGACACGTTGGGCGTGAGCCGGGGCAGCTTCTACTGGCACTTTGCCGACCATGCCGAGCTGGTCCATGCCTTGATCGACCGCTGGTACCAGCGCGAGCTGGCCATGGACAAGCGCATGCTGGAGGGTGACCTGCCCGACCCCGCGGCCCGCATCCTGCAGATACTGGACAACGCCATTGCCCACTCGATCGAAGAGCGCGAATTCGACCGTTTCGAGCTGGCCCTGCGCGCCCTGGCCGGCAAGGATGCCGCCATGGCCGCGTTGCTGGAAAAGGTGGACCGCAAGCGCCTGCAACTGGTCCACACCTACTACGCCAAGCTGGTCAACGGCGACGAAGAAAAGGCGCGTGAGCTATCGGCCCTGTTCTACCTGGCCGTGGTGGGTAGCCACCAGGCCATGAACAGGCCCTCGTCCAATGCCAAGGTCTCGGACTACCTCAAGTCCATCATCGCCAAGCACCTGGTGCAGGCGGTGCAAGCCAAGGCCAAAGCCGCTTAAAACCCCAAAACGGGTTTATTGGCAGCCGCACCGACCGAATTTTCATCAAATCGGCCTCTAGCCCTCGTCACACAAGGGTATCTCGCTACTTTATTGGTAGCACTCCTATCACGCACCCGGTTAGGCGTGTACATCCGGTACCACGCGCAGCCCCTGCCTTCGCAGGCGTGGTAACTGCAGCGCCAGCAAGCGTTCACCACCCAGCGGTGCCAGCGCACGGGCCACTGCCTGCTGATCCTGCGCGGGCATGGCGCGGTACACATCCAGTGCGCGTTGCACCATCCACAGCGTGTACGGAATTGCAGCCCTGCGAAACGTGCCGTGAGCCCCCAGGGGTATCTCCACATCGGCCAGCGTGCGGGGCAAGGGCTTGCCCGTAGGCCAACCGGCAGCCAGCCTGTCCTGCACCTGGGTGGCTATGCCTTCGACCATGGGTACAAACTGCGCGAATATGGCGCGCAGCACAGGCTCCAGCGTGGGCGCGATGGCGTCGCCCTCCAGCAGTTCGCCACTGTCGGCGTGGGGCGTAGGGCTGGCCATGCGGTCTATCCAGTCGCGCAAATGCCGGCGTGGCGCCACCAGTTCGCGCGCGGGCCAGGGGTCGCGCCCCAGGTGGCCATACATGGTGCCCACCAGGCTGAAGTCGGCCAGCGTGGGCCGTGCGCCCAGCAGGTAGGGCACCTCGGCGAAATGGGCATCCAGCGCATCGCACATCTGCGCCGTCCAGTCGTTCATCAACTGGTACTGCTCGGGCCGCACGCCAACCCGGTGCAGCATGCCGCGCAAGTTGTTGGCTACATAGGCCACGGCCTTGCGCTGCAGCCACTGGGGGAATCCGGGCAACAGGCCGGCACCCGCCTCTTTTTCAAACAGCGCATAGTTCTCGGGGTAGGACCAACGCGTATGCATGGCGATGGGTATCCACCACTCGTCGCCCCAGGCCTCCAGCAGGTAGGCCACGAAGGTCTGCACCGGCGTGTGGGGGATCACGCTGCGGTTGGGGAACTCTGCCTCCATGCGGTCGATGATGAAGCTGGTGTCCTGCAGCCACTCGTCTTGCGGCGTGCGCAGCACCGGCATCACCACCTCGCCGGTCTTGCGCTTGATGCGCTGGGTCAGCGTGTACATGTCCACGGCCTGGTCTACAAAGGGAATGCCCTTGTAGCGCAGGTAGCAGCGCGCCTTGCCGGCAAAGTAGGACAGGTGCCAGCCGTAGAGGATGAAGGCTTGTTGTTGCGGCTGGCTCATGCTGGGTTGGCCTCAATGAAGGTGCACAGCGCCTCGGCGACTTCAACACCCTTGTCTTCCTGCAAAAAGTGGCCCGCGCCACGCGTGACGGCATGGGCCTGTCCCTGGGCACCGGGGATCAGCTTCTGGAAGATCTTGGCACCGCCGCGCGTGACCGGGTCGCGGTTGCTGAACAGTGTGAGGAAAGGCTTCTCCCATTGCTTGAAGACCTCCCAGGCCTTCTCGTTGTTCCCGCACTCCGGGTTGTCGGGCGTGGTGGGCACAAAAGTGGGGAACAGCCGGGCACCCAGGCGGTAGCTGCGCGACGGAAACGGTGCGTCATAGGCCGCCACCTCGTCCGGCGCCAGGCCCATGGCGCAGCCGGATTTGACAATGCGGCCGATCGGGAACCAGGGGCTGTACATGGCGAAGGCGCGCCAGATCTTGAAGGCCTTGGGCACGGCGCCCACACCCGTTGGCAGGCCCCCATTGGCCAGCGCAACGCGGTCAAAGCGCTGCGGCATCTCGGCCGCCATGCGCAGGCCAATCAGCGAGCCCCAGTCCTGGCAGAAGAGTGTGGTGTGCCGCAGGTCCAGCGCTTCCATCCACGCGCTCATCCACTGCACGTGGTTGAAGTAGGAATAGTCCTGGGCCTGGGTAGGCTTGTCCGATCGCCCAAAGCCCACCAGATCGGGTGCCAGCACGCGGTGACCGGCGGCCAACAGTACCGGGATCATCTTGCGGTACAGGTAGGACCAGGTGGGCTCGCCATGCATCAGCAACACCGGCGCCGCGTCGCGCGGGCCTTCGTCGATGTACGCCACGCGCAGACCACCGACCATGCGGTAGTGCGGGGTATAGGGAAAGTCGGCAATAGCAGCAAATCGCTCCTCCGGCGTGCGGACGAATTCAGTGACCTTGGGCAATGGGCGCATGGGGATCGTTTTCTACATTTTCTAGAAATAGGGAATACGGCGTCAGAAGCGGCGGCTGACCCGTATCTGCTTATCGCCAGCCGGCAGGCTGACAAAGTCGCCATCCACACCCACCCGTATGGGACCGGCGTAGATGGTTTTTGCATCGCCCAGAAAGGCAGACTCCATGCCAGGTATGGGTGGCAGGGTGGGCACGATGTGGTTGAGCAACAGGTAGCCCACCTGGGCGTCGCGCGCGGTTTCGGCGGCCTGCTCGGGGGTCGTGTGGTAGTTCTGAATGTCACCGAAGATCTTGTCCAGATTGGCCCGCCCGGCCTGCCCTGCGGCCCGCTGCAGGCCCTGCATTAGCGGCACCGACAAGGCCTCGTGTACCAGCAGATCTGCCCCCTGTGCAGCGCGTAGTACGGCGGCCGATTGCACCGTGTCGCCGCTGAGTACCACACTGCGGCCCTTGTAACGTATGCGGTAGCCCACGGCCGGGTGTATGGGTGCGTGGTCCACGGCAAACGCGGCAACCTCCAACGGCCCATCCTGCAACACCACCGTGGCTTGGTCGGGCAGCAGCATAAACGGCCGTGCCACACCGCCAAAGCCGCTGGCAGCGACGGTGGCGTCGCCATGGTGGGCGACGCGGTATTGCTGGTCCTGCTGGTAGGCCTGTAGGAAGCCCGCCAGCACGGCCTCCACACCCGGCGGGCCATAGACGGGCACGGGCGCGCGGTTGGAGGTGCTGACCCAGCGCTGCAGCATCAATTCGCCCAAGCCATCGATGTGGTCGGAGTGGAAGTGGGTCAGGAAAATGCCCTCCACATGGCCCTGGTTGAAGCCCATCTTGCCGATGTTCCGCGAGGCACCACTGCCCGCATCAAATACCAACTGGTGCTTGCCCGCAATCACCAGCGTGCAGGGGCCGGAACGCCTCTCGTCCGGGAAGGGAGAGCCAGCACCGCACAAACCCACGTGCAGGCCATCGGGCAATTCAGACGCGGCGTCGGCCGCCAGCTTGTCCGCGGCCACCCGGGTTGCGATGGCCAGCGCAAAGGGCGCGCGCAGCGTGTAGGCCGCGGCTGCCACCAGGCCAAGCAGCAGCGCCAGTGCCACGGCGACTTTGCGGATCTTTCTCATGCGGCCCCGCGCTTCTTGCCCCGCCTGCGCAACCACAGCGCCACGAGCAGTAGGGCCAGCGCAATGGCAGGCCAACGCAACATCGGCAGGTAGACATTGACCAGCGAATTGACCATGACCTGGTGGCGGGGCTCATAGCCCTCGGGCATGGGCAGCACGCCATTGGCTTGGGCGTAATGCTCGTAGTCGGCACGCAGGGCTTGGAACAGTTGCGGCATCTGCTGTTGCAGATCGACCGTCTCCCCAGGGTCGCCCACCACATTGAACAGATGCCATTGGCCGTCGCCCACGGGCGCCATGTTTTGCGTGAGCTTCCAATCGCCACGGAAGACGGCCTTGTTGCCCGACAACTCATAGCCCACGGGTTCATCGGGCGCATGGGCTTGTGCGGCGGTGCCCTGCAGCACCGGCAGCAGGCTGCGGCCCGTCATGGGCTCCACGGCCGCGCCCCGGTAATGCCCCGTGGGTTGCGCCACACCAGCCAGCGCCAGCAGAGTGGGCGCGATGTCCTTGACGTGGGCCATGCGGGGGTGGATGCTGTTGGCTACCGTGCCGGGCACACCGGCAATGATCATCGGCGAGCGCACACCGCCCTCTCCCGCATAGAACTTGTACGTGGACAGCGGCGACGCGGCGGCACTGGCCCAGC
This sequence comes from Rhodoferax sp. GW821-FHT07G04, assembly GCF_059418585.1. Taxonomy (NCBI): domain Bacteria; kingdom Pseudomonadati; phylum Pseudomonadota; class Betaproteobacteria; order Burkholderiales; family Comamonadaceae; genus Rhodoferax; species Rhodoferax sp. GW821-FHT07G04. The sequence continues at coordinate 859,944 of NZ_JBWKQD010000001.1, forward strand.
TCGGGCCTATGGTGTCGTAGGCACCCTTGTCGCCCAGCTTGTCCATGTCATTGGTGTATTCGTGGGACAGCCACAGCCGGGCCGTCAGGATGGCATAGGGGTCAGAGGCCTCGGCACCGTTGTCGGACAAGAAGACAAACACCGTGTTGTCGTACTGGCCTGATGCCTTCAGGTAATCAATCAAGCGCCCGACGTGGAAGTCCATGGCCTCGGCCATGGCGGCATAGACCTCCATGCGGCGCGCCTCGTACTGCTGCTGCGCCGGCGTCATCGCGTCCCAGTCGGTGGTGGTGGGCATGGTCACCATGGGCGTGTTGGGCGGCACCAGGCCCAGCGCCGCCGCACGGTCGCGCCGCGCCTTGCGCAAGGCGGTCCAGCCGTCCTTGTAGACACCCTTGTATTTGTCGATGTAAGCGCGCGGGGCCTGCACCGGAATGTGGTTGGCCTGGAAGGCCAGGTAGGTGTAGAAGGGCCGGTCGGATTTTTCGTCGCGGCGCAGGTAGTCAATGGCCTTGTCGACATAGAAGGCCGACGAGTAATACTCCTGGGGCATGACCGCCTCTTTGCCGTCTTCAAACCAGTAGACCTTGTCAGACAGCGCCATATAGCGCTTGCCGGTCTCCCAGTTGTCCGAGCCGCTGTCGCCCTGGATCAGCGAGTGGTCAAAACCGCGGGCCGGCGGCAGGTTGTGTGCCTCCTTGCCCACGTGCCATTTGCCCACCGCATAGGTGCGGTAGCCACTGTCTTGCAGCAGCGTGCTGACGGTGACCACGTTCTGGTTCAGTACCGTCAAGTAGCCGGGCTTGCCCAGGTGCTCTCGCGGCACGCTCTCGCGCATGGCACCCACGCCGGTGCGGTGGCTGTCCACGCCGGTCATCAGCATGGCGCGGGTGGGAGAACATTCCGCCGCCACATGGAAGTTGGAGAAGCGCATGCCCCGGCGGGCCAGCGCGTCCAGATTGGGCGTGGCGATCTCGCTGCCAAAGGCGCCCACGTCGGTGAAGCCCCAATCGTCGGCGACGATGACCACCATGTTGGGACGCGGCTGCCCGGCGGCGAAGGCGGTGGGGGGCATGCTGACAAGCCCCCACAAGAGGACCGAGGCGGCTGCGTGTATCGCTCTGTGCATCGTCAAGAACTTCACAAATGGGCCTCGGTGTGGATGGCAGCGCCCAGCAGGGCATCTTGCACGGCCCACAACCGGTCCTGGCCCCAGACGGCGGTATGGCCCACGCGGAACGTCGGCACACCCCAGAGGCCCAGACCGAACATCTCCTGGCGATTGGCCTCGGCCCGTTCGCGCCAAGACGCATCCTGCAAGGCCTCTCGGGCCTGCGCCCAAGACAGCCCGCTGCGCTCCACAATCCTGCGCAGACCGCTGTCGCTGCCGGCGTTGATGCCCTCGGCCCACACGCCCTGCATGAACGAGAGTACAAACGCCTGGCCCTTGCCCGCGCGCTCGGCATAGGGGATCAGCGCCAAACCGCGCTCCGTGGGCCGGCCCACGGGATCGTTGATGCGGCCAAAGGCAATGCCGCGGGCGCGGGCCTCGCGGGCTGCGTCCAGCGCGATGTAGCCGCGCTTGGCCTTGGGCACCGGCAGGCCGCGCATGACCATGGGCAATAAAAACCGCAGCCGCACCTCGGCACCGGTCAAGCGGCCCAACTCAAAGATGCGAGGGGCCACAATGGCCGAATACGGGCTGCGCAAAGAGAAAAAGAAGTCGATGGGGGCTGGGCGCCCCAGTTGCACGGCCTGCGCCCAATCCTGCGAGGGCGGGTAGAGGCAGCCCACCGTGCCCGGCTTGCTGGCACCCAGGGCTTGCAAGCGCTGCTCCAGGTGGTAGAGCCTGTCTATGCCCCAGTACCACTCGCCGCCGTAGTAGAACGTGGCACCCAGGTAGTGGCCCAGTTTCTGGCGCAAGGCCTCGGCCGTCTGCTGGTGCGTGGCCACGGCCTCCAAGCTGGCCAAGGCTCGGCCCTGGGCCACGGTGTCGGCCCGCGTGCCGGCCGGGTTCTTCCACAACCAGGTGGAGACGGCGCTCAGCACATCTGCGGTTGGCTGCCCATCGCTGGAGGCTGCCGCAGCCACCAGCAAGCGGCGGGCCCATTCCACGGCGCGCTCCATAGGCTGCACGCCCGGGTCGGTGAAGGCCAGACCGTGGTGCTGGGCCAGCAATTGCGCGTCCTTGCGGCTGTAGGCGGTGAGCTTGTCCCGCTCGGGCGCGGCCGCTGCATCGGGCGGCCCCACGATGTGCAGCGCCAGCCGGACGTCATAGCGCGCCAGCAACGGAGCCAGGCTGTGGGCGGCCAGCGCGCTGTAGGGGTCGTCGACCTGGTGGAAGTAGTGCAGTACATGGCCCTGCCCCGCGCGCAGGCGCGTGCGCTCGGCGTGTGCGCGCTGCCGGTGCAGCCGCCGCTCCGACAGCAAACGCTGGCTGAGCATGGGCATCAACAGGGTCTTCAACGACATAGGGGCTGCCCTGCCAGTGGCAATTACCAGGCCTTGATGAAGCGGATCTGCAAAGACTCCGACACCAGCGCATTCTGGCTGCCAAAGTTGCGGCTGAAGTGCACATTGAAACCGGCATCCTTGCCCGGCAATTTATACGAGAGGAAGGGGCCGAAACCATAGTTTCTATACCGCCCCGCACCCACCGGCACACCCGTTCCCGAGTCATCGGTCACCTGCTGGATGGCCAGCAGATTGGCGCCAAAGGCCCAGTTGCCGCTGACCTTGACGATGCCCAGCTCGGTGTAGACGAAATCGCCGCTGCGGTAGTCGGTGTCCAAGTTGGTGCTGTTGGTGCCATAGGACAGGCGCCCGGCTATGGTCACCCCCGAATCCCAGGTGGGGTCGGTGTGCTTGGGGTTGAGCGCATAGGTCACGGCCACACCGGGGCGCAGCGTATAGAAGTTGCCAAAGCCGGGGTTGGGGCCACGGTTCTTGTCATAGGCCCCGGTGGGCACAAACAGGGAGACTCCGGCGGCGATCTTGAGCCGGTCTTCGGAGCGCACCCACACGGCCGAGAGTTCGGCATCGCCCAGGCCGGTGACGTTGACGTTCTCGCTGGTATTGCGCGCAATCAGGCCGGTCTGCACCGCGTAATTGGCCGCATTGGCCATCGTGGTGATGGCGCCCAGCACCTGGGGCGGCAGCGCCGCGGTGGCCGCTGGGGACACGGTGCCGCTGGGTTGCGTAGCAAAAAAGCTGCGGTTGATGGTGACCAAGGGCACATTGACGGCAAAGGCCAGGCGCCCGTCGCCATAGGTGCCCTCGGTCATATAGCCGGCCAGGATGTTGACCTGGGTCTGGGTCTGGTCGAACTTGATGGTGCCGGCCGGCACGCTCAGGCTGTAGGTGCCGTCGGGAATGGGCAGCCCGGCCTTGGAATTGGTCGGCAGCGGAATGACACGCGCCGCCACGCCCACGTCATTGCCGGCATCGTCGGCCACCTTGTAGATGTGGGTGTAGGTAGCAATGGCTGTGGCGAAGAGGCCGGGGTTGTCCACCATCGCGGCAATCTCGCCGCCAAAGGCGCCCACCGGGGCCTGGCGCAGCTTGTAGCCCTCGCTGGCCTGGGCGGCGGGGTGGAGTGACAAGGCAAAAGTCAGGCAGGCGGCCGTTTGCAGGGCGCGCGTCAGGGGCTTGGCAAGAGGGGCGGCGTTTCGCATGCAGGTAACTCCAAGAGGTGATGGGCAGGGCGCAAGGGTGAAAGTTAAGGCAATCGACGAACAATACACTAGTGCATGTTTTGCAGTTTAACCATTTCCATACACCACTGTCTTTCAGGGTTTACGCTAGGAATGGGATTCACCGGGCCGTGGCACCGCAGGCAACCCGAAAAAGGGTCGGTGTTGGCGAAGAAACGAGGAGGTAAGCCCGAGGCGGGGCCAGCCGGGCCTTAGCGGCGCAGGGAGAAGAGGCCCTGGCTCAGGCTGGCGCACACCAGCATGGCGGCGTAGCTGGCCATCTTGCCGTCACGGCCGAAAAACCAAAGACCCAGGCCCAGAGCCAGCACACCCGCTACGCAATTAATAGCAGTCTGCACAAGCAATCCGGGGGCTGAGGGGGTTTTTGGACCAAGCCAGGGGCCAACCAGGGCCAATACCGCACCCACTGCCAGAGCCGGGGCGCAGAAGTTGAACAGGTGCAGGAAGGTGTCCAGGGGGCCCATGGAAGGCGGCCATTGACGGCCGTCAAGAAAGAGAAGTGGTGGCGATTTTATAATCAGGCATTCTTCCCACCACCCCGCTCCGTTGGATACCGGCTTGCACCGCAAGCGGCTCCCTACCAAAACAATATGGCCGTCTGGACCCTAGGCATCAACCACACCACCGCCCCGCTGGATTTGCGTGGCCGGTTTGCGTTCGCCATGGACCAGATCGCCCCCCATCTGCACGGCCTGCGCCAAACGTTGCAGCGCATGCCGGAGGCGGCCATCGTCTCCACCTGCAACCGCACCGAGATCTATTGCGCCGGCGAACAATCCGAGCTGGAGCCCACGCTGGGCTGGCTGGCCCAGTCGGCCGGCATCTCGCCAGACGCGCTGCGCTCCCACACCTATAGCCTGCAAGACGGCCAGGCCGCACGCCATGCCTTCCGCGTAGCCAGCGGGCTGGACTCCATGGTGCTGGGCGAGCCGCAGATCCTGGGCCAGTTGAAAGACGCGGTGCGTGCCGCCGACGCGGCTGGCGCCCTGGGCACCACCCTCTCGCAGATGTTCCAGCGTTCGTTCGCCGTAGCCAAGGAGGTGCGCACCTCGACCGAGATCGGTGCCCACAGCATCAGCATGGCGGCAGCCGCCGTGCGCCTGGCCGGCAACCTATTTGAAGACCTGGGCAAAGTGCGCGTGCTGTTTGTCGGCGCGGGCGAGATGATCGAGCTGTGCGCCACGCACTTTGCGGCCAAATCGCCCAAGTCCATCGCCATTGCCAACCGCACGCTGGAGCGCGGCGAAAAGCTGGCCAGCCGCTTTGGCGGCGAGGTCATGCGCCTGGCCGACCTGCCCGACCGCCTGCACGAGTTTGACGCCGTCATCAGTTGCACCGCCAGCACGCTGCCCATCATCGGCCTGGGCGCCGTAGAGCGGGCACTGAAGAAGCGTCGCCGCCGCCCCATGTTCATGGTCGACTTGGCCGTGCCGCGCGACATCGAGGTCGAGGTCAAGGCACTCGAAGACGTCTACCTCTACACCGTGGACGACCTGGCCGGCGTGGTGCAGACTGCCCAGGCCAGCCGCCAAGCCGCCGTGGCCCAGGCCGAGGCGATTGTGGATGCCGGTGTGCAAAGCTTCATGCATTGGGTGGACCAGCGCGGATCGGTCCCGTTGATCCAGCAGCTCAACGCCCAGGCGGACGAGTGGCGTGCCCTGGAACTGGCCCGCGCCCGCAAGCTGCTGGCCAAGGGCGAGGACATCGACACCGTGCTCGAAGCATTGTCCAAGGGACTGACCCAAAAAATGCTGCACGGCGCGATGGCTGAACTGCATGCCGGTGATGCCGCCGCCCGCGAGCGTGCCAGCTCCGCCATTTCGCACTTTTTCCTGCGCAACACGCGTTAGCGACGCTGCCCCGCTGCAGCCCGCCCTTTGCCGACGACGCAAAGGACTACCCCGATTTCCTGTTTGAGTGATCCGATGAAACCCTTTCTCCGCCAACAATTAGCCCGCTACACCGACCGCCAGGGCGAGCTGGAATTCCTGCTGTCCCGCGAGGACATCATGAAAGACATGGAGCAGTTCCTCAAACTCTCGCGCGAGCACACCGACGTGGCGGCGGTGGCCAGCCGCTGGGCGCGCTACCAGCAGCGCGAGGCCGACCTGGCAAGCGCCGAAGAGATGAAGGCCGACCCCGACATGGCGGAAATGGCCGCGGAAGAAATCGCCAGCGCCACCGCCGAGATCGAGCAACTGGAAGCCGAACTGCAACGCATGCTGCTGCCCAAGGACCCCGACGACGCCCGCCCCGCCTTTGTCGAAATCCGCGCCGGCACTGGCGGCGATGAATCCGCGCTGTTCGCCGCCGATCTGGCCCGCATGTACACCCGCTACTGCGACAGCATTGGGCTCAAGACCGAGATCATGAGCGAGTCGCAGAGTGAGCTGGGCGGCTACAAGGAAGTGGTGCTGCGCATAGAAGGCAATGCCACCACCAGCGCCGGGTCGTGCGGCGCCTACGGCATGCTCAAGTTCGAGAGCGGCGGCCACCGCGTGCAGCGCGTGCCCGCCACCGAGACGCAGGGCCGCATCCACACCAGTGCTTGCACCATCGCCGTACTGGCCGAGCAGGACGAGGTCGAAGCCGCCAAGATCAACCCCTCGGACCTGCGCATCGACACCTACCGCGCCAGCGGCGCCGGCGGCCAGCACATCAACAAGACCGACTCGGCCGTGCGCATCACCCACATCCCCACCGGCATCGTGGCCGAATGCCAGGACGGCCGCAGCCAGCACAGCAACAAGGCCCAGGCCCTGAAGGTGCTGACCGCCCGCATCCACGAGAAAGAGCGCAGCGAGCGCGCCGCCAAGGACGCTGCCGAGCGCAAGAGCCTGGTGGGAAGTGGCGATAGAAGCGACCGCATCCGCACCTACAACTTCCCGCAGGGCCGCCTGACCGACCACCGCATCAACCTGACGCTGTACAAGCTGGACCGCGCCATGGAGGGCGACTTGGGCGACGTGGTGGAAGCCCTGCAAGCCTATGAAGCGGCCGAGCAACTGGCGGCGCTGGAAGTCGGACTCGTCTAAGAAAAAAGGCCTGTAGCCCCTGTCGAATCTCATCCATACGCTACCAAATCCATAGCACATGGGAACCCCGCAAACACCCACTACCGTGGCCGAGGCCCTGCGCTGGGCGCTGGCCCAGTCCCTGGACCGGCTGGATGCCCAGCTGCTGGTATTGCACGCACTGGGCCGTGACGACCAAGACCGCGCCTGGCTGCTGGCGCACGACACCGACGCCTTGCCCGAGGCCACCCATGCGGCCCTGCAGGCTGCCGTGCTGCGCCGCGCCGCTGGTGAGCCCTTGGCCTATATCACTGGGCACAAGGAGTTCTTCGGCCTGGATTTGCAGGTAGACGCCCGGGTGCTGGTGCCCCGGCCGGATACCGAGACCCTAGTCGAGTGGGCACTGGAGGTCTTGCCCGCTGCATCTGCCCGCGTCGTCGACCTGGGCACGGGCAGCGGCGCCATCGCGCTGGCGCTGCAACACAGCCGCCCCGGCTGGGACGTGCTGGCGGTGGACTACAGCGCGGACGCACTGGCCGTGGCCCAGGGCAATGCCCAGCGGCTGCAATTGCCCGTGCGGTTTTCCCAGGGCAGTTGGCTTAGCGGTTTGTCGGGTCAGCAGTTTGATTTGATCGTGTCCAACCCCCCCTATATCGCCAGCGCGGACCACCATTTGGCGGCCTTGAAGCACGAACCCCTGCAGGCCCTGGCCAGTGGGCCGGACGGCCTGGATGACATCCGCACCATCATCGCCCAAGCGGGTGCGCATTTGCTGCCCGGCGGCTGGTTGCTGCTGGAACACGGCTACGACCAGGCCGCCGCCGTGCGCGCCCTGTTGGCCGACGCGGGCCTGCAACATGCCCAGTCGCGCCGCGACCTGGCGGGCATAGAGCGCTGCAGCGGTGCCCAGTTGCTGCAGACCTGATACGGCCAAGTCGCTTTTAACAAACTGGGCCCTAGCCCTCGTAGAATATACCTAGGTCGCTAGCAAATACGTAGCAATTCATTTCAAGCCCATCGCCACCATGAATGCCAACAGCGCACACTGGTTCATCCTCGTTCTCGTCAACATCCCTGTTTATCTGGGGCTCGGCAAGCTGATATTCCGAGATTGGGGCACATTCCTGGAAGCGCTGCGCCTGTGGTCCAGCGCCGACTGGTGGTATTCGCTGGAAAAGCAATGGCGCGAGGACCGCTGGGGCACGGGGCAGTTGCCGCTGTTCCTGGCGCTGTGCGTGCTGCTGGTCGTCGTGGAGCACCTGATGTTCGGCAAGAGCACGCTGGTCAAGCCAGCATCCCAAATAGCCTGTCTGTGCAGAGGCGCAGTGGGTCTGGGATAATGCTTGGCTACGGCCAATCGGGCCATACAGACAGATTTTTTGGAGTGATAGCCATGAGCGACGTACATCAACGCATCGATGAACTGGTCAAGAACAACGACGTTCTGCTGTTCATGAAGGGCAGCGCCAGCTTCCCCCAGTGCGGTTTCTCGGGCCGCGCCATCCAGATCCTGAAGGCCTGCGGTGTGGACGCCAAGGCCATCAAGACGGTCAATGTGCTGGAGGACGACGAGATCCGCTCCGGCATCAAGGATTACAGCAACTGGCCCACCATTCCCCAGCTCTACGTCAAGGGCGAATTCATCGGCGGCTCGGACATCATGATGGAGATGTACGAAAACGGTGAATTGCAACAGGCTTTGGGTTCTACACCGGCCTGAGTTTTCTAGACACTTCTCTCTCGGAAACAGCAGACACCGCGCTCGCCCGCAACAGGCACTGCGCGGCTGTTCTGCTCCGTGTCCCCCGGCCTTCGGCCTCCTCCTTTACCTGCGCAGAACAGCCGCGCAGTGCCTGCCGCTAGAGTGATTGGCGTGAGGGGGCTGTGTCTTTGAATTTCCGTAAGCGCCGCGACACGCTGCCCAGATCAGTTGGGCTGTGCGTTTTGCGGAGGTAAAGGAGGAGGACCTGCTTGCAGGTCCGGGGGACACGTAGCAAAACGTGCAGCCCAACTGATCCCCCACCAAAGCAGCACCAAAAGCTACTTAGCAGGCACAAACTCCCACAATCGCTTATTGGCAAACACCGCGTCCGGGTACTGCGGTTTCCCCCGCGACCCGTTGTAGCGCCCCAGCGCCATGAACAAGTCGCCATTCTCACGGTCCAGATAGTGCCGCAGAATCACGCAGCCAAAACGCAAATTGGTTTGCATATGGAACAGCTTGCCCGCGTCGCCATCCCCCAACGCACGTGTCCAGAACGGCATCACCTGCATATAGCCCCGCGCACCGACCACCGACACCGCGTACTTGCGGAAATTGCTCTCCACCTGGATCAAGCCGAGCACCAAGGCCGTGTCCAGCCCCGCACGCTTGCTCTCGTACCAGACGGTTTGCAGGAATTCCTTGCGGGTCTCGAGGTCGGGCTTCTTTTTCTTCAGCCGCTCGCTCATCGCGACCAGCCAGCGCACATAGTGCAGCCGGGCTTCGGTGCTGTGGAACTCGGGGATAGGCGGCGCAGCATTCAACACCGCACTGGTCAAGGCGGTGCGCACCGAGTCGATCAGCGGCTCCTCAACCTGCCCACCTGCCCAGGATTGCTCCGAAATAGATAGCATCCCAAGCCCAACCAACGGGGGCAGAATGCACATTCGCCGAGAGACGTTGACATCCAACGGCGCTTGGAAGCCGGCAAGCCTGGTCGGGCGATTCACCCCATTCGTCATGCCACCAGTTTGGAGCGGATCAAGGCAGCCACCTCGCCCACGGCGACCTTGGTGGCCTCGCTGTCGCGGCGGTGCTGGTACTCGACCACACCTTCCTTCAGCGCGCGGTCGCCAATCGTGACGCGGTGCGGCACGCCGATCAGCTCCCAGTCGGCAAACATGGCGCCAGGGCGCTCATTGCGGTCGTCCAGCAGCACATCCACGCCAGCGGCCAGCAGCTCGGCATACAACGCATCGGCGGCCGTCTTGACCTCGGGGAAGCGGTCCGGGTTGATGGGGCACAGCACCACAGTAAAAGGCGCTAGCGCGTCGGGCCAGATGATGCCCTTGTCATCGTGGTTCTGCTCGATGGCGGCGGCGGGCAGACGGGTGATGCCGATGCCGTAGCAACCCATCTCCATCAGCTGGGGCTTGCCGTTCACATCCAGGAAGGTGGCGTTCATGGCCTTGCTGTACTTGGTGCCCAGGTAGAACACGTGGCCCACCTCGATACCGCGCTCAATGGCCAGCACGCCCTTGCCGTCCGGCGACAGGTCGCCAGCCACCACGTTGCGGATGTCGGCCACCAGGTCGGGCTCGGGCAGGTCGCGGCCCCAGTTGGCGCCGGTCATGTGGAAGTCTTCGGCATTGGCGCCGCAAATCCAGTCGGCCATGACGGCTACGTCGCGGTCGGCGACGATCTTCAAAGGCTTCTTCAGGCCCGAATTTTGGAATATCGGCCCCAGGTAGCCGGGCTTGCAACCAAAATACGCGTCAATTTCGTCCGTGGTGGCAAAGCGGAAGGCCTCCAGGCCCGGCAGTTTGCCAACCTTGATCTCATTCATCTCATGGTCACCCCGCAGCAGCAGCAGCCAGACCTGGGTTTTGGTAATAGCGCCTTTGTCGTCCAGGGTGTCCGTGGCCAGCACCAGGGATTTGACGGTGGTGGACAGCGGCACATTCAGCAGGGCCGCCACATCCTCGCAGGTGGCCTTGCCTGGCGTGGGGGTCTTGGTCAGTGCCTGGGTGGCCGCGCCGCGCGGCGCGGTGGGGGCCAGGGCCTCGGCCTTTTCGATATTGGCGGCGTAGTCGCTGGTGGGGCAGTAGATGATGGCGTCTTCACCGGTGGCTGCGATCACCTGGAATTCCTCGCTCAGGTCGCCACCAATCGCGCCACTGTCGGCCGCCACGGCGCGGTAGCGCAAGCCAAAGCGGTCAAAAATCTTGCGGTAGGCACCAGCCATGACTTGGTAGCTGGCCTTGGCCGAGTCCTGGTCGCGGTCGAAGCTGTAGGCATCCTTCATGATGAACTCACGGCCCCGCATCAGGCCAAAGCGGGGGCGGCGCTCGTCGCGGAACTTGGTCTGGATCTGGTACAGGTTCTTGGGCAACTGCTTGTAGCTCTTGATCTCCTGGCGTGCAATGTCAGTGATCACTTCTTCGCTGGTCGGCTGCACGACGAAATCGCGGTCGTGGCGGTCTTTGATACGCAGCAACTCCGGTCCATTGGTCGTGAAACGGCCGGTTTCCTGCCACAACTCAGCCGGCTGGATGACCGGCATGGTCAGTTCCACCGAGCCGGCGCGGTTCATTTCTTCCCGCACAATGGCCTCGACCTTGCGGATGACGCGCAGGCCCATGGGCATGTAGGTGTAGATGCCGGCTCCCAGTTTCTTGATCATGCCGGCGCGCATCATCAGCTTGTGGCTGGCGACTTCGGCGTCGGCAGGCGCCTCTTTGAGGGTGGAAATGAAAAATTGGGATGCTTTCATGGGGTGACTCGCAAAACTACCTAGACCCTCGCGCTTGATACACAGCGCTTGCTGTGCATAATGAACGAAGTTTAAAAATTGGGGTTTGATTATGCTTGACCGGGACGGCTTTCGGCCCAACGTCGGCATCGTCCTGCTCAACCAGAAAAATCAGGTATTTTGGGGCAAACGCATACGAACCCATTCGTGGCAGTTCCCGCAGGGTGGCATTGACCGGGGCGAAACCCCTGAGCAGGCCATGATGCGTGAATTGCATGAAGAAGTGGGGCTCCTGCCGGAGCACGTCAGCATTGTTGCCCGTACCCGAGACTGGTTGCGCTACGAGGTGCCGGACCGCTACATCCGCCGAGATGCGCGCGGCCACTACAAAGGCCAGAAACAAATCTGGTTTTTACTCAAACTACTAGGGCACGACTGGGATTTGAACCTGCGCGCCACCGACCATCCCGAGTTCGATGCTTGGCGTTGGAACGATTATTGGGTGCCGCTGGACGCGGTCGTCGAGTTCAAACGGGGGGTTTACGAGACCGCCCTGACGGAGCTCGCCCGTTATCTGCCGCGCACGGAGCCCCGCAACCGCTATTTGCGCCAAGGGCATAGGCCCCATGAGCCCAGTAGCAGCGAGGGCTCTGCAGGCGGACACCACCACCAGCCGGTTGCTGGCGGTAATGGCCCACGCCCTGACGTGGTACCTGTGGCTCCTACCTCCAATGACAGCAACCCCGACAACCCGCCGGACAAAGACAAGCATGGGATTTAGACAAACTGCAGGGCTTTTGTGTCTTGCGCTCGCGGCTTCTTCAAACGTTTGGAGCCAAACCCCGGTCGAGGTACCGGAATGGGCCGAAGAGGCCACTCCGCCGCCGCCCGCGTTCTCCACGGACAAGCTGATTCCCATCGCAATGCCGTCCTATGTGACGATGCAAATCGGCGTGGATCCCGAGACCCTGAGCGTGGGCGCCCGCGACGGCGTCGTGCGCTACGTGGTGGTTATGCGAAATGCCTCGGGCTCCACAAGTGCTGCTTACGAGGGAATTCTGTGCACCAATGGCGAGGTCAAGACCTATGCCCGGGCCGGCACCAATGGCCAGTGGGTTACTGTGCAGAAGCCGGAGTGGCGGGCCATGACCGACAACCTGCCATCCCGCCACGCCTATGCCATCGCCCGCCAAGGCGGCTGCGACGGCCGCACCGCCAGCAAGCGCGAAGACACGATACGGGCACTGAAACGGAAGCAGCAGCCCTACGATTGATACCCCTCCGGCGGCCCGTGCACTTGTGCAGGGCCAGCCTGACCAGGTTTATCGGGTCAGCACCAGGTTGTCCCGGTGCAGCATCTCGGGCTCGGCGGCGTAGCCCAGTAATTTTTCGATGTCGGCTGATGGCTTGCGGCACAGCAAACGCGCCTCGGAGCTGGAGTAATTAGCCAGTCCGCGGGCCAGTTCGGCGCCCGTGCCATCGCGCACGGCGATGACGTCACCACGGGAAAAGTCACCCTCCACTTGCACCATGCCGATGGGCAGCAGGCTCTTGCCTTCGGTGCGCACCTTGGCAGCCGCACCATCGTCCACCACCACGGCACCGCGCATTTGCAGATGGTCGGCCATCCACTGCTTGCGGGCCTGATTCTTTTGGGTTTGTGCCACCAGCAGCGTGCCAATGGCGTGGCCCTGGGTCAGGCGGATCAAAGCGTCGGGCTCCCGGCCCCAGGCGATGACGGTGGAAGCACCTGATCCGGCGGCGCGCTTGGCGGCCAGAATCTTGGTGATCATGCCGCCGCGGCCAATGCTCGACCCTGCGCCACCGGCCATGGCTTCCAATGCAGGATCGCCAGCGCGGGCTTCGTGCACAAACTCAGCGGCTGGGTCCTTGCGGGGGTCGGCGGTGAACAGGCCTTTTTGGTCGGTCAGGATCACCAGGGCATCGGCTTCCACCAGGTTGGCCACCAGGGCACCCAGCGTGTCGTTGTCGCCAAACTTGATTTCATCGTTGACGACGGTGTCGTTCTCGTTGATGACCGGCACCACACCCAGCTTGAGCAGCGTCAGCAGCGTGGAGCGGGCGTTGAGGTAACGCTCGCGGTCGGCCAGGTCGGCGTGGGTCAGCAGCACCTGGGCGCTGCCCAGTCCGTTGAGCTTGAGCTTGGTCTCGTACATCTGGGCCAGACCCATCTGTCCGACGGCGGCGGCGGCCTGCAATTCCTGGATGGCATGGGGCCGCACCGACCAGCCCAAGCGCTTCATGCCCTCGGCAATGGCGCCGCTGGAGACCATGATGACCTCGCGCCCATCGCGCATCAGATGGGCCATCTGGCGGCACCATTCGCCGATGGCGACTTCATCCAGACCCTGACCGTCATTGGTCACCAGACTGGAACCGACCTTGACCACTACGCGCTTGGCGTCACGCAACACCGCAGAACTAGACATGTTTAGCATTTAGGGCTGTAGCCCTCGTCCAAATTACGTGGGCCGCTATTATTTTGAGAGTAAGCTTAAGCGTCCGGGGTTTGTACAAAGCGCGGATCAATGACCTCGGGCGTTTGCTCCGCCACCTGTTCGGACTTGACGTGCTTGTAGATGGCTTTGATCAGCGGCTCGCAACCTTCGCGGGTCAAAGCCGAGATTTCAAACACCGGCCCCTTGAACTTGAAGCGCTTCACAAAATCCTTGATCAGCGCGGCGCGGGCGTCTACGTCCACCATGTCGAGCTTGTTCAGTACCAGCCAACGCGGTTTCTTGTACAGATCGGTGTCGTACTTCTTCAGCTCGTTGACGATGGCTTTGGCCTGCGCAACCGTGTCCACACCTTCGTCAAAGGGGGCCACGTCCACGATGTGCAGCAACAGGCGGGTACGGCTCAGGTGGCGCAGGAACAGATGGCCCAGGCCGGCGCCTTCAGACGCGCCTTCGATCAGGCCAGGCAGATCGGCCACGACGAAGCTCTGCTCCGGGCCGACACGCACCACACCCAGATTGGGGTGCAACGTGGTGAAGGGGTAATCCGCGATGCGGGGGCGCGCATTGGAAACGGCCGTAATGAAAGTCGATTTGCCGGCATTGGGCATGCCCAACAGGCCCACGTCGGCCAGCACCTTCAGTTCGAGCTTGAGGTTCTTCTTCTCGCCGGGCCAGCCGGGTGTCTTCTGGCGGGGTGCGCGGTTGATGGCGCTCTTGAAGCGCAGGTTGCCGAAACCGCCGTCGCCGCCCTTGGCGATGGTGATGACCTCGCCCGGCTTCAGCAGCTCGTACAGCACCTCGCCGGTCTCGGCGTCGGAGATGATGGTACCGACCGGCATCTTGAGCGTGATGTCATCGCCAGCAGCGCCGAACATGTCGGAGCCCATGCCGTGCTCACCGCGCTTGGCATCGTGGCGGCGCGAAAAACGGTAGTCGACCAGGGTGTTGAGGTTGGGGTCCGCCACCGCGAACACGTGGCCGCCACGGCCGCCGTCGCCGCCATTGGGGCCGCCAAACTCCTTGTATTTTTCATGCCGGAACGAGACGCAGCCCGCCCCGCCGTCTCCAGCAGAGATATCGATATAGGCTTCGTCGACGAACTTCATGGTGCTATTTTCGCAGATGACAACCCGCTTGCGGGTTGCGTTGCAGGCTAACTTCGCACAGCGAAGTTAAATGTAGTGGGCCGAAAACAAAAACCCCGCGCTGGTCGAGCGCAGGGTTTTCAGGGGAGGGTCACCGCAGATCAGGCTGCAGTCACGCTCACAGTGTGCTTGTTCAGTGCACCCTTGACGCCGAACGACACGTGGCCGTCAACCAGGGCAAACAGAGTGTGGTCCACGCCGATACCGACGTTGCTGCCGGGATGGAACTTGGTACCACGCTGGCGCACGATGATGGAGCCGGCTGTGATCAATTCACCGCCGAAAGCCTTCACGCCGAGCATCTTGGGCTTGGAATCGCGCCCGTTTCGCGTAGAGCCGCCGCCTTTTTTTTGTGCCATGACCTACGCTCCTTAAGCCTTGATCGCACCGATTTGCAGCTCGGTGAACTGCTGGCGGTGGCCTTGACGTTTCTGATAGTGCTTACGACGACGCATCTTGAAAATGCGCACTTTGTCGTGCTTGCCGTGGGACAGTACTGTGACTGTGACAGTCGCGCCGGACACCAAGGGTGTGCCAACCTTCAATTCAGCGCCGTTGCCGACTGCCAGAACCTGGTCGATCACAATCTCTTGGCCTACATCCGCAGCAATCTGTTCTACTTTAATTTTTTCGCCAGCAGCAACACGATATTGCTTACCGCCGGTTTTTATGACCGCGTACATATTGACCTCTTCAATGTGAGATTCTGCAAACGAATTTTCGCAGAGCCCATGAGTATACCATTGCTGGCCTAAATCGTCAAATCACCCGCATGCGCGACAAAGCGTCTGGCCGGCCTCTATACAATTAGACAACTAACAAACTGCCCTACTGCCTTGCAAGCCACTACCACCGGCGCATCCAACGGTCTATCCATCGTCGAGCAGGACATGCTCCAGGTCGACCAAGTGATCGCTCGCAGACTTGACTCCGGCGTGCCCCTGGTGGGCAGCGTCTCCCGCTACATCATCTCCGCCGGCGGCAAACGCTTGCGCCCGGCGCTACTGCTGCTGTGCTGCGGGGCTTTGGGCTTCAAGGGCGACCAGCGCTTCAATATGGCGGCCGTCGTGGAATTCATCCACACCGCCACATTGCTGCACGACGATGTGGTGGACGATTCCGCCTTGCGCCGCGGCAACCCCACGGCCAACGCCAAGTTCGGTAACCCGGCCAGCGTGCTGGTGGGCGATTTCTTGTATTCCCGCGCCTTTCAGATGATGGTGGATACGCAAAGCATGCGCATCATGGAAGTGCTGGCCGATGCCACCAACATCATCGCCGAAGGCGAAGTCATGCAGTTGATGAACATGCACAACGCCGGGCTGGATGAAGCCGGTTACTTGCAGGTCATACGCTCCAAAACCGCCAAGCTGTTTGAGGCCAGCGGTCGCGTCGGCGCCATTCTGGCCGGCGCGGATGCGTCTCAGGAGGAGGTCTGCGCCGCCTATGGACAGGCCTTGGGAACCGCCTTCCAGGTGATTGACGACGTGCTGGACTACACCGGTGACGCCGCCATCATGGGCAAAAACCTGGGGGATGACCTGCGTGAGGGCAAGGCAACCCTGCCGTTGATTGCAGCCATGCAACGTGGCACGCCCAGCCAACGCGAAACCATTCAGCAAGCCATAGAAACCGGCGATGTTGGTATGCTGGATGCAGTTGTCACCATCGTTAAACAGACCGGAGCCCTGGACATCGCACGCCGCGCCGCGCAGCAGGAAGCCCAGCGCGCCATTGATGCGGCGCAATGCCTGCCCGAGGGCCCGCACAAGGACTGTTTGGTACAATTGGCGTCGCAGTTGCTGGACCGAAACCACTGATTTTTCAGCTGGGCATCGGTATGCAAACGGGGTGTAGCTCAGCCTGGTGGAGCGCTACGTTCGGGACGTAGAGGCCGGAGGTTCGAATCCTCTCACCCCGACCAATTCCCTCTCTTTTTTGCCTCCCTTTCTTCCCCAAGCTTTGGCGATGCCTAGGGCTTGCGCCCGCACCAACACCGCAGAGATTCGACCAAATGTCGCCGTCAAGCAACACTTAGTCGAATGGATCAACGGCATCCGCTGCTATGAGTGCAGCAGCGGGTTTTGCCTATTTCGTGGGGACAACCGTTCTGCCGTAGGTGTCCTCCAAACGCACGATATCGTCTTCACCCAAATACGATCCAGACTGAACCTCAATAATCTCCAACGGCACCTTGCCGGGATTGGCCAAGCGGTGGACCTGACCCAGAGGGATATAGGTACTTTGGTTCTCACTCAGCAGCATGACCTTGTCGCCATTCGTGACCTCGGCTGTGCCGCTGACCACAACCCAGTGCTCCGCTCGATGGTGGTGCATCTGCAAGCTGAGTGAGGATCCCGGCTTCACGACGATGCGCTTGACTTGGAAGCGTTCCCCCGAATCCACGCTATCGTACATACCCCAGGGACGTGCCACATGGCGGTGGTGCAGCGCTTGCGGCACGCCCTTGGCCTCGAGTTGGGCGACCACGGTTTTGACCTGCTCGGCTTGGTCCACATGCGCGACCAAAACGGCGTCAGCCGTATCCACGATCAGCAGATTTTGCGTACCCAATGCCACCACGGGGCGGTGCGGGGCATGGATAAATGTGTCCCTGGAATCCACGACATGGCCTGATCCGTGGATGCGGTTGCCCTGCTCGTCTGGGGGCGTCAACTCCGCCACGGCGTTCCAGCTGCCCACGTCGCTCCAGGCTGCTGCAAAGGGCAGCACGGCCACGTTGCCGGCCTTTTCCATGACCGCGTAATCAATGCTGTCCGAGCGGCATGCGGCGAAAGCTGGCGCGTCCAGGCGTACAAATTCGCCGTCAAGAGTCTGCGTCGCAACGGCTTGCTTGCAAGCAGTCAAGATGTCGGGTGCGTGCATCTGCAATGCCGTCAGCAGGACGCTGGCTCGCACCAAAAAAATACCCGCATTCCAGAAGTGACCGCCTGCCAGCAACAATTCTTGTGCACGTGCGGCATTGGGCTTCTCAACAAAGCGCTGCACGGCATGCGCGCCACCTTGTCCCGCGAGGCCCCGACCTTGCTGGATATAGCCGTAAGCAGTACTGGGGAAACTAGGCTGCACGCCGAAGGTCACAATGGACCCAGCACTCGCCGCAGGTACACCGGCACGAATCGTGACAGCAAATGCAGCGGCATCGGGGATATGGTGATCTGCAGGTAAGAACAACAGCAAAGCATCGGCTGGCGCATTGAGTGCAGCGGCGGCCATGGCGGCCGCGGTATTGCGTGCGGTAGGCTCTAGCACGATGCGGCGACGCACACCTGCCGCATCGGCGCAATCCTGCACCAGGAACCGATGGTCCTCACTGGCCACGACGATCTGGTCGGCCGATAACAATGCGGCACGCTCCAGCGTCAATTGCAACAAACTCTTGCCTTGCACCAAAGGCACAAACTGCTTGGGTAAAGCTTTGCGCGATAGGGGCCACAGACGGGTGCCACTGCCTCCACACAGGATGACGGGAACGATGTTATCTGGCGTAGTACGCTCGGTTGAATTCATGCACGGCTTGCTCTAGGATAGATAGCGCAAAGGTTAGCACAGGCCAACAACGGCACGACATTCAGCAAGGTAACATTGTTCCTATTTGATTTACATTGGTCGTGCAATCAGCGATGATGCGCGAGCCCCTCCTGCAACGTCTATTCTTACCGGTTCATGGCCACTGTCGACCCCCTACAACGTGACAATCAAACCATAGCCCTTCCAGGTCTGGGACGGGCTCTGATCGCCGCGGGCAAGCTGGGCCAGAAGTCTGCAGAAGACATCTACCGCAAGGCCCTGTCCGGCAAAAACAGCTTCATTGCTGAATTGGTGGGATCCGGTGCCGTATCCGCATCCGATCTGGCCCACACCTTGTCGGCCGCCTTTGCGGCCCCCCTGTTGGATCTGGATGCCATAGACACCAACCGGCTCCCCAAGGGCCTACTGGATACCAAAATCTGCATTGCCTACCGGGTTGTGGTGCTCAGCAAGCGCAGCAACCGCCTGATTGTTGCAACGGCCGACCCTTCCGACCAGGCTGCGGCCGAGAAAATCAAGTTTTCAACCCAAATGGGGGTTGATTGGGTTATTGCCGAGTACGACAAGCTCTCCAAGTTGGTGGATGCCAACGCCACCACGGCCACGGAGGCCATGGAAGACATCATCGGCGGTGACTTCGAGTTTGATGAGGCTGCCGCCGAAGCGGTTATAGACAACGGCCAGGCCAACACTTCCGAAGTGGAAGACGCACCCGTGGTGCGCTTTTTGCACAAGATGCTGATGGATGCCTTCAGCATGCGAGCCTCGGACTTGCATTTTGAGCCTTACGAACATACCTACCGCGTGCGTTTCCGCATCGACGGGGAACTGCGTGAGATTGCGTCGCCACCCATTGCCATCAAGGAAAAATTGGCATCGCGTATCAAGGTGATCTCGCGCATGGATATCTCCGAGAAGCGCGTCCCCCAGGATGGTCGCATGAAACTCAAGGTCGGCCCGGACCGTGTCATCGACTTCCGCGTTAGCACCTTGCCGACGCTATTTGGCGAAAAAATCGTGATCCGTATTCTGGATCCCAGCAGTGCGAAGCTGGGTATCGATGCACTGGGTTATGACCCAGAAGAAAAGGAACGCCTGCTGACGGCCATTGGCCGACCCTACGGAATGATTCTGGTCACTGGGCCTACTGGCTCTGGTAAGACAGTTTCGCTGTATACCTGCCTGAATCTGCTGAATCAGGCAGGCGTCAACATTGCCACTGCCGAAGACCCCTCGGAAATCAACTTGCCCGGTGTCAACCAGGTCAACGTCAACGAGAAGGCGGGGCTGACGTTTGCGGCGGCTTTGAAGTCCTTTCTGCGCCAGGATCCCGACATCATCATGGTCGGTGAAATTCGTGACCTGGAAACAGCCGACATTTCCATCAAGGCCGCTCAGACAGGGCACCTAGTGCTGTCCACGCTGCATACCAACGATGCGCCAGCCACATTGACCCGTATGCGCAATATGGGCATCGCCGCGTTCAATATCGCGTCCAGCGTGATCCTGATTACAGCGCAGCGCCTGGCCCGGCGCCTGTGCGCTAATTGCAAGGCCCATGTCGATATACCGCGTGCTGCACTATTGGATGCAGGCTTCACCGAAGCCCAGTTGGACGGCAGTTGGAAGCCCTACAAGCCTGTGGGCTGCTCGGCCTGCAATAACGGTTACAAGGGGCGTGTCGGTATTTATCAAGTGATGCCCATCAGCGAAGAAATTCAGCGCATCATCTTGCGCGACGGCAGTTCGCTGGACATTGCCCGGCAATCCGAATTGGAGGGTGTGCGCTCCTTGCGACAATCGGGATTGAATAAAGTCAAACTGGGAATGACTTCACTGGAAGAAGTTCTCGGGGTCACCAACGAATAACAAGAAATCAAATCCAGAGGAATCCAATGGCAACAGCAAAGACCGATACCAGCAAAGAGGCTGTTTTTGAATGGGAAGGCAAAGACCGCAACGGTAAGCAGGTGCGTGGTGAGATTCGGGCCGCTGGTGAAAACCAGGTCAAGGCTTCACTGCGGCGGCAAGGGGTGACACCCACCAAGATCAAGAAACGCCGCATGAGTGCGGGCAAGTCGATCAAGCCCAAAGATTTAGCCATCTTCACCCGCCAGCTTGCGACGATGATGAAAGCTGGTGTCCCATTGCTTCAGGCCTTCGACATCGTTGGCCGCGGCAATCCCAACCCCAGGGTGACGAAATTGCTGAATGACATCCGCACGGATGTGGAAACCGGTACGTCGCTGAACGTGGCCTTCCGCAAGTTCCCGCTGTACTTTGATGCACTCTATTGCAACCTGGTGGAAGCCGGGGAATCGGCCGGTATCCTGGACCAGCTGCTGGACCGTCTGGCCGTCTATATGGAAAAGACCGAGGCCATCAAGTCCAAGATCAAGTCGGCCCTGATGTATCCCATTTCCGTGCTGATTGTGGCCTTCGTCGTGGTCTCCGTCATCATGATTTTCGTGATTCCATCGTTCAAGGAGGTCTTCAAATCCTTCGGTGGCGAATTGCCTGCACCTACGCTCATTGTGATTGCCATGAGTGAGTATTTCATCAAGTACTGGTACCTGATTTTTGGCGGTCTGGGCGGCGGCACCTACTTCTTCATGCAATCGTGGAAACGCAATAAAAAGATGCAGATGGTGATGGACAGGGTCATGCTGAAGTTGCCGATATTTGGTGTATTGGTTGAAAAGTCCTGCATCGCCCGGTGGACCCGCACGTTGTCCACGATGTTTGCAGCCGGCGTGCCTCTTGTCGAGGCTCTGGACTCCGTCGGTGGCGCTTCGGGCAATAGTGTTTTCGAATCCGGGACGATGAAAATCCAGCAAGAGGTGTCCACCGGCACGGCGCTGACCGTGGCCATGACCAACGCCAATCTGTTTCCGTCCATGGTGTTGCAAATGTGCGCCATTGGCGAGGAGTCCGGCTCCATTGACCACATGCTGGGCAAAGCGGCCGATTTCTATGAGGCCGAAGTTGATGACATGGTGGCCGGTATTTCCAGCCTGATGGAGCCCATCATCATCGTGATTCTGGGTTCTGTCATCGGCAGCATTGTGGTGGCCATGTACCTGCCTATCTTCAAACTGGGTCAGGTGGTTTGATGGTGGTTGTGGACCTGCAGTGGTTCGAGGCTTGCTTGGTAGCTCTGCTGGGTCTGTTAATTGGCAGCTTCTTGAATGTAGTCATTTACCGCCTGCCCAAAATGCTGGAGCGGCAGTGGGCGGCTGAGTGCGCGGAAATCTCCGGTACGCCCCCCCCGGCACAAGAAGCTTTCGATCTGGTTCAGCCCCGTTCGCGTTGCCCCCATTGCGGTCACGCCATTCGTTGGTATGAAAACATTCCCGTTTTCAGCTACCTGTTTTTGCGTGGCCGCTGCTCCGCCTGCAAAACACCGATCAGTCTGCGCTACCCGGTGGTTGAGATCACCTGCAGTGCATTGTTTTTTCTCTGTGCCTGGCGCTGGGGTGCGACTACTCAGGGCTTGGTATGGTGCACATACTCCGCTGTCCTATTGGCATTGGCGCTGATCGACTGGGATACCACTTTGCTGCCCGATGACCTGACACTGCCCCTGCTGTGGCTGGGTTTGATCGCTGCCGCCATGCGATGGACACCGGTGGGATTGAACGCGGCTCTATGGGGCGCTGTAGCGGGTTATCTGTCGCTGTGGTCGGTGTACTGGGCCTTCAAGCTGGTGACCGGCAAGGAAGGAATGGGCTATGGCGATTTCAAGCTCTTTGCGGCCCTTGGCGCGTGGTTTGGCTGGCAGGCTCTGATACCGATGATTTTGTTGGCATCGGTGATTGGTGCCGCCGTGGGTATCGCTATGAAGTTCACAACAGGGCTACGAGAGGGCGGCTATGTTCCCTTCGGCCCTTTCTTGGCCGGTGCGGGTTTCACCGCTCTGTTTCTCGGGACCCATACGCTGCGGCTTGCGGTTGGCCTCTAGCCGTGGGTGCAGTGGCATATCGCTTGGGCCTGACAGGTGGCATCGGCAGCGGAAAGAGCACGGTTGCGAGCCTGCTGGCAGAGATGGGGGCTACAGTCATTGATGCAGATGCAATTTCCAGGGCGACAACAGCATCGGGCGGATCGGCCATCCCGGCTTTGCAGTCAGCCTTTGGCGTCGGACTCATTGGTGCTGATGGCGCGCTAGACCGGGACCAAATGCGCCGCCTAATCTATTCGGATACAGGTGCGAAAGCAAAATTGGAAGCTATTGTTCACCCGCTGGTTGGGCAAGCCATCGCCGAACGCGCACGCCAAGCGGTGGCGACCGGGGTGCGCTGTATCGTGTTTGACATCCCGCTATTGGTCGAATCTTCACACTGGCGTACGCAACTCCACCGCATACTGGTTGTGGACTGCAGGACGGAGACACAAATAGCCCGTGTCATGACCCGCAACAACCTGCCAGAACAGGAAGTACGAACGATCATTGCCGCCCAGGCCTCCCGTACACAACGCCGCGCAGCCGCCGATATGCTGCTCTTCAACGATGGCATCTCCCTCGACAATCTTAGGCAGCTGACACGGGAAATTGGAAGCCAGTTCGGGCTATGATTCGGGCACCGGAAAAATCAGCGTGATCCTATACGAATACCCCTTCAACGAGCGCATTCGCACGTATCTGCGTTTGGAGCATCTATTCCTGCGTCTGTCTGAATTGATGTCCCGCGAGGACCCACTGGACCACCATTTCGCCATCGCAACCATGTTTGAAGTCATGGATGTTGGCGCCCGTGCAGATCTGAAGTCCGACGTACTCAAAGACCTGGACAAGCAGAAGCAAACATTGAACGCCTACCGCGGCAACCCCGCCATTGCCGAAGGCGTATTGGACGGCGTCATCCAGCAAATAGAGCGCTGCTTCAGCGCGCTCAATGTACAGCCCGGCAAAGCCGGCCAGGCTTTGACAGAGAACGACTGGCTGATGAGCATACGCAGCCGCGTGGGCATTCCCGGCGGGACCTGCGAGTTTGACTTGCCAGCCTACTACGCGTGGCAGCACCGGGACACAGCATCCCGGCAAGCCGATTTACAACGCTGGGCCGCAAGCTTGGCGCCGCTGGCAGAACCCATACACCTCTTGCTCAAATTACTGCGAGACTCGGGATCGCCACAGAAGGTAATCGCTGTGGGAGGCCAGTTCCAGCAAAACCTGCCCCAGGGCAGGACGTTCCAATTGCTACGCCTGTCGCTACAGGACGAATTGCGCCTGATCCCCGAAATCAGCGGAAACCGACTGATGGTATCCATTCGCCTGATGCGCCACGAAGCAGACGATAGGCTACATCTCTGCGGCGATGACCGCGCCTTTGAACTAACACTCTGTTCGTGAGCCACAAAGACTCGCGATAGGCAACATGGTATCCGGCGGAAACGACAAGACATCCGATGCAACGGCGCTGCGCATCGTGCGCTGCCCAGCTTGTGGTGGTGACAGCGTTTATGCGCCATCCAATCCGGCGCGACCCTTTTGCAGCGCACGCTGCAAGAATATGGACTTTGGGGCCTGGGCCAGTGAAAGTTTTCGCGTGGCGACGCATCCCAGTGCCGATGATCCAGATGTCGGCGACAACACTCTGCAGTAGCATGACCTACGCCAATCCACTTAAGCGGAATTGGCGCTAGCCCTCTAGTTTTCTATATAAGTAGCTACAAAATGTGTAGCACCCTCAAACTGCCGCTCGTCCGCCAGCCACTGCAACACAGGCACGGTCCCCGGTAGGACCGGTTGCATTTGAACCGGTAACCGCTCCCAGGAAAACGACTGTCCTTCCCGCATTTCCAGCGCACCAGACCAAGCAAACACTTTGCAGAAGTGCAGGCGCACCAAGGCATGGGGATAGTCCACCACTTCGACTTTCCATGGGGTGACCGCACCGATCTGGATGCCCAACTCTTCATACAGTTCCCGGCTCAAGGCCTGCTCAACCGTTTCTCCGACTTCCAATTTCCCCCCCGGGAACTCCCAATAGCCTGGGTAGGGTTTGCCTTCTGGCCGCGAGGTCAACAAAAACGCGCCATCGGGTTGGAACAACACGCCAACAGCCACGTCCACGTGCTTGCGGTCCGAAGCGCCCTGCCTCGCGGTCAGCGGATCGGCCACCAAAGGCTTTTTCTGTTGCTGCGTCATGGTGTTAAAGGATGGCGCCCGGCAAAGTCCCGCGCAAATTGCCAAGCCACACGACCGCTGCGCGAGCCACGCTCCAGCGCCCAGACCAGGGCTTCGGGGCGTGCTTGGGCAATACGCGAGGGCTCTACGCCCAGTGCAGACAGCCACTGCGCAACAATTTGCAAGTACTCTTCCTGGTTGAATGGGTAGAAACTCACCCACAAACCAAAGCGCTCGGACAAAGAAATTTTCTCTTCAACCACTTCCCCGGGATGGACTTCACCATCCGCCGTGTGGGTGTAGCTCAGGTTCTCCGCCATGTACTCGGGCAATAGATGGCGGCGGTTGCTGGTGGCGTAGACCAGCACATTCGGCGTTGCAGCGGCCACCGACCCATCCAGAACGGACTTCAACGCTTTGTAGCCGGGTTCGCCTTCATCAAAGCTCAGATCGTCACAAAAGACGATGAATTTTTCCGGACGGGTAGACACCAGTTCAACTATATCGGGCAAATCCACCAGCTCGGCCTTGTCCACTTCGATCAGGCGCAGGCCCTGGGCCGCATAGGCATGCAGGCAGGCCCGGATCAGCGAAGACTTGCCGGTGCCGCGAGAACCCGTCAACAACACATTGTTGGCCGGCAGGCCCCTGACAAACTGCTCCGTATTGCGTTGGATTTTTTCCTTCTGGGGATCGATTTCCTTAAGGTCAGCCAAGGCTATAGCACCAATGTGGCCAATAGGTGCGATCACACCCTGGCCCGTGCTTCGCCTGCGGTACCGGAAAGCAATGGACGCACTCCAGTCGGGCTGCTGCAAGCGATGGGGCAGAGCCGCCTCAATCCGCTCCATCAACTGCTCGGCGCGGGCTAGAAACGCGGTCAGCTGTGGCTCCATCGCCTAGGACCGGTAATCGGCGTTGATGGTGACGTAGTCGTGGCTGAAATCGCAGGTCCATACCGTCTGACTGGCCGCTCCACGCCCCAGGTCCACCCGGATGGTGATTTCACTTTGTCGCATGACACGCTGGCCATCTTCTTCGCGGTAGCTGGGATTGCGGCCACCTCGGGTCACCACGTGCACATCATCCAGGAACAGTTCGATACCGCCTTGGTCCAGGTCCGAAATACCGGCATAACCCACCGCTGCCAGAATGCGACCCAGATTGGGATCACTGGCAAAGAAAGCCGTCTTGACCAACGGTGAGTGGGCAATGGCATAGGCGGCCAAACGGCATTCTGCTTCGTCACGCCCACCATCCACTTGCACGGTGATGAACTTGGTGGCGCCCTCGCCGTCGCGCACAATGGCTTGGGCCAAATTTCGGGCCACATTCAGCATTGCCTGCTTGAGTGCCTGGCCATCCGCACTGGCCAACGAGTCGATCACCGCATGGCCTGCTTGGTTGGAAGCGATGACCACCAAAGAATCATTGGTCGATGTATCACCGTCCACCGTAACACGGTTGAATGAGCCCTCGGCCAACTCCAATGCGAGCTGCTGCATGACGCCCTGGCTCACACAGGCATCGGTGGCGATGAAACCCAGCATCGTTGCCATATTGGGGCGGATCATGCCCGCCCCCTTGCTGACGCCGGTGATGTGCACCGTCTTACCGCCCACGACAGCCTTGGCGCCAAATGCCTTGGGCGCAGTATCCGTGGTCATGATGCCTTCGGCAGCACGCAGCCAATTGCCCGGCTTGGCATCGGCAATGGCTGCCGCCAGCCCGGCCTCGATACGGTCATGGGGCAGCGGCTCCATGATGACGCCTGTAGAAAACGGCAGGATCTGCTCCGCCGCCACGCCCAAGTGCTGAGCCAGCGCGGCACAGGTGCTGTGCGCGCGGGCCAGGCCATCGGCGCCGGTGCCGGCGTTGGCATTGCCGGTGTTGATCAACATGGCCCGAATGCCCTGCGCCCCATCCAGATGCTGGCGGCAAATTTGAACCGGCGCCGCGCAGAAGCGGTTCGAAGTAAAGACGCCACCTACGGATGCACCATCGTCCAACAGCACCACGGTCAGGTCTTTGCGGCCCACTTTGCGGATTCCCGCTTCGGTGACGCCGATGCGAACGCCGGCGATAGGGAACAGTGTGTCAGGGTTCGGTGCGGGCAGATTGACGGGCATCGCTATCTTTCGGGTCGAATCAGGCTAGTTTTCCGTGGCACTGCTTGAATTTTTTACCACTGCCGCAAGGACAAGGATCGTTGCGCCCAACGCGCATCAAATCGATGCCCGCCATATCGGCTACACGCAAGGTACCGGGGTCCACCGTGGTGGCCACCTCCCCGGTTTCGGTGGGTGCGCTATAGGTCACATTGGCAATGCTTTCACCACGGGTTTCCATGGCGTCGGCGGCTTGCTCCAGTTGTTCGGAAGATTGCACCTTGACCGTCATCAAAATCTTCGTGACTTCGTTTTTAACGGAATCCAGCAACTGACCAAACAACTCAAACGCTTCGCGCTTGTACTCCTGCTTGGGCTGTTTTTGTGCATACCCGCGCAAATGGATACCCTGACGCAGATAGTCCAATGAACTCAGATGGTCGCGCCAGTGGGTGTCAATGCTTTGCAACAGCACCATGCGCTCGAACTGCGTGAAGTTCTCCGCCCCCACCTGCTCTACCTTGTCTTTGAACAAAGCATCCGCGGCTTGGGTCACGGTTGTGACCAAGTCTTCATCGACGATGGCCGTCGCATCCTGCACCTGCTTTTGCAGGTTCAAATGGATTTGCCATTCCTCGGCCAGCACCTTTTGAAGACCGGCGACATCCCATTGCTCTTCGACCGATTCTGCTGGGATGTATTGGCGCGACAAATCCTGGAAGCAGCCTTCACGCAGCGAAGCGATCTGCGCCGTCAAATCCTTGGCATCCAGGATGGCGTTGCGCTGCTGGTAGATGACCTTGCGCTGGTCGTTGGAGACATCATCGTATTCCAGCAGTTGCTTGCGCATGTCGAAGTTGCGGGCCTCAACCTTGCGCTGCGCGCTCTCGATACTGCGTGTGACGATACCGGCTTCGATGGCTTCACCGTCCGGCATCTTCAGGCGGTCCATGATGGCCTTGACGCGGTCACCGGCAAAAATGCGCATCAGCGCATCGTCCAGGCTCAGGTAGAAGCGCGAAGAGCCGGGGTCACCCTGGCGGCCCGAACGGCCACGCAGCTGGTTGTCGATACGGCGGGACTCATGGCGCTCTGTGGCAATGATGCGCAAGCCACCCAATGCCTTGACCTGCTCGTGGTCCACGGACCACTGCTTGCGCACGGCCTCAATTTGCTGCTGCTTTGCCGCTGCGTCGAGTGTCTCATCCGCTTCGATGGCCTCGACAGCCTTGCCGATGCTGCCACCCAATACGATGTCGGTACCTCGGCCAGCCATATTGGTGGCAATGGTGATCATCTTCGCCCGGCCCGCTTGCGCGACGATATCGGCTTCGCGGGCGTGCTGCTTGGCATTGAGCACCTGGTGCGGCAGCTTTTCCTTCTCTAGCAACTGCGCAATGATTTCGGAGTTTTCGATGGAGGTGGTACCCACCAGCACGGGCTGGCCGCGCTCATGGCACTCACGGATATCCTGGATGGCCGCCGCGTACTTTTCGCGCGTGGTCTTGTAGATGCGGTCCAGCTGGTCTTCGCGGCGGCTGACGCGGTTGGGCGGGATGATGACGGTTTCAAGGCCGTAGATTTCCTGGAACTCGTAGGCCTCGGTATCGGCCGTACCGGTCATGCCGGACAGCTTGGCGTACAGACGGAAATAGTTCTGGAAGGTGATGGATGCCAGTGTTTGGTTCTCGGCCTGGATGGCAACGCCTTCCTTGGCCTCGACCGCCTGGTGCAAACCATCACTCCAACGGCGACCGGTCATCAGGCGTCCGGTGAACTCGTCGACGATGATGATCTCGCCCTGCTGCACCACATAGTGCTGGTCGCGGTGGTACAGGTTGTTGGCCCGCAACGCCGCATACAGGTGGTGCATCAGCGTGATGTTGGCCGGGTCATACAGCGACGCACCGGCGGGTATCAATCCCATCTCGGCAAAAATGCGCTCGGCGCTCTCGTGCCCTTGCTCGGTCAGGAAGACCTGGTGGCTCTTCTCGTCCAGCGTGAAATCACCCGGCTTGGTGACACCCTCGCCTGTACGGGGGTCGGCTTCACCTTCCTGGCGCACCAGTTGTGGAGCGGCCTTGTTGATGGCCAAGTACATGTCGGTGTGGTCTTCGGCCTGTCCGCTGATGATCAGTGGTGTACGGGCTTCATCGATCAGGATGGAGTCCACCTCGTCAACAATGGCGTAGTTCAGGCCACGCTGAACGCGGTCCGCCACTTCGTAGACCATGTTGTCACGCAAGTAGTCAAAACCGTATTCGTTGTTCGTGCCGTACGTGATGTCGGCACGGTAGGCGGCCTGCTTTTCTTCGCGTGGCATTTGCGGCAGGTTGACACCTACGGTCAGCCCCAGGAAGTTGTACAGGCGTCCCATCCATTGCGCATCGCGGCTGGCGAGGTAGTCATTCACCGTCACCACGTGAACACCTTTGCCCGTCAGCGCATTCAGGTAGACCGGCAAGGTAGCGGTGAGCGTCTTGCCCTCGCCGGTTCCCATTTCGGAAATCTTCCCATAGTGCAAAGACATGCCACCCAATAGCTGCACATCGAAGTGCCGCATCTTCATCACCCGCTTGGAACCCTCTCGCACTACCGCAAAGGCTTCCGGCAGCAGATCGTCCAGCGTGGCGCCCTTCTGGATGCGCTCCTTGAACTCTTGCGTCTTGGCTTTGAGCGCATCGTCACTCAATTGCTCATACTGCGCCTCCAAGGCATTGATGCGCGCTACACCGGTGCGGTATTGCTTGAGCAAGCGGTCATTACGACTGCCGAAGATTTTGGTGAGAATATTGATGGCCATGAATGCAAGACTGGCCTGGACCCACTATGGGTTCGCAGCGCAGCACAGTCCTTTTTCTAATCTGGGTGAAGTGGGGATGTTCTGGCGAAATGCAACCGCTGACGCGGCGGAATGAACACCGTTGAAAATCAAACCGGCGATTTTAGCGCTGACTGGCGGGCGCCTCGGCCAAACTGCCCTTGGAGACCGATACGGCAGTAGTTGCCTGCCCATTCCCCCGGGCTACTGGCAGGGACGTGAGGTCGCGCCCGGCATTGAGGAATTTTTGGGGATCTTGCGGAATGCCCTGTACCAGGACCTCGAAATGCAAATGCGGTCCCGTCGAGCGGCCAGTATTGCCGACCTCGGCAATTTTCTGACCGCGCTTGATCAAATCACCCTTTTTGACATAGACCTTGGAAGTATGGGCATAGCGGGAAATCAGATCATTCCCGTGGTCGACCTCAATCATATTGCCGTATTCCGACTGAAACTCCTGTGTCACCACGACACCGCCGGCGGCGGCAAATATGGTAGTGCCAGGTGTCGCCGGAAAATCAAGTCCCGTATGCAAGGCAGAGCGACCCGTAATGGGGTCTATGCGCCAGCCAAACATCGACCCCAGATTGGCGTTGGGCACCGGTGTCTGCGTGGGGATCATCATTTTTTTGATCTTTTGCTCAAACAAGCGGGATTCGAGCACGGTCATCAGATCCGCCCGCTCACCGGCCACGTTGTCGAGCTCCTGCAAGGTGGCTTGCAACTCCAGCATGGACAGATCGCGCCCCGCAACCAGACGACCACCTTGGCCTGGTTTGATCTTGATGTCTGCAGGATTGACGCCCGCCAGGCCCGATACCCGCTCGCCCAGGGACTCCAATTGCAGCATCTTGGCCTGCATCTCGCCCAGCTTCTTGGCCATGACCTCGATGTTTTCGCGCATGAAGCGGTCTTGCTGCGCAACCTCGTCTTTGACCACCAAGCGAACCAGGGTCCCGATCACGGGCCAACCTTCGCGTGCACCCTTCAGAAACACCCAATGGTATAAGCCTGCCGAAACCAGCATCAGTGCCAACGCGGCTGCAACCACCGCCATCAGAAGTTTGGAGCCGCTGAGGTGAAAGGCGCGACTTTTAATGAGCCAGGCATCCGTGATAATCAATTGCATTCAGAATCCCTTCGCACTCTAAACTTAAGGCCATGAACCGTCGCAACCACACCTTCACGCTGCTGGAAGCAACGCAGGACTCACCTACCTTGGCGCGCTTGACGGGGCTTGCAATGGAATCGACAGCTCGGCTGAAAGCTGTTGAAGCGCTGATTCCTGCTGCTTTGCGTTCAGCCGTGCGGGCTGGTCCGATCGAGGGCACCGCTTGGTGCTTGATCCTGGACAACAACGCTATTGCCGCGAAAATTCGCCAATTGCTGCCTTCCCTGGAGTCGCATTTGCGCACAAAAGGTTGGGAGGTCAGCACTATCCGCTTAAAGGTTCAGGCGCCACGCACCTGAACACCTGAGAAGACCTAGCAATGTAAATAAATGGTGCCGATTATCGGATTCGAACTGATGACCTACCGCTTACAAGGCGGTTGCTCTACCAACTGAGCTAAATCGGCACGTCTTCTATTCTAACTCACCAAAAGGGCCAAAAAAGCCCCGGTGTGTATCGCAATGTTATTTAATGCGCGTCAGCGAGGGCTTTCCGCCACTCGGCGGACGGGGGGGCGTGCCAGCTCCCTCTTCTGCGGAAACGCTGGTCACACTGGTCAATACCGTAGTCGTCTTGGTCTCTGCGGCGGGCACAGCACTTTCGGGTGCCGGTGTGGCCGTGGACCGGGCCAGCATGGGGAATGCCATGCCCTGCCCATTTTCTCTGGCGTAGATGGCAACCACCCGGTCTACAGGTACAAAGATGTCGCGCGCCACACCACCGAAACGCCCTTTGAATTCGATGAACTCATTGCCCATGCTCAGTGCACTGGTGGCATCGAAACTGATATTCAGCACGATCTCACCATCCTTCACATACTCGTTGGGCACACGCACCGTTTCATCAACCAGAACGGCGATGAACGGTGTCAGCCCATTGTCCGTACACCATTCGTACAAAGCACGAATCAAATAGGGGCGTGTGGAGCTGGAGTCTGCTGCGTCTAGCATGGTGCAGGGCCAATCTTCTTATTTGCGCATCACTTTTTCAGAGGGCGTCAGTGCCTCGATGTAGGCCGGGCGCGAGAAAATGCGCTCAGCGTACTTCAGCAAAGGCGCCGCGTTCTTGCTCAAATCGATGCCATAGAAGTCCAGGCGCCACAACAGCGGAGCAATGGCTACGTCCAGCATGGAGAAGTTGTCGCCCAGCATGTACTTGTTCTTCAGGAACACGGGGGCCAATTGGGTCAGGCGGTCGCGGATGTGGGCGCGGGCCTTCTCCAAAGCTTTGTCATTGCCCTTGGAGCTACGGGCTTCCAAGGTCGACACGTGCACAAACAATTCCTTCTCGAAATTGAGCAAGAACAGACGGACGCGGGCGCGGTCAACCGGGTCGCCGGGCATCAGCTGGGGATGCGGAAAGCGCTCGTCGATGTATTCGTTGATGATGTTGGATTCGTACAGGATCAGGTCGCGCTCGACCAGAATCGGCACTTGCCCATAGGGGTTCATGACGCTGATGTCTTCGGGCTTGTTGTACAAGTCCACATCGCGGATTTCGAAGTCCATGCCCTTTTCGAACAACACGAAACGGCAACGGTGAGAAAAGGGGCAGGTTGTTCCTGAATACAGCACCATCATGGCAAAAGACTCCTAAAAATTAAAAAGAGTGGGTTGCCATTGCTAACCCACTCTGCAGCCATCGCCATGCGTCCGAAAGCGCTGGGCGATTGGCAAAAAAGACCGTATTACTTGACGTCTTTCCAATACGCGGCGTTCAGACGCCAGGCAAAGAAGGTCATGAACAACAGGAACAACATCACACCAAAGCCGACGCGAAACCGTGTGTTCTTGGCGGGTTCCGCCATCCACGACATATAGCTCACCAAGTCGCCGATCGCTTCGTCATACTGCTCGGGCGACAAGGTGCCGGGAGTCAATTGCTTCCAACCCTTGGCCACATGCACTTCGTGCCCATGCTCTTCAATCGTGGTGTACTCCGGCTCACGCTTACCTTGGAGTTCCCACAAAGCATGGGGCATACCCACATTGGGGAAAGCCAGGTTGTTCCAGCCCGTAGGCTTGGTTTCATCCACATAGTAGCTGCGCAGATAGGTGTACAGATAGTCTGCACCCGTACCCTTGCCCTGTGCCGAACGCGAACGTGCAATCACCGACAAGTCAGGAGGATTGCCACCAAACCATTCCTTGGCCTGGATTGGGTCGATGGCCGACTTCATTGTGTCGCCGACTTTCTCGGTCGTAAACAACAGGTTGTCTTTGATCTGCTGGTCGGTCAGACCGATGTCCTTCAGGCGGTTGAAACGCATGAAAGCTGCAGAGTGGCAGTTCAGGCAGTAATTGACAAACAGCTTGGCACCGTTTTGCAGAGCTGCCAAATCATTGGAGCGATCTGGCGCCTTGTCCCACTCGATGCCACCGGTGTTGGCCTGGGCGGTTCCCGCTACCAAGCCGAGTGCCGCGATCAACGTCAACAATAGTTTTTTCATTTTGCGTAATCTCCGGCTCGGTCAGTGGGCAGCGTAATTGACACGGGTTGGCACAGGCTTAGCCTCACCCAAACGACTCCACCACGGCATCAGCAGGAAAAAGCCGAAATAGAACAAGGTGCCCACCTGGGAAACGCGCTCACCGACTGGCGACGGTGGCTGGGTACCCAGATAAGCCAAGATCAGGAAATTGATCACAAAAACACCGTACAGGTACTTGTGCCAATCGGGGCGGTAGCGGACGGACTTGACAGGCGAATAGTCCAACCAGGGGAGGAAGAACAGAATCACCACGGCGCCGCCCATGGCGACCACGCCCCAGAACTTGGCGTCAATGGACAGCATCATGGCGACAACCACAGCCGCGGCGCCCAGGATCACACCCTTGAAGATCGTGGGCATCTTGAACTTGGTAATACCCAGCACGGCACCACCGACTACGCACAAGATCAGCACATAGACCATTTCGGTCGTGATGGCGCGCAGCATGGAGTAGAACGGTGTGAAGTACCAGACCGGTGCAATGTGCAACGGTGTCTTCAGTGGGTCGGCTGGAATGAAGTTGTTGTATTCCAGGAAATAGCCACCGAATTCGGGCGCAAAGAAGATCACGGCCGAGAACACCATCAGGAACATGCAGACGGCAAAAATGTCGTGTACGGTGTAGTAGGGGTGGAAGGGGATGCCATCCAGCGGGATGCCCTTGGCGTCCTTGGTTGCCTTGATTTCAATGCCATCAGGATTGTTGGAGCCCACATCGTGCAGCGCCATCAAGTGCGCAACCACCAGGCCCAGCAGCACCAGCGGTACGGCGATGACGTGGAAGCTGAAGAAGCGGTTCAGCGTAGCGTCGCCCACCACATAGTCGCCGCGGATCAGCAGCGCCAGATCAGGACCGACGAAAGGCACGGCAGCAAACAGGTTCACGATCACCTGGGCGCCCCAGTAGCTCATCTGACCCCAAGGCAGCAGGTAGCCCATGAAGGCTTCGGCCATCAGGCACAGGAAGATCGCGCAGCCGAAGACCCAAACCAGCTCACGGGGTTTGCGGTAGCTGCCGTACAGCAGACCGCGGAACATGTGCAGGTAGACGACGACGAAGAAAGCCGATGCACCAGTGGAGTGCATGTAGCGGATCAACCAACCCCATGGCACGTCGCGCATGATGTATTCAACCGAGCCAAACGCCAAAGCGGCATCGGGCTTGTAGTGCATCACCAGGAAAATGCCGGTCACGATCTGGATAACCAGCACCAGCATGGCCAGCGAGCCAAAGATGTACCAGAAGTTGAAGTTCTTCGGAGCGTAGTACTCCGACATGTGAACCTTGTAGGCGTCAAACGCGGTGGGCAGGCGGTTCTCGAACCAGTTGGTCAGCTTGGCACCTGCCGAGGCGTTGGGGGAAATTTCCTTGAAATCAGCCATGTCTCAATTCCTCAGGCTTTCTTGTCTTCACCGATCAACAGCTTGCTGTCGGAGAGGTACATGTGGGGAGGGATTTCAAGATTGTCCGGAGCCGGCTTATTCTTGAAAACACGGCCGGCCAGGTCGAATGTGGAGCCATGGCAGGGACACAGGAATCCGCCCTTCCAGTCGTCCGGCAGCGAGGCCTGGGGACCGGGTTGGAACTTTTCCGATGGCGAGCAGCCCAAATGGGTGCAAATGCCAACCGCCACAAAAATCTCGGGCTTGATGGAACGCGCTTCGTTGCGGGCGTATTGGGGCGTCAGTTCATCGGGCTTGCGGGCCGAAGTGGGGTCTGCCAATTGCCCGTTGATGGTCGGCAAGCTTGCCAATTGTTCGGGTGTGCGCCGAATGATCCAAACCGGCTTGCCGCGCCATTCGACGGTCTTTTTCTCGCCGGGCTTGATGTCGGCGATATCCACTTCGACAGCCGCACCGGCGGCTTTGGCGCGCTCGGAGGGTTGAAAAGTGCTGACAAATGGGACGGCGGCGGCGACAGCGCCTACGGCGCCAGCGCAGCTGGAGGTGATCAGCCAGGTTCGCTTACTGGAGTCGATCTGTTGGCTGCCGACAAGGGTTTCACTCATGAGTATCCTCAATGAACATGACTACTAGGGGGTAATCTCCGATTGTAGCTGACGCCCACCCCCCAAAATCCAGTGCCTGAGCCGGTCAAACCGTCCTTGACAGGGCCTGTTTATCAGCAATACTGGCGTTTTTGACGCACCGGGAGCTTGCAACAATGGGAATGGTTCAAGAATTCAAGGATTTCGCCATCAAGGGCAACGTCATCGACTTGGCCGTGGGCGTCATCATCGGCGGGGCTTTTGGCAAGATTGTCGACTCGGTCGTCGGTGACCTGATCATGCCGGTTGTCGGTGCCGCGTTCGGGAAATTGGACTTTTCCAACTTATTTGTGGTCTTGGGCGCCATTCCACCGGGCACTGCCAGCACGCTGGACGCGCTCAAAAAGGCGGGTGTACCGGTTTTTGCCTACGGCAGCTTCATCACGGTTGCGGTCAATTTCGCGATTTTGGCCTTCATCATCTTTTTGATGGTCAAACAAATCAACCGCCTGAAGCGCGAAGCCCCGGCGCCCGCTGTCGAGCCCACCCCGGCCGCAACACCCGAAGATGTGTTGCTTTTGCGCGAAATTCGTGACAGCCTAAAGAAGTAGAGCCCCCACGCTCCGCCGCTTTGCGGCTCGCTGCCCCCCGAGGGGGCTAAATCCGCTTGGGGCGGCCCGGCGCGGATTTGTTGCCCTCACGGTCCACCGCTGCGCGGGTCGCTACCTCGCCAGCGCCCGCGCCATCCGAACTGCTTCCACCAAGCTGGAGGCGTCCGCGCGACCCGTGCCGGCGATGTCGAACGCGGTGCCGTGGTCCGGGCTGGTGCGCACCAGCGGCAGACCCAGGGTCACATTGACGCCCTGCTCCACCCCCAAGTATTTGACCGGGATCAAGCCCTGGTCGTGGTACATGGCCACCACCACATCAAACTCACCGTCCGTGCCCGGGCGCTTGCGGGCCCGCATGAACACCGTGTCCGGTGCCCACGGGCCGCTGGCATCCAGCCCCTGAGCGCGGGCAGCGGCGATGGCGGGCTGTATCACCTCCAGTTCCTCGCGGCCAAACAAACCGCCCTCGCCCGCATGCGGATTGAGGCCAGCCACTGCGATACGCGGCGCGCGACCCAATATCGGCAGCAACGCAGCATGCGTGATCTGCAAGGTCTGCAACACGTTGTTGTAGGTGACAGCGGCGATGGCATCGCGCAGCGACACATGGATGCTGACCAGCACCGTGCGCAGTTCGTCGTTGGCCAGCATCATGCGCACCGGCACCTCGGACACCGATTTGCCCAGGAAACGTGCGGCGCGGTCCTGCAGCAGCTCGGTATGGCCAGGGAATGCATCAAAAGGCGCACCGGCCGCGGACAAGGCCTCCTTGTGCAGGGGCGCGGTCACCAGGGCGCTGACCTCGCCCCGCAGCGCGGCGTCAGCCGCCCACTCCACACAGCGCCCTGCCAGCCTGCCGGCCACAGCGCTCACTGCGCCCCAGGGCGCCGGTGGTTCCATCGGCGCGCCGATCTGCAACACGGGCATGCAGTGTGGTGGCACTTCGGCTACCTGATTGACGACCGTGATGGCGGCCACCGGCAAGACCGGACGGCCGCCAGACGCCATCAACTGGTTGGCGCGCCGCATCGTCGCCAGGTCACCCACGACGAAGCTGTGCTGCACCAGCGCAGGCTGGTCACGCCAGGTCTTGGCGATGATCTCCGGCCCAATGCCGGCGGCGTCGCCCATCGTGATGGCCAGTGGCTTGGAGACTCTATTTGCCATGTGCACGCCACCTCAGGCAGGGTTATCAATGTCAATGAACTGGTGCTCCAAGCCCAACTGGGCCGCGATGTGCCCCGCCACCGCCGGCGCGCCATAGCGTTCGGTGGCGTGGTGGCCACAGGCCAAGTAAGCCACGCCGGTTTCTCGCGCCAGATGGGTCTGGGGCTCCGATATTTCCCCCGTGATGAAGGCATCGGCCCCGGCAGCGATGGCAGCCTCAAAATAGTTTTGAGCACCGCCCGTACACCAGGCAATGCGCCGCAAGGGACCACCACGCCCTGGTACCAGTGTGGTCGGCCGCCCCAGCACCGATTCCACCCGGTGGGCCAAGGCCTGGGCATTGGCAAATTCGGCCGTGGCCAGGCACCCCAGTTGCTGCTCACCAAACCGGGCGGCGGCTTCCAACCCCAGTTTCACACCGAGCTGCGCGTTATTGCCCAGCTCCGGCAAAGCATCCAGCGGTAGGTGGTAGGCAAAGAGGTTGATGTTGTGCTCCAACAAGCGACCCAGGCGTTGGCGCATCCAGCCCGTTACGCGCCCGTCCTGGCCTCTCCAAAACAGCCCGTGGTGCACCAGCAGTGTGTCGGCGCCCTGGGCGATGGCCGCTTCGATGAAAGCCAGACTGGCGGTCACCCCGGACACGATTTTGCGCACGGTCTGCGCGCCCTCCACCTGCAGTCCATTTGGGCAGTAGTCTTTGAAACGCTCTGGCTGCAGCAAGCTGTCCAGCGTGGTTTGAAGTTCGTGGCGATCGGTCATCGTGAAGGGGCTGCACACGGGTGCGCCTAGCTTGATTTGGAAGTATCAATCGGATGCGGGCATTGTCGTTGATGCGGCATGCCCGTCAGTTGGCTGCCCTGCTACCTTGGCAATTGCCGCCATCTCCAGATCGCTATCGCAGCCCCGACCCGCTGCGATCCAGCGCCGCGCCAAACGTCGCAATGGCGGGGCCAACACCGGTGACAACCACCGCAGGCCGTGGGGCAGGGACTGGTCCAAGACTTCGTGCGGTGCAATCACCGCGCCACACCGGTACTGGGCCAAAGCCTCATCCCAGCGCAGCGCACTGCAAGCGCCACTGCGGCGGTGTGACAACACCATGCCCAAGGGACAAGGCGCATAGAGACAACATATGCCACAGCCATTGCAGGGAGCGCCCACAGGCACCTTGGCCGGGGCCAGGGGCTGAATGTAGATGGTGTGCTCGGTGTGCGCCATGTCAGACCTGCAATGTACTGCGCCCCGACCTTGAATGTGCGATAGGTCACGCCGGAGCCTGGCCCTCGCTCTACAATTTGGCAGCACGCGGCCTGCCCTTTGATGTCCCTACAACGGCCCTGGAACCACCCCATGAAACGACTCTGGCTTCTTTTTGCGCAAACCACCACGATTCTGCTGGCGGCGTATTTCGTCGTGGCCACGCTCAAGCCCCAATGGATTGGCCGCGGCGCAGGCACCGTGGCCATGCTGGAAGCCTCGCCATCGCTCTCGGGCGCGGCACCGTCCGGCAGCTTCCGCGGAGCAGCACAAAAGGCCTCGGCCGCCGTAGTCAGCATCAACACCAGCAAGGCCGCGCGCAAGAACCCCAATGCCAATGACCCCTGGTTCCGATTCTTCTATGGCGACCAGGGCAATGAAGCCCAAACCGGGCTGGGCAGCGGCGTCATCGTCAGCGCCAGCGGCTACATCCTGACCAACAACCACGTCGTCGAAGGCGCGGACGAAATCGAAGTGGTGCTCAATGACAGCCGCAGCGCCCGCGCCAAGGTGGTCGGCACCGACCCCGAGACCGATCTGGCCATTCTGAAGATCGAACTCGACAAGCTGCCCGTCATCGTGCTGGGCAACTCCGACAGCGCCCAGGTGGGCGACCAGGTGCTGGCCATTGGCAACCCCTTTGGCGTAGGCCAGACCGTGACCAGCGGCATCGTCAGTGCACTGGGCCGCAACCAATTGGGCATCAACACCTTTGAGAATTTCATCCAGACCGATGCCGCCATCAACCCCGGCAACTCCGGCGGCGCGCTGGTGGACACCAACGGCAATCTGCTGGGCATCAACACCGCCATCTACTCCCGCTCCGGCGGCAATATGGGCATTGGCTTTGCGATACCCGTGTCCACCGCCAAGCAAGTGCTCGAAGGCATCGTCAAGGATGGCCAGATCACCCGCGGCTGGATCGGCGTGGAGCCCAACGACCTGTCGCCCGAGCTGGCCGAGACCTTTGACGTCAAGACCCGCCAAGGCGTCATCATCACCGGTGTGCTGCAAAACGGACCAGCCGCCAAAGCCGGCATCCGACCCGGTGACGTGATTGTGAAGATTGCGGATGCGCCGGTGGTAGACGTGGCCCACCTGCTGTCTGCGGTG
The DNA here is from genome assembly GCF_059418585.1 of Rhodoferax sp. GW821-FHT07G04. Lineage (NCBI taxonomy): Bacteria > Pseudomonadati > Pseudomonadota > Betaproteobacteria > Burkholderiales > Comamonadaceae > Rhodoferax > Rhodoferax sp. GW821-FHT07G04. The sequence goes on from NZ_JBWKQD010000001.1 coordinate 899,159, forward strand.
GCATCCCTGAAACCCGGCAGCGCGGCCCGCTTTGCGATCGAGCGCAAAAACCAGCCGCTGGAGTTGGAAGTGACGCCGGGCGTGCGGCCCAAGCCCAAGGCCACCGATCGCCAATAGCGCTATGGATTTGCTAGCGGCTCGCGCATATCCGGCGAGGGCTAGCGTCTAGTTTCTGTTGAGCAACTGGGCTCAGGGGGTGGTAGCCGCCGTGTTGTCATCGTCTGGCGCCTGTGTGTGCTTGATGAACAGCTTGGCGGCCCAGATGCCGACCTCGTACAGAATGCACATGGGGCCCAACAGTGCCAACATGGACACGGGGTCGGGTGGCGTCGCGATGGCCGCCACCGCAGCCGCACCCACAACGAAGTAGGCCCGAAACGACTTGAGCTGCTCCACCGTGACCACGCCCAGGCGTGCCAGGATGATGACGGCAATAGGCACCTCAAAGGCCACACCAAAGGCGATGAACATGGTGATCACAAAGTCCAGATAGGCTTCGATGTCCGGGCTCACCGCCACCGACACCGGCGCCATTTTCTGGATGGCCGGGAATGCCTGCCCAAAGACGACGAAATAGCAAAAGGCCGCGCCGCTATAGAACAGCAAGGTGCTGGCCACCACCAGGGGCATCACCAAGCGCTTCTCGTGCTTGTAGAGACCGGGGGCTACAAATGCCCACACCTGATACAGAACCCAAGGGAGTGATAGGCCGAACGCCGCCAGCACCGTCACCTTGATCGGAACCAGAAAGGGCGACACCACGCCGGTGGCGATCATGCGCGCGCCCTCCGGTAGGGTCTTGACAAGGGGCATGGCCAATAGGTCATACAGGGCTGAAGGGCCAGGATAGACGAACGCCAGCACGAGGAAGATCACGCCCACGCCATACACGCTGTATAGCAACCGGTCGCGCAGCTCCATCAAATGCTGCACAAAAGGCTGCTCGGTCCCGGCCAACTCGTCATCCGGGGGTGGGGTCTTGTTGTCAGCCATCAGGAAGAAATCTTGGGGGGACGAAAGCGTGCAACCCGGGCCGCGCCCGACAGCGCCTTGGTGCGCACGCCGGTTTGGGCCTTGTACCAGGTCGGCGTGGCACCGCGTTTCAGGCGCCACTGTTTCTTGGGGTGGCGATACTGGGGCGGTTCGGCGCTTGCATCATCCAGCGTAGAGGGGGACGCGGCCGCCGTGGCCTCGGCCCAGCTTTTTTCGAAATCGCTGGCGTTGGTCTGTATGGTTTGCTCGACCTCGCGGGCCGCGCTTTCCACGGTGTCCTTCATCTTGCGCAACTCGTCCAGCTCCATGGAGCGGTTGACCTCGGCCTTGACCTCGGCCATGTAGTTGCGCGCGCGGCCCAGCAGGTTACCGGCCATGCGGGCCACACCAGGCAGGCGCTCGGGCCCTATCACCACCAGTGCGATCGCTCCAATGATGGCGACCTTGGTTACGCCAATATCAAACATGGGACCTAGCCTTCAAGCCAGACCCCGCGCAGCGCACGCCAGCATCGTCTTCAGCTCTTGATCTTGGCTTCGACATCGATCGTGGGCTTGGCCTCGGTCTTGTCAGTGGCTGCCAGCGTAGCTGGGGGTGGGTCGGCAGGTTTCTCGTTGCTGTCCTTCATGCCGTCCTTGAAGCCCTTGACCGCGCCGCCCAGGTCCGAGCCGATGTTGCGCAGCTTCTTGGTGCCGAAGATGACGATGATGATGACCAGAAAAATAATCAGATGTGTAGTAGACAAGCCCATGGCTTACTCCTTGGTGTTTACGGTATTTTAGGCTTTCGCTGTTGCCAACCCGTGACGGTGCCGCTAAACCCTTCCCCGGTATCAGGCCCCTGTCAGCCGCGCAACCAGGGGCGCGCGCCCCCCATCACGTGGAAGTGCAGGTGGTGCACCTCCTGGCCGCCCTCGGCGCCGGTGTTGGTCAGTACGCGAAAGCCGCCATCCGGGTAAGGGTTGCAGCCCTCCTGCTGGGCGAGTTGGGGGATCAGGGCCATCATGCGCCCCATCATGCCCGCGTGGTCCGCGCCGATGTGGGCCATGGATGCGATGTGCTGCTTGGGGATCAGCAAAAAGTGCACCGGCGCCCAGGGGTGGATATCGTGAAAGGCATAGAACTCATCGTCTTCATAGACCATGCGCGACGGGATCTGGCGCGCCACAATCTTGCAAAACAAGCAGTTCGGGTCGTGCCCGGCGGTCTCGGTCGTCATGTACCCATCTCCATGGCTTGGCCTTTGTTCATCGCAACAAAACCGGTTGCAATACGGTAGAGAAACCAGAGCGATACGCACAGCCAGGCAATCCAGCCCGGCACAATGAACAGCAGCCACAAGGGCGCGGTCACCAAGTATGCCAACCCGGCAATGACCACGGTGCGGATGCGCCAGCGGAAATGCGAGGCATGCCAGGTGCCCTCGGCATCACCGCGCTTGACGGTGTCCAGCAGCAGCGCCAGCAGCAACAGCAGCGGCCCGAACTGGCCACCAGGCACCAGGGCTCCGATGGCCACAATCAGGTGCAGCACATAGCTGATCGTGCCCACCGTGTTGAGCGATTGCATGCGTTCCAGGTCGGTACTCATTTTTGCGCCTCCTCACGCGCTTGGACTTTGCGCAGGGCTTTTTCTTCGATGCCGCTGGTGCCTTCGCGGCGCTCCAGTTCGGCCAACACGTCGGCAGGCTGCAGCTCGTAGTGCGCCAGCGCCACCATGCAATGGAACCACAGATCGGCTACCTCACCCACCAGCTTGGCCTTGTCGCCGCCGTGGTCCACATCCTTGGCGGCCATGACCACCTCGGTGGCCTCTTCGCCAATCTTCTTCAGGAAGGCGTCCGGGCCTTTGGACAGCAGGCGGGCCACATAGCTGGCAGCAGGGTCGCCCCCATTGCGGGGCTTGCGCGATTCCATGACGGCGGCCAGGCGCGCCAGGGAGTCGGTAGAGTTGGAAGTGGTCATGGTATGCATTTGGAGACAGCGCCGAAGGCCAGCCCCGCAATGGAATTATTTATAGATGCTTTCGGGGTCTTTCAAGACCGGATCGACACTTTTCCACTCGCCGTCCTGCAAAACGCTGAAAAAACAGCTGTGGCGGCCAGTGTGGCAGGCAATGCCGGGCTCGTGGCCCAGTTGGGTGACCTTGAGCAGGATCACGTCGTTGTCACAGTCCATGCGGATCTCGTGCACCTTTTGTACGTGGCCAGACTCTTCGCCTTTGTACCAGAGCTTGTTGCGCGAGCGGCTGAAATACACCGCCTGCCCCAACTCGGCCGTCTTTTGCAAGGCCTCGCGGTTCATCCACGCGAACATCAGCACGTCGCCCGATCCCTGCTCCTGCGCGATCACCGGCACCAAGCCTTTGGAATCCCAGCGGATGTGTTTGATCCAGCTTACGGGGGTGGGGTCTGTACTTGCCATATGCTATCCAATTTATAGCTGCTCATGCAGATTTTACGAGGGCTAGCGCCCTAAAAGCCTTAGAGACTTATAGCCGGACCGGAATGCCACGCTCGGCCATGCGGGCCTTGGCCTGGGCCACGGTGTACTCGCCGTAATGGAAAATGCTGGCGGCCAGCACCGCGTCCGCCCCGCCCTGCTGCACGCCATCCGCCAGGTGGTCCAGGTTGCCGACGCCGCCAGACGCGATCACCGGCACGCTGATGGCGTCGGCCACGGCGCGGGTCAGCGCCAGGTCGAAGCCGCTCTTGGTGCCGTCACGGTCCATGCTGGTCAGCAAAATTTCGCCCGCGCCGCGGCGCGCCATCTCGGTCGCCCAGGCCACAGCGTCCAGGCCGGTGTTCTTGCGACCACCGTGGCTGTAGACGTCCCAACCGGCGCCGCGGGTGGCCGCGTCTTCTTCGCTACGGCGTTTGGCGTCAATGGCCACAACGATGGCCTGCGCACCAAACTTGGCGGACGCGTCTTCGATAACCTGGGGGTTGGAAATGGCCGCCGAGTTGAAGCTGATCTTGTCGGCACCGGCATTGAGCAAGCGGCGCACGTCTTCCACGACACGCACACCGCCACCCACCGTCAGCGGGATGAACACCTGCGAGGCCACGGCCTCAATGATGTGCAGGATCAGGTCGCGCCCATCGCTGGTCGCGGTGATATCGAGAAACGTGAGTTCGTCAGCGCCCTGGTCGTTATAGCGGGCAGCGATTTCCACCGGGTCACCGGCGTCGCGCAGCTCTACGAAGTTGACACCTTTGACGACGCGACCGCCGGTCACATCGAGGCAAGGGATGATGCGTTTAGCGAGCATGTTCGGTAGACCTAAGCGTTCTCTGGAGCATAGACTTTTTGCGCGATGGTGAGTGCCGTAGCAGCGCAAGGCCACCCCGCGTAAAAGGCCAAATGGCTAATGGCCTCAATCACCTCGGCCTCCGACAATCCGTTTTCTACCGCGCGCTTGAAATGGAGCGGCAACTCGTTCTGGCGGTACAGCGATACCAAAGCTGCAACCGTGATCAGGCTTCTGTCGCGTTTGGAGAGGCCGGGACGCTCCCACATATCCCCAAACAAAACATTGGCGGTGACTTCGCCAAACTTCGGTGCGTATTCCGTGATCGGAACCTGTACAGCCGATGCGGGCGCTGCACCCTGTTTTTCAGAAGCCATATGCAGAGCTCACCACGCGTCAGCCGTTCAACTCATCGGCGCGGTCCTGGGCCTTCTCGAAATCCAGGTCACCACTGTAGATCGCGCGCCCACAGATCACACCCTCCACGCCGTCATCCTCGACCGCGCACAGGGCTTCGATGTCGGCCATGTTCGACAGGCCGCCGGATGCGATCACGGGGATGGTCAGGGCCTGCGCCAGCTTGACGGTGGCATCGATGTTGATGCCCGACAGCATGCCGTCGCGGCCGATGTCGGTGTAGATGATGCCTTCGACGCCGTAGTCTTCGAATTTCTTGCCCAGGTCGATGACGTCGTGGCGGGTGAGCTTGCTCCAGCCATCGGTGGCCACCTTGCCGTCGCGTGCGTCCAGGCCCACGATGATGTGGCCACCGAATGCGGTGCAGGCGTCTTGCAGGAAGCCGGGGTTCTTAACCGCAGCGGTGCCGATGATGACGTAGCGCAGGCCAGCGTCGAGGTAGCGTTCGATGGTGTCCAGGTCGCGAATGCCGCCGCCCAGTTGCACATCGATCTCGTTGCCCACTTCCTTCAGGATCTTGCGGATAGCCTGTTCGTTCTTGGGATGACCGGCAAACGCGCCATTCAGGTCGACCAAATGCAGGCGCCGTGCGCCCTTGTCCACCCAGCTGCGGGCCATGACCGCGGGGTCTTCGCCGAAGGTGGTGGATTGGTCCATGTCGCCCTGTTTGAGGCGAACGCAGTGGCCGTCTTTGAGATCAATCGCAGGAATTAAAAGCATGATGCTTCAGTTGGAGGGAAGAGGAGGAAGTGCAGTAAGGCTCAGACGCAGCAGACGAACTCAGGGGTTCCAATGCAGGAAGTTGCGGTACAGGGACAGTCCGTGGTCGGCACTTTTTTCTGGGTGGAATTGGGTTGCAAAAATATTATCGCGTGCAATTGCAGCAGAAAAGCGTTGGCCGTAGTCGGTCTCGCCCACGCTGTGGCGCGCATCCGACGGTTTGGCGTAGTAGCTGTGCACAAAGTAGAAGTAGCTGCCATCCGGCACATCACCCCACACGGGATGGCGCGTAGCACCGCCGTGCGCGGTTTGCCAGACCTGATTCCAGCCCATCTGCGGCACCTTGTAGCGGCTGCCGTCGGGTTGGATCTGGCCGGCCAGATCGAATTTGACCACCTGGCCCGGGATCAGGCCCAGGCTGGCCGTATTCTGCTCGTCGCTGTGGTCCAGCAGCATCTGCATGCCCACGCACACGCCCATCAGCGGCTTGTGCGCGGCGGCGTGCATGACCGCGTCATACATGCCGCTCTCGTGCAACTCGCGCATGCAGTCGCGCATGGCGCCCTGGCCGGGCAGGACCACACGCTCGGCGGCCAGCACCTCGGCGGCCGTGCGCGCCCATACGACATCGATACCGGCACCTGCTGCCACATGAACCACGGCCTGCGTCACCGAGCGCAGATTGCCCATACCGTAGTCGACCACCGCAATCGTTTTTGCCATGCTACTTAAATGATAGCTGCTTGCGCAGCTTGGACGAGGGCTGGCGCCCTACTAGATTTGATAGGTTACAGCGAACCCTTGGTAGAAGGGATCATACCCGCAGCCCGGGGGTCACGTTCCAATGCGGCCCGCAGCGCGCGCGCAAAGGCCTTGAACACGGTCTCGGCCTGGTGGTGGGCGTTGTCACCCTTGAGGTTGTCGATGTGCAGCGTCACAAAGGCGTGGTTCACAAAACCCTGGAAGAACTCATGTGTCAGCTGTGTGTCGAATGCGCCGATCATGCCGCTCTTGAACGGTACGTCCATCGTCAGCCCGGGGCGGCCCGAGAAGTCAACCACCACGCGCGACAGCGCCTCGTCCAGTGGCACATAGGCGTGGCCGTAGCGGCGTATGCCCTTCTTGTCGCCCACGGCCTGGTTGAAGGCCTGGCCCAGCGTGATGCCCACGTCTTCCACCGTGTGGTGGCCGTCGATGTGCAGGTCGCCATCGGCCTCGATGTCCAGGTCGATCATGCCGTGGCGGGCGATCTGGTCCAGCATGTGGTCGAAGAAGCCGATACCGGTGGACAGGCGGCTCACGCCCGTGCCGTCTAGGTTGATGCGCACGCGGATTTTTGTCTCGGCGGTGTTGCGCGTGACCTCGGCGATGCGGTCCGGGTTGGGGGTTTGCGGGATTTCGATCAGTGAGGAGTTCATAGGGATTCTTCGAGTGCGGACAAAAGGCGGGTGTTCTCGTCGGCAGTGCCGACGGTGAGACGCAAACATTGGGCCAGCAATGGGTGCATTTTAGAAACGTTCTTGACCAGCACGCCCTGGGCTTTCAGGCCGTCAAAAGTCTTTTGCGCATCGGACACGCGGACCAGGATCATGTTGGCATCACTGTCCCAGGCCTTGACCTGGGGCATGGCACGCAAGGCTGCCAATAAACGGGTGCGCTGGGCACGCAGATCGGCGGCTTGCTGGGCGAACACATCGGCATGCTCCAGCGCGAACAGCGCGCATTCGTAATTCAGCACACTGATGTTGTAGGGCGGGCGCACCTTGTCGACCTGGGCGATCAATGCCTTGGGGCCGACCATATAGCCCAGGCGCACGCCGGCCAGGCCAAACTTGCTCAGCGTGCGCATCAACAGCACGTGGGCATGGGCTTCGGGATTGGCGCGTAGGGTGTCCAGGTAGGTACGGCTGGAAAACGGCTGGTAAGCCTCGTCCAACACCACCAGGCTGCCCGCGGCACCGGCGGCGGCCACCACGCGGGCCATGGCATCGGCATCCCACAGATTGGCCGTGGGGTTGTTGGGGTAGGCCAGGTAGACGATGGCGGGCTGGTGTTCGGCAATCGCGGCCAGCATGGCGTCGGCGTCCAGCTCAAAGTCTGCCGTCAGCGGCACGCCGACAAAATCCAGCCCCTGCAACTGGGCACTCACCGCGTACATCACAAAACCCGGCAATGGGGCCAAGACCACCGGCTTCTTACCTGTTGTGGGGTCGGCAGGCACATCGCAGGCCATGGTCAACAGCGAGATCAACTCGTCCGAGCCATTGCCCAGCATGATGTCAAAGCCCTCGGGCATGCCAGCATAGGTGGCCAGGGCCTTGCGCAGGTCGTTGACGCGGCCGTCCGGGTAGCGGTTCAGCGCCAGGGCCCCCAGGCGCTTGCCCAGGGCCTCTTGCAAGCCCGCGGGCAGACGGTGCGGGTTCTCCATGGCATCGAGCTTGACCATGCCCACCGAATCCTGGACAGCGTAAGCGTGCATGGACTGCACGTCTTGGCGGATGCGGCGCTGGATGAGAGCGTCCAGGGCGGGGGCTGTGGTGTTGGCTGCTGCGGTCATGCGTGGGGGTTTCCTTCAGTGAATCAGTCGCTCAGGCCCAATTCGGCCGGTGTCGTCAAAAACGGGTTCAGGATGGTGACGCCGTCAATGTGCTGCTGGTGCGTCAGGCTGGGCGTTAGCACATGGTTGGCACCCGACTGCGCGGCCGAGGCCACCATCAGCGCGTCCCAGTAGTGCAGGCCAAAGCGGGCCTCCACGCCCCAGGCTGTCTCCACCGTGCGGTGGTCGATCTGCCAGGGCTGCCAGAGCTGAAAGCGGCGCAGCTTGGCGCGGGCGTCGCCGGCGGGCATCGCAAAGCTGTGGGTGACGGTGACGTAGTAGTCGTTCAGCACCTGGGTGCTGACCCGCCCTGCCCGGTGCAGCCACAGGGCCTGCAACCAGGCGCGGGCCTGGGCTTGCTTGGCGGTGTCGAAGGCATCGTCTGCGCTGAGCAGCACGTGGGTGTCTACGAAGACGACGGGCTTGTTGCTGCTACCGCTGGGATTATTGGCCACGCACAGCCTCCCGATCCGGGTAGGGCATGCCGCCCGAGCTGAACGACGAGGTGTCGGCCACCCACTCGCGCTGGGCGCGGGCGTAGGCGTCGTCAAACTGCATCTTGTCCGTCAGCATCTCACCCACCAGGCGCGACACGCTGGTATTGCGCTTGGCCGCCTCGATGCGCACCCATTCCAGCGTGGCGTCTTCGACGGTGATGGTGACGTTCTTCATGGGCTCAATAGTACACGAATTTCGTGTAACACGAAATTCGTGTGATTTGTTGGGCCGGATTTTGTGGTTTTGGGCGGTAGTACCGCGCAATGGCGGTACGTGGTTTTTTTGGACCCTCAAAAACCCCAAATTAGGTTTATTGGATAGGTCGACATGAAAAAATCACCTCTAGCCCTCGCCGAATATGAATATGCAGCTAGCAATTTAATAGCAACTACGATCGCTTGGCGATATTGAACACCACCATCAGCACCACCCAGATCCACCACCAGTTGGCACTGAGCCCACTGGAGGACGAGTAGGTCGCGGGCTTGGGCGGTGCGGCCTTTTCCCTCTCGCGCTTGGCCGCCTTCTCGCGCTTGCGATGCTGCCACTCCAGCTTCAGCGCCTGGGGCAGCTTTTGCATGCGCTGGGTCAGACTGGGCGTCGCCCAGGCCGCGGCATCTGACCGCAACAGGTCTGTGAAAGCCAGCGAGTCGGAGGCCCTTTGTGCGGCGACTAAAGGCCTTGCAGCCACCAACTCGATGAACTGGAAGAGCTTCCACATGCCAAAACCAATGGCTGCACCACACAGACCACCCAATGTCCCCAACAGGACCAGACCCGCAGCTGAAACCGTCGTATTCGACACATTGACCAACACCGTCGACACGATGAAGGCAATGACCCAATAGAAAACGGCGGACTGCGCCGATGTAATGCCGACCTTGGCGAACAACGCCTTGGCTTTGCCAGGCCAGGCGCTTGCATGGGCTTTGCGCACCAGCAGCGGACTCAAAATGCAAACCAAGGCTACCAAGACTACAGCGCCCAGCGCCAGGGCCGAGCTCGCCGGGTTCTTACCCGCACTTTCCAGAGCAAGCCAGGCCACAAAGGCCCAGAAAACACCGGCAAACACATCCGTAGACAGCAGGGCCCTCGCATTCAGGTGGGTCAGCACGGATCGGTCTTGCAGGGCTTCCAACTCGGGCAATTGCAAGGCCCCACAGATCTGGCCCCAGAACTGCGTGAATCCCTTGATCCGTTGCACCTGAAAGCTCCAGGCCCAGTGGGGCAGACTCTGCGCCGAGTCAGCAAACAGCCTGCGCATCCACGGGTTGCTCGAAAAACGCCCGGCAAACACCCATTCACTGGCCGCGTCCATCAACACCGACAAGCGCCGCGCGCCGCCATCGCCAAACACCTTGGCGATCTCTCCCAAGCGGCTGCGCCAGGCCATCATGCGCCCGGCCTCGAACACCACACCCAGCGCCGGCCTGTCTGCACTGAGCAGCCAATGCACGAGGTGGGCCTCAAAGGCCAGCTTGTCGTCCACGGTGCCATTGGCGGCATCGGAAATCTGCTGGCGCACCAGCGCCACGGCCCGGGCGTCACCGGAGTCGATGAAGGTTTGGACCAGCTCCTGCACCCGCGCGCGGGCGAGGTCTTCCGAGGTCGGCGCCGCGGTTTCGGTCGTTGCGACAGTTTCTACGGTGACCACCTGAGCGCTTGCGCCCTGCTGGGTGGAGCCATCGTCTGCGGCCGGTTGCGCTACAGGCTCCGCCTCTACCTGGCGCGCATGGCGGGCCCAGGCCAGCACGCCTTCGTAGGCCTCGCGCACTTCGGCGAACTCGGTGGGATGGGTCTCGGGCTTGTACTGGCGGACCTTGGTGGCATAGGCACGGCGGATGGCACCCTCATCGTGCGTGGGCTCAACACCCAGCAGCTCCCACGCACGCTCCAGGCTCACCACACCTCACCCCGCTCCAGGCTGTCGAGCACTTCGGAAAAAGCTTTGCGTTCGGCCGTGATGGTGCGCGGGTCTTGCCGTTGCAGCGTGCCTTCAAACTGGTTCAGCCACCGGCCCAATTGCTCGCGCTGTTCACCCAGCAACTGCTGGTACAAGCGGTTGGCGCGCTCGATCAGGTGCCGGTTGGGCTCCTGCTCACGCGGGTGCACCTTGAGGGCGGCCAATTCGGCCCGGCGCCGGGCGATATCTTCATCCGATACGTCACCGGCCAGCTTCTTGATGACCAGGTTGTGGCTGATGTTTTCGTTCTCGACGTCCACATCGATATCCAGAATCCCATTCACGTCGTAGGTGTAGCGGATATTGGCGGACACGGCGCCCGCTTTGCGCGCGGGGATAGTCAGCTCCATGCTGCCCAAGTGCACGTTGTCCGCGCACTGGTGGGATTCGCCCTGGTACACATCGATGGTCAAGGCCGACTGGTTGTCGCGCACGGTGCAGACGCTCTTCACACGGCTGGCCGGCACGATGGTGTTGCGCTCGATGATGGGCAGGAACACGTCGCCCACATAGCCGCCGCGCCCATCGTCCTGAACCACTTTCGTGCCCAGGGTGTGCGGGCACACATCGGTCAGCACCATTTCCTCGAAGGACTGGTCCTGGTCCACCAGCGCCGCACACACCGCTGCGCCCAGGGCAATGGTTTGGTCGGGATCGGGGTGCCGGGCCGGCAGGCGGCCAAACAACTGGGCCGTCAACCGCCGCACCATGCCCATGCGCATGGCGCCGCCCACCAAGACGATTTCGTCCAGATCGGCCGCCCGCATGCGGGCGTCGCGCAGGGCGCTCTCCACCGGCGCGCGCAAGCGATCCAGCAAGGGCTGGCAGGCTTTTTCAAACTCCTCCAGCGTGACCGTGACAGGGGGATGCTCCAGGGCTGTGGGCAGCGCCACCTCGACCTGGTTGGCCTGCGCCAAGCTGCGCTTGGCAGACTCGGCCGCAAAGCGCAGGCCATCGATGGCCTTGTCCCGCTTGCGGTCCGAAAGTTGGGCCTTGCGCACCAGGAGTTGCAGCATGGCTTCGGTGAAATCGTCACCCCCCAGGAAGCTATCGCCCCCAGTCGCCCGCACCTCCATAATGCCGCTGAAGTAATCCAGGATGGACACGTCAAAGGTGCCGCCACCCAGGTCGAAGACCAGGAATTTGCTGTCCTTCTGGCGGTCGTGGATGCCGTGCAGCAGCGCCGCCGCAGTCGGCTCGTTCACCAGTCTGCGCACGTTCAGCCCCGCCAGCTCACCCGCAAGCCGCGTGGCCTTGCGCTGCTGGTCATTGAAGTAGGCGGGGACCGAGATCACCACATCGGAAACCTCCACACCCAGCGCGGCCTGTGCGTCGGCCTTCAGCGCGCGCAGCACCAGGGCCGAGAGTTCTTCTGGGCGGAATTCCTTGCCCGCCAGGCGAATGGGCTCCCGTGCGCCCATGCGGCGCTTGAAGGATGCTGCCGTGCGGTCTGGCTGCGTCAACAGGCGTTCGCGGGCGGTCTGCCCCACCAGGATGGTTCCATCCGCATCGATGGACACCACCGAGGGCGTCAAGAACTGGCCCAAGGCATTGGGAATGGCTTTGGGGGTGCCGTTGTCTATGTAGGCAATCAGACTGTTGGTTGTGCCCAGATCAATGCCGAAAATCACTCCATCCCTCCCTGTGTGGTTGCGCGGCAGGCCTGCCATTCGCTTAGGCCTTGCACGGGTGAACTATCGCATAGCCCTTGGTGGAATCTTCTGGAGCCAGGGTCTTTTTGCGGGCTGCCGATTTTATCTAGCACCCTCTCCCCGGCTGTGCTCCGGTATGGGCAGCGCGCTGGCTGCGGGGTGGGTATCCTGATTCAGCGGTCTAAAACCCCAATTTGGGTATTTCAATAAAGCATCATACGAAAAACTGCCACTAGCCCTCGTGGAATATCACTATTTAGCTATCGATTTCATAGTACTCATGGATACCAACCTGCAAAACACATGCGCTTTTCAAGATAGGCCGCTCACCATCGGCTATGATTGCCGCCGCAATTCCCAATTCATGGCTTGCCGTAAGCGTTTACGTCAATCAACGCGCCAACCACCGCCGGCTCTGCCGGGGTTGTAGCCTTTTGCGCTAGAGTGCAGCACGAGGTGGCGCCTTGATATCCGGCTTATGGAGTTTCAATCTATGAATCATTCTCTCTCCCCCAAAAAGACCACCCTCTTCGGTCTGCCCAAACTTCCGGCGCGCGCAGCCACCTGGGTCATGCCCTTTCTGCTGTCGATCTTGATGACCTTCATCGTCTCGATGATCAGCACACTGCGCAGCGTGGGGCTCAGCCCCGACATGCCCCGTCTGTGGCTAGGCTCCTGGGGCTTGTCGTGGGTCGTGGCCTTCCCTACCCTGCTCTTGGTGCTGCCGCTGGTCCGCAAGGCCACGGCTGCCATCGTGGACATGGGCTAGCGGCAGGCGCGCTGTCTACACCACCGCCAGACTGCTATCGCTTCAGCAGGGGTAGACCGTGGTCAGCGCGTTGGCCATGACCAGTTGCACCGGCATATCGGCCTCGTAGACATCGGCATTGCGCTTGCGCTCGGTGTCGTACAGGTTCTTGGCCATGCTGGGCTCCAGGCGGCGGCCGTTGAGGCAGATGCTGGGCTGGGCGCCGTTGCGCACGGCTTGGTTGTGGGCCTCAACGACGCCCTCCATGACGCCGACCAGGTAGTAGTTTGCGTAGAAGATGCCGTTCTTGCCGGATTTCTCCAAGCCGCGCAGTTCGCGGATGGACATGGCAGCCGCGGGCGCCGCGATGCTGAGGCTGGTGATGGCCAGCAGGGCAACGCGAGCCCAGCGTGAGGTGGTGGAATGTGTTGGGTGCATGGCAGGTAGTCGTGGGGTGTGGCCTATTCTTACACCGCGGCCAACATCCGACCCGATGCTCAGACGGGTTTCTTGAGCCGCATTTCGGCCGCGCGGGCATGACCTTGCAGGCCTTCGCCATAGGCCAGCTCGGCGGCAATAGGGCCCAACACCTGGGAACCGGCTTCGCTGACCTCAATCAGGCTGGAGCGCTTCTGGAAATCGTAGACGCCCAGCGGGCTGGAGAAGCGTGCCGTGCCACTGGTGGGCAACACGTGGTTGGGTCCGGCGCAGTAGTCACCCAGGCTTTCGGACGTGAACGCACCCAGGAAGATGGCGCCAGCGTGTGTCAGCAGTGGCTCCCAGCGGTGCGGGTCGCTGCTGGACACTTCCAAGTGTTCAGGCGCGATGCGGTTGCTGATGGCGCAGGCCTCTTCCATGCTGCGGGTGTGGATCAGCGCGCCACGGTCGTTCAGCGACTTGGCGATGATCTCAGCGCGGGGCATTTCGGGCAGCAGGCGGTCGATGGCGGCCTGCACGGCGTCTATGTACGCAGCGTCTGGGCACAACAGAATGCTTTGTGCGAGCTCGTCGTGCTCGGCCTGGCTGAATAAATCCATGGCCACCCAGTCGGGCGGCGTGCTGCCATCGGCCAGCACCAGAATTTCAGATGGACCAGCGATCATGTCGATGCCCACCTTGCCAAACACGCTGCGCTTGGCCGCGGCCACATAGGCATTGCCGGGGCCGGTGATCTTGTGCACGGCGGGGATGGTGGCCGTGCCATAGGCCAGGGCCGCCACGGCCTGCGCGCCACCGATGGTGAACGCGCGGGTGACACCAGCCACATAGGCGGCGGCCAGCACCATGGCGTTTTTCTCGCCGCGCGGAGTGGGCACGACCATGATGATTTCAGCCACACCCGCCACGTGGGCCGGGATGGCGTTCATCAGCACGGACGATGGGTAGGTGGCCTTACCACCGGGCACGTAGATGCCCACGCGGTCCAGCGGGGTGACCTTTTGGCCCAGCAGGCTGCCGTCGGCATCGCGGTAGCTCCAGCTTTCGCCGCAGGCTTTTTTCTGGGCTTCGTGGTAGCTTCGCACGCGCTGTGCAGCCGCTTGCAAGGCTTCGCGCTGCTTGGCGGGAATGCTGTCGAAGGCGGCCTTCAGCTCGGCCTGGGTCAGCTCCAGCTCGGCCACGCTGGCGGCCTGCACATGGTCCCAGCGGGCCGTGTACTCCAGCACGGCGGCATCGCCACGCTGCTGCACATCGCGCAGGATGGCGGCCACGCTGGTCTCGATGGCGGTATCGGTATCCGCAGACCAGTGCAGGCGTGCCTCTAGTTGAGCATCAAACTGGCTATCAACAGTGGAAAAACGTGAGGGCTTGGCTGCAAAAGTCATGGAAACAAGTGTGTAAGTGATTTCAATATCGCTTGCAAGCGCGAATGAGCAGTGGTCAATAGTGTGTCATTGTCCAACTGCCGGACGATTGACCGGATCCGTTACTCCAAGTGCCAGACCCTGCCACTGGCGTCAGACTTCCAGAAACGGTCGCGGCAGACTTAAGAGTCGCCGTCACTCGCCCACTGTCGTCCACCGTACCAGACACCACATTTGACTGGAAGTTTAGGCTGAGCCACTTGCCTTGTTTGTCAATAAATACTGCCTGACAGTTCTGGGCATGACACCACTGCCATGGACCAGCAAATCGCGCAAGAGTAGGGCGACTTGCAGAGAAAGTGGCCACATTAAAACCAATTAGCCTTTGGACTTTGCGAGACACGGGTGATAACTTTTTTTGCACGGGATCGTATGTAATGACGTCAATGTCACACGACAAGGTCACATTGGAAGTGACATCTCGCCAGCAGTTAAATCCGTTGGAACTGCCATCCGCAAACGATTCCGTATAAACCACGTTATACGCACTGAATGTCCCAACAGCCGTTGCAACCGGTGCCATGCCGACTACTTCACCGTTAGATCTTGCTATGCCCGAAAAACCCCCACAGGCTCTGGTGTAAGAAAGATTCCATTTTTTGCCCACACTCAATGGCTTACCCACTGTATTTACCTGTGGGCTATTTACACAGGGCCCATTTGCTACGGTGAACCATCCGGTTTCTTGAAAGTCAGCATTTGTCTGATATTCAGTGCGCGCCCCATATTCAGATGTGCCATTAGTGTTGGTAGCTTTTGTAGCACCGTCTCCGGCAACTTCGGAGAAGTACGTCGTCTCGATCCATGAATCTAGCCCGTTCGGAAAGGCGGGCGCCACGGAGAAGGAATATGTAAACGAGTCGCCTGAGGAAATAGTAAAAGAAGTTGCACTCGGAATAGGAGCGGACGGGTTGGTTGGAGTAGCCGTTGCGCTCGGTGAACTGCCGCCGCCTCCACCGCCGCAGGCGGATAAAAGAGCTGAAACTCCTAGGCCCAAAAAGAATAAACGTGCTTTCATTACTTCACTTCGTAATTTATGGTCACCACACTGCAGCCTATGTGGTTGAACTGATTTCTGGAGGCTTGGAAGCCTTTCGGGATATTGGTTTCAAGAAATTTTGTGGATGCTTCCGATTCAAATTTCCAGTTTGAGCAAATCTCCCATCAACATTGCCTAGAGGCCGATGACACCAATAAGGGGCACCACTACAACGCCCCCGCAAACGCATCAATGATGGCGCGAATGGGTTCGCGCTTGAGCTTGAGCGCGGCCTGGTTGACGACCAGGCGGGAGCTGATGTCCATGATCTGCTCCACTTCGACCAGATTGTTGGCACGCAGCGTGTTGCCGGTGGACACCAGGTCGACGATGGCATCGGCCATGCCCACCAGCGGCGCCAGCTCCATGCTGCCATAGAGCTTGATCAGGTCCACGTGCACGCCCTTGGTCGCAAAAAAGTCGCGGGCAATGGCCACGTACTTGGTAGCGACCTTCAGGCGCGCACCTTGGCGCACGGCGCTGGCGTAGTCGAAATCGGCACGGGCGGCGACGCTGATGCGGCACTTGGCAATTTGCAAATCCAGCGGCTGGTACAGGCCCTGGCTGCCATGCTCCAGCAGCGTGTCCTTGCCGGTGATGCCCATGTCGGCACCGCCGTATTGCACATACGTGGGCACGTCGGTAGCGCGCACGACCAGCACGCGCACGTCGGGCAGGTTGGTGTCGAGGATGAGCTTGCGGGATTTTTCGGGGTCGTCCAGCACCTCAATCCCTGCGGCCTTCAAGAGCGGCAGGGTTTCTTCGAAGATGCGGCCTTTGGATAGCGCGAGAGTAATCATTTCAGTCTTTCGATATCCGCGCCAATGCCGCGCAGTTTGGCTTCCATCTGGTCATAGCCGCGGTCCAGGTGGTAGATGCGGTCCACCACGGTTTCCCCATCGGCCACCAGACCGGCAATCACCAGACTGGCAGAGGCGCGCAGGTCGGTGGCCATGACGGTGGCGCCGGACAATTGGTGTACGCCCTCGATGACCGCCACCTTGCCGTCGATATGGATGTTGGCCCCCAGCCGGACCAACTCATTGACGTGCATGAAGCGGTTTTCGAAAATTGTCTCGGTGACCATGCTGTGGCCGTCGGCAATGGCGTTGAGCGCCATGAACTGGGCCTGCATGTCGGTGGGGAAGCCGGGGTATTCGGTGGTGCGAAAGCTCTGCGCCTTGAGCCGGCCTTGGGATTGCACGCGGATGCCGCCATCCACGGCCGTTACCGTGGCGCCTGCTTCCTGCAATTTCTCTACGACCGCTTCCAGATGGTCCATGCGTCCGTGCTTGAGCACCACGTCACCACCCGCCGCAGCCACCGCACACAGAAAGGTGCCGGTCTCGATACGGTCCGCCACCACCTGGTGGGTGCAGCCGCGCAAGGCCTCTACGCCCTGGATGCGGATCCGGCTGCTGCCATGGCCTTCGATCTGGGCGCCCATCTGGATCAGCATCTCGGCCAGGTCAGGAATCTCGGGCTCCTGGGCCGCGTTCTCCAGAATGGTTTCGCCTTCGGCCAGGGCCGCGGCCATCAAAAAGTTCTCGGTGCCGGTGACGGTCACCATGTCGGTGCTGATGCGCGCACCATGCAAGCGCTTGCGGCCCTTGGGCAGCTTGGCGATCATGTAGCCGTGCTCAACAACGATCTCGGCACCCATGGCGGTCAGGCCCTTGATGTGCTGGTCCACCGGACGCGAGCCGATGGCGCAACCACCGGGCAGCGACACGGTAGCTTCGCCAAACCGTGCCAGCAAGGGCCCCAGTGCCAACACCGACGCACGCATGGTCTTGACCAGCTCGTAGGGGGCTTCGGGGGTGCTCAAGCTGCTGGCGTCCACGCGCACCGCGCCATCGGCGGCCTGATCCACTTGCACACCCATGTTGCGGATCAGCGTGAGCATCGTGGACACGTCTTGCAAACGCGGCACATTGCGCAGGGTGACGGGTTCGGCCGTCAGCAGCGTGGCGCACAGCTCGGGCAAGGCGGCGTTCTTGGCGCCGGAGATCAGCACCTCGCCCTGCAGGGTGCGCCCACCCCGTATCAGCAGCTTATCCATTGCACTTACCCATTACTTTGCGCTGCCCACTCGGCCGGCGTATAGGTTTTCATGGACAGCGCATGCACTTCGTCCGTCTTGAGCCGCGTGCCCATGGCCGCATAGACCTGCTGGTGGCGCGCGATCAGGCGCTTGCCTTCGAACGCGGACGACACCACCGTGGCGTACCAATGGCGACCATCGCCCTCTACTTGGCAGACCTCGCAGGCCATGCTGTTGGCGATCAGGGTTTGGATTTCGTCGGCGGTCATGTCGGTCTCAAAAAAAGGGGGGGCTAGCTACGGATCTTGTAACCCGTGCGCAGCAGGTGGATGGCCAGCACGCTGACCACCGCCAAGGCGCCACCCACAATGCTCAGGCTCAACCAGGGCGAGGCATCACTGACACCGAAGAAGCCATAGCGAAAACCGTCAATCATGTAGAAGAAGGGATTGAGGTGGCTGGCGTTTTGCCAGAAGCCGGGCAGGGAATGGATGGAATAGAACACGCCGCTCAAGAAGGTCATCGGCATGATGATGAAGTTCTGGAAAGCCGCGAGCTGGTCAAACTTTTCGGCCCACAGACCGGCGATCAAACCCAGCGCGCCCATCAGCGCCGCGCCCAGCACGGCAAAGACCATGATCCACAGCGGCGCTGCAAAACCCAGCGGCGCAAACCAGAAGGCAGCCAGCAGCACGCCAGCCCCCACGACGATGCCGCGCACGATGGACGAGCCCACATAGGCCACGAACCAGCTCCAGTGCGACAAGGGCGTCAGCAGCAGAAACACGAGGTTGCCCATGATCTTGCTTTGGATCAGCGAGGACGAGCTATTGGCAAAGGCGTTTTGCAGCACGCTCATCATCACCAGGCCTGGCACCAGAAAGGCGGTGTAGCGGATGCTATCGTAGACCTTGACGTGGTCTTCCAGCACATGGCCGAAGATCAGCAGGTACAGCAGTGCGGTCAGCACCGGGGCCGCCACGGTCTGAAAGCCGACTTTCCAGAAGCGCAGCACTTCTTTGTACAGCAGGGTACGCCATCCGGTCATCATGCGGCTCCCACGTTGCTGGTTTCGGGGACAGACTTGTCTGGTGCGGGCAAGGCCTCGTCTTCCGGTACCGCATGAACGGCAGGAGCTGCAGGCAGCGGTTGGGCCGACTGCGCGGCACCGGCCTTGGACATGATGTCAATGAACACGTCTTCCAGATCGGCCTTGCGCATCTCCACGTCTTCGACGACCAGGCCGGACTCGCGCACGGCGGCCAGGTATTGTTCGATCTCCAGCGCATTGTGGGCTGGCAGTTGCACCACGGTGCCGGTCACGCGGGCGCGCGCCGCCAGGGCGGGTGGCAACACGCCCTCCGTCTTGAAGCGCAGCACATTGCCCGACGCGGCCTTCAGCAAGGCACTGGTGCGGTCCAGGGCCACGATGCGCCCGGTCTTGAGCATGGCAACACGGCCACACAGGGCCTCGGCTTCTTCCAGGTAGTGGGTGGTCAACAGCACGGTGTGGCCCTGCTTGTTGAGCTTGGATACGAAATGCCACAGGGTCTGGCGCAATTCCACATCCACACCGGCGGTGGGTTCGTCCAGCACGATGACGGGCGGCTTGTGCACCAAGGCCTGCGCCACCAGCATGCGACGCTTCATGCCGCCCGAAAGCTGGCGCATATTGGCACCGGCCTTGTCGGCCAGACCCAGGCTGTCCAACAGCTCATCAATCCAGGCTTCGTTTTTGGTGATGCCGAAATAGCCGGACTGGAAGCGCAGCGCTTCGCGGACATTGAAAAAGGGGTCAAACACCAACTCTTGCGGCACGATGCCCAGCTTGCGGCGGGCTTGGGCGTAGTCGCCGTGCACGTCGCTGCCCAACACGGTGACGCGACCGCTGGTGGCGCGGGTCAGCCCGGCCAGGATGCTGATCATGGTCGTCTTGCCGGCGCCATTGGGGCCTAGCAGACCGAAGAACTCGCCCTCTTCGATATCGAGTTGCACACTATCCAGCGCCATGAAGCTGGCGCCCGCAGGCCCGCGCGGGGACGGGTAGCGTTTGGAAACAGACTGGAAGGAAATGGCAGACATGGAAGACCCGCCATTTTAGTCGGCGGCCTGGGCTAGGGAGAGGATCAGGTGGAAGGCAGCAGGCCTTCGATGCCGTACAGCGTGGCCAGGTCGCTCAAATGCTGGGGCAGGCCTTGCACCACCATGGACTTGCCTGCGCGCTGGCAGACGCGGCGCAGTTCGAGCAAGACGGCCAGTGCGGACGAGTCAAAACGCCCCAGGGCTTTGGCATCCACCACCACCGATGTACTGGCTTCCGCCCCCACACCCGCAGTGAGCTGGGCCAGGCAGGCCTTGGCCTGGCCGTGGGTCAATTCAACCGGCAGACTCAGCACATCAGGCCTTTTTGCCGTTGACATTGGCCTTGTTGCGCTCAGCCAATGCGGCGATCAGACCGTCAATACCCTTGGCATTGATTTCCGATGCGAACTGGCTGCGGTAGGTTTCCACCAGCCACACGCCCAGCACGTTCAGGTTGTAGATGCGCCAGCCTGCGCCCTGGCCAGGGGTTTTCTCGAGGCGGTAGTCCAGTTGAATGGACTCGCCGCTGCCCTTGATTTCGGAGCGCACCAGCACTTCTTTGTCTTCGGGCGCAATGCGCAGCGGCTTCATCGTGATGGTCTGGTCCGACACCTGAGCCAGTGCGCCGGCATAGGTGCGCACCAACAGGGTCTTGAACTCTTCCTGCAAACGCTTTTGCTGATCGGGCGTGGCCTGGCGCCAAGCGGGGCCCACGGCGGACGCCGTCATGCGCTGGAAGTTGACGTTGGGCATGATGCGCGAATCGACCAGGGCCACGACCTTGGCCATATCGCCGGCGCGGATGGCCTTGTCATTCTTGATGGTTTCCAACACATCGGTGGACAGGCGCTTGATCATGGCATCGGGTGCCTCGTCTTCGGCGTGTGCGGCCGGAACGACCAGGGCTGTGGCCAGGAGAACAGAGGCTGCCAACATCTGACGCAAAAAAGCTCGTTTCATAGTGTTTCCCACATCCTGTCAATAAATGGAATGCATTATCCCGTGTGTCGCTTCAACGCGCTTGGCCCGCCCCTGGCCTACACAACTACTGGGCGGCAGAGGCTGGTGCAGTGGGGGCGGCCGGCGCAGCAGGTGCCGCGGCGGGTTCCGATTCCCACGAGGTGGTGTCCTCATCGGGCGGATTGCCGTCGTACACCTGGTTGCGCCTGCGCTGCAGGAAGGCATCCCGCGTGAAGCTGTACTTGTCCAAAGCCGCACCATCCACCACTTCGCCTGCCTTCAAGTACGTAGCGCGCGTGTCGATGACGTTCACAACGGTCAAGACGTCGCGGGTGGGCACGTCTTGCACGGAGTTCACCAGATTGCCCTTGATGTCCACCGACAAGGCCAAGGTATCCCGCAGCGTGGACGAGCCCCACAGCGGCAGCACAACGAATGGCCCAGGGCCTACACCCCAACGGCCCAAGGTCAAGCCAAAGTTGGCGGAGTGGCGCTCCATGCCCATTTCACTGGCCACATCCAGCAGGCCGCCCAGGCCCATGGTGCTGTTGACAATCACGCGGCCAAAGCTGTCGGCCGTGTCCTGCCCACGCAACTGCAAGGCGTTGTTGACCATGGACCAGATGTCGTCCAGGTTGGTGAAGAAGTTGTTGATGCCGGTGCGTATCCAGTTGGGTGTGACGCGGGCATAGGCCGTGGCAACCGGCTTGACCACAGCGCGGTCTACCGAATCATTGAAGGCAAACACGCTGCGGTTCCAAGACTCCATCGGGTCCCGTGGATCCTTATTGGGTACGGCAGCACAGGCTTGCAAGGCCAGCAGCGCTGCGACTGCGCCCCAGCGGACGAGCCGGCCTCGCCACGGACTGGAAGGCCCCGAGCTTGCGGATTGCGTCAACACGTCTGGCCTCATTTTTTCTCCGCTGCCGAATTGCTGCCATCTGCCGCTTTGCTGTACAGGAACTGGCTGATCAGGTTTTCCAGCACCACGGCGGATTGGGTGGCCCCAATGACATCACCCTGGGCCAGATTCTTGTCCGACGCGCCGGCCTCAATGCCAATGTACTGCTCGCCGAGCAGGCCGCTGGTCAAAATTTTCAGCGAACTATCTTTAGGAAAAGCGTAACGGCTTTCCAAAGCCAGCGTCACGCGGGCCTGGAAGGATTTGTCGTCAAATGTCAATGTCTCGACACGGCCCACGACCACACCGCCGCTACGCACCGCAGCCTTGGGCTTGAGCCCGCCCACATTGTCAAACTTGGCGCTGACGTGGTAGGTGGATTGGAAGTTCAGGGACAGCAGATTGGCCGACTGGAGGGCCAAAAACAAAATGGCCACGGCACCGATCATCACAAACAAACCCACCCAGACATCATTCTTAGAACGCTGCATAAATTCTTTCTTTTATATCGTAAACATCATCGCGGTGAGGATGAAATCCAGCCCCAGTACCGCCAGAGAAGCCATCACCACCGTGCGCGTCGTCGCGCTCGCCACGCCTTCAGGTGTGGCCTGGGCCTCAAAACCCTGGAACACAGCAATGAAGGTCACCGTCAAACCAAACACAAAACTCTTGAGGACGCCATTGCCCACGTCTTTCCAGACATCAACGCCACCTTGGATCTGGCTCCAGAATGAGCCGGCGTCCACACCGATCATGACGACGCCCACGGCCCAACCGCCGATCACGCCCATGGCGCTGAACACCGCGGCCAGCAAGGGCATGGCTACGACACCAGCCCAGAAGCGCGGCGCCAGCACGCGCTGAATCGGGTCCACAGCCATCATTTCCATGACGCTGATCTGCTCACCGGCCTTCATCAGGCCGATCTCGGCGGTCAGCGAAGTACCGGCCCGGCCGGCAAACAACAAGGCTGTCACCACCGGACCCAATTCACGCACCAGGCTCAAAGTCACCAGCAGCCCCAGGGCCTCGGACGAACCATATCGCTGCAGCGTGTAATAGCCCTGCAGACCAAACACGAATCCCACGAACAGGCCGGACACCGCGATGATGGCCATCGAGTAGTTGCCAAGGAAATGGATCTGGTCGCGCACCAGGCCGAAACGGCGAAAGGTCGGAACCACCGAGAACAGCAGCTTGAAGAACAGCCGCGCGGCATAGCCCATGTCCGCCAATTTGCTGCGGGTGGCAAAGCCTACATCGGCGGGTTTGTACCAACTCATCGCGTCACTCCGACCTGTTTTTGTTGTAGTTGTGCTGCCCCTGGATCGACACCAAAGTCGTCCTCCACGCTGAGCGCCGGGTAGTGGAAACGCACCGGCCCTTCGGACAAAGCGTTCACATATTGGTAGACCAGAGGATCGGTGCTGTTCAGCACATCTTGTGGCGTGCCCTGCGACGCCACCCGGCCATTTGCCAGAATGATGACGTGGTCGGCGATGGTGAAGGTCTGCTCCAGCTCGTGCGACACAAAAATGCTGGTCAGCCCCATGGAATCGTTCAACTGCCGCAGCAGGCGGGCCGAGGTGCCTACCGAAATGGGGTCGATGCCGGTAAAGGGCTCGTCGTACATGACCAATTCGGGGTCCAGCGCGATGGCACGGGCCAGCGCCACCCGGCGCGCCATGCCACCCGACAGCGCCGAGGGCATCATCTCGCGCGCATTGCGCAGACCCACGGCGTTGAGCTTCATCAGCACGATGTCGTGGACCATCTCCTCAGAGAGGTCAGTGTGCTCACGCAGCGGAAAAGCCACGTTGTCATACACGCTGAGGTCGGCAAACAGCGCGCCGAACTGGTAGAGCATCCCCATGCGGCGTCGCGCGGCATAGAGTTGCTCGCGGCCCATGACGGTGACATCCTGGCCGTCAAATAGCATCTGCCCTTTTTGCGCCCGGTTCTGGCCGCCAATCAGGCGCAGGATTGTTGTCTTGCCGCCACCCGACGCGCCCATCAATGCCGTGACCTTGCCCCGCGGGACGGTCAGCGACACGTCATTCAATATGACACGCTCCCCATAGCCAAAGCTCAGGTTACGCAACTCAACGAGCGGGGTAGAAGGGTTGGAGGCCATAAAAAAACAAAAGCCGGGCAGTTTCCGGCTCTTGGATGATAAGGGATTCG
Source organism: Rhodoferax sp. GW821-FHT07G04 (assembly GCF_059418585.1). Classification (NCBI taxonomy): domain Bacteria; kingdom Pseudomonadati; phylum Pseudomonadota; class Betaproteobacteria; order Burkholderiales; family Comamonadaceae; genus Rhodoferax; species Rhodoferax sp. GW821-FHT07G04. Next base: position 923,069 of record NZ_JBWKQD010000001.1, read on the forward strand.
CGTAAACCCTTGTATCGGACGTGTATCAACTGAGTACGCGCAACAACACCCTACGAAAGCAAACATCCGCACAGGGCACGCCCGCGCAGATTTGCTTTCTTTCCATGGCGGGCAAGTGCTATCCGGATGGATCAGCGTGGCAAGTCGCTGGCTCCCATCAAGAACTCGTCCACAGACCGCGCAGCCTGGCGGCCTTCGCGGATGGCCCAGACGACCAGGCTCTGGCCGCGGCGCACGTCTCCGGCGGCAAAAACCTTGGACACATTGGTTGCGTAACCGCCGATGAAGTCGGTGCTTGCTTTGGCGTTGCCGCGCGCGTCCTTGTCCACACCAAAGGACTCCAGCATCGTGGCCACCGGAGACACAAAGCCCATGGCCAGCAGCACCAGATCGGCCTTGAGAACCTGCTCGGAGCCAGCCACTTCGACCATCTTGCCGTCTTTCCACTCCACACGCACGGTCTTCAGGCCGGTGACCTTGCCTTTTTCACCGATGAATTCCTTGGTGGAAATGGCGAATTCGCGCTCGCAACCCTCTTCGTGGCTGGAGCTGGTGCGCAGCTTGATCGGCCAGTAGGGCCAGGTCATGGGCCGGTTTTCTTCCTCCGGCGGCTGGGGCATCAATTCGAACTGGGTGACGCTGACCGCGCCATGGCGGTTGCTGGTGCCCACGCAGTCGGAGCCGGTGTCGCCACCGCCGATGACAATGACGTGTTTGCCGTCCGCGCGCAACTGGCCCTTGAGCTTGTCGCCAGCGTTGACCTTGTTCTGTTGGGGCAAGAACTCCATCGCGAAATGGATGCCGTTCAGATCGCGGCCGGGCACGGGCAGGTCGCGCGACTGTTCGGCACCGCCGGTCAGCAGCACAGCGTCGAAGTCCTGCTGCAACTGGGCAGCAGAAATAGTCTCTTTGGCCCAATTCGTGACCTTAGAGTCCTTGGGCATGTCACCGACCAGCACGCCGGTGCGGATGGTGACGCCTTCCTTGACCATCTGGTCGACGCGGCGGTCGATGTGCGACTTTTCCATCTTGAAATCTGGGATGCCATAGCGCAGCAGTCCGCCCACACGGTCATTCTTCTCGAAGAGCGTCACCGAATGGCCGGCACGGGCCAGTTGCTGGGCTGCGGCCATGCCGGCGGGACCGGAACCCACCACCGCAACCGTTTTGCCGGTCTTGAGTTTGGGTGGCTGTGCCAATACCCAGCCCTCGGCCCAAGCGCGGTCGATGATGGCGTGCTCAATGGACTTGATGCCCACGGCCTCATCATTCACGTTCAGCGTACAGGCCGCTTCGCACGGTGCCGGGCAGATGCGGCCGGTGAACTCCGGGAAGTTGTTGGTGCTGTGCAGCGTGTCGATCGCGGCTTTCCAGTCGTCGCGGTACACCATGTCGTTGAAATCCGGGATGATGTTGTTGACCGGGCAACCGCTATTGCAAAACGGCGTGCCGCAATCCATGCAGCGCGCGGCCTGCTTATTGGCCTGCGCGTCGTCCAGACCGATGACGAACTCTTTGTAGTGCTTCACGCGCTCGGCAACGGGCTTGTAGCCCTCTTCGATGCGCTCGTATTCCATGAAGCCAGTCACTTTTCCCATGATGATTCCTAGTCAGTTGGGGACAAGCCCGGCGTGCACTGCAAACCGCGGCCTGTCCTGCAAAGTTATTTCTTATTTGGCAGCAACCGCTTCATTTTTGATAGCGGCCTGCGCAGGTTTGGCGAGGGCTACAGCCTGTTTTTTCGCATGGATCTCACCCAGCGCACGTTTGTACTCGTTGGGGAAGACCTTGACGAACTTGGCGCGGGCCGTGTCCCAGTTGTCCAGCAGATCGCGCGCACGCTTGCTACCGGTCCAGCGGTTGTGCTCTTCCAGCAGGCGACGCAGTTGCACTTCGTCGGCCAAGCCGCGGTGCCAGATGGCCTTGGGCACCGAAGCCTCTTGCTCGGACGCGGGCAGCACTTTCTCCATGGAGACCATGGCGGTGTTGCAGCGCTTGGCGAACTGGCCGTCTTCGTCGTACACGTACGCAATACCGCCGCTCATGCCGGCCGCGAAGTTGCGTCCGGTCTTGCCCAGCACGGCAACCGTGCCGCCGGTCATGTATTCGCAGCCGTGGTCACCGGTGCCTTCGACCACCGCCGTGGCGCCGGACAGGCGAACGGCAAAGCGTTCGCCGCCGACGCCACTGAAGAAAGCCTCGCCCGATGTGGCGCCGTACATCACGGTATTGCCGACGATGGTGTTGTTGACCGCCACGCCGCGGAAGTCAATGCTGGGGCGCACCACGACGCGGCCGCCAGACAAGCCCTTGCCGGTGTAGTCGTTGGCGTCGCCAATCAGGTACAGCGTGATGCCGTTGGTCAGAAAGGCGCCAAAGGACTGGCCGCCCGTACCTTCGAGCTGGATATGAATGGTATTGTCGGGCAAGCCCTGGGGGTGCACCTTGGTCACCGCGCCGGACAGCATGGCGCCGACCGAGCGGTTGACGTTGCGGGCGGCTTCCATGAACTGCACCCGTTCACCCTTGTCGATGGCGGCGCGACACTTGGCGATCAGCACATTGTCCAAGGCCTTTTCCAGGCCGTGATCCTGCTCGAGTGTTTGGAAACGGGGCACATCGGCCGGCACCTGGGGTTGGGCAAACAAGCGACCGAAATCCAGGCCCTGGGCCTTCCAGTGCTCAATACCTTTGCGCATGTCGAGCAAGTCGGAACGGCCAATCAGGTCGTCGAACTTGCGGATGCCCAACTGGGCCATGATCTGGCGCACCTCTTCGGCGATGAAGAAGAAGTAGTTGACGACATGCTCGGGCTTGCCGGAAAACTTCTTGCGCAACGCGGGGTCTTGCGTGGCCACGCCCACCGGGCAGGTGTTCAGGTGGCACTTGCGCATCATGATGCAGCCTTCCACCACCAGCGGTGCGGTCGCAAAGCCGAACTCGTCCGCACCCAACAGCGCGCCGATGGCCACGTCACGACCGGTCTTCATCTGGCCGTCGGCCTGCACGCGGATACGGCTGCGCAAGCGGTTCAGCACCAGGGTTTGCTGCGTCTCGGCCAGGCCGATTTCCCATGGGCTGCCGGCATGCTTGATGGACGACCAGGGTGACGCACCCGTGCCGCCATCGTGCCCGGCGATCACCACATGGTCGCTCTTGCACTTGGCCACACCGGCGGCAATGGTGCCGACGCCGATTTCCGACACTAGCTTGACGCTGATGGAGCTGTGCGGCGCCACGTTCTTCAGGTCGTGAATCAGTTGGGCCAAGTCTTCGATCGAATAGATGTCGTGGTGCGGAGGGGGCGAAATCAAGCCCACGCCTGGCACCGAGTGGCGCAGGCGGCCGATATAGTCACTTACCTTGCCGCCGGGCAGCTGACCGCCCTCGCCCGGCTTGGCACCCTGGGCCATCTTGATCTGGATCTGGTCGGCGCTGTGCAGGTATTCGGCGGTGACACCAAAGCGGCCAGACGCAACCTGTTTGATGCGCGAGCGCAGGCTGTCACCGGCGTTCATGGGGATATCGACCTCCACCACGTCCTTGCCGATGATGTCAGCCATGGTCTGGCCCTGGGTGATCGGAATGCCCTTGAGTTCGTTGCGGTAACGCGCAGGGTCTTCACCGCCCTCACCCGTGTTGCTCTTGCCACCGATGCGGTTCATCGCAATGGCCAGCGTGGCATGAGCCTCGGTGGAGATGGACCCCAGCGACATGGCGCCGGTGGCGAAGCGCTTCACGATCTCCTTGGCAGGCTCGACCTCGTCCACAGGGATGGCTTTGGCGGGATCAAACTTGAACTCGAACAGGCCACGCAGTGTCAGGTGGCGCTTGCTCTGGTCGTTGATGATCTGCGCGTATTCCTTGTAGGTGTTCCAGTTGTTGGCGCGTGTGCTGTGCTGCAGCTTGGCGATGGCATCGGGCGTCCACATATGGTCTTCGCCGCGGGTGCGCCAGGCATATTCACCACCGGCGTCCAGCGCATTGGCCAGCACCGGGTCGGTGCCGAACGCAGCTTTGTGCATGCGGATGGCTTCTTCGGCGATCTCGAAAACGCCTATGCCTTCGACACGGCTGGGCGTGCCGGTGAAATACTTGGCCACCGTGGCGCTGGACAGGCCAATCGCCTCGAACAGCTGCGCGCCGCAGTAGCTCATATAGGTGGACACGCCCATCTTGGACATGATCTTGGACAGGCCCTTGCCGATCGCTTTGACGTAGTTGTAAATGGCCTTGTCGGCCGACAAATCGCCAGGCAGGCCCTGGTGGATGCTGACCAGGGTCTCCATCGCCAGGTAGGGGTGGACGGCTTCTGCACCGTAGCCGGCCAGCACTGCAAAGTGGTGCACCTCGCGTGCGGTGCCGGTCTCGACTACCAAACCGGCGGTGGTGCGCAGCCCTTCATGCACCAGATGCTGGTGAATGGCGGAGAGCGCCAACAGTGCAGGAATGGCCACCTGGGTTGCGCTCACGCCGCGGTCGCTGATGATCAGAATGTTCTTGTCGCTCTTGATCGCATCCACCGCCTCAGCGCACAGCGATGCCAGCTTGGCTTCCACACCTTCGTGGCCCCAGGCCAACGGGTAGGTGATGTCCAGCGTGTAGCTGCGGAATTTGCCTTGGGTATGCGTGTCAATGTCGTGCAGCTTGGCCATGTCAGCGAAATCCAGGACGGGCTGGCTGACCTCCAGGCGCATGGGAGGGTTCACATGGTTGATGTCCAGCAGGTTGGGCTTGGGCCCGATGAAGGACACCAGGCTCATCACAATCGCTTCGCGAATCGGGTCGATCGGCGGGTTGGTCACCTGGGCGAACAACTGCTTGAAATAGTTGTACAGCGGCTTGTTCTTGTCCGACAACACGGCCAGCGGACTGTCGTTGCCCATGGAGCCAATGGCTTCCTCGCCATTCGCGGCCATGGGGCTCATGAGGAACTTGATATCTTCCTGCGTGTAGCCAAAGGCCTGTTGGCGGTCCAGCAGTTCGGGCGGCACAGCGGCTATGCCCGAGGCTTGCGGCTCGGTCGCGCTGACCGGTTGCTCTTGCGCCGACTCACCAGCCACCGGGGTCTCCACGTCGTCCAGCCGAATGCGCAGGTTCTCAATCCACTGTTTGTAGGGCTTGCTGTTGGCGAGGTTGGACTTGAGCTCCTCGTCGTCGATCATGCGGCCTTGTTCCAGGTCGATCAGGAACATCTTGCCGGGTTGCAGGCGCCATTTGCGCACGATCTTGTTCTCAGGCACCGGCAGTACACCGGACTCGGAGCCCATGATGACCAGGTCGTCATCGGTGATGCAGTAGCGGGAAGGACGCAGGCCGTTGCGGTCCAGCGTGGCGCCGATCTGGCGGCCATCGGTAAACACGATGGAGGCCGGGCCGTCCCATGGCTCCAGCATGGCGGCGTGGTATTCGTAGAAGGCCTTGCGGCGGCCATCCATCGTGGTGTGCTGTTCCCAGGGCTCGGGGATCATCATCATCACCGCTTGACTGATGGGGTAGCCGGCCATGGTCAGCAGTTCCAGGCAGTTGTCGAAGGTGGCGGTGTCGGACTGGCTGGCAAAGCTGATGGGGTAAAGCTTTTGCAGATCGGCACCCAGCACCGGGGACGACATCACGCCTTCGCGCGCTTTCATCCAGTTGTAGTTGCCCTTGACGGTGTTGATTTCACCGTTGTGTGCGACATAGCGGTAGGGGTGGGCCAGCGGCCACTCGGGGAAGGTGTTGGTGGAGAAACGCTGATGCACCAGGCCCAGCGCGGAAACGCAGCGTGTGTCTTCCAGGTCCTTGAAATACACGCCCACCTGGTCTGCGAGCAATAGGCCCTTGTAGACCACGGTCCGGCTGCTCATGCTGGGCACGTAGTACTCTTTGCTGTGCTTGAGTTTGAGGTTTTGGATGTGGGCGCTGGCGGTCTTGCGGATCACGTACAACTTGCGTTCCAGTGCGTCCTGCACGATGACGTCCTGACCGCGGCCGATGAATACCTGGCGCTGAATAGGCTCTTTCTCGCGCACGGTCGGCGACATCGGCATATCGCGGTTGACAGGCACATCGCGCCAGCCCAGCAACACTTGGCCTTCGGCCTTGATGGCACGCTCCATCTCCTGCTCACAAGCCAGGCGGGATGCGTGTTCCTTGGGCAAAAAGATCATGCCGACGCCATATTCACCGGGCGGTGGCAGCGTCACGCCCTGGGCTGCCATTTCTTCGCGGTACAGCGCGTCGGGCAGCTGGATCAGGATGCCGGCGCCGTCACCCATCAGCTTGTCCGCACCGACCGCACCCCGGTGGTCCAGGTTTTCCAGGATCTTCAGCGCGTTCTTGACGATGTCATGCGACTTGGTGCCTTTGATATGCGCCACAAAGCCGACGCCGCAGGCATCGTGCTCGTTTGCCGTGGAATACAAACCGTTGTTCTGAAGATGTTGGATCTCGGCTGCCGTAGTCATGGCGTTCCTCTGAAAATTGCAATAGAAGCGAAGAATACTGCAATGCAACAAGGGTGCCAAGCAGAATAATTAGGGTCAGATTCTAATTATTCAATCAAACACTTCACACCTATATAATTAGGGACACATCAAATTAGATAGCACTAAGCCCAATGTGGATGAGGGCAATGCCGTTATTTCTCTATTGGAATTTTGCTGGAGATCGGCCGTCCGGCGACACCTTTTGACACCCTGCGTGTCGTCTTTTTTTGCAGACTTTCCACAAAATCCGCTTCTCCCAAGGCCCAGCCACGCAGGGCCGAGTCGGTCAGCGCCTGCTGCTGCCCGGTGCTGATGCCTGTTTGCACCAATTCGGCATAGGCTGCCTCGCGGGCAAATGGCGTATTTCCCAAAGCCCAAACCAGGGCGTGGGGTGTCAGCAGTTTGTCGTGCCGCAGACCGACGTAATGGGCATGGCTGGACCAGGGGAAGTCCTTGGCCTGCGCCACCATGCCCGCCCGCACGGGATTGAGGTCGATATAAGCCATGCAGGCCAGCAAGTAGCGCTCCGTCTGAATCAGCGTGGACCGGTAGCGCCCTTCCCAGAGGGTGCCGGTGCGTTTCTGGCTGTCGTTGAAATAGCGCACATAGCGCCGCCCCACCGCCTGCATCATTTGCGGCAAACCATCGGCGGTTTGTGGTGTGGCCAACAGATGAAAGTGGTTGCCCATCAACACATACGCATGGATGGCCACCTGGTATTTGCGCGCATTTTCATCCAGCAAATCCAGCATGGTCTGGTAGTCCGCCGCGGTCACAAAAATAGACTGGCGGTTGTTGCCCCGCTGGATCACATGGTGGGGCTGGCCCGGCAATGTCAGGCGCGGCAGGCGAGCCATGGGATGAACGATGAAGGCATCATCGGTATTTTATTGGAATCTGACCCCAATTATTGCAACGATCTTTCAGGCAAGGCAAAGCGCGTTGACAGAAGCTCCGTCAGACCAAATTCCTTCAGCAAGGCCTCCAAGCGTTGGGCAGCCGCCCGGTTGGGTTTGTTGCCGCGCTTGGCGATGATGAGTTCGTTCTTCATGCTGTGCTCCCAGCCCACCAATTCGGTAACGGTGACCTGGTAGCCGCAGGCCTCCAGGTACAGGCAACGCAGCACATTGGTGAGTTGGCTACCCATCTCACGCGTGTGCAATGGATGGCGCCACAGTTCTGCCAAGGGCGTGCGGTTCAGCGACAGCGCCTTGCCGGCGTTAAGTTTGCGCGCGATTTCCGCCTGGCAGCAGGGCACCAGCACCAGGCAGCGCGCCTGCTTCTGCAAGCCAAAGGCTATGGCGTCATCGGTCGCGGTGTCGCAGGCGTGCAGCGCAGTGACCACGTCGATGCGATCGGGCATGGCCTCTGAATCGGTCGACTCGGCAACGCTGAGGTTGAGAAACGACATGCGGTCGAACCCAAGACGCCCAGCCAGCTCGCGCGACTTTTGCACCAGCTCCGTACGGAACTCGACGCCGTAGATATGGCCGCCTTTCAGCGCTTTGAAGAACAGGTCATAGACGATGAAGCCCAGATAGGACTTGCCGGCGCCGTGGTCCGCCAGCGTGGCGCCCTCCCCCGCAGACGGCAACTCGCGCAGCAACTTTTCTATGAATTGGTAGAGGTGGTAGACCTGCTTGAGCTTGCGCCGCGAATCCTGGTTGAGCTTGCCCTCACGGGTCAGGATATGCAGTTCCTTGAGCAATTCAACGCTCTGACCGGGTCGTAGCTCGGACTCCAACGGGTTGGCGGCTACCGCGTGTTTGGCTTGCCGCTGCATTACTTGTTGGGATGCGGTTGCCCCGTCCCGGGAGTTTTGATTTTGTTTCTTCATACGCCGTTGCCCATCTTGCCATGCGGGCTGGCACCCACGCCCAATGCATCCCAACCCGCAGGCCCCAGACGCTCCAGGGTTTCGATATTGGCCTCGAAGATGGCTTCAGGATGGGGAAAGGCCTTCACGGCACGGTCTATGCTGTCTTCGCGCAGCAGGTGCAGCGTGGGATAGGGTGCACGGTTGGTGTAGTTGGCAATGGCGTCCGGCTCCGCGTCGGCAAACACGTAATGGGGGTGGAAGCTGGCAATCTGAAACTCCCCCTCAAAGCCCAGCTTGGCCAGCAGGCGATCGGCTTGGTGCAGGAAGTCGTTGAATTCCAAAAAGTCGGTCAGGGCGTCCGGCGCTATCAAAAGCGTAGTGTCTCGTGTAAGTACGTCGAGGGCTGCCAAGCTTTTTAGCTCTTGCCCCAAGTCCGCCAGCAGATCCTTGAAACCGACGGAACGGCTCACTGCATAGTGAACCAGGTCCTTGGTTTCCACCGCCTTCGCAAAGGGGCACAGGTTCAGGCCGATAACGGCGCGTTGCAACCAGCGCCGGGTGTCGTCTACTACGATCGCGTCATCAGGGTCTTGGTCGCCGCTCACAAGAAGCGGCTCGGTTGGGCAACGACCATCTTGGCCAACTCGTCCATCAGGCTATGGTCAATTTTGGCGGCGGCCCAGGTGCTGGTCACAACACCAAATCCATCTGCGTTGGCCAAGCGGAAGATCAACTGACCGTTGTCATGGTCTGCCGCGACAGTGACATTGCCACGGGCTTTGGTGACGTACTCAAAGCAGATGGCTTGCAAGGTGTTCTTCTCGGGGTGGCGTATGTTCTTTTGCTCGTGTTCGACGTGGCCATAGGCCAAGCGCTTCTGCACGCGCTCCAGATCCGGCGGAAAGTTGACGCTGACCGAGCCCGGGATCGGCGCCCCGATCTTGGGAACAATATCCCAGCCCATGGCAATGTAGTCGTAGACGTCTTTGTCGCGCAGCTTCTTCTTGCGGGAGTCTGTCCGGAAATCGGCGAGCTTCATCGCGGGCCAAGCTGTCTTGCCATCCAATGAGAAGCGGGGGGCGTCAGGGGTGATGACGTTGAGTTGGCGGGCCAAGTCCTGCAGGTATTTCCATACAGTCTGACACGCCCACTCCGTGGCGGCTGCATTCTCTTCCAAATTCTGCAGCTGCTCACTTTGCTGGTTTTGAAGCGCATTGGCTTGCTGCTTCAACTGGTTAAGAAAACTCACTGATCCTCCAGGCTTGCTTTTGTTATTTTCTCCATTTTAGCGAGCGTTAACAATTGCTTACGTTGTAACTTGCGTGAACAGGTGCTGACCGGTAAGACGCTGATGCTCGCGGTTTGCAAACCGGTCGGTCATACCCGCTATGTAGTCGGCAACGGTGCGGGCCAGCTGCACCGGCGTAGCTTCGCGCCAATCACTTGGCGCGAAGTCAGCGGGCAGTTCCTGTGGTGTGGCGAAGTAAGCCTGGAACAACTCCTGCACGATGCGCTTGGCCACACCCGTCGTCTGCACCACCTGTGGGTGGCGGTACAGGTTGTGAAACAAAAACTGCTTGAGTTGCTTGGACTGCGCACGCGCTTCGACGCTGAACGCCAGCAGACCGCCCCTGCTGCGCGCGTCGTCCGGGCTGCAGGGCGCTTCTGACGCCAAGGCTGCTCCGCTGACGTCGATCAGGTCGTAGACCTGGGCACTCAACATGCGGCGAATGGTTTCAAACAGCAGGCGGCGCTGGTTGTGGTTGGCCCCAAGATCGGGAAAGCCCTGCAACGCTTGGCTACGGTGCTGCTCGAACAATGGCACTTCGGACAATTGTTCCAAGCTGACCAGCCCTGAGCGCACGCCATCGTCAATATCGTGGGCGTTGTAGGCAATTTCATCCGCCAGATTGCACAGCTGCGCTTCCAAGCTGGGGTAGCTTCCATCCAAGAACCGCCGCCCGACACCGCCGGGCTCCTGGGCTTCCAGCGACATCGCATTGGTACGCGAGCAGTGCTTGAGAATCCCTTCGCGCGTTTCAAAGGTCAGATTGATACCATCGAACTGGGGGTAGCTTTGCTCCAATTGGTCGACCACGCGCAAGCTCTGCAGGTTGTGTTCGAAGCCACCGTGCTCGCGCATGCAATCATTCAGCGCATCCTGGCCCGCATGCCCGAACGGTGTGTGGCCTAAATCATGGGCCAGGGAGATGGCTTCTACCAAGTCCTCATTCAGGTGCAAGGCGCGTGCAATCGAGCGCCCCAGCTGCGCGACCTCCAGCGAATGGGTCATGCGGGTGCGAAACAGATCGCCCTCGTGGTTCAGGAATACCTGCGTCTTGTAGACCAGCCGCCGAAACGCTGTGGAATGGACGATGCGGTCGCGGTCGCGCTGGTAGGCCGTGCGGGTGGGCGCATCAGGTTCTGCAAACCGCCGGCCACGGGACTGGGCGGGGTCGCATGCGTAAGGAGCCAGAATCATATATTCAAAATAAGCCGCCAGCCCTCGTTCGAATTGAATGTGCCGCTAGTAAATGTATAGCAATCTACGCGCAACAGGCATCCACCACCTGGCGTACCAGAGCGTCGGGCGCGGCCCTCAGTACTGCGCGCGATGGTCCATCGATCACGACAAACCGGATCTCGCCGCCCTCCGCCTTTTTATCGACACGCATCAGTTCCAGATAGCGGCCCGCATTATCGGCGGCGGACAAGCGGGGGCCGATCACCGGCAGGCCGGCTCGTTGCACCAAGTCACGCAACCTTTTGACGAAGGCCGCTTCAACCAGCCCCAAGGCCCGCGATAGCTCTGCCGCCATGACCATGCCACAACCGACGGCCTCGCCATGCAGCCAGGTTCCGTATCCCATACCGGCCTCTATAGCGTGGCCAAAGGTATGGCCAAAGTTCAAGATGGCACGCAGGCCGGACTCCCGCTCGTCCTGGCCCACGACCCAGGCCTTGATTTCGCAGCTGCGCCGAACTGCATGGGTTAGCGCGTCGACATCGCGTGCCAGAAGTCTGTCCAGATTGGCCTCGATCCAATCCAGAAAGGCGAGATCCGCAATCGGACCGTACTTGATGACCTCGGCCAAGCCAGCACTCAGCTCGCGTGACGGCAAGGTATTGAGTGTGCTGAGGTCGCACACAACCTGCAGCGGTTGGTAAAAGGCCCCAATCATGTTTTTGCCCATGGGGTGGTTGATGCCGGTCTTTCCACCCACCGAGGAGTCCACTTGGGCCAACAAGGTTGTGGGCACCTGCACAAATGGAACACCGCGCATATAACTTGCGGCGGCGTAGCCTGTCATGTCACCGACAACACCACCACCGAGTGCAAACAGGACGGTCTTTCGGTCGCAAGCATTGCGCAGCAAGGCATCGAAAATCAGATTGAGCGTTTCCCAGTTCTTATACACCTCGCCGTCGGGTAAGGTCAGCAGATGAACTGCTTTATAGCGTTGCTGCAAGCTTGTTTGTAAGCGCTGCGCGTACAGCGGACCAACCGTGGCATTGGTCACTATCAGGGCCGAATCACCGCTCGGCAAAGACGCGAAAGTACTGGGGTCGTCTAGCAGGGCTGGCGCGATCAGGATGTTGTAGCTGCGGTCGCCCAAATCGATAGGGACGTGCGGTGTCGGGGTCGGTGCTTGCATAGCACGCTAGTTTAGAGGATGAAGTGCGTCGAGCAGGTACGAGGCAGTTTCAACTCAAAGGCCCGCAAAGGACATATATGTCCCTCGCGCTAGGTATTGTGCAGAACACCCGCGAGTTCCAACTGCATCACGATCATATTGACCAGCGTTCCGACAGAGGGTCGACCGGTCTCCACGACAAAATGCGCCGTTTCGCGGTACAGCGGATCACGGCTTGCATGCAGATCGCGCAGACGCGACAAAGGGTCATCCACTTGCAACAGTGGCCGACTCGCATCGTGGCGAAGCCGTCTGTGGATATCGTCCGGATTGGATTTCAAATACACGACCTGACCGCGTTCCCGCAGGCGTTGGCGGGTAGATGGCCTGAGCACCGCTCCGCCGCCGGTTGAAATGACAGCGCGCGGTAGGGCCGTCAACTCATCCAGTACCGCTTCTTCTAGGTCTCGAAAAACACCCTCGCCATCGCGCTCAAAGGCTACACGGATGGAGCAACCCAGCCGTTCCTCGATGACGTGATCGGAGTCGAAAAAAGGAAGCTGGAGCCGTCGGGCGAGTTGCCGCCCGACGGTGGATTTGCCGGAGCCTGGGAGGCCAACTAGGGCGATCACAGCCACCGCCCCGACCTCTGACCATCCGTTCTAGCAGCCAGCAATGCCGTTGGTGTCCTTGATGGTATATGTGCCTGTGCCAATACGCCCAGTGGAATCGATGACCGTAATCGTTACAGTGCGATCACCACCAGTCGCAGGGGGGCCAACAGCAACGGTCAGGGAGCAGGTGTTTCCACCAGTCAAGGCAATCGTATAAATTCCATCACCATTGCTGACCGGTGTCTGTGGCGCCAGCACGGCTGTATTGGTGGAGAACACTTGTATCGTGCCGCTATTGGCGCCATAGAGCAGAAGCGACAAAGTAGGTGTATTGGTACTCTCAGGAATCGTGAACGCACTGGGCACCAATTGCAAACCTGACGATCCCGCATTAATAGTAACGTTGAAATTAACCGATTGATTGTTCGCGTCAACAATAGTCAGCGCAGATCCTGTACATGGCTTGTTACCCTTGGCCTCCACGATATTTCCCTGGACAATTTTGACATCGGTAAGGCAGTTGTCCAGAACAAGGGCTCTGTACGGAGGGGTGCCCCCGGTAATCACAGACCGGAAGACACTACCAGTAGCAATAGTGGGATCGGTAGGATTAACTGCCAAGGCAATCGTCCCCAAGGTAACCACCGAAGCGAAAGACCCAGGCGGAGAAGAAGAGTCAGTCATTGTGACGGTCGCAGTCCCTGGGACTTGCAACGCGGTGAACGTCACGTCTGTACCGTTGACGACCACAGACAACAACGATGGATTGCTGCTGACGGCTTTATACGGAGGAGTACCACCACCAAACTTGAAGGTTTGTGCCGCTATCGGCCCTGGAGCAATGGTTAACGCAGTTGGTGCAGTGGTAAAAAATGCGGTGCTCGAACCGGCGGTGATGATGATGTCAAATTTCGTTCCTTTTGCATCTTGCACAGAAACGGTTGCCGTACCTGCGGCGGCTGTACCAACGGCGAAGATATCCTCACCAATTAACCAACCAACTGCTACAGCGGGGTTGGCGCTAAAGACCGTGTAAGGCTTTACACCACCCTTGATAAAGTACTGTTGCGTAAGACCGACCTGTAAGGTCAGTGTGCTTGGTGCAGCAACCGAGAATGTTTGAACAGACCCTGATGGAACCCCCGGCGATCCACCTCCACCACCACAAGCAGAAAGAACAGCAGCGATCAGAAGCGTCGCAAATAGTGTGAATAAGCGCATCATGATGTAGTCGTATGTATTGTCAGATGGGTTAATTATCGCGTAGCGCCACGGTCAGAGATCATCTTGGGTGTAATGAAAACCAAGAGTTCCGTCTTATTTGAGGAACGTACTTTCGTTTTGAACAGATTGCCCAGAACAGGTAGATCTCCCAGCAAAGGTACACGAGTCTCATCGTCTTTGGTCGTTTCGGCATATATACCACCTATCACGACCGTACCACCATTCTCAACGAGAACGGAAGTGTTGACGTGTTTAGTGTCGATGGCAAAGCCGGCGGTAGTCAATCGACCAACGGTATCTTTGGTTACATCCAGTTTAAGAATAATGCTGCCTTCTGGAGTAATCTGAGGTGTAACTTCCAGTTTCAAATTGGCTTTTCTGAACGCAATGGAGGTTGCACCACTTGCCGAAGCAACTTGATAAGGCAATTCCTCCCCTTGCTCAATGGTGGCAGTCACTTGATCTGCTGTGACGACGCGGGGGCTCGACACAACCTTGCCTTTTCCATCCGCCTCCAATGCCGAAATCTCTAAGTTCAGGAAACGGTTGGCCGCAGAGTTAAAAATGGAAACCGCGAAGGCTGCAGGAGAAGACAGGGCTGGGTAATTGACCACCGCCGGCATCGTCAAGAACTGTGCATTGGCGTCCAACTTGCCTTCTACACGGTTGGATGTCGTGTACTGGAGATTGGAATAATTCGCACCAAATGCAACCCGGTTATCCCCGTTGACTTGGTAACCACCATCCCCGCCGCTGGCCGCCCGAGCATCGACACCACCCAACTTGACGCCCAGCGATTTACCGAAGGTATCGGTTGCTTCAACGATACGTGCTTCGATCAACACCTGCCTGACTGCGATGTCCAGCTTGGTAATCAGCGACTGAACTTGTTCGAGCTTGCTAGGAATGTCCGTCACAAAAAGCTGATTGGTCCGCTTCTCCGCAATGACGCTACCACGCGAACTCAGAATGCGGGCAGACCCTTTCTCGCCTCCACCATCAGCCTTCAAATACGCGGCGATTTCCTCCGCCTTGGCATAGTTGATTTGGAACGACTGTGTCCGCAATGGCTCCAGTCCCTGGACCGCCACGGCCGACTCCAAATCCAGCTTTTCTTTGGCTGTAATCTCATCCTTGGGAGCAACCCAGAGCACATTACCGCTCTTTCGCAGTCCCAAGCCCTTCGCCTGCAAAATGATGTCCAGCGCTTGGTCCCACGGCACGTCCTGCAAGCGCAAAGTTACGGCGCCCGCCACCGAATCCGAGGTCACGATATTGAAATTCGTGAAGTCAGCGATGACCTGCAATAGCGACCGAACTTCGATATTCTGGAAGTTGAGCGATAGCTTTTGCCCTGTGTAACCGACGCCCGGTGTCAGCTTCTTCGGGTCAACCTTGATCTCCTTGACCTCAATCACAAACTGCTCATCGCTTTGGTACGCACTGTGCTCCCATTGCCCCGTAGGTTCAATGACCATTCGCACCTTATCACCGGTTTGCGTGGTGGTTACCGATTTGATCGGGGTGCCGAAGTCAGCAACGTCCAACCGCCTACGCAACCCCTCTGGTAGCGTGGATTTCATGAAATCCACCACCAAAGACTGCCCCTGCTGACGTATATCCACGCCCACTTGATTGTTGGGCAAGGTAACAACTACACGACCAGCGCCATCGGTGGTCCTGCGGAAATCTAAGTCTTTCAGAGGCGCAGAATCACGGCTCCGGCTTTCGGCAAACGTTGTGGTTACTGCAGTAGCCGCAGTGCTCGGTGTAGTCGACGCCAATGCAACCAGCAGGGATTTACCCTGAATTTCCGCGGTGTAGGCCGCTGGATACTTCAAGTTGAGCACCACCCGCGTGCGTTCACCCGCTTGTACAACGCTGACCGACTTCAAATTACCCTGATTCAACTCCACATTGGAGCGGCCCAACGCGCTGGTTACTCCAGGGAAATCCAAGGCAATCCGAGCAGGTGACTGAATTGCAAACCCAGACGGAATGGCTGTCAGCTCTTTGCTGAGATCAATACGCACCACCTCGGTGCCACCTTGTATGGAACCTGTTACGGATTCAATTGCAGTTTGAGCTTGTGCCCCAAACCCCACCAAAAGTGCCAAGGAAAATGCAAGACCGTGCCACATGCGCAAACCTATTCGCTGATTCTGATTTTTCATTTAGACCTCTCTTGCAACTGCAATGTCGCAACGCGTTCAATCCATTCACCTACTGCATCCTGCACGATCTCACGCAGTGTTACCTCGGTCTCACTGATCTTCATCACTCGACCATAGTTTTGCCCGAGATAATTGCCTTGTTTCACTTGGTATAACAAGTTATCCACCTTCACCAAAGCGACAGGCTGTCCCTCCTTGAGGATGCTCCCCACTAAGCCCATCGAGTCCAATGGGAAGGCTTCCAAAGGTTCTTTTCGCCTCGCAAGCTCAGGCGCCACAAGGGCTCCATTCGAAACAACCTGTGATGCGTCGCGCTTCAGGGCTTGGGTCAATTTTTCCTTACTAAACGGCTCGGTAGTAGCCGCATTGGTATATGACTCGGGTTTGAATTGTTTGGGCGCAGGTATGGGGTCTACCTTGGGTCGCGTCTGGTTACGCTCTTCTGCCATCCATTGGCGTATGTCGTCATCGCGGGACGAACCACAACCACACAGGAGCACAGCCAACCAAGCAACGGCCAAGAGGCTAACGCGGGTCATTTCTTCGCTCCCTTGGAGGCACTACTTTGCGCAGCAATTTCATCCTTATCCAGATACCGAAAAGTTTTCGCCGTGGACTCCAAAATCAGCGCGCCATTGGCTCCGGGAGCAATAGTCAGATTATTCAGCGTAACAATGCGAGATAGGTTGGCGATATCAGAGGCAAATGCGCCAATATCGTGGTACCGGCCGCTCACCTTGATGGCAATGGGCAGCTCGGCGTAATAGTCCTTCACCGCGATATTGCCAGGCCGGAACAAATCAAATTGCAAGCTACGCCCCAAACCTGCCTGGTTGATGTCAGACAGCAGCGCATCCATTTCTGCCTTGCTGGGCAATTGCTTCTCTAATTGCGTGACATATTGCAAAACCTGCTCTCGTTGCTTCTTGAGCACGTCCAGATTGACCGCTTTCGTCAATTTGGTTTTGTAGTCGGCCCGGAGCTTTTCCTCAGTAGCCTTCTCCTGAATCAGGATATCGTCTTCACCACTTAACCAGACAAACCACAACGCTACGACGATCACCACGGACAACGCAACGAACAAAACATAGCGGGGAATCGCTGGCCACGAAGCGGGATCCCTGGGATCCAAGCCACTGAACTGGGCAACCAGCTTTTGCTGAAGCTGGGCGAAATCAATTGAACCTAAAGTATTGGTAGCCATTTAGATTCCTACATATTCTTCTGGGCAGGGGCCGACGCTGGCGGCACAGGCGCGGACACCGCAGTCTGCGGCGCGGATGCGCCTGCTGATGACGCAGACGTTCCTGCAGTCGGTGCCGAGGATGCCGCCGCGCTACGTGCGGCTACTGCAGCCTTCTCCGCTTCGCTAGCACGAACCAGTTTGACACGGATCACAAAATTGGCTACCCGCCGCTGGTCACGCGAGGTCAGGGCCACATTGCCCGCCACGATCTCGACTAGTTCCGGCTTGGTAAACCAGGGCGTATTGTTGGCAAGATTACGCAGCAATTCCGAAACACGTTCGTTAGACTGCGCCACACCGTTGATGAGTACTGACTGATCGGCTTGGGCCATTCTGCTGATGTAAACACCATCCGGAAGTTGGTTGACCATTTCCGTCAGCAGATGTACCGGCAAATTGCGATCCGATTGCAAATCTTCCACCGCCTGCTGGCGAGCACGCAATGCCGCGATTTCTGCCTCCAGGCCACTGATGTCCTTGATCTGGCTTTCCAACTTCTTGATTTCGGTTTGCAACACTTGATTGGTATCTCGCTGCTCCGATATCGCAGCCTCGTACCACAAAAACACTGCACCAGCAATCAGACCGCCAAACAGCGCAGAAGCGCCCAGCGAAATATTGAACACATCGCGGCGCCGCTTGCGCGCGGCCTCGCGGTGCGGTAAGAGGTTGATCAGAATCACTGCGCAAACCTCCGCAAGGCCAGACCGCAAGACGTCAGATAGGACGGAGCCTCACGGGTCATTTTCTTCAGACGAACACCGCTCCCAATCTCCATCCCATCGAAAGGATTGAGCAAGCTGCAAGGGAAAGTCGTGTGCTGTGTGACTGCAGCGGTCAGACCAGGCAGAGCGGCCGATCCGCCTGCCAGCATGATGTAGTCGACCTTGTTGTGCGGCGTGCTGGTAAAGAAGAACTGCAACGCACGGCCCAACTCCTGAACCATGGTTTCAATGAATGGCTTCAGTACCGCGGCCTCATAGTCTTCGGGCAACTCGCCGCTGCGCTTCTTGCTTTCGGCCTCTTCCTGTGAAAAGCCATATTGGCGCACGATCAACTGTGTCAGTTGCGCACCACCAAATGCCTGGTCCCGGTCGTACAAGACCTCATCGTCGCGCATCACCTGCATGCTGGTTGTCAGCGCACCAACTTCAAACAAGGCAACGATCAACCCTGCGCCTTTATTGGGCAGATTCTCGATCAACCGTCCCGCAGCGAGACGCGAAGCGTAGGACTCGACGTCAACCACCAAAGGTGTCAACCCTGCAGCCTCTGCCAAACCCTGAATATCTTGGACTTTTTCCTTGCGCGAAGCGGCGATCAGCACTTCGATATCACCCGCCGACGTGGCACTGGGACCAATCACGCAAAAATCCAGGCTGACTTCATCCAATGGAAATGGAATGTACTGATTGGCTTCGTTTTCGACCTGTTGTTCCAATTCTTGGTCCGACATGCCGCCAGGCAGCACAATTTTTTTGGTAATCACCGCCGATGGCGGCAAGGCCATGGCTACATTTTTGGTCTTGGTTCCGCTCTTCTTGACCAAGCGCTTCAAGGCGTTGGCAACTTCCTCGAATTTCTCGATATTGCCGTCCGTGATCCACCCTCGCTCCAGTGGCTCAATAGCACAACACTCCAAGACCAGACTGCCGGCCTTGTCACGACCCAACTCCACCAGCTTTACACTGGAGGAACTGATATCCAACCCGAACATGGATGCCGGTTGGCGGCTGAATAACGACCCCAATGAGATCAAAACGGTCCCCTGAAACATACCGGTCAAGCACCGGTCAGACTTAAGAAATCACTTCAATGCTATCAGTAAGCACATTGTCCCGCAAAGGTTTTTTCTGTTTTAAGCTGTTTCAAGCGTTGCCAAAAGCAGACGGTTTTTAAGCATTTGCGAAATCTGGGGACAGATTTCTCCACGCCGGCAAGAACCGGCAACAATGCTTGCTGCCGCGCCAGGGAAGTGCCCGTCCGCTGATTTTTATAATGCCGTGGTCACCCCAGCCCACCTCTATGCCATCCAGCCCAACCCTATCTGATAAAGACACGCCCCCTTCGCGCAAGCCGAAGGAAAAAACTTCCATGCATTGGCTGCTGCGTTCGGTGTTGTGGGCCGGTGGGGCGCTATTGGCGGGCGCCTTGTCCGTGCTGATCGTGGTGGCCATTGCATTGGCCGTCGCCTACCCCAACCTGCCCGATATTTCTGAACTGTCGGACTACCGCCCCAAGCTGCCGCTACGCGTTTTTTCCGCGGAAGGCGATTTGATCGGTGAATTTGGTGAAGAGCGGCGCAACCTGACGCCCATTGCCGAAATCCCCAAGGTCATGACCAATGCCGTATTGGCGATTGAAGACGCACGTTTCTACCAGCACGGTGGCGTGGACTACCTTGGCGTGATGCGGGCGGGTCTGGCCAATGTGGGCAAAGCCAAGAGCCAGGGCGCATCCACCATCACGATGCAGGTGGCTCGCAACGTTTACCTGTCGTCGGAAAAGACTTTCACCCGCAAGATTTACGAAATCCTGCTGACCTTCAAGCTGGAGCACCTGCTTAGCAAAGACCAGATCCTTGAGATCTATATGAACCAGATTTTCCTGGGCAATCGGGCGTATGGCTTTGCCGCAGCTTCCGAGGCCTATTTTGGCAAGCCGCTAAAGGACATCACGGTCGCCGAAGCGGCCATGCTGGCTGGTCTGCCCAAGGCGCCGTCCGCTTACAACCCCATCAGCAACCCGCAAAGGGCACGGGTGCGCCAGCGCCACATCATTGACCGCATGCTGGAAAACGGCTTTATCAGCGAAAAGGAAGCCGAAACGGCCAAGGCCCAGGAACTCAAGGTCAAGTCCGGCGCCGTCAACACCCAGGTGCATGCCGACTACATTGCCGAAATGGTGCGCCAACTGATGTATTCCCAGTACGGCGACGAAACCTATACGCGCGGCCTGGACGTCCGGACCACGGTGCGCACCTCCGACCAGAACGTGGCTTACAAGGCCTTGCGGCGAGGCATCATGGATTTCGAGCGCCGCCAGATCTACCGCGGCCCCGAGAAATTCATTGTGCTGCCTACCGCAGCTAGCGAAGTGGAAGACGCCGTCGACGATGCACTGGAAGACCACCCCGACAACGGTGACGTCATGTCCGCCGTGGTGCTAGAGGCGGAGCCCAAGAAGATCAAGGCCATGCGCACCGGCGGTGTGTTGGTCGAGATCATCGGCGACGGACTCAAGCCCGCCCAGTCCGGCTTGTCGGACAAGGCCCCGCCCAATATCAAGATACGCCGCGGCGCCGTGATACGGGTTGCCAAGACGGTCAAAGACACCTGGGAAATCACCCAATTGCCTGAAGTGGAAGGCGCCTTTGTCGCCATCGACCCACGTGACGGGTCCATCAAGGCCTTGGTCGGTGGCTTTGACTTTGGGAAGAACAAGTTCAACCACGTGACACAGGCCTGGCGCCAGCCGGGCTCCAGCTTCAAACCTTTCATCTATTCGGCCGCGCTGGAAAAAGGCTTCACGCCAGCCACCGTCATCAATGACGCGCCGCTGTTCTTTGACGCAGGCGTCACCGGCGGCCAGCCTTGGGAGCCCAAAAACTACGACGGCACCTTTGAAGGCCCCATGACGCTGCGCCGCGGCCTGGCCAAGTCCAAGAACATGATCTCCATCCAGATCTTGCGCTCCATTGGCACCCAATACGCCCAGGAGTGGATCACGCGATTTGGCTTTGAGGCGGAAAAACATCCCGCCTACCTGACCATGGCCTTGGGCGCGGGCTCCGTCACGCCCATGCAGATGGTCGTGGGCTACTCCACCTTTGCCAATGGCGGCTACCGGGTCAACCCCTGGCTGATTTCCAAGGTCAGCGAACAGCGCGGCAAGGTGCTGGTCGAGACCAAGCCGCCCGTGTTGGCCGACACCGAGCGCGTCATCGACGCCCGCAATGCCTTCATGATGACCAGCCTGTTGCAAGAGGTCACCCGTTCGGGCACGGCGGCCCGCGCACAGGCTACGCTCAAGCGCCCCGACGTGTACGGCAAGACCGGCACCACCAACGACTCCATGGACGCCTGGTTTGCCGGCTACAACCCCACGCTGACCGCAGTCACCTGGATTGGTTACGACACGCCACGCAAACTCGGTGACCGCGAAACCGGTGGCGGCCTGAGCCTGCCGGTCTGGATCAGCTTCATGGAGAGTGCACTCAAAGGCGTGCCGGTCAACGAACCGCCTGCGCCCGAAGGCGTGGTGCATGTGGGTGGAGAATGGTTCTACGAAGAATACGCCAAGAGCGCTGGCGTGTCGGGCGTCGGCATGGAAGAGAAGCCAGAGGCTTTGACCGTTCCGCTGCCACCCGCTGAGGAAAAGAAGAAGATCCTGGATCTGTTCCGCAACTGACGGTCGAAGATCAGGCCGTGAAGCGCAGCGCCTGGCCAGACTGGGCGCTGGCGTTCTCGGTCAGTGCCGTGAAAAACTCCCCCTGGCCCTTGGTATCTTGCCACTGGCCATCCACCCAACGGTAATGGAAGCCACCGGCCTTGGCGGCCATCCAGATTTCGTGCAGCGGCTTTTGCTGGTTAATGACGATCTGGCTGCGGTTGGCGAAGACGATGGTGACCATGCCCCCCACCCGCTGGTTGTCCACATCGGCATCGGTCTCGTCGTTGATGCGGTCACAGCTTGCTTCCACCGCTTGCAGCAAAGTTTCGGCACGGTCCAGGTATTCGGAGTCAGTCATTACAATTTCATGATGTTGAACGCAAAGCAAATTCTAGTCAGTGCGCTTGTCCTTGCTGCCTGCATGGCGGCGCTGAGCGGCTGCGGCCAGACGGGCTCGCTGTACCTACCACCGGCGGCCACCACGCCGGCCAAGCCTGCAGCCAGTGCTCCGCAAGCGGCGGTTCATCAAAGCTATAATTTTTATAGCTGACTACGCAACACTGACGAGGGCTGCAAAGCCCTTTTCCTTACGGCCTGCACCACCCGCCAGCCCAGCAGGCTACCCAGGATCAGGGCGTACACAGCCACCTCGGCAAAGTTGTGCTTGCCCGCCCGCATCCAGAAGAAGTGCACCACCGCCAACACCGCAACGGCATAGACCAGCCGGTGCAGCATCTGCCAGCGCTTGCCGCCCAGGGCCTTGATGGCACGGTTGAAGGAGGTCAGTGCCAAGGGCGTCAGCAGCACAATGGCTGTAAAGCCCACCAAGATGAAGGGACGCTTGGGGATGTCCTTGGCGATATCCACCAGATCAAAGCCCATGTCGAACCAGCTGTACGCCAGCAGGTGCAAGACCGCGTAAAAGTAGACGAACAAACCTGCCATACGCCGAAAGCGTGCCAAAGGCGGCAGCCCGGCGATGGTGCGCAGTGGCGTTATCGCCAGCACTACGCACAGCATGCGCAGCGCCCAATCCCCGGTGGAACGCTCCAAGGCTTCGGCCGGGTTCGCACCCAGCCAGTCAAATACCGCCGCCAGCACCAGCCACCCAAAAGGCAGCAAGGCCATCACGAACGCAATCGGCTTGGCAAACCGGCTCAGCAGGTACTGGTTGATGCGGGCACGCACGGACGAGGCCACTCTCAGTAAAACCGTTTCAGGTCCATGCCGGCATAGAGCTGCCCCACCTGGGCTTCGTAGCCGTTGAACATCAGCGTCTTGCGCTTCTTGGCAAACAGGCCATCCTCACCAATGCGGCGCTCGGTCGCCTGGCTCCAGCGGGGGTGGTCCACATTGGGATTGACGTTGGAGTAGAAGCCATACTCATTGGCCGCCGCCTTGTTCCAGGCCGTGCCTGGTTGCTTATCGGTGAAGCGGATCTTGACAATGCTTTTGCCACTCTTAAAGCCATACTTCCATGGCACTACGATGCGCACCGGTGCGCCGCTCTGGTTGGGCAGCACCTCGCCATACATGCCAAAGGTCAGCAGGGTCAGCGGGTGCATGGCTTCATCCAGGCGCAAGCCCTCCACATAGGGCCAATCCAGCACGCGCGAGCCGACATAGGGCATGGTCTTGGGGTCGGCCAGCGTCACAAACTCCACATACTTGGCACTGCCCAGCGGTTCGACGTGCTTGATGAGATCGGCCAGCGAGTAGCCCACCCAGGGTATGACCATGGACCAGCCCTCCACACAGCGCAAACGGTACAGGCGCTCCTCCATGGGGCTAAGCTTGAGCAAATCTTCCAGCGCCATGCGGCCCGGCTTCTTCACCAGCCCCTCGATGTCCACCGACCAGGGAGTGGTCTTGAGCGTGTGGGCATTGGCCGCGGGATCGGATTTGTCGGTGCCGAATTCGTAGAAATTGTTGTAGCTGCTGGCGTCCTTGTAGGCGGTGGGCTTTTCCATGGTCGTGGCGCCCGACACCAACGAGGGCCGCGCCGCCAAGGCGGCCAGCTTGCCGGGGCGTGGCACAGGCGTGTCGCCCTGCGCGAAAGCCTGGCGCGTAGCCCAGCTCGCCATGGCGCCACCTGCCAGCCCCGATGCCATCAGCCGCAGGATATGGCGGCGGTTTTCGTAGTGGGCGCGGTCGGTGATTTCGCTGGCAATGCCGTGGTTGAAGCCGTTGCCTTGGGTTTTGATCAGCATGGGAGAGGTCCTCGTTGTATAGAGCTTGGTCGGCCACCGGCCCCACTTCTTACATGCAACCAGTGCAAAAGCAAAAGGGGCAGACCCATCTTGCGATGCATCTGCCCCTTAGGGACGCTTGCTGGCGTTTGGTTCCGCAAAGAGAACCTTACGCAGCGATCAACGATTTGTCGCTTTAACGCAGGCCGGCAATGTAGTCCGACACGGCCTTGATTTCGCGGTCGTTCAGCTTGGCAGCGATCTGTGTCATTTGCGGGCTGTTCTTGCGGCCACCGTCACGGAAGGCTGTCAACTGGGCTGCAGCGTAATCGGCGTGCTGGCCGCTAACACGGGGAAACTGGGCGGGAATGCCAGCGCCATTGGGGCTGTGGCAACCAGCACAGGCGGGCACCTGGCGGTCGGCAATGCCACCGCGGTAAATGCGCTCACCCATTTGCACCAAAGCCTTGTCGGTGGAGAAACCGGGCTTGGCTTTCTTGCTGCCCACCCAGTAGGCGATGTTCTTCATGTCTTCATCCGACAGCGCCGATGCAAAACCCTTCATGATGGGGTTGGCACGCTTGTCGCTCTTGAACTCTTGCAACTGCTTGACGATGTATTCGGGGTGCTGTTGGGCCAGCTTGGGGTTGGCAGGGGTGCCGGAATTGCCATCCGCACCGTGGCAAGCCGCGCAGACCGCGCCAAAACTTGCTTCACCCTTGGCCAGATCCGGCTTCACCACCTTGGCAGCCGCATGTTCGGCGGGAGCAGCGGCTTCAGACGCGAAGGCGAAAAGGGGCGAGGCTGCCGCTGTGGCGGCGATGAGCAATTGGGCGATCAACTTCATGGTGCTGCTGTAAGTCTAGTGGGCAAAACAGGGGGCATTCTACAATGCGGGCAGGGTCTTTCGCCTTATTCAATGACTACCAAGACAAACTCCAACAGCTTTACCCCCCCAGCCCCCAAGGCCGGAGAAGGTGAAAAGACCCCCGCGGCCATCGCGCTGGGCTGGCTCCACACAGCCCGATTCCTGACCACGGCCCCCGAGCTGCGCTTTCTGCCGCCGCTGGACGTGCCGGAGATTGCCTTCGTCGGCCGCTCCAATGCTGGCAAATCCACGTGCATCAACACGCTGACGCAGCAAAAGCAACTGGCCTTTGCGTCTAAAAAACCGGGGCGCACCCAGCACATCAACCTGTTTGCCCTGGGCAAGCAAGGCGTGACCGACGCCATCCTGACCGACTTGCCGGGCTACGGCTACGCAGCCGTGCCCAAGCAGGACAAGATCCGTTGGCAGCAGGTCATGGCCAATTACCTGGTCACGCGCGAGAACCTGACTGGCATCGTGCTGATGTGCGATCCGCGCCACGGCCTGACCGAGCTGGATGAAATCCTGCTCGACGTCATTCGCCCCCGGGTTCAAGAAGGCCTGAAGTTTCTGATCATCCTGACCAAGTCCGACAAGCTGACCCGCAGCGAGGCCACGAAAATTTTGTCCATCACCAAGCTGCAGGCCGGCGGTGGCGAAGTCATGCTGTTCTCGGCCACCAAGCGCAAAGGCATAGACGATGTCGCCAAATTGTTGTGGAAGTGGGCGCACCCGCAGGCCAACAAGACATCTGCCGTCAAGGCGGAGGCCGACGCACCTGAAGAGCCCGCTGCCAGCGACGAATGATTGAAACCTACCAGCAGCCCCTGCCCCACGGCATCACACTGAGCTGCCGGGCAGCCGGTACGCGGGGGCGGCCGGTACTGGTCTTTTTGCATGGTTTCCCGGAAGGCGCCTTTGTCTGGGACGCACTGCTGGAACACTTCTCCCAGCCACAGAACGGCGGCTACCGCTGCGTGGCACCCAATCTACGGGGCTTCGAGAAATCCTCAGCACCGACCGAAATCAGCGCCTACCGGCCCAAGCACCTGGTGCAGGACATTGCTGCCCTGGTTGCCATCGAAACCGGCGGCACAGAGCCGCTGGCCTGCCTGGTCGCCCACGACTGGGGCGGTGCCGTGGCCTGGAACTTTGCCAATCAGTTGCCGCAGCTGACCCACAAGCTGGCCATCGTCAATTCGCCCCACCCTGGCACCTTTCTGCGCGAGCTCAAGGCGAACCCGGCCCAGCAGCAGGCCAGCGCCTACATGAACTTCCTGGTGCGCGACGACGCCGAAAAGTTGCTGACCGACAACGACTTTGCCCGCCTGTTCGCCTTCCTGACCCACGAGTTTGCGGGCGCGCGCCCCACGCCGTGGCTGACCGAGGCCGTCAAGGACCAGTACCGCGCGATCTGGTCCCTGGGCCTGCGCGGCGGTTGCAACTACTACCGCGCCTCCCCGCTGCGCCCACCCCGCCCCGAAGATCCGGCCGCGGCCTCAGTGGACTTGCCCGCCAGCATGCTGACCGTGACGCTGCCCACGCTGGTGATCTGGGGCATGGACGACGCGGCCCTGCCGCCAGTCTTGATCGACGGTTTGCAAGACTATGTGCCCCATTTGAAGCTGCGCCGGGTGCCAGGCGCCACGCACTGGATCATCCACGAGCAGCCTGCCCTGGTCATCCAGCACCTTGGCGATTTTCTGCGCTAGCCCTCGTACTACTTACGTAATGCGCTACTCATTTAGTAGCAACCGCTTGCAACGCCCCATCGCCGATCAATAGGGCGGTTTTTCGCCGTTGGGCCTATCCTTGAAGCGCTTGTGCACCCAGTAATACTGGCTGGGATCAGCCGCGATATAGCGCTCCAGCTCCTGGTTCATGCGCGTGGTGTCCAGCTCCAGGTCGCCAGTGGGAAAGTCCGCCCAGGCGTCCAGCACCCGCACGCGGTAGCCCTGCGGCGTCATTTGCGTCACGATGGGCACAACCTTGGCCCGCCCCAACTTTGCAAAGCGCGATAGCGAGGGGATGGTGCAGGCATCCACGCCAAAGAAAGGTACAAAGAGTGACTCGGAAGGGTCGAAATTCATGTCGGGCAGCAGATACAACGGCTCCCCTGCACGCACCGCCGCCACAATGGGCTTGACGCCATCCAGCCGCGCCACCATTTCAGGTTGGCCAAAGCGCTGGCGGCCAGCATAGATCCAGGCGTCGGCATCGGTGTTCATCTGCGGCGAATAAATGGTGGCAAACCGCCGCGGCACCTGCTGGGTCAGCGCCGTCCACGCGGCGTCCAGGCCCATGAAGTGGGGCGCAAACAAGATGGTGGGCTCGTCGCCGTCCAATTCGTGCAGGCTGCCTTCCAGCGCCAGGCGCCGGCGCAAAACCGCATCGGACCCATGCCACAGCCAACCCCGGTCCAGCCAGCTCTGCGCAAACCGCACAAAGACCCGCCGCGTCTGGCGGCGCAACTCCTGGGTCGACCATTGCGGAAAGCACAGACTCAGGTTGATCAGCACCACCCGGCGCCGCGAAGCCACCAGGGCATACAGCAGCCACCCCAGCAAAGCACCTTGCGCACGCAGCACTGGCAGCGGAAGCCAGGCCAAACCCGCCATGCACTTGAGCAACAGCCGCGTCAGCATGGGCACCCACCCACCGGCGGTGCAGTCGGCACCCATGCTGGCAAAAGGGATGTCAGTTCTTGCAATTGGCGAACCCTGTCTGAGATAAAATACACGCTGTCGCTGAGTTACAGAACTACTTGCAGGGCGACGCGCATAGGGGTGGTGTCGAAAGGCCTGCCATTGTGCCTTGTCAATACTGACAAATCTGCTAAAGCGTTCGCTGCAAGCTCCAACAAGGCCCAAGCAACGCGACTTGATGTTTTTTTGGAGTACATACCATGGCGAACGATTTTCTCTTTACGTCCGAGTCTGTGTCTGAAGGCCACCCCGACAAGGTCGCCGACCAGATTTCCGACGCCATCCTGGACGCGATCTTCAAGCAAGACCCCAAGTCCCGCGTGGCCGCCGAAACCCTGACCAATACCGGCCTGGTCGTGCTGGCCGGTGAGATTACCACCAACGCCCATGTGGATTACATCCAGGTGGCGCGCGACACCATCAAGCGCATCGGCTACGACAACACCGAATACGGCATCGACTACAAGGGCTGCGCCGTGCTGGTCGCCTACGACAAGCAATCCAACGACATCGCCCAGGGCGTGGACCATGCCAGCGACGACCACCTGAACACCGGCGCCGGTGACCAGGGCCTGATGTTTGGCTACGCCTGCGACGAAACACCCGAGCTGATGCCAGCTCCCATCTACTACTCCCACCGTCTGGTCGAGCGCCAGGCGCAACTGCGCAAGGACGGCCGTCTGCCCTTCCTGCGTCCCGACGCCAAGAGCCAGGTCACGATGCGTTATGTGGACGGCAAGCCCCACAGCATCGACACTGTGGTGCTGTCCAGCCAGCACAGCCCCGAGATGAGCCTGGGCGACAAGATGAAGCCAGAGTTCTACGAGGCTGTCATCGAAGAAATCATCAAGCCCGTGCTGCCCAAGGCCTGGCTGCAAGACACCAAGTACCTGGTCAACCCCACCGGCCGTTTTGTCATCGGTGGCCCGCAAGGTGATTGCGGCCTGACCGGACGCAAGATCATTGTGGACACCTACGGCGGTGCCTGCCCGCACGGCGGCGGTGCCTTCTCCGGCAAGGACCCTTCCAAGGTGGACCGTTCGGCTGCTTACGCTGCACGCTATGTGGCCAAGAATATCGTGGCCGCTGGCCTGGCGCGCCAGTGCCAGATCCAGGTGGCCTACGCCATCGGCGTGGCCCGCCCCATGAACGTGACCGTCTACACCGAAGGCACCGGCGTCATCCCCGACGACCAGATCGCCAAGCTGGTCAACGAGCACTTCGACCTGCGTCCCAAGGGCATCATCCAGATGCTGGACCTGCTGCGCCCCATCTACGAGAAGACGGCAGCCTATGGCCACTTCGGCCGCGAAGAGCCCGAGTTCACATGGGAACGTACTGACAAGGCCGCAGCGCTGCGTGCAGCGGCCGGGCTGTAAGCCCGGCGTTTGTGCAGCAAACCTGCGGCCTTGCGGCGAAGGCTCATATCGCGTAGCGATGTGAAGGCGCTCTGGCGCCGTGCCGCAGCCACAATGCCGTGAACCAAAAGCCGGTAACAATACGCCCATGAAAATCCAGACACAACGCTTCATCGATCGCTGGGTAGGCCAGCTTCTGTGCAGCGCCGTGTCGGCCTGGGTGCGCTTCACCGGCCTATTCCGCGGGCCGGCGCAACTGAGCATCGCACCGAAAAATATTTTGGTGATACTGCTGTCCGAGATGGGCAGCATCGTGCTGGCCGGCCCCATGTTTGCGCAACTGCGCAGGCTGTACCCAGGTGCTGCCATCCACATCCTGCAGTTGAAGAAAAACCAGGAAGTCTCCAAGCTGCTGCAACTCACGGCTCCGGAGTACATGCACAGCCTGGACGACAGCTCCGGCGGATCGCTGGTGCGTGACATTCTCAATGTCAGCATCGCCATGCGCCGCCTGGGCCTGGACGCCGTCATCGACTGCGAACTGTTCTCGCGTGTCAGCGCCCTGCTGTCCTTCAGCACCGGCGCGCCGGTGCGCGTGGGCTTCACACCCCACACCCAAGAAGGCCTCTACCGCGGCAGCTTCATCAACCACGCCATTCCCTACAACCCCTACCAGCACATCAGCAAGCAATTCCTGTCGCTGGTGGACGCGCTCGATTCCGTCGGCAGTGTGCCGCGCAACAAGGTGGCGCCCATTCGCCGCATGCCGGTGGACACTGAACTATCGGTGGCCTTCACCCAGGACGAACTGGCGGCCTACGCCACCAAGCTAGTTGCCGACCACCCGGTGCGCGCGGGCAAAAAGCTGGTGCTGATGTATGCCGGTGGCGGCATCCTGCCCGAGCGCGCCTGGCCGCCTGAGCACTACGCCCGCGTGGCCCAGGGCCTGTGCGCCGCGGGCTTCGCCGTGGGCCTGATTGGCCTGAAGGACGACGCGCAATTGGCCAAAGAGCTGATTGCAAAGATTCAGAATAAGGCATGCATCGACCTCACCGGCTACACCCGCAGCATCCGCGAGCTGCTGATGCTGTTCCACGCCGCTGACCTGCTGATCACCAATGATGGCGGCCCCGGTCACTTCGCCACCTTGACCCCCATACAAACCATGGTGTTCTTCGGCCCCGAGACCGGCAAGCTGTACGGCCCG
Source organism: Rhodoferax sp. GW821-FHT07G04 (assembly GCF_059418585.1). Lineage (NCBI taxonomy): Bacteria > Pseudomonadati > Pseudomonadota > Betaproteobacteria > Burkholderiales > Comamonadaceae > Rhodoferax > Rhodoferax sp. GW821-FHT07G04. The sequence continues at coordinate 952,970 of NZ_JBWKQD010000001.1, forward strand.
TTGGGCACGCGCAATGTGGTGCTGGAAAGCGGCATCGCCTGCTCACCCTGCCTCTCCGCCTACAACCACCGCTTGACCTTTTGCGATGGCGACAACCAGTGCCTGAAGCGCATTGCGCCCGACCCGGTACTGGACCAAGCCTTGACCTTTTTGCGCAACCAACCGGCTGCTGCCGCCGCATGAGCAGCGCGGGCCATACAACAGCGCTGCAACGCGCGGTGCTGTGGGCACTGGGCCTGCTGGAGCGCTACCGCTACATCAAGTTCGGCATCGTTGGCGCCAGCGGCACCGTGGTCAATCTGACCATGCTGCATGTGGGCCATGAGTACGTCTTCAACCACATCGAAGCCACATACAACAAGCCCTACCTGTCCCTGGCAGTGGCCATTGCGCTGGCCACCCTCAACAACTTCACCTGGAACCGCCTGTGGACCTGGTCCGACCGGGTCAAGACGCTGGAGCAGGAAGAAAGCCCTGGCCCGGTGAGCCTGCGCCTACTGGCCACCGAGTTCAGCCAGTATGCCACGGCATCCGCCTTTGGCAGCGGCTTGCAATATGTGCTGACGCTGTTACTGTCCAGCACCATGGACTACCGCGTGGCCAATATCATCGCCATTCTGGCCGCTAGCGTAAGCAACTTTTTGGCCAACGATCGTTGGACCTTCAAGCGCGATAGAGAATAAATCGCAGCAAACGAAATCACTCCCTGAGATCATTCGCATCAAGGCGATTGTTAGGAAACTCAATGACAGATCACAAGCATTTCACATTCCCACTGAACGTATACGCGCAGTGTTTGCAAATAGAGTTCGGTGGCTTTGAATACTTGCACTATGGCTTGTTCGATTCCGACGCCGAGCCTATCGTGAACGCTCAAAAGAAAGCGAGCAATTTCCTGCTCAGCCATATCGCGGCCGAGCCGACGCAGCGCATCTTGGAAGTTGGCATTGGCATCGGCACCACGCTCGCTGAGCTGGGACGCAAAGGCTACGACATATTGGGTATCACTCCCGACGCCAATCAAATCAATTACGCAAAGAAACGCTACGGGGACGCGCTACCCGCAATTTGCTCACGGTTGGAAGACTTCACCCATACAGAAAAGTTTGATTTGTTGCTCTTCCAAGAAAGCGCACAGTACATCCCGACACAAACGTTGTTTGAAAAGGCGGATGAGTTGCTGGGTGATGGTGGCAGCATTCTCATCATGGATGAAGTCACTCTAACCCAGAAGTCTTCTATCGGGGATGGGCTGCCCTCGCTTGAGGAATACGAGCGTTTTGGCCTGGACGCGGGTTTTGCTCGCAGCACGCTTGTCGACTTGAGCGCGCAGGCAACCACAACCAACAATGTCATTCTCGAATCTGTCCGCCGCAATCGCCAGCAGTTGATTGAAGACCTCGACCTGACCTCGGCTGCAATTGATCAGCTCATTCAGTCCGCCGAAGCCTACCTCCACAATTATTCGACCGGAAAGTACGGGTACGCGCTGATGAAGTTCGATCGCGCCAACGGATTGAAATAGTCACCAAAAGCAAGGGCTGCGTGCTGAAACAAGTGCTTCGAGACCATACAAAATGCAACGGAGGCTGAGAGAAGACAGTGTCTCGGCCCCGCCCTGGGGTTGGGTTGCCATCGTTGCAGCGTGCGCACTGCTGTACTTCTACGGCCTGAACAGCCCCTACGCCCCGACCAATGGCGACGAGATGGTCTACATCCACATCGCGCGCATGACGGCGGAGTCTGGCCACTGGCTGCCACTGCAGTCCGAGATCATCGACACCCGCAACACCAAGCCACCGCTGCTCTTCTGGCAAGCCATCGCGGCCGGTGACTGGGGACGCAACTGGAACCTGTTTATCCTGCGCCTGCCCAGCGTGCTCTACACCTTTGCGACGGCCGCGCTGCTGGCTTTCTTTGCGCACCGCATCAGCGGCGGCAAGCTGCGCACGGCCTGCATCGCTGCGGCGCTGTACCTGCTGTTTTTCTCCACCTTCCGCTACGGCCGCGCCTACCTGACCTCCGCCCCCGAGACCTTCTGGCTGGCCCTGCCGATGTGGTGGGTGCTGTGGCTGCGGGTACGCGGCCCGGCCAGCGCAAGCGACAAATCCGACGGCATGGACTGGCGCATGTTCACGCTGATGGGCATTGCCATGGGCCTGGGCTCGGCCTACAAGTCGTTCGCGCTCATCGCACCGGCCGCCGCGGCCGTGTGGTGCGCTTGGCTGGCCAGCGCGCCGCGCCTGGGTTGGCCGCTGGTGGTCCGCGCCACGGTGGGCCTGGCCTGGAGCACGCTGCTGGCGCTGGGTATCTTCGCACTGTGGTTTGCGCTGGACCCAGACCCGGCCTCGGTGTGGCAGGAATTCGTCGTGGCCGAAAACGCAGGCAAGATGTCCAATACCCAGGGCTACTGGCATGCCGCGCTGTTTGGCGCCTACCCGATGTGGACGCAGTTGCTGGCCTACCCGGTCAACGCCGGCTTGCTGTTTCTCCCCGTGCTGGGCCTGGGATGGACCGCATTCAAAGTGGCCTTCCAACGCCAGATCTATGTGCAACTGTCCCCAGCGCTGCGCGTGTTGCTGGCCTGGGTGGTGGTGTGGCTGGTGGTGTTCACAATCCCCAGCCAACGCTCCGAGCGCTACCTGATCCCCGCCATGCCTGCCATCGCCATCGCCATGGCACTCGCCTGGGACCGCATTGCCAAGGCCTGGTTCTGGATCACGCTGGCGCTTTTGGTACCGGCGCTGGTGATGCTGGCCCGTGTGGCCTGGGTCATGGGTGAGTTGCAGATCGCCAGTGGTCCGCAAGTTGCTATTACTCTGATAGCTGTAGTGCTAGGTTTTACGGGGGCTTGCGCCGGATTTTTCATAAACCGTTTGGCCAAGACAGCCACGCTGGCCGTGGTGCTGGCCATATATGCAGCCTTTGGCCTGATGGTGCAGCCGCTCAGCACCCCGGCTGCTGGCTACAGCCCAGTCGTGCAGGGACAACTGCAAGGCAAACGCGTGGCGGTGCCCAATGGCTTTACTGGCCAGTTCGAGCGCTTCCGCTTCATCCTGCCCGGTGCGCGCATCACGCCTTACGACGCAGAAGGCCGCAACACCGGCGCCTACCAACCCGACCGGCCGCCCACGGAGCGCCTGGCTTTCTTGCTGGACCAGTTTGACGCCGTCGTCTGGTTGCAAGACAGCCTGGACGAACCCGCCCCCAGTTGCCTTCCAAACTGCACATTGCTGGGCACGCGCTGGCATGTGAAGAGCCGGCACAAGACAGGTGAGGTCACGCTGGACAACCTGTGGCACCCAGAGCAATGGCTGTTCCGCCGCGAGTGGTTGGTGGCACCAAAATCCTGAGCTATCGCTAAGCCCCACTGCCGGCAGACGCCAGCTTGCGTATCCCCTCGCGGTAGCGCCGACTCACCGGCACCTCACCACCATCGCGCATGCGGGCACGGGCGTCGCCCGAGTCCAACGGCTCGATCTGCAGCACGTAGTCCAGATTGATGATGTAGCTGCGATGCACCCGTACAAAACGGGCCGGGTCCAGCCGGGCTTCGATGGACGCCATCGTCGCGCGCAGCGGGTAATCGTGGGCGCGCACACGCAGGTTCACGTAATTGCCCCGGGCCTGCAGCCACTCGACCTCGGCCGCGGGCAGCAAATATTCTTTACCCAGCTTGCGCACCAAGAAGCGCTCCGGCCGCTCGACCGGCTCCACCGCCGGGCCGTCGTCCGGTGCGTCCAGCAAGCTGGCCTCGCCCTGCAAACGCAACAGCAACAAGCGGTACAGCGCCACCATCAGCAAGATGGCAGCGTAGCTGCGAAAGTCTTTCAGGTATTCGTAGGCCAGTTCCAACGGCCAGTTGCCAAAGCCGTATTCCTCGCCCTGGCTGGCATAGGCCAGTTTGCGCAGGCCCACCATGCCCAGCACGTGCGCGAAGCTGAACACCACGCTGGCCAGCACATGCCAGCGCAGGTTCGCCCGCCAAGTGGCCCACTGCAAACCAAGCCGCCGCTCGAATGCGATGACAGCGGGAACCAGCGCCAGCAGCACCAGGTTGCTGCTCCATTCCCACACCACCGGCTCCCAACGCGCAAAGCCCAGGCCGGTGCGCGCAATGTCCAGCCACACGGTGATGCTGTTGAGCAGGGCTTGGCCGCAGAAGAAGATGATCCACAGCGCTGGCTCCACCACGGGCTGCCAGGGCCGGTAACGCGCCAGCCAAGCCTGGGCATCCGGCGGCACGGCAGCGATTGCGGGGGCGTTGTTATTTTCCATGCCGGCGATGGTAGCGACGCCGGGCAGCACGCCCCCCGAATTTCGTCCCCAAACGCCACCGCTGGTCCCTTTCTGTACCCAATCCGTCCCTTTTTACCCACCAAAAGCCCCGGTCCACCTAATCTGGCGGCCGTTTTCAACTTCCACCCAACCGCCATCCATGAACCGCCGCCACGATATCGACGCCCTGCGCGCCCTGGCTTTTGGCCTGCTGATCCTGTACCACCTGGGCATGCTGTATGTCACCGAATGGGGTTGGCATGTCAAAAGCAGCTACCTGTCCGAGGCGCTGCAGATACCGATGCTGATGCTCAACCGCTGGCGCATGGACCTGATCTTTCTGGTCTCCGGCATCTCCACGGCGTTCATGCTGCGAAACACCCGCCTCGGCAGCTTTTTGCGCCAGCGCAACTGGCGCCTGCTGCTTCCGCTGGCCTTTGGCATCGTGGTCATCGTTCCCATCCAGCCCTATGCCGAGGGCGTGACCCATGGGGTGGTGCAGCCTGGTTTTGTGAATTTCTTGGCGCGCTACTACACCGCGGCCGCCTGGCCCGAGCACGCATTTGCCGGCTGGCAACACGGCTACACCTGGAACCACCTGTGGTACCTGGCCTACCTGCTGTGCTACACGTGGGTGCTGGTTACGCTGCAACCGCTGTTCAGCACGCGCCCGGGCCAGCGCCTGCTGGCCGCCTTCACTGGCCTACGCGGCGCCCGCCTGCTGGTGCTGCCCGCGCTCCCGTTGATGCTCTACACCGTACTGCTGCAGGAGCGTTTCCCCGGCACCAACGACCTCATCCACGACTGGTACCTGCACCCCGTGTACTTCACGGTCTTTGTCTACGGCTGGTGCCTGGCCCGGTCCGACGCGCTGTGGGCCGAACTACTGCGCCTGCGCAAAATTGCATTGGGTCTGGCCCTGGCCTGCGGTGCCGCCTACCTAGCTTCGGTTCTGTCGTTCAAGGCCAAGGAGGAGATTTCCACCGTCATGCAATGGCTGATCTGGACGCTGCGCAATATCTATGTCTGGGCCACGCTGTGCGCGATCCTGGGCTGGGGCCATGCCCTGCTGAACCGACCATTTAGCTGGCTGCCGTGGGCCACCGAGTCCGTCTATCCCTGGTACATCCTGCACCAAAGCCTCATCGTGCTGCTGGCCTACTGGCTGGTGCCGCTGCAACTGGGGCCGATGGCCGAGCCACTGCTTATCGGAACCGGGACCGTGCTCGGCTGCTGGGCGCTGACATCGGGCCTGGTAATGCGCGTGGGCTGGTTGCGGCCGCTATTTGGGCTGAAGCCGAAAATATTTTTGCCCCATTTGTCGAAATCTGCATGACTCAAACGTCATGGTGTAGATGCAGCGTTTGCCACATCACAACACCCTGAAACCAAGGAGTCTTTCCATGCAATACCTGTTGATGATCTACGCCAGTGAAGCCGCCGAGAATGCCATGCCCCCCGCCGAAATGGGCACCATCATGCAGGCCTACGGCGCCTACACCGAGGCCCTGGTCAAGGCTGGCGTCATGCGCGGCGGCGAGCGCCTGCGCCCCACGACGGACGCCACATCCGTGCGCGTGCGCAATGGCAAATCCGAAGTGCTGAACGGCCCCTATGCCGACACGCAGGAGCAACTGGGCGGCTACTACGTCATCGACGTGCCCGACCTGGACGCTGCGCTGCAATGGGCCGCGCGCTGCCCCAGCTCGGTTTACGGCACGATCGAGGTGCGGCCGATTTGGGCGATGTAGCACCCACCAGCCTGGACGCGGCGCAGCGCGCGGCCGAAGCCGCGGCCCGCCATAGCTACGGCAAGCTGGTCGCGTTTCTAAGCCGGCGCACCCACGATGTAGCGGCGGCGCAGGACGCGTTGTCTGCCGCGTTCGAGGCCGCACTGCAGCAATGGCCGGTGCAAGGCGTGCCCGCCAGCCCCGAGGCCTGGCTGATGGCCGTAGCCAAACGCCAGGCTATTGACGTCCAGCGCCGCACCGCCACCAGCGACGCGGCCACCGACGACCTGCTGCTGCTCTCCCCGGTATCCACCGAAGACAAGGACGACGCAGAGGACCGCGAGATCCCAGACGACCGCCTGGCCCTGCTGTTCGCCTGCGCCCACCCCGCCATCGAGCGCGGCGTGCGCGCACCGCTGATGCTGCAAACCGTGCTGGGCCTGGATGCCGCAGCGATTGCTTCCGCCTTCCTCGTGCCGCCCACCACCATGGGCCAACGCCTATCGCGTGCCAAGACCAAGATCAAACAGGCCGGCATTCCGTTCAAACTGCCCGAGCGTGAGGACCTGCCCGAGCGCCTGGACACCGTGCTGGAGGCCATCTACGCGGCCTTCACCCAAGGGTGGTCCGACCCCGCCGGCCTGGACCCGCGCCACCACAACCTCAGCGACGAGGGCATCTGGCTCGGCCAGCTCGTCGCAGCGCTACTCCCCCATGAACCCGAAGCCATAGGCATGTTGGCGCTGATGCTGCATGCCCACGCAAGGCGCGGCGCGCGGCGCGATGCCCGCACTGGCGCCTACATCCCGCTGGCGCAACAAGACCCCAAGCTGTGGGACACGGCCCTCATCGACGAGGCCGAACGCCTGCTGCACCAAGCCAGCGCACTGCGTGCCATCGGCCGCTTCCAGCTGGAGGCTGCTGTGCAGTCCGCCCATGTGATACGCCGCCACACCGGCCACACCGACTGGCCCGCCATTGCCCAACTCTATGGCGCGCTGGCCGAGCTGACCGGCTCACCGGTGGTGGAGATCAACCGCGCCGTGGCGGTGGCCGAGTGCGAGGGTGCAGCCAAGGGCCTGGAGATTCTGGACGGCGTGGCCGAGGACCCGCACCTGGCCAGCTACCAACCCTACTGGGCCGCACGTGCCCACCTGCTGGCGCGCAGCGGCGCACGGGATGCGGCCGATGCGGCCTACGCGCAGGCGATTGGATTGGAGCTGGACCCTGCGGTGCGGCGCTATTTGCAACAACAGCGAAATGGGCTGTAGCCCTCGTGGGACGGTCCTAAGCAGCTACCAAAGCAATAGCAATATTTAGTCTTTTGGCAGACTAGCAGCAGGTCTCCACGCCCTGCCGCACCGGCAGCCTGCGCAGCGCATGCACGTGGCGCGCGACCTCTTGCGCTGGTAGCGGCCCGCCGTGGCCCATGTAAAAGCGCTGCGTGCCGGCGTCCACCATAGCCTGCAGCACATCGGCCACCGCATGCGGGTCATCCTCGAATGGCGGGCGCATGGCCTGACCCGTGCGCACGATGCCGCCCAGCAGGATGCCCGAGGCCAGCAGGTCACCCACCATGGCATCACCACCGGCCAGCTGCACGGATAGAGACCCGGCCGTGTGGCCCGGCGTGTGCCGCATCGAGCCCTGCAATCCATACGGCGACAGGTCCAGCGCTTCATCGGTTTGCAATAACAAGTCTGGCGTGAACGGCGTGTAGGGCTGCAGTATCAAACCCATGCGCAGGAACAGGCGGCCAAACCAGCCGGTGGCGCAAAACCGCATCGGCTTTTTCTGCTGGTAGTAGTCCAGATCGCCCGCGTGCGCGACGATGGGTGCGCCGCTCAGTTCGCGCAGGCGGGCGGCGCTGCCCGCGTGGTCCACATGGGCGTGGGTGATGACGATAAGCCGGATGTCGCTCCATCCCAGGCCCTGCTGCTTGAGGGCGCGCGCTATCTTGTGTTCCGAGCCGGGCAGGCCTGCGTCGACCAGCACGCAGCCGTGCGCGCCCGTAAGCAAGTGACAGTTGACCATGCCAAAGGGCAGGATGGAAATACGGGTGATGTGGGGTGTTTGCATAGTGCAGGAATTGTTGACCTCACGCGCCAAACGCTACCATGCTGATATCCGCTGATTTATGGTCAATATCATCAAATCCACTTCGTCCAAAACCAAGGTCCAGCGCCGCCCGCTGCGCATCGCCCTACTGGCCTATGCCGGTTGCATGGGCACACAGGTGTTCGGCCTGGCGGAGGTGTTGCGACTGGCCGCCGATATCGCCAGCACGCAGTTGGGCACCCACACAGCAACTCCTTTTGACATCCAGGTTATCGGTCTGCGCCAGCGCCTGGTCACCATCGCCGGCGGCAACACCATCGCCACGCACAAGCCTGCCGGCCACTTCGACCTGCTCATCGTGCCGGGCCTGGAGATCAGCCGCCACGTGGATTGGGATGCGGCGCTGGCTCCGTTGAAACCTGAACTGGCCTTCATCCGCAGAACCTTTGCCGCCGGCACGCCCGTGGCGGCGGTGTGTGTGGGCGCATTCCTGCTGGGTGAAGCGGGACTGCTGGACGGCCGCAAGGCCACGACGGCCTGGTTGTTTGCACCAACGCTAGCCCAGCGCTACCCGGCGATGGCATTGGACGCCGCATCGGTGTTGCGGGAAGACGCCGGCATCACCACGACCGGCGCGGTCAGCTCCGCCTTTGATCTTGCCATCCACCTCGTCAAGCGCACACTGGGCGCTGCGGTTGCCACAGCCACCGCACGCGTCTGCCTGTTGCCAGACCAGCGCGCGAGCCAGTCCCCTTTTCTCGACGCAGATTTGATGGACCCAAAGCTAACCCCGTTCGCGCAGCAGGTGGCGCAGTGGCTGGATGCGCGGTTGGCTAAACCCTTCCACTTGGCGCAGATGGCCCAGGCCTTTTGCATCAGCAGCAGCACGCTGATGCGGCGTGTCAAAGCCGACACCGGCCACACGCCGCTGGCCCTGCTCCAAAAGGCGCGTGTGGAGAAAGCCAAACAACTACTGCACACCACACGCTGGAGTCTGGCGCGCATCATTGAAGCGGTGGGTTATGCCGACACGGCCTCCTTCAGCCGCCTGTTTGTGCGCTGGGTGGGCGAATCCCCGGCACGCTACCGTCGCCGCGGGGGCTAGCATGCCCCGCTGCAAGCCGATTTCGCCCACCAACTCTGCGCCGCACTGCATATTCCGTGGCCACGGTGACGGTGGGCAACACCGCATCCACCCGGGTGCTCGAAAAAGCCGGCTTTGTGTTCAACCGCATCATTCCCGGCAACGACACGATCCGCGGCGTGCCGGTCGATAACGCGGAGTTTGTCCGCAGCGCATGACCGCGCCTGGACAAATCAATGGTTTAGGTCTAAAGTATTTTTTGTGCTGTTGGAAATAACCGACACCACGACTTTTTGCCCGGTGTTAACTTTGCGCATCCCTTGCAAACCAGAGCTAAATCAGAGCTGAGAAACACCATGACTATCACCCTGCACGACTGCCAGCAACGCGACGCGGCCGACCCCTTGCGCGGCCTGCGCGACTTGTTCACCATCCCGCCCGGCGTCATCTACCTGGACGGAAATTCACTGGGCGTGATGCCCAAAGCCGCCACGGCCCGCGCCGCCGAAGTGGTAGCCAACGAATGGGGTCAGGGCCTGATCCGCTCGTGGAACACCGCCGGCTGGGTCAACCTGCCGCACAAGCTGGGCAACAAGATCGCCCACCTGATTGGTGCAGGTGACGGCGAAGTGGTCGTCACCGACACCACCTCCATCAACCTCTACAAGGCGCTGAGCGCCGCGCTGAACATCTCCACCACCGACGCACCCCAGCGCCGCGTGGTGGTCAGCGAGCGCAGCAATTTCCCCACCGACCTGTACATCGCGCAAAGCCTGTGCAAACAATACAACTGCACGCTGAAACTGGTGGAGCCCGACGAGATCGCCGCCCACATCAACAGCGACCTGGCCGTGCTGATGCTGACCCATGTGAACTACCGCACCGGCGCCATGCACGACATGCCCGCCGTCACCGCCGCCGCCCACAAAGCCGGTGCGCTGATGTTGTGGGACCTGTGCCACAGCGTGGGCGCAGTGCCGGTCGCGCTGAAGGCCGCGGATGCCGACTTCGCGGTGGGCTGCAGCTACAAATACCTCAACGGAGGCCCCGGCGCGCCGGCCTTTGTGTGGGTGCACCCACGCCACACCGACCGTTGCTGGCAGCCGCTGTCTGGCTGGTTCGGCCATGCCGCGCCGTTTGCATTCACGCCGGACTACCAGCCCGCTGGCGGCATCACGCGTTACCTGTGCGGCACACAACCTGTTGTCAGCCTGTCGCTGCTGGAATGCGGGCTGGATGGCTTTGCCGCAGCCGAACCGCATGGCGGCATGGCGGCACTGCGCGCCAAGTCACTGGCGCTGACCGATTTGTATATCCAGCTGGTGGAAGAGCGTTGCCAGGGCTATGGCATTGGCCTGGCCACGCCGCGGGAGCACAACAAGCGCGGATCCCAGGTTTGCCTGACCCGTGAACACGACGCCGGTGGCGCACTGGGCTCGGGCGCCTTCGCCATCGTGCAAGCCTTGATCGCACGTGGTGTGATTGGTGACTTCCGCGCCGGTGATGGTGGCATCCACAAGGACATCCTGCGCTTTGGTTTCACGCCGCTGTATGTGGGGTACGAAGACGTGTGGAACGCGGTCGAGCATCTGCGCCAGGTGCTGGAAACCGACGAGTGGAAGAAGCCCGAGTTCAACCAGAAGCATGCGGTAACCTGACATGAGCAATACCAACAACCCACCTTCCGGCTGCCCCATGCACGCAGCCACGCCCTCTGCCGGCGAGGCCATCGTTGCCGAAGAAAAAGCCCAGCTCGACTTCAGCAAAAGCATGAGCTATGGCGACTACCTGAACATCGACACCATCCTGTCGGCGCAGAAGCCGCTGTCGCCTACCCACGATGAGATGCTGTTCATCATCCAGCACCAGACCAGCGAGCTGTGGATGAAGCTGATGCTGCACGAGCTGACCGCCGCCATCCGCCACATCGCACAGGACGACCTGCCGCCTGCCTTCAAGATGCTGGCCCGCGTCAGCAAGATCATGGAGCAACTGGTCCACGCCTGGGATGTGCTGGGCACGATGACGCCGCCCGAATACAGCGCCATGCGCCCCTACCTGGGCCAGAGCAGCGGCTTCCAGAGCTTTCAGTACCGCTGCATCGAATTCGCGATGGGCAACAAGAACGCCGCCATGCTCAAGCCCCACGCCCATGCGCCCGAGCGCCTGGCCCTGGTGCAGGCTGCCTACGTGGCGCCTTCGCTGTACGACGAGGCCCTGCGCCTGATGGCCCGCCGCGGCCTGGCCGTGCCCGCGTCGCACACACAGCGCGACTGGTCGCAGCCCTATGTGGCCAGCAAAGCGGTGGAAGAAGCCTGGCTGCAGGTCTACCGCAAGCCCGAAGCCAATTGGGACCTGTACCAGTTGGGCGAGGAGTTGACGGATCTGGAAGACGCCTTCCGCCTGTGGCGCTTCCGCCATGTGACGACCGTGGAACGTGTCATCGGCTTCAAGCGCGGCACCGGCGGCACCGGCGGTGTGAGTTATCTGCGCAAGATGCTGGACGTGGTACTGTTCCCAGAAATCTGGTCGCTGCGGACAGAGCTATAGAGAAAACGACCCCCCTAGCGGCTTGAGCGCGGCGCCTTGTCTTTGTAAAAGAGTGTTCCGACGGTAGAAAACGCAACACGCTGAGCCCAGAATGCTTGCACACCATGCAGCATTTCTCCTCACCTTATTTCTTTGCGGCACTGTCTTTGTTATTGGCGCTGCTTGCCCTGTATTTGGGCTTGCAACTGCGGCGAATCATGGCAAAGAATACCAAGCTGAAGAAATATCTATTCAAATTGAAGGATGCCGAACGCGCCCTGAGGAAAAGTGCTTTCCTAGATCCCTTGACTGGGCTGGCAAATCGGCTCCTGCTGATGGATAGGTTCGAGGTAGCCATGCGCCACGCGCGGCGCAACAAAAAGAAGTTTGCCGTGCTGATGCTGGACCTGAACAAGTTCAAATCCATCAACGACACCTACGGCCACGCAGCGGGCGACAAGGTCCTGATCACCGTGGGTCAGCGCTTGGTGTCTATCGTCCGCGAGTCGGACACTGTGGCGCGGCTGGGTGGAGACGAGTTCGCTTTGATCGTAGAGTCCATCACCGAGCGCGCGCAACTGGAGGCACTGGGCCACAAACTGGTGGACGTGGTATCGCAGAACCTGGTGTTGGACTCCGGTGACACCGTGGCCGTAGGCGCGAGTGTGGGCTATGCTTGGTACCCCAAAGACGGCGACAACTTGGGTGACATTCTGGAAGTGGCGGACCAGGCCATGTACACCTGCAAGACGTCGGGCTTGATGCCGCTGGCTTAGAGCCTGGCGCTTGGACGAGCCGCCTTACCCCTTTCGCGAGAGTGTTTCCGAGTCATTTTGCTTGCACCAACTGCCGATCATGCTCAACGAATTCGAAGTAACCGGCCGCTCCAGGACGCATGTTGTCCAAATTCTGACACCCCGATTTGCCGCCCAACCCGAGGTGGCACATGCCTTTCTCGCGATGCGTGCTGCTGCGACCCTGGATGGATTTGATCTCCAACCCTTCAGCACCTATCGCGACTATGAAACCCAACTGCGGATCTGGAACCTGAAGTTCACTGGAAAGAAGCCGCTGTACGACCTGGATGGAAACGTCCGGGACTTCAACGCACTCACCGCGCGCGAGATTGTTGAAGGCATCCTGCATTGGTCTGCACTGCCGGGTGGCAGCCGGCACCAATGGGGGACCGAGATTGACGTGGTCGAAGGCAACGTGGTCGCCGCAGGTTACACCCCCAAGCTTCTGCCCGAAGAGACAGCAATCGGTGGAGTCTTCAGGGATCTGCACCTTTGGCTCGACCAGAACATCGCGAGATTCGGGTTCTTCAGGCCCTACAACTATTTTGTGGGCGGGATGTATCCAGAGCCCTGGCATCTCAGCTACGCGGCCGCGTCGATGGAAGCCATCAAGTCGGTCTCGGTCGACCTCCTCACCCAAGTGACCAGGGCCGCAGATATCTGCGCGAAGGACATCGCTCTGGAATTGATCCCTTCCATTTACGAAAAACATATCCTCAACTATGTGAGCCCGGACGCGCAACGGCCCATCGTTGCCCCCTGAGAGAATGTGCGCCATGAAACTCCCTGACTTCATCACCGGACACGTCTCCAAGGACGCATTTGCGGCTCGCATCGTGAAGGCATTCAAAGACCGGGGCTTTCCCAGCCCCCGCTATGACGCGCAGCAATTTGCCATTGACCTGGGGCCGCAGGACGGAGGGGGATTTATGTTTTTATCCCACTTCTATGCAGACTACTGCCGCGCACCCCGGTTCAGCCGCGGCGCCCTGCCACGCGAAATGGTGGACATGCGCATCAAAGGCGTTGAGGCGCAGAGCGCCAAGGTTGAAAATACCGACACGCTACTACCAGTCATACGCGACCGCTCCAACCCCTGGTTTGCCAAAGTGCAGATCGAGAGCAATTTCAAGGATGCCAAGTACGAGGTCAGCAGCCGCAAGATGGGCGACGACCATATCGCCCTGATCGTGCTCGACAGTCCCAAGCAGACACAGCAGGCCACCGACCAGATTCTGCAGTCCTTGAATATTGGTTTTGAGGACGCCTTTGCCAAGGCCCTGCAGAACCTGCGCGATATCTCTCCCGACAAGTGGCAGGCCATTGGGCCCGACACATTCATGGGCGCGTGGAACGACTCGTTCGATTGCTCCCGTATCTTGCTGCCCGACCTCATCTACCGGCTCAACCTGCCGGCCAATCCGGTGGTGTTGATACCGGCACGGGGTGTCCTGCTGGTCACCAGCTCCAACAGTCTGGTTGGGCAAATGCTGGTATTTGTGGCCGCCAAAGACCTGATGGCGAAGAATTCACGCTGGACCTCGGCCCATATGCTGGAGCTGCAAGACGGCAAGTGGCTCCCTTACACACCCACTGCGCCCGAAGTCTTGGCCCGGCAGAAGGACATGCACACGCGCATACAGATCGGCAGCTACGAGCAGCAAAAGGGATACCTGGAGAGCCGCCTCAAAGCAGAGGGGCGTGACATCTTCGTTGCGTCCTTTCTCGCCTACGAGAGGGACGGTTTCGCTTTTTCTGCGGCGAGCTGGACCGAGGGTGTAGAGGCGTGGATTCCTGAGGCGCAATACATCGTGTTTACCAAGCTCGGTCCGGGCGACACGCACGACACCTTCATCGTGCCCTGGAAGATCGCCGCCGAGCACATGGCCCCGTGGATGACTGAAGTGCCAGGCGTACTGCCTGTGCGCTACCACGTCAAAGGCTTTCCCGATGCGCAAATGCTCGAAGTGTTGCGGTCACACCAGACCAGCTTGGGTGCCTGAGGGGCGTCCATCAAGCTGGCGCAGCCAGTAATTCTTGGCGCAGCAACAGCCTGGTTTCTTCGGGTTCGAATTGCTTGGCAAACAACGGGATGGCAAACACATAGATCGCCTGCTCCCGTTTGAGTACATAGGCCAGTTGCAGACGGTCGAACGCGCGGCGCAGTGCGTCGGGCTGCGGGGCGCCGCCATGGTCCTCCAGCAGGCTTGCCAGATTGGCTAGGCTGGTAGCCCCGTGCAATGCCGTGTGGTAGACCACGATGCGGTCCAGGCGGCAGGCTGCTGCGTCGTGGCTCAGCCGCCCCCAGCCCGCCAATGCGTCTTGCACGGCCTGCGACACAAGGGCTTGCGCCAGGTGGCGCGACTCAATCGCCCGTTCACCAGGCTGCAAAGCCTCCAGGCACTCGTGGCACAGGATCGCCACTAGGTTGGCACGCCGACCGCTGGCCTCCACCACCTGATCCACCAGACGGTTGCTGGCAAAGCCCAAGCGCAGGCGCGACAGCGGCACCGTGGCCAGCTCGGTACAGGCAGTCGCTTCCAGTCCACCAATCGTCAGCACTTCGCCAAAATTACGCAGTGGCGACTGGTAATCCAGCACGGCCGTGGCGTACAAATCCCAGAACCCTGCCAGCATGAACCAGCAGCGCCCTTCTTCACTCAAGGCGCGTAGTGCGGACAGTTGGTGGTAGCCGTGCTGAGACTCGTCGCGGAAGAACAAGTCCGCCTCGTCAATCAGCAGAAAGAGGCGCTTGCCAACATAGCTAGCCTGCAGGTGGCTGATGATGGCGTCCAGCGGCATGCCGGCATCCAGACCGAATTGCAGCGCCAAGCGCGGGGCCAAACGGTGGTCGCGCAGAGACACATAGTGGCAGATGACATGGGGATGGCCCTCCAGACGGCGCTGTACGGCCTTGAGCAGGCTGCTCTTGCCCAACTGGCGCCCGCCCACCACCAGGTAGTTGGCGGGTTCTCGATTGACAACGCGTGCCAGCAACTGGTCGCGGCCGAAGAACACTCCGGCTCGTGTAACCCCTCCGCGGGTCTGGTAGGGCGATATGCGGGTCACACGCAACTGCGCAGCGAGCAGGCGCAAGAACACCGAGACAGGCTGGCTGCTGAGCAACCACTCGGCTTGGCTGGCGGCGTCGACCATCACGGTCAGATTGGAGCGGTCTTCGCAATAGGCCTGCAACAAAGACTGGGGCGTGTCGGGCGTATGCGTGCTCAGCACCAGCATCACATCTGCACCGGTTTGCGTGACCCGCAGATGGTGCAGCAAAGAGGCTTCGTCCAATTCGGGCGCAGGTGCATAGACCAGGCACCGGTCCAACGACACCGGCATGTCTACCGGAAACAACCACTCAAACACCGCGCCGGGCATCGCCCAATCGCTACTGGGCTTGCTGCGCGCCACCACTTGGCCGGCCATCATAGAGACGCGCTCGGCGTCGCTGGCATCGGCAAACCGCACCGCACGCAGCCAATTCACCAGGGAGACTTCGGCCGCCTGCAACGTCGATTGGCGTCTGCCCGTCAGACGCAACAACCGATCGAGTCGGGGGATTCTGGCAATGGGTGTGCGCCGCAGGCGCTCCGGGCGCAGTTGCGCCGGGCTCAACAGAGGGTGGCGCCACAGTACCAATGCCGCGGCCCCGACAAAGACCACCGCACACACCAGGTACAGCTTGCGCAGCCAGCCAAAGGGCTCTTCGTCGGGCTTGGTGCTGCTGTTGTCTGTGCATTGCATGGGCAATAGACCAGGGGGAAACGGTGGCCTGCCCGCACTGCAAGTCCAGGCGTAATTGACGGGATTGAAGTCGAACACCACCTGGGTGCCCGCTATTGACCCCAGCTCCGGCTGGCTGGCAACGCTAGCCAGCAGGCGATAGGGCTGGGGCGACGTGACGGTGAGGAAACTGACCGCACTGTGCGGTGCGTACTTGCCGATGTCCCGCGGCCAACCGTCTTCCTGGTCACGCGCCTGGATCAGCGCAACCCGCCACTTGGTCATCTCGCCCCACACCTGCCAGGCGTTCTCTCGGCCCTGCAATGATCCTCGCGTCACAGGGTTGAGCCTGGGCGTCAGCAAGGCGCTGCCAACGAACAGAGTCACCAGCGCGATGAGTACCGCGCGCACGACCCGGTTGGAAAACAGTGGTCTTAGTT
This sequence comes from Rhodoferax sp. GW821-FHT07G04, assembly GCF_059418585.1. Classification (NCBI taxonomy): domain Bacteria; kingdom Pseudomonadati; phylum Pseudomonadota; class Betaproteobacteria; order Burkholderiales; family Comamonadaceae; genus Rhodoferax; species Rhodoferax sp. GW821-FHT07G04. The sequence goes on from NZ_JBWKQD010000001.1 coordinate 969,615, forward strand.
GCTGGAGCATGAATCCAGCACCATGAGGCCTGCATTGCGAATGGTGTCACAACGCCAGTGCAGGCGCGCCTGATCACCGGCGCCGCGAACATGGACCAGGTTGCCCCAGAAAAGGCGGCGCAGGTGCTCGTCTTGCAGGTAGGGGCGCGCCCTGCCTAGGTCATCGGCTTGCAAATATTCCCGCAGCTTGCCTTGTGTTGCAGCGTCTTGGGTCAGCGGGAGGAAGGTTTGCCACAGACGGGCACTGCCGGCCAAGTGCGCGCGCAACGCAACCGCCTGAGCATCCGGGCCAGCACCCGGCGCATCGTTTTCAACCAGCCACTGCATGGCCTCTTCGAACAAGGCGGGGTGCCCACCGCAGTGGGCCAGCACCTCGCTCAATTGCTGCGCAGACCAGTCCGTTTCGGGCCAGCGCTGCTGGGCGAGGATCGCCATGTCTGCCACCGTCAGCTCGGGCCAGTGGTTGACCTGCGCGATATTGAGCAAAGACAAATCACCGCTGCGGTATTTGAGGTCGGCCAGCGCCTCGCCACCGCACAGCAGCAAGTGCAAGCGGCCGCTGTGCATTTCGCTCAAACTGCGCAAGATGCCTGCCAGGGTTTCGCGCAGTGCGGGCGTGCCCTGCTCGAATCGGCTCACCAGGCAAAACAGGCGCGAGCCGGACAGGAGCTTCTTTTCCAGCGCGGCTTCAAATTCGTAGTCCGAGCACACATCGGCAAAGCCGCATTGGCGCGCGATAGCGGCGAAGTATTCACCGCTATCGGCGGTCACGCTGTAAGGCGGCTGGATGTGCAATACCGATGCATCACCGTATTGCGCGCGGGCGCGCTGCAACAGCGCCTCGCGAAACGGCGGCTGCCCCCAGTGCGCCTGCGACAACAACAGACTGATCGGATAGGGCATGGCCTGGGCCAGTTGCGCAAAAATCGACTCAATGAAGCCGGCAAACGGCTTGTCGCCAGCGGCCTCCGCTTGCAGCGGATATTCGGGCGCAAAGTCCGCCGCGGCCAGCAGGCGGTTGGTTTCGACTTCGGTCAGCCGCAGATAGCGTGTGCATGACAGCAGCTTCTCACGCGACCGTGCGCTGGGCAAAGAGACGCCGCTGCGCCAGTTGTTGACCGCCTCGCGGCTCAGACCAATCTCGGTGGCCACGCCGGATGCGCTGGCGCGTATGCGCCGCATATAGAGGGTCAGCAGGTCGGGAAAGGATTCCCTGGTCGTCATCGCGTGCCTATCCAATGCTTGGGTTAGCTGTGCCGCAAATCTGCGCACAGAAGGAATACTCTGAAGTTGAACCGTAACCAGATGATGGCAGATACCGCTTCAACGCACGCACTGGTAGAAGCCGGGTTCGTCCAACGTGTATTTTCGACCGAACTTGCCGCTTTTATGCGAATCGGAGTGGTCTTCCAGACACTGGGCGAATTTTGCGTTCAAGGTGGCCAGGCAGGCAGCGTCATTTTGGCAACGCGCCGCGGCATTGGCCCGGGCGGTGTGAACGAATTTTTCCTTCTGGTCCGAGCGCAAACCTGAGATGAAGTTGGCAAACACTACCAATGCGATAAGCATGATGGCCCACTTCAACAGCTTGCCCAGCCAAGACTTTTTCTCTACGGGCGGGTCCATTTCAATGTGTACTTCTGACATATTCACTCTCCATTCATAGGTCTTGATTGCGATGCCCGAGTGGGCGGCTATTTCCGGGTACAGGCTGAAAAGTGGTTGTTTCCATTGGACATGCACTGATAGAAACTGCGGTCTGCGCCGGTGGAAGCCTGGCAGTGCGCCACACTGGTCGCAGCCATGGCGCGGCGGATATTGGCCGCATTCTTGTCAAAGTCAGCTTGCGTGATATAGCCGTCTCTCAGATTCTTTTCGCTCACCTCCAACGCGGTATTGCCCTGCTCCTGCGCGTTGCTGACCGCAGCACTGCAGTCCAGTTGCACCGTTTTGGAGTCTGGCGTCTTCAGCGTTTTTTCCAATCCCTTGACCATGTCCTGCACGTCTTTCGGAATCTTCTTGGTGCCGTCGGCGTTGTACTCCACCGCGCGAGCCCTGGCGTTGTTGTCACCGCCGAAGCCAGTATTGCTGTGCAGCTTGAGAGCTTCACCCGCTTTGTCGCCAGCCGATGGTTGTTGCCCATAGTGGGTCTTGCCATCGGCATCTACCCACTTGTACACCGGCTGGGCAAAGCCGGTGGAGGCGAAGAGGGATAACCAGCACGCCAAGGGGATGGCGAAGGGTGAGAGGCGCATTGGCATATGGGGCATGAGGCGTGGCTGTTAGTCGCTGTGTCTATCAATGCTGCGAATTTTGGCCAGCATGGGCATCCAGCACATCCCCCAAGTTGTCCGGCGGGCTTGGCGGAGCGGTGGACAAGATGTCAAGTTCGCAAGTCCAATAAAAAAACCCGGCGCAAGGCCGGGTTGAAATGGAATAGGGTCAATGACTGGCATACCAGCGCGACTGCTTGGAAACCCTGCTGGCCAACCATGCATGGACATCACCACGCACATGGCGACCAGCCAGCAAGAAGTCTTCGAAGACGCTGGGCACATAGGGTGCAAACAGCAAGGGCATCCCCGCCTCTTCGGGTGAGCGACAGGCCTTACGGGCATTGCAGCCACGGCACGCGCTGACCACGTTGATCCATATGTCATCACCACCACGCGCCCGTGGGTAGATATGCTCCCGTGTCAGCCCTGCGCCAGATGGCCCGTAGCTGGCACCGCAGTATGCGCACTGGTAGCGGTCGCGCTTGAACAGCTTGGCGTTGGATAGCGACGGAACCACATCAAAGAGATTGGTCTTGCTGGCGCCGTTGACGGCCAGGATCGGATGGATGTCCAGAACCGACTGCAAACCGGAACGCGCATTGGTTCCCCCGCGCAGCGTCTGGCACACCTCACCCACCGTCCAGACTACCGAGTCGGTGGCGTAGTAGGTGGCCGCCTGTTGGGGCGATATCCAATCCTGAGGGTAGCCCTGGATGTCCAATTGCAAAATCTGCATGTTCGTCTCCTTGTCCACTGAGAATGAATGGGGCGGTGTACGAGGATTCGAACCTCGGGCTCCCTGCTCCCGAAGCAAGTGCTCTGACCAGGCTGAGCTAGCGGGGAAGATTGAATGAGATGGAGCGCGGGGTCGGATTCGAACCGACGGGGATTACTCGACTGATTTGCAATCAGTTGCCTTCGACCACTTGGCTACCCGCGCAGAAATACGAAATACTTGGTGCCCCAGGCGAGAGTCGAACTCGCAAAAGCCCTGCTTCTAAGGCAGGTAGGTGTGCCGGTTTCCATTAGCCACCGGGGCATGAGCTCGCCGAATCCTGCTTGCCATTGTGGTGCAGGGAACCATGGCGTTTCGGCGTAATCTCATTTCGTCAGCACTCACAGCGCATCACCCCTGCGCTGCACCTACTACCACCGGGTGGCGGTAGGCACATTGAGCCAAGTCCCTTGGGGTGTGGACTCGCGATTGGCTTTAGTTGCAAATACTGACGAAATGAGGCGGGGCACAGGCGTTTTGCTGCGGCCCCGCATTTCACTTCGGACGGTGTTGTTGAAGCACACCATCACATGACATTGAATTTTTAATGAACTTGACACGGTGGTCGACGATGCGACCGGTGCGGGCTTACCAATCAGGTAAGCACCAAAACAAAAAGCCCGGTTCCTTGCGGAAACCGGGCTTTGGGTTGCGAACAACCTGGAGGGGCTACATGCCACCTCCACCCAGTTTGAGCGATGTTTCAAAGGAGTTCGCCAGCGGGAGCTTCTTCGAAATGACGCTCGGCAGACGATCCAGCGAAACCAATGCACACAGCAGACCACCACAGGCAACTGCCTGGTGATTGGTGCTGAATGTGGATTGGTTGATCACGGTGTGCTCTCTCTTATCTAAATGTTTGCCTGGTTAATCTGAATTGGTTTGCAGCCCAGCTGGCGCTGAATCGCTGCGATGGGTTGAACTGTAAATTAAATTTACTCCACTTGTCAACCCATGCGAAAATTCTGCAACTTCTGTTGTATCTATGGCACCACACACCCACCACCAACTGCGTTTGAGAAACTTGCTCACTTTGCACCAGGCCTTTGTTGCGCGCATGGTTGCACAAGGGGTTGCACCCTCGGGTCTTGAGCGCGCTTTTGCTGCCAGCATTGAGATTTCTGCAAGCCTGTGGAGCCAGATCAAGGCGGGGCGAACGGTGGGCGATACCCTGGCCAAGCAGATAGAAAGCAAGACGGGAAAACCGTCTGGTTGGCTCGATGAGGTCCACGAAGAGACCGCATCAGACCCCATGGAGGAGAAGTTCATTGATGCCTGCCGCAAAGCCTGGCGCGCCAGCGACAAACAAGGGCGGCTGGCACTCAAAAAGGCCATTGCGACGGCAAGCAAAGCCGCGGCTGCTTAGGGCCAAAGGCTTCAACCAGAACCGCTTGCCAGGGTGGCATGGCCATCCCGATTCTGGGTCGTCGTCAGATTCAGACTTGTGGTGGGCGCAGACAAGGTCGGCGTGTTGCCAGCCATTGCAGATTGGCCGTTGGCATCAAATTGCCGCATCGCATCGACGATGCCCCGCAGGTCTGCGCCAGAGGCGGCAGGTGCAAGCGTTTGCGCCTGTGTTGGCTGCGAAGTCTTCAAAGGCTCAAGGCCCGGAGCTGACACTGTTGTAGTGTTCCCAGACGCCATGAACGACGCCATAGCATCCACCATGCTGGGCACCTGCGACAACGTAGAGTCAGTGGCCACGCTCGGTGCGATTGAAGCATTGCTGGTGTTTGCCACCGTTGACGACAGCAGTGGTGGCGACGTGGGCAATTGCAGCTCGGGCACGGCCGCGGGCGCGGGCATGCCCGTCGTAGGCGTACTGGTGGTAAACCACACGTCGACCATATCGCGCTTGGCACCATCCGACGTGGTGTAGCTGGACGACAGGCCAATGACATTGCCGCTATCCACGACAAAGGTGGATTTCGCACCCAAGTCCAGTTGCGAGATGTTCAACGATGCCAGGCTGTGCAATTCACCGGCCGAGCTCACACCGTCCGAGTTGCCATCCACCCACACCATCAGGTCAGAAAAGGCCGAGTCTCCAGCAGTGATTTGTCCATCTCCGTTCGTGTCCAGCTCCGCCAGGGCCTGGTAGCCATTGCTGGCCTTTTGTCCACTGGACAAGGTAGTGCCGACACCAAACAGCTCTCCACCGCCGTTGATGCTGCCATCCCGGTTGCGGTCCATCACCAGCAAGCCGTTGTCGGGCATAACCCAGCCAGTGCTGACCTGCTGGCCCGTGCCGTAGATGTCGAACTGCACGCCTTGGATGATGCTTTGCGTGTGGATGCCTGTGCCGCTGAGGTCCAGCACGATAGGCGAGCCCAGGGCCAGGTGGGCGGTCTGGTCAGTCGACATCGCCGCGAGCTGGTCAGAGTTCAGGGCCATCACCTGTGTGGGCGTCAGCGCCGAAATCTGGTCGGTGGTCAGGGCAACGACCTGGTCGGTGGTGATACCCGCCTGCACCTGGGTGGTGGTCAACGCAGCAACGTCCTGGGTATCCAATGCGGCAGCGCCATCCGTAGTCAGTGCGGCCACGGCATCGGTGCGCAAAGCGACCACCTGCTGCGTCTGCAATGCAACAACCTGGTTGGTCGTCAAAGCCGCGACCTGGTCCGTTCGCAGGGCTCCCACCTGGTCGGTGGTCACACCCGCACTCACTTGGTCGGTGCTCAAAGCAACAACCTGCTGGGTCGTTAGCGCCGCAACCTGGTCGGTTGAAAGGCCTTGGCTGATCTGGTCGGTTGTCAGCGCGCCCACGGCATTGGTGCTCAATGCCGCGAGGTCACGGGTTTCCATGGCGGCCAGTTGGGTGGTCGTCAAAGCCACGACCTGGCTGGTACCGAGGGCTGCGGCTTGATCGGTGCGCAACGCGACAACCTGGTCGGTCGTCAAACCGGCGCTGACCTGGTCAGTACCCAGCGCAAACACCTGCGCCGTGGTCAATGCAGCAACCTGATCGGTCGTGAGCCCTTGATTGATTTGGCTGGTGGTCAAAGCTGCCACCGCCGCGGTGCTCAACGCGGCCACATCGCGCGTTTCCATGGCAGCCAATTGGTCGCTGCCCAAGACGGTGATCTGCCCTGAGCCGAGGACCGCGACCTGGTCGGTACGCAGCGCAACGATCTGGTCTGTTGTCAAACCCGCGCTGACCTGGTCTGTCCGCAGGGCTGCGACCCCCGCGGTGGAGAGTGCGGCCACCTGCCCCGTTTGCAACGCGGCAATCTGTGTAGTGTGCAGGGCCGCGATCTGGTCGGTATTCAACGCTGCCACCTGGGCCGTCGTCAGCGCGGCAACCTGGTCGGTGGTGAAGCCCTGGCTGATCTGGTTGGTCGTGAGCGCACCCACGGCCGACGTGCTCAACGCAGCCACATCGCGGGTCTCCATCGCAGCGATCTGGTCCGTACCCAAGGCAACGATTTGCCCGGAACCGAGCGCCGCCACCTGGTCCGTGCGCAGCGCAACGATCTGGTCGGTGCTCAGGCTCAGGCTGATCTGGTTGGTCGTCAACGCGCCCACGGCTGCCGTGTTCAGCGCCGCCAGGTCCTGGGTTTCCAAGGCAGCCACCTGGTCGGTCGTCAGCGCTGCGACTTGGCCGCTACCGAGTGCCGCGGCCTGGTCAGTGCGCAAAGCAACCACCTGCTGGGTGCTCAAGCCCACGCTGGCTTGGGCCGTTGTCAGCGCCGCGACTTGGGCGGTGGTCAGTGCCGCGATCCGGTCTGTTGTGAGCACCTGGCTGATCTGATTGGTGGTGAGCCCGCCAATGGCAGCCGTGTTAAGCGCCGCCAGATCACGGGGCTCCATCACGGTCAGTTGGGCAGTGCCCAACGCGGCTACCTGGCTGGACGTGAGCGCAGCCGCCTGGTCGGTGCGCAGGGCCACGATTTGCTGGGTGGTCAAGCCCGCGTTGACTTGCGCCGTTGTCAGCGCTGCGATCTGCGCAGTGGCAAGGGCTGCAATCTGGTCCGTAGAGAGCACCTGGCTGATCTGGCTGGTGGTCAGTGCGCTCACCGCGGCCGTGTTAAGCGCCGCCAGATCGCGGGTTTCCATGGCGGTCAACTGGGCAGTGCCCAAGGCGACCACTTGACTCGTTCCCAGCGCCGCGGCCTGGTCGGTGCGCAGCGCAACGACCTGGTCCGTAGTCAGCGCAGCGACCTGGCTGGTGGAAAGCCCTTTGTTGACCTGGCTGGTTGTCAGCGCGCCCACCGCCGCCGTGGTCAACGCAACGATGTCTTGCGTGGCCAAAGTGCCCAGCTGTGACGTGGTCAACGCGGCGGCCTGGCTGGGGCTGAGCGCAGCGGCCTGGTCGGTACGCAGCACGCCCACCTGCACCAGTGTCACGCCGTTCTGAATCTGGTCGGTGCTCAGCACCGACACCTGGCTGGTCGTCAAGGCCCAGAATTGCTCCGTCGACATGGATGCAATGCTCGCAGGCGACAAGGCCGCGATAACGGCCGTGGGCAGTGCAGCAATCTGGTCGGTAGTCAAAACGGCGCTAGCCTGGCTGGTGCTGGCCGGGATCTGTGTGGTCGCCGCAGGCACCGCCGTCGGACTCTGGTTGACCAGCTTCGTACCCAGGGCCGCAATACCCGCTGTAGACAAAGCGGCAATGTCCTCGGCGGAGAACGCCGCCACCTGTTCGGCCGTCATGGCAGCCAGTTGGTCGGTCCGCAAGGCGGCTACTTGCGATGTTGAGAGCGCCGCGATCTGGCTGGTGCTCAATGCTGCCACCTGGTCCGTGCGGGCGGCGGCTACCTGTGCGGTCGTCAGTGCTGCAATCTGCTCGGTTGTCAGCGCGGCCACCTCTTTGGCCACCCAGGTGGCGGAGATAGACCTGGCTTGCGCCACCACGGCATTGATTTCCATCGTGCTGGTCAAGCCCAACTGCTGCTGGGCAAACTGAACCGGATCACCGCCTTGTGCGAAGAAATCGCTGATTTGCTGGGGCGTGTAGTAGGTGCCTAGAAAACGCATCCCCCCCTGCAGCGCCGGGGGCAAGTTCAGCCCGCCGCTGGCGGACCAGCTGTAGCCATTCTGCGATGCGTAGCTGGTAATGTCCGCGGTGGACACGCTCTGCCCACCAATGGCAAAGGCCTGCTGGATCTGGTCCACACTCAAGCCCAACGCCCCCGCCTGCAGCGCGATGGCGCCCAGGCTTGGCTTGCCTGCAAAAAAGGCTTTTATCTGGCTATCGGAAAAGGTGCTTCCGTCGGCTGTCGTGATGGGCATGCTCACTCCCTATGGCCTACGCGGCCCCAATGGTCGATCCGCCATCGACAGGCAGCATACTGCGACTATCTCTAAAGACATATACACCGACTATTGCTGAAATTGGCAGCCCCCAATCCGCCAAAGTAGCCGCGGATGCCCACCCAATTCAGGGATTTGCACACCAAGCCAGATCGCCAATGAAAAAAGGGGCCGCAGCCCCCGTGCAATATGCACAATGCGCTACCCAATTGATAGCGCATTAGCGGTGCATCACTGCACCAGCTCCCATTCATACTTCAGCGTATAGCTGGCCGAGGGGTGGGTCAGGTTTTCGGAGCGCTTGCCGCTCTTGGTCTGGCCGGATGGGAAGCGGGTATGGGCATCGGGCAGCGGAATGGTAACGGTGCTCGGTTCGAACACATCGTCCTCCAGAGAGTCGAACAAATAGTTGGCAACGAGCCCAATCGCCACTCCGACCACAGCACCGATGAGCATGCCGACCGGCCCACCCGCAGCACCGACGGTGACACCTATTGCACCGGCAGCAGCCACTGCGGCCGCTATCACCAGTTCTTCGACCACTTCGTGTACCGCAGCCCAGAGCGCCCGTAGTGCTTCGATGAATGCGCCGGACCCATCCGATTCAGCCATCAGAAAGGTCACGCTAAAGACGCGCGGCCAGGGGCCGGAGCGCGTCAGGTCAAACTCCGCGAATTTGCGGTTCGGGTTGAAGGTCTTTACCTCACCCCGGTGAAAGTCATTGACCTTGAAGGACCCGATTTTGAGATTCTGACCAGTGGAGTCAGCGCCCAGGCCGCCCATGCGGATATCGTCTTCAAAGAAATCCGTGAGCTCGACTCCCACGTCGTCCTCGCACTTCACCCGGTCGATGTTGAGTTTGAGCTTGGTGAATCCAGTAGGGGGGACCGCAGCTGGTGTGGCCGTGGCAACCGCACCAGGAATGATGTCGAACGACATCCCCAACGAATGGAGCATTTTTTCCAAATCCTTGGTACTCGCCGCTTCCTTGATCGCAGCCGCGGTATTGGTGTTGAGCTTGAGAGTGCCCACAGTTGGCTTCAATGCCTTAAGCTCGGCCAGCATGCCGCGGTTGGTCAGTGTGGGCTGGGCGCGCAGATGTGTGAGCAGAGACGCTGTGACGGCGGAGGCCGCTACCGGTGTGGCTGCAGCACCCAGTTTGGCCATCGCCCGCAATTGCAGCACGCGCAGTTGGCGAGGCTTGGCCGTCTTGCGTTGCTGCAACACGTCCAGAGACGCAGCCTCCAGCGCCCCGCCGGCCGGCATGGGGAACTTGGCCGAGTCGCCCATATTTGCCGCCGCCGTGTCGATGGCGCCGATCGCGATGCGGGCCGCTTCATTGGCAATATTCTGCAGGTCGTCCGGCAGGTGTTTGTCATTGCAAGAAATGATGTTCATGAGACTTTCCCCTTTGTGAAATGGATGTGGACAAAACACGTCTGGGTCACGGTCAGAGCCCCGGCTTCCAAACGTGATGGCATGCTAGGAATGCACCGTCTCTGGACCGTCTCTGGCCATACCCAGCCGGGTTCTTGGTCTGGCACACTGCGCCCCATGCTGCACCTGCTTGGCGTACCCACATGGCGATTGGCTGACGGCCCTGACCACCGGCTCCCCGTGGGCCTGCCCGCCTGTCTGTTGGTCTACCTGGCTTGCCATGGGCGATGGATAGAGCGCGAGGTGCTGGCCGATGTGTTTTGGCCGGAGCGCCCGCGCGACGAAGCCCGACACAACTTGCGCGTCAACCTGCACCGCGTGCGCCAGTTGCTGGAGGCCCTGGCACAAGGCCAGGCGCTGCAAGCCGAGCGCTCTCGCGTCTGCCTGAACCTACCTTTGGATCTGGACGCACTGCGCTCCGCCATGGACGCCGCCGATGGGGCTGCGTTGCACCGCCTGCAACCCGCGCGCTGGCTGGAAGGCTTTCAGCTCAGCGGGTTTGACGACTTCTGGGAATGGGCTCGCACGCTGGGCATACAACTGCAATCGCAATGGCAGCTGGCCTGCGAACGCGCACTGCGTGCCCACGGCCATGCCAAGCCCGAACCGGCTTGGCTGGTGCCGCTGCAGCATGCAGTGCAGGCACAACTGGGCGGTGAAGAACAGGATGGCCCCACCCCCGGGAAACCGCAGGCCAACACACCGCTGTTTGGGCGGCAAGCCATTTTGCAAACCCTGCGCAGGCCCGCACTGCGGGCCATTGTCTTGGTGGGTGAGGCTGGCATGGGCAAAAGTTCGCTGCTGAACGCGGTCCTGGTCCAGCCCACACCCACGCTCAAGGGGCGCGAAGGCCTGCAGCAAATTCCCTATCGGCCGGTAGCGGAGTACCTGTTGTCGCATATGGATGCCCTGCGCGCCGCCTTGCGCCAGGTGGATGGCAGCCTGACTGCCTACCGCCTGGACCTGGCCCGCCTGCTGCCCGATCTGGCGCCGGACGATCCACTGCCGCCGCTGGATATGCAGACTGCCAAGTCACGCCTGCTGGAGGGGCTGGCACGGGTGCTGGAATCCATGGGAGACTGGCTGTTGGTAGATGACCTCCAGTGGTGCGACAGCTCCACACTGGAACTATTGAGCCTGCTCGCCCACCGCGGCACGCTGCGCTGGCGGGCTGCTGCGCGGGGCCACGAGCTGAACGATGCACAGCGCCATTGGGTGCAGCAGTTGGAGCAAGCCGGCCATCTGAGCCTGCTGCCGCTAGAAGGCCTGGGCCTGGACGCCATAGCCCAGTGCTGCAAGCAGCGACGCCCGCAGCAGATCTGGAGCAGCACCGACCTGGAACGCCTGCATACTGCGTGCAGCGGCAACCCCTTCGTGCTCAACGAACTGCTGCTGGCACATACAGAGCCCAGTGGCGCGCAGACCCTGAGCCTGCCGCGCAGCGTGCGCGAACTGCTGCAGCGCCGCCTGCACGCCCTGCCCAGCGCTGCGCGCGCATTGGTAGAGGCGGCATCAGTGGCCGTGCGCCCCCTGCCCCTACAGGTGCTGGCCCAGTTGGCCGAGGGGGCGTCCATAGGGTCCGACACCGCATTGCTGAACGCGGCGCAGATTGCGCTGGACGCCGAGATGCTGCGAGAAGACCGCACCGGTCTGCAATGCCGCCACGACCTGGTGCGCCAGGCTGTGGAGGCCGGCCTGAGCGAAACGCTTCGCCAAGCCTTGCACCGGCGTACCGCGCTGGCCCTGGGCGGCCGCCCCGAAGGCAATGCCGAGCCCTTGGCCATCGCCGCGCATTGGAGCGCCGCACAGGAACCGCAAACCGCCTTGGCCTGGATGCAGCGCGGCGCGGTGCAGCTCAAGATGCGTGGCCGCTTTGACGAGGCCCGCGCACTGTGGACCCAGGTCGCCGAAGAATCCCTGGATGCCACACAAGCCCTGCAAGCGCGCCTGGCACTGGCCGAATGCGAGCTGCTCACCGACCTGGCACGCGGCCGCACCGCGCTACTGGAGGTGCTGGCCCAGGTATCGGCCGTGGCCGAGCCCGCGCAGCGCGACCAGATCGAAGGGCAGACGCTGTCGGGCCTGGTGGATAACGCCGTGTTTTCTGGCGATCTGGACGCCGCCCGCAGCGCGGCCGAACGCCTGCGCCCCATGCTGCCCCGCCTGCGCGTGGACGACCGCGTGCACGCCTGCGAGGTGCTGATCGAGCTGGCCATGCGCGAGCCAGACATAGACGCGGCCTGGGCCCTTCTGGAGCAGATGCAACGCCTGGTTCCTGCCCGCCCGTCCACGCTGAGTTTCGCGGCGCAGATCCACTGGTTTGCCGGCGACGCCCGCGCCGCGCGCGATGCATTTGAGGCCCTGCTATCAGCCCATCCGGACTACTGCAGCGGTCTGACGATAGAGAACGATCTGGCCGTGATGCTGCATGCCCAGGGCCAGCTGGACCGCGCCGAATTGATGGCACGGCGCAGCCTGGCCAGTTGGGCCGGTGTTGCACACACCGAGACCCTGTCGTGGCTGGTGCTGGGCTCGGTACTCACCAGCGCGGGCCGCCATGCCGAGGCCCACGAGGCCTTGGACAAGGCTCTGCATCTGGGCCGCGCCCAATCGTCCGCACTGTTTGTGGCCTTGGCCTATGTGCGCCGCGCCCACATGTACACCCAATGCACGCGCTGGACGCAAGCCAGCAACGACCTGGATTGCGCCGAACCCATGCTGCGGGGCAGTACCGACCCGCTGCGGGTCTCGCAATACGCCTGGCTGCGTGTGCGCTGCCAAGTGGCCCTGGGCCAGCCCGTGGACCGCAGGCTGGCGGATCGACTGTACGCCCTCACTCAGCGCAGCGCCCACCCACTATTGCACGCACGCCTGGCCAGCATGGAGGCAGAACTAGCCCTGCTGGATGGCAACACATTGCTCGCCAAAGGAGCTGCCCAGCGCCAGTTGCAGATAGCGGCGGATGCCGGCATGCAAGAGTGGCAGGTTGATGCACTGCTGATGCAGGCCCGAGCCTGCAGCGAGCCCGCCCGGGTGCGTAGCTTGCTACATGAGGCCAAGGCCCTTGCCAACGCACAGGGGTTCGCCCATCTGGCCTCGCGTGCAGATACAGCCCTGGCTTTGGCAGGGCCATAGCAGACCCGCTACCCTGCACACCCCACCGTTCGAGGCCGAGGCAAATGTCCGGATATGGCTATTCCACCGCCATACGATGGGGTTTTATTCACACAGAAAACACCATGACCTCTACACGCCACACCACCTTCAAAGCCCTGCATACTGCCGCCACCCCCCTCCTCATGCCCAACGCCTGGGACGCAGCCAGCGCGGCCTTGTTTGCGGGGGAAGGCGCCAGCGCCATTGCCACGTCCAGCGCCTCGTTGGCGTGGTCGCTCGGCTATGCCGATGGCGGCACCCTGCCACGCCATGAATTGCTGGCTGCCATTGCGCGCATCCAACGTGTCATCACCGTGCCGCTGACGGTGGATGTAGAAGATGGCTATAGCGATGACCCACAGGCCGTTGCCGCCCTGGTGGCCGAGGTGGCTGCGCTGGGCGTGGCCGGCATCAACCTGGAAGATGGCGCGCAACCCGCGCAATTGCTGGCGGACAAGATCACTGCCATACGCCACACCCTGGGCAGCACCCCGCTGTTCATCAATGCCCGCACCGACGTCTACCTGCGCGGCTTGGCCAAGGGCGATGCCGCCAGGGCCATGACCCTGGAACGCGCCACGCTCTACCAGGCCGCCGGCGCAGACGGCCTCTTTGTGCCGGGCATGGCCAGCGTCGACGACACGACCCACATCGCCAGCCGCACCCCGCTGCCACTGAACCTGATGCTGCTACCCAGCATGCCTGCCATAGCCAGCCTGTTTGCGGCCGGTGCCCGCCGCTTCACCGCAGGCCCCGCCACCTTCCTCACCGCCTACGGCCACGCGCAGAGGCTGGCGCACGCACTGCTGAAGGACCAGGAAGCCGCGGGCTTGTTTGTGAACGGCGTGACCTACGGCGCAATGAACGCGCTGTTTACAGTTACTGGCTCGCAACCTGGTTGATGTTGGCCACGCGCTCCTTGTCGAAGACGGCAATGATGCGCGTGTGCTGGTAGCGCTGGTGCTCTTTCATCTTCACGTCCTTGGGGCTGTTCACATCGCCGTTGCCAAACACTTTGTAGAACTCGTGCGGCACGTTGACCAGGTACTTGTCCATGATGTCCAGGGGCACCTCGGAGCGCTTCTTGGCCAGGTCGGTATTGACCTTGTGGTTGCCATACGCCGACGCATTGCCGATGGACAGCAGTATCACCTTGCGCCCCTTGCTTTCGCGTGCCAGGAAGTCGGCGAAGTGCACCAGGCGGTCGTGCTCCAGGCTGCCACGCGCAATCTGGGCCGACCCATTGGGGAAAAACACGGAGAGCTCTCCGGTGCCCTGCAAAGCAGCCATCTCCTCGATGGTCTTCAACGAGCGCTGCGCCGTTTCCAGCGACCTCTGGCTGGTGGTCTTGATCGCATCCAGGTCTTGCTTGGCGCCCTGGTTGGCAGTCTTGATGTCCGCAATGCCACTCATCACTTCTGCGTGCGCATTCACAAACTGCCGGACCGCCACATTGGCATCCGGTGAAGGCGCCTTCTGCACGGCGGCGCCGTCATCTGCGGGCGTCTGCGACGTGGTTCCGCACGCCATCAGCATGGGCAGTGCAATCAGAGAAGCGGCTGCGATCTTTATCAGCATGGTGTTTCCTAAAAGTTGCAAGAGAGATTCGGGCTTTTGTAAAACCCCGGCGATTCTCACTTGGCAACTTGCCCCTGCAGCCTCGCTTTTGGTAAGGGGATGTTTCATTTGTAGAAGATGCGGGCCAAGCACGAGTAATGTGCGATGGCGCACATACAGAGGGCCCTGGCAATTGCTATTGATTCAGTAGCAAATTGTGCAGCTTGCACGAGGGCTACAGCCCGAATTCACTGTGATGACTCAGCCAAAGCGCTGCACCACAAAGTCCACAAAGCTGCGCAGCTTGGGCGAGCGGTACCGGTCTGGCAAATAGACCACGTGCATGGCCCGGCTGGGCAGCTCGTGCGTGGGGAGTAGCTGCACCAAGTGGCCCGCCTCCACATCAGCCTGCAGCAACGCAGCCGGCTGCAACACAATGCCCAGGCCATGCAACGCGGCCACCCGTAGTCCCTGTCCGTTGTTGACCTGCAAACGGCCCGAGACCGGGACACTGCTGTGTTCACCACCGGCGCCCGTCATACGCCAATGCGCCATCGCCACCGGAGAAAAAGACAAGCACTCGTGCTGGCTCAAGTCCTCGGGCTTGGTGGGCATGCCCCGGCGCGCCAAGTAGGCGGGTGATGCGCACACCATCAACCGGTACGGCGCCAGCGGCTTGGCGATCAGCGCTGCAGCTTCGGGCAATGGACCGATGCGGATGGCCGCCTCAAAGCCCTCCTCCACCAGATCGACCACGCGGTCGTTCAAGGCGACATCGACGCTGACATCCGGGTAACGGTCCATGTACTCCGGCAAGGCCGGCATCAGCGCCTCGGTGCCAAAGCTGATGGGTGCGGTGATGCGCAGCTTGCCGGCGGGCGCCAGTTGCAGGTTCTGCGCCTGCGCATCGGTCTCGGCCACCAACCGCAGGATCTCCTTGCAGCGGGTGTAGTAGTCCTCGCCAAAGGTGGTGAGGCGCTGGCGCCGCGTGGTGCGGCTCAGCAGTTGCATGCCCAGGCGCTTCTCCAGCGTGCGCAGGTGGTTGCCGGCCATCGTGGCGGAGATGTCGCAGGCCGTGGCGGCGGCGCTAAGGCTGCCCTTCTCAACGGCCAAAACGTAGACCTTCATGCTGTCCAGCAAATCCATTGATTAACAATCCTGAGTTTTAAATCTATCAACTTGGCAGCAGTTTATCTCCGATGGATTTCAAATGAAACTGCGGCTTTCCTTCACCCATTCAAAGAAAGCCCAGACCATGAAAGCCATCCAACTCACCGCCCCTTCCCTGACCGCGTTCCGCCAAACCGAGCTGCCCGACCCCAAGGCCGGCCCCGGCGAGGTGCTGGTGCGTTTACGCGCCGCCACGCTGAACTACCTGGACGTGGCCATCGCCACCGGCGCCTTCCCCGGTGCGAGCTTCCCCATGGTGCCGGTGGCCGACGGTGCGGGCGAAATTGCCGCGCTGGGCGCAGGCGTCACAGATGTAGCCATTGGCGACCGCGTGATCCCCCACTTCATGCCCCACTGGCAGGGCGGGGCCATCACCCCGCGCAATGTGGCTTCGCTGCGCGGCGTCAACCTGCCGGGCTCGCTGGCCGAATATGTGGCCGTGCCCGCCAGCAGTGTGGTCGCGCTGCCGGCGCATCTGGATTACGCACAGGCCGCGGCACTGCCCATTGCCGCCACCACGGCCTGGAACGGTGTGCGCTCGGCCCAGTTGCGCCCCGGCTCGGTGGTGGTGATCTTGGGCACCGGCGGCGTCAGCATCTTTGCGCTGCAGTTCGCCAAGGCATCGGGGGCCACGGTGATCATCGCCTCGTCATCCGATGCCAAGCTGGAGCGCGCACGCCAACTCGGCGCAGACCACGGCATCAACTACCGCGCCACACCGGCCTGGGATGAAGAAGTGCTAAAGCTGACCAACGGCCGCGGCGCCGACCTGGTGGTGGAAACGGTGGGCGAAGCCACCTTCACACGCTCGCTGAACGCAGCAGCCGTGGGCGGCACGGTGTTCACGGTGGGTTTTGTGACCGGCACCACCGCAAAGATCGATTTACTGCCCATCATCGTCAAGGCCTTGCGCATCGTCGGCAACAACACCGGCTCGGTGGCCGACCTGGCGGAGGCGGTGCGGGCCATTGCGGCACACCGCATAACGCCGGTGATTGACCGGGTGTTTGGCATTGCGGATACGGCCGAGGCGTATGCGGAACTCAGCGCGGGTGGAAAACACTTTGGCAAGATTGCCATCGTGCATTGATGAATGGGAGCGGCCTAAGCCGTCTGGCATGCAGCAGCAAACAACTTGAAGAGCTGGGCCTGCCAAGGGCCTTCGTGGTCCACGGCCGTTTGCACCAGCACCGTCTTGCTGTCCTGGTCGACCAGCACGCGCTGGCCATGGTGGCCGTTCATCACCATCCAACTGCCATCGGCTTTGGCGTGCCAGAAAAAGGCCTTGTAACCCGTACCGGGCCGGACAGCGCCATGCCGAACCTGCTTGTCCTTGTCTGACCAGGTCGCGCATTCGGTGATCCAGCGTTCACTGACCACCTGCTTCCCGTTGATGTTTCCGCGTTGGGCGACCAGTTGCCCCAGCCGCGCCCAATCACGCAAGCGGGCTCCAAAACCGATGCAGTTGTACTCCTTGCCCGTGGAGTCGCATAGCCACGTGGCGTCAGCCTCCGCACCCATGGGTTGCCACAGGGCCTCTTGGCAGAACTCTGCCAGGCTCTTGCCGGTGACCTGCCGAATCACCATGCCGACCGTCAAGGGACACAGCTCGTTGTAGTTGAAGCGGGCGCCCTGCGCTTCGCCACTGGTGTTCCATCCACGCACCACCGGTTCGAGGTCGGCGGCGCGCCCCAGAAACGCTTGGGGGTAGATCGTGGGATTGTCCCGGTCGTGCAGGATGGCAGCGCCACTCGACATATTGCTGAGGTTGCGCAGCGTGACGGCCCCATGCAGAGTGCCTTTGAGCTCTTCGACATACTGGTCAGGCGTGTCTTCCAGAGAGCGGATCAGCCCCCGGTCCAGGCAAATGCCGAGCAAGAGGGAGGTTACGCTTTTGGCCATGGACCAGCTCGTGAAACGCATGTCCGGCGTCCGGTCAAACTGGTATTGCTCTAGCAGGATGCGGCCCTTGCGCGCTACGAGCAGGCCCGTCACGGGCCAAGCCTTCAGATACTCGGCAATAGGCCCCGCCATGGAAGCCAAAGGGTCTGAGCCCGCACGTGGGTTCTGCAATTCACTGGCCTGCCCCGATCCTGCGCTGATGGTCCGGGTGCGAAACATGGTTTCGTAGCCACCGGAGTAGTTGCCGATGCGGTAGAGCTTATCGGTCCAGTCGCGTTTTAAGCCCCAGCCTGTTGGGTAACCCAGTGAGCGCTGCCATTCGTCCGCTGCGGCGTAGGCGGATCTGCCTACGGTCAGGCCGCTGAGGCCTGCCATCAAGAGCTTGCGTCGTTGCATAGAGTCGACTTCTCCTGGTGAGATATCGTTTGACCAGGGGGCATCTTATGACCAGAATGCGCGCCAACAACTATTGCGGGGAGACATTCATCATGCTCAATGACGCACGCACCCACGGATTGTGGGAAGCCTCCGCGCCACCCGGACCCACGCCACAACGCCTGGAAGAGCGGATCAGTGTCGACGTTGTGGTTGTGGGGGCGGGATACACCGGCTTGTCCGCAGCCTTGCACTTGGCGGAAGGCGGCGCTTCGGTGGCGGTTCTGGAGGCGGTAGAGATCGGGTTTGGTGGATCGGGCCGCAATGTCGGATTGGTCAACGCGGGAATGTGGGTCATGCCCGAAGCCTTGCCCGGTGAACTCGGCCAACTGCATGGCGGTCGGCTGCTGGCCTTGCTGGGGAGCGGGCCTTCGCTGGTGTACGACATCGTGGAGCGCCAGGGAATCGACTGCGAGCCGGTGCGCAACGGCACTTTGCACTGTGCCGTGGGGGCGTCCGGCCTGAGCAACATTACCGAACGTGCCAGGCAATGGAAGGCCCTGAGTGCACCGGTGACCTTGCTAGATGCCGATGAAACCGCGAAAAGAACCGGCACCCACGCCTACCGCGGCGCGTTGCTCGACATGCGGGCCGGCACCATCCAACCCCTAGCGTATGCGCGAGGACTGGCCCGTGCCGCCGTAACAAGCGGCGCACGCGTGTACGTCAACAGCCCGGTGGCGGCGGTGGAAGATGTGGGCACGCACTGGTGCCTGCGCACCGCTGGTGGCGGCACCGTAAATGCCAAGTGGGTCATTGTTGCCACCAATGCCTACACAGGCCCCAACGGGGTCTGGAGCGAGCTGGGCACAGAACTCGTCAGGCTGCCCTATTTCAACATGGCCACCGCATGCCTCAGCGCAAAGATGCGGGAGGCCATACTGCCGGGTCTGCAAGGTGCATGGGACACCCGCGACGTGCTCTCGTCCTTTCGCCTCGACAAGGCCGGCCGCCTGGTGTTCGGCAGTGTTGGCGCACTGCGCGGCGTGGGTCTTCCCATTCACCAGTCGTGGGGCCGCAGGGCGTTGGCAAAGCTGTTCCCGGCACTCAAAGGCATTCCATTCGAATACGAGTGGTACGGCTGGATTGGAATGACCCCGAACGCGCTCCCCCGCTACCACCGGCTGGCGCGCAACACCATTTCTTTCAGCGGCTACAACGGCCGCGGCATTGCCACCGGAACCATCTTTGGGCGGGAGCTTGCCAAGCTGGCGCTGGGCCACATTCAAGAAGCCGATCTGCCGCTGCCGCTCAGCCCCGTGGCGCCGGTGTCCATCCGGCCCGTGCGGGAAGCGTTTTACGAAGTCGGCGCCCAGGTTGCACACCTCAGCGCTGCTCGCTTCTAGCTGGGGTGCCGGAGATGTAGGCAAGAGAGCTTTCTTTCTGTGTCGCCCGTCCACGGTGCGCACATGGCTTACCAGATTTTGCTAGCGAGAAGCTACAAAATAGATAGCGTACTGTGCATATCCGACGAGGGCTAGAGGCTCGTTTCGTCTTAGGATTCAACCAACAACCCTACATTGGGTATGAAAAGGCCTTTTTGGACCCCTAAATCTCCACCTTGGCCCGGTCCTCAATCAGCGTCGGCGCTATGCGCCAACGACGAACAACTGGAGTTGGAGGCCGTGCTCGCCGGCCATGTGACAGGCCTGCTGACCAGCGTCACCGCCACCGCACACATTCGCACCGGACGGCTGGTGCCACTGCTCATGGCGCATGTGACCGACCCTCGCAGCCCGTGCGTACGCGGACTTTTATCGACTTGGCGATTGCGCGGCTTGCGGATAACCCGGCGTATTGTTTTGACGGCTAAGGAGCTGGCTGAGGCTTGCACCTCAAAGTATTAACGCTGATCTTCACCCATCTGGCTTGCAATGAAATGCATGATTGGCCAACCACCGACGACAAGTGCCCAACCTGCAATTGCGAAGGTGTCCGAATTTCTCCCAAACAAACCAAAGCTATGGAAGATGCCATTCAAGTAGAGCGCATTAGGAAATATTAAAAACCAGGGGAGGATCACAAATGGGATGCACAAAAGTGCGAGAACCTTGAACCTTCGCTTGAGGAGCCAGACCCCAAATGCCGTCGCCAACACGGAGAGCAATGGCAGTCCCAAGGCGGAACCAAGCAGGTAAGCGATCCGTTCCACTGATACCGGAATTGAAGCAATACGCTCATGGATCTAAAAGATTTTCCCATCCTCGTATTTGAAACGATAAGTCTGACCTTTGAAATCGACCACTTCAATGAACTGCTTCTGAAACAAAAAACCTTCTGAGAATATGTCAGCGCCCGACACACTCCAGAGCAGCCGCCCGTCTTCCGAAATACGTGCTATATCCAGCTCTCCATGCGAAATGAGCACCTGACGCTGCTCTTCAAAATAGATACCAAAGCACGTAGCCGGATCAACTTGGACGGACCACTTGTATTGGAATGGGTACGGATTCAAGCAGACGACGCTATCTCCCACGGCAACATAGACCAGCCCTTTGGCGTACGCACACGAATGCTCATGCACTCCACTGGCGCCACCGCCGTTGGCAAACACGGCAAGCGGACTTCCATTCAGCAAGAGACCATGGATGGAGCTTGACCTTGCCTGTGGGGCGAGGTCCTTGGCGAACGGGTAGGTCCGTTCGTTGTCGGAAGAACCAAACGAATAGGTTGGTTCGTTGATGATTTCTATGGCTCCCGCGCCACAGTCGAAACGCAGCATACTTGGTGCGGCAATTTAACGGGACCTAACCAGCAGCTTTTTGTGGCAGAAAACGCCAAGCCGCCTTATTCCCCTTGAGCTCTGGAATCATCTCGATTAACCCAGCGTCCCGCAATTTGTAGAACTCGGATTTCATCGCATTCTCACTCTTGATACCAGTTATGTCACGTGCTTGACGATTTGTAATGCCACCGTGTTTTTCAAGAAACTCCATGATCGCTTCCTGTGGAGTTGCTAACGGCGCATGCGGAATAACAACTCTCACATAATTGCCTTCATCAAGAATCTCCGGACTCCGAAGCCGCCAATCCTTCATTTTTTGAAAGGCAGTATTTAATCCCTCCCCGATATCCTTGTTTGGAGGATTCTTGTAACGCGAGAGCATTCCTACGACTTTGGGATTCCTTGCATAACGGACATCAAGGATGTTGTCCTTGTTGACAAAGGCAGGCAAACGTCCCGGACTGAGGACTTCGATTCGATTGTCAAATATCAGAATTTGGACATCGTCTGACATCGAATAGTCGCGATGAATGAGAGCATTCACCACGATCTCCCAAAGTGTTTCAGGTGGATAGGCCATTGCCTTGGGTCCATCTGTTGTCCACACATTGATTGTTGACATGATGGTAGTTACTCGTGTAACCGTCATGTTTATCAAATCAATGAGTGGCCCTTCGACCGATTCGATTGCGCCGAGGTGTTCACGATCCGGATCATCATCCTTCGTCTCATAACGGATGATGCGTACGGAACACTTTTTGGGAACCAAGCTTGCAGGCTCCGTGGCGAACAAAAGTAGACCCGCCACCTTTGGCTTGAACGTCTTCCGATCAACAAGATTCTTGTTGAGCGCTAGTTCAAGCGGATCTGAGGTCGGAGAATAGTCGGCCAAGAAGGCTGCCAAAGGAGGAGCGTCAACGATGTCCTCGGCCATTGCGTTTTCTACTGAATAGTCCTCATATGAGTCCGCCCCCTTCGCAAATGAAAGGGCAGTTATGCGTGCTGGATCTGTAATTGGGAGTGATTGCGCACCTTTGCGCTCGTAAACAGTTCCGTCTGACGTCTTGTGAATGGACTGACTCTTCTCTACTTGGATTTTTAGCACATACGTATGCTTTCCTTCAGCCTTGAGAAACGTCAGATCCATTGGAAGCGCCGGCTGAACCTCCACTAGCGCCTGAATATGCTGGTTGTAGTCCTCTATATTTGTCGCACCACTCCATCGCTTATCGGGATCTGGTTCATCCTTTTCGTCTGTTATTCCTACAAACGCCTCACCTCCATCAGAGTTGGCAAAGGCAACAGCAATTTTTTGCAGCTTAGCGCCTTTTATCGCAGCAGCTTTCCTGTCAAAGAAGTGATCCTCTTGTCGTACGGCTAGCAACAGCGCATCGGCGGCAGAGACAGTTTTTGTTTGCATACTGACAGACTATTTGAGGGGTCAAGCGCATAGCGTCTACTTGCTATGTGCTTTGTTTATTGAAGCACAGACGCCAACGGCAACTCGTAACCCTTGTTGAATCGGGCCGCCTCAGTCTATCTCAATAAAAAGCCGAGACAAAGCGACAAAATCACCAGAAAGGGCCACATCTAATGGTTCATCTGCACCAGGCATGCCACTAGGCCGGCAGACCGGGTACCCGTTCATCTGCCCCATTCGCGGTTGCCACAGAACAGGCGCACCATCCAAGCCGTTAACGAACCGCCGCCCGCAAACCCAAAGCCTCCGCCCGCGAGCGTGGGCTAGGGAACGGGTGCCCGGTCTGCCGGCCCCCGCACATACGTAGGCGGAAAGCGTAGGCACTCAAGGCAAATTGCTACAAAAACAATAGTAACATACGCATATTCGACGAGGGCTCTAGCCACATTTCGCTTGAGGATTCGGTCAATAACCCTAAATTGGGTATGAAAAGACCGTTTTTGGCCTTCCTCAATCCGGAATAACCGCCGTCACCTCAATCTCCACCTTGGCCCGGTCCTCAATCAGCGCCGACACCTGCACCGCTGTCATGGCCGCGTTGAAGCTGCCAATGATCTCCCTGAACGCCAAGCCAATCTCGCGCCCTGCGGCTAGGTACTCGCGCTTGTCGGTCACGTACCAGGTCATGCGCACGATGTGTTCGGGCTTGGCGCCCGCCTCATCTAGCACTGCCACCACGTTCAGCAGCGCTTGGCGCACCTGGCCGGCGAAGTCGTCGGTGTGGAACTGGCACTGCGCGTCCCAACCGATCATGCCGGCCACACACACGGTCTGGCCGCGTGCCATGACGCCGTTGGCGTAACCGCGTGGGCGTGCCCAGGTGGGAGGTTGCAGTACTTTAGTCATGTGATGGCTCCTGTCGTCGTATTTGTATTCGTCGTGTCCCACAGCATCAACGCGCTGCGTACATCGGATGGGATGTCCATGGATTGGTGTGTGGCCAGCGACGTGGTCACCAGCACCTGGCGCATGCGCAGGCGCGGGCCGCCGTCGGGGCCGGTGCAGCTTATGTCCAGATTGATGGAGCGTTTGCCGATGCGGGCCACGCTCAAGTGGAACGTGATGTGCTCGCCCATGTGGCTGGGCGCCACAAAGTCACACTGCAGCGACACGGTGGGCAGGCCCACGCGTCGCTCACCTATCAGCGTGGCGTAGTCTATGCCCAGCCCTTGGGTAAACCAGTCTTCCACCACGCCGTTGAGCATGACGAAGTACTGGGGGAAGAACACAATGCCGGCCGGGTCGCAGTGCGAAAAGCGCACGGCGATCTGCTGGCTGAACGTGGCGGCCTGTGCGGCGGGTGCGGCTTGGTCACGCAAGGATGTGGTGGATGCTTCTGCTTCCATCGCGCTAGACCCCGATATAGCGGTGCCACAGGCTGGGGTCCGCACCCAACTGCTGGGAGCTGCCCGCCCACACCACGCGGCCGCGCTCGATGATGGTGTGTTGGTCGGCCAGTTGCACCAGGCGCTGCACGTATTTGTCGATGACCAGAATGCTCTGGCCCTGCGCGCGCAGCGTGGCCAGGCAGCGCCAGATGTCTTCGCGTATCAGCGGGGCCAGGCCTTCGGTGGCTTCGTCCAGCACCAGCAGGTGCGGGTTGGTCATCAGCGCGCGGCCTATGGCCAGCATTTGCTGTTCGCCACCCGACAACTGGTTGCCCATGTTGCGCGCGCGCTCGGCCAGGCGCGGGAACAGCGCATAGACGCGGTCCAGCGTCCACGGGTTGCTGGATGCATTGCGGTTGCCGGCAAAGGCGCGCAGGTTTTCGGCCACGCTGAGCGTGGGGAAGATCATGCGGCCTTCGGGCACCACAGCCATGCCCATGCGCGCGATGCGGTCGGCGCTAAGCCGCTCGATGCGTTCACCCATAAAACGCACCGTGCCGCTGTGGCTGGGTGTCAGGCCCAGCAGGGAGCGCACGGTGGTGGTCTTGCCCATGCCGTTGCGGCCCAACAGTGTGGACACACCGCCCTGCTCTATGCGCAGGCTGATGCCAAATAACACCTGGCTGGGGCCGTAGGCGGTTTGTAGGTCGTCGATTTCCAGCAGCGCGGTCATTGTGCGGCCTCCACCTCATCACCCAGGTAGGCTTTGCGCACCTCGGCGTTGTCGCGTATGGACTGTGCGTTGCCGCTGGCGATGACCTTGCCAAACACCAGTACCGAGATGGTGTCGGCCAGGCGGAAGACGGCGTCCATGTCGTGCTCCACCAGCAATATCGTGGTCTCGCCGCGCAGGCTTTGCAGCAGCGTGACCATGCGTTCGGATTCGTCCGGCCCCATGCCGGCCATGGGTTCGTCCAGCAGCAGCAACTGGGGTTTGGTGGCCAGTGCCAGGCCCACTTCCAGCTGGCGCTGTTCGCCGTGTGACAGTGCGCCACACAATCGGTTCATGTGCTGGCCCAAGCCCACGCGTTCGGCAACGGCTGCGGCTGCGGCATAACGCGCGCTCTCGGTGCGCGCGGCGCGCCAGAAAGTCATGCTGCTGCCGTCCACGGCCTGCACGGCCAGCGCCAGGTTGTCCAGCACGGATAACTTTTTGAAGATGCTGGTGATCTGGTACGAGCGCACCAGGCCCTTGCGTGCGCGCTGGTGCATGGGCATGCCGCCCAGGTCGGCACCGTTGAACACGATGCGGCCCGCGTCGGATTGCAGTGCGCCCGATATCTGGTGGATCAGTGTGGTCTTGCCGGCGCCGTTGGGGCCGATCAATGCGTGGATCTGGCCCTGGTGAACGCTTAAATTGGCATGGTCGGTGGCGGTCAGGCCGCCAAAACGTTTGACCAAACCTTGCACATCCAACACGATGGCGGCGCTCATGCTGCTGCCCCCTTGCGACGCAGCATGCTGGTCAGCCCATTGGGGGCCAGCAGCACCACACCCAGCAGCACGGCGCCCAGGCCCAGTTGCCAGTGGATGGTGTAATGGCTTAAAAATTCTTCCAACAGCAGAAACACAATGGCGCCCAGCACGCCGCCATACAAATGGCCCACGCCACCCAGGATGACCATGATCATCAGCATGCCGGACTGGTTCCACTGCATCAACGCCGGGCTGACAAAACTGCCCTGGTTGGCCAAGAGTGCGCCGGCCAAGCCAGCCAGCGCACCGGCCAGCACAAAGGCCACCAGCTTGTAGCGGAACACGGGGAAGCCAATCGCCGTCATGCGGACCTCGTTCTCGCGTATGGCCTGCAGCACATGGCCAAAACGTGCATTCAGCAGGCGGGTGATCAGCATCATGGCGGCCACCAACAGTGCCAGCGTGACGTAATAGAAGTGTGTGTCTTCACCCAGGTTGACACCCAGGCCCATGCTGGAGCGCCCTGCCAGCGACATGCCATCGTCGCCACCATAGGCCTTGAGCGAGACCACCAGGTAATACAACATCTGCGCAAAGGCCAGTGTGATCATGATGAAGTAGACGCCCTGCGTGCGCAGGCTGACCCAGCCAATCAGCAGCGCGGCCGTGGCACTGACCAGCATGGCGATGGGCCACGCGGCCCAGGCCGACACCACGCCGCTTTGCATCAAAATAGCCACCGTGTAGGCGCCCACGCCCACAAACGCGGCATGGCCAAAGCTGACCATGCCACCAAAGCCGAGTATCAAATTCAGGCTGGTGGCGGCCAGCGCGAATATCAGAATGCGCGTGGCCAGGCCTACGTAAAACGTGTCACCGGCAAGTGATGCCAGCAACGGCAGCGCGGCCAGCAAGGCCAGCACCGGCAACGACCAGCGCAGTTGCAGCGAATGGTCCAGCAGGCTGGGCACGGATGTGTCGTGTGTCGTTTGCATGCGTGGGGGTCAGCCGTGGGTAGGGAACAGGCCCCTAGGTTTAAAGAACAACACGGCGGCCATCAGCACATAGATCAGGATGGAGGCTACGGCCGGGCCGGCGTTGGACGCGGCCTCTGGCCCGACCAGATAACCCAACGAAGGCGGTATCAACGTGCGGCCCGCAGTGTCCACAATGCCCACCAGCAGCGCGCCCAGCAAGGCACCGCGTATGGAGCCTATGCCGCCAATGACGATGACCACAAAGGCCAGGATCAAAATACTCTCGCCCATGCCCACCTGCACCGCCAACAGCGGCCCGAGCATGCCACCGGCCACGGCACACAGCGCGGCGCCTACGCCGAACACAGCAGTGAACAGGCGTTGCACATTGGTGCCCATAGCCATGGCCATCTCGCGGTTGGCCGCACCGGCGCGCACCTGCATGCCGACGCGGGTGTGGGCTATCAACAGATACAACAAACCCGCCACCAACAGGCCCACGCCAATGATGAACAGGCGATACGCCGGGTAGTAGAAACCACTCATCAACTCCACCGGGCCGGCCAAGGCCGCCGGTGGATTCAGCGACAGCGGTTGCGAACCCCAGATCATGCGCACGCCTTCATTGCACATCAGCAAAATAGCAAACGTGCCCAGCACCTGCGACACGTGGTCGCGCTGGTACAGGCGGCGCAGCACGGTCATCTCCAGCAGCATGCCAAAGATGGCTGTACCCACGATGCCAAAGCCCAGACCCAGCCAGAACGAGCCCGTGGCCTGCGCGATGGACGCGATCAAATAGGCGCCCACCATGTACAGCGAGCCGTGGGCCAGGTTGATCATGTCCATGATGCCGAACACCAGCGTGAGCCCAGCGGCCAGCAGGAACAGCATCAAGCCGAACTGCAGGCCATTGAGCATTTGCTCCAGGATCAGGATGGTGTTCATAGCGCGTCAGCCTGCCTTTTTACTCAGGATGGCATCTTGCAGCTGCCGACGTAGGCGTCGGGCTGGTTCTTGAACACCGTGCCCAGCGTGCGATTGGTGACCTTGCCCTGGGCGTTTTTGGTGACGACGCGCAGGTAGTAGTCCTGGATCGGGAAGTGGTTGGTGTTGAACTTGAAGGCGCCGCGCACGGACTCAAACTTGGCCGCTTCCAGCGCCTTGCGCACGGCGGTCTTGTCATCGAGCTTGCCCTTGCTGTCGCGCACCGCGGCGTCGATCAGCTTGGCTGCGTCATACCCTTGCGCTGCATAGAGTGATGGCAGGCGACCATACTCTTTCTCAAACGCGGCCACAAACGTCTTGTTGGCGGCGTTGTCCAGGTCGTGCGCCCACTGCGAGCTGTTGAACATGCCCAGCATGGGTTCACCCACGGCCTTGATGACGTCTTCATCGGCCGAGAAGCCGGGGCCAAACAGTGTCATGTCCTTGGACAAACCGGCACCCACAAACTGCTTGATGAAGTTGATGCCCATGCCGCCGGGCAGGAAGATATACACCGCGTCGGGCTTGGTGGCACGCAATTGCGAAATCTCGGTGCCGTAGTCGAGCTGGTTGAGCTGGGTATAGGTTTCAGACGCAATGCCGCCCTTGTAGAAGCGTTTGAAGCCGGCCAGTGCATCCTTGCCTGCGGGGTAGTTGGGGGCTATCAGGGCCACATTCTTGAAACCCTTGTCGACCACGGTCTTGCCCACGGCTTCGTGCAGGTTGTCGTTTTGCCAGGACGCGCTGAAGAAATAGGGGTTGCACTGCTCACCCGCGTACTGCGAGGGGCCGGCGTTGGCGCTGATGTAAAAGGTCTTGGACTGGAAGGTGGGTGCACCCACGGCCAGCATGACGTTGGAGAACACGATGCCGGTCAAGAAGTCGACCTTGTCGCGCTTGATCAGGCGGTCCGCCGTCTGGCGGCCCACGTCGGGGCTGGCCTGGTCGTCGGCAATCACCACCTCTGCGGCCCGCCCCCCCAGCTTGCCGCCACCCAGCTTGACCGCCAATTGGAAGCCATCACGAATGTCCACACCCAGGCCAGCACCGGGGCCGGACAGTGTGCTGAGCAGGCCGATCTTGACCGGCTCGGAAGTCTGTGCCGTTGCGGACAGCGCGGTCACTGCGGCAGCAGTGGCGACCAGGGTGCGCAGGAAGAGCGAGGAGCGAGGTGTACTAGGGTTCACGGTGGTTCCTTTGGGTGGATCAGACGAGCGTTGGGTAAAAAGAATCAGGCCAGGTCGCGCAGCTTGAAGCGCTGTAGCTTTCCGGTCTGGGTGCGGGGAAGCATACTGACAAACGTGATGGCGCGCGGGTACTTGTAGGGCGCAATCGTGTTCTTCACAAAGTCCTGCAGCGCCTTGACCATAGCCTCATTGCCTTCATGCCCGGCACGCAGCGTGACAAAGGCTTTGACGATCTGACCGCGTTCGTCGTCGGGGCAACCAATCACCGCGCATTCGGCCACGGCTGGGTGTAACAGCAAAGCGTCTTCGACCTCGGGGCCGGCGATGTTGTAGCCGCTGGAGACAATCATGTCGTCGGTGCGGGCCTGGTAGATAAAGTAGCCGTCGGCATCCATCTTGTAGGCGTCGCCGGTCAGGTTCCAGCCATTGCGCACGTATTTTGTTTGGCGCTCGTCAGCCAGGTAACGGCAACCGGTGGGGCCGCGCACTGCCAGCTTGCCCACGGTGCCCACGGGCACCGGCTTGCCATCATCGTCCACCACCTGCGCCTGGTAACCGGGCACCACCTTGCCGGTGGCGCCGGGGTGGGCATGCTCTTCATCGGCCGAAATAAAGATGTGCAGCAACTCGGTGGCACCAATGCCGTCTATCAATTCGATGCCGGTGGCTTCGCGCCACAACGTGCGGGTCGATACCGGCAAGGCCTCTCCGGCCGACACGCAGTGGCGCAGGCTGCCATTGCGCAATACCTCACCCTGCGGTGCTAAAGCACGGTAGGACGTGGGTGCGGTGAACAACACGGTGGCGCCAAAGGCCTGTATGGCGTCCAGCAACTGGGGTGGCCCGGCCTTCTCCAGCAGCACGGTGGACGCGCCCACCGACATGGGGAACAACACCAAACCACCCAGGCCAAAGGTAAAGGCCAGCGGCGGGCTGCCCATAAACACATCGGCGGCGGTGGCCCGCAGCACATGGCGCGGCCAGCAGGCGCAGATCGCCATCACGTCGCGGTGGAAGTGCATCGTGGCCTTGGGGATGCCGGTGGTGCCCGACGTGAAGGCGATGATGCAGGTGTCATCCGACGCGGTGTTGGCATTGGCAAACACCGGGCTGTGGCGTGCCATGGCCGCGTCCAGACCATCGGTGCTGTCGTCGTTGAAATAGCGAATGGTTTTTAGCGTGGGGCATTGCTGGGCCGCGCTCTGCACTTCGGTGGCCAGATGAAAATCGCACAAGGCGTGGCGAATCTGCGCCTTGTCGATGACGGGTTTGAGCTCCTTGGCGCGCAGCAGCGGCATGGTGGCCACCGCAATGGCCCCAACCTTGACGACGGCAAACCAGCAGGCCACCATCATCGCGTTGTTGGGTGCATGCAAGAGCACGCGGTTGCCGGGAACCACACCCATGTCTTGAACCAGCATATTGGCAATGCGGTTGGCCTTGTCCTGCAGGTCGGCATAGGTCCAGCTCAGGCCACCGGGTGCTCGGATGCAGACGCGGCTGCCGTTGCCCTCGCTGATATGGCGGTCCAACAACTCCGTGGCGCAATTCAACTGCGGCGGAAACTGCAACTCCGGCAGGTCAAACAGGAACTGCGGTTGCTGTTCAACGGGCGGTAGGTTGTCGCGGGCGAAGGTGTCGATGTGGGCACTGGACATGGTGAATCTCTTACTGCGTTCTTGCGGGACAGAAACCTTTTGGGGTCAAGACAACTTTTCCTTGAGCAAGTCTTTGGCGATGATCAATTGCTGCACCTCGGTCGCGCCTTCGTAAATGCGCAGAGAACGGATCTCGCGGTACAGGCGCTCAACGATGTGGCCGCTGACAACACCCATACCGCCCCAGATTTGCACGGCAGCGTCAATGACCTGCTGCGCACCTTCTGTGGCCACCATCTTGGCCATGGCCGCTTCACGTGTCACGTTGCGGCCCTGGTCGCGCTGCCAGGCGGCGCGGTAGGTCAGCAAGGCGCTGCTGTCCACTGTGGTGGCCATCTGCGCCAGCTTGGCCTGGGTCAACTGAAAGTCGGCCAGCGTCTGGTTGAACATCTTGCGGGTGGTGGCACGGGTCAGCGCTTCATCCAGCGCGCGGCGGGCAAAACCCAGCGATGCTGCGGCCACCGATGTGCGGAATACATCCAGCGTGCGCATGGCGACCTTGAAGCCCTCGCCCGCCGCGCCCACGCGCTGGGTCAACGGCACCTTGCACTCCGTGAACCGCAATGTGGCCAGGGGATGGGGTGCGATGACGTCGATGCGTTCGGCAATCGAAAAGCCGGGGGTGTCGGCGTCGACGATAAAGGCGCTGATGCCCCGGGCACCCGGTGCCTCGCCACTGCGGGCAAACACCACGTAAAAATCGGCGATGCCGCCGTTGGATATCCAGGTCTTGCTGCCGTTCAGAACAGCATGGTCGCCTTCGATGCGGGCGCTGCATTGCATGGCGGCCACATCCGACCCCGCATCGGGTTCACTCAATGCAAAGGCAGCAATGGCCTCGCCGCGGGCCACCCTGGTCAGGTAACGCTGTTTTTGCTCGGGTGTGCCGGCCAGGCTGATGGCGCCGGAACCCAGGCCCTGCATCGCAAAGGCGAAATCGGCCAATCCATTGTGGCGGGCGAGCGTCTCGCGGATCAGGCAGATGGAGCGGGTGTCTATGCTGTCGCCAGCGCCACCATAGGCTGTGCCGCCCACGGCGTATTTCAGCCAACCCGCAGCGCCCAACTTGCCCACTAAGGCCTTGCACTCGGCATCTACATCGTGGCCATGCTCCTGCGAAATGTGCTCGGTGGCCCAGGCGTCCAGCGTGCGGGCCAGGTCGCCGTGCTGGGGCGCGAAGAAGGGCCAGTCCAGGTATGCGATGTCGCTCATAGTCTTTCCTTAACTCAGTTACCTTGGAAGACTGGCTTTTGCTTGACGACAAAGGCCGCATACGCGCGGTGGTAGTCCTGCGTCAGCATGCAAATGGCCTGTGCCTGGGCTTCGGCTTCAATCGCCTGGTCTATGGACATGGACCATTCCTGGTGCAGCATGGTCTTGGTCATGCCGTTAGCAAAGGTGGGGCCGGCCACCAGGTCGCGGGCCAGCGCTTCCGCCGCAGCGGCCAACTCTTCGGGCGCACACAGGCGGTTGAAGAAACCACTGCGTTCAGCCTCGGCACCGCCAATCGAGCGGCCGGTATACAGCCATTCGCTGGCACGGCCCTGGCCGATGATGCGTGGCAGCATGGCGCAGGCGCCCATGTCGCAGCCGGCCAGGCCGACGCGGTTAAACAAAAATGCGGTCTTGCTGCGCTCGGTGCCCAGGCGCATGTCGGACGCCATAGAGATGATGGCACCGGCACCGGCGCACACGCCGTCCACCGCCGCGATGATGGGCTGTGGGCAGGCGCGCATGGCCTTGACCAGGTCACCGGTCATGCGGGTGAACATCAACAGCTCGGGCGCCTTCAACTGGATCAGCGGGCCGATGATTTCATGCACATCACCGCCGGAGCAGAAGTTGTTGCCGGCACCGGTGACGACCACGGCATGCACGTCGGTGGCGTATTTCAGCTGGCCAAACAGGTCACGCAACTCCACGTACGAGTCGAAGGTCAGCGGGTTCTTGCGGTCCGGGCGGTTCAGCGTGATGGTGGCCACGCCTGCCTCCAGCTTCCACAAGAAATGCAGCGGCTGGTAGCCCGCCAGGGGCTTGTGGTTGCCGGCTTGCAGCGCGGGGTCCAGGGCGGGGGTATGGGCTTCTGAGGTCATTTGTTGTTCTCCTTGGTGGGGTTGTCTTGTTGGCGCACCAGTTGCACACGCAGGGTGCCTAGCTGGTTGTAGAGCTGTTGCACGGTGTTGGCCGGTAGCCCGGCGAACAGTTCCAGAATCCACTGCTCGTGTTCTTCGGCCATGGCCTCAAAAGTGTCGCGACCCTTGGCGGTCAGGCACACGATCCAGGCGCGGCGGTCTTGCGGGTTGTTGATGCGCGAGACCAGGCCTTCGCGCTCCAGCTCGTCGGTGACACCGGTCACATTGCCGCCGGTCACCATCAAGAAGCGCGACAGCTCGCTCATCTTCAGCCCCTCGGGCTGGCGGTAGAGCTGGGCCATGTAGTCAAAACGCGGCAGCGAGATGTCAAAGCGGGTGCGCAAGCGCTTGCGGATTTCGTCTTCAATCTGCGTGGTGCAGGCCAGCATGCGCAGCCAGAGTTTGAGCGCAGCATGGTCACCGCCGCTAGAGCGAGCCTCGTGGCCCAACTCGTCGGCATCGTTCAGCAGTGTGCGGCTGTGGTCAGTCTTACTCATTACATGACCTCCCCACCGCAGACGGCAATGGATTGCCCGGTGATGGCGCTGGCGGCGGGGCCGCACAACCAGGCCACGGTGTCGGCCACTTCATCGGCCTGCACCAGCCGGCCTTGGGGGTTGCCTGCGGTGAATTCCGCACGGGCTTGCTCCTCGGTGCGGCCGGTCTTGGCCATGACATTGGCAATGCTGCTGCGCACGATGTCGGTCTCGGTATAACCCGGGCAGACTGCGTTGACGGTCAGGCCTTTCTTCGCAAACTCCAAAGCCAGTGCGCGCGTCAGCCCGACCACACCGTGTTTGGCGGCACAGTAGGCGGCCACATAGGCATAGCCGGCCAGACCGGCCGTGCTGGCGATATTGACGACGCGGCCCCACTTTGCGGTCAACATGTCGGGCACGGCGGCCTGTGTGCACAGCATCGTGCCGGTCAGGTTGACGGCCAGCATCTGGTTCCACAGCGTCGCATCGGTCTTCAGGAAAGGCGCACTACTGGCCTGGCCGGCGTTGTTGATAAGTATGGAGATGGGGCCGAAGCGCCCGCGTGCGTCAGCGAATGCAGCCTGCAC
The DNA here is from genome assembly GCF_059418585.1 of Rhodoferax sp. GW821-FHT07G04. NCBI lineage: Bacteria > Pseudomonadati > Pseudomonadota > Betaproteobacteria > Burkholderiales > Comamonadaceae > Rhodoferax > Rhodoferax sp. GW821-FHT07G04. The sequence continues at coordinate 1,002,595 of NZ_JBWKQD010000001.1, forward strand.
TTGCTCGGCGTCCGCCACGTCGGCGCAGACGGCGTGCATCTGCTGTGGTTGCTCAGCGGCAAGGGCTTGCACTGTCTCCAGCTTGCGGCCCAGCACGGTGACGTTTGCGCCCTTTGCGACCAGCAGGCGGGTTATGGCTGCGCCTATGCCCTGCCCTCCGCCGGTGACGATGGCATGGCGATTCTGCAAAGTGTTCGCGGTCATCATCTTCAGGCCTCGGCGGCGCGTGCTGGGGACATCGCCGCCGCAGCGGCCTGCGCCTTTTCGCGCTGGAAGTTGGCTTCCATCTGCGCCTTGCCCGATACGTATTGCTTGGGCCACGCCAATGCCGTGTAACCAATCTTGGCGGCCTCGGTCAGCGTCCAGGCCGGGTTGGCCAGATGCGGCCGGGCCACAGCGCACAAGTCGGCACGGCCGGCGGAGATGATGCTGTTGACATGGTCCGCCTCACTGATGGCGCCAACGGCAATCGTGGCTATGCCGGCTTCCTGGCGGATGCGGTCGGCAAACGGTGTCTGGAACATACGGCCATAGACCGGTTTCTCTTTTTTACTGACCTGGCCGGATGAACAATCGATGAGGTCGGCACCCGCAGCCTTGAAGGCCTTGGCGATTTCCACTGCGTCATCTGGCGTGATGCCGCCCTCCACCCAATCATGCGCCGAGATACGCACCGACATGGGCCTGTCAAAGGGCCACACGGACCGCACGGCAGCAAACACTTCCAACGGATAACGCAAGCGGTTTTCCAGACTGCCGCCATAGGCATCGTCGCGCTGGTTGGTCAACGGTGAGATAAAGCTGGACAACAGATAGCCGTGCGCGCAATGCAGCTCCAGCCAGTCCGCACCGATCTCCACCGCCGCACGCGTACTGGCCACAAACTGGGCCGTCACCGCATCCATATCGGCACGGGTCATGGCACGCGAGGTTTGGCTCACGCCTTGCAGGTACTGCTGGGCCGAAGCCGAGATGATGGGCCAGTTGCCGCTGGGCAGCGGCTGGTCTATGCCCTCCCACGCCACACGGGTAGACGCCTTGGCGCCCGCATGGCCAATCTGCATGGCAAACTTGCAGTCGCTATTGGCATGAACCCAATCGACAATGCGCTTCCAAGCGGCAGTGTGCTCAGGCGCATACAGGCCGGGACATCCGGGTGTGATGCGACCTTCTGCGCTGACACAGGTCATCTCGGCAAACACCATGCCCGCACCACCCATGGCGCGGGCACCCAGGTGCACCAGGTGGTAGTCACCGGCCACGCCATCTACTGCGGAATATTGGGCCATGGGGGATACCACGACACGGTTCTTCAAGGTCAAGCCGCGCACGGTATAGGGCGTAAACATGGGTGGCGGTGCTACCTGGCCGGGTGCCAATTGCATGCCGGCGCGCTGGGCAAACCAGGCTTCGAAATCAGCTAACCATTGGGCATCGCGCAGGCGCAGGTTCTCGTGGCTGATGCGCTGGCTGCGGGTCAACATGGAGTACATGAACTGCGGACCATCCAGTTGGTCGCAGTAACGTTCACCGCAGGCCTCGAACCACTCCATCGCATTCCAGGCTGCGTTTTGCAGACGCAGCACATCTACGTGGCGCAACGCCTGGTAGCGCGCCAGCACGGCGGGAATGTGCTCGGCCGTGTCGCCCTGGTCACGGAACTGGCGCGCCAGTTCAATTGCGTCTTCAATCGCCAGCTTGGTGCCCGAACCAATCGCAAAGTGGGCCGTGTGCACCGCATCACCCATCAGCACCACATGGCTGTGGCCATTGAACAGCGACCACTGCTCACACTTGACGCGCTGGAAGTTCAGCCAGGCCGAGCCGCGCAGGTGGCGCGCATTGGTCATCAGCTTGGCACCCTGCAGGTTTTTCGCAAACACCTTTTCGCAGAAGGCGATGGACTGCTCCTGGTCGGCCGTGTCCAAGCCATGGGCCAGCCAGACATGCTCGGGACACTCGACGATGAAGGTCGTGGTTTCCGCGTCAAACTTGTAGATATGCGCCTGGAACCAGCCGTGTTCGGTCTTCTCGAACAGGAAGGTAAACGCGTCGTACAGCTTGTGTGTGCCCAGCCAGATGAAGCGGTTAGGCCGCACCACGATGTCGGGTTTGAAAACATCTTGGTGCAGGGCGCGGATGCGGGAGTTGATGCCGTCGCTGGCGATGATGAGGTCGGCGTCGGGGTATTGCGTATCGGACTCGGCGTCCACCTCGAACACCAGCTTGACGTTCAAGGCTTCACAGCGGCGCTGCAGGATGTTGAGCAGCTTCTTGCGGCCGATGCCGACAAAACCGTGGCCGCCCGAGCGTATGACTTCGCCCTTGATACCCAGCTCGATATCGTCCCAGTGGTTGAAGGCTTGCTCGATCTCGGCTGCACTGGCCGGGTCCCACACGCGCATGTTGTCCATCGTCGCGTCGGAAAACACCACGCCCCAGCCAAAGGTGTCGTAGGGCTTGTTGCGCTCCACCACGGTGATGTCGTGCGACGAGTTAGCCTGCTTCATCAGCAGTGCCAAATACAGCCCAGCGGGGCCGCCACCTATGCACACGATCTTCATTGCAACTCCAGCTAGGGATTTGCAATTAGTTTAGACCTAAACCTTTAGATGTCAAGCAATTGAGGGAAAACCACTACAACCCCATCATCAAGCCGCTTGGCGCACCAGTTCACAACGCTCCAATCCGGGCATCACCATGTCGGGCCGCTTTCTGGAGCGGCCTTCGGCCTGGATCTGGCGAGAGCGGTTGAGTAAAAAGTCCACCATGTGGTTGCGAATGGCGTAGTACTGGCTGTCGCGGTGCATAGTGGTGCGGTCGCGCCACTGTGGCATGGTGTTGACGACGATTTCCGCCACATGCGCATACGGACCGTTGGACATCAGCAGTATCTTGTCGGCTAGCAGTATGGCTTCATCCACATCGTGGGTCACCAAGAACACGGTCTGGTGGGTGGCCTCGCAAATCTTCAGCAACTCGTCTTGTATGCTGGCTCGCGCCAGGGCGTCGAGCGCACCAAAGGGTTCGTCCATGAACAGCATTTTTGGCTCTATGGAAAAGGCCCGCGCAACGCCCACGCGCTGCTTCATGCCGGCAGACAGTTCCGCAGGCATCTTGTGCTCCGCGCCCTCCAAACCCACCATGCTGATAAAGCGCATGGCCTGCGCGTGCAGCGCATCCTTGGAGAAAGTGGGACGACGCGATTGGATGGCAAACACCACGTTTTCCAGCACGCTCAACCAGGGAAGCAAGGCATGGTTCTGGAATACCACGCCGCGGTCCAGGCTTGGCCCTGTCACCACCCTTCCGCCCATGCGCACCACGCCGGTGGTGGGCGCTTCCAAGCCTGCCATCAGGTTTAGCAAGGTGGTCTTGCCACACCCTGCGTGGCCCACGATGCACATGAACTCGCCCTTTTGGATGCCAAACGAAACCTCTTCAAACACGGGAGTCGTTTGCGGCGCATAGGCCTTGGAGACACCCTCAACGCTCAAGAAGTATTCACTCATGATGGGCTCCTCTAATCCACATAGCTGACACGCTTTTGCAAATGCGCAAATGCCATGTCAAGCAACATGCCGACCATACCTACCGTCACGATAGCCAGTGTCACACCGGTAAGCGACAGTTTGTTCCACTCATTCCATACGAAGCAGCCAATGCCGGTACCGCCCACCAGCATCTCAGCCGCCACGATGACCAGCCATGCAATACCCATGGCGTTGCGCATGCCGGTCAAGATGGCCGGCGCGGCGGCGGGCAACAGCAGGGAGAGCGTTTTGCGGGTGGATGAGACCTCCAAGGTCTTGGCCACGTTCAACCATTCCTTGCGCACCGCCGCCACCCCGGCCGCTGTGTAGAGCAGCATGGGCCACAAGGAACACACAAACACGACGAACACACCAGACAGCGCGCTATCACGGATGCTGAACAGCGCCAGCGGCATCCACGCCAGAGGCGACACCGATTTGAGAACCTGTACGAAGGGGTGCAACGCACGCTGAACCAAGGGCGATTGACCCAACACAAAGCCCAGAGGAATAGCCACCAGGGCTGCCAGCACAAAGCCCAGCGCCACGCGCGCCAGCGAATGCCCCAGTTGCAGGCCTATGCCCTTGTCGTTCGGGCCGTAATCGTAAAAGGGATTGGCCAGGTGCTGCAGTGCGGCTTGGCCCATTTGCGCCGGGCTGGGGAAGCCGGTGCGTACGGTTTCACTCGCGGCCTCATTGCCGAGCAGCCGTACATACTCCATCTCTTGCGCAGGGTCCATCCGCGTGGGCCGCGTTGCACCATCCCCACCGGTCACAGCAAACCACACGCCAAACACGGTGGCCGCTATCAGCAGAGTGATGGCGGCGGCTCGCAGTGTCAGGCTGTCCCACATAATTGGCCTCTTGCGTCATTCGTAAAGGGGTTTTCCCGTTCCATCGCGCACGACCTGCCACAACGCCGTGACGGCGCGGGTCGTGCTATCTGCCAAGGGGACGTAGTTGGATTCGGTGGCGGACTTGCCGCCCTCTTTGTAAGCCCAGGCGAAGAACTTGAGAATTTCGCGTGCCTGGTCAGGCTTGTCTTGCACCTTGCGTATCAGTGCAAAGGTTGCACCCGTAATGGGCCATGCACCTTGGCTGCGCTCCTCCGTCAAGATGTCCGAAAAGGCGGAGTTTTCCCAATTGCTGCTGACAGCCGCCGCCAGACTTTGTGGGCTGGGTGCGACAAAAGCGCCGCTCTGATTCTTGAGCTGGGTATAGGTGAGATTGTGGTTGAAGGCATAGCCGTAGTCCACAAAGCCTATGGCTCCCGGCAGGCGCTGTACGAACTTGGCCACACCCTCGTCGCCCTTGCCACCCAGGCCCACGGTCCAGGGCACAGTCACCCCGCGACCCAAGCGGTTCTTCCATTCGGAACTGACCTTGGACAGGTAGTCGGTGAACAATAGCGTGGAGCCTGAACTGTCAGAACGCCTGACCACGGCGATGGCCAAATTGGGCATGGAGACGCCGGGATTCAATTGGGCGATGGCACTGTCATCCCATTCGACAATTTTGCCCAGATAGATGTCGGCCAGCACCTGACCGCTCAGCTTCACGTCGCCAGGCTTGGTGTTGGGCAAATTGACGATGGGAACCACCCCCCCCAGCAAGGTGGGAAACTGCAGCAGTCCATTCTTCTCCAACTGAGCCCCTGACAAGGGACTGTCGGAGGTACCAAAGTCGACCGACTTGCCAGTGATTTGTGCCACCCCACTTCCAGAACCGATGGACTGGTACACCACCTTGTTGCCGGTAGACTGCTTGTAAGCCCGCGCCCATTTGGCGTACACCGGCGCAGGCAAAGAAGCGCCGGCCCCAAGGACCTCCGCGGCGCGTACGCCGGGCAAGCCCACCAACAAGGCCAGCGCCAAGCACAGGCCGGGCCGAAGAGTGTTCCTACGCATAAATTCCTCCCTATGCTGCCACAGCTACTGCACGCTACCCATGGCCGATCGGCTGGACGCGTGTCTACCACGCTCCCAGGCATTGGCCTTGTCTACGTAGTCCTCGAATACTCTGCCGCGCTCCAGCAGCAGCGCTTTGACTTTGGGGTCAAGCGACTCTTCGAGCCCGAATTCATCCACCGGCATACGGTCGGTCTGCACTTGCTTCAACAAGCGCTTGATTTCAGCCGCCGCATGGGCCGGCGACTGCAACAACACCAGCTTGCTGGCCCGTTGGGGGTTGCTAGGTACATGGCATTCCAGGCACTGGCTCTCGCGCATGGAAAGGGCCAACGCGCGGTAGGAGCTCTCCAGGCCTTGCTTGTAAGGATTGGCATCGTCAAACAGTCCGTCAAACAGCGTAACCGCAGGCTGGGTTTTACCCCCTGCATCGGTCCACAACCACTTGCCATCAAAAGCCGGTGGCGTTTGGTGCAGCACAGGCAACGCCGGTGCGCCCTCGCCCAGCTGCGTGAACTGCACGGCACGCGCTTTGCCATTCTTGGGGTCTATCCAGAACAACATGGCCTTGGCGTTCTCATAGGTGCTCCATTTGTTGGCATCGTGCCAGAAGGGATAAGGGAACTGGCCCGGCTGCAGACGGTTGCGGAAACCCACGCCCAGCTTGGCCAGGTACAGGGCATTGCGCTCGGAGTAGCTAACCGTGTAGCTGCCATCAAACATGAACAGCGGCATATACATACCGGTCAGCACTTCCGGGGCAAGCTGGGTCAGCACCGCGTCCTTGAGCAAGGTATTGGGGTCGCGTTGGCGGCCCCATAGCGTGTAAGGGCTCAGGCTGTTCTGCAGTTGCGCACTGGAGAACATGCCTTTGCGGCAGCTATCAAAGGCTGTCTGGCTGGACGCATCCGCGGTGGGGCAGAGCGTGGCCAGATGGGCCGCAATGGCGCCCACATCCCGCTGAACAGCCGCAGCATCCAAGGTGGTGGACTCGGCGGCTGATGCAGGCATGCCCGCCAAGGAAACCAGCACGCAGCCAGACACTGTCAACAAAACCTTTCTGCAATTCGTGTGTAGGGTTTTCATGGAAGATCCTTTGGCGCAAGGCGGCTAAGAGCCGTTTCGGTACTGGTCATACACCTGGTCAAAAATGCCACCATCCTGGAAGTGCACGCGATCTATGGTTTGCCAGTCTTTGTACAAGTCACCCACTTTGAAGAGCTTGAGCGGTGTGAACTGTTTCTCGAATTGGGTCGCAACCGCAGGGTCGGTGGGCCGGTAGAAATGGCTGGCGGCAATGGCCTGACCTTCGGCGCTGTAGAGGTATTGCAAATAGGCCTCAGCCACTTTGCGAGAGCCCCGCTGATCCACCACCTTGTCAATGACGGCGACAGGTGGCTCGGCCACCACGGAAACCGATGGCACCACGATCTGGAATAGATCGGGGTACTGCGCCACAATCTGAAAGGCTTCGTTCTCCCAGGACACCATGACGTCCCCTTGCTTGAGGTTGACGAAGGTGTTGGAGGCGCCCCGCGCGGTGTACTCCAGGACCTTGTTGTTGTTATACAAACGCTTCAAGAAGTCCCGGGCGCTGGCCTCATTGCCACCGGGCCGCTTCAGCGCATAACCCCAGGCTGCCAGATGGCTCCAGCGCGCACCGCCTGAGGATTTGGGATTGGACATCACGACGCGCACACCCCAACGCACCAGGTCGGGCCAGTCCTTGACGGCTTTGGGATTACCTTTGTGGACCAGGAACACGATGGTGGAATAGTAGGGTGTGGACCCCTGTGGCAGGCGCTGCTTCCAGCTCTCGGGAACAAGATGGTTGCTGGCGATCTCATCCACATCCAAAGGTACCGACAGTGTGACCACGTCAGCCGCCATACCGTTGTTGACGAGGCCAGCCTGCGTGCTGGAGTTGGCATGCGATTGGGTGATGGAAACAGACTCACCGGTCTTGGTCTTCCAGTAGCGGGCAAAGGCCGGGTTGTAGGCGGCAAACATTTCCTTGGTCGCCGTGTAGGATGCATTGGTCAACGTGACGTCCGCCCCAGCGGGTGCAGCACCGCACACCAGCAAGGTTGCCAGCGCTGCCCTGCGCAGCCAACCGGAACGGCATATGACAGTAGTGCTTTGGAATGTGGGCATGGCGATGGCTCCCGATGTCATAGACAGATGCTTTTCAATACGCTTCATTGCAGGCTCACCACCAGTGAGGCCGGGTGCTTACGCCAGCGAAACGGAATGACATAGGCCTTGTTGTTGCGCTGCATGTGTATAGCCTGGGCAGCCCCCCGCACGATCACCGGCACAGAGATCATGAAGTCCGATCCAAAGTGCAGGCGCGCGTTGCCTGCAATGGTGTTGGCTATTTCTCCGGCCAGATCGCAGAGGTTCTGATCGGACACATCCGTCTCACCTACATGCAATAGGAGGGCCCGCAACAGATCCGGCCCAGCCGTGATGTAGACACAGCCCTGGCGCACACCTGAGATGCCGATGACACCGGTGAAGTCCAACATGGGCAGATCGGTGATATCGCCCAGATAGGGACTGCCGGTATCGGGCGCCTTGCTGGTCTCGCTCTCAAAATAGTTCTGAACGATGCCTACAAAAATGCGGAGTTGGTCTTCGTCCATGTCATGCCCCAGAAAGTAATTCGTCCATCGCTTCGGTCAGGTCGTCGTCGGAAAAGGGTTTGCACAGAAAGCCCTGCGCACCTTCCTTCAAGGCCTGGATGGCGGTGGCCTTGTCGGCCAGTGCGGACACGACGAGTATCTTGATCTCCGGCTTGATCTTCTTGAGCTTGCGTATGCACTCCAAACCATCCATGCGGGGCATGGTCAGGTCCATGGTCACGATGTCGGGCTTGTCCGGCATGAAGCGCTCCACGGCCTCCTCACCATTCGAGGCGGTTGCCACCACCCGCATGTTGTGCCGTGTCAACGCGCGCGAAATCTTGCCGCGTATGACGTTGGAATCGTCAATGATCATGAGCTTGAGTTCCATCAGCTATGTGCCTCCGACTGCAAAGCGAGCGTTGCCAAATTGGATGAGGCAAACAGGTGAGACGGAATCTGCACACGGAAGTGGCAGTACTTGCCCGGCGCCGTACCGATGTGTATGCGCCCGCGCAGGCGGGCGACCAGGTCGCGCACCACGTCCAGCCCCACACCGCGACCGGCGTCCTCGTCCACGGTGTCGTGTGTGGAGAAGCCGGGCTTGAAGATGAGTTCGGTCAGTTGGCGCACGTCGGCCGTGCGTGCCTTCTCCGGGTTGAGGGAGCCAATGCGTACCGCGGCCTCACGCAACTTTTCAACGTTGATACCCGCGCCGTCGTCCCGGAAGCTCAACTCCAAGGCTCCGTCGCCTGCCTCAGACAGGTACACGGCAATAGCTCCCTGCTCCTCTTTACCCTGGTGGGCACGCTCTTGCGGCGTCTCCAGACCGTGGGTGACAGCATTTCGAATAAATTGGGTGACGATGGTGTCTATGGTTTCTCGCATGGCCTTGGTGATTTTTTCGAGATCCACACCGTGGTAGGTCAGATCGGCCTTCTTGCCTTTGCGGCTGGCGATCTGCTGTGCCAGATTGCGCCATTGGGTGACGAAAGGCGAGTTCTGGCGCACCGGGTCGTCCACCGGCTTGGGCGGCTCCACATTCACGACGCCGCGTACCTGGGCAATGCGGGCCATGGCTTCCTGGATGGCATGGAGCTCGCTATAGATGGTCCGCACCCGCACAATCACCGGCAACAGGTCTTCGTTTTGCAACTGCGGCTTATTGCGCAGGCCCTGCAATAAATCTTCAAAGCTGTGCAGCGAGGTGGCTATGGCCTGCAGGTTGAGCGCCGCAGCATCACCCTTGATGCGGTGCGCGATGCGGAAGAAGTGGTCTATGTCCGCGTTGGCAACACCGGATGCAGAGCCGCCCTTTAACGCTTCGTTGATGCGGTTGAGACCGGCAACAGCACCCTCCAGGAAATCGCGCATCTGGCTGGGATCGGCCTGCAGGATGTAGACCATCATGGCCATCTGGTCTTGCACTTGGCGTTCACTGTTGATCAGTTCACGTTCCAGCTTGACGCGGCGGGTGATGTCCGAAGCCGTTACCAGCAAGTGCGTGATCTTGCCCTTGTCGACCACGCGGTTGAAGCGGAAATTCAGGTACCGCGTCTCCACCGTCCCGTTGTCGCGGGTGGTGTTGATCTCCAGGGCATCCAGTGGGTTCAAGCTGGCGACCAGTTTTTCCTTCACATCAAAGCGCAGCAGCAGTTCGATGTACTCCTTGGTGGTGTCCAATGTCTTTTGCGACACCATGGGCTTGAGCAGCGCCAGGAAGTCCCCGCCGGGTTTGACCGTCACGCCCAAGACCTGGCCCAGTGCGCTGGATGTCTGACTACCGATGTGGAAGTTGTTGTCCAGCAGAAACAGCCCTTCTTGCATGGTGCGCAAAATGTTTTCAGTCTCGGCCTGCATACGCTCCACTTCGCTGTCACTGGCACGCAAGCGCCCCAGGAAGACGTAGACGATGAGCGCGAAGTTCAGGAACGCCAGCGCTATCCCTGCCGTCTGGATCTTGCGCAAGGCCGCAGCCTTGTCCGCCGACAGTGACTCCATGCGCGAGGTCAACAGGTTCGATGTCTCCAGCAAATTGAGGTTGTCGGGCACCAGCACCTGGAGCAAGGCGCCATAGTCTGCCGACGTAACGTTGTCTTTTTTGCGCAGCTCCTGCACCTGCTGGTTGATGGGGGCCCATAGCTCGTCCAGCAATTTGAAGAAAGCTGCGGCCTGCACATCGTCCTGCGGTGTCAGTGCGACCCGTGCACCTGTCTCCAATTGCATGCCCCCTTCGCGGAAGGCCGCCAGTGCGGCATTCAATGCGTCGACTGTGGAATACAGGTCCTTCAGCTCCGAGAAACTGGTGGCTCCATTGCTGTCAATCACACCCTGGGTTGCGCCCTGCTCCAACAACAGCACCGTCTTCACCACCTGTTGCACCTGGGTACGTTGTTGCCCCGCGAGGTTGAGGGAAACGGCGTCCGCTGCGATCTGGCGCGAGATCACGAAGGTCAGCACCATGACCGCACCGAAAATCACCAGGAAAACGCCCGTCAACACAATGACCAGGCGGTACTTACCGAGGTTCAACATAGCGCGTCACCTTCTGCAGCGTGGGAAACAGCATGGTTGCCGCAGCAGTGCGGCACGAAATCAAACATGACTACAACTCCTTAGGGGCCTGGGGCCCGAGCATTGCAGGCAGGGACCGTTGCAACGGCTTTGGTCATCTGCCTCGGGAGAACTCTCTTTTTTGCAGGCCTCGCTTCAGTAGTGGCGTCTGTAGCGTTCAGGCCGGCAGCGCAAGCCGGTCGGGGTCTTCCGCCAGCGCAACATCAGCCGTCTGCACTTCGCAACTGATGGAACAGGCAAATACGGGGTTTCCATCGACGACGGTTGGAGGAGCCATGCGGTGTGCCTTGAAGCCGGCAATGCGCAGCAGGCGCTCCACACCCAAGGGCGACACCGTGATGAAGCGCTTGGCGCCGTGGCGTGCGGCGCAATCCAGCGAGGCCTGCAACAAGCCGACCGCTATCGGCGATGAAAACTGGGCCAGTGCAGAGCTGCTTTGGGTGCTGAAGTCGACCGCAGCGAAACGGGACAGTTCCCATACATCCGGCGAATGGGGCAGCGGCACGCCGCCCAGCAGATGCGGAAATACCTCGCCGAGCAAATAGGGTCGCGTGGTGGGCAGCAGACGCGCCGTGCCAACCACCTCTTGTGCCGCGTTGTGGGCTACGACGTATACCGTGTCGTCCCGGTCGAACTGGTCGTACTCCAGCGCATTCTCACAACGCAACTGCCAGCCTAACTTTTCTACAAAGACCCGATGGCGGTAGCGCGCAACGCCGGCCATGATTTCCAAAGACAAATCTGCCGATGTCCCGGTCACAATGTTCACGTCATCTCCTTTTCGAAAAGAGGAGATTTATTGAACCGCGCTTATTGCAAGCGAGTAACTACCAGATTTGGTAGGCAGAGAAGTAACTTGTAATCAAGCGTAACGGGAGGCCACGGCGCTGGGCATGATTTCACGCCAGGCGAGCGCATCGACTACGGTGCCCAGTATTTCCAAATTGCCGTGCCAGGATGTGTCGCGACCGGTATCCTGCATCAACATCAGATTGCTCCGCGGCAGGCCCACGCGGATCCAACGCGGACCATTGACCGACGTGAGCAGACGCCAATCCCAGCCAATGGAAATTGTGGGGTCCTGGGTGCTGATCCACTCGGTGTACCCCGAGAGAGAAGTTTGCCGACCGCATCCCGCCGTAGGCGAGTTGGCCTCTATATCCACGCCTGAAACCAGATGCTCCAGCGGGGTCGATAGCAGTTGATCCAAGGTCAAGCGAATCAATCCATCGGGAGAGAGGTGCATAGGATGGGCTTGACGGAGGGTGGCGATCGCATCTGCTCAAAACAGACAGCGCAAATATAAGCCAATTATTTTTCTAATTCAACAGGCCCAGCATGGCAGCCCGCACGACGGCCGCGGTCCGGTTGGCCGTGCGCAATTTGGCAACCGAGTTCTTGATATGGAAGTTGACCGTGTTTTCCGAGATGGACAACAGGTCTGCGATCTCGTTCGAAGACTTGCCGTCGGCTGTCCACTTCAACACCTCGATCTCACGTGAAGTCAGATCGGGCTGCGACTCTTTGACCAGCTCCGAAACGAAGAGACGGGACAGCGCCAAGTGTGAAATATTGACCAACCAGCGCATCTTGACTTCCTGGCTGGCGAGTTCTGCGGGCGTGAGCGGGTCATAGGACCGCGCCAGCGACAGCATGCCACCGACCCCCACGGCGTCCAGGCTGGATTGGGCCCAGCCATAGCGCAAACCAAAGGATTGGCTCTCTTCCCACAGCGCGGGAGTGGTCTCAAACACGGCATGGGTCCACAGCAACGGCGTTTGGGACTGGCGACCATGGGCCACGGTGGGATCGGTGGCCAGGTAACCCGCACTGGCATAACGTGCCTGCCACTCCAGCGGATAGTTGCTGAGCATCATGGTGCGGGGATTGGAAATGGGCGTCGGCAGGCGCAAACCATAGGCGCAAAATTCGAAGCCCAGGGCCTGCGAAGCGCTTTCGATCTTCTCAAACACCTCGTCCACGGTTCGGCCCGTATCGGTAATACCCAGCAAGTCCCCCTGCCAAGTGTTCATATGTTCTCCTTAGGTTCGCATCCGTTCACTGCGGTTCAAACACACTTCCATCTTACGCTGGTGTCAAGGCTTTTCAAGAATTCGCCGGCCAAGCCGGACCTGAAATATTCCGCAACAAACCGATACCGGGGTGACAAGACGCTGTGCACCTTCGCGGTGCACCATGCGGACATGAGACAACACCACCACCGAACTTCCCCCCAGCGCGGCAGCGCGCACGATTTCAAGCACCCCGCGGGCCTTCTAGTCCCGATCGTCAACCCCAACCGCTGCGAAGGCAAAGGCCCTTGTGTGGATGTGTGCCCGGTCGATGTCTTCACCATGGGCGTGATGACACAGGACCAAAGGGCAAGCCTCAGCCTCAAAGGCACGATCAAGGGCTTCGTGCATGGCTGGAAGCAGGTGCAGGTGGTTCAGCCTGATGCCTGTCGAGCCTGCGGGCTGTGCGTCACGGCCTGCCCGGAGAGGGCCATCACACTCGCACGCGCAAAGCCACCTCTGGCTTGAGCCGGACCAGCCACGGTGTGAGAATGCCGGGCATGACCGACTCCGATGAACTTGCCTTGCTACTGACCCAGCGCCGCCAACCCGGCGCTGATTGCGCCGCGATCGACGCGGCCATCTTCGCCCGCTTCGGTCGCATGCAGGCCGTCATGTTCACCGATCTGGTCGGTTTCTCACGCGTGGTGGAGGCCTTTGGCATCGTGCACTTCCTGCAATTGATACAGGAATCGGAAGATCTATTTTTGCCCATGATCCGCGCGCACGGAGGCCAGTGTCTCAAGCACGAAGGCGACTCGCTGCTGGTGGTGTTTGATGCGCCCCGGCAGGCCCTGGCAGCCGCCCGTGCCATGGTCCAGGCCACGGTGACCAACAACCCAGGACGTGCACCCGAGGACCGCCTGGAAATCTGCATCGGCTTGGGCTACGGAACGGTTTTGCGCATTGATGACAATGAAGTCTGGGGTGCCGAGGTCAATGCGGCGTCCAAACTGGGTGAAGACATGGCCAAGGGCGGTGAGGTCTGGGTGACCGACGCCTTCCGCGAGGCTGTTTCCGACCAAACATTCATGGCTTGCGGCACGCTGTTTGGGAGCCGCACCATCTACCGGCTCCCGCCCGAGTAAGTGCTAAGCTGCCAAAGCTGTCAGCGTTTGAGGGCGCGCCACAGCGTGCGCAGCAAACACGCCTGCAGCGCCAGCCACAGCCAGGGGTCCAACACGGCATCCCATACATTGCCGCTGGGCAATCGCATAACCGTAAATAGCGCCACCGCCATGGGCAGCATCCATAGCCGCAGTTTGCGCGGTGGCGTAGAGGAGGCGCCCCACAGCCAGGGCAAAAGCGAAACCACCATTGCCGCGCCCACTGCCAACGGGCTAAAGCCCCAGGCATACAGCTGCCAGGGCAGCACGGCAAAGCTGTCTAGCAACAACAGCCACCCCAGCAGCACAGCCGTTATAGCCAGCCCCAGCGTAACGTGATGCGGTGCGGTCGGTGGCAGCAAACCGGCTCGGGTGGCAAAGAATCGCTCCCGCAGCAGTGCGTCGCACAACAGCACTGTCGTAATACTGGGCATTTGAAAAGCCAGGCCTAGCCAATAGGCAGGCGAATAGGGCCCCGGCACCCAGGTCCAGAGTGCCAGGACCAGCGCCACGCCCCATTGCCGCCCATCCAGCTTGCCAGCGTACGCAGGTTTCCAGCGGCCCATCAGGCCAGCGCCGAGGTAGGCCAGCACCACACTCCAGCCCAGATGCAGCCAAATCTGCATCACCCACTGGTGGGGCAATGCAGGCACATCCGTCGCCATGGCCTGGGCCAAGCCACTACTCCACCACCCGCTCATGGCTTGCCCTCAGCAGTGGCGGACAGGCGCTGCCACGCAATGCGGTGGCGGTCCACGGTGTAGCTGACCCATAGACTGCCCTGCGCCCACGCCATAGCGGGGTAGGAGAACTCGTCGTCGGGGGCACCCCGTTCCAGCGTCTTCACCAGGGCCCAGTTGCGGCCATCACCCGAGGTGCTGAGGTCCAATGTGCCGCGCGAAGCAATGGACGAGTTGTGGGCCAGCAGCATCTGCCCCGGTGCAAGGCCCCATGCGGCTACTGCGGCATCCGGATTGTCCAAGGCCAAGTCCGGTAAATCCACCCAATGCCGACCACCGTCTACCGTTTGAGCCACACCAATCTTGCCCTTGGGTCGCTCGTCGCGCATCAGTGCCAGCCACTGTTGCGGCGACTGCAGCACCAGGCTGGGCTGTAACAAATAAGACCGCTGCGACAGGCGCACCATGCCGCGGTAATCACCCTCTGCGTCAAAGCGCAGGGCCACGGGGTACTTGATACCCAATTCAAAATGCACGGGCAGAACCATGCCCCCATCCGCCAAAGCCATCGGCGCATTGCGCACCAAGAAGCTCGTGTTCCACAGCCAAGACAAGGGCAACACGCGCACCGGCTCGAAAGCCAACTCGGCCAGCCCATTGCCGGTGCTGCTTTGGCGCAGATGCAGGATGCGCGACGCGGCCCACCCCCCCCAACCGGTTGCAACAACAAACAGATGGACACGGCCCTTGCCGTCCATCCACGCCACCGGATTGCCCAGGCGACGCAAACCAAAGCCCAATTGATCACCTGCCACGAAGCGATTGACCACAAACCGCGCAGGAGCCCACTGCTGAGTGGCACGCAGGTACTGTGAAGCTGCAATCTGTACATTGGGCCCACTCTCACGGTCGCCGGAGAACCAGAAAACAGTCAGCGCAGCCGCATGGCCGGCAGGCATAGACAACAGGTTGCTGGCGTGGGCGGCCGCCATGCCGGCAGGCATGGGAATATCACCCTTGGTCGTCACTTCCAGGCGGGTCAAGTTGCTGGGTACCGACGCCTGGCTCCAAACCGCGGCAGCAGCAGGCGGCGCGATGGGGCGCTGCCACAGATCCAGCCCGCACACGGCGACCACCACCGCCAATGCGCACAGCACGCGCCAATAGGCGGAGCGACGGGTAAACAACAAGGGCATCAATTCAGGGCGGGGCGTGCGGTTGGGAACATCCGTATCTTAGTGGCACACAGAGCCATGCCCTTGCGGCCTGTGCGAACTCTCCAACGGGGCGAAAATCCGGCCATGACTACTCCCACCCTACTCAGCGTGCAGCCGCTAGGCTTTACTTGGCAAACCCTGGATCCCTTTCTGTTTTGCGTCCACCACAACGACGCGTATCCCGCCGGCAATACCGCCATGGGCCCGGCCGCTTCATTGGCAGGCCGCGATCTGGGGCAAGACTTTGCCGGCAAAGATGGCTGGCGCATGTACCACGGACAAACCATTCCAGGCTTTCCATCCCATCCCCACCGGGGCTTTGAAACCGTAACCATCACCCGCCAAGGTTTGATCGACCACTCCGACTCTCTGGGCGCAACGGCACGCTTTGGCGGGGGCGATGTGCAATGGCTGACGGCGGGCAAAGGCGTGGTGCACTGCGAGATGTTTCCGCTGCTGCACACCGACCGGCCCAATCCGATGGAGTTGTTCCAGATCTGGTTGAACCTGCCTGCCAAAAGCAAAATGGTGACCCCGCACTTCACGATGTTTTGGCGCGAAGACATTGCGCAAGTCCAATCAGTGGATGCCCATGGCAAGTCCACTGACATTGCCTGTGTGGCCGGTAGCCTGGGTAGCGCCCAGGGGCTGCCACCACCACCCGACTCCTGGGCATCCGAGCACGATTCGGACCTGGCCATCTGGACCATCAAGATGCAGGCCGGAGCCCGCTGGACACTGCCTGCGGCCAAAGGCCAGGGCACACGGCGCATGCTGTACTTCTTCGAAGGTGCGACCCTGCGCATCGCCGAGCAAGCAGTGCCCCCGTCGTCCGCCATTGAAGTGAAGGCGGGCTTGGATATCGAGCTGGTCGCGGGCGATGCACCTGTCGAACTGCTGGTGTTGCAAGGGCGGCCCATCAACGAGCCCATTGCACAGTACGGCCCCTTTGTCATGAACACCCAGGCCGAGATCCACCAGGCCTTTGCCGACTACCGTGCCACCGAATTCGGCGGTTGGCCCTGGCCCGCCAGCGACCCCGTTCACCCCCGCGAACAAGGCCGCTTTGCCAAGCACGCCGATGGCCGGGTAGAGCAACGTCCGGAATAGGAGCAGGAGCCGCTTGCGGCGGACCCTGCTATCACTTCAGCGAGTTCAAGCCTTGCTGAACTTGGGTTGGCTTACGTCAGCCGTCAGATAGCCGACCGCGGCGCCAAACTTGTCCTTGTAGTTGGCCTTGACCAAGGGGTCCAGCGCTGTCTTGACATTGGCATGGATGGCCAGCCATTCGCCCGCGTGCTGGAAGTTGCTCATGATGTAGGTCCAGCCGTTGAGCTCGTCCACGGCATGCAGGCCGGTGGACTCGCCACCCGCGGGGATGGACATGATGCGCGACAGCACCTTGGTGTCGACGTTGTAGGCCCACAAGAAGTTGTTGACGTGCTGGCTGCTGTCCTCACCAATGAACAGCGTGCGCATTTTTTCGGAGAACTTCAGGTTGTCCGGATTGCCCACCTTGTCGGGGTTGGCAGTATTGCCCAGCGCGTCGGCCGTGATGTCTTGGCCCACTAGCAAGGCCTTGGTATTGATGGGCATCCACTCGCTGTTGATCGCGGCACCGGTTGTGTCCTTCACACCACCACTCAGGTTCAGGGCCATCACGGCACCGGCTTTCAATACTGCGGGAATGGAGATGCCGTTGCCCGGCACATTGGCGGCATTGCCCGCCACCATGGAGCCTTCGCAGTTTTGCAATGCAGAGTAGGCGATCTTGTCCTTGGTGTTGACCGTCGTGCCTTCCATCTTGGTGAAGCCCATAGAAGCGCCGACCAAGGCCGCATAGCGCATGGTCTCCAGGAAGGCCGCCGCCTTTTCCTTGCCGGGCACCAGCTTGACCCATTCCACGCGACCGTTGGCGGTGATCTTGGTGTAGCTGGCATCCGATGGGTCTGCGCTCTTGACGTCCATGATGTCAGTGGGCTTGATGCCGCCATCCACCAGCGCGCGGATCTCAGCGCTCGTGGCAGAGCCTAGCTTGATCCAGGTCAGGGCCGCGCCTGCAGCGGCAGGGTCCAGGCTGAAGCCGGTACCGACCTTGGCCACGTAGAGGCTACCGGCAGACAGGTCTTTCTCTTTGTCAGCCACGAACACGAAGTAACCGGCGTTGGTGGCGTCGTTGCCCATCAGCGCGGTGCGGTTGTCGGGCATGACCTGAACCAGCTCGTGCGACAAACGGCCCATGCAGTAATGCTTCTTGATGGAGCCCGTTCCGTCGGCATTGACCGTCACCTCGGGCATGTGGCCGTAGTTGTAGGGGTTGGCCGCGGTCTCGCTGCCATAGAGGTTCTTGCTATAGCCCTTGAACTGCGCATCGTTGGCGATGGCAAAGGCATTGGGTTCGTACTCTTCGCTGGACAGGTGCGTGCCCCAGGGCGATAAGCTGGCGCCACAGGTAATCCACAGGCCGTTGACGGACGAGGTGTCCACATTGTGGTACTTCACCAGGGACAGCTTGCCGGTGGCCGGGTCCTGGTCCAAAGTCAGCACGGCAATGGGGGATGGCAGCTGGCCATACATGCTGGTCACACCGTCTTGTGCAAATGTGGTGTATTCAAACTGCACCACGGCAAACACGGTGTTGCCCTTGACGCCGGTGACCTTGGCACCCGCCACGCTCAGCAGCGAAGTGCCGTCGGGCGAATCCGAGAAGAACTGGCGCTCCTTGCCGGCAACGCTCTTGTCGATGATGGGTTTGTTGTTGATGTCGTAGTAACCACCGGCCAAAACCTTGCCGCCGTTACCGTCTGACACCATGTCGCCCGTCACAAAGAATGGCTGGTAGGCCAGCTTGTAGTCCAGCTTGCTGCTGTCGCTGAATTTGACCGACATCGTCGAGCCCACGGTCGTCGTGGCCATCGCGGCCGCATTCGTCAAGCCGGGTGCGGTCGTGCTGGAGAAGCCAACCGAACTGAACGTGATCGGGGCAACGGAAGAGCCACCACCACAGGCAGTCAACGACAGACCAGCAAAGGCAGAGGTCAACGGCAACAAGGGGGCACCGGCAAAGGCTTGCAGCAGGGAACGGCGGGAAAGATTGAGAGTGTTAGACATAAGAGGCCAGTGTGTGGGCAGACAGAGGAAAGAGCCGCAACGGGGTGTAGCTAGGCTCGCGTGAGGCGGCATCATGCAGGGGCGGCATGTCAAATCCGTGACGTTTCCGCGCAAATTCCATGACAAAGCTGTATGCCCCGCTGGCCAAGGCCATACATGTTGATACGATGCCTTGATGCAAATCTTGCGATGCCTTCTCGTCGGCCTGATCGTCTGGCTGGGCGCGGGTCTACCCAGCCGAGCCCACGCCGATGTGATCGCGCTCAAGCAAGCCAGCGTGGAGCTGACCGTCAACGGCGAGTCGGCCTTTGCCGAAGTGCAGTTGCCCTATGGTTGGGATTCGCACCACAAGGGCGTAACCGGCCTGGGCCGGTTTGTGTTGGTCTTTGACGGCCCCGCCGCCGCCCCGCGCACACCTTGGGCTCTGTACTTCCACCGCTTGGGCAATGCTTACCAGGTCAAGCTCAATGGCGTGGTGCTGGATGCCAATGGCCCCATCAGCGATGCGGAAGCCAATGCCGACGTGGTGCAGCTCACCGGCGGTGCTACCGCTGAGCAGCAGCCTACCCCAGCCGAAACCACCTTCAGCGATTACGCCAAGATTCCGCGCTTTGTGCGCATCCCTCCTGGGGTGATGCTGCCCCACAACCAGTTGGAAATCACGATACGCTCCGAGAGCGGGCGCCGCTCCGGCGTGCCTGTGGTGTGGGTTGGTCCCAAGGAGGAGTTGGAACCCATCTACCAACGTGAATTCGCCATCCGCGTGGGCGGCTCGGGCGTGCTGTCGGTGTTCAGCCTGATCGTTGGCATCTTCGCCAGTGTGCTGTGGATCTCACAGACCGACCCTCGCCCAGAGCGCCGCGGCATGCGAGACCGCCTATATTTGTTCGCCGCACTGGCTGAATTCTCCTGGGCCTTCTTGATTGGCGATACCGTCATCGAGCACCCGCCTCTGCCCTGGCACTGGTGGTCCGTGGCCATCAATATGGCCTTGGCGATATGGTTGGGGTCCCTGCTGATGTTCTGCCACACCGTTGCCGGTTGGGAAAGCAGCCGCGGCAGCACCGCTTTGAAGGGGCTGGTGGCTGCCCTGATATTGACCGGGCCCGCCGTTGCATTTGCGACCGTCAGCCTGCCCATGCCCTTGCTACTGACGCTGTGGCAAGCGGCTTTTGCACTGGTCTTTGTGCCAACCAGCCTGGTGTTTGTGGCCCAGGCACTGCGCAAGACGAGCACCGGCATGCACCGCATGGTAGCCATCGCCTTCATCGTCAACGTGCCGGTAGGCGTGTACGACTTCTATGTGATACGCATGGGTGAATCCTTTGGCAACCATGCCCATCTGCGCTACACCGCAACGCTGTTTGGGCTGGCCTTGGGTGCCATTGCCATTGAGCGCTTTCGCAAAGCCAATCTGCGGGTGCGGGACATGCTGGACACACTGGCCATTCGCGTAGAAGACAAGGAACGCGAGTTGTCCGACACCTACCAACGGATGGAAGGCATCGCCCGCGAACAGGAGCGGGGGCAGGAGCGGGCCCGCATCCTGCGTGACATGCACGACGGCGTGGGCTCCCACATCAGTTCGGCGATACGCCAACTGAAGTCGGGCCACGCAAACCCGGATGAGATTCTGCTGACGCTGCAAGATTCGCTGGACCAACTCAAGCTGTCCATCGACGCATTGAACCTGCCACCGGGCGACATCACCGCGCTGCTGGCCAATCTGCGCTACCGGCTGGAACCCCGCTTTCGCGCCATGGGCTTGACCCTGGAATGGGCGGTGGTGCCCCTGCCCGATGTGCCCCGATTGGATGCCGGCGCCATGCGCCAACTGCAGTACATCATTTTTGAAGCCCTCTCCAATGTGATGCAGCACGCGCAGGCCAGCGTGCTGCGCATTGAGGCCACGCCCACGCCGCGCGGGCTGAACACCGCGCAGCACCCGGTGCGCATACGGGTATGCGACAACGGCCTGGGTTTCGACACACAGCAGGTAGGGCGCAAGGGCCTGGCGTCCATGGAGGAGCGGGCCAAGGCCATTGGCGCGCAGGTCCAGATCAGCAGCCACCCCGGTACCACGGTGGTGGAGCTTCGACTAAGCTGATGGCGCCGATTGGCTTAAGAAAATCTGGCCGCTAGCCCTCGTCAACATTACACATGTTGCTATCTTTTTAGAAGCAATCGAATGCACAGTGCCCCATCCGCCAGAGCGCACACCGGGCTAGGCCGCCGTCACCTGGGCGTAGGCCCAGCGCAGCCAGGGCAGTAGCGCCTGCAAGTCCGCCGCCTCTACGGTGGCTCCGCACCAGATGCGAAGACCGGCCGGAGCATCCTTATAGGCGCCGATGTCGTAAGCCACGCCCTCGGCCTCGATCAGCGCGATCATCCGTTTGACCTGCGCGTCGGTGACGGCCAGCGTCATGCAGACGCTGGTGTTGGAGCGGTAGGCAGGTTCCTTGGGCAAAAACGAGATCCAGTCATGGGCGGCCACAAAGTCTTCGATGATCCGCAGATTGGCCTGGCTGCGCGCCATTGTGGCTTGCACGCCGCCCAGGCTGTCCACCCAGGCCAGGGCATCCAGGTAATCGGACACGCACAGCATGGACGGCGTGTTGATGGTGTCGCCCTGGAACAGGCTTTCCATCAGCTTGCCATTCGATGTCATGCGGAAGATCTTGGGCAGCGGCCAGGCGGGTGTGTAGCTTTCCAGGCGTGCCACAGCACGGGGGCTCAGTACCAGCATGCCGTGCCCGCCCTCGCCACCCAGCACCTTTTGCCAGGAGAAGGTCACCACATCCAGCTTGTCCCAGGGCAGATCCATGGCGAACACAGCCGACGTGGCATCGCAAATGGTCAGGCCACCGCGGTCGGCGGGGATCCAATCACCGTTGGGCACTTTGACGCCGGAGGTCGTGCCGTTCCATGTGAAGACAACGTCGTGCTCAAAATTGACACGGCCCAGATCGGGGAGTTCGCCATAGCTGGCGGTCAGCGTGTTCACCCCCGGCAGTTTGAGCTGGTGCACGATGTCGTTGACCCAGGTCGCGCCAAAGGTCTCCCAGGCCAGCACGTCCACACCACGTGGCCCCAGCAAGGACCATAGGGCCATCTCCACCGCACCGGTGTCGGACGCGGGCACCACGGCCACACGGTAGCCAGACGGCAGGCCCAGGATGCGGGCGGTTTCGGAGCAGGCCAGCCCCAACGCCTTCTTGCCCAGCGCGGAACGGTGCGAACGGCCCAGCGTGTCCAACTGCAGCTTGGAAACATCGTAGCCAGGGCGCTTGCTGCAAGGGCCTGAAGAGAAGTTGGGGTTCTGGGGTTTAACCGTGGGTTGCATCGGGATCTCGTGTGGAACAAAAAAAATCAAAGCGCCCCGCAGGGCGCAAGTACAGGGAAAGCGGTGGTGGACTACTTCTCAGCGACCGATTTGAGGGTTGCCAAACCGCGCTCAAAGTCTTTGCCAATCATGCTGTCCATGCTAACAAAGACGCCCATGACTTTGGAGATGTAGGGGCTGGGGCCAAACATGGCCCAGGTCACGGTGGTTGTGCCGCCACTATTGGCCAATGTGTATTGCGTAGTGTTGTGGCCTTCGAAGGGCTTCAAGAAATCCAGCTTGATGGTCACGCCAGCATTGGGGTCGGTCTTCAAAATCTCCATGCGCCCCGCACCGACCGCATCGTTGCCCGACCATTCGTATACGGCCCCTTGCCCACTGGGCGCGCCACTGTAGGTCACTTGCATGCCAGGATCGAGGTTCTGCCACGGCGACCAGGCGGGAAACTGGTGGAAGTCATTCAGCAAGGCATACACCTTGGCGGGTTCAGCCTTGATCGCAATGCTGCGCTCCACGCGGAAGGTGTCCGGCCGGGTTGTGGCAAAAATCAGCACCAGCGCAATCAAGGCCAGCAGGCCGAGCAGGATTTTCTTGACCATATTCAGGACTCCTTGGTGGAATGTGCAGGAACGCCTGCACTATACCGAATGCCTGGGAGGCGCAGGCTCTTCGGGCTCCACTCAGGATTGGCTGGCGGGCGGTGGCCCGGGTTCGGGTGGCGTTCGGGCAGTATCCCCCGCATCCAATTGCAGAAAGCGCTCCTCGATGAAATTTTTCTCGGTCTGGTTGCGCTGGAATGCCCCTTCCAGTTGGGCAATGCGGGCCAGCAGCTCCGCTTCGCGGGCGGCCAGGGCGTCGATCTGCTGTTGCTGCCCTTCTATCAGGCCACTCTGGTCCACGCCACCATCCCCGCTACTGGCGGAGAAATCTTGGGCGTTGATCTGCGCCCGAATCTCGTCCAATTGCTGGGCATTGGCCTGCGCATGCTGCTCAGCGGCCTCGGCACGCTCCCGGGCCTTTTGCAACTGCTCTTCCAACTCCACGGTGCGCTGCATCAGGCTGTCGACCACGCTTTGCTGGATACCTTTGGCATCGCCGATCTCTTCGCGCAGCTCGTTGTTCGCCTGCGAAGCATCCTTGAGCCGGTACTTGGTCTGGTCGATCTCGTCTTGCAAGGCGTGGGTCTTGGCCAAAGCCGCGTTCAATTCTTCGTGCAATTTGGCGCGCAGCTCCTCGCCGCCCAGATGCTGGCTGCCGCCACCGTCGGCCGCATCGCGCTCCATCGCGTTCTTGGCCATCAGCACCTTCATGCGCTCGACCAAGGTCTTGATCTGCGACGACAGCTCGACTACCGCCCGGCCACTGGAGCTCTCCCGCGCCATCAGGGCGTCGTTGTTGCGCTCCATTTCGTTAAACGCCCTACGCACCACTACTTTGATGTGCGTTCCCACCTCCACAACCGAGCTGGCCGCCTTTTGCAAGTTGATCTGCGTGGTTTCGGTGGTGTCCAGAATGCGCATCAGCAGATAGCCCGCGCCGATCATGAAGACCAGGTTGCAAAAGAAGACGAAGGCCAGTGCCGCGTTAAGCAGGGTCATGGTGCCGCCATCACAAAGAAGGCCATGCGCCCCTCGCCATAACCGGGTATGGCGATGCGGAAGTCCGAGCGCCGCCCACTTTGGGCCAAGACCTCGGACAGTTTGGCAAAGGTATTTTTGACAATACTGGCCTTGGCCAGGGACACGGTGATTGGGCCGGGGTCCGCCGTCTCGGCAATGCATTGGGCCACGGCGCGCATGAAGTCGTTGGCCTTGTTCAGCATCGTGTCATCGGGCTGGCCCGAATCCATGGCTGCACGCACCTCGGGCGGCAGCTTGCGGGAGGCACCGCCTCCCACCATGCACACGGCATTGCCGTCCATGACGCCAATGGCATAAACGCCTTTATGGCCCGTACCCACATACAAACCCAGCAGGTTGTTGGGCGTGAGCTTCTCGGTCGTCATCGGCTCCCGCGCGATCAGGCGAAACGGGATATTGCCCAGCGTGGCCTGCAACTGCTTGTGCAACGCCGGCTCAGTGACAGGCTCCTGGTCTTTCTTTTGGGCGGCCGTGGGGCTGGGCACCAGCTTGGCCAAATCCTTGACGGAGGACACCACGGCTGCGGCCAGCTCGGCATCGTCAAAGGGTTTGTGCACGATGAACATCGCGCCATTGCTGATGGCCTGGTCCAGCATGGCCGGCGTCTTCTCCGTGGTCACAAAACCAACCCGAATATTGGCATGACCCATTTGGCGCAATGCCTGCACCATCTCCAGGCCGGACACCTTTGGCATGTGCCAGTCGGTGATCACCAGATCGGGCACAAAGGACTCGATGATGTCCAAGGCCTGTTCACCGTCTAGCGCCGTCTGGACTTCAACGGGCTCGTAACCGCATTTGACAATGGCCCGCCGCACAATGGCCTGGATGGCCCGACTGTCATCCACCACCAAAAACTTCAGTGGTTTGGAAAGATGGATAGTCGTTGCTTTCATGGACTCACTTCACGACGGCGAACTCAAACAATCGTACAGCACGATCAACACACTGCGTGCACCCGAAGACTCCTGGTATACCGCCCTGGTAATACTGTTTTCGGCGATATGGGCGTATTCCGTAGCGTTGGCATGGCGGGGCAGGCCCAGCTTGACGTCTTGCTCTGCGCCAAAATGTGCCGCTGTGCAGTCCGACAGCACATTGCAGACTTCGGCGCAGGCATCGCGCAGCTCGGCGTCCCCCACTTGCTCCTGCGGCACGCCAAACATATAAGCCGCCACATGGGCCGCGTCGCTGCGCTGCATCAACACCCCCACCCCCGCCTGCAATGCGTGTTGTGTGACGGTCAGTGGCATAACGAAACAGAATTCGGCAAAGCACGCAGCGTCCATACCACCGGGCCGGTAGTCAAAGCTGCGCCGCTCCCCGCTCAAGAACCGCCAGGCCCGGGCCAGGCTGGATTGCACATCCGCAATCTCCACGGGGTAGACCAGATCTGTCATGGATCAGGCCACCAACTCGGCAATGCTTTTGGTAGCCGCAGCACCGCAGGCCCCGAATTGAAAGCCGACCTTGAAGCCCTGGCCGCTGGCCAAGACCCCGTAGACCGACACCGCGGGTACGCTGAATGCATGGCGCTTGCCGCCGTGGAAGATGTCGAACTCCAGCATGCATTGGATGCGGCTGGGCAACATGTCTTCCACCATCACGCAGGCGCCGGTCAGCGACATATCGACCATCTTGCCCCCCAAGGCACCCCGGCCGGGTATGAGCACGCGGGCGCGGCCTGTCATCTTTTTGCGCTCAGCGGCGCGGGCTTCTACGGCCGCGACGCGGGGGGCTGCGGGTGATGCAGGCGTGGGCGTGACAAAGGGTTCAGCAGGTAAACGCCCCTGGCGGGCCAGCTCTTCACGGTAGGCGCGACCGGCTGCGCTACCGCCACCACCGGGTGCGGCCGCCGGTTCAGGTGTCTCCGGTGCTGCGGGTTCTGTCACGGCAACACCGGCAAGCGGCGCCCACAAGCCTTGCCGAGCAAAAGCATTGAACCGAGGCAACCCATGCACACCGTATTCAGGACCATGCTGACCCCATTTGTGCCGCTCCCCGCGAAGACGGAAGACCCGTCAATACGCGGAAAGCCGCTTGAGCACTATACGCCACACCACATGCATCAAAATGTAAACAAATCCCACTTTTTAAGTTGACTGACCGTATGATCAGCGGGGTCTTTCCTCCTACAGCGCGCTACAACTGATCAAAAACAGGCGGCAGAATGAAACACCAAGGGTTCTTAGAGTACCGGCATTTCCGCTATCTCAAAGTAGCCTGGGTGGGTAGTGCACTCGCCAGCCTGTTCTATGTCTGGCACCGGCTGTATCTCTTTCGCAATCCCGGTAAATTGGGTTATGGCGGCACCTGGCCTGGCTATTTTTTCGGTGTCAGCGCCGCCCTCTTGATGATTTGGCTGGCCTGGCTGGGCATACGCAAGCGACGCTACGACAGCAGCACCAGTACACAAGGGTGGTTGTCGGCACATGTCTATTTGGGCTGCGCCGTTGTGGTTTTGGCCAGCCTGCATTGTGGCTTTGAATTGGGCCTGAACACCCATTCACTGGCCTATGCGCTGATGTGGGTCGTGGTCGGCAGCGGCATCTATGGCGTCATCGTTTTCAACCGGGTACCCACTCGCCTGACCGAGGCCATGGGCGATGGCACGCTGTCTTCGCTGATGCTGCAGTTGCAAGACATCGATGCCCAGGCCCAGCGCCTGGCGCTGACCCTGCCCGACCAGTACAACACGCTGATACTGGAAGCCGCCAACCACACCCGCCTGCAAGGCACGGCCCTGCAGAATCTGCTGGGCACCACGGGCCGCAATTGCCCGACGACCCACGCCGTGGCCGTCATCGAACGCCTGAACACCCATTTGGACACGGCGTCGTCCCGCGCAGGGCGAGAAATCTACGCCCATATGGTGCGGCGCAAGGGCCTAGTCGACAAGATACGGCAGGCCTACCGCCTCAGCGCCAAGCTGCGGCTATGGCTGCTGCTGCATGTGCCCATGGCCTTGGCGCTGCTGGTGGCCATGGTGGCCCACATCGTCTCGGTCTATATCTACTGGTAGCACAGAATGATTCGCTGCACCATTGTTGAGACGACAGAGCAAGACGGCGAAACCGCGTCGCGCATTGCCCGCGCCACGGTATCCGAGACGCTGACCATGGGCCGTGCCGCGGCCTGCAAGATCTACCTTCCCGACCCGCGCGTGCGCCTGGAACACGCCAACATCCACCGTGCTGAAGACGGCTATGTCTACTTGACTGGTTTGGGTGGTCCGGTGGAGGTCGACGGTGAAGAGCAGGACCTGATACGCATGGCAGTCGGTCAAGTCATCAGCATAGGACCGTTTGAATTTGCAGTCGCTGCCGTAGAACATGGCCCCGATATCGAGCAGGTGCAATTGACGCTGAATTTCATGCACCGGCCAGCCGAGCAGGTGCGTGCCGATGCGCCGCGCTCCCAAGGGACTTTCCGCACTTCTTTCATTGGTATGCGCAGCCTGTCCTGGGCCGCAACCTTGCTGTGCCTGGTATTTCTCCTGATACTCCCAGTGTGGCAGGCCTACCAGCCGCCAGACTTCATCTCCGAAGACCAGGGCACCAACCTGGATGTGCTGTGGAACCCGGGAGAAATCTCTGTGGCCCACAAGACGATTGGCAATCAGTGCAAGAACTGCCACACCAAGCCATTTCAGCGTGTGCGCGACTATGCCTGTGTCTCCTGCCACCAAAACTCTGGGCCCCATATCCCCGGTCATGCGGGTCTGCAAGCGCAGACCTTCTCCGGCCAGCGCTGCGCCACCTGCCACCGTGAACACCAGGGCGAGGACGGCATGAAAAAGGTCGATGCCGTGAGTTGTGAGATCTGCCACAGCCAGGTCAAAAAATACGCGCCCGGTACCAAGCTGGTCAATGTCGGTGATTTTGGTCGGGAGCACCCCGATTTCCGCCTGAGCATGCCCGTTGGCGAACCACCCGCCGTGCCGCAGCGGTTTGAACGCAGCCCCACGCTGAAGGAAGCCACAGGGCTCAAATTTCCGCATGACGTGCATTTGCCGATAACAGGTATCCGCAGCCCCAATGGCCCGGCCGGCGCCGGCGGCCGCGTAGTGCTGGACTGCAAGAGCTGCCACCAGTTGGACAGCGCCAAGGTGCGCTACCAGCCCGTGCGCATGGAGCAAGCCTGCATCAGTTGCCACCGGCTGGGCATAGACATCCAAAACCCCGACCGACAGGTGCCGCATGCACAACCGGCGGTAGTGGTCCAAGCCTTGCGCGACAGTTTCTCTGCACTGACCCTGGACAAAAATCCATCACAGGTCGTGACCGTCAACTCCCTGCTACAAGGCCCCCAGGTCCTACCCCCACCGCCCATCATGAAGCGATCCGCCCAATGGGTGGACGACATGACACGGTCCGCGGCGCAATACATGTTTGAAGACCCCAAGGGCACCTGTCTGACCTGCCACACGATTGAGCGCGGCATAGCCAAGGATGGAGCACCCAACTGGACCGTGCAGCCGGTACTGGCCAACGACCATTGGTTCCCGCAATCCAAGTTCTCCCATGCGCAGCACGCCAACGCCGCTTGCAGCAGTTGCCACATGGCCAAGGAGTCCAAGGCCAGTTCCGACATCCTGATACCCGGCATCGCCGCCTGCCGCAATTGCCATATTGGCACTGTCATGCGCGACCTCAACCTCACCCGGCCCGACAAGGTCGTCAGCCAATGCAATAGCTGCCATGACTTCCACAGCCCGGTCCAACACGCCAGCTTTGCCAAGGAGAAGGCGCGCACGGCCAGCTCCCCTGTGCGCAGCGCCTCCGCTCCATGACGGCTTGTACCAAGTCCAACTGGGGCCAACGCGCCAGGTTGCTGGCGATAGCCGTTGCATTGCCTTTGTGGGCCTGCGGCGGTGGAAGCGGCGGTGGATCCAATGTGTCCAATCCCACTGCGGCGCCCGACTGCAGCAGCAACTGCGCGGTCGACAAGCTCAGTGTGACCGAAGTTGAAACCTTGGTGGCCCAGGCCGTGGTCGCTGCCCAGGCCCAGGGTGCCCGCGCCACCATCGCCGTAACCGACCGTGTTGGCAATGTGCTGGCGGTCTACAGCATGACCGGTGCGGCCTCTACCTTCCGCATAGACGGCGGCCGTGGTGTGCGCGGCGGCCTGGAACAGGTGGACGTGCTGCCCAGCAGCCTGGCGGCCATCAGCAAGGCTTTGACGGGTGCCTACCTGTCCAGCGCAGGCAATGCGTTTTCCACTCGCACCGCCAGCCAGATCGTGCAGGAGAACTTCAATCCACAAGAAGCCAGCCAGCCGTCAGGCCCGTTGTTTGGCGTGCAGTTCTCCCAACTCTCCTGCTCCGACCTGATGCGCCGAGAGGCCGATGCCAGCCTGGGCCCCAAGCGCTCGCCCTTGGGCCTGTCGGCCGACCCGGGTGGCCTGCCGGTCTACAAGAGCGGTCGCTTGGTTGGTGGCGTTGGCGTGATTGCAGACGGCATCTACGGGCTGGACCTGGACATCCGCAATGTGGATGCCGACCTGGACGAGCAAATCGCCGTTGCCGCCGTGCGCGGCTTCGGGGCCCCCACCGACATCACCGCCAACCGCATCACCGCCGACGGGCGCAGCCTGCGCTATGTGGATGCCGCGGCTGGCAGCAATGCAGCAGTACCAGCACTGTCCAGCTTGCCCGGCAGCCTGGTCAGCGTATCGGGCTATTTCAGCCCGCCTACCCGCACGGGCGTGGCCTTTGGCAGTGCCGAATCCGGCATCCGCAAAGACAGCGCCAACTTCGCAGCCCAAGGGGGCTATGTGGTCGTGGATGCGGCCAACAACAACCTCTACCCGCCCCGCAGCAGCGCAGATGGCCTGCTCAGTGCCGCGGAAGCCCAGCAATTGCTGGCGTCTGCACTGGACATTGCCAACCGCAGCCGCGCCCAAATCCGCAGGCCATCCGGCTCCTATGCCCAGGTCACGATATCCGTGGTCGGTGCCGGCGGTGAGGTGCTGGGCATTGTGCGCACGCCAGACGCACCGGTATTCGGGCTGGACGTGTCGCTGCAAAAGGCACGCAGCGCCGCCTTCTTCTCCAACCCTGGCAGTGGCGCAGCATTGCTGGCCCTGCCCGATGCCAACTACCTGAACCCGGTGGCCACCTCCTCCATTGCGGCCTATGTGGGCGCCACGCGCAGCTTTTTGAATCGACCTACGGCGCTGTCGGATGGCTTGGCCTTTAGCGCACGCTCCATCGGCAATCTGGCGCGGCCCATGTTCCCCGACGGCGTGGCCAGCACAGACAACGGTCCATTATCCAAGCCCTACGCGGCCTGGAGCCCGTTCAGCGTGGGCTTGCAGCTGGACCTGTCCATCAATGCCGTCACGGCCGCGGCCCTGGGCAGCCCGGCAGTGGGCTGCACGGGCCTGCCCAATCTGAAGAACGGGCTGCAAATATTCCCCGGTGGTTTTCCGCTATACCGCACCAATGGCAACACCGTGCAACTGGTGGGCGCCGTTGGCATCTCGGGCGATGGCGTAGACCAGGACGACATGATCGCCTTCCTGGGCATCGCCAATGCGTCGCGCGTCTTGGGCACCGGCCTGGGCCACCCACCCGCGTCGATGCGGGCCGACAGCATGGCTCTGCCCGGCGGGCGCCTGCGTTATGTGCAGTGTCCGCAAGCGCCGTTCAACAACAGTGACGAGCAGAACGTATGCGCTGGCCTGTAAAAAAACTACGCCAGCCCGGTGCACGCCGCACGGTCCTGGCGCTGGCCGTCTTGGCGTTGGCCCACGCACAGGCGAATTCGCAAGCGGCTCCTGCCCCAGCCAATGCAGAGCCCGCCATTGAATTGAAGCGCCCCCAATCCGAGCCACTGACCTTCACGCTACCCGAAATTGATCCGCGCCAGGTGCCACCGCCCGAGCGATTTGACCCACGCGTCAGTCTGCCGGTACCCGACCGCTGGCGGCTGGTCGAACAATTGGGCGTGCACGACCGGCGCTGGGACCCTTACAACCAAAACACCATCAAGGGCGATCGCCCGTTCGAGCCCCTGAGTGCTTGGGGACCTGACTGGTTTTTGAACCTGGGGGCCGTGTCTGACACGCTGCTGGAGACCCGCAATGTCACCACACCGGTGGGTGCGCAATCCTCCGCACGCCCGCAGGCCAACGATCTGTTTGGGCGTGGCCGGCAGACCGTGTTGGCGCAGACGCTGATCGTCAGTGCCTCGGTCGTCAAAGGCAATACCACCTTCAAGCCGCCGGACTACGAATTCAAGTTCACAGGCGCCTTCAATGCCACCGATGCGCGACTGGAAGAAGTGCGCGGCCTCACGGTAGACCCCCGCATTGGCACCGTGCGCAAGGACCGCCACTTTGGCCTGCAGGAGGCCTTCGCCGACGTGCACCTGCGCAATGTTTCGGACAACTACGACTTCGACTCGCTGCGTGTCGGCATACAGCCCTTTACCGCCGACTTTCGCGGCTTCCTGTTCAATGACCAGGCCCTGGGTGTTCGCCTGTTTGGCAACCGCAACAACAACCGCCAGCAGTACAACCTGGCGTGGCTGAGGCGGTTTGAAAAAGACACGAACTCCGGGCTCAACGACGTATCGCAGCGTATGCGCCGCGACGATACCTTCGTCGCCAATCTTTACCAGCAAGACTGGCCGGTGCTGGGCCACACCACACAATTCACGGTGGTGCACAACCGCAACCGCGAAGGGGGCGACGCCGACTACTACGACCGCAATGGCTTCCAGGTGCGCCCGGCCATCGTCGGTGATGTGCGCGGCCACGATTACGACGTAACCTACCTGGGCGCCAATGGCGATGGGCACTTTGGCCGCTGGAACCTCACGACCTCGTTCTACGCCGCGCTGGGCAATGCCAGCTACGACCCCATTGCCCAACAGTCCCAGCGCATCGAGGCCGGCTTTGCCGCCGCCGAACTGTCGCGCGACTTCGATTGGCTGCGCCTGCGCGCCACCTGCATATTGGCCAGTGGCGACAAAGATCCCTTTGATGGCCGCTCCACCGGCTTCGACGCGATTTTTGAAAACCCGCAGATAGCCGGTGCGGACACCAGCTACTGGATTCGCCAGGCCATACCTCTGATCGGCGGCGGCGGCGTGGCGCTGTCCGGGCGCAATGGCGTGCTGCCCAGCTTACGCTCCAGCAAAGACCAGGGCCAATCCAACTTCGTCAACCCCGGCCTGCAGTTGCTGGGCGTGGGTGCAGATATGGACCTGACGCCGCAGCTACGGTTGCTGGTCAACGTGTCCAATATTTCCTTCGCCGACACGGCGGTGTTGCAATACCTGCGCAACCAAGGCCCTATAGACCGGCAGCTGGGCACCGACTTTTCCGTGGGTGTGCAATACCGCCCCTTCAGCTCGCAGAATGTGGTGCTGAACGCATCGCTGGCCACGCTGGAGCCCGGCCGAGGCTACAAGCAATTGTTCGACAGTGGTGAGCGGCCCTACTCGGTGCTGGTCAACCTGTTGCTGACGTTCTAAGAAGACCCAGAGCCCACGATGACCTCGCGTTCCAAGTCCACCCTCTGGTTTTACGGCTCCGTATTGGTCACCGTGGCAGCATCGCTGTGGGCGGTGCAAGGCGCGTATTCTTCGGCCAGCCCCACTCCCAGTGACGGCGCAGCCAGCGTTGCCGCGCCCGACGCGCCGGCCCGCCAGACCGTGGCCCAGGCGCAAAGCAAATCGACAGGCTGCGAGTCCTGCCATACCGGCCTGGGCGAGGCCCGCGATTCGGCCGCCAAAGACCACCGCAGCATGCATGCCAACCCCGGCGTGGTGTTGGGCTGCACCGACTGCCATGGTGGCAACGCCTCCATCCTGCGACCGATCAACACCAAAACCCAGGATGCGGCCTACCAAGGCGCACTCAAAGCAGCCCATGTGCTGCCCCGCTTCCCCATCCAGTGGAACTACCCCTCTTCTGCCAACCCGCCGGGCAGCTTCACCCAGCTCAACCGCGAGTCGCCGGCCTTCATCCGCTTCATCAACCCCGGCGACATGCGCGTGGCACGCCAAGCCTGCGGTGCCTGCCACCTGGCTACGGTCCAGGCCAGCGAACGCAGCCTGATGTCCACCAGCGCCATGCTATGGGGCGGGGCCTCGTACAACAACGGTATCCTGCCGTTCAAGCGTTACCGCCTGGGCGAGTCCTACACGGCCCAGAGCGAGCCGGCGACCATCAAGAACCCGGTGGCGGTCAATCCGCACATGGCCGACATGGGCATACTGGACATGCTGCTGCCCCTGCCCGCCTGGGAGACCGTACCGCCGGCCGATGTGTTCCGCGTGTTCGAACGGGGTGGCCGTGTCATTGGCACGCAGTTCCCGGAAATAGGCCTACCCAATCTGGGTGGCGGCCTGCAGAAGCTGGACGAGCCCGGCCGACCCGACATCAAGCAGTCGAACCGCGGGCCGGGCACCGGTAGCCGTATCGCCGTGCCGCTGATCAACATCACCAAGACCCGGCTCAATGACCCGCACCTGTGGTTCCTTGGCACCAATGAGCAGCCCGGCGATTACCGCTCATCCGGCTGCACAGCCTGCCACACACCCTATGCCAATGATCGCGACCCCAAGCATTCCGGTCCCTATGCACGCTTTGGTCACCAGGGTCAATCTACAACGGCGGATGCCACCATTCCCAAGGACCAATCGGGCCACCCGATCTCGCACCAGTTCACGCGGGCCGTGCCCTCGTCGCAGTGCATGACCTGCCACATGCACCAACCCAATGTGTTTGTGAACTCGTTCTACGGCACGACAATGTGGGACTACGAGACCGACGCCCCCAGCATGTGGCCCAAGGAGCAAAAGTACCCCACGCCCGAAGAGGCCCGCAAGATACTGGCCCGCAACCCGGAAGAGGCGGCCACTCGCGGCAACTGGGGCGACCCCGAGTTCTCTAAAAAGGTGTCCGAGCTCAACCCGCAGTTGACCGACACCCAGTTTGCCGACTACCACGGCCACGGCTGGAACTTCCGCCAGGTGTTCAAACGCGACCGCAAGGGCACGCTGCTGGACGCCAACAACCAGCCGGTGCAGGACACCGACCCGCAGAAGTTCAAAAAGGCCGTGCACCTGACCTCCATCCACCTGGACGTAGGTATGCACTGTGTGGACTGCCACTTCTCGCAAGACGCCCATGGCAATGGCCACATCTATGGCGAAGTGGCTGCCGCCATTGAAGTGGATTGCAAGGACTGCCATGGCAGCGCCACGGCCTACCCCAAGCTGTTCACCACCGGCCCTGCCGCCAAACCTGGTGGCATGGACATGGCGCTCTTGCGCACCCAAGACGGGCGCAAACGCTTTGAGTGGCGCGGCGGCAAACTCTTCCAGCGCTCGGCGGTCGATCCCAAGCTGGAATGGGAAATGTCCCTGGTCAAGGACACGGTCACGCCCGGCCACCCCCGCTACAACGAGAAAGCGGCCCGCGCCAAGTTGATGCATGCGGGTGAGTCCGGCCAGAACGGCCAATGGGGCGCCACGGCCAACGGCCAGGGCTATGCCCACGGTGACGACAGCATGACCTGCTACAGCTGCCATCTATCGTGGACCACCAGTTGCTCGGGCTGTCACCTGCCGATACAGGCCAATGCCAAGACCGAGCGCCTGCACTACGAGGGCGGTGAGACCCGCAACTACGCCACCTACAACCCCCAGGTGGTGCGAGAAGATGTGTTCCAGTTGGGCCGACATGGGCCGGTCAAGGGCTCCAAGATATCGCCCATACGTTCCAGCTCGGCACTGGTGCTGTCGTCCACCAACACCAATCGCGAAAAAATCTATATACAGCAGGCGCCGGTGGCCGCCAGCGGCTTCTCGTCGCAGGCCTTTGCGCCCCACTACCCGCACACCGAGCGCAAGACCGAGACCAAAACCTGCTCCGACTGCCACATCAGCCAGACCAATGACAATAACGCCATCATGGCGCAACTGCTGCTGCAGGGCACCAACTTTGTGAACTTTGTGGGCTACAACGCCTGGGTGGGCGAGGCCGAACACGTGGAGGCCGTGCAGGTCACCGAGTGGGATGAACCGCAGGCCGTCATCGGCAGCTACCTGCACCGCTATGTCTACCCGGACTGGTTCAAGCAGCACCAGCGTGCAGAAGGCAAGTTGCAAGAAGCGCACGACCACGGCACAGCCGGTGCAGCCGAGTGCATCAGCCTGCGGGGCGAATACCTCTATGTGGCCGAAGGAGCCGGTGGCATGCGGGTCTACGACGTAGCCTCGATTGCCAACAAGGGGGTGTCGCAGCGCATCATCACCTCGCCGTTTTCAAGCCTGGGGCAGCAAACCCATATCGCTTCCAGCAACGCCACCTGTGTGGCCCTGCCTACCAACCAACCCATTGCGCCGCTGCGCAACCAGGGGGAGTTGATGTCAGTGACCAACCAGGAGCAGGCCTTTGACGCCATCTACCACTACGCCTTTATCAGCGATGCCAAAGAAGGGTTGATCGTTGTCGACGTGGACACGCTGGCCGACGGTGAATTCCGCAACAACTTCTTGCAGCGCGCCCTCACCTGGAACGGTGGCCCCGGCAACCCGGGTGTGCTCAATGGCGCGCGGCATGTGGTCGTGGCCGGGCACTACCTGTACATCACGGCCGACCAGGGCCTGGTGGTTGTCAACGTCGACAAGCCCTTGCAACCCACGGTGGCCGCCGTGCTGCCGCTGAAGGATGCCCGCGCCAGTGCCGTGCAGTTCCGCTACCTGTGGGTCACCACGGCCACAGGCTTGGAACTGGTGGATATCACCCACCCCGCCAAGCCGCTCCTGGTGGCCCAGGCCCAGGTACCGTTGCGGGATGCGCGCAAGGTCTACCTGGCCCGTACTTATGCCTATGTGGCTGCCGGTGCCGAAGGCCTGGCCATCGTCGACATCGAAAAGCCGGAAAGCCCGCGCCTGGTGCAGCGCTTCAACAACACCGACGCCCAGGGTCAGCCCGGCATGGGTGGCAAGTTGGGCGACACGCAGGACGTGATCGTGGGCTCCACCAACGCTTCACTGTTTGCCTATGTGGCCGACGGTGTGAACGGCCTCAAGGTGGTGCAGCTGACCGCACCCGATACGCAACCCAAGTTCTACGGTTTCTCCCCCGCGCCGGTGCCGCAGGTTGTGGCTTGGCGGCCCACCGTATCGCGGGCACTGTCCCTGTCCAAAGGCCTGGACCGCGACCGTGCCGTGGATGAGACCGGTGGCCAGATTGCGGTGTTCGGGCGTATAGGCTCGCGCCCCTTTACGCTGCCCGAAATGCAGAAGCTCTATCTGCGCAAAGACGGAACCGTCTGGACGGTGGTTGACACACCCACAAGGTCCGGCAACCAGCCGCAATCCAGCACACAGGCAGCGGCATCCCAAGGAGCAACACGATGAAAGGCCTGACCTACTCCCTGGCAAGGCGGCTTGCCGCGCTCACAGCCCTGTGCATGGCGGTGTCCGTCCACGGCGCAGCACCCACAGGCGCCACGCTGCCCGACCAATCTCCCGACACCACGCTGGGCGTGGTCAACTGCTCCAGCTCGCTGTGCCATGGCTCCGTCACCACCTGGCAAAGCTCGCCGGTGGCCCAGAACGAATACGTGGTCTGGTCCCGGCTGGACAAGCATGCCCGCGCCTACAACGTGCTGCTGAGCGATCGCTCGCGCAGCATTGC
This sequence comes from Rhodoferax sp. GW821-FHT07G04, assembly GCF_059418585.1. Lineage (NCBI taxonomy): Bacteria > Pseudomonadati > Pseudomonadota > Betaproteobacteria > Burkholderiales > Comamonadaceae > Rhodoferax > Rhodoferax sp. GW821-FHT07G04. Next base: position 1,039,065 of record NZ_JBWKQD010000001.1, read on the forward strand.
CAGCAAGCTGGGGCTGGCCAAGCCCGCCCATGAGTCCAAGGAATGCCTGGACTGCCATGCCCACAACCCCGCGCCCACGCGCACCGATGCCCGCCACAAGATCACCGACGGCGTGGGCTGCGAGGGCTGCCACGGCCCCTCCAGCCAATGGATAGCCTCGCACACCGCGCCCGATGCCAACCACGCAGCCAATGTGCAGCACGGCCTCTACCCTACAGCCGACCCGCAGGCACGGGCCAGTCTGTGCATGTCATGCCACTTCGGCAACGCCAACAAGTACGTCAACCACCGCACGATGGCCGCCGGCCATCCGCGTCTGAGCTTTGAGCTGGAGACCTTTACCAACCTGCAACCGGCCCACTTCAAGGTTGACGCGGACTACACCAAGCGCAAGGGCGCGGGCGCCACCAACAGCGCCAAGATCTGGGCACTGGGCCAGGCCATTGCGGTCAGCACGCAGATGGACATCCTGGTGGACCCCCAGCGCGGGCGTGACGGCGTGTTCCCCGAACCCACGTTGTTCGACTGCCATGCCTGCCACCACCCCATGGCCGACCAACGCTGGAAGCCCCGTACCGCTTTTGGCACCAGCATCGCGCCCGGCCTGATACGCCTCAACGACGCCAATGCGCTGATGCTGCGCCTGATACTGCGCCAGCTTGATGCCGAGCAATACGGCCGCTTCACACAGGCCGCGCAGGACCTGAACAAGGCCCTGGCCGGCAACGGCAAGCTGGCGGACAAGGCCGATGCATTGCGCCTGCAGGCCCAAGCCGCGGCCCAGAAGATTGGCACCTCCAACTTTGACGGCAACACCTTGCGTTCGATGGCACTCATCCTGATAGACGACGGTCTGGGCGGCCTCTACCCCGACTATTCCGGCGCAGAGCAAGCCACCATGGCCCTGGGCAGCCTCAGCAGCGCCATGCAGCAAACAGGCATCATCAAGAACCCGGCAGCCTACAACAAGGGCCTGGCCCAGTTGCGCGCCGTGCTGCTGAAGGACGAAGCCTACAAACCCGCAGAATTTGCCGCCAAGCTACGCGAGTTCCGCCCCCTGGTTGCAGCGCGTTAGGAAGAACCACCATGAACGCAGATTTCAAAGTCGCCATCATCGGTTCCGGCCCGGCCGGCTTGTCCGCCGCAGGTCAATGCGCTGACTTGGGAGTCAGGCACATCCTGCTGGAGAGCCAACCCCACTTGGCCGACACCATCTACAAGTACCAAAAGGGCAAACATGTGATGGCCGAGCCGGCCATCCTGGGCTTGCGCAGCCCCATCAGTTTCTCGGCTGGCAAACGTGAACGCATTCTGGACCTGTGGAACCAGGAGGTCGCCGCTTTGGCCGTGCAGGTGCAGCACAACGCCCAGGTGGTAAGCATCACCGGGGCCAAGGGCCGTTTCGTGATTGAGTTGGCCAGTTCTGAAATTGTGACGGCTGAGCATGTGGTGCTGGCCATCGGCCTACAAGGCAATCTGCGCACCCTGGGCGTGCCGGGTGAGAACCTGCCCGGCATCCAGTACCAGTTGGACAATCCCGAGGAATACCAGAACGAAACCATCATCGTCGTGGGTGCGGGTGATGCCGCAATCGAGAATGCACTGGCCTTGGCCAAGGCTTCCAACCGCGTGATCCTGCTGAACCGCAACGAAGAGTTCACGCGCTGCAAGGACGGCAACCTGTCTGACATCCAGGCTGCGGCACGCAGCAACCTGGTGAGCTGTCGCTTCAGCACCCAGGTGGACCGCATTGAGGAGATACCGGCCGGCGACGTGCAGGAAGACTTGAACCGCACGATGATGGTCTCGCACGTGGATTTGTCCAAGCGCAGTACCGGCAGAGGGCGCAAGCCCGGTCTGTCCGTGGTGCTCAACACCCCCACCGGGGAAGAGCGTGTGGAGTGCCACCGCGTCATCGCCCGCCTGGGCGCCATCCCGCCCCGCAAGCTGGTAGAGAGCTTTGGCGTGCAGTTCACCAGCCGCGACGCCACGGCACTGCCCGCCTTGTCCACCACCTACGAGTCCAGCGTGCCGGGCTTGTATGTGATCGGCGCCCTAGGCGGCTACCCCTTGATCAAGCAGGCCATGAACCAGGGCTATGAGGTCGTCGAAACCATCATGGGCCGCGCCGTGGAATCGGCCGATGAGCCACTGTTGCGCCAGAAGTTTGCCGACATCCTGAAACAACTGCCCGATCTGGGCGGCGTCAGCGGCGTGCTGGAGCTGGTGGGCAGCAGCGTGCCCCTGTTCGAAGGCCTGACAGCCCTGCAACTGCGCGAGGTGATGCTGGACAGTGACTTGCGCATGCTGCGCTCGGGCACCGAAATTTTCAAACGCAACGACTACAGCAACTCCTTCTTCTCCATCGTCTCCGGCACCGTCAAGATCCAGGGCGAGGCCCCGGCCAACGACATCATGCTGGAGAACGGCCAGTTCTTCGGCGAAATGGGCCTGATCTCGGGTCGGCGCCGCTCGGCCACGGCTGTGGCCGGCCTGGACTGCCTGCTGGTGGAGACGCCACGGCGCGCCATGCTCAAGCTGCTGGCCACCGTGGACTCGGTACGCCGCAACCTGGACCTGGTCGCGCTGCGCCGCGCTGTGCGCAAGTATGTGGCCGCCGACATCACTGAGGCCGACCTGAACACCATGGTCGAAGGCTCGGTCATCAAGCAGTTCAAGACGGGCGAGGCCTTGTTCAACGAAGGCGACCAGGCCGACGGCCTGTACCTGATACGCCGCGGCTCGGTCATGGTCTCGCACCTGCTGGGTGGGCGCGAGGTTGTCATCTCCTACGTATCGGCCGGCAACTATGTCGGTGAAATGGCGCTGATGATGGATGCACCCCGCTCGGCCACCGTGCGGGCTGCCGTGCCCACCGAGGCGATTGTGCTGGACGCCCAGTTGGTGATGGACATCATGGCGCGCAACACCGGCATGCGCAACCAGTTGGGCAAGCAGTACAACCTGCGTGTGCAGGCCAACCAGGCCGTGGCAGACGACACGCAGTCGGGCAACCTGATCTCTTTCCTGCTCAAGCAGGGCGTCGGCGAAGCCACCGATGTGCTGCTGATCGACGAGTCGCTGTGCGTGCGCTGCGACCACTGTGAGAAGGCCTGCGCCAGCACGCACGAAGGTGTGTCGCGCCTGGACCGCGAAGCCGGCCCCACCTTTGCCAACCTGCACGTGCCCACATCCTGTCGCCACTGCGAGCACCCGCACTGCATGAAGGACTGCCCGCCCGATGCCATCCACCGCTCGCCCAATGGCGAGGTCTTCATCAGCGATGCCTGCATTGGCTGCGGCAACTGCGAGAAGAACTGTCCGTATGACGTGATCCAGATGGCACCGTTGTCCACCAAGAAGAGCGGCAGCGGTCTGCTGTCGTGGATGTTCTTTGGTCTAGGCCAGGAGCCCGGCACGCGAGAGGCAACCGACCCCAAGGACAAGAGCGGCCAGAAGAAGGCCGTGAAATGCGATATGTGCAAGGACATCAAGGCCGGCCCCGCCTGCGTGCGTGCGTGCCCCACCGGTGCAGCGCTGCGGGTGAGTCCGGAGAATTTCTTGCGGTACGCGGGGACCAAGCGGTAGATTTCCATTCAGGGAGCAATTTCGTCAATACGCCCGCAGCAGGCCTGCTGCTTGGACCTTTGCCTGCGATGCGCAAACCAAGTCACGCCGTATCAATCGGGTAGTGGGTTTTGCGTAGGTAAAAGGAGGAGCCCGCGCAGCGGGCGGGGGACACGGAGCAAAACCCGCTACCCGATTGATACCAACGCCACCATGGCGCTCCCAGTCTCTGATGCTCGGCACCTTGATGCCAATCAGCGATACTGGTGCGTCAATGACTGACACGCCGCCTACACAAACCCCGCCTCCCGTACACGCCAGCTACTTCGCCTCACTGCGCGACAGCTTCTTCCGCATCCTGCCCATGGCTTGGCCAGTCTTGATCGGCCAGCTCGCCGTGCTGGGCTTCAGCACCGTGGACACCATCCTCGTGGCGCGCTTTGCCGCCAGCGATCTGGCGGCACTGTCCATTGGCATGGCGGCCTACATCACGATCTTCATCGGCTTCATGGGCATGGTGCTGGCCATCAGCCCGATGGCAGGGCAGTTATTTGGCGCTGGCAAACTGGAGGCCGCGGGCCAGCAGGTGCACCAGGCCATCTGGCTGGCGCTGGGTCTTGCCGTGGTGGGCAGCGCACTGCTGCTGATGCCCGGGCCGTTCCTGGCGCTGTCCAAGACCGGGCCCGAAGTGTCGGACAAGGTGCGCGGCTACCTGGGCATGCTGGCCTTCTCGCTGCCGGCCTCGTTGCTATTCACGGTGTACCGGGGCTTCAACACCGCGGTGTCGCGGCCCAAGGCGGTGATGGCGATACAGATCACCGGCCTGGCGCTAAAAGTGCCGCTCAGCGCGCTGTTCATCTACGGTTGGACCCTGCCGCTACCGGGCCTGGAGACGCCCTGGCGGGTGGCGCCCATGGGTGTGGTGGGCTGTGGCCTGGCTACCGCCCTGGTCATGTGGGCACAGACCCTGATCGCCTGGTGGGTGGTGCGCCATGACACCTTCTATGCCAAGTTTGGACTGCATGCGCCGGGCTTCAACCGGCCCCAGCGCAGCGCGATCCTGGCGCAGCTGCGCCTGGGCCTGCCCATGGGGGCGGCCATCATGATCGAGGTCACCGGCTTCAGCTCCATGGCGTTCATGATCTCGCGCCAGAGCGGCGATGCAGTGACCGGCCACCAGTTGGCGGCCAATCTGGTTTCCTTGATGTTCATGCTGCCGCTGGCGCTGGCCAATGGCACGGCTACGCTGGTGGCGCAGCGCGTGGGCGCCAATGACCCTGCCGAGGCGCGCCGCATAGGCTGGCATGGCGTGGAGATTGGCGTGGGCATTGCAGCCGTGTTGGGCGCGCTGGTGTTTGTGGCGCGCGAACCCATCCTGCACGCTTACACCGACAACCCCACCATCATTGCCGCGGCCATGCCGCTCCTGGTGTGGGTGTGGTGGTTCCACGTGGCGGATGCGGCCCAGACCATGGCCAATTTTGTGCTGCGCTCGCACCGCATCACGCTGATGCCGCTGGTCTTCTACGCCACATCACTGTGGGGCATAGGCTTGCTGGGCGGCTACCTCGTCACCACCAGCGACTGGGCACCGCCGGCTCTGCAAGGCGCTCAGGGCTACTGGGCGATGTCGACCGCCGGGCTGGTGGCGGCAGGGGCATCGCTGTGCGGTTTTCTGGCCTGGGTGCACCGGCAGGAGGCGCCGACTACAGGCTGACGCTGTCAAAGATAAAGATGCTTCAATATACCTAAACAGGGTATTTTTGAGGCTTCAGGGGACAAATCAGTGTTAAAAACACCTCTAGCCCTCGTCAAACTTACGTACTTAGCTACTGTTTTTATAGCGTACTCATTCAACAAGGTATCGCAATACTGAAGGTGATGCCCCGCCCATGCAAGCCACCGCTGGTGCTGATGTGCGCCCGGATCTGCTTGGCAGCCGACGCGACGATGGCCAGGCCCAGCCCCGAGCCCGAGATGTCCCGCTGGCTGCCGCGGTGGAAGCGCTCGAAGAGCTTGCCCTGCTCACGGGACGGAATGCCGGGACCGTCATCCGCCACCTCCACCTGCAGCGTGTTGTGGTCGGCCATGCGGGCGCGGACTTCGACGATGCCACCGTCCTGGCCGTAGCGCACGGCATTGCCGATCAGGTTGTCCAACACCGATTCGATCGCCTGGCCGGGCAGGGTCAACGGGATGTGCTCCGCACCGGTGTACGACAGCTCCATGCCGCGCTGGCTGGCCGCCAGTGCGTGCGCGGCCAGGCAGTCGCGGATGATGTCGGCCACGTCAATGGCGCTGGATTCCACCTCCAAGTTGGCATCCAGCCGCGCCAGGGCCAGCAGCTGGTTGACCAGGCGGGACGCGCGGGACAGCCCGCGACGCAGGCGCTCGGCCGCCACCTCGCGCGCGGCCGGCTCCTCGGCCTGTATCAGCGTGTCGACCTGGGCCGTGATCACCGCGATCGGTGTGCGCAGTTCGTGTGCGGCATCGGCCAGGAAACTGCGCTCGCGCTCCAGCAGCGCGCCCAGGCGTGCCAGCGTGGCGTTGAATTCGTCGACCAGCGGGGCGATCTCCAGGTATTGCGACGGCGACTGGATGGGCCGCAGATCACCCGGACGGCGCTGGTGCAGTTCGCGCGCCAGCACGTTCAGGGGGCGCAGCCCGGACTGCACCACCAGCAGGGCCGGCAGCAGGCACAGCATGGCAAACACCAGAATATTGGCGCTCTCGCCGCTCAGCATGATGGTGTGGAAAAAGGAGCTCCGGCTTTGGATGGATTGGGTGATCTCGATGAAATAGCGCTGGTCCGCCGACCACAGGCCATAGACCCGCAGGTCATTGCCTTGAAAACGCTGGTCGCTGAAACCCACGACACCGAACATCTGGCGGCCGTTGGTGTCGGCGCCCCTGCGGGCCTGCACCAACCTGCCCTTGGCATCCCATACATAGAAGAGGTTGAAGTCGTACGGCACTTCGGACGCAATATTGTCCGCATCGACATAGGTATCCAGGCCTGCTAGGGCCACCGACATCAGCTGGGGATCCGGCCATTGGTTGACTACCTTGGCGATCGTCTCGCCCATCAACACCAGCGCCCGCTCATAAACGCCCGTCTCGCTTCTGCGTGTGATGTAGAGACCCTGCAAGTACACGGCCCCCCACACCAGCGGGAGTGCGGCCAACAGCACAAAAGCGATGCGCCGGCGGATAGAGGGCTTGAAGAAACCGAAGTTCATAGCCCGATACGGTACCCCACTCCCCGCACGGTCAGTATGCAGTCCGCGCCCATCTTCTTGCGCAGGTTGTGGATGTGCACCTCCAGCGCATTGAACTCCATGGGCTCACCCAAGGGCGCCAGCGCCCGCACCAGCCGGTGCTTGGACACGACCTGCCCTGCATGGCGCGCCAGTTCGGCCACCACGTCGAACTCCATGCGGGACAGCTCCACCGGTTTGCCATGCTGGCACACCTCGCGCACATTCAGGTCAATCTGCAAGGAGCCCACCGACCACAGCGAGCTGGTGTGCCCGCCCGCGCGCCGCGTCACCGCGCGGATGCGCGAGGCCAGTTCTTCGGGCTCCACCGGATTGATCACATAGTCATCGGCACCCGCATCCAGCCCCGAGACCCGGGCCTGCAGGGCGTCGCGCGCCGTCAGCACGATGACGGGGAAGCGCGCACCGCGGCGGCGCCATTCCTTGAGCACGTCCAACCCCTCGCCATCGGGCAGGCCCAGGTCCAGCACCGCGCAGGCAAACAGCGTGTCCACGCCGTCGGCCATCTCCAATGCGGCGCGGGCCGTACGCACCCATTCATTGGTGAAGCCGCGCGCCACCAAGGCATGGAGCAGGGCCGTGCCCAGTTCCAGATCATCTTCCACCAACAACAAATGCATAGAAGACGCTTTATGCCATGGCCCGTGCCACTCCCTGCGCGGCCACGGCGTCTGCCGCACCCACCGATTGGGTGAACGCCATGCACAGCTGGTAACCCAAGCCGCTGACCGACTTGATGCGCACGCCCACGACGCCAGCCCCTTGCAGCCGCTTGCGCAAGCGGGACACCGCCACATCCAGCGCCCGCGAGCCATCACACAGGCCTGTTCCCTCACCGCCCCGTGTGGCCAGCGCCAGCTTGCCACGTGACGCCAGGCCGGGGTAGTTCAGCGCCAGGCATTGCAGCACTGCAAAACCTGCACGGCCGAGGTAGACCTTATGGCCGGCCACCCAACAGCTGCAGGACTCCGCCGCCAATACCAGCTCGCCCAAGGTCAACACCCTTTCAGCATCGCCCGGGGGCGCTTGCCGTGCAGTCTGCCAGGCCTTGCTGACCAGCACCGGCCATGCACTGGCGGGCAGGGTCTCTGGCCATACTTCATCAAACCCGGCGTGCAGGGCGGCGATGTACTGCGCATCCCCCAGGCCCGGGCCGACCAGCACCACGCGGCGCACACCGCTGGCGCGCAGCGCGGCCAGTAGCGGCTCATGGGGTATGCCCGCTACAGCTGGGGCCTGTACCAACACCAGGCTCAGCACACTGCGCCCCGCATGGCGCAGCAGCGCTACCACGTCGCTGAAGCGTTTGCAGGCTATGCCTTGCCGGCGGCAGGCCGCCGGCAGTGGCGCGCCACTGGTGTCGGCCGCATCCAACAGAGCCACTCCGGGCTGCTGGCGGCTGGGCTGGGGCAAGGCCGTGCGGGGTTTGAGCTGGTAGCCTGCCCGGCCACCGTCGGGCAGGTAGGGCAGACTTGGGCTGGCGGGTGTGTGAGACTGCAGCATCGCGACGTCCTTCAAGACCTCGCCTGCCCGCCATGGGCCGCCGCTTGTGGCGGAGCCGCCGCAGCAATCACCAGCAGCGCCAGCATCAGGCAGACGCTGTATTCGCACCCACCCGAGCCATGCTCGCCGACAAACCAGCCCCGATGGCGGTGGATCAGCACGATGCCACCCAAGGCAATGGAAAACAGGCCGATGGTGCAGTAGCGGACGTAATAGCCCGCGATCATCAGCGCCCCTGCCACCAACTCCACTGCGGTGATCAACCACACCACGGCCAGGCTTTCAGGAAAGCCGAGGTTGGCCATGTAGTCCGCGAAGCGCGGGATGGTGCCATTGGCGATGCGTGTAGCCGCATGTGCCATGAACAGCAACGCCGTGCCGACCCGCAGCGCGACCAGGGCCGCGGGCAATGGTAGGAATGGATAAGGACGGTTCACAAAAGGATCTTTCCTGTTGATTTGCACGGTACAGCGGGCTCGCACAGGGTGCCGACGAAGGCGTCAGAGGAGGTACCGCTGCCGATGCAGTGTAGGGCGTGCAAGCTTAGAAATTGCTTAGCACGGCGTCCCCGCATTCGTATCGTTTGGGCAACGGTTCCAGCGCGCTTAAGTAAACGCTAAGCATCGCAAACCTAGAGTGCCCGCACGGCTATAGACCTTGGCTACCACGATGTGCGTGCCAGGGTCGTGCCGACACCAAACCAATGACAGGGAGGAATGAGACTCCCGAAACTTTTATTGGAGAACTGATCTGATGTTTAAACACAGCAAGCTATGCACAGGCCTCGTGCTAGCGTTTGGAAGCCTGGCCATTGCACCGACCATCGCCACGGCGCAGGAGGTCAAAACCCTGCAGCGCGTGGAAGTCACCGGCTCCAGCATCCGCCGCGCGGACACCGAAACCTCGTCCCCGGTTCAGGTGGTCTCCAAGGAAGACATTCTGCAATCGGGCAAGGGCACGGTTGCGGAGTACCTGCAAACACTGACCGCCGATTCCCAAGGCTCGGTCCCCTTCACCTATGGACGCGGTTTCTCTGGCGGCACTTCCGCCGGCATCTCCCTGCGCGGCCTGGGCGCCAACGCAACCCTGGTGCTGATCAATGGACGCCGGGTCACCTCCGCCGTGCTGGCGGACGATGCGCAGCGCAGCTACACCGACCTGAACCAGATCCCGCTGGAAGCCGTGGAACGCGTGGAGGTGCTGAAGGATGGCGCGTCGTCCACCTACGGATCGGACGCGGTGGCTGGTGTCGTCAACATCATCCTGAAGAAGGACTACGTCGGCACGGTCATCAAGGCCAGCTACGGTATCTCTGAAAAAAATGATGGCAAAGAGCCGCGTGTTGCGCTCACGCATGGCTTTGGCGACATGACCGCCGATGGCTACAACGTGTTGCTGAACATCGAGGCCGGTAAAAAGAACCCCATCTACTACCGCGACCGCCAGGGCGTGGGCTCGGTCGGTGTGTCTGCCATTGGCCAGCCGCGCTGGGGGTTTGATCCCAACTCCACAGCCAGCCAGAACATCGGGCGACTGGGAGGCAATGGCTGGATTCCCGTGCAACCCGACGGAACCTTGGTCAACAACGCGGTCAATGCATCGGTGATCGGCAACGTCCGCAACCCCAACACACTGGATTACTACAGCCGCTCCAACCCCAATGGCGTGGGCTTTACCCGAACCTTTGCGGGTGCCCAGGCCTATTGCAATGCCAACGCCAATCTGCCGCAAAACGCGCCCGGAGCGGCTTGCATTGTGGACCAGCGCCAATTGGTCAACCAGATCCAGCCCGAGGTCAACACCTCCAGCTTCTTCGGGCGCTTTGCAAAGCAAATCAGTGGCGACCTGGAGGCTTTCGCCGAAGTCGCGTACTACAAGACCAGTTCGCACGTTGACGGGCTCGCACCCGGCCCCGGTGGCGCCTACTTCACGCCTGCGGGCGTGGCGGTGTCGCAAGCGGCTGCAACGGTTTTGGGTGCCAACCATCCCGACAACCCCTACTTCGGCACGGCCGCGCGCTTGTCTTACCTGCCTCTCTTTGACACGGGCATTGCGGGGACCGACTCGGAAGCCACCACCACGCGTTTTGTCGCGGGCTTGAAGGGTGTGGTCGCGTCCTGGGATTTTGATACCGCGTTCTCCTACTCGGAAGCCAAACAGACCGATACGTCCTTGAAGGTCATCGACTGGCGCGTAAAGAACGCGCTGCTGAATCCCACCGCTGCAAACGTCGCCGTTGCAACCGCCTGGAGCTCCAAGTACGCCGCATTGCCCGCCGGCACGTTCTGGCGCATCGGCGAAAACGCGGGCCTGAATTCAGCTGCCATGTACGACGCGCTGCTGGCGAACAAGTCGCGCGAAGGCTACTCGCGCAGCACCGCCGTTGACATGAAAATTTCGTGCGAAGTGGGGCAACTACCGGGTGGTCCCATTGGCATCGCTTTCGGTGGAGAGTTGCGCCGGGAAGAGAACAACCTCCCGCTGTACAACGGCATGGGTGACTATATCGGCCTGTCTCTCACGGCCTACGGTGGCAAACGCGATATCTCTGCCGTGTACACCGAGCTGTTGCTGCCGGTCACGAAAGAACTGGAGTTGAACGGTGCGCTGCGCTATGACCGCTATTCAGACGCTGGCAACGCGACGACGCCCAAGGTCGGCGCCAAGTGGAAACCCGCCAGCAACTTCGCGGTTCGCGGCACCTATTCCGAAGGCTTCCGCGCACCCTCTTCCACAGAGAACAGCTCCAGCGCGCTGGCAGCCTTTGGCGGTGCCACGGTCAATGACAACGCCCGTTGCGCCGGGCTGGCCGGTTTGCCGCAGGCGACCATTGATGCCAACTGCAAAGGCGTGGCACCCATCTTCGTGCAAACGGGCAACCCCGAACTGCAACCCGAGAAGTCCAAGAGCAGCACGCTGGGCATTGTGTGGGACGTTGCCCCCAGTACCAGCCTGACGGCGGACCTGTGGAGAATTCGTCGCACGGGATTGCCTGTCATCGAAGACCCACAAGCCGCGGTGGACGCTGGCCGTGTGGTACGGGACCCAGCCACCAAGCTGACCCCCAACGATCCGGGGCTCATCCTGAGCGGCTCCGTGGTGTTCAAGAACTCGGATGAAAGCCTGACCGACGGCCTGGATATCGAGTTGAAGAGCCGCTGGGACCTGGGTGCCGGCAATGGCAAGTTGACCACCGGTTTGACCTGGACACGTTTGCTGACCCAGCGTGTGGTGACATCCGCCGGTGTGGTGCACGATTACGCAGGCACCCATGGTGACTGCAATGTCTCGAACTGCATGGGTTCACCCAGGGACCGTGTCAGTGTGGCACTGACCTGGGACATGGGCCAATGGCGTCTGGGTGCCAACATCAACTACCGCGGCTCCATCGTCAACAAGCTGGAACAGTCGGACACCGAGTGCGCGCAGACCACCGCCAACGGTGCGGACTTCCCATCCGGTTGCAAGATTGACTCGTTCACAACCGTCGATCTGTCGGGTGCCTACAAGTTTGGCAAGAACACCGAGATATCCGGTTCCATTGCAAACCTGTTCAACACGGCGCCCCCGACCGACTTCCAGACGTATGGTGCGATCGGCTACAACCCGCTGGACTACTCGGGTGCCATTGGCCGCTACTTCCGCATCAACCTGCGACACCAGTTCTAAGCGCTCCGGCTGGTGCTCATAAGAAAAACATGACACCAGCCCTCGTGAAATCTGCGTGAGGTGCTATCAATTGGGTAGCAATTAAAAACCCGGGTCTGCCCACGCAGTACCCGGGTTCTTTTTTTGCCGCCATTGCTGGCGGGTTAGTGCAAGCGGATGTTAGTTGACGACCGACACCGTGCCGCGGGCCGATGCGTTGCCAGACGCCGAGGCCCCATTGTTAGATGCCTGGACAGAACCCGAGCCCGTCACGGAACCATTGGCGGCAACCTGCGGCTTGTGGCTGGCCGCCGCACCGGCCGTTGCCACACCGCTATTCACAGCAGCCGTACCGGTGGCAGCACCTTGCGCGGCGGTGGACTGTGCCACAGCTACATCACGATTCACCGTCTGCTTGGCGGCGGTCGACGTGCGAGCGGCTGCCTGGGCCGATGCATTGGCACCGGCCTTGGCAGTGCCACTGGCCTGCGCACCCAGCTTGGCGCTTTCAGCGCTGGCCGCGTTCACTTGCGCGTTGGCAGCGGTGGAGGTGCGGGCTGCAGCCTGGACCGATGCATTGGCGCCAGCCGCGGCAGTGCCACTGGCCTGCGCACCCAGCTTGGCGCTTTCAGCGCTGGCCGCATTCACCTGCGCGTTCGCTGCGGCTTCAGTGGACTGCTTGACGCGCAGGGTCTGGCCCATGGCCTGGCCTTGCGCATCGCTAGCCTGCTCGACGACGATCTGGCCGGCAGCACGGCCCTTGCGGGTCAGGCGCTCGGCTTGCAAGGTGATGTCTTCACCGGTGCTGACCACGGCGGCTTCGCGGGCGCTCGCCTGGTTGTTGACCGCAGTTGTGGTCTGACCGACTGCCGCACCGTTCACATCGACACGGCCCGTTGCGCCAGCACCGATCTGTGCGGCGGCCTGTCCGCTTTGCTGCACAGGGGCTGCCGCAGCGGCGGCCGGTGGTGCGGCGAAGACGCCCTGCACGCGGGTTTGGCCAGCCGCCTGGGCGGCTGCCGCGGCCGCAGCGCTGGCATTGGAAGTACCGGTGCTCATGGCGGCTGCGTTGAGGTTGGCTGCGTTCATTGACGCGGCATTCAAGGTACTAGTGCCCATGACCGGCATGGGGGTGCCAACACCCAGACGCCCGCTGGCTCCGCCGATCAGGCTGCCGGTGGCGCTGGTGGCTACGCCACCCACTCCGAGCAGGCCAGCATGGGCCGAGAGGGACAGGAACAGCGCCGACACAACAGCGGCGGCAGCCAGTTTGGGTTGCACAGAGGCTTGAGATTTGAACATGGTGAATGCTCCTTTGGCTTTTGGAAGGGCCGGCCATTCCGGCCCCTACATTGGGTACAACGAAGCCCGTTCGCAATTCCTTCCCACGCCATTTGTAATCAATTGCAACGGCGCGAAGCACCGGTCGCCAACGGAGGGATCAACGCCGTGACGGGTCTACCCCAACCAGACCCCAGCCATACACCGGGTCGCGGCCGGGTGCGCCAAGGTCCACAGCGTTGGCAATCAGGTGCGCCACGGCTGCTGCCGCAGCCTGTGGGCTGGGCGCCGCCATGCCCGCCTGCGCGGCCAACAGACCCGCAACCCGCGGTGCAGCAAACGAGGTACCGCGTGCCAACACATAGCCTCCGCCCGGTTCGGCCACGGCCAGCCCTGCGCCCAGCGCGGCAAACACCACCTGTGGACCTTGTGCGGCCTCGGGCAGGATCTGCTGTGATTGGTTGACTGCCGTCACCCCCACGACCCCGGCATAAGCCGCCGGATACAGCGGCGGTGCGGCCGGGCCATCGTTGCCCACCGCTGCCACCAATACATGGCCCTTGGTGAGCATGGCCTGCACCGCCCGCTCCAACGGGCGGTTGGATGGACCGACCAGGCTGATATTGACGACCGTCACCTTTTCACGCGCCATCCAGGCCAAGGCCAGGACGATGGTCTCCACGGCACCGCCCGCCGGCTGCCCGCAGTAAATGTCCGCCGCATACAGCACCGATCCCGGTGCAGCACCACCCAGCGCTGTGCCGCGCCCCACCAGCAACGAGGCCACGGCCGTGCCATGGGCACTGGGATGGGGTATGCCCTCACAACCCCACAGGTGCACCGTGGCACCCCGCAGCACTACGTGCTGGCGGTCCACTCCGCCATCGACCAGGCCTACCCGCATGGCAGTCACGGGCGCGGTTGGACGCTGGCTGGCTGCAGGCCCCCCCGCGGCGTCGCCGCTGCGGGTATAGACGTGGTTGAAGTCGGCATCCACATCCTTGCCCAGTGCGCGCAAGCGTGCAAGCCCCTCTGCGGTGCCCATGCCCAAGGGCGGGCGCAACACCAGTTCATGCAGGTTCAGGTCCGCCAGTGTGTGTTCGCGCAGCACAGCAAAACCCAAAGCCAGAGCGGCCCTCAACAAATGGGGCGGCGGTGATACCCACAGCAACTCCTGCCTGCGCATGGGCTCACCCAGGGGATCGGCCTCCAGCACGTCGGCGTGCAGGCGTAACAGGTCGCGCACGGTGGCGGCGCGCAGCTGCTGCAGTGGTACCAGGTTGCGCAGGCTGTCCCCTTCAGCGGCAGCCGGCTGCTGCTGGGACCCCGCGGCACTGGCGCCAGTTGCGGGCAGCGGAGCACCGGACTGCACAGTTGGCGATAGAGGCGCCAAGCCATTCTGCGGCAGGGGCAACACCTGCTGCAAGCCAGGCATTGGCAGTGCTGAGGGCAAGCCTTGCGTCGATGGAAGCTGTTGCAACAGGGGTAGGGACTGCCCGGTAAGGCTGGGTACGTTGGGCACTGCGGTGGGTAGGGCCGGCAACGGAGTCTGAGGCAATTGCGGTAGCTGGGACGTCTGCAGCACTGGCGTAGCTGAGGGTGTGGCTACCGGTGGCAAACCCAGTTGCGCCTGGGCAGGCCGGGCCAGCCACAGCCCCACGGCCAGGGCCGCTGCAAGGACCACGGTGCGTCGACCAGAGACCCAGGGATGGAAAGGCGTCATGTACATGCGATGATAACGAGCGACCCATGGAAGAAAATCCCTGGCCCACACGTTGTACCCCATAGAGATGGCTGATTCCTCTTCAATTCAACTGCGGGAAGACATTGCCGCCCTGCTGCCGCGCTTGCGACGGTTCGGCCGCACCCTGGCCCGCAACGCGGATGACGCCGACGACCTGGTTCAAATTGCAGTCGAACGGGCCCTGACGCACACCGAACAGTGGCGACCGGGCACACGACTGGACAGCTGGATGTTTCGAATCATGCAAAACGCCTGGATAGATGAAACCCGAGCCCGCGAGCGGCGGGGCCAAACCTTTGTCGAGGAAGAGGCCGGTGAAAACATCGGCGAAGCCACGAATGACGCGCAAATGGATGTGCTGGCCGTGCGCAAGGCCGTCGCGCAGCTGGGCGACGACCAGCGTGCCGTAGTCGGTCTGGTGTTAGTAGAAGGCCTGTCCTACCAGGAAGCCGCGGCCGTGCTGGAGATCCCCGTCGGCACGCTGACCAGCCGTTTGGCACGGGCACGCGAGACCCTGCAGAACCTGCTGGGTGGCGCCAGCAGTGAAGGAGTACCCACATGAAAGCAGCTACACCCGATACCGAAACGCTGATGGCCTTCGCCGACGGCGAACTGGACGCCACGCAGCACGCGCAGGTGCAGGACGCCCTGCAGGCTCAGCCCGAACTGCGCCAACGCGTAGAGCAGATGCGCCAACAGCGCATACAGCTCGGCGCTGCATTTGCCGGCGTGCTGGATGAACCGGTACCCGACCGATTGAACCGCCTGCTGCAGGCACCACCCGCCCCGGCTGCCGCCCATCCGCCCACTGCGGTTGTGGTCCCGCTGGACGCGGTGCGGGCCAAGCGTCAACGCCCCCGCTACATGCTGACCTGGGCGCAACTCGGTGGCATGGCCGCCAGTGTGGTGCTAGGGCTTCTGCTGGGCGCCCGCTTCCTGGGTTCCGGCGCCGACCCGGCGATGGGCCTGCACCAGGGCCAACTGGTGGCCGGGGGTGTGATCGACAAGGCACTGTCTACGCAACTGGCCAGCGAACCAATAGCCGGAGCCAGCGTGGCCGTGCAACTGAGCTTTGTCGACAAGGGCGGCCACTACTGCCGCAGCTTCAGCACCTCGGCCGCAGCCGGTCTGGCCTGTCAGCAGGCGGGACAGTGGGTGGTGCAACAGGTTGTCGCCATGGATACGCAGCCCAGCGGTGAAGTCCGCATGGCTGCCAGCGCCCTGCCGCCCGCACTATTGGACGCCGTAGACCAGCGCATGGCCCCTGGCGGTACGCTGGACGCCGCCGCAGAACGGGCTGCGCGGGCACGCGGATGGAAGAATTAGGACATGCCCAGGTGTTCGGGCACCACTGGGTCGCCGGCACGGCGGTGCTGTGTGCGCTGCAGCAACAGGGCCAACAACACGGCGGCCGCGCCCGACCCGGCCAAAGAGGGTGACGAACTCAGGAGCACGTGGGTCAGCCCGTTCAGCGCCGCGCCACTGACCTGTAGGGCGTGCTCCACCAAAGCCACCACGTCGCCGGGTCGCACCAATTGCACATCCGATGGGCGCAAGCCCGGGTCCGGCAAACCGCCACGCAGCCGGATCTTGGCAAAGATGCCATTGGCAATGGCAATCAATGACAGCACGCCAACGGGTCGCAGCAACTGCTCCAGCAGCCGGGTCTGCAGCGGCACCGGCGCGACCTCATACACCTTGCCAACCAGTTGGGCCAGCATACGTTCCTGGGCCTGCGGCGGGGCCCCCGCATAGACTTCTTGCACCAGTTGTTCGATGGGTATGGACGAGCGCCCGGAATTGGCGGGTGTGGGATCGGTGATGCGTGATGGATTGGTGGTGGACATGTGCTTCTCCCAACCGCGAATGGGGATGGAAAGCCTAGGCTAGCCCCTAGCTTCGTCGTTTTTTGCAGGCCCTACTGTCAGCATTTGTATCTGAAGGTTTCTACCGCACGAGACAGATACATCACGCAACACTTGGCGCGGGGCCAATGTGCGATGACCGCTATAGCGACCGTTCCAAGACGCCAAGGGCCTCGCGGCGCGACAGTGCGATCCGTGCACAAGCCTGGGTGATGGCGCAAACCATGTTGCGGTCCAGGGATTGCAAGAATTGCAGCGGGGTGCAGTGGCCATCGAACATACTGCGGGCCTGGGCCAATGCTTGTAGCGTCCCCTGGTGCCCGATGTAACGGTAGACAAAGGCGGTGATCGGCGAAGCCGTCAAATCATTGGTGGATTCCAGTGTGCGCCCTTTCTCGAACACGCGCAGCAGGTCAGGATTGACATCGCCCGTGGCGGGCACCACGGGCAAATAGTCCTCGACCCGTTCGGGGCGGCCGTAGGCGCTGCGTATTTCGCCCAGAAACATGGAGATAGGCCCGTCGGTACCGGTGCATTGGGCCAATGCTTCCACGATGGCAATGGACACAATCTTGGCCCCCAGAAAATCCACCGAGAAAACAATATTGCGCGTCGCGGCGGCACACAGTTCGGCCATCTCCGCCGCACTGGGCCACTCCTTGTAATATTGAAAGACGTGGACGGGATTGAGGGTGCGTAAGAACCCGTCCATGCGCGTCAGGCCATGGCGGTACTCCTGCAGGGTGTACATGCCCGCGACTTTGAGCGGCGCATTGGACTCCTCAATCAACAGCCAGGTGTTGGACAAAAACAGGCCAGGGTCGGCCTCGGCAAAGCTACCCACATCGCGGTTGGTCAGCGCGATCGCATCCGCCGCGACCCGGTCGGCAAAGGCCAGAGCCGCGCCCGCATCGCTGCCGTCAACGCAGAGGCTGTATTGCTGCTGCACGCGCAGCGCCAGGCGGTGGACGGCGGAGCGGCCTTGCGTATCGGGTGTACGAAACGGGATGGTGGCTTCGATGCACGCCAACACGGCAATCAGGTCTGCCGCGCCCAGATGGGCTTGCAGCAGGCGGGCCGCCACCACCGCGCTCAGGAACTCGTTCAAGCCGCCGTACAGTGGCAGAACCTGCCCCGGCGCAAAGTCGAACAGTGCAGCACACAGCGCCAGTGCCGAGTCATCCGCGCGCAGGGGTTGCAAGACCAGCGTGTCCCCTTCTTTGCGCGTCACACCATCCAGCAGGTAGGCGGCATGCTCCGGAAAACCCCCATCCAGTTGGTAGTACACCAGGTCGTGGAACAGCGCCGCCAAGACCTGTACCGGCTTCATGCCCTCGCACAGACCAAAGACATGGCCCGAGGTATGGTAGGCCCGCGTCTGCGATTCCATGGCGTGGTGCACCAGCATGGCCAGACGTTCGGTATCCACCATGCTGACCTTGGCGGGCAACGCCTGGAAGGCCGCATCAAACAGCGAAATGAAGCGGTTGATGGTTGAAATTGCCACGCGGAATGACTCCTTAGCAACGGTTACCGGAAGGTCTACAGACGCGCCCCAGCCGCAGCGCCAATGCGGGCAGATTAATGCCAGAATATAGCCGCCTCTTCGGCTGCGCGCACCCTATATCCTTCAACTTTTTTTCGCAATTGACCGCACGCCGTTTTTCAAAACTCCCGGGCGCCTTGTCCAGCATCGGGGCACTGAGCGGCGTATTGGGTTTGGCCGTGGCGGCGCTGGTCGTGTTTCTGGCCGAGCCGATTGCGATCCAGAGTTTGCGCCTGGCGCAGTTCGACCAATTCCAGCGCTGGCATCCGCGCCCCTATGCGCCTGCGCCGGTGCGCGTGGTGGACATTGACGAGGCTTCGCTGAAAGCCTATGGCCAATGGCCGTGGCCCCGCACCCAACTGGCCGCGCTGGTAGACAGGCTGCACGATGCCCGTGTGGCTGCCATTGCATTTGACGTGCTGCTGAGCGAGCCCGACCGCAATGCCCCCGGTGCGATGGCACGACTGTGGAACGCTCCCCAGGTGACGGCTGCGCTGGCCGGCTTGCCCGACCCCGACCAGGTCTTCGCCGACAGCCTGCGCAACAGCCCCACCGTACTGGGCAGCAGCCTGGCGCACAGCGCGATAGCGGCTTCTAGCGCTACGGTCGTGCCTTCCCTGCCCTACCGCATGGTCAGCAGTGGCGCCCCAGGCGCGGCCGCATGGTTGCAGGGTTTTGACGTGGCCCTGTGGCCCTTGCCCCTGTTGACAGCCCAGGCCAAAGGCGTGGGCGCGCTCAACGCGGCGCCCGACATTGACGGCGTGTTGCGCCGTGTACCGCTGCTATTGCGCGTTGGTGCAGCGGACCTGGTGCCGGGCCTCAGCGCCGAGGCGTTGCGGGTGGCCCAAGGCACGCCCAACTACCTGCTGCGCGGCCATGCCGCTGGTCTGCAGGATGTCCGCATAGGTGGCATCACCATACCGACCACGGCAGAGGGTGAAATCTGGCTGCACTACACCGCCCCCCAACCTGCGCGCCTGGTGTCGGCCGCCGATGTGCTGCGGGGGCAGGTGTCTTTGGACCAACTCCAAGGCCATATCGTGCTGGTGGGCAGCTCAGCCGCCGGGCTGATGGATGTGCGCAGCACCCCTCTGGGCCAACCGATGCCGGGGGTGCTGGCCCACGCCCAGGCCTTGGAGCAAATGCTGCTGGGCCAGTATCTGCAGCGCCCCTCGTGGGCGGCGGGTTTGGAGGCGCTGGTGCTGGTATTGGGTGCCGTGCTGGTAGGTCTGTTGGGGCTGGCCCTGCCTGTGCGATGGGCCGCCGTGGCATTGTTGGCCGCGCTCGGGGTAGCAGGGGGCGGCGCCTGGTGGGCCTTTGTATCGGGCCATGTGCTGCTGGATGCCGTCAACTCCGGCTTGGCGATGGTGCTGGTCTTCGGCCTGGCCAGTGGCATGCACCACCGGGTCACCGAACGCCAACAGCGCTGGCTGCGCACGGCGTTTTCCCGTTATGTCTCGCCCAACCGGGTCGAACACCTGGTGGCTCACCCCGAGCAATTGCACCTGGGTGGCAAGCGCCAGGTCTGTAGTTTTGTGTTCACCGACCTGGTGGGCTTCACACCCATGCTGGAAGCCAGTGACCCGGCCCAGGTAACAAACCTACTCAACGACTACCTGGAGGCCATGCTGGTCATCGTCTTCAAACACGAAGGCACCTTGGACCGCTTTGTTGGCGACGCCATGGTCGTGCTGTTCTCCGCGCCGGTAGAGCAGGCCGACCACCAGCAGCGCGCTTTGGCCTGCGCGTTGGACATGGATGCCTTTGCCACCGCCTATGCGGCGCGTTTGCGGGCTGCCGGCGTGCCCTGGGGATTGACCCGCATCGGCGCGCACAGCGGCGAAGTCATTGTGGGCAATTTCGGTGGCAATGCACTGTTTGATTACCGCGCCCTGGGTGACCCCATCAATACCGCTGCCCGCTTGGAGAGCGTCAACAAACACCTGGGCACGCGGGTATGCGTATCGGATGCCTTGCTACAGGGTTGCAGCGGCGTTGCGGCGCGCCCCATAGGGCGTGTGCTGCTCAAAGGCAAAGCCCATGCCTTGGCCGTGTTTGCGCCTGAGGCCACGCTGGACGCTGCCCACTGTGTTGCGTCAGCCGACTACGCGGCGGCCCTGCACTGCCTGCAGTCAGGCCCCGGCCACGACCCTGCACACGCACAGACCTTGCTGGAAACCCTGACCCGGCAGCACCCGCAAGATCCACTGGTAGCTCTGCACCTGCAACGCCTACGCCAGGGCGCGACCGACGATCTGATCGTCATGGCCGACAAATAAGAACAGGCTCAGTCCGCCACTGGCGTGGGCTCCGCATGGCAGGTGATGCGGTTGCGTCCGGCCCGCTTGGAGTCGTACAACGCCTTGTCGGCGTAGTTGACCAACTGTCCGGGGGTCACGCCATCGCCCAGCTGGGTGACGCCTATGCTGACCGTGACCTCCACATGGGTGCCATCCAGCAGCTGCACCTGCATGCCTTCTGCGGCCTTGCGCAGGCGCTCCAGCAGCACGGCGGCGCTCTCCAGGCCGATATGGGGCAGCATCAGTGCAAACTCTTCGCCACCGTAACGGCACAGGGTATCCGACGTGCGCAGCATGCCGCGCAGCTTGGTGGCCAGCGCGCGCAGTACCTCATCCCCCCCGGTATGACCATGCTGGTCGTTGACACCTTTGAAGTGGTCCACATCGATCATGGCCAGCGAAAACGGCCAGTTGTAGCGTCGGCTGCTCAGGATCTCCTGCGTGATCTGCTCGTCGAAGAAGCGGCGGTTGTAGAGGCCGGTGAGGCTGTCGCGCTGGCTGGATTCTTCCAGGTCCAAGGCCTGGTCCATCGTATGGTCCAGCACCCGCTTGACCTCCGCAAGCGCCGACGCGTCGTGTATCGTGATGCAGGCGCCCTGCACCGAACCGTCGTGGTCATACACGGGGAAGATGGACGTATCCTGGTGCATGAACTCCGCCTCGCCCGACTCCAGCGACGAGGCCTTGAAACGAAACACGTAGGGGCGTTGCTTCCAGGAGCTGAAGGACGCCGTCTTCAGGATCAGGCAGCTCTTGATTTTCTTCTCCAACCAATTGCGGTTGAGCTCGGGAAAAGAGTCGAACAGGTTCTTGCCCAGCACGGCGTCGGCGCGCACATTGCTGTTCAGTTCCATGAAGCGATTCCACACCACGACGGTGAAGCGCCGGTCCACGACCACCACGCCCACGGTCAGCATGTCGTCGACCACACGTGGAAAGTCAAACGGCAGCAACAGGTTGGAAGCCAGGTCCATGGCAGGAGCCGTCAAATGCGTTTGGCAAGGGCTTGCTTGACCGCAGGCAGGCAATCCGGCTGCACCATGATCATCAGCTCGAACGGCACGTCATGGGCCTCCAGGTGGAAGATGATGTCGATCTCCAGCATCTTGCCGGTCCAGGCCTGCGCATCGGCAAACAAGTAGTTGTCGGCCTCGGCCGACGGTGCATCGAACGCCACCACGCGCGGTGGGCGCAGGCCGGTGCGTAGCTCCAGCAGGGCAGCAATCTCGACCACACAGGTGCTGGCCAAGGCGTTGCCCAGCTCCAATAGCAATTCCTCCCGCTGGCGACGGCCGTCACCATCGCGGTCATCAAAGCCCAACACGTCACGCAATGCCGCATAGCTGGCCGGCCCATAGATGATGGCGATGCTGCCGGCGAGCTCACCAAAGAATTCCTGGTCCAGCACGCTGATGCGCGCATGGGTCCGTATGAGCCGGGCCCGGGTTTCCTGGATGTCGGAGGCCCCTACCGCGCGGATGTCGGGCACCCGCAGATTGACAAAACCGGAGAAGGCCTCGGCCAACGTGGCACCGGCCTTGCCCATGGCCACGTTAACGGTCTCGCCCAGAACGTCGCGCTCGTCCTCGTTGAACAGTTCGTCATCCATGCAGGGCTCCCAGTTGGGTGAGCACGGCACGTAGCGCGTCCATCTTGATGGGTTTTTCAATAAAGGCCGAGGCGCCCAAAGAAGCCACGCGCTCCTTGGCCTGGCGCTGAATGTCGGCGCTGACCACGATGACACGGGTATTGACTTGGCGCCGCCGCAGCTCGGTCAGCACATCAAAGCCGCTGACACCGGGCATCGTGAGATCCAGCAGCACCAGGTCGACAGAACGCTTTGCGAGTTGAGCCAGGGCGTCTTCGCCACCGGTGGCCTCCAGGCACTCCACATCGACCCCGAGCAACTCACGTACCAGGGCCAGATTGACCTTGCGCGAGCTCTTGGAGTCGTCGACAACCATCAGGCTTGCAGTCATGGGACCCTTTCTGCCATTGCGGCCAAACAGTGCCTTGCGTCGAGCGATTGCTGCGTTTACAGCTTATCACACCCGTTTGGTTTTGGTGCTGCATTTCGCCAGTCGCCGGGTGTGTGTCCGGTCCACCGTTTGAAGGCCCGGTTGAAGGCACTGGCCTCTGAAAAACCCAGTGATTGCGCGACGTGGGCAAAGGCTTCCGCGCCCTCGGCCACAGCTGCGCACGCCTTGGTCTTGCGTACCGCGTCAATGAGCTCCGTATAGCTCCAACCCTGCGCCAACAGGCGGCGGGCAAACACGCGGTCACTCAGCGCAAATTGCTGTGCGGCCAGCGCGCGCGCTGGTACCCCGTGGACCAGGTTGCTGGCCAACCAGGCACGCACCTGGTCCAGAAAATCAGGCCCCGCCGATAGTGCGGCCAGACGTGCCGTCGCGTACTCGCGGTGCAGGGCTGCCAGTTGCCGGTCGGCCAGCGGCAATGGGCGGTCCAGCACCGCGTTGTCAAGCTGCAAGCCGCTGAAGGCCTGGTCAAATTCGGGTGCGATGCCAAACACCGCAAGGTAGCCGGCCATGGGGCCGAGTTGGGCATGGCTGAACTGCACTTTAGCGGGCGTGAACTCCCGGTCACCCACCCAACGGCTGAAGCTGACCACGGCCGCCAGAACCGATTCGATCTGGTGCGGGCTGAAGGCCAGGTCGCCCTGCTGCGGGTGGTAGATCAACCAGCTTTGGTCGTCCCCGGCAATGAGTTGGAACCGCCCGCCGTCGCTGATCAGTCGGTTGAAGCGCTGCGTCAGCGCAATCGCCTCGCGCAATGTGGGAGAGGACTGCAGGATAAAGCTGACCACGTTGAAGCTGGCGGGCCCGACCAAGGCACCGGCCTTGAGACCAAAGCCGGGGTCTTGCGTCAAGGCGACCGCGGCACGCCACAACCGCGTGATCGCATCGATAGGCCAGCGCCCCTGTTCCAGCCAGTGGGGCTCTATGCCGGCATGGGCCATCACCTGGGCGCGGGTCAAGCCGTGGCGTTCGGCGGCGGCAAACACGGTATTGACCCAGCTGATGGACACCGTGGCTTCTGCGGTCAATTTGTATGGCTCCTGCAGTCAAGGGGTTCGCCATGATATGCCGCTATCGTTGCGCCCAGACAACTTTCCCCTATAAGAACCCTTGGAGACAACACACATGCACATTCCCGCCGTTCAAGACCAGGTCAGCCCCGAAGAATGGCAGTTGCGCGTCGACCTGGCGGCCTGCTACCGCTTGGTTGCGCTTTATGGCTGGACCGACCTGGTGTTCACCCACATCAGCGCCAAGTTGCCGGAGTCGGTATCCGGTGCGGGCAGGCACCATTTTTTGATTAACCCCTATGGGCTGATGTTCGACGAAATCACAGCCAGCAGCCTGGTCAAGGTGGACGAGCACTGCAACAAGGTCATCGACTCGCCATTCCCGGTCAACCCGGCCGGTTTCATCATCCACAGCGCCGTGCACGAGGCGCGCCCTGACGCCGGCTGCGTGCTGCACACCCACACCCGCGCCGGTGTAGCCGTGAGCGCGCAAAAGTGCGGCATCCTGCCGATCAGCCAGCAGTCCACCTTTGTATTGGCGTCGCTGGCCTACCATGGCTACGAAGGCGTTGCCATACGCGACGACGAAAAGGTGCGGCTGCAGGCCGACCTGGGCCAGGCCAGCTTCATGATGTTGCGCAACCACGGCCTGCTGGTGGTGGGCAAGACCATTGCCGAGGCGTTTTTGGCGATGTACACCTTCGAATCCACCTGCCAGATCCAGCTGTCCGCGCAGGCGGCCGGTGAACTGGTCCATGTGGACCCACGCATAGTCGACGGTGTGGCCGAAGCCATGCGTGTACAGACAGGTGGCATGGGCGGCGCGTTTGTGTGGCCTGCTCTGATCCGCAAGCTCAACAAGCTGGATGCGGGCTACCAGTCATGAACGGCACCCTCATACTGACCCAATTGCTGGTCGTCGCCCTGGCCTTGATCATGTTCGGCCTGGGCCTGTCGCTGGGGGTGGAGGATTTCACCCGCCTACTCAAGCACCCCAAGGCCGTGGTCGTAGCCCTGGTCTTGCAAATCGTCGTGTTGCCGGCCGCATGCTACGGGCTGATTGTGGCGCTGCAGGTGCCGCCGCTGTTTGCCGTGGGCCTGATGCTGCTGGCCGCTTCGCCAGGCGGTATTTCGGCCAATCTGTACAGCCACCTGTTTGGTGGCAACGTGGCGATGAATATCTCGCTGACAGCCGTCAACACCGTACTGTCCATCGCCACGCTGCCGGTGATCAGCAACTCGGCCATCAACACCTTTGCCAAGACGGGCCAGGTGGTGCCGCTGCAGTTCGGCAAGGTGGTGGAAGTCATCACCATCGTGCTGATACCGGTGGCCATCGGCATGTGGGTGCGCACGCGCAAGCCCGCCTTTGCAGCGCGCTCGGAAAAGCCGATGAAAGTGTTCAGTGCCCTGGTGCTTGCGCTGGTGTCTATAGGAGCCTTGGCCAAGGAATGGGCATCGATCACGACCACTTTTGCCGACGTGGGCTTGGCGGTCGTGGCCTTCAACCTGATCAGCTTGCTGGTGGGCTACTACCTGTCGCGCGTTGCCGGACTGGATCGGGGCTTGGCCACCGCCATCAGCTTCGAGATCGGCATCCACAACTCCACGTTGGCCATCTTCATTGCACTGGCGGTCTTGCGCGACATCCAGTTGGCACTGCCCGCCGCCATCTATTCGGTCAGCATGTACATCACCGCCACCCTATTTGGGCTGATCGTGCTGCGGCGAAGCCCGCCGGCGGCCCAAGCAACGGCAAACGCTTCGGTCTGAGCGATGAAGAGGAAATCTTCTATGCGAGCCTACCGCGTTGCAATGTTGGCCGCGTGCACCTTGGGCCTGTCACTACCCACTATATTGGCGTTCGCACAGGCTGCCAAGCCTGCGGAAGGCGTCTCCTACGAGCCCGAAATTACACTGGCGGGCAAGACCTTGCAGCTCAATGGCACGGGCATTCGCAAAAAGCTGTTCTTCAATGTGTATGCAGCCGCCCTGTACCTGCCGCTCAAAGCCAGAACCCCGGCTGAGGTCTATAGTGCGCCCGGCCCCAAGCGCTTCAAGGCCAGTTTTCTGCGCGAGCTGGATTCGGCCGGCTTTGGCAAGACCACGATGCAGGTGATGAATGACAACCTGCCCAAGGAGCATATGTCGCGTTGCATACCGGGCTTGCTCAAGCTCAGTGACGTGTTCGCCGCCAAGAAGCGCATTGGCCCCGGTGAGAGCTACACCATTGACGAGATCCCCGGCAAGGGCACCGTCGTCAGCATCAACGGAGCAGCGGTGGCGGAGATTGCGGAGCCCGAATTCTTCACCTGCCTGATGTACAACTACTTTGGTGACAAGCCCGCCGATGCCAATCTCAAGGTCGGCCTGCTAGGCGGGGCTGGCGACAAGTAGGTGGACAGCGCTGCGCTCAGCGCAGCGTGATCTCCACGCGGCGGTTGCGCGGTTCGGGCGTGTCGTCCGGCGTGGGCACCAGCAGGTTGCGCTCACCGTGCGATTCGATGCTCATGGTGGTGTTGGCCAGGCCCATGGCGCGCAACTGCTCGGCAATCGCCGTAGCACGCTGCAGAGCCAGCACCTCGTTGGCATCGGCAGCACCCTGGGTGTCGGAGTGGCCAATCACCGACATGTCCACCGAAGGCCGTGCCAACGCGTGCTCCACAATGGTCTGCAGCAAAGCCTTGGACTCCGGCGTCAACTCGGCACCACCGGTTTGGAAGTAGAGCAGGAATTGCTCGGGCTGTGTCGGGCGGGCCTTCATGGCGGCGCCAAAGTCGCGTTGCAGTTGCTCATTGCTGACATCAAAGGGGGGCTTGCTGCCATCCAGCAGGGCACCCTGCTGCGCCTTGGTCAGGGTCTGCTCGCCACGCTGGCCTTGCACGACGACCTTGCCCAGGCTGCCGTCCAGGCTGGGCAGCAGCGCCACATAGGACTGGGGGCCAGCGCAGGCGGTCAGCAACATGCCGATCAGGGTCGCGTATGCCAGCTTCACACCGGGCCACTGAACAATGTGCCGGTTCATTGCGCGTCCTCCACCTTGGCCACAAATTGGGTGCCGCGCACACCGATGATGCCGGTCGGCGTCTTGACCGTAACCGCTTCGGGCTTGAGTTTGGCGATAACACCCGACACATAGTTCAAGCTGCCCTTGAGCAGGCTGGTGCCCAGGCGCAATTGGCCCTGCGCCGGGGCGTATAGATATTCGTCCACCGTCAGCTCGGTATCGGGGCCGAAGGACATCACGGTGTTGTCTTTGAACGTGACGCCCAACGATGCATTGGCCAATGTCTTGAGTTGGCTGCCCAGCAAAACCGGTGTGCCGGGTGTGGCGGGTGTGCGCTGGCCGGCGGTGCTGACCCAGGCCTCGCCAGTCACGGTCTTGACATAGCCTATCGGCGCGGGTGTTGTGGTCTGGGCGCTGGCGCACGTCACCGCAAGGCCAGCCACAAGGCCTGCGGACAGCGCACGCAGCACGAACTGTGCGGTATAGGACAGGGACATGGTTTCTCTCAGGATCTACAAATGACGAATCGGCATTGCCCCGCCTTGCTATCAAAAGTGGAGCGAAATGAGTAATAAATACGAGGGCTAGCGGCCTATTTTCCAAGTGCCGTTACATCAAACTGATGGTTTTATCCAGTTCGATGGCGGCGTCCAGGGTTTCCAGCAAAGCCTTGCGCACCTTGCGTTTGGTGTTCTTGTGGGCATTCATATTGAGCTTCTTCATCTGCTGGGCCACCTCCACCGCGGCACTGAGCAACTGTTCAGGCGCCACCACCTGGTCCAGGAAACCGGCGGTCACCGCGCCTTGGGGTGTGAACATCTCGGCATTGATGACAGCACGCTGGAAGGCCGGGGTGGTCAGGCGGTCGCGCGCAATGGCGATGCCGACATGGTGCATGGTCATGCCGATCTTGACCTCGTTGAGGCCAATGCTGAAGGGGCCGTCCACGCCAATGCGGTGGTCTGCCGACAAGAGCACGAAGGCGCCCTTGGCCACGGCATGGCCGGGGCAGGCCACGATGATGGGCTGGGGATGGGCCAGCATGCGACGCGCCAAGGTGGAGCCAGCCGCCACCAGATCAATGGCGGCCTGGGGGCCAGCCATCATGACCTTGAGGTCGTAACCCCCACTCAAAATGCCGGGCTGGCCGGTGACGATGACGACGGCACCCGCGGCCTCGGCCTGGTCCAGCCCCCGGTTGAAGCTAGCGATCAGTTCATGTGAAAACGCGTTGACCTTGCCATTGTTCAGGGTCAGCGTGGCGATGCCATCTTCCAGGCTGTAGACAACCAATTCGCTCATGGTGGGGCTCCCGCAGAAATCAAAAAAGCCAGTCTAACCGCACAGCGGTGCGCAGGCTACTGCGGCGCCAATGACTGCAAGGCGTTCAGGCTGGTCTGCAAGCGTTGCTCGGCGGAGCCCGCGATACGCACACAGGGCCAAGCTCCTTGTGCCAGCACCTGCTCAAGCCGCGCATGCACCATGGCACGCGCCTGCACGCCGTCGCGTTGCAGACCGTCGGACACCCAGGGGATGTCAGGCTCCAACAGCAGGGTGGTTGCATAGCGGGCGTGCAGGCCATAGGCCTGCGGGTACAGTGAGGCGTCACCAAACACCACGTCGCTGTAGACGGCGGTCAGCAGGGGGGCGGTGTCGCACAACACCAATGGCAACTGTTCACGTTGGGCGAGGGTGTAGACCTCGGTCTCCTGCCGCAGTTGTTCTTGCAGTATGTGGATCTGCTCTACCTGCAGCGGAGTGCGGCCCTGCTGCAGCGTGAAGCTGCGCAGATACTCCGGCACCCACAGACCGCCCGTGCGATGGGCCAAGGCCTGTGCCAGCGTGGTCTTGCCGGTGCATTCGGCGCCTATCAGGCAAACCAGGCGGGGCTGCATGCCAGTCCAGTCTAAGCCCTAGGCCTTAAAACTCGACAGTGACCCGCGCCCGCACCGTGCGCGGTGTGGATGGGAACAGATAGGTGCCGCCCCAGTACTGGGTGGGTGCCTCACGCCAGTAGTTGCGATCAGTCAGGTTCTCGACATTCAGGCTCCACTGCGTAGCCTTGCCTATGAGGCGGTTTTGGTAGCGCAGGCCGGCATCCAGCTGCCAAGCTGTGGGCAGGCCCACACTGCCGTCCGCGGTCACGGTCTTTCCACTCTCGTGGGTCAGCAATCCACTGAGCGACAGGCCGGGCAAAGACGCAATCTTGTAGTCCGCAAACAGCGACGCCTTGGTCTTGGGCACATTGGTGACCTGTTGCCCCACCAGTGCGGGGTCGACCGCATCGGTGTACTTGGCGTCCAGCAGCAAGAGGCTGGCCTGTAAGGAAAGCTGTTTGTCAACCTGCCCCACCGCCATCAGTTCCACCCCGCGGTGGCGGGCTGTCTTGCCCCCGGCTATGCGCAGCGGCACGCCAGTGGCTGTGGCCTGGTCATCGGCATAGGGCTTGTTGACGCTGAAGGCCGCTGCGGACACCAGAAGGCGCGGATGAGCCTGCCACTTCAGGCCCAGCTCAGTCTGGTCGCTCTTGAGCGCGGGCAACACCTCTCCCGCATTGACAAATTTGCTGGGGCGGTTGGGCACGGCCTCCAACTCGGCGCCTTGCCCCCAAGACGCATACAGCATGGTGCTGGCCGCAGGCGACCACGACAACCCCGCCCAAGGCGTGGTGACGGTTTGGTCGATGGCGATGGCGCGCGAGCCGTCGCTGCGTTCACTGCTGCGATTCAGGTGCGAGGTGCGAAAGCCCACAAAGCTGCGCACACTGGGGCTCAGATCGCTGGACAGAGACGCATAAGCATCGACTGCGCGTTCGCGGCTGTTGGTGTTGAGATCGTTGGCCGAGGCGTCGGCGGGCAGCACGCTCGGCGTGTTGATGTTGGTCGTGCCCACAAAGTTGTAGGCCTGCTTGGGTGCGAGGTCGGTGCGCGCCTGACGGCCGCTCAGGCCCAGGGTCAACTGGTGGACCACGCCAGCTGCCTGCAGTTTGCCCTGCATCCTGGCATCCCAGGCCCAAGTGCTTCGCTCTTCGTTTTCACTGCGGTAGTCGTAAATGTCCACATCCCCATTTCCACAAAGGCCAGGATAGACATAGTTGGCTCCGGTGCTGCAACCATCGGGAAAGGCCAGCCGGTCCTGCACGACGGTGCGCTGTGTGCTCAGGCCCAGATGGGAACTCCAATACGCCGTGATCTGGTGGTCAATGGCGAATTGGGCATTGGTGCTGGTAGCCTCAAAGGGCTGCGACCAGGTTTGGTTGTTAAGGTTCAGACGGGAGTAGTTGCTGGCGGGCAGGGTATCGGCCACACCATCGCCATTGGTGTCCAACAGGCCCAGGCCGGGCACCGAAGGCTGCTTCTTGTGGTGGTATTCCAGATCGGCCGACAGTTTGGTGCGGCTGGTGGCCTGGGTCGCCAGGGCCAGGCTGGCAAACTCACGTTTGCCCTCGGCACGGTCAAACACCGTGCGCAGGTCCTCCGCGGCCAAGTTCACGCGCACACCTACGGCCCCCCAGGCGGTGTTGCTATCGACATGCACCTTGCTGCCGCCATTGCCGTCTCCACCTACCGTGGCGGTGGTGAAGTTGCCGGCCTGTGGCGCCTTGGTAACAAAGTTCACGAGGCCACCGGGCGCTGAGACGCCAGCCTGCATGCCGGCCACGCCTTTGAGCACCTCAATACGCTCTTTGTTTTCCAAGGCGATGGGCGCGTAATTGGACACGGGCAGACCATTGCGCAGGTAATTGTTGCCCTGGTCCAGTAGAAAGCCGCGCACCGACAGGCCTTCGATATAGCCCGTGGTGTTGTAGCTGTCGGCCAGCGATGCATCCAGTTTGATGGCTTGCGACAGGCTGCTGGATGCTGTGGCAGACAGCAGATCGGCGCTCAGCACCGTGATGCTCTGGGGAGTCTGCGCCAAGGTCTGGCCCAGACCGCCGACGTCGGCACGGTCAATGTCCAATACCGGGGCAGACTTGCCGGTGACGGTGACTGCTTGCAGGCTTGGGGAGGCCGTCTGCGCCCAAAGGGGTGCGGCAAGCAGCACGGTCAGCGCGGCGGCGCAGGGGGAAAGTTTTACATTGAGATGGAGCGCCATCGCATATCCTTTTCGTTGTTCGATGGCAGGGATGCAGACAGCAAGGCTATGGGCCGAACGGCGCACCACGGGTGATGGAGCAATCGTTGGCATGTTCTCACCACGCTTCCCTGCGCAAGTATTACCTTGATCAAGTTCCAGGGTGTTATCTCAGCCAACCACCCCAAAAGCAGCCAGCACCCCTAGCGTTTGCAGGTCAGCGGCGAAGGCCGACCCGATAACGCTATTGTAAGCGGCGCCCCTAAAAGGCAGCCTGCGCACAGGGCCATGGGTCAGGTGCGATCTATCTTCCACTCCAGCGCTACGGACGTTGTGGTCTTCACCACACCATCAAAATTGCCCATCTCATCCAGCAGCGTATTCATGCGCAGCGCGGACTCGGCTCGCAGCAGCACCACGTAGTCAAACTCGCCACTGACAGCGCAGAGTTGGCGCACCTCGGGCATGCGGGAGATCTGGCGCACGACCTCGCGGCCGGCCTTGGGTTGGACCGTAATGCCCACAAAGGCTTGCAGACCCATGTCGCGCACATCCTGGCCCAAGCGCACGGTATAGCCGGCGATCACACCTTCGCGCTCCATGCGGCCCAGGCGCGCCAGCACCGTGGTCCGCGCAGTGCCCAACTGGCGAGCCAAGTCAGCTGTGGAGGCACGGGCATTGGCCTGCAAGAGCGCCAACAGGTCACGATCCAGCTGATCGCGCAGGGTGCTGGTGCGCTCCAGTAATGCGCCCGTCGCTGCCGTGCTGGTTTTGACAGTTCTAGACGGCTTCGCGCGGGTACTCATGCTTGGGGATATTTCATATTGACTAAATACTATGACGAATCGTCTGTTTTATCAACCAATTCGTCAAAATGCCTATTTAATTCGTCCGAACCTGCACCTAGACTTCTTTCATCCAAACTTATTAACCAGGAGATTTCCATGCGTGTTGTTCTGATGGGTGCGGGCCACATTGGCCAAACGATTGCCACTTTGTTGTCCGGATCGGGTGACTACCAGGTCAAGGTCGTGGACCGCAGCGAAGAAGCGCTGAAGAAGCTGCGCCACCTGCCATTGGAAGTGGCACAGATCGACACCTCGGACGCCGCCGCTTTGCGCGCCGCGCTCAAAGGTTATGACGCCGTCGTCAACGCCCTGCCCTACCACCTGGCCACGATGGCTGCAGCCCAAGCGCTGGAGGCCGGCTGCCACTACTTTGACCTGACCGAAGACGTGGCCGCCACCCGCGAGATCATGCGCATGGCCGAAGGTGCCAAGACCGCCTTCATGCCCCAATGCGGCCTGGCACCCGGCTTCATTGGCATCGTGGCCCACCACCTGAGCAAGAAGTTCAGCAAGCTACACGAAGTGAAGATGCGCGTGGGCGCACTGCCCGCCTTCCCCACCAATTCATTGAAATACAACCTGACCTGGAGCGTGGACGGCCTGATCAACGAATACTGCCACCCTTGCGAAGCGATTCGCGACGGCGAAATCATCGAAGTGCTGCCGCTGGAAGGCATGGAGCATTTCTCGCTGGATGGCACCGAGTACGAGGCCTTCAACACCTCCGGCGGCCTGGGCACGCTGTGCGAGACCCTGAAGGGCAAAGTCAATACACTGGACTACAAGACCGTGCGCTACCCCGGCCACTGCGACATCATGAAGATGCTGTTGCAAGAGCTGGGTATGAAACATGACCAGGAAACGCTGAAGGACATTCTGCGCAAGTCCATCCCGCTGACCATGCAGGACGTGGTGCTGGTGTTTGTGACCGTCAGCGGCGAGCGCGACGGCCACCTGGTGCAGGAAGTTTTTGCCCGCAAGATCTTTGCGGACCGCGACGAAAAGGCCCCGCTGAGCGCCATCCAGATCACCACCGCCGCCGGCATCTGCGCGGCTGTCGATCTGTTCCGTGAGGGCAAATTGCCGCAATCTGGTTTCATCCGCCAAGAACAGGTAGAGTTGCCAGCTTTCCTGGCCAACCGCTTTGGCAAGGCGTACCAACAGTCGCGCCAAGTTGAGTCCATCGGTTAAGCCTGCCGTTTTTACCGCTTACGGAGACACCATGTCCAATCCCCATGATTCCATCCAAACCCTGCTGACGCGCCTGGGTGTGTCCGCCACTGCCTATACGGGTGGTGCGCTGGCATCCCGCTCACCCATCGACGGCGCAAACCTGGGCCAAGTGCACGAAACCGCCTTGACCGAAGTGGCGGCTGTCATCGGCCGCGCGCACGCCGCGCACCAAAGCTGGCGCTCCGTGCCCGCACCGCAACGCGGTGAACTGGTGCGTCTGCTCGGTGAAGAGCTGCGCGAACACAAGCAGGCACTGGGCACGCTGGTGTCGCTGGAGGCCGGCAAGGTCCTGTCCGAAGGACTGGGCGAAGTGCAAGAGATGATCGACATATGCGATTTCGCCGTGGGCCTGTCGCGCCAGCTGTACGGCCTGACCATTGCGTCCGAGCGGCCCGGTCACCGCATGATGGAAACCTGGCATCCGCTGGGTGTGGTGGGTGTGATCACCGCGTTCAACTTCCCCGTGGCTGTGTGGGCGTGGAATGCCGCCTTGGCCCTGGTTTGCGGCGACACCGTGGTGTGGAAGCCGTCCGAGAAGACTCCGCTGTGCGCGCTGGCCGTGCAGGCCGTGTTTGACCGTGCGTGCCAACGTTTTGGTGCGGACCGCACGGCCAACCTGTCGCAATTGGTGATGGGTCGCGCAGACGTGGGTCAAGCCCTGGTCGACGACACCAAGGTCGCTCTCGTATCGGCCACCGGCAGCACCCGCATGGGCCAGGCTGTGGGTCCACGCGTGGCGGCACGCTTTGGCCGCAGCCTGCTGGAACTGGGTGGCAACAACGCCATCATCGTGGCGCCGTCTGCCGACCTGGACATGGCCGTGCGTGCCGTGGCCTTCGCCGCAGCCGGCACCGCGGGCCAGCGTTGCACTACCGCTCGCCGCCTGATCGTCCACAAGTCAGTCCATGCGGACCTGGTCTCGCGGCTGACCCGCGCCTTTGCCAGCTTCAAGATCGGCTCGCCACTGGAAGAGGGCACGCTGGTCGGCCCGCTGATCGACGGTGCCGCATTTGATGCCATGCAGTCTGCGCTAGAGCAGGCCAAGGCCCAAGGCGGTGTGGTGGCCGGCGGTGAACGTGCCTTGCAGGACCGTTTCCCCAACGCTTTCTATGTGCGCCCGGCCCTGGTGCAGATGCCCGCGCAGACCGAGGTGGTGCGCCACGAGACCTTTGTGCCCATCCTGTATGTGCTGCAGTACAGCGAGCTGTCTGAAGCCATTGCGTTGAACAACGATGTGCCCCAGGGTCTGTCGTCGTCCATCTTCACGACCGATGTGCGCGAGGCCGAGCAGTTCATGTCGGCAGCGGGCTCCGACTGCGGTATTGCCAATGTCAACATCGGCACTTCGGGCGCCGAAATTGGTGGTGCCTTTGGTGGCGAGAAGCAGACCGGCGGCGGCCGTGAATCGGGCTCGGATGCGTGGAAAGCCTATATGCGCCGCGCGACCAATACGGTCAACTACTCGCGGGAATTGCCGCTGGCACAGGGCGTGCGTTTCGACCTGGGCTAAGGAACAAGCTGGCGTGCTCGCTACGTAGCGAGCACGCCACCGGCGCTGTCCAACCCCAGCAAACCGCCGTCCACCCCTCCGATACACCGGTCTGTCCATTGGGCCTGGTAGTCCGCGTTATGCTTGCGGGCTTACCAACACCAAAGGTAGCCATGAACCGGTTGATATCCAGAACCATCATCCAGCCGGCACTGGGCGCACTGCTGATCGCAGTGGGGTCTGTGTGCTGTGCCATCGAGAACCCGAGCGCGCCCGTTGCGCCAGTCAAAGAAGTTCGCGAAACACTGCACAGCGTCACGCTCACTGACCCCTACCGCTATTTAGAGAGCGTAAAAAACCCCGAGGTGCAGACCTGGTACAAAGGCCAAGGCGAATATGCCCGTGCCACACTGGACCGCATTGCCGGCCGCGATGCGCTGGAGAAGCGCATCACGGAGTTGACCTCGGCCAACGGTGACGCCATCAGCAGCCTCATCCGCCTGCAGGGTGACAGAGTCTTTTACCTCAAGCGCCCCAAGGGCGAACGCCAATACAAGCTGGCCATGCGCCTGGGCCTGCAAGGCGCCGAACGCATTCTGGTCGACCCGGAACTGGAAGCCAAACGCACCGGCGTGCCGCATGCCGTCAACTACTTCCGGCCGTCGTGGGACGGCAAGTATGTGGCCTATGGCATGTCAGCTGGCGGCTCGGAAGATGCGTCCCTCTACGTGCTGGAGATCGCCACCGGCAAGACGATGGGCCAGCCCATTCCCCGCGTACACGAAGGTCTGGTGCATTGGCTGCCGGACAGCCACTCGCTGACCTTCAACCAGCTCAAAGCATCCACACCGGGCGAACCCGAAAGCGAAACCTATCTGGACAGCCGCGTGATGTGGCTGAAGGTCGGCGCCACGAACGCACAAGCCGTGTTCGGCCCCACGGTGACAACCCAGTTGGGACTGGCGCGCTTGGACGTCGCGTCCATCCAATTTGCGACGGCCAGTCCCTGGATGATTGCGCGCACCACCGACACCACGTTGCCTGAAGGCTTGCTGTTCGTGGCCCGCACCTCGGATCTGGGCAAGCCCCATACCGTGTGGACCCGGATCTCAGGCTACCAGGACAAGATCGAGGCCATAGACCTGCGTGGCGACTACCTGTATTTCATGACCCATGCCAATGCCCCCCGCAAGCGGATCATGAAACTGGACCTGCGCAAACCGCGTTTGCAGAATGCGGTGGAAGTAGCCACCGCCCCCGCCGACGGCGTGCTGGAGGATTTCACGCTGACACGCGACGCCCTCATTGCATCGGTACGCCAAGGCACAGAAATCGTTCCACGCCGCTACCGCGATGGCAATACGCAAGGCGAATCCATACCCATGCCCTTCAAAGGGGCCGCCACCGTCAGCCGTGACCTGGCACATGCCTACACCGATGTGCTGTACACCTTGAGCGGGTGGACCCAGACACCGCGGAGTTTTGTGCTCCAGGGCGATGTCTCGGTCGACACAGGCCTGCATACCACTCCAGCCTTGCCGCATCCGCCCGACGTGGAAGTGGTGAACGTGGAAGTACCCAGCCACGATGGTGCACTCGTCCCCATGACCCTGCTCTACAAGAAGGGGCTCAAGCGGGATGGCAGCAACCCGACCCTGCTCAACGCCTATGGCGCCTATGGGCATTCCATCACCGCGGGCTTCTCCGCTGCGCGCCTGGCCTGGATCGAGCAAGGTGGGGTGCTGGCACTGGCCAATGTGCGCGGCAGCGGTGTACATGGTGACACCTGGTACCGCGCGGGCCAAAAGGCCACAAAGTCCAACACCTGGAAAGATGGCGTGACCTGTGCCGAGTACCTGATCGCACAAGGCTATGCGACGCCGAAGACCTTGGCCGTCATGGGCACCAGCGCGGGCGGTATTTTTGTGGGTCGCACGGTCACCACGGCGCCGCAATTGTTTGCTGCGGCCATCTTTGATGTGGGCGTCATGGATGCCGTGCGTGCGGAAGACAGCGCCAATGGCATTACCAATATTTCCGAATTTGGTAGCTTTGCCAACGCCAAGGAATTTCCGGCATTGCTGGAGATGAGCACCTACCACCACATCGTGGACGGCACGCCCTACCCGGCCGTACTCTTAGTGCATGGCATGAATGACCCCCGTGTCGATGTATGGCACAGCGGCAAGGCTGCAGCACGCCTGCAAGCCGCTTCCAGCAGCCACAAGCCCGTGCTGCTGCGCCTGGACATGCAAGCCGGCCATGGCATGGGCAGCACCGCCACCCAGCGCAATGCCATGTCCGCCGATATCTACAGCTTCCTGCTGTGGCAAATGGGCAAGACCACCCTCAAGGAGTGATGAACGTGAATACGCCTACCAAGACCCAACTGGCCATAGCCTGCATCGCCCTGGCAGCGTGCCAGGCAGCCATCGCAGCCAAACCACCCACCGTCAGCCAGGCCGACATCATCAAGCAGTCGGCCCCCAGCGATTGGCGCAAGCTCGAACCGGAGAACACACTGGTCATGGAGATCAATGGCCAGTCCGTGATTCTGGAACTGGCACCGCGCTTTGCGCCCAAGCATGCCGCCAATATCCGCACGCTGACCCGCGAGGGCTACTACACCGGCTCCGCGGTGGTGCGCGTGCAAGATAACTACGTCACCCAGTGGGCTGATCCTGCAGACGACGAAAAAGAGAAGGAAAAGCTCAAACCCCTGGGCACGGCCCTGGCCGAATTGCCGGCTGAGTTCTCGATTCCGTTCAAAGGTTTGCCCATCACCAAGTTCACCGACCCCGATGGCTGGGCGCCGGTCAGCGGTTTTGTAGACGGCATGCCGGTGGCTGCCGACCCGGCGAAGAACAAAGCCTGGTTGGCACACTGCTATGGCGTCGTGGGCGCAGCGCGCAGCACCAAGCCCGACAGCAGCAACGGTACCAGCCTGTATGCCATCAACGGCCAGGCACCACGGGCCTTGGACCTGAACATCACCGTGGTAGGCCGCGTCGTCAAGGGCATGGATGTGTTGTCCTCCATGCCGCGCGGTCCCGGCCCCATGGGCTTTTACGACAAGCCGGAGGCCTACATCCCCATCACCCGTGCGCGCATGCTGGCGGACATTCCCGCCGCCGAGCAACCCAACATCGAAATCATGCGCACGGACACCGCCACCTGGCGCTCGCTGGTGGAAGCCAGCCGCCACGCCATTGGGGGTTGGGCCGTGCGCAGTGCCTTGCACAGCAACATCTGCAACCGCAGCGTACCCACACGCCCCATTCCAAAGGACGGCACACCATGACAGCAGCATCCGCTTTGGCGTCGTTGAACGCCACCTTCAAGCGCCTGCACCACTACAGCCATCTGGCATCCATCGCCAGTTGGGACCAAGCAGCCATGATGCCTGCCAAGGGCAATGAGGCGCGTGCGGCGGCCATGGCCGAACTGCAGGTGCTGATGCACCAGACGCTGACCAATCCTGCGCTGAAGGCCCAATTCGATGCGGCACAGCAGGCCAATCTGCCCGAGGCCGACCAGGCCAGCCTGGTAGAGATGCACCGCGAATGGGCACTGGTCAATCAACTACCACAAGACCTGGTGGAGGCGCAGAGCCTGGCCAGTGCACGATGCGAACACGCCTGGCGCACCCAGCGCAAGGCCAATGACTGGCAAGGCTTCCTGGGCAATTTCCGTGAGGTTGTTGCGTTGGCCCGCCAAGAAGCCCGCTTTCTGGCGGACGCGACTGGCAACACACCCTATGAAGCGCTGATGGACAAGTTTGAGCCTGGCATGCGGGAGAGCGCCATCACCCAGCTATTCGGCGAAGTCAAAACCTGGTTGCCGGATCTGATCAATAAAGTGCTGGCCAAACAGCGATCTGAAGCCGTTGTCCAGGCCGACGGCCCTTTCCCTATCGAACAACAGCGTGCGCTGGGCGTAGAGATTATGAGTCTGCTGGGTTTTGATTTCGAAGGCGGTCGACTGGATATCTCCACCCACCCGTTTTGCGGCGGCGTCCCGCAGGATGTGCGCATCACCACCCGCTACAACGCGGCCAGCTTTGCGCCCAGCCTGATGGGCATCATCCACGAAACTGGCCATGCTCGTTACGAGCAGCGCCTGCCGCGCGACACGCTGTACCTGCCGGTGGGCCGCGCGCGCTCCATGGGCATACACGAGAGCCAGAGCCTGTCCTTCGAGATGCAGTTGGCGCGCAGCCCGGCCTTTCTACGCCTGATTGCACCCTTGGTAAAGAAGCATCTGGGCGATCAGCCGGCTTTTGACGCCAGCAATCTGGCGCGCCTCTTTACCCGGGTGCAGCGCGGCTTTATCCGCGTGGATGCCGACGAATTGACCTACCCGGCCCACGTGATTTTGCGGTTCGAGATTGAGCGAGCCTTGATTGCCGGTGAAATCGAGGCCGAGGATATCCCTGCACTGTGGACCACCAAGATGCAGGACTACCTAGGGGTGGATGTGGCGGGTGATTTCAACAACGGCTGCCTGCAGGACATCCACTGGCCTTCCGGCATGTTCGGCTATTTCCCCAGCTATACCTTGGGTGCCATGTATGCCGCGCAGTATTTTGCGACCATCCGCAAGCAGCATCCTGACATGGATACCCGCATTGCAAACGGCGATCTGTCGCCCGTCATGGCCTGGCTGGACGCCAATATCTGGAGCCAGGCCAGCCGCTGGTCCACGGATGCATTGGTGAGCCGCGCCACCGGCGAGCCCCTCAATGCCAAGCACTTTCGCCAGCACCTGGAGACCCGTTACCTCGGGGCGTGAAAGCACGCACGACACAATGCAAAAAGCCCCGCCAAGCGGGGCTTTTTTTTCACTCTAGTGCAGACCTCAAGCGGCGGACGCGCTCTTATTGCGATTCTTGCGACGGGTCACCGCACCCAAGATGCCCAGGCCAGCCAGCAGCATGGCGTAGGTTTCGGGTTCGGGCACTGCGTTGACAGCAGAGTCCACACCAGACAGGTGCACGCTGTAGTGCGAACCCATGTTGCCGTGGTTGGCGGGTTGTGTCCATTGCGCCAACGGGATGGCGGTCTGGTTGTCAAAACG
Source organism: Rhodoferax sp. GW821-FHT07G04 (assembly GCF_059418585.1). NCBI lineage: Bacteria > Pseudomonadati > Pseudomonadota > Betaproteobacteria > Burkholderiales > Comamonadaceae > Rhodoferax > Rhodoferax sp. GW821-FHT07G04. The sequence continues at coordinate 1,078,570 of NZ_JBWKQD010000001.1, forward strand.
GAAACCTTGGGCCAGGGTCGTGCCGTTGGCAAAGTTGTTGTAGGTTGCGATCGTAAACTTGTAGCTACCAGCAGCCAGGCTGGCAAAGGTCAGACCGGAGTCGTAACGGGTTTGCCCTGGGGCAATGCCAGCGTTGTCGTCATTTTGGCCAATCAAGGACCAGCCCGTGTTGGACTGGGACCAGACAGCGGTGATGGGGTCGAAGTTGACCCCATTCAGGAAAGAATCGGTCCACACCTTGACATTGGTGGCGTCAGTCAACAAAGAGAAGTTGATCTGGATGACGTCTTTGTGCGTAGCGATGTTGCCGTCAAAGTCAAAGGTCGCCGCTTGAGCGCCAGCCGCTGCGGTCAACGCCAGAGCCAAGGCAAGAGATTTGAGTTTCATGCTGATTTTTTGTTTCTGCAAAATGGGATGAAGGCCCGCCCTCCCGAGCAAGGCCTGAAGCTAAACACCACCCCGCATATACGGGACCTCGGTGCCGCGAGGGAGTGTAAGTGGGGGGTATCGAAGCTCCAATAGTCCGAATGGACTATCTACCCACGACTCCGGACAGAGAAGGTCGGACCGCCCTCTGCCTTAAAACCCGGCCACACAATCGCGTGACAATTTGAAACACTTTACTTTTCGTCAAAAAGATGGTTCATTGGGGCAAAACCGTGTGCTATTGAAAAGAGAGCGACTCTCATGCACAATCACCGGGTCAATATATGGGATATCTAAAATGAAATTTCTAGTTTGCGTGGGATTGAGTGCCGCTTTGCTGGCAGGGTGCGGAGGCAGCGGTGACAGCAAGGGCAATGACTGCACACTCGGCGTCAATTCCTGCAATGTTCCGCCTGTCGCCAACGCGGGGGCCCCACAGAATGTGTTGGTTGGTTCCACCGTTACGCTGGACGGCACTGGAACTACAGACGCCAACAACGATTCGATCACTTATTCATGGTCGATTCTGCAACGCCCGACGGCCAGCACGGCCAGCCTCACGTCCACGACATCGGCCAAGACGACATTTGTTCCTGAAGCCGCCGGTCTCTATGTGATCACCTTGGTGGCAAGCGACGGAAAAAGCAATAGTGCGCTAGCCACGACCACAGTGACCGCAAGCGCCACCAACTTGACTATCAACTCCACGTCCTACGTCGATGGCGGTGCAATTCCGCTGCGCATTGCTGCCACATCTGCTGGCGGCAGCAATACCTCACCGCAATTGAATATTTCGGATATTCCTAACGGTACCAAGCGGTTTGCCATCATCATGGACGACGAAACTGCTCCTTGCCAAGCCGGCATCAGCGCGTGTCGTCATTGGGGCGTCTTCAATCTCCCGGTCGCAAAGACAGCCATCGCCGAAGGTGAAAATCTATTGCTCCAAAGCGGCGTGGTTTATGGCAGCAACTACACCATCGGCCCCGGCGGTACTGCTGGCATCGGCTATTCAGGTCCTGCAACCTCGCAGCACATCTACAAACTGACTGTTTATGCATTGACCAGTAACGTCACTTGGGTCACGACCGTACCAGAATACAGCCGCGCCAAGTTCGAGTTGGACTTCAAGTCCTTCATCATCGGCAAAGCGACGCTGACCGGCGTACTCCCTTAACTCATCAACCCGTCCACACCCTAAAACACCCAGCCCGGGCCTCATCGGCCTTGGCTGGGTGTTTTTTTGGTCGCCACGGGTGGCGGCAAGTCCTTGGCCATCAATTCACGGGCCTGCACCACCAGTTTGTTGTGTGCATCCAGAAACGCGGCAGCAATGACCTTACCTTCGTTGGTGTTGCTCCACCCCATCCCGCCCGCCCCGCCCATGCCACCAAAGGCAAGGCCACCTAAGCCCAGGTCAGTGGTGCGCGCAGAGCCGGTTGCCGCAGCGACCTGCTCCGTGGTTTCGTTGTCGGTCAGCAGCAACGCCACTTGGGCTTCCTTGAACTTGATCTGCTCCACAACCCCGATCAATGCACCCAGATCGCGCACGATGGGGATATGGGCCAATATGCCGCCCAGACTGCGCCCGGCGTCTTGCTCGCTGAAGGTCAGGTTGGGAATCAGCGTGTATTGCGCCTCATAGCCCTTGCCTTTTTCCACGGTGTTGCCCTGCTTTCGCAGAATGCCGCTCTCCTTGAGCTGCTGCTCCTGTATCGTGCCATGCAGCCCGGCGGAACGGTCCACGACCCGAAAGCAACCGCTTTGCTGCGCCAGCAGGCGCACCAGCGGCACGGGTGAACTGGGCAGGTTATAGCTGCTGCTCATGGTGTAGCCATTGGGGTTTTCGGCCAAAGCCAGCGTGGCCACCGGTCCGTCACACTTGACCAGGGACTGGTTAGCGCCCTTGGCGCCTGCGGGGCCCGCCGAACCCGTGACTTCGGAGCTCCCGCCCCCCAACTCAGTACCTTTCTTGCCGCAAGCCGACAACACGGTGACAGCGCACAGCAGCACCGCAGTAGCGGCAGGAACGCGCGCAAAGGAACGCGAAAAAGAACGGAATAGAACAGGTGAAGACATGGATAGAAGTTCCTCGAAAATGCGGCCGAATGGTAACCGAGGCCAGGCCTGCATCTAGGTGACAGCCAAGCCCACGGCACCCCTTCGCATTTGTCAACGGGCATGCTATTGTGGTCGCTCTTATTTTGCGAAAGGCGTAACCATGAAACATCTCAGCGGCGTAGATTCCGCGTTCTTGCATCTGGAATCGCCAGAAATGCCCATGCATGTGGGTTCCCTCAACGTGCTGGATTTGCCCGAGGGCTATAGCGGCGATTTTTTCGAAGACACCAAGGCCTATATCCAGCAGCGCATGCACCTCGCCGAGGTCTTCACCCGCAAACTCGCATTGATGCCGCTGGATCTGTCCAACCCGGTGTGGGTCGAAGACGAAGACATTGACCTGGACTACCACATCCGCCACGTCACACTGCCCAAACCCGGCAGCAATCGCCAATTGCAACAATATGTAGCACGCCTGCATTCCAGCCTGTTGGACCGTAGCCGCCCCTTGTGGGAGTTCTTTGTCATCGACGGCCTGAAAAGTGGCCAGGTGGCGCTGTACAGCAAGCTGCACCACGCCGGCATCGACGGCCAGGCTGGTGTCGCAGTGGCCCAGGCCATGTTCGATCTGGCGGCCACCGGCCGCGTCATCAAACCGCCGCGCCCGCGCGCCCGGCGCAACCAGTACCAATTAGGCATTGCCGAACTGCTGGGTGCCGCCGTGCGTAACACCGTGCAGCAATCGGTTGGCCTGGTTAAGTCGCTGCCGCTGATTGCCAAATCTGCCAAAAACGCACTGGTCCCTGAAAAAGGGCCAGACGGCAAACGCGATTGGTCGCTGCCCAAGGACTTCAAGCTGTTTGCGCCCCGAACCTCGCTGAATGTGGCCATTACCAACCAGCGCACCTTCGCCGGGCGCACGGTGCCGCTGGCCGAAGTAAAGCTGATCGCCAAAGCCCTGGGCGTGTCGCTGAACGACGTGGTCATGGCCACCACCGCCGGCGCGCTGCGCACCTATCTGAAGGAAAACAACGAATTGCCCGCGCAGTCGCTGTCCGCCGCCGTGCCGGTGAGCCTGCGCCCCGAGGGTGACACCACGTCCAATAACCAGGTCAGCATGGTCACGATGAGCCTGGCCACCGACATCAAGGACCCGCTGGCCCGTATCCGCAAGATCAACGAATTGTCGGCCAGCACTAAGGCCAAGATGAGCCGCTTCAAGGCCGCCATCCCCACCGATTTTCCGCTGCCCGCAGCGCCCTGGCTGATGTCGGCCGTGGCTTCGCTGTTCAGCCGCTCGCGCCTGGCCAATGTGATGCCGCCCATCGCCAATCTGGTCATCTCCAACGTCGCCGGCATTCCCGTGCAACTCTACTTTGCTGGCGCCAAGGTGGTCAGCTATTACCCGGTGTCCATCCCGGCCCACAGCATGGCGCTGAATGTGACCGTACAAAGCTACAACGGCCGCCTGGACTACGGCCTGATCGCATGCCGCCGCGCGTTGCCCGACGTCAATGACCTAGCCGACAGTCTTCTGGCCGAACACCGCACGCTGCTGGACCTGGCCCGCGCGCAGACACCGGCCTTGTCACCTTCCGCGGTAGAGGCACTGGCGGCGCCCGCCAAGCCCAAGGTTGTTGAGGCAGCTAAACCAACACCCGCCGTGGTCAAGCGCCCGGCAGCCAAACGAACCAGGCGCGCAGTGGCGACGGCCTGAGTCGTTCGATTCCACACAAAAAAGGGCGGCCTTCGGGCCGCCCTTTTTTCTTGCCACCCGCTAACCCGAAAGCCTGGGCGGCAGAGCGTTTTGCGCAGGTAAAGGGGGAGCCCGCGCAGCGGGCGGAGGACACGGAGCAAAACGCTCTGTTGCCCAGCGCCTACACCAGCAACTGCCGCAGCACGTAGGGCAGGATGCCTCCGGCCTGGTAGTAGTCCACCTCAATGGGCGTGTCGATCCGTAGCAACAGCGTGTGGTGGGTCTGCGAGCCATCGGCGCGGGTGATGACCAGTTGGGCCTCGCTTTGCGGCGTCAGCTTGGCATCGGGGATGATGTCCACCGTCTCGGTACCCGTCAGGCCCAGCCGGGCCCAGGTATCGCCGGCCTTGAACTGCAGCGGCAGCACACCCATGCCCACCAGGTTGCTGCGGTGGATGCGCTCAAAGCTCTGCGCCACCACCGCACGAATGCCCAGCAGTGCAGTGCCCTTGGCCGCCCAGTCGCGGCTGGAACCAGTGCCGTACTCTTCGCCAGCAAACACCACGGTCGGAATGCCCGCCGCCTGGTAGTGCGTCGCCGCGTCGAATATGGTCATGCGCTCGGCTGCCCCGGGTGCGCCCTGGTAGAGGGTGAAGCCCCCTTCCTCGCGTGAGCCATCGGCCTTGGACGGCAGCATCAAATTCTTGATGCGAACATTGGCGAAGGTGCCACGCACCATGACCTCGTGGTTGCCGCGGCGCGCGCCGTAGGAGTTGAAATCGGCCTTTTGCACGCCATGCGCCAGCAGCCATTGCCCAGCCGGTGCACTTTCTTTGATGGAGCCGGCGGGCGAAATATGGTCCGTGGTGATGGAGTCGCCAAACAGCGCCATGATGCGGGCACCCCGCACCTGGGTTGCAAGCCCGGTGTCGGCGGAAGTGCTTACGCCATATTTGGCTCTAGCCCCCGTCAAATCTACATTATCCGCTTCTGATTTTATAGCAAACGTCTCGAAAAATGGCGGCTCAGCGATGTAGGTGCTGGTGGGCCAGGTGTAGGCCTGACCGGACACGCCCTTGATCTTGTCCCACAGTTTGCCGGGCTCGGTCGTGACCTTGGCGTAGTTCTCGCGAAAGGCTTTGCCCTTCATCGCAAATTTCAGCAAGGCATGGATTTCCTCGCTGCTGGGCCAGATATCGCCCAAGTAGACATCCTTGCCACCCCTGCCCTGGCCCACGGGCTCCGTCATCAGGTCCCGCGTCACGGTGCCGGCAATCGCGTAGGCCACGACCAGAGGCGGACTGGCCAGGAAATTGGCTTTGATATTGGGGTGAATGCGGGCCTCGAAGTTGCGATTGCCCGACAACACAGCGGCACAGACCAAGTCGTTGTTGGTGATGGCCTCGTTCAGTTCCGGTGTCAGGTCACCAGCGTTGCCAATACAGGTCGTACAGCCGTAACCAGCCAGCGCAAAGCCCAGTTTCTCCAGATAGGGCAGCAGGCCGGTCTCGGTCAGGTATTCGGTGACGATGCGCGAGCCCGGTGCCAACGAGGTCTTGATGTGGGGCTTCACCTTCAAGCCCGCCTCCACCGCCTTCTTGGCCAACAGCCCGGCCGCCAGCAGCACGCTGGGATTGGAGGTGTTGGTGCAACTGGTGATGGCAGCAATCAAAACATCACCGTGACCGATCGTGATGTCCGCGCGGCTTCCGCCCGTCGCGGCTACGGCCACGGCCACGGCCACGGGAGCATCGTGGTGCGCCTCCAGCGTCGGCTTGTTGGCATCCATCTCCGCAAGCGGGCGTGCAGCGCCCAGGGCAGTCGGTGGGGCCTGCGGTATGGTGGCCGCAGCGGGCTCACCAAAGCCCCGCACCAGATGGCGGGTGTGGAACACGGCGGCCTGCTGGTTGAAGCCATTCTCGGCATTGGGTTTGGAGAACAGCGATTCGAACTGCCCTGCAACCTTGCCCAGCTCAATGCGGTCCTGCGGCCGCTTGGGGCCGGCCAAACTGGGTGTGACCTGCCCCAAATCAAGCGTCACCACCTGCGAGTAATCGATGTCACCCGCCAAGGGCACGCCAAACAGCCCCTGGGCTTTGAAGTAAGCCTCAAAAGCCTGCATCTCAGCCTGCGTGCGCCCCGTACCGGCAAAGTACTCCATGGTCTTTTCGTCAACGGGAAAGAAGCCCATCGTCGCGCCGTACTCGGGTGCCATGTTGGCGATGGTTGCGCGGTCGGGCAGGCTCAGCGTGCGTGTGCCTTCGCCGAAGAATTCGACAAACTTGCCCACCACCTTGTGCTGGCGCAGGATCTCGGTCACGGTCAGCACCAGATCGGTGGCCGTCACACCTTCGCGCAGGCGTCCGCGCAACTCGAACCCCACCACGTCTGGCGTCAAAAAATACACTGGCTGGCCCAGCATCGCCGCCTCGGCCTCGATGCCGCCCACACCCCAGCCCACCACGCCGATACCGTTGATCATGGTCGTGTGGCTGTCGGTGCCTACCAGCGTGTCGGGGTAGTACAAAGGATCGGTCTTCTTGCCCTTGGCATCGCGCTGCGGCGCCTTGTGCACGCCGCGGGCCAGGTATTCCAGGTTGACCTGGTGCACGATGCCAAAGCCGGGCGGCACGACGCCAAAGGTGTCAAAAGCCTGCATGCCCCACTTCATGAATTCGTAGCGCTCGCGGTTGCGCTGGAATTCCAGCTTCATGTTCAGGTCCAGCGAGTTTTTCTTGCCATAGTGGTCCACCATCACCGAGTGGTCCACCACCAGGTCCACTGGCACCAGGGGCTCAATACGTGCCGGGTCCTTGCCCAGGCGCTTGGCGGCACTGCGCATCGCGGCCAGGTCAGCCAGCAGCGGGACGCCGGTGAAGTCCTGCAACACCACACGGGACACCACAAAGGGTATCTCCGCGCTGCGCTCAGCCCGTGGCTGCCAATTGGCCAACTCTGCGACGTGGTCGGCTGTCACCTTCTTGCCATCGCAGTGTCGTAAAACGCTTTCCAGCACGATGCGCAAGGACATTGGCAGTCGCTTTACAGTGGGAAAGCGCTTGGCCAGCGCAGGCAGAGAATAAAAGGCACCGGTCTTGCCAGCCGCCGTGCTGAAAGACTTGAGGGTGTAAGAAAAGCTGTGGGGCATCGACTACTCCTGGTCCATGGGCAATGCAATACATTCTGGCAGCATGCTGCTAACCTGTCTGTACGCCGGGCAATGGCCACAGTTTCACGAATAACTTCTAAAGGCTTCCCATGTCTTCGTTTGATTTGATTGTGGTGGGCGGTGGTTCTGGCGGCGTGCGGGCAGCGCGCATTGCAGCCGGCCATGGCGCCCGCGTGGCGCTGGTGGAGGAGTACCGGCTGGGCGGCACCTGCGTGATACGCGGTTGCGTGCCCAAGAAGCTGATGGTCTACGCCTCGCGCTTCGCCCAGGAGTTTGAAGAAGCAGCCGGCTACGGCTGGACTATCGGCGAAACCCGGTTTGACTGGGCCGCGCTCAAGGCCCGACGCGATGCCGAAGTAGCCCGCCTGGAGGGCATCTACCGCAACAACCTGCTAGCTTCTGGCGTGCAGCTTTTTGCGGGGCGCGCCCACCTGGTGGACCGCAACGCTGTGATGCTGGCCGATGGCACAACACTGCAGGCCAGTCATATTTTGATAGCAACAGGCGCAGCACCGGCGGGGGGTAACGCCATTCCTGGCCAAGAGCTTGCCATTGACTCCAATGGTTTCTTTGACCTGGAGACCCTGCCCAAGCGGGTGGTGGTGCAGGGCGCGGGCTACATCGCACTGGAACTGGCCTGCGTGCTGCAGCGGCTGGGCGCCCAGGTGCGCGTGGTGGTGCGTGGCGAGCAGGTGCTGCGTGGCTTTGACCAGGACGTGCGCACCCACTTGACCCATGAGCTGATCGAGAGCGGACTGCAATTCGACTTCCAGCGCCACGTCACAGCCATTGCCCGGACACACGACGGTTTACAGGTGACGCTGGACAATGGCGAGGTGTTGGCCACCGACTGTGTGTTGCGCGCGCTGGGCCGCAAGCCCAATACCCATAACCTGGGGCTGGAGGCCCTGGGTATTGCACTGGATGTCCATGGTGCCATTCCCGTGAACGCATTCAGCCAGACCGCAATCCCTAACATCCACGCCGTGGGCGATGTCACCAATCGCGTCAACCTGACTCCCATGGCCATACGCGAAGGCCATGCCTTCGCCGACACCCTTTTCGGTGGCACGCCGCGCGGCGTGGACCACACGCTGGTTCCCACTGCCGTGTTCACCACACCAGAGTTGGGTGTTGTCGGTTTGACTGAAGAGGCGGCCTTGCAGCGCTATCCACGCCTGGACGTGTACCGCACCAGTTTTCGCCCGATGAAGGCAACACTCTCCGGCCACACCGGCAAGATGCTGTTAAAGCTGCTAGTGGACCGCGACACCGATCGCGTGCTCGGCTTTCACGGCGTCGGGCCGGATACGGGCGAGATGGCCCAACTGGTCGGCGTGGCATTGCAGATGCAGGCTACCAAGAGTGCACTGGACGCCACGCTGGCGGTGCACCCCACAGCCGCGGAGGAATTGGTTACCATGCGCACTCCCACGGTGCGACACGCACTGTGACACCCTAACCCTCCATGCTGTCCACCGTTCTGCCGTCAGCACCCTGCACCTCGGCAACCCTCCGCGCTGCGTTGGTCCAACGTTTTGAAGCGGTGCGCGCCCGCACGCTGGCGCTGGCAGAACCATTGTCGGCCGAAGACCAGTGCGTGCAGTCCATGCCAGACGCCAGCCCGACCAAATGGCACCTAGCCCACACGAGCTGGTTTTTTGAGACTGTGGTGCTTCAGGCCTTTCAGACGGGTTACCAGGTCTTCGACAGCCAATACCTGTACCTGTTCAACTCCTACTACGAGGCTCTGGGGCCACGACATCCGCGCCCCCACCGAGGATTGCTAACGCGTCCCGCGCTGGCCGACATCCACGCTTACCGACGGCATGTCGATGCAGCAATGCTGCACTTTCTGTCTATCGCGGACGAGGCCAGCTGGCAAGCTGCCGTGGGTTTGATCGAACTGGGCTTGCACCATGAAGAGCAGCACCAGGAGCTGGTGCAGACCGACATCCTGCATCTGTTGTCCTGCAATCCTTTGCTACCAGCCTACCAAGCCGTTCCGTCCGCACAACCCGCCTACGAAGCATCCGCTATGCAATGGCTGGCCGTGGATGGCGGTGTGCACGCGGTGGGCCATGCGGGCGACGGTTTTGCGTTTGACAACGAGACCCCGCGACACCAGGCCTTGCTACACCCTTTTCAGATTGCCAATCGCCTCGTGACTTGCGGCGAGTACCTGGGCTTTATTGCGGACGGCGGTTACGCCCAGGCCCAGTGGTGGCTGTCCGACGGCTGGGCCGCAGTGCAGGCCCAGGGGCTCCGCGCGCCAGCCTATTGGCTCGCGCCAGGAGACCCGCGCGCGCCGTCCTCGAACCAGTGGCAAGTATTTGGATTGCACGGCGTGCAGCCGCTGGACCGCCAAGCACCGGTCCATCATGTCAGTTTCTACGAGGCAGCGGCCTTTGCCGAATGGTATGGCGCGCGCCTGCCCACTGAGTTCGAGTGGGAAGTGGCATTCGACTGGCCGCACGTCCAGCAAATGCTGGGCCACGGCTGGCAGTGGACTCGCTCCTCTTACGACCCCTACCCCGGTTTTCGGCCGCGTACCGGTGCGGTGCGCGAGTACAACGGCAAATTCATGGTGGGCCAGCAGGTGCTGCGCGGCTCCAGCCCTGCCACACCCGATGGGCATAGCCGCAAAACCTACCGTAATTTCTTCCCGCCGGCCGCGCGCTGGCAGTTTTCAGGCATACGTCTGGCAAAGGACCGACCATGAAAGACAACCTGGCTTACGCAGGCACTGAAGACCTGCCGGACACGCTGGATGCCGCAAGCGATGTGCTTGAGCGGGACCCTGCTGAGTTCCTGCGCGACTTGAAACAGGGCCTGGCCCTGCAGCGTAAAAGCATTTCACCCAAGTACTTCTATGACGCAGCAGGCTCCGACTTGTTTGATCAGATTTGCAAACTGCCTGAGTACTACCCCACCCGAACCGAGCTGTCCATTCTGCAAAGGCATGCCCGCGAAATCGCACTGCACCTGGGGCCCCACGCCGAGATTCTGGAATTTGGTGCCGGCTCCATGCACAAGGTGCGCGTGCTGCTGGACGCCATGGACCGGCCGGCGCGCTACATCCCCATCGACATCTCCGCCCAACACCTGCAAGAGGCGGCCCTGAAGATGGGCAAGGCCTACCCCCACTTGCAGATCGAGCCGCTGGTGGCCGACTACACCCAAGACTTGGTACTACCGCCCGATGTACCGCCTGAAGGGCGCCGCGTCGGCTTTTTCCCCGGCTCGACACTGGGCAACTTCGAGCCCCTGGACGCCCTGCGTTTCATGCGCATGTGCGCCCGCACATTGCAAGGTGGAGCTTTGATCCTGGGTGCCGACCTGGTCAAGAGCCCCGATCTGCTGCACGCAGCCTACAACGACTCGCAGGGCGTGACGGCCACCTTCAACCGCAATGTACTGGTGCGCGCCAACCGCGAACTGGGCGCCAATTTCCAACTGGACCAATTTGCCCACAGCGCGTTTTACAACGCACCGTTCCAACGCATCGAAATGCACCTGATGAGCACCTGCCAACAAACGGTGCGCGTGGGCGGCACGCCATTTACCTTTGCGCAAGGTGAGACCCTGCACACCGAAAACTCATACAAGTTCACCGTCGAAGGATTGCATCAGTTGGCCCAGCGAGCAGGCTTTACGCCGGGACAGGCCTGGACCGACCCTGACAACAAGTTCTGCCTGCTGTGGCTGGACGCCCCCAAACCGAGGAGCCATGGATGAGAGCCGTCTGGAAAAATACCGTCATCGCCGAAAGCAACGACACCGTAGTGGTGGAAGGCAATCACTATTTCCCCGAAACATCACTGAACCGGGCTTACACAACGTTCAGCAGCCACAAGAGCATGTGCCCTTGGAAAGGCCAAGCCAGCTACTACTCGCTGATCGTGGATGGTGAGCTGAACCCCGACGCCGTGTGGTACTACCCAGATCCCAAGCCCGAAGCCGCCCAGATCAAGGGCCGTGTCGCGTTCTGGAAGGGCGTGGTCGTTAGCTAAACCCACGCAGCAGATGCACCGCAAGCAGGCGCCGACTGCCGCACCACGGCTCGCATGCGAACAACTCCTTGCCGAAGTGCGCGCCTGCAAAGCCTGTGCGGCGCACTTGCCGCAGGGGGTTCGCCCAGTCGTGCAAATGCACCCTGCGGCGCGCATCCTCGTAGCCGGCCAAGCACCCGGGCGCAAAGTGCATGCAAGCGGCATTCCCTTCGATGACGCCAGCGGAGACCGCTTGCGCGCATGGATGGGCATAGACCCAAGCGTCTTCTATGACCCGCAGCAGGTTGCCATCGTCCCCATGGGCTTTTGCTACCCGGGCACCGGGCCATCCGGAGACCTCGCTCCGCGCGCCGAATGCGCCCCCCTGTGGCGCAGACGCGTGCTGGCCCACTTGCCGCACATCGCACTGACTTTGGTGATTGGCCGCTATGCCCAACAGTGGCACATGGCGGACGAAACCCGGGAGCGCACGGTGACACAGGTGGTTGAACATTGGCGCGACCATCTGCCTTCCGTGCTGCCCCTGCCGCACCCCAGCCCCCGCAACAACCTGTGGATCAAGCGAAATCCCTGGTTTGAAGCGGAACTGCTCCCGGTATTGCAGCAACGTGTTGCCGCGCTGCTGCATTGAGCGCCAGGCCATTCAACGGGCGCGCAAGCCCGGCCAAAAAGACAACCACGCCAAAGAGTTTTCAGTAACATCCGCAGGCCCATACAAAAAACCATGTGGGCGCTGTACGACCTTGACATTCTTTGGGAGGAACTATGCCAACAGTGATTGTGATCGGGGGTGGGGTGGCCGGCATGAGCGCCGCGCACGAATTGGTGGAGCGCGGATTTCAAGTGGAAGTCTACGAGCGCAATCCCAAGTACGTCGGTGGCAAGGCGCGCAGTGTGGACGCGCCGGGCACCAACAAGACAGACCCCGCGCTGTTCTTGCCTGGCGAACACGGTTTTCGCTTCTTTCCCGGTTTCTACAAGCACGTCACGGACACGATGAAGCGCATACCGGTCGGGGACGACAAGACGGCCTTCGACAACCTGGTGGTGACGGAGAACATGATGATGGCGCAGAGCGACGCCAAACCCATCATCCTGCCGGTGGACTTCCCGACCTCGCTCAAAGAGATTGAAGAGTTCTTCAAAGGCTTCCAGGCTTTCAGCTCCGAGCTGAGCACCGAAGAGATCGAATTTTTTTCCGGCAAGATCTGGCAATTGATGACCAGTTGCAGCAAGCGTTTTTCGGAGGAGTACGACAGCATCAGTTGGTGGGACTACACCGAATCGGCCACCAAGAGCGCGGCCTACCAACGGCTGCTGTCGGGTGGGCTGACACGCAGCCTGGTTGCCTGCCAGGCCCAGATGGCCAGCACCCGCACCTGCGGCGCCATCCTGCTGCAAATGTTTTACATGATGATGGACCCGTTTACACGCGACACCGACCGCGTGTTCAACGCACCCACCAATACCGCCTGGCTGGACCCCTGGCACGACTACCTGCTCAGCAAAGGTGTCAACTACCACCGGGGCGCCAGCGTCACATCCATCCATACACGAGATGGAAAAATCTCCGGAATCAGTTTTGAGAAAGACGGTGTTGCTGGCAGAACCCACGCCACGGCAGACTACTACCTGATGGCCGTACCGGTGGAACGGGCTGCCAACCTGATCAGCGAGGATATGCTGAGGATTGACCCATCGCTGAAGAACATCATCAAGCTGGCCCCCAATGTCGAGTGGATGAACGGCCTGCAGTTCTACCTGAACCAAGAGGTCAATCTGAATCGCGGCCACACCATGTACACGGGCAGCAACTGGGCGCTAACCAGCATCTCGCAAATCCAGTTTTGGCCGGAGTATGACCTCAAACGCCGGGGCGATGGCAAGGTGGTGTCCATACTGTCCGTCGACATTTCCAATTGGACAGCGCCCGGCAATTTCAACGGCAAGGCGGCGCGTGACTGCACCAAGGACGAAATCCAGAAAGAGGTCTGGGCCCAACTGAAACAGGAACTGAATTTCGGCGGCGCAAACGTGCTCAGCGACGAGATGGTCGAAGACTATTACCTGGATGAAGACATTGTCCCCATGGCGGCCCCGATGAGCCCGGTGATGACCGCTCGGCTCAGCCCCGTCAAACTCGAGAAGATGAACAAGGTCTTCAATCTGGAGCCGCTATTGGTCAACCAATGTGATACCTGGTCCATACGCCCCAATGCCCATACTGGCATCCCTAATCTGTTTCTGGCCAGTGACTATGTGAAGACCAATACCGATCTGGCGACGATGGAGGGCGCCAACGAAGCCGCGCGCCGCGCCGTCAATAGCATCCTGCTGGCCAGTGATTCGGACGAGGACTATTGCGAAATCTGGGAGACGCACACCCCCCTGCTGTTAAAGCCGCTGCAAATGATTGATCGGGCCAATTTCGAAAAGGGCTTGCCATGGAAGAAGATCTTGTAACTACGCCATAGAGCACCTGCTGTGACCTTGCGTATTGCGGTCTTTTTGCGCCCTATTGCAGGGGAATGGTCACAGTGAAGCAAGTGCCGTTGCCGGCCTCGCTAGTCACCGCGATGGTGCCGCCATGGCTCTCCACGGCACGCTTCACAATGGCCAGGCCCAGGCCGGTTCCGGGGATATTGCCTACATTGCTGGCACGGTGAAAGTCGCCAAACAAATGGGGCAAATCCTCGGCCGGTATTCCTATGCCTCGGTCCCGTACATCAAAACAAACGCCATGGCCATTGCGGCGAATCGTGAACTGTGCCTCGGCGCTGTCGGGTGAATACTTGATGGCGTTCGACAGCAGGTTGCTGAGTATGTGGCGCAGCAATTTTTCGTCCGCAAGCACGTCTTGGTCACCCCAGTCCGAGTCCATCAGTACGCGGGCCGCCATGGCTTTGCCCTGGCTATGGCTGGCCACCGCCTCATCGCGCAATTGTTCACACAGCTTCTGCAGGTTCATCGGTTTGGGGTTGAATGCCAGCAAATGGGCGTCGGCCTTGCCTATGGTGAGCACCTGGTCCAACATCAGAACCATGCGTTTGACGGCCGACTCTATGCTGTCCAGCAGGCCATTGCGTTCGTCAACCGGCAGGCGGTCGCAATAGTTACGCAGCAGGCTTTGCGAGACCAGGATGGAGGTCAGGGGTGTGCGGAATTCGTGCGAGGTCATCGCAACAAAGGTTGACTTCAATTCGTTCAATTCCACCTGCTGGGCCAAGGCCGTGTCAAAGCGCTGCTTGTCTTCGCGGTTACGCCGCTCCAGCGCATCGCGCGCCTGCTTGAACAGCAAGTGCGCCTTGACGCGGGCCAGGACAATGGGCGGGCTGATGGGCTTGGTGATGTAGTCAGCCGCACCCAGCGCAAAGCCCATTTGCTCGTCCTGCGTTTCCGTTTTGGCGGTAAAGAAAATCACCGGGATGTCGGCCGTCTGCGGGTCAGCCTTCAATTGCCGGCACACCTCGTAGCCATCCATGTCCGGCATCATGATGTCCAACAAGATCAAGTCTATGGACTGGCTTCTGGCGATCTTCAGCCCGCGCTCACCACTCGGCGCCACTTTGACGGTGTAGTCGGCTTCCAGCAGATCCCGCATCAAGGCCAAGTTCTGGGGGGTGTCGTCGACCACCAGAATGACCGGGCGTGGGGAAGCATCTGGCACGGTCTGCATAAGCTGCCCTCAGCGCGAATTCTCGACCATGGCGCGCTGCAAGATCGCCAAACCGCGTTCGCTGTCAAAGCCGTTGACCGCGGCTTGCAGGTCCGAGAAGTGCTGGGGAAAAGCCATGTGCAGCATATTCGCATATTCTGCTAGCAAACGCTCGGCGTTTCCATCGTCATTGGCCAACAAGCTGTGCAGTTGCTGGCATACGGTGGCCAATTGCTGCGGATCCAGCACTGGCTGCGCCGCTGGCAACACCTTGCCATTGTTGGGCAGTGCGGCGCGTATGGCCGCTACCTGGGTCGCCAGCATGCGTGCCAACCCGTCCAACTGGGGTTCTAGTGCTTCCGGGGCCAGCTCGGCGCGCAGGGCCTGCTCCATCGCCAAGGCCGCGCGCACCAGGTCGGATGCTGCAATGTTGCCGGCCAAGCCTTTCAGCGTGTGGGCCAAGCGCACAGCAGTAGGCCGGTCCTGGGTCGCCAGAGCCTCGCGTATATGCACCACCACATCGGCCTGTGCGTCCACAAAACCGCGCAACATGGCGGCGTAGCGCTGCGGTTTGCCCAGTACCCGCCGCAAGCCCGCCTCGTGATCCAAGCCAGGGATCCCCGGAGGCGCGGCGTCGGCCCAACTCCCTCCTTGGGGGGCAGCTCCCTGCGGTGCAGCCGAGGATGGTAGAGCCGCCACATGATGTGGCGCGATCCAGCGCAGCAACGCGCGAAAGAGCGCATCCGGATCAATCGGCTTGGCGACAAAGTCCACCATACCGGCCGCCATGCACTGCTCCCGGTGCGTGGCCATGGCATTGGCTGTCATCGCGACGATGGGGGGGGCAGCGCTCTGCTGGCTCTCGCGTATGGCCCGGGTCGCTTCCAAGCCGTCCATCTGCGGCATTTGCAAATCCATCAGGATCAGCGCATAGGGTTCGCCCGCGGCCAAAGCCTGGGCGGCCATATCGCATGTGATGCGGCCGTCATCTGCAATGTCCACATTCAGCCCTGCTTCGCGCAGCAGCTCGCTGGCCACTTGCTGGTTCAGGGCATTATCTTCGGCCAACAAAATACGTGCACCCTCAATGGCACGCAGCGCTTGGGGGATGGCATTGGCAGCCACCGCGCGGCGGGCCCTGCCACGATCGGATGCCACACCCAGCAAGTCGATCAGCGTGTCAAACAGATAGGAAGGCACAACCGGCTTGTCCAGCACGGCCGCGATACCGGTACCTGGGGCCCTGGCCAGGGCTACTGCAAGGTCACCGCGTCCATGGGCGGACAGCATGGCTAACCGGGGGCGCTGCCGCAGCGAGAGGCCGTGCAGGCGCTGTGCGGTCTCTATGCCATCCATGTCCGGCATCTGCCAATCCAGCAATACGATGTCGTAGGGGTACCCAGCCGCATCGGCGCGCTGGATGGTGGTCAGCGCCTGCTCACCATTAGGCACCGTGTCCACCATAAAACGCATGCCGGTCAACATTTCCCCCAGCACTTGGCGGGCACTGTCCATATCGTCCACCACCAGCACACGCCGGCCGTGCAGCTCGCTTTGCAACAGCAGCTTGCGGGGCGCATCGCTACCAAGACCCAGCTTGACCGTGAACCAGAAAGTGGCACCCGCGCCAGCGACGCTGTCCACCCCTACTTCACCACCCATTTGCTGGGCCAGGATTTTGGTAATGGATAAGCCCAAGCCCGTACCACCGTATTTGCGGGTGGTGGACGCGTCGGCCTGCTGGAAATTTTGGAACAGTTTGGCAACCTGCTCAGGCGACAAACCGATGCCACTATCGCGCACCGCGAAGCGTAGCAACACGGCATCTTCAAAGCGCTCTTGAACCCGCACGATGATGTCGATCTCACCGCGGTCCGTGAACTTGATCGCGTTGTTGGCGTAATTGATGATCATCTGACTCAGGCGCAAGGCATCGCCCCTAAGGGCATCCGGCACGTTCTGCGGAATATCAAACAGCAATTCCAAGCCTTTGTCAGCGGCCTTGTCGTCGATCAGGTTGGCAACCTTGCCCAGCACCTGCTCCAGGCTGAATTCACCGATCTCCAGATCCAGCTTGCCTGCTTCTACTTTGGATAGATCGAGAATGTCATTGATGATGCCCAGCAGATGTTGGCCCGACTGCTGCACCTTTTGCATGTAGTCGCGCTGGCGTGGTGCCAATTCGGTCTTCAATGCCAAATGGCTCATACCAATAATGGCGTTCATCGGCGTGCGGATTTCATGGCTCATGTTCGCCAGAAAGGCCGACTTGGATGCGGTCGCTTCCTCGGCCTTCTGGCGCGCCTGTGCCGTTGCATGCAAAGCATCTTGCAGCTCCTGGTTCCTGGCTTCCGACTCGATCAGTGCCCTGTTTTTGGCCGCATCGAATATCTTGGTGTGAATCAGCAGGGTCAGGACCAAGCCGACCTGGCTGGTCGAAAAAAAGAACCCCGCATACTGCGTGTCATACAAAATGGGTAAGTCCACACCCATCCCGGCCGCAACACCAAATGCGAGTACCAATACAGAGTTGATCCCCAGCCAGGCGATGGCATTGCGATTAAAGCCCAGCAACAGGATCGCCGTCACCGGCCCGCTTGCAAACCAGCAAATGACCGGTGAGTACAGCCCACCCGAAAAGTAGGTGGAGCCCAATATGCCCACAAAGCAATTGCCGAACAAATAGACATTTGCTGCGGCGACATAGTGGCCATGCGTATGGATGTATAGCAGATTCCCCAACAGCATCACGGCAAGAGTCGCCATGACATAAATCCCGGGCTGGAAGCTGATGGCCCAACTGACCGCCATATAGCTGACCGCAAAGGCCACTACCGCCCAGTTGAAGCGGATCAGCAGTGTGAATTTTTCATCGGCGGGGCGGCCACCTGCGCTGCGAAGAAACTGCCCCACACGGTGGTGCAGACCTACCGCGCGTCGCACACTCTCGTTAGCGGTTGCTTCGTCCATGGAATTCCAGTGTTAGACCCCGGTGCAGGCCGGTTTGAGTCTACTGTACGCCAGCCTCGGGCTACAGCAGCTTGAGGTCCTGCGGCTTAGCCCCGGGAAACACGTGGTCCAGTTGCTTGGCCGACAAGCCGAATTGGCGTTGGAATACACCACCCAGTAGAGCCCGGTATTCGTTGAGCACCGGAAAGTCCCGATTCTGGAACAACGTTGACTGTTCGACACGAACCTGCTCACCGGCAATGCGCCCACCCCTTACACCACCACCCATTAACCAGGTCACGGTTCCATGCCCGTGATCAGTGCCCCGGTTGCCATTCTGTCTGAATGTGCGGCCAAATTCACTGAGCACCACCACCGTAGTGCTCCGCCACGCCGCACCCATTTCCTGGGCAAAGGCGGCAAGCCCGCGGCCCAGCTCGTCGAAGCGGCTGGCCAGATAGCCCGTGGCAGCCCCTTGGTATACATGCGTATCCCAGCCACCCACATCCACAAAGCCCAAGTTGTAGCCGTCGCGCATCAAACGTGCGATGCGCTTGGCTTCCAACTCAAAGCCCTTTGCGGCAATGGCATTGCGGTTGGCTGCATCCATTTCCGCAGACAACTCGCGCAACACGCCTTCGCGTACGGCGAATCCGTCGGCAACATGCGCCATCAACGCATTACCTTGGTACATGGACGCAATGATGCTGCTCTGGCGTGCGTCCACCGACGGCTTGTTCAAACTCTTCAACACTGTATTGGGGACTTTGGCATCCCCTTGAAAAATCACCGGTAGCTGCTCGGTGAACGCCATGGGCTTGCTGCCGCCGAGCAGAGTCGCAAGGCGATTCAAAAAACCCGATCCATAGTTTTTATGGCCTTCCAAGGCCTGCCCCATTTCTATGCTGTCTTGCGTCTCAAAATGGCTGCGCGACACATCGTGCGTTCCGGCAAAAGGCACGAAAGCCAGCTCTCCATTTTTGAAATAGGAATACAGGCTCTCCCGCAGGGCAGGGTGCAGACCCCAGCCCTCGCCCACCTGCAGGCAGGATGCCAGATCATCCGAGGGTTTAGGAATGGCGATGTCGGGGCGTGATTCGTAGTAAAAGCCACTGCCGTAGGGCACCAGCAGACTCGCCGCGTCGTAGCCTCCGCGCAAAAAGACGAGCAGCAGACGAGACCCAGCATCCGGCGTCGCATACACCCGGCCCGGCGACTGTGACAAAGCAATTGTGGCCAGGCCGGCCAGTGATTCGCGGCGATTCATCAGCGCTCCATCATTTCGGGTGACGACAACAGGAAGGTATTCCATTCCTGCGGTGAAGCTGCCTGTTCCAATGCCTGGCGCGTAGAACTGCCCAGCCCCTTGGCAATGGCTTGGTAGTACAGCGCGCTGGACAGTTGCGGAAAGGCGGCAACCTCGCGTGGTTCAGGCCCCTCCGATTTGAAAAGGCCCGCGCTGCCAGAGCCGATCGCCTTGGCGATTTCAAAGCGCGTGGTCAATTGCCCAGGACTGGACCAGGCCGACGACTGCAGGGAATAACCGTCGGGCGTTGCGCGGCCATACAAGGGCTGCCCCATGCGGTTGATCCAGTTCAGCATCGGGTTCACGTTGAGCACCGGCTTTTCACCATAGGCCAAGCGCACTGCCGAGACAACAAAGCGCGTAGGGTCCTTGAACTTGTGTGCAGCAGGTTGCTGAAATTCGGTAGACGCGAACAGGGTTTGCAAGGTGGCTGCAATGTCTCCATCGCTACGCTCGAAGCTTTGCGCCATACGCTGCACCAGGGCTGCAGGTGGCTCATCAGCCAACCAATAGCTAGCCAGTTTTTTGCTGAGCAAGCGTGCCGTGGCGGGATGGCGAGCCAAGCGATCCAAGGCCTCCGTGAGTTCGGCATAGCCTGTGCTGCGAATGGGTTGCCCCAACAACTCCTTGTAGCCAAAGACATGGCGCGCCGGGTTGAATTCAAACAACCCCTTGCGCAGATAGAACTCTTGCTGCTCCTTCTTCTGTGGTGAATTGCTGGTACCGAGGTTGACACCCACTCCCGTCAGTATCTTGGCCAGCTCCTGCACATCCTGCTGGGAGTAGCCGGCATCCACGCCCAGGGTATGCAACTCCATCAATTCGCGCGCAAAGTTTTCATTAATGCGCGCTGCGGCATTTTGTTCGTTGTCCAGATAGCGCAGCATGGCTGGGTGTTCGACCACGGCGCCCAGCAGGGTTCTGAATTTACCCAAGGCATAGGGACGAATAGCAGTCTCTTCGTAATCCCCCACCATGGCCCGCAGATTGCTCTTGTACTGGTGCACGCTGAAGTGGTTGAGCCAGAACCATGTCATTTGCTCCTGGACCTGGTTGTTGGAGTACAACGCGCGCAGCAGATGGCGGCTAGCAGCCTCCTTGGAGAGCCGGTTCATTTCTTGCTGATAGGCCTGTTGCGCTGCCTTCTTGGTATCGTCTCCGGTGACGGCGTCCGCGTCCTTGCGCTGCTTCTCCATGGTCTGGACCAAGGCTACCAAGGGTTGCTGCGTCACCGTCATCGCATCGATTTGCGATTGCACGGAAGCAGGCAAGCGTGTCGCAGTGGGACGCAGCTGCTCGGCAATATAGGCCTGCATGCCCACCTGCTGTACATGCTCAACCAGGCTTGCATTCGCCCCCCAACTCAATCGATTGGATTGCGCATAGGCTTGCGCTGCAGACTGCGCCCCGGCCACTTCCAAACCCCCAGTGCTGGGCACACTCGCACAGGCGCCCAGCAGGCCCAGGCCGATTGCCTGCACAAAAATGGGCCAGCGAAAGCAAGGGACTCCACGCAGCACGCGCTGTTGAACATCGAGAACAAGAAGCGCACTGACCATGATGGGAAGAGTGGGGAATGGGGCAGCGGAATAAGAAGCTTCCGCCGTAATTTACCCCTAAAGTGTTACGGGACATATGTCGCACAGCAGCCACCCTGGCCAGACCAGGGTTGGATTCACCGGCCCTCCGCCAATGTTTACGGGCCCGAAAGACTCTCCACCTGCTTCTTGGCAGTTTCCGCATCCTTGCCATACTCGGTCAGGTAGCGTTGGCGCTCTTCACTGCTCCATTCGGCGGCCGAGAAGCGGCTTTTGGCGTATACCGCACTGACATGCACAACGCCCGCCTGCCGCGCCATCGTGGCACGGTCAGGAAAGCGGTCTGGTAGCAACAAGAAGCCGTCCACGTCCCGCAAGCGCAACGGGAAGCTGGGGCCTTTGTCCAACACCAAAGCACCAAATACCTGCAGTCTGAATTCGCGGCTTCCAGCGGCCACTTCATCATTGAACTGCAGCAATGCGAACGGCACCCCATTGGCATCGTCCACGCGTGCGCTCACCACGTAGCGCCCGGCTACACGAACATTGGCCTTCAAGTAAAAGTTCAACGAACCTGCTTCCAAAGCCTCCCGCACGCCAGCCCAGGTGGCAGGTACATCAGGGGTGTAGACCACGTCAAAATGTGCCACACCTAGCCTGCCGTCTGCCGCCAGATCCACCAACAGGCGTATCGTGCCGCCGTAGTTCTGGAACCCCTGGGTCGCGGGGGTCAGGCGTGCGGAGTAGACGCCGTCACCAGATGCATCGTCCGCACCGTTGCCGTCATCTAAAAAAGCAACGCTGGTCTGTATCAGTTTGATTGGGGTTCGCGAATCAGGAATGCTTTGTGCCTGTGCCCCACGTACCAGCAGGGGTAGGGCGCGGCCATTTTCATCGGTGGCAGCCACCGTGAATTTCACGCTCTCGGCACCGCTCAAGAATACCCGCTCCTGACTGGTCCGCAAGCGGACGCCCTTCACCTCATCGCCATTGGAATCGCGCAACTTCAGTTCTTCGGCAATTGGCGCGAAGGGCTTGACCTGGTCTGGGTGCTCTGCCATGGGCCGCGAGTCGTAGGGGTAACGCGTCGCGTCTCGGTAGCTGGCATAGATTTGTTCAGCGCGCTCGTAGCGGCCACGCCAAAGCGCCAACTGCTCTTGGCGCGACTGCAAACCCGCCGCGCTATAGGGCCCACCCTTGCCTGTGCTAGGCGCCGAGCTGGGGCCTGTATTGGTCACAGTCGCAGAGGCTGGTAAGCCGCCAGGCCTCAAGGCGTTGGCAGCCGCGGAATCTGCATCCGAGCCCCAGCCATACCACCCCATCAGGGCCAGCGCGACCAGCGCACCGCCCACCCAAACAGCCTTAGCCTTGCCCAAAATTCAAACCACGGCCTGGAAGCGAAGAAACGAGCGAGGCACCCGTATCAATTGGCGTTGGCCGCCATATCCGCGCGCACCTTGGACACCACGCCACCCCAAGCACCATTCGTGTAGTGGTTGTAGGCCTCAGCATCGTCGCGGAAGACCACGCTGTGGTAGCTCCATTTGGCAGCGCCACCCTCGTTGGCGGCGGTGCCCATTGTCAAGTCATTGCAAAACCAGTCGGAAGGGTTGCAGAAACTGGCCCCGCCACTACCGGACACACCACCCGAAGAGTGGTAGGCCACGGCCTCATCGTCTTGGCCCGGCAGGATGCCGGAGTACAGCGTGCCTTTGGCGCCGGCATACATATAGAACCAATTGGCCCGGGTCTGGTTGTGGTCGTACATGGCACGCGCCGTTGCGGTTTTCAAATCGGATGTCAGCGGATCCGATACGGCCCAACTGCCCACATTGGCCAGTTCGCTGCCACCGCCCGCGCCGGCGGCCACGTCCACCCATTTGATGTTCCAGCCTGTTTGGGTTGTGCCATCGGAATTGCCGCAAACACCTGAGGCATTGGGGGTAGCATTTTTCTTGCTACGCGTGGTGCCGCCATACAGCGACAGGGCATAACCTATTTGCAAATTGCCGGCACTGTGAGCCGCGATGTAGCACCAGTTGCTGCCCGTGCAGTAGCAGTCCAGGGCGTCGCGGATGCGGTAGTTTTGGTCCGCCACGTGGCTGAAGCCGTCCCAATTGACCGATTTTTTATTGACGCCAGCGGCGGTGCTGGCTGGGCCCCAGTAGGTGAAGTCAGCATAGTTGCCGACCTGGGCATTCGGATTGTTGCGGCCATTGATCCACAACGAATAGTTGGTGGCATATACCCCACCCGCTAGAAAAAGTAGAAACACCAGCAGCGATTTGAAGGCAAACGCGGGGCGTTGACGGAAAAAAGCCAGGCAAACAGAACGCATGGATAACTCCTTGAATCTGGATTCAACCTATGGGGTGCGCAAGTGTCTCCAAAGCGTCTGCCCGTCACAACTGGGGTATACCCGCGCCACCACCAACGGTTTTCACACAGGCTTCACCGGCAGCGCATGGTGGCTTCGTTTGTATTCCATCTGGGTTGCAAATACTGGCCGCTGATTCACACGACGGAGTAAACCCATGAGAAATCCCATGCTGTTGAAGTGCGCCATGCTGGCGCTACTCGGCGCTGCGCTGCTACTGCCACTGGCCATGGTGGAGCGCACGATTGAAGAACGGACAGCCTACCGGGCCGATGCCATACGCGCTATTGCAGCCAGCACCGCCGGTGAGCAATCCATTGTGGGCCCGGTCATGACGGTGCCCGTAGAAGAGGAGTTTGACGAAGAAAAGAGTTACGAATACCAGGGCGAACCGCGCAAAAAAATCGTCCGCAGCAAGCGCATGCACACACTGACCGTGACCCCTAAGGACCTGCACTTTGACGGCGGTCTGGCTGTAGAAAAGCGAGCCTACGGTTTGCATGAGACCGCCGTGTTTGAGTTGCAAAGCACGATCAGCGGGACCCTGGAAACACCCAGTGCATCGGCGCTCCCACCATTAGGTGTCAATGCCCGCTTGAGTTGGGGCACCCCCACGCTGTCGGTCGGTATCGCAGACCCACGAGGGCTGAGTGGAGCGCCGAAACTGGAACTGGATGGCAAGCCTTTAGAGTTGCAACGCACGGCCCTCATAGAGAGCATGAAAACAGGGTTTCATGGCAACGCCCCTCTTGCCTTGGACGGCAAGGCCGTGCGATTGCCATTTCGCATAGAACTGCGCCTGGCCGGAACAGGAAGCGTGGAGTTCGTACCAATGGGAGAGGTAACCACCGCAGAGTTGCGCGGCAATTGGCCACACCCCAGCTTTGGCGGCGGCTTTCTGCCTCGCACTCGGGAGGTCACCCAAGACGGCTTCATCGCTCGATGGGGAACGACAGGCCTCGCCTCTGGCGCAGAAGGCGCTCAGGCGCACGACAAGGCCAGAGGGTTTGAAGTCCGATTGATTGACCCCGTAGACGTCTACCGCCAAGGCCTGCGAGCCGTCAAATACGGTGTGCTGTTTGTAGTGCTGACGTTTGCGGCGTTCTTCACCTTTGAGAGCGTCAAAGCCCTACCCATCCACCCCATTCAGTACACACTCGTCGGCTTGGCGCAGGCCTTGTTCTTCTTGCTGTTGACCAGCCTGTCCGAGCACATTGCCTTTTCTGTAGCCTACGCGGTTGCGGCGGCGGCCTGCATTGCATTGATTGGTGTTTACCTGACGGCCATACTGCGCGGCTGGCGCCGCGGCCTGGGGTTCAGCTTCGCATTGGCCCTGCTCTACGCATCGCTCTTCGGCATTTTGCGGTCCGAACAAAACGCCTTGCTGCTGGGTTCGCTGTTGCTTTTCCTGGCATTGGGCGGACTGATGCTGGGCACCCGTCGCATCGACTGGTATGGCCTGACCTCAGGCTCTCGGCTGCCACTCGACAAGGCAGCCACCCCATGACGCGGCACAAGCTCTGCCATTACTTGCTTTGGGGTGGGGCCCTGGCAGCACTGCCGCTGGCCTGCTTGCTACGCAATCCTTTGTTGATGCAGTGGCGAACGACAGCATCCCTTCTTCTGGGCGCATTGGCAATCGCGGTCTTGTGCATGTTGTGGGTCAAATGGAGGCATTCGGACCGGGGACATGGCTTGCGCAGTGTGTTGTTCGGACTGTGGCTATCGGCCCTCTGCATCATGGCCGCGCAAGAAGCCGCATTCCATGGGCGTCAATACCGGGTGTTGCACAGTGCGTCCTACGCAGCGCGCTCGCTGGGTGCACACGTCATCATTGGCTACCGCCATCCCGACGAAGTCCGAATGCTGGCCCAACAGGGCTTGATCGGTGGGATATTCATTGGCACCAACACCATGCAGGGCAAGACCACCGAGGCGATCGCTGCCGAGGTGGCTGAGTTGCAGTGGCTGCGCGAAGAAGCGGGCCTTGCACCCTTGATTGTCAGCACCGACCAAGAAGGCGGCGTGGTTGCACGCATGTCGCCACCATTGGCATCCACACCCCCGCTGGCGGACGTGATTGATGACGCTCCTGCACAGGACATCGAGGCATTGGCCTATTCCTACGGGCAAGAGCACGGACGTGGCTTGGCCAGGCTGGGTGTGACCGTGAACTTCGCTCCGCTGGCTGATCTTTCGCATAAGCGCACCCGCACACGGTTGGACTTCCACAGCCTGATCGCCCAACGCGCAATATCAGCCGATGCATACCGGGTGCGTTCCGCCGTCATTGGTTATGCCCATGGGCTGGAGGACCAGGGCCTGCACGCGACGCTCAAACACTTTCCAGGATTGGGACGTGTCACCGCCGACACGCATCTTTTCAGAGCATCCTTGACCAGTAGCGAAAGTACCTTGGAGCACAGCGACTGGATTCCCTTCCGCGAAGGACTTCGCGCCACACAATCCTTGTTGATGGTGGGACATGCCACCCTGAGCGCAGTGGATGCGGAGCAACCCGCGTCCTTGTCCCGAAAAGTAGTCCAAGGCATTGTGCGCAACCAATGGGGGCACAACGGTGTCATCGTGACCGACGACATGGCGATGGCCCCTGTGGTTCGGCATGGCATGTGCAAGGCCGGCGTGGATGCGATCAACGCCGGCGTGGACCTGCTGCTGGTGTCCTACGACACCGACCAGTACTACACGGTCATGCACTGCCTGTTGCAAGCACAGCGCGACGGCCGCCTGGACAACCGCCAGGTGCTGGCCAGCGGACAGCGGCTGCAGAACATCCTAGGCACCAAAAGCTGAAAGAAACCGCTCAGGGGTAGCTGCATTACCCGGGTTGGCGGTGGTAGCGTTGACAAAGTCTTACATTCAAAACCACGACAATGGTCGTCTTACGCGCGTGCCCGCTCGTTGGAAGCGTATCGTTGTGTTTGGAGAAAGACTATGAAAAAAATCCTACTACTGGCAACCGCCCTGCTCACCATTGCCCCCAGCTTTGCACAAACCAATGTCGGCGTTTCCATCGGCATCAACCAGCCCGGCGTATACGGCCGCATCGACATTGGCAACTTCCCACAGCCCCGTCTGGTGTACCCACAGCCCATCGTCGTCGTTCCGCAGCCGATTGCGGTCCAACAGCAGCCCATTTATCTCTACGTGCCACCGGGGCACCAGAAACATTGGAGCAAACACTGCAGCCGCTACAACGCTTGCGGCCAGCCGGTGTACTTTGTGCGCGAAGACTGGGTACGCGAGCGCTATGAAGAGCACGGCGAACACGGCAGAGGCCATGGCAAGGGCCATGGCAAGCATGGTGACTGACACCTGGCGTGTCAGGAGACCCTGAACGTCTCCAGGTGGATGCTGGTCTCCGTATTGCTGATGCCTTTCAGCAGGCGTATGCGCTCCAGCACCTTGGCCAGCTCCTGCAGGCTTTCAGCCCGCAACTCCGCCAGCAAATCCCACCGGCCATTGGTGTCGTGCAGTGTGGCTACGCCGGGTTCCCCCAAGAGGCTGGCAATTACCGCCCGGGTCTGGTTGCCGTCGACTGCAATGCTCATCCAAGCTTTGATGGTGTTGTGTTGCACGTCCGGGCGCAGGCGCACGGTATAGCCCACGATGACACCGTCGTCTTCCAGCCGGCGGATACGGTTGGTAACGGTTCCCCGCGAAACCTTTAACTTGGCCGCCAAGGCCGCCACCGTCAGGCGGGCATCCTGGCGCAGCAGCGACATCAGTTTGTGGTCTGTTTCATCCATTTCGATAAATTTCTATGCCATATAGTCAAATTATTGACGATATTTAGACAAAACTGACAATTGTTATTGTTTGCTCGCAAAACCATACTTCTTCTCATCAATTGCAAACCCTTGCAATCCACGAGGAGACCGACCATGGCAAACGCTACAGCAACCCGATACAACACCTTGTTTTTGAGCCCTCAAGACGTGGCCAGCATGGTGGGCCGCGTCGGCTTGGCGCAGGCGCTACAGGGCATGGCTACCTATATCCACCAGGATTTTCTGCGCTGGACCAGCTTCGACAAATCCGCCCGCCTGGCCGCCCATTCGCCCGATGGCGTCATTGAGCTGATGCCCATTGCCGACGCAGACATCTACACCTTCAAGTACGTCAACGGCCACCCCAAGAACACCGCCGTGGGCCTGTCCACCGTGATGGCCTTTGGCGTATTGGCCGATGTGGCCAGCGGCTTTCCGCTGTTGATCAGCGAGTTGACGCTGACCACAGCCATGCGCACCGCTGCCACGTCGGCCGTAGCAGCGCGTGCGCTAGCGCGGCCAGACAGCCGTGTGATGGCTTTGATTGGCAATGGCGCACAAAGTGAATTCCAGGCCTTGGCCTTTCACCACCTGCTGGGTATTGAAGAAGTCCGCCTATACGACGTGGACGCCGGTGCCACCGCCAAGCTGTTGCGCAACCTGCAAAACAACCCTGACGCGACCGGTCTGCGCCTGGTCGTTTGCAACAGCACGGCCGAAGCTGTGCGAGGTTCCGACATCGTCACGACCGTCACGGCCGACAAGACCAATGCAACCATCATCACGCCCGACATGCTGACAGCGGGCATGCACATCAACGGTGTGGGTGGCGACTGCCCCGGCAAGACCGAAATCCACGCCGACGTGCTGCGTGCCGCCAAGGTATTTGTGGAGTACGAGCCGCAAACCCGTATCGAAGGTGACCTGCAACAAATGGACGCACAGTTCGGCGTGACCGAATTGTGGCAAGTGCTGTCGGGCGCCCAGGCTGGCCGCGATAACGCAGCGCAAATCACCTTCTTCGACTCAGTCGGTTTTGCGATGGAAGACTTCTCCGCACTGCGCTACGTGCACGACTTGGCGCAGTCACAGCAGGCGGGCGCGGCCATTCCACTGATACCCCAGTTGGCCGATCCCAAAGACCTTTACCAGTTGGTCCGCCCCAGCACCCCCAACAAGACCAGCGTGGGTGCGGCTGCAGCGGGAGGCAACCGCCCCAAACAAGCCGTACTGGAAGCCGCGGCGTGATGGGTCGATTTTCGGCACAGGCACCGGCTGCCGTAGTCATGGTGCGGCCACACGCCTTTTGCTCCAACCCTGACACATTGCTGGACAATGCCTTCCAGACCCAGGGGCCTGCAGAGGCACTCGCGGAAACGTCTGCCCGTGCCCACGCCGAGGTCAGCACCATGGTGCAACGCCTGCGAGACGTTGGCGTCACCGTGCATGCGTTTGAAGACACGGGCCATCAAACACCAGACTCGGTATTTCCCAACAACTGGTTTTCCACGCATGCCGGTGGTCATATCGCCATCTACCCCATGGCCATGCCCAGCCGCCAGCGTGAACGGCGCAGTGATGTCATAGAACTACTAAAGCAACGTTATCGGGTGCAAGACGTCATTGACTACTCGGGCCTGGAGCAGGACCATGTCTACCTTGAAGGTACCGGGGCCATGGTCTTGGACCACATCGATAGGGTCGCCTATGTAGCCCGATCCCACCGCGCGGACCCGCTGGCGCTGGAGCGCTTTTGCACCCATTTCAACTTCGAACCCATGGTGTTTGACGCGGCAGACGCCCAAGGCCGCGCGGTCTACCACACCAATGTGCTGATGTGCATTGGCACCGACTTCGCCATGGCGGGATTCGACATGATCACCGACGCCAAACGCCGCTTGCAGGTACGCGAACGGCTGGCCGAGAATGGGCGTGTCTTGGTGAATTTGACGGCGGCGCAGGTTGCCGAGTTTGCCGGCAATGCCTTGGAACTACAAGGTGACGATGGCCGATTGCTGGCCATCTCGTCACGCGCCTTGCGTGCATTGCGGAGCGATCAAGTCGCCGAGTTGGAACGCCATGTGCAGTTGCTTCCGCTGGACGTTCCAACAATTGAGTTGGCCGGTGGTTCGGTGCGCTGCATGCTCGCTGGCATACACCTCAAAGCCCGCTCCACACAGCCCAGCTGAAGCCCTTCCGCTTACTTGTACTTGGCGTCGATATCCCAAACTGCGGTTTGGATCAGGCGCTGGATCATGGTGTCCAGACCCACGCCGCCCTTGGCGCTCTCGGAGATGCCCAAAACGCTGGTCTTGGTAGCGCCCACTTCCATCTTCAGTTCCTTGTAGCCCTGGGCCACTTGCTCGGTGGTGTTGGCATTCATGATCTTGTAGCGCATACCGATCAGCCACACACCCGCAGTTTCGCCAGTCTTGACCGAGCCCACAACGTGGCCGGTCGCGGCACCGGCCCGGGTACCCGACAGGGAGCCGATCAGGCCACCGATGGCTTGGCCATCAAACCCTTTGGAGTTCTCCGCAATCTGCTCGGCCTTCAAGATGTCGAACTTGACAATCCATTTGGTGGTCTTGAGCTTGCCCACCTGCATGGTCTTGCGCGCCTGGGCCACATTGCCTAAGTTGTAAGCCAATGTAATTTCGTTCAGCAAATTGCCCAAATTAGCACGTTCCAGCACCGTGAAGTTGGCGTTGGACAGTTCCAGCTCACCAAAGTCGGCAATGTTGTTGGGCAGGAAACGTTGGGTAAAGCTGGCGTTATTGCTCTTGATTTCGCCCGGAATGACGATCAGCGCAGGGCCCTTTTTCTTGATGTTCTTGTATTCCACCTCCTTATAGGCGGCGGCATCCGCGGCGGCATTGGCCTTGTTCGATGTGGAACTGCCCGCCGTAGGTGAGGCATTGCCAAAGGTGGGGCCCGTGGCAGCCGGTGCGGCGGGGGCGGCCGCAGCAGTCGGCGCCGGTGCATCGGCCGCGCGGGGGGCGGTCTCCATGCACCCGGCCATCAACAAGGCCAGCGTGGCTACCAAAAAAGAAGTTTTGAGCAATCGTGTGCGCATTTTTATCTACATCCCAGTTGAAACACATCGCCAAATGGCGTGTCGCGCGAGTCTACGACTTTTTGGGACGCCACCGCCAACGGGACCTGACGGCCGTTTATGATGCCCCAAACGACTTCTGGGAGGTATAGCAACCATGCACTTCCAAGGCATTGCTGCCTGGGGCCTTGTGTGGGCACTGACATGCAGCACCTCTACAGCGGCTGAAGAGGTCGCCTTGTACGTGATGGATGTACCCCCAATGGCCATGCATACCCCGGATCGCAAGGGCGTGGTTGGCGACTTGGCAGTGGAAGCGCTGCAGCGCGCCGGCTACACCGCACGCATCGTGCAGGAGCCCAGCAACCGGGCCATGCTCAGTGTGCAGAGTGGCAAAGATGCGCTGATCATTCCACTGGCCCGCCTGAAAGACCGGGAGGAGTCCTATACCTGGATTGTGCCGGCCGTCAAAGTCTCCCGCGCCTTCTTTGCCCTGGAACAACCCGCCAACAGCTTTGCCGAAGCGCGCCACCGCTACAAACTCGTTGCGGTCTCGCGCGGCTCAGCGGGCGCCAATATCCTGCGTGACAACGGTTTCACTGCGGACCAGATCTACGAGGTAACACAGGGTCTGTCCGCGCCCAAGATGCTGTTGGCAGGCCGAGTGGATGCCTGGTTCAACCTGGTGTCAGAATCGCGCCTATTGCTACAGGACAGCGAAGGCCATGCCCATGTGAAGATGGGTGAGCCGCTAGGGGCCACGTTCAACTACATTGCCTGCTCCAAAAACTGCAACCCGCAGTTGGTGGAGCGCTTGCGCAATGCGACGGACAGCATGGAGCAAGACGGCACAGCCAAGGCCATTCGCGCACGCTACGGTCGCTTGGAGTGAGTACGCGATAGCTATCAAAAATGGAGCGCATCATCCATATTGCACGAGGGCTAACGGCCTATTCTCCAAACGGCAATGCCGCTGAGCCTCATTGCTCTGGCGTAATGATGATGACGCTCTCACGCACCAGCCCGCCCCCACTCACGCTGCCGTCAATGCGCGAAGGCTGCTGAACCCGCGCCTCGCAGGCGCTGCGCTCATCGCCACGGAACACACTGCAACGCTGAACCGCGTTGCGAGCGTATTGGTCGGGTGGTGCATCACCCAGGTTGCCGCGCCTGGCTTCGGCTAGCGCGTTACGGGCCTCGGTGCGGCACACATTCGGGGCTTGGCTGGACTGGCCACTGTTGCAGTATTCCATATCCTGCCGGTATCGGGCTTGCGCCTCGGTGTCAGATGGTCTCGCCAGCGCTGCGGTGCTGAGCAGTAATGCGCCGGCCACTACCCAGCACGCTGAATTGCAAAAAGGGGCGTTGGACGTGTTCATGCAAACCTCCTGTTTCTAACAAAGCCATAGGCTAGTCAGCCCCTGCGTGGCAGTCTGTACGGGGTCGCACGGAACCCGGCCCGTGCGGGGCGGGACAATCCAGACATGACTTGGACCCGCCTTCTCGTGCGCCTTGTCGCCGTAGTAGCAGCACCTTTTGCGCTGGCGGTTGTATTCATCGCTGTCTTCGGCTGGAATTGGTTGCGCGCGCCCATCGAACATGCTGTGGAGCAAAAGACGGGCCGCGTGTTGGCGATCGAGGGCGATCTCTCTGTGCATCTTGGATGGCCCTGGCCTTATCTGCAGG
The DNA here is from genome assembly GCF_059418585.1 of Rhodoferax sp. GW821-FHT07G04. NCBI lineage: Bacteria > Pseudomonadati > Pseudomonadota > Betaproteobacteria > Burkholderiales > Comamonadaceae > Rhodoferax > Rhodoferax sp. GW821-FHT07G04. Next base: position 1,110,292 of record NZ_JBWKQD010000001.1, read on the forward strand.
CGCAGGCCGTCAGCTTTGCAAACCCTGCCTGGGCGCAGGAACCCCATATGGTCTCGGCTGCAACCGTTGAAATCAGTCTGGACTTGCCCCAATTGCTGGCTGGCGCCCTTGTTCTACCCAAGGTGCATCTGGTCCACCCCACCGTATTTCTGGAGCAGGATGGCCAGGGTCGAAAGAACTGGCTGCTGGATACCGACCAGCAGGATGAAGGCGCCAGGGTGCATATAGGTCAGTTGACGCTGGACCAAGGCACGTTGGGCTACGACGACCGCGCAGCCCATACCCATATCGGCGCAGAGATTGCGTCCGTGGACCTGCCGCCCAGCAGCCCGGGAGGACCAGGCACACCCGGTATTGGCTTCAAGGCCAGCGGCCAGTTCCATGGCTTGACTGTGCAAGCCAATGGTACCGGCGGCTCCGTATTGGCTCTGCGTGATGAGAGCCTGCCCTATCCCTTGCAAATAGATCTGACGGCAGGCCGCACCCGCATACAAGCCAGCGGCACCGTGACAGGACTGACACGACTATCCGCCGTCGACATGCGTGTGACCATTAGCGGTGACAGCATGGAGCAGTTGTACCCCCTACTGGGCATACCTGCTCCCGCCACACATGCTTACTCCGCCAAGGGGCAACTGCTGCATGCGGGCACGACCTGGCGCTACCAAGGGCTGACCGGGCGTGTGGGCGCAAGCGATATCGCCGGCGCGGCCCAGGTCACAACGGGCGGCAAGCGCCCTGTGCTGACCGCAGACCTGACGTCCAATCTGTTGGATCTGGACGATCTTGCGCCCATCATCGGTAAGCGCTCAAGCCCGGCGCAGCCAGAGACACCGTCACCGCAGCTCGCCGCGGCCGCGGTCACACCTGCAGCACCAGGCAATGGCGTTCTGCCAGACCTTCCCTTCAAGACCGATCGCTGGACCAGCATGGATGCCGACATGCGCCTGCACGCCAAACGCATACGCCGGGCCAAGGACCTGCCACTGGACGATTTGAGCGTGCACTTGGCACTCAAGGACGCCGTCTTGACACTGCAACCGTTGGACTTCGGCGTGGCGGGTGGCCATCTACGCGCCGAAGTGACGCTGGACGGACGCAGCGACCCGATCCGCGCCAAGGTGCAACTCGCCGTCAACAAACTGCTGTTGTCCCAACTGTTCCCGGCCGCTGCCGTGAACCAGCAGGCCAGCATTGGTGCGATCAATGGTGCATTCACGCTGACGGGGAATGGCAACTCCATCAAACGCATGCTGGCTACGGCCGATGGCAAGGCAGCCCTGCTGGTGAACCATGGTGAGGTCAGCCAGCTGATGATGGAAAAGGCTGGCTTGCACCTGTGGGAAATCCTGCAGCTCAAGCTAACCGGCGACAAACGGATAAGCCTGCGGTGCGCGGTCGCAGACTTCACCGTACACCAGGGTGTGATGACCTCCAAGGCACTGGCCTTTGATACCGCCGTCACCACGCTGATGGGCAACGGCACCATAGACCTGTCGCAAGAGCGACTCGACCTCACTATCAACCAGAAAACCAAAAACACCAGTCTGCTGGCCCTGCCCACGCCGATCTATCTGCGTGGCAGCTTCCGGCAGCCCATCGTAGGCGTCGACAAGGGCCGCCTGGCCGCACGCGCCGCAGGCTCAGTGGTGCTGGGCCTGCTCAATCCCTTGCTCGCCCTGGCGCCCCTGATCGATCCCGGTCCCGGCCAGGACAGCGATTGCGCGCAATTGCTGCACGGCAACCAGGTCTCAGCAGCCCGATAGGCGGCGATAGGTTGTTGTCTGCACGCCACTAGGCTTGGGCAAAGATGGCGCGTTACTTGCGTATGCCATGCGACAATTTCCTGACCCATCATTCAAGAAAAGAGAATTCCCATGCAGAAAAAAGCCTCCGCAGGCCGCAGCCGCTTCTCCCCCACGCCGCTTATGGTCGGCATGGCACTACTTTGGCCCATGGCCTTTGCCGCTGCCCAGACCGCGGCGCCCGCGGACGCCCCCGCCGCACCACAAGCGGGCGTGCTCCAAGCCGTGACCGTGACCGCCGAGCGCCGTGCCGAAAACGTCAAAGACGTGCCCAGCTCCATTTCCACCATCTCGGGCGAAAAATTCGACGTCATCAATACCGGCGGCATGGACATCCGCATGCTGTCGGGCCGCGTGCCCAGCCTGAATATCGAGTCCTCGTTTGGCCGTGCTTTCCCGCGCTTCTATATCCGCGGCTACGGCAACACCGACTTCCGCTCCAATGCCTCCCAGCCCGTGTCGCTGATCTATGACGACATCGTGCAAGAAAACCCCATCCTCAAGGGCTTCCCGGTTTTTGACGTGGACCGCATCGAAGTCTTGGCTGGCCCACAGGGAACCCTGTTTGGCCGCAACACACCGGCTGGCGTGGTGAAGATTGACTCCGTCAAACCCTCCAAGACGACCGACGGCTATTTCAATGCGTCCTACGGCACCTATGGAACGGCCGCGCTGGAAACGGCGTTCAACCTGCCACTGTCTGGCGAATGGAATGCCCGCATTTCTGCGCAATTGCAGCACCGCGACAACTGGGTCAAGAACGACAAGGGCCCGACCAAGGATCTGGAAGGCTATGACGACCGCGCCATCCGCCTGCAAGCGGCCTACGACGGCGGTGGCATGTTCAGCGGTTTGTTCAATGTGCATGGCCGCGACCTGAACGGTAGCGCCCGCCTGTTCCGCGCCAACATCATCAAGAAGGGCAGCAATGACCTGGTTGATGACTTTGACCCGGCACGCATCTACACAGACGGTATCAACAAGCAGACCCTGACCAACAGCGGTGCCAGCGCCAAGTTGAAGTGGTCGCTGCCCGATTTCAACGTCTATTCCATTACCGGCTATGAAACCGTCAGCGCCTATAGCCGCGGCGACATCGACGGTGGCTACGGCGCGGCCTTCCTGCCCACGGGCGGCGGCCCCGGCCTGATCCCCTTCCCATCGGAAAGCGCGGCGGGAGTACGGGACCATGAGCAAGTCACCCAGGAAATTCGCCTGGAGTCCAAGGGCAAGGGCCCACTGACCTGGCAAGGCGGCATCTACCTGTTCAAAGAGAAGCTGGGCTTTGACAGCTACACGTACAACACGCTGGCGAACAATGCGCAGTCCGGCTCGGTGCTCAAATCCGACCAGACCAATGACACCTACGCCGTGTTCGGCGGCCTGACCTATGCCGTCAGCGACACGCTGAAACTGCGTGGCGGTCTGCGTTACACCCAGGACAAGAAGACACTGGCAACCCAACCCCTGCCAGCCGGCGACCCCAACCCCACTGTCACCACCAATGGCCTGGGCTCCAGCACCGACAACAGCCAGGTCAGCTGGGACATGGGCGCCACTTACAAGCTGGACAAGGACAGCAACCTGTTCGCCCGCATTGCCACCGGTTTCCGCGGTGCCAGTATCCAGCCCGCAGGTCCCTTTGGTCCTCTGAACAAGGCCGATCCCGAAACCACGGTGTCGTATGAAGCCGGCTACAAGGCTGACCTATTCGAGAAGCGCGCTCGTACGTCGATCAGCGTGTTCCACTACGACGTCAAGGACCAACAATTGACGGCCGTGGGCGGCAACAGCAATGCCGTGCGTTTGCTCAATGCCAAGAATGCGTCGGGTGACGGTGTCGAGTTCAATCTGGATGCCTATGTGACCCCCAATTTCCTGGTGACCGTGGGTGGCAGCTACAACAACACGTCGATCAACGACGCGTCCTTGGCTGTCGGCGTCTGCGCCCAGTGCACCGTGCTGAATCCCAAGAATGCAGCCGGCCAGGCCCTGATCAACGGTAACGCCCTGCCCAATGCACCCAAGTGGATTGCCAACGTGACAGCACGCTACGGCATTCCAACAGCGAATGGCGGCGAGTACTTCATCTACACCGATTGGGCCTATCGCAGCGAGACCAACATCTTCCTGTACCAATCCGCAGAATTCACCGCACCTCCATTGCTGGAAGGCGGCCTGCGCCTGGGTTACAACTGGGGCAATGGCAAGTACGAAGCCGCCATCTTCGGCCGCAACATCACCAACCAGGTGCGCGTGACCGGAGCCATCGACTTCAACAACCTGACCGGTTTCATCAACGACCCCCGTACCTACGGCATCCAGTTCAAGATGACGCTCTAACCCAGGTTGGGTTAGCGGCCCAAGTTGGGCGCGGCGCTCGCGCCACCGCCCAGCTTGGCCGCCAGTGTGCGGGCATCACCCGCGCTCGACAAGTTGGCAAGCTGCACCACATAGATGCGCTTGCCAGCTTTTTTTTCGGGGTGAAATTGCGCGGCATAGCCTTGGTTGCGCAAGTCTTCATACAAAGACATGGCCTCGGCAAATGTGGTGTGGTGGCCGTCAAAGCGCACCGTCCATCGCCCCTCTCGGCTGGCACCACCCACATCCGGTGCGATATCCGTCTCAGCAGCCCACTGCGCCAACTGGGCATCGGGCACCCGGCCCACGGGCAGAGCGGGCTGGTCCTTGGGCGCCACATAAAACTGCAAAGGCTGGTCCAAGACGATCGGTGCTGATGTCTGGCCTGCGATCGGGTTCCGCGCCACCTCGATTTTTCCTTCCAGCAAACAAACGATTTCTTTGGCGCCACCTTGCTTGCCCCACAGGTCGGTGCCGCGGATGCCGGCCGTCACGGTGGCAAAGCGGATATCCACCTCCCGACGGCTCTGGGCTTTGGTCAGCGCGTTGGTCGTGAACCGAAATGCACCGGTAACCACGCGCAGCGCCGATTTCAGGAACACATTGCCCTGCTCGCCCTCGCGCTTGGCCACCAGGGCGTCAAAGCCGAGCTGTGCGCTTTCGCCCAGACGAACCTTACTGCCTTCCGGTAGGGTGAGCACAACGCGCGCATCGGCTCCCGTCGCGATGCGGTCTCGCTCCTGCAAAACCAGACCGGGGTAGACGGGCTGGCGTTTTCCCGCCCGTTCCAACCAGACGGGCATGACAACCCCCTCCACCACAGCGGCCGGTGGCTCTTGGCGGGTCTCTGTTTGGCTGGTGGCCGCAGACGCGACACCCAGCGACGTCACAACCAACAGCACCACAGCCGACGTTTTGCTTACAGACAGACCTCGCATGCTTTTCTCCAAATGGGGGCTGGGACCGCAATCGCTGGCCCTGCCCCCGATATACGGAACAAATGCCGGACTGGATGCAAACCGGCCCACATATTCTGGCCCGTACCGCCCGGGGTGCCTTGCCGGCCAGAAATCCCTATACTGGCCCGCATGAAATTGGACACCTTAAGCCTTCAAGAGTTGATCGGCGTGGCCGCCCAAGGCAATCACGCCGCCTTCGCCCAACTGTATGCGCGCACCCACACGCATCTGTTTGGCGTTGCCATACGTATATTGGGTCAAGGACAGGCGGCTGAAGATGTTTTGCAAGAGGCGTATGTGAGTATTTGGAAGAGTGCAAGTGGCTACCGCAGCGAGGTGGGCGGGCAGGCCATCCAACCCATGACCTGGTTGATTGCGATCGTGCGCAACAAGGCGCTGGACGCTTTGCGCCAACGCACGCGTCGCAAGGAGAGCGAGTGGTCGCAGGATGATGCACGGTCCGAAGAAATGGCCGAGCAATCCCTACAGGGCAACCATCCCAGCGCCCTGCAGTTGTTCGATGAAGCAACCCAGTCCCTGCACATCCATGCTTGCATGGAGGCACTGGAAGGCAGCTACCGCCAAAGCTTGGCGTTGGCCTACTACCAAGGCCTATCGCACACCGAAGTGGCGGCGCAAATGGGCGCCCCTCTGGGCTCAGTCAAGGCGTGGATACGGCGCGGCCTGGACAAGCTGAAAACCTGCCTGGCCCAACAGGGGGTGGTCGCATGAGGTACACACAGGCGCCTTTGCTAGAGCACCTGGCTTCGTCGTATGTGCTGGGCACACTACATGGCGGTGCGCGTCGGCGGTTTGAGCGCCTGCAGACCGACCGCGTGGACGTGCGCATACTGGTCGCACAATGGGAAACGCGCCTGGGCCAGCTTGCCAACTCAATCCCCCCACAAAAGCCATCCCCCAAACTCTGGCCGGCAATCGAGGCGCGTACGCGGGAACCTGTTCGGCAACTGGCACCGCTCAAACCGCCAGCCTGGTTAGGTTGGTTGGTACCAGCAGGTTTTGGTTTTGGCGGACTGGCCGTGGGGGTCCTGGCCGCCAGTGCAATGTTTTTTCTCGCCCCGTCGCTGTTTGTGTCCAGCGAGCAGATCGCCATGCGTACCGGAGAACGGCTGCCACCCAGCTATGTCGGCCTGTTGACCGATGAATTGGGCAATGGCAAGGTGTTGGTCAGCTCACTGCGCCATGGCAGGACCATGACGGTGAAGATCATTGGTCCGATCAGCAAACCGCCACTGGGACACATGGTGCTGTGGGCTCACCCCAGCGAGGGCGCACCCTTTGCGGTCGGTGCGGTCCCAACCCAGGGGTCCGCCGTGTCCAATTTGCCCGATACCTCAGAAAAGTTGTTCTCCAAAGTCAGCAAGCTGAGCATCACACTGGAGACCGATGCAACACCGACCAGCCCCCACGGACCTGCCGTGTTCAGCGGTAACTGCGCCAAGCTGTGGTGAAGGCTCTCACTGCGCGTACTGCCGCTCCAGGTAGTCGATGATGTCTGCCGACTCATAGAGCTTGGCGCCGGTGTTCGGGTCCTCCAGATACGGCACTTGCACACGGCCCTGCTCGGCCAATACCTTTTCGCGCCGCCCCCCAGCCCGCGGCTTGTACGGCCCGGGCTGAACGCGGCGTACGGCCGGCCCCATGTCCGCAAACCGCTCCTTGCCAAGGTTGTGCACGACATAGGCCAACTCCAACTCCGTCAACCGCTCACGCACGAGGCGTGAATAAGGGCTGGATTCGAAGCTCCACAACTCCAACAGCTTCTTGGGATGGTGGGCCTTGCGTGCGTGGGTGCCGCGCATGCCCCGCACCAGAGAACCCAGACCACCCATCACCGGGCGCAACACGCCCGTGGTGTAGGCGCTAGGTGTCTCCCGCTCTCCGTAGGTCTTGAACAGGTAGTCAACGATGTCGGCTGCTTCGTACAGCATGGCCGAGGTGTTGGGGTCCACCAACAGCGGGAACTGCCGCTTACCTCCCAACCGTATGGCCTGAGGACGAAAGCGTTTACCCCGCTTGGGGCAGGGGTAGATCTGCGCGTCCAGGCCCAACGCCGTCAATGCTTCGCGCACCCGGCGGCAATAGGGGCAGCCCTCCATGTCGTAGAGCTTGAGGTAGCGCTTGGGTTGGTTGGCCGCCTTCACAACACTGGTGCCCCGCCAGCCACTCAGCGTGGAAGTCACCACCGATCTCAGAACGTTGACTTGGTGCAGTGCCTTGCTGGTCATGCGGACATACCCTTGTGTGGTTGAAGCCCGCCCATTGTGCCTGTGCAGTGGCCAGCCCTGCAATGCTTCCACCGCTCAGAATTCCGGCGTCTTGACCGTCCAAATGATGCCGGAGATACTCGACCCATGGCCACTTTGAATGAAGAACAAGCCCGCGCCTACATGCACAAGCTGTTGGCGGCCATGAGCCAAGCTGGCGGCTCGGATCTGTTCATCGCCAACGATTTTCCGCCCAGCATCAAAGCCCACGGGACCATGCAGCCGCTGTCCGGCCAGAAACTCACGGGGGAACTGACCAAAGTCTTTGCCAACTCCCTGATGAACGAGCGCCAGCGCGAGGAGTTCGCCAAGGAGATGGAATGCAACTTTGCCATCTCCATACCCGGCCTCTCGCGCTTTCGCGTCAATGTGTATGTGCAGCAGCAGAACGTGGCCATGGTGGTGCGCACCATCGCCTCGGAGATTCCCAACTTTGACAAGCTGGACCTGCCACCCGTGCTCAAAGATGTCATCATGAACAAGCGCGGTTTGGTGCTGGTGGTAGGCGGCACTGGGTCGGGCAAGTCGACAACTTTAGCGGCGTTGATAGACCACCGCAACAGCACATCGGCAGGTCATATCATCACCGTGGAGGACCCGGTCGAATACGTGCATGTGTCCAAGAAATCGCTGGTCAGCCACCGCGAAGTGGGGGTGGACACCCACTCTTGGCACCATGCTCTGAAGAACACGCTGCGCCAAGCGCCCGATGTAATCCTGATTGGTGAAATCCGCGACCCAGAGACCATGGAGCACGCCATTGCCTTTGCCGAAACCGGTCACCTGTGTCTGGGCACGCTGCACGCCAATAACGCCAACCAGGCGATAGACCGCATCATCAACTTCTTCCCCGAAGACCGGCGCAACCAGTTGCTGATGGATTTGTCCGCCAACCTGCGTTCCATCATTTCGCAACGCCTGGTGCGCACCGAAGACGGCAAAGGCCGAAAAGCGGCCATCGAAATCTTGCTCAACACGCCCACCATTGCCGAGCGCATCTTCAAGGGCGCATTTGGCGAGATCAAGGGCTTGATGGAGAAGTCGCGCGAACTGGGCATGCGCACATTCGACTGGGCCCTGTTCGAGCTCTACAACGATGGCCACATCGGCTATGAAGAAGCCCTGCGCAACGCCGACTCCGCCAATGAACTACGCCTGGCTATGAAGCTCAAAAGCAAACGCGGAGAACCGGCATCTGCCAGCGGGCCTACGCTGTCTTTCGACAAGGAACCAACCCCCGAAGAGCTGGAGGCCATGCGTGAAGCTGAGCGCGCCAAACAAGCGCAGCGCAAGCGTGAATTGGAAGACCAGGAACTGGAGAAGAAGTTGAAAGAAAGAGGCGTCGACAGCCGCTTCAGTTGAAAGCGCCGCGCTGCCTTTGCATTTTTATTGAAAGCCTTGTTTGTATGAGCCTTGAAGAAAAGCAACGCGAAAACCGGCTGCGGCTGGTTGAAGACCATATCGGCCGCGCCTTGGCCGTCAGCGCACAAAACGGCGAACTGCAGTCTGCTGCCAGCTATGGCAAGCCCATGGATTATGGCGATGGCTACCAGGAAACGCCCGAGGAATTGCGCATGGGCTTCAAAATACTGAAGGACGCTGGTGTGGTGCCGCCGGAGGTAGAGCTGATGCAAAACATTGATGCCTTGCGCCGCACGCTGGAAGAAGCACCCCACAGTGACCAAGCCGTCCAACAACGGCAGCGCCTGTCCGAAATGCGCCGGCAACTGGCCATGCGTATGGAGCAGTTACGCAGCACTACGTCTCTGGCCTGAGCACAGGTCGGCGCTACTCCGAGTGCAGCCGGGGTGTGGAGAGGCCTTCAGCCAACTCGCCGGTATCGGGGTCTACCCAATCGGCAACGCCAATCTCGTTTTCCGCCTCCTCCAGGCTTTCGCCCGGTTCAGCAGACTCTTCACTGCTGGATTCCATATGGCCCAGTGCGGCTTCCAGAGAGTCAAACGGGCCAAACTCCTGCATGCCATCGGGGGTTTGCCAGTAGTAGCCATCCGGGCGGTGCATCAGGTCTCCGACCACCACCTCGGTCAACTCTTCGTCATCCTCATCATCGATGAGAGGCGCAGCCGGGGCTGCGCTCTCGGCTTGCTTGTTTGCCATAGCTTTTCTCCGGGCAGGACACTGCCGTTGACAACATCCTACTCCTGCGCAAGACCCTTCTTACAGCAGGCCCACTACCGGGTAGCGTAGCCATTCCGGCTCGTGGAAGCGTTTACCGTTGGCAAAGATGAAATCCAGCACGGCGGTCTGGTTCGATAGCTGCTCAGGGAACTCCTGTTTCCAGGCTTCAAAGCGCGCACGCAGTTCTGGCTCTGCCTCCAGCATCTCCAATGCCGTGTCTTCAAACACATAGTCGGAGTAAGCCTCTTTTTTCTCCAGCACGCTGTTGAAGAACCCCCAGCGGAAGAAACTGTCGTGCGCTTGCGGCTCCAGTGTTTCCACGGCATAGCGGGCATTGGCCTGCGCCAGATCCACGACCACATCGCCCTTACAGGCTCGCAGCGTTTCGGTATGTGTGCTCAGTTCCACGGTGTCGTGGAACATATGGCCCTCGTAGGGCCTAGGGCGTGATACCGCCTTGGCAATGCGGTAGACCCGGGCCTGCACCGTCTGGTCCGCGTCCAGATGCTGCAAGACCACACCATTCCACTGCAGCCGCTCAATGACTTCGCGCCAAGCCTGGGGAATCAGGTAGCGCTTGGGAGTAGGGACCTCAACAGTAGCGCTGCAGCGGTTGTACCAAGGGATGTCTCGCTCCCAAGGCTGATCGCGGTCGTAGGCCAAGCGGCTGTAGTTGCCCAGCACACTGGGGCGGTAGACCGCTGCATAGCCCCTGAAGCGGAACGCCGATGGGCGGCTGGTATCAGGCTCCCACAGCACCGGCCACACCCGTTGCGCACTGGCCACCTGACGCGCCGTGCGGCGCAGGGCTTGGATCTTCGCGGCATGCTGCACGGTGAAGTCCAGCACCACTTCCACCAAGGCCCGCATGGACGCGTAGCGATCGGCAAAAGGCTTGAGCATATGGGTCTCCGGCATGAAACCTATGCAATGGTGCAAGGCGGCATAGCCGGTAGAGAAACGGGGCACTTCCAGAAAGTCTTCAATCCCCTCGTCAGGCGTGGACCGGACCGGGTTCACATAAGGGCTGGTTGGCCAACCACGGTCCCCCATGGCCTTGTAGATATCCGGCAACATGGCATCGCGCAGGAAGGCGCCCAACTCGCCACCCAGCTTGTCTGTCTGGGTGTTGATCAGCGTCATCGTGTAGTGGTAGTCCGCACCGTTGGAGGTGTGGGTGTCGACCATCACGTCCGGGTCCCAGGTCGTGAAGAATTGGTTGAAGGCTTGCGCGGCCAGGCTGTCGCATTTGATGAAGTCGCGGTTCAGATCCAGGTTGCGTCCATTGGCCCGAAAACCAAAACTCTCGGGGCCCAACTGGTTCACGCGTGATGTGGATTGGCGGTTGAGGCAACCGTCCACGTTGTAGACCGGGATGAACAGAAACACCGTCTTGCCCAACGCAGCCAGGCGCTCTGGCTGGGTACAGAAATCGCGCACCAGGGCCATGCAGGCATCTATGCCCTCGGGCTCACCGGGGTGTATGCCGTTGTTGTTGAAAAAGACCGGCCGGCCCTCGGCCTTTATCTGGGCCTGATCCCAGACGCCATCGCTGGTGATGACGCCCGCGTGCAAGGGCAGGCCGTTGTCGGCCACGCCTATGGGAAAGAAACGCAACACGCCGGGAAAGTCGGCGGCCAGTCGTTCATAAAAGGCAATACAGGTGGCCCAATCAGTCGTTTGGTTGTGGTTGCCGCATTCGTAAGGGGTTGGGTAGAGTCCGGGTGCGCTGGGCGCCATGGTGCACGCTTTCTAGGTTGGGTTCTATCGCGAGAGTCTGGGGGTCAGAGACGCAAACCGCCCCTGCTCCTCCTGCAATTGGAACACGGCCACCGACTGCACCAACTCCTGGGCCTGCGATTTGAGACTGCTCGCAGCGGCAGCCATCTGTTCCACCAGCGCAGCATTCTGTTGCGTGGCCTGGTCCATCTGCTGCACGGCCTCACCCACCTGCTGCACCCCCATGGCCTGCTCGCCACTGGCCGCGCTGATTTCGCCCATGATGTCGGTCACGCGCCTGATGCTGGTCACCACCTCGGTCATGGTCACACCTGCCTTGTCCACCAGCACCGTGCCCTGCTCGACCCGCTCCACGCTGGCGTTGATCAGAGACTTGATTTCCTTGGCGGCCTCGGCACTGCGGCCGGCCAGGGAGCGTACCTCGGACGCCACCACCGCGAAGCCGCGCCCCTGCTCACCGGCCCGCGCGGCTTCCACCGCTGCGTTCAAGGCCAGGATATTGGTCTGGAACGCAATGCCATCGATGACGCTGATGATGTCGGCAATCTTCCTAGAGCTTTCGTTGATGCCCTTCATGGTCTCCACGACCTGGCCCACGACCGAGCCACCTTCCACCGCCACCGTGGACGCGCTTTGGGCCAACTGATTGGCCTGGCGCGCTGAGTCGGCGTTTTGCTTGACGGTGGAGCTGAGTTCTTCCATCGAGGCTGCGGTTTCTTCCAGCGCGCTGGCCTGCTGCTCCGTACGGGCACTCAAGTCGTTGTTGCCCTGGGCGATCTCGGAGCTGGCCGTCGCGACGCCATGGGAGCCCTGACGCACATTGCCAACCACGGTGGCCAAGCTGTTCTTCATCTCCTGCAGACTGGACAACAATTGCCCCAATTCGTCCGTGCGGTGCACATCGATCTGCCCCCGCAAGTCACCGGCCGCTACCTGGCGCGCCAAAGCGACTGCGTCGACCAAGGGCTTGGTGATGGTGCCCGCCAGCAACCAGGCAATGGTGGCTCCCAACACCAGGCTGATCACACCCAATGCCACCATCAGATTGCGGCTGGCCTCGTAGTTGTCCTGAATCTTCTTCGCCGTCTCATCGATTTCCTGACGTTGGGCGTTCATTAGCGCGTCCATCTTGGCCAGATAGAGCTTGCCGGCCGGCGTGAATTTTTCGTTCAGCAGTTGCTCGGCCTCTTCAGCCTTGCCATCTTTTTTCAACTGAAAGATGGTGTCACGCGCTAGGATGTACGCCTTGCGCACGTCCGCAATCTCGGCGAACAGGGTTTTCTCCTGGTCAGTGCGCATCAGCAGGCCCACTGCATTCTGGTACTCGGTAGACGTCTTGGAAGACTGGGCTTGGTCCTCGGCAAAAAAGGCTGTCAGCGAGGTGTCCGAACTCTTGGCAATCGCCGAGGTCCTGCGCACCCCCGCATGGATATTGCGCGACCAGTCGCTCATGATGCGCTCGGTTTTGATCGGGTTCGCCACCATCAGGGCCGTCGCTTCGGCAACCGCCTGCAGGCGGGAAATGCTGACCAGAATGGCGATGAAGGACAGGGCCAAGAGCAACGCAAAACCCAGGCCCATGCGCTTGGCGACCGGGAGGCTGACGATGAAGGATGACATAGGTGCTTTCTGAAGACGGACCAAGGGCCAAGCGTTAGCGGACCGCCGTGCGAACCAGCGGCCACACCTGACGCCGGGCATGACAGAATCAGTGTTGGTACAGTGCTGCATCGCCCACACTGCACACCAACTCCCCCATGCCTGGAATTCATTCTTCGTTGATTCGTAAGCCAGCACAACAGGGTTTTCGATAGCCAGCGCAACGCCGACACGAAAGCCACTGTCCATGCATCCACATACCGTACTGGCCAATCTCTGGGCCTTGGGAGGCCTGCCACTCCAAGCCTTGGACTATGTGCATCTACAGGGTGCAGACCCTGTGCTGCCATCCTCCTTTGCGGTAGGCACGGCTGCACAGACCAGCATTGCGGCCGCAGCCCTGGCCGCCTGCGAGCTTGGCCACGCACGCGGACACGCGCGCCAGAACGTAGGCGTTGACATGGCCCACGCGGCATTGGAATGCGAGGGATGGTTCAGCGTCAATGGCCAGGTACTGGATGCCTGGGACGCGTTTTCCGGCCTGTATGCCTGCGCCGATGGTTGGGTGCGGGTGCATGCCAATTTTGCCCACCACCGCGATGGTGCGTTGGCCCTGCTGGGTCTGTCCGCCACGACCGCACAGCGTTCCGATGCCGAGTATGCGCTGCGCAGTTGGAAGGCCTTGGACTTTGAACAGGCCGCGGCCGAGCGTGGCATGGTGGTCTCCGCGCTGCGCAGCTTCGCCGAATGGGATGCGCACCCCCATGCACAGGCCGTAGCCGCACAGCCCTTGCTGAGCATAGAACGCATGGGAGATGCACCACCGCTGGCGCTACCCGAATTACGCCTCAACCAACTCCCATTGACCGGTCTGCGCGTACTGGACCTGACCCGCATCGTTGCGGGTCCCGTCGCCGGGCGCGCATTGGCGGCTTTTGGGGCTGATGTGCTGCTGGTCAATGCCCCCCATTTACCCAATGTGGGGTTGATTGCCGAAAGTAGCCGCGGCAAGCTGTCTTGTCATCTGGATTTGCATGTACCGAGCGACCGGCAGGCCATGGATGCATTGCTGTCCGACGCCGACGTGTTTGTACAAGGCTACCGTCCCGGTGGTTTGCAAGACCTGGGCTATGGCCCGCAGGCACTCGCAGCACATAGGCCCGGCATCATCGTCGTGTCGCTATCTGCTTACGGTGACCAAGGCCCGTGGGCCCAGCGCCGAGGCTTTGACTCTCTGGTGCAGGCCGCCACGGGTTTCAACCTGGCGGAGGCCGAGGCGGCTGGTTCCGCACAACCCAAGGCACTACCCATGCAGATTCTGGACCACGCCAGCGGCTATCTGATGGCCTTTGCGGTGGCTGCCGCCAAGCGGCGCCAGATGCAGGAGGGCGGCAGTTGGCATGTGAAGCTGTCCTTGGTTCAAACCGTGCACTGGTTGCGGGGACTGGGCCGCGTGGCGTCGGGCTTTGCCGTCACACCACCGGACCGACAGGCCTACTTGCAAACCTATGCATCCGGCTTTGGTGAATTGGTTGCAATATGCCCCGCCCCACAATTGGCGCGAACGCCTGCACTGTGGAGCCGCCCATCGGTACCGCCGGGCACCCATGCACCGGCATGGCCGCCCCGTGGCGTGTAAGGGCGCTTAGCCGCAGTGCGGGGCCGACACCACCGCTGGGCGCCCCCCCACCAGATGCCTGCCATAGGCCAGCAGGCCGGCACACAGGTGTGCCAGGGCCTTGCCTACCATGCCCAGCGCCACACCCAGCTCGTTCAAAGGCTCCGTCACCGCGTTGGCTTGGTCGGCAGCCACCGCCTGTACGGCCTGGGTTGCTGGAGTCCATTCAAAAAAAGCTGGCGTTTGGCGCTGTGCCCGCTCCACCGGCTCCAACACCAGGTGCTGACCGGCGGCCACTACCAGTTGCTCACCAGCACCCAGAAAGTAGTCGCCCGATTCATTACCGGCTCCGTGGTGCGGAACATTCCGCGTCACCCAGACCCGGCCCTGTGCCACGCGCAACACGCCAGCTTGGCGAGGCTGCAGACTCAACGCCCGCCCGGGAGCCAGTTTCCAGAAGCCGGGGACGGTGTCCTGGCTCACAGAGGTTTGGAATTCCGCGAAGTTGCTGCTGGTCATGGTGCTCTCCTTAGCTGCGTTTGATGCCTGAATGATCGCGGGAAAACCCTTGATCGTCCAATGAAATCCAGATAAGCTATTCATTCGCTTTTTGCATCAATCACCAACCCCGCCCTACTGCTGCATGCACCACTCCGAGAACCATTTGCGCACCCGCCCCATCGCCGTGGGCCACTTGCGCGCCTTTGAGGCAGTGGCCCGCCACCTGAACTTTCGTGCGGCGGCGGAGGAGTTGTCACTGACGCAAAGCGCTGTCAGCCGCCAGATTCAGGCCATGGAAGAAGAAGTGGGCGTGCCCTTGTTCCTACGCCATACACGCGCCGTAGAGCTGACCGGCGCCGGCGCCCAATTGCTGCGCGCCGTTGTGCCGTCGCTGGACCGGATGGACAGCACGGTGCGCCTGATACGGCGCAGTGCGGGCCGGCGCAGCGTCACCATCAGCACCTGGGCCTCGTTCGCCTCCATGTGGCTGATACCCCGACTGGAAGACTTTCAAAGCGCGCACCCCGACATCGACATCCGCATCGACGCCAGTGACGTACCGGTGGACATGGAAACCGCCGACATCGACGTGGCCCTGCGCTATGTGCGACCGGCCCAGGCGCCAGCCGGGGCGATACGCCTCTTCGGCGAGCAGCTGACACCGGTGGCCAGCCCCTGGTTGCTCAAGAGCGGCCACCCTCTCAAAAAGGGCAGCGATTTGGTGCACTTTGGCCTGATCGAAGCCAGCGACTCCCACCGCACGCAGAACCTGGAGTGGTTGACCTGGCGGCGCTGGCTGGACACACACAACTTCAAGACCCTGGAACCCAAACGCTGGCTGTACTTCAACTATGCCCACCAGATTGCACAGGCGGCGCTGACCGGCCAAGGCCTGGCGCTGGCCCGCATGCCTCTGGTGTCCGATAGCCTGGCCAGCGGTGATCTGGTCGAGATACTGCCCCGCATGCGCCTGGATTCGCCGATGGCCTACTGGCTGATCATTGGCCCCCGCGCGGCGGCGCGGCCGGAGATTGTTGCGTTTTGCGACTGGCTGCTTGCTCAGGCGCAACTCACCCGGGTTGCCATTGGCGATGGCCCGGACCCCGACACGGTGGACGATATCGACTAGAGCTCCCGTCTTTGACCCATCACACAGGCTGTGCATGCCGTTCAAAGTGGGCCAGGTCATAGTGCACGCCATGGAACAGCATGCTGCGCTTGGCCAGTCCGTACTGCGTGAAGCCATTGCTCTCCAACACGCGGACCGAGCCCCGGTTTTCCGGCCGCACGACGGCTTCCACGCGCCACAGCTCCAGCGGGCCAAAGGCTTCCTGTAGCGCTAGGCCCACGGCTTGGGTGGCCAACCCCCGCCCTGTAAACGATTCGCCCAGGCGGTAACCAATGACCGCCTTGTTGAAGTAACGCCGCGCCACACCGGTGAAGTTCACGCGCCCCACAATGCTGTCACCCAGCTTGGCCAGGTACTGGTGGGCCACGTCTTTTTTGCGATCACGCTCTGCGTCCTCAATGGCGCGGCGCACCGCCTCCAGGCTGTAATAGGCAGGGTCGCGCGCCTGGACCGATTGCTCAAAAAACGCACGATTGGCCATTTCAAATTCCAACAGGGCTTCAGCATCGGCCTGTGTGGGGTGGCAAAGGGTGAGCGCTGTCATGGGGAAAAGTATAGTATTTTGATACCCCAGAACCCCATTTGCAGAGACCCCATTAATCCCTGCCGTGGGTTGAGGGGTGAGCTACTAAACTCCCACCCATATCCACAACGCAGGCCCCCGGACCGGCCAGACTCCACCAGTATGCGAAACCCAACCACTACCCTTTTGATAGCTGCTTGTGTAATGTTTGCGGGAGCTAGCGCCAGTTTTGATGCAAGGAGCCAAAGCGAAGCCTCGGCCGTCAGCGCCGTCTCGGCCATGCCGCTGGCCTCGGTCGTCGCGGGCGGCAGCGCCGTCGTGGCCTTGCCGGTGGCGCTGTCCACCGCCGGGGCTGTGCTGGTGATCAAGGGAATCGAAGCCAGCGCCACGGGCACGGTCTACCTGCTGGAACGCGCATCGGACGGCGCACGGGTCAGCATCCAGGTCGTCTCCAAAGGCTCCACCGCAGCGTCCGCGGCTGTGGGCACCGCTGTGACGGTCAGCGTGATCGGAGCCGGCGTCGTGCTCTCCGCGGCCGGCGAGGTTCTGGCCTATATCCCGAACGCTCTGGGCCGCACCTTGTTGCACAACCAACGCGTGACCCCATAAGGCGTAGTGGCACCATTCGCTGCGCAGCACAGAGCAACACAAGCCGTTTGGTATAAACGCGACCACCACAGCAATTGATTGGCAGGAGGACACCATGGCCGAGACAACGCAAGCAACCAGCGCTTCCACCTTCACGTTGGCGCCACCCGAGGTGCTGACACCCCTGCCCGCCGAGGTCGCCAAGACCGCTGTGCCGCTGGCGAAGGAAACCCAGACCGCGGTCGACGACCAGGTCGAACGTTTCATGGACGGCCTGCTCAAGGAAGATGTGCAAAGCGAAGCCTTCAAGGCCAAGCTGGACAGTGCATTTGCGCTGGGCCGCGAAGAAGTGTCGGTGGCCGCCAGCCTGATGCAGGGTCGCCTGATGCAGCGCAACTTTGCAGGCGTGGAAGACAGCTCGGCCTTCAAAGCCATTCAAGAGATGCGCGGCCATCTGGACGAGCTCAACCCCGGCAAAGAGGGCGATCTGTTTCAGCCGCAAAAATTTCTGGGCATCATCCCCTTTGGCAACAAGCTGCAGGCCTACTTCCGCAAATACCAGAGCGCTGGCACGCAGCTGCAAAGAAGCATGCAGCAGATCTACGCCGCACGCGACGACATGCAGCGCGACGTGGTCGACATCGAAGCCACCCGCACCAAGCTGTGGGAAGCCATGCAAAAACTGTCCGCCGCCATCTACTTTGCCGAGCAATTGGACGCCAAGCTGGCCTCCAAGGTGGATGCGCTGCAAGCCACCGACCCGATCAAAGCCAAGGCTTTGCAACAAGAGGTCTTGTTCTATGCCCGCCAAAACCTGCAGGACATGATGACCCAGCAAGCCGTCTGCACCAATGGCTACCTGGCGCTGGACGTGCTGAAGAAGACCGGCCGCGAAATGATGAATGGCTGCTCGCGCGTGGCCACCACGGGCATGAGTGCGCTGGCCGTGGCGCAGACCGTGGCACGCGCCACCGGCAACCAGATCCAGGTCATGGAGATGCTGCAAGGCGTCAACAACTCCATCAACAACCTGGTCGCCGAAACCGGCCGCCAGTTGGGCAACCATGTGGAGAAGACCGGCGAGTTCTCGCAAAACCCCTTGTTGGGTATCGAGAAGCTGAAGGAAATGTTTGACCAGACCTTCCGCGCCATGGACGCCATGGACAACTTCCGCGCCAAGTCCATCGAGGTCATGGGCCAGAACAACGCGATGATGAAAGAGCAACTGGCCCGCGCCGACCAGTATCTGGACCGCACCCGGCAACAGCAGGCCCGCGAGGCCAGCAAGCAAGCCCTCAGCGGACCGGTTGCGCTGTAAACAACTTCCAATTTTTATTCGAAACGAACGGGGACTCTATGGCTACGCAATATGTGATGCAACGTGACACCGGTGGTTGGCGCACCCAGGTCTGGATCTCCTTTGGCCTGGCCCTGGGTGCCAGCGCCATTGGCGTGCTGATGCTGCCGGGCCAGGAGCTGGACCGCGCCTTCCTCGCCATAGGACTGTTCTTCTGCCTGTTTGCATCCTTTGCGCTGGCCAAGACCATACGCGACAACCGTGACGGCCAGGTGGACACCGCGTCCTGGGTGTTGACGGTGTGGATCGCCTTCGCAGCGGCCTTCAGCCTCACGGCCTGGGGTCTGTGGCGGATGAATATTGGCGATTGGCAAAAAGGCTTCATGGTGGTGAGCTGGTTGTTCCTGGTCAGCAGCACCTTTACCGTGGCCAAGACCGTGCGCGACAAACACGAGGCCGACTTGATGGACCGCGCGGCCCACGCCAGCCCCGATACCAAGCCGGGGACGCTGTAAGAGCTTTCAGTCTCGCCTCAAGGCCCAAGCGGCTTGGAATCTAAACCGATCCGTTTGACTTCGCCTCCAAAAAGCGCTGCTGCCGCATCAGCGCATCCCCTGCAAACTGGCTGAGTTTTGCCTCGCGGGCATCCAGTTGCGACTGGATCATCTGCAACTGGTCCTGCAGCAAATCCAGCGCGGGTTTGCTACCATCGATGACCAGGCTAGCCCTGTCTTTCTGCGGCACCTGCAAGCAACTGTTGATGGAGTCGGGGATGTAGCGGCGTACCGCCTCGCGCAAGTACAGACGCTCTTCCGTAGCCAGGCCCGCGTCGACCTGTGCAGAGCCCAGCAATGCTGTGCAACGCACAATGGATTCCTTCAGCTGCGTCAGACTGTCAATCAGCGGTTGGGGTGCATCCACTGCCATTTTTTCCATTGCCGCATCGAGTTGCGTCAGGGCTTCGGCGTCTGCCACCTCGGTGACCGCGCGTCCAGTCGCAGGGCCAACACTTGGCTGACGGGCGCGTCGGCTCACGACGGCCCACAGTGCCACGGCGCCCATTGCAACCGCACTGCCGCCCATCACCAACACCGAACTTTGGATCACGCCCAAGCCCAGGCCTGTCGCGCAAATGGTGCCGCTGATGGCTTGCACGATGGTGCTGGCCGTTGGCAAGGCACCTCGCGCAGCTGGCTGCCCTGCGGCCACTACCCGCTGTGACAAGGACGCGCCCAGGCGGCGCTTGGCCTGCGCCTGGTTGAGCCGCTGCAGCACGGATGGCGCCACCGGTGGCTTTTGCACCGGTAGTGCCGTGGTGCGCCGGTTCACCGGGCCCTTGGCCGTGGCGTAGTTTTTACTCTTCTTCGGGTCGTTCATGGTTCACGTAGAGACATGTGCGGGAAATCGCAGATGCGCTGTTTGGACGCTCTGCATTTTGCGCGATACTGCGCCGATGAACAAAGCAGGCAAGGCAATTGTGACAGTGGGGCTGCTCGCGGTATTTGGCGCGGCGGCTTACTTCTCGGTGTACCAGACCGGGCGGCTGCCCGCGGCGGCCGGCAGCGGCGGTGGTGCCTTGACAGGCCTGGCGGGCAAGCTCACTGGCGCGGTGCAGACCGAAGAGATCTCCGGCCTGATTGCCGTGGATGTGGAGCCCTACTTCCAAGACCCGCGCGTGCAAAAGCTGTTGCACGACAACGGCATCAAACTCAATGTGCAGCGGATCGGCTCGCGCGACATGGCCGCACGCGTAGTGCCGGGCCAGACGCCGGACTTCTTCTTCCCCTCCGGCGTGGTGGCGGCCAATCAGATTGGCGACACGGCCAAGAAGGCCAACATCAGCACCACGGCTTATTCGCCGATCTACACACCGATGGTGATTGCCTCCTGGGCACCCATTGCACAGATCCTGGGTGCCAACGGCATGGCACGCGAGGCCAGCCCCGGCGTATGGCATGTGGACCTGGCCAAGCTGACGCAGTTGATGCTGGACAAGAAGCGCTGGAAAGATTTGAAGGGCGCCAGCGCCTACGAGGTCAACAAGAGTGTGCTGGTCTCCACCACCGATGTGCGCAAGAGCAACTCGGCTGCCATGTACCTGGCCATGACCAGCTATGCCTTCAATGGCAGCGAGGTGGTCACCGACCGCGAATCAGCCCGCAAGGCCGCACTGGGGGTCTCCGGTCTGTTCAAGCGCCAGGGCTACCAGGAGAACTATGTCAACGGTAATTTTGACGACTACCTCTCCATCGGCATCGGCAAGACGCCCATGGCCTTCATCTACGAAAACCAGGTCGTCAGCTACGCGCTGGGTAAGAAGGGTTTGAGTCCCGGCATGGTGCTGCTCTACCCGCAGCCCACGCTGTTCAACAAAGTGGTGTTCGTGGCCACCAATGACCGCGCCAAGAAGCTGGGCGATCTGCTGTCCACCAACCCGGAGCTGCAACGCCTAGCGGTCGACTTCGGCTTTCGCATCGCCGATAGCGCCTACTTCGTGCAGGCCACCAAGGCCGCCAACTTGGCGGTCGAAGAGCGCCTGACCCAGGTCATCGACCCGCCCAGCTTTGACCTGATGGCCGAGATGATCGACACCATCACACGCGAGATGGCGCAGTAAGCAAAAACAGCAATCAGGAGGACGAGGAATGGCAATGCAACACTTCACACGCCGGGCCTGTGCGCTGCTACTGGTGGCACTGGGTCTGGCCGCCTGCAACAAACCGACCGAGCCCGCCAAGACCAGCAGCACGCCCGCCGCCGCAGTCACGGACACCTTCACCGTGCTGGCCACCAGCGATCTGAAGGACGCCCAGCCGCTGGAGAAGATGGTGGAAGACGCTACCGGCGTCAAACTCCGCTTCAAGTACGGTGGCACGATGGAAAGCACCGAGGCCGTGCAGACCGGCAAGGCCCAGGCCGATGCGGCCTGGTTTGCCAATGCCAAGTACCTGCTGTCCGACCCGCAAGGCCAGGCCCGCGTAAAGCTGCAAGAGAAGATCATGCTGTCCCCCGTTGTCGTGGGCGTCAGCGCCAGCCAGGCCAAGCTACTCGGCTGGGACAAACCCGAGGTGGCCAGCAAGATCACGTGGAACACCATCGCCAAGGCCGCACAGAGCGGCCAGCTCAAATACGCGCTGTCCAACCCCGCCACCAGCAACCAAGGCTTCATGGCGCTGATGGGCGTGGTGGCCTCGGCCGCGCAGAAGTCCGAGGCACTGACTGCCGCCGATGTGGACCGCGCTGCCATCAGCGGCTTCATCAAGGGCTACAAACTGGTGGGCGACAACAGCAGCTACCTCAGCGAAAAATTCATCGAGCAGCAAAACACCCGCGTCAATGCCTTCATCAACTACGAAAGCTGGCTGCTGTCGCTCAACCAATCGGGCAAGCTCAAGGAACCGCTGACGCTGATCTACCCCTTCGAGGGTGTAGCCACGGCCGACTACCCGCTGATGCTGCTCAACGACACCAAGCGCGAGCAATACCAGAAGGTGGTGGCCTACCTCAAGGGCGACGCGGCTCAGACCTGGCTGGCCAAGACCACGCTGCGCAGGCCCGTCAATGGCGAGGTCGCCAAGGCCCAGGCCAGCCTGTTCCCGCAAGACAGCATGCTGGTGGAGCTGCCCTTCTCCACCGACCGTCCGCTAGCGGACGGCCTGATCAACGCCTACCTCAATGAATTCCGCACACCGATTGCCTCCACCTTTGTGTTGGACATCAGCGGCAGCATGAACCAGAACGGCCGGCGTCAGCAGTTGGTGGAAGCCTTGCAATACATCGCTGGAGACGACGCATCGCTGACCGGGCGTATCGCCCGCCTGACCAGCCGCGAGAAGGTGTGGATGCTGCCCTTCTCCGAACAGGTCTATGCACCGGTTTTCTTCCAACTGCCCGGCTTGCCCAAGGCCGATGCCGCGCGCAAGGGCCTAGCCCTGCAGGCCGCAGATACCGAGGCCAAGCAGAAAGTGCTGGGCCAGGTGCGCGACTATGTGGACAGCCTGCAGATGAACGGCGGTACCGCCTTGTACGATGCCATCCTGCAAGCCCTGGTCAATATGAACGAAGAGCGCCAGAAGAACCCGGGCTACCAGTATTCGGTGGTCGCCTTTACCGATGGCGAGGTCAACAAGGGGCGCGACATGGCCCAGTTCAAGGCCGCCTACGCCGCCCTGCCCGAAGATGTGCGGGCCATCCCCGTCTTCATGGTGCTGTTTGGCGAGGCCAATGAGACGGCCTTGAAAGACTTGGTCGCCACCACCGGCGGGCGCGTGTTCGACGCGCGCAAGGCCTCGCTGTACAGTGTGTTCAAGGACATCCGGGCTTACCAATAAACAGCCAACAAGTGCCGGGTGCGTCGTAGACCCATGCTCACCCTCTTCACATGAACAAGATTGGTAATTTCTTGCAATCCCCCGCCAACTGGGGCGGCGTGGGCTTAGCCACGCTGGCGCTGGTGCTCAGTGGCCTGGGCCTGACCCAGGTGGGCGCAGGCGCCCTGGCGGCGCTGGGCTATGCGGCGGGCTTTGGTGTGGGCGGCATGTGGTTCGGCTTTCCCAAGTGGTCAGGTAACCCCTGGGACGCGCTGGAGTTTGAAGACGCAGGTGATGCACGCACCAGTATGCTCACCGCCCTGAATGCAGTGCGCCAACTAGTGGACTACAACCCGCAAAACCGCCTGCCCGCCAGCCTGCAGACCAAGGTGCTGGACCTGTGCAAGCAACTGAACGGCCTGCTGGACCAATGGGAACGCAGCAAGGGCCAGTTGTCATTGGAAGAAGGCTTCCACGCGCGCCACATCGCGCTGAGCTACCTGCCCGACGCACTGAAGACCTATATGTCCATCCCCCAGCAGTTTGCGATGAGCAAGCGCCTGGACAACGGACAGACCGCGCAAGAAACCTTCAACGCCACGCTGGACGACCTGACGCGCAAGGTGGCCCAACTCAGCGAAGACCTGGCCACGCAGGACGCCCAGGCCTTCTTGAGCCATTCACAGTTTTTGCACGAAAAGTTCAATCCGCCACGGATTGGATGAATGTGATATCCAGGGTTTCTGATGCGCAAAATAAAACAGCACCCGAAGGTGCTGCGTAGCTTGCGCTAAACGGAATCAGGCTTGCTTGTTTTTGCGACGGCGAGCAACGGCTCCCAGCAATCCAAGACCGGCCAGCATCATGGCGTAGGTCTCTGGTTCGGGCACGGGTGTCGTAGGGTTGGTTGCCGACCGACCGAAACGCAGGTCATCGAATGCAAGAATGTCGTTTGTGGCATTGAACGTCACGCTGGATATCAACTGACCATAGTCGATAAAGCCGACAAATGCGCCACCACCACCGATCGCCGAAGGCATGTTGATGGTCTGACTTACAGACGAGCCATTCGTGTAAACGATAGTCTGCTGAGGCACCAGATTGGTCTGAAGGCCATTGACGAAGAATCCAAAGGCATCGACCGGATTGGTGAAGTTAAAAGTCACCGAGCCGCCAAAAACGCTCACGAAAAATCCACCGCCCGCAGTGGTATTGAACCCGCACAGGGCCCCGCAACCCGAGTTGTTCGTAATGGAGCCACCAGAAATGGATAGGTTGGCGGGCACGCCGGATTCAAAATCGACGGTATTCAGATTACCAGCGACCGAGAGGAACGACCCGGCAGCGGCGTTCGAGTTGGCCATTTGGCTGAGCGAGGACACATTGTTGTCCGCAGCCAAATACGTAACAGGCGCCGCCTGTGCCGCGCCCACAAATGCCAAGGCCAGAGAGATCGCTGTTAATTTTGGAAAGTTTTTCATAAGAGTGTTTTGAGCGTGGATACTGGGCTTGATTGTTACTATCAAACCCCATTGGCTCAATAGTCCGATCGGACTAGTCTGCAGGCGTGTTCGATTGCGTCTTTCGCATGTCCACACCAAACGGGACGGACTTTCTCATGATCCTGCGGCGGTACATTCATTCCGCGCCCCGTTTGCCGCGGTCAATGTTTTAACAATCGCTATTATTTTTGTAGCCAACAACGTATATTTCACGAGGGCTACAGGAACTTTCATCCACGAGCAATGGGGCTTCGGCGTTCAAAGAACCCAAATAGGGTATCTACAACCCATTTCCAAAGCGCAACCCGACCACGCTCGCGACCAGGCCAATGCAGCATAGTGACCGGCGCCTGCAGCCACATCCCGCTGTCGAACTGCGCAACGATCTCAACCCAACCAGCCACCTGTACGCTGTGCACACCACCCTGTGGCACCACGGCGCGCACCTGCAAAACCGTGTGGTCCAGGTTGAGGTGCTGTACCACCGCCACCCCGCCCTGCGCCACCCGCAGCACCGCACCACGCGGCAGGTACATGAAGTGCGACTGCCCCCGGCCAAGGCTCAAGGGGCCGGGTATCCCGCTTGCAACAGACTTTTCCATTACTCCATCCTCCTTTTGGATAGGTTCAAAAGGTCCAGACCCAGAGGTCGGGGACATGGAGAAATCGTAAGAAAAGCAGGGTTCATGCAACAGGCACAGCCCTGCCCAGTCTTTCGCAGAACAGATGCGTCCAACGCCATCTGTTACGGTACGCTTTTCACAAATCTGTATCTGTTCTGCCGACAACAGATCAAAGACCATTGGCCATGGACACGCTTTCTCCACCCTCTACCGAAGCCCTGCCCATTTACCAGCGCCTCGCCGCGCACTACCGCAGCGCCATACAGGCCGGCTCATTGGCAGTCGGTGACCGCATGCCCTCGCTGCGCAGTCTGATGCGCCAGCACGATGTCAGCCTGTCCACCGCCATGCAATTGAGCCGTCACTTGGAAGACCAAGGTTGGCTGGAGGCCCGGCCGCGCTCGGGCTACTTTGTGCGCCAGCCGCTGCGCACCACGCTGGCCAAGGTCAGCGAACCGCGCATGGACATACGGCCCGACCCGGCGCAGTACGTGGGCATACACGGCAGGGTGTCAGACTTCATCGCCCGCGGTCGCCTGCACATGGTCAAGACCAATCTGGCTGTAGCCCGTTGCGCCCCAGAGCTCTACCCCAGCGAGGCCTTGCGGCTAGCCACGATGCGGGTGTTGCGCAAGCGGCCCACGCTGCTGACGTCAGCTTCTTCGCCACGCGGCAATGCGGAGTTCCGTGCGGTGCTGGCCAAGCGGGCGCTGGGCATAGGCATGAAACTGTCGCCCGACGAAGTGCAGATCACCAATGGCTGCATCGAGGCGCTGAATCTCGCGCTGCGCGCCGTGGCCCAGCCCGGCGACACCATCGCGGTCGAATCCCCCACGTTCTACGGGCTGCTGCAGGTGTTGGAGTCTTTAGGCTTGCGCGCGCTGGAGATACCGACCAGCCCGCAGACCGGCATCTCGCTGGATGCCTTGGAGATGGCCATGCAGACCTACGACAACATCAAGGCCGTGGTCGTGGTTCCCCATCTGCAGAACCCCTTGGGCAGCATCATGCCGGACACCCACAAGCAGGGTCTGGTGCAATTGTGCGAACGCCACGGTGTCGCTCTGGTTGAGGACGACACCTACAGCGAGCTGGTCAACGAGAGCACGCGGGGCGACACGCCGTTGCGCGCCGTGAAGTCGTGGGACAGCACTGGCAATGTCATCTACTGCGCCTCGCTGCACAAGATCCTGGCGCCCGGTATCCGCATAGGCTGGATGGCGCCTGGCCGCTGGCAGGCACGGGTGGAGATGCTCAAGTTCACACAGACCCGCAGCAACGAAGAGTTGTCGCAACTGGCGGTGGCCGACTACATGGCCTCGCCCGCCTACGACCGCCACCTGCGCCGCCTGCGTGGTACCCTTTCTGTGCAGCGCGAAAAGACGGCACAGGCCATTGCCAACCATTTCCCCGAGGGCACGCGCCTCAATGTGCCCGACGGCGGCTTGTCGCTGTGGGTGGAGCTACCGCAAAAACTGTCGAGCCGGCGCGTATTCGACGCCGCCTTGCAGCAGCAGATTCTGGTGACGCCTGGCCAGATGTTTTCCAACAGCCTGCGCTTTGATCCCTACCTGCGGGTCAACTGCGGCTGGCCGCACCAGCACGATGTGGAGCAAGGCCTGCGGCGGCTGGGGCAGATCGTCACGGACCTGCTTAAAGAAGAGGCCTAGCAGCAGCCCGCAAAGCCATCGTTATGCAGCACTCCTGGGGTGATGCTGGGGTATATTCCCCGGCCGCCGGTTCGCGGATGCATTCTGCAATGCGACGGCGTTCACTGAACGAAACACAAAGGATTGAGGTATGGTCGGAAGAGTTCTCTCACTGGTTTTTTTGGCAGCTATGGTGCTGCTCACAGGCTGTGCAACCCGCACCAAGATGGCTTTCGAAAGCGATGACGTCAAATGGACGGAAAAGAGCAAGCCAGTCTATTTGATGACCGCCACGGTCAAGAATCTCTACAGGACTTCCTACCAACCCAAGCTCCTGGTCGTCAATGTGGAAAAGCCGGACGCCAAGGAGTCCTCCGATCGCTTGAACTTTGTCATGGACGAAAAGGCCAAGGCAGAAACGGGTAAGCCCGAAACGGGAAACAATTACTTCATTCGGCTCGAACTTGACCCCGGCAAGTACGAGATTCGTGGACTGACCAGCATGGCCAGTTCCTTCCCTATCAACGCCGTGTACTTTGCGCCCCTTCACGCTGAGCTTGCGGTAAAAGAATCCGGTATCTACTACCTCGGACATGTCAACGCCACCGTGCGTGAGCGTCAAGGCGAAGAATTCAAGGCTGGCCCAACCATTCCGCTGATAGACCAGGCGGTCGGCGGTGCCTCGGGCGGGACCTTCGACATAGCCATCACAGACGACTTCGAAAAGGACGAGGCCCAATTCAGAGCAAAATTCCCCGCGCTTGCCGGTGTAAAGATCACCAAGGCCATCTTGCCAGCCTTCGACAAGGCCAAGGCCCAGGCTTGGTGGGAAACCCACTAGGGTCCTTGCAACTGAACTAGGCCATCCGGCGAACAACTGGCGTCAAACAGCCCCGGACTTGTCCTCCAACACAAAGCCCACGCCATAGACCGAACGTATCCATTCGTGGTCCGGGTCAATGGCGGCGCACTTGCGGCGCAGGTTCTTGATGTGGCTGTCGATGGCACGCTGGTTGGCGTCCAGGTCGTCGCTGTAGACGCTATCGAGCAACTGGCTGCGGGCGAGCACGCGCCCGGGCTGGATAGCCAATGCGCGCAGCAGCTCGTACTCCTTGGCCGTCAATTGCAGCGGTTGGCCCAGCAGGCTGGCACTGCGGTTCTCGCGGTCCAACACCAAGGCGCTGGGTACGCTGACACCAGCTGCCGCCGGTGGCGCGACCCGGCGCAGTACGGTGCGCACACGGGCCATGACCTCGCGCGGCGAAAAGGGCTTGCAGATGTAGTCGTCGGCCCCCAGGTTGAGGCCTAGCAAACGGTCTACCTCTTCCACGCGGGCGGTCAGCATGATGATGGGCACCTGCGAGTGCTGGCGCACGGCCTGCAAGACACTCAGGCCGTCGCGGCCGGGCAGCATCACGTCCAGCAGCACCAGCGCAGGCGGTTGGCGCAGGATGCTGTCCAGGGCCTCTGCACCGTTGTCCACATGCTGGGGGGCAAAGCCTTCGTGGCGCAAGTAGTCCACCAATACCGACGCAATGTCCGGCTCATCTTCTACGACCAATATGGGAAGTGCTGTGGAGGTGCCCATGTTCAACCACGCTCAGGCGGCATGTCGGGCGACAGAGGCAGCACCAGGCTGATGCGCAGGCCGCCCAGTGGCGACAACGCCGCCGTGATGCTACCGCCATGGGCCTGCACAATGGTCTGGCAAATGGCCAGGCCCAGGCCCGAGCCACCGTGTTTGCGGTCGCGCGAACTCTCGCCCCGGTAGAGGCGCTCGAACAAATGGGGCAGATCACTGGCCGCTGGCGCGGGCGCGGAATCGTCAAAGCGCAGCAGCAACTGCGGTGGGTTTGGGGCGTTGGGCGCAGCGGGCTGCAGGGCCGCATTGATCTGCAGGCAACCGCCCCCCTGCGTGTACTGCAGGCTGTTCTCCAGCAGGTTCACAAAGACCTGGTGCAGGCGCGCGGGGTCCGCCCGCATGCTCCAGTGGGTCTGCTGCGCCAGTTGGATCAGCGGCGCCGGGTCCAACTGCAGGCCCGCCTGCTGGAAGCGGCTCTCCATCAGGCGTAGGGCTTCCAGCAGGCCATCCAGCGGGCGCACACCATCCTGCAGCGTGGCCGCGGCCTGCGGCTCGCCATCCTGCATGCTCAGACGCAGGTCCTCCACCAATTGGCCCAAGCGCTCCACCTGGCGGTGCAGGCGTTCGGCCGTAGGCGGCGTGAAGGGGCGCACCCCGTCTTGCACCGCCTCGATCTCGGCCCGCATGGCAGCCAGCGGCGTGCGCAATTCGTGCGCCACATCGGCCAGCCAGCGCTGGTGCCGCGCCTGGTTGTCCCCCAGTTGCTGGGTCATGGTGTTGAAGGTATGGGTCAGCGTGGCCAACTCGTCATCGCCCTGCACCCGTACGCGCGTACTGAGCTGGCCTTGGGCCACGGACTTGGCGCCATCCACCAGCGCATGGACGGGGGCCAGCCAGCGCCGCGTGAGCTGCCACGAGATCAACAGGGCCAGGGCCAAGCCCACCAGGCCCGACACCACGACAAATGTGGACTGCTGTGCGATGAAGGCCCGCCCCGCGTCGGTCTGCGTGCTGGCCAAGGGGGCGATGGCCAAGTAGGCCACCACCGTCTGCCCATGCATGACCGGGCGCTTCGCCGTCGTAGCGCTGTCCACAGGGTTGCCCGCCAGGACTTTGAGCGTCTGCGGGTCCAGCAGGGCCATGCGGGCATAGACCGAGTCACGCCGCGCGCGCGGGTCGTTGGGCGCATCGGGCGGGGGTGGAGGTGCGTAGCGCTGCGGCAGCAAATCCAACTGGGCCTGCATGCCACCTCCCGGGCCTTCTGGACCGCCAGGGCCGCCAGGGCCACCAGGGCCGGGGCCATGGTCTCGCGGCGGCCCCAAAGGCCGCTGCTCCTGGTTGGGTGAGCGCGGCGGTGGCGCGGTGTCCATCCGGCCATCGGGCATTTGCAGGCTGAACCAGGCCTGGGGGTTTTGCTCCAGGAATTGCCAATTACCCGATTGGGCATAGGCCTGCTCCAGGCGCGTGGCCAGCCAGTCCATGCGCGATAGCTCGATCTCGGCCACATAGTCACCCAGGCTGCGCTGCAGGCCCAGCCGGGAGAGCGCCACAAAGGTCAGCAGCAAGGCCAGCAACAGCCCCGCCAGAGCCAGGAACAGCTTGCGCGCCAGCGTCAGCCGGGGTCGCCACGCGGATCGCGCAGGAGCGGTGGCATCGGCAACAGTGAACGGCGGCATGGTGCCCAATGGTAAGACAGGCGCGGCAGCCTCCCACGCTACATGTGCTGGGCCGTGCTTCACGCGCTAGGCCGCAATGCCCACCTGCAGTGCGGCCACGTAGCCATTGCTGGTGTCACCAGTGACCGAGGCCAACTGCGTGCTGTAGCCGTCGCTGAACACGTTGTCGGTGGCGAAGCTGATGGCCGCGAAATTGTTGATGCTGGCACTGTAGCCGCTGCTGGCGTAGACCGCATTGCACACCGCATTGGGAAAGGCCAGCTGCGAGGTGCGCACCGCGTCGCCGGCCGGGTTGGACGTGGCTGCCGCCTGGCTGGCATAGACCTCGAAATGGATGTGGGGCATGCGTCCGGAATAGCAACCGGGAAAGATGGTCGTGAACGTGACCTGGCCATTGCTGTCGGTGATCTGCACGCCGCGCAGGTAGTTCTCGTTGGTGACGCCGGTGGAGTACATGGAGTACAGGCCCACGCGGTCACAGTGCCACAAGTAGACCGCGTAGCCTGCCAGCGATGCGCAACTGTTTTTAGTGTTCACCAGTGTCAGCGTGACCGTCAGCGGCACACCGGTGGCCGTGTTGTTGCTGGTGACGATGCTGGAGCGGATGTCGCGCCGCACGATGCCCGACAGCAACAGCGCATTGGCGACACCGCTGGCATTGCTGTTGGTGCCGTCACCGGGGTAGGGGCCATTGGTTTCGCTGGGTATCACCGAACAACTTGCGGTGGGCGTTGTAGTGGTGGTCGTGGTCGTAGTCGTCGTTGTGCTGGTGCCGGTGCTGGACGTGCCTGCTGCGGCATCGCCCGCGCCGCCGCATGCGGCCAGCGCCAGCGGCGACAAGGCGCCCATGCCCAGCCAGCGCAGGGCGCGGCGCCGGTCGGATTGTTGTTGGATCCAGGCATCGAGATCACGGGCAAGGTGGGTGTCGGGCAGAGGGTTGTTGGTTGGGTTCATTGCATGCTCCTGGCGGTTGGGGTTGGCGCCAGTGTGCAATGCAATGTGGGAGAAATCTGGTAGACCGGTGCGTAGGGCTTTTTTATAGGAAGAGTTGCTGCAGATCGATGGTCGAGCGCTGACCAATGTCGGCCCCGTGCGCCGCCAACCACAGGCCTGCACGCTGACGGCCTTGCTCTTTCAGCAGCTCTAAAAAGGGGGCATGGGCCAGCAGCCGCGTCTCGGCCCGCTGCAGCGTACTCACCTGGCTGGAGTCCACCATATGGAAGTGCATGCTGCGTAAGCGGCGCTCCAGCGGGCCCCCGCTCCACCAGCCACGCCCCGCAAACGCGGTGGCCTGCGCGAACATCCGCATCTCGCGCATGAAGTGGGCGCTGAAGGCCAGCTCGGTGATGCGGGCCTCAATTTCCTGCACGCTGTGCGGTGTGCCCTCGTGCTTGAGCGGGCTCAACAGCACCAACAGCACATCCCGCGCCACGCAGTCGTAGAACAGCGGGAACACAGCCGGGTTGGCGCAGTAGCCGCCGTCCCAATAGGGTTCACCATCGATCTCCACCGGGTGGTGGATCTTGGGCAGGCAGGCCGATGCCAGCAGCACATCCACCGTCAGCTCACTCTCGCGAAACACCCGCAGTTTGCCGGTGTTGGCCTGAGTGGCGGCAATAAACAGCTTGAATGGAGAGTGCCGCCGCAAGCGCTCAAAGTCGATCTGGCGCAGCAGCAGTTCGCGCAGCGGGTTCAGTGCAAAGGGGTTGAGTTGCGACGGCGAGAAGTGCCCCGCCCAATGCGCCAGCATGCGCGTGGTGGGCGACAGGCTGATGGACTCCCCCTCACCCTGGGTCAGCGCCTGCCAGGGCATCTGGCGGCCCACCTCGTCCCAAAAGGCGGACAAGCCCTGGCGCGCACCGGCTGGCCCGTCCTGCATCCAGCCATGGGCAAAGGCCACGGCATTCATGGCGCCTGCGCTGCTGCCGCTGATGCCTTCAAATGCCAGGCCGGTGTGGTCCAGCAGCGCATCCAGCACACCCCAGGTAAAGGCCCCATGCGCGCCACCGCCTTGCAGCGCCAGGTTGATCCGCGGCGGTGGCGGCGGTGCGCCATACAGCCGGGCCAACCATGAATGACCAGGCACCGGTGAGGGCATGGCAGAGAGACGATCAGGCATGCGGAGGACTCCTTGGCTGCGCTGCGCCCGGGGCGGCGCGTGATGGAACACAGTATCACCGCCTCGTATTGCAAGCTCTGTGCCTTGCTGGTTCTTGCTTGTATTTGCCAGTGCGGCTCACCATAATGGAAGCGTGCCCTCCAGCACCGGGAGTCTGCCATGTTCAAGCACATTCTGATCCCCACCGACGGCTCAGAACTCTGCAATCTGGCCATTAGCAATGGTGTCAGCTTTGCCAAGGAGATCAACGCCAAGATCACCGGTGTGACCGTCACCATGCCCTTTAATTTTTTCGCACTGGAGGCCACGATGGTCGCCGAATGGATGGAGCGCTATGCCGAAGACTCCAAGACCCTGGCCGCACGCAAGCTCAGTGTGCTGAAGAGCGCGGCCGACCAGGCCGGTGTGGAGTGTGCGCTGGTGCATTGCGTCAGCGAGCAACCGTACGAAGAAATCATCAACACCGCACAAGACCAACACTGCGATGTGATCTTCATGGCCTCACACGGGCGGCGCGGCGTGCGCGGCCTGGTGATGGGGGGCGAGACGCACAAGGTGCTGACCCACACCAAGATACCTGTTTTGGTGTTTCGATAGGAGGCTAGGCGACCGACAAGGCGTTGGCGGGGGCCGGTTGGGTGTTGGCAAAGCCGTCCCAACGGTGGCCTTCGTCGAGGCTCAAGGTGGGAGCCAGGCCCAAGGGCATGGGCAGTGACAGTTCCGACATGAAAAATTTCCTGATTATGTTTTGCGGGCGCTCTGCTTTTTATAGCACCAAGTCTATATATGGCGAGGGCTATCTGCCATTTTTATAGGTATGTTCAGCCAATAACCCCGATTTGGGTAGTTTCACCCACCCAGGGCACCTGCTTACCAGGTCGCCGGAGCTGCCTTGCGCTTGCCGAAGAAGGCTTCGATGGCGTCGACCAGTTCACGTTGCGCGGCGTTCTCGGGCGGCTCCAGGGCGATGGCGGCCTTGACGATGGTCATCAGCGTCTGCTGGTGGTAGTCGCTGAACTTCTCGGCAGACTTCTCCAGCACCGCGGGCACCTCGCGCGCGTCGAGTGCACGGTGGCGCAGCAGGTGGCTGCTCAGAATCCACAGATTATTGGCCTCAGCCGCGTTCATGCTCATGTGCTGGCACAACAGCGCCAAGACGCCTTCCTTTTGCTTGCTGGTGACCACGCCCGAGGTCTGCACCGCGGCCAGGGCCAGCACACCCACCACGTCGACCGGGTGGTCCAGTGCATACAGCGGGGGGATGGTGGACTTTTGCTTCCAACGCAGGCGGTGGAAGAACGTGAAGGGGTTGAGCCAGCCAATGTCCACGCCGTTGCGCTTGAGTGCGCCCAGGGCGACGGTGATTGCGAGTACCAGGCCTAATAGCTCAAGCAAAAGTCCCATGCGGACGCCCCCTTCGTTGAAGAATTTGGGGCGGATTTTACCTGCCCGGTCTGGCAGGGCTTGGGCGACGGCTCCGGTCGCTACCGCGCATGGGGCACTGGCTGGCGCGCGGGCAGCAGCGGGAAGCGCCAGCCACACTGGTGGGCCACCACCGCCAGCAGGATCAGCACCATGCCAGCCACCTGGAGCACCGTCAGAGACAGATCAAATACCGCCACATCCACAGCAATGGCCACCAGCGGGTAGATGTAAGACAGCGCAGCAATGCGGCCCGCAGACAGGCGCTGAAAGGCGGCATACATCAGGTTGTACATCAGCCCTGTGTGCACCAAGCCCAGCGTCAGCAAGGCGGCCCAAGCTTTCCAGGCTAATGCATCGGCCGAGAAGCCAACCCAGGGCAACAGCAGGCCGGCCCCCAGCAGCAGTTGCAGGCCCGCGATCTGCGCTGGTGCAATGCCGCTCAGCTTGCGCGTCGCCAGCGTGGCCACGGCGTACAGCAGGGCCGCGCCCAGCGCCAACGCAATGCCACTGAGCAGTTGCATCTGGCTGCCACCGCCGCCAAAGTGCACACCGGCGGTGAGCGCCACGCCGGCCAGCGCCACCAGCAGCCACGGGATCTTGTGCCAGTCTGGCGCCTCGCGCTGCACCAGCGCCGCCAGCACGATCAGAAAGAAGGGCTGCACGTGGTAGACCACGGTAGACACCGCGATGCCGCTGAGCCGGTATGCGCTGAACAGAAACAACCAGTTCACGATCAGCGCAACCGCGCCCAGCAGCAGCCAACCCCAGGCCCTGCCCACCAAAGGCCGCCAGGCGCCTTGCCAAGCCAGCCACGCCAGCAAGGCGATGGCGCCGATCAGGCAGCGAAACCACACCACGGTCAGCGCACTTTGCCCGCTGGCGACCACGAACAGGCCTATCGTGCCCGACAAACCCATGGCGGCTGCCATGCGCCAGGCGCCGCCGCTGTGTTGCTTTTCCACCGGTCCCATGTTGCTCATGCCACACCTCCATTCGTGAGAGTAGTGTGATTCAATGCTTTTAGTCACACAATCATGCATATTTTCAAATAGCTATTGCTTTAGATTCAACAATAGAGACAGGACCAGCCCTATGGAAATGCTCAACGAAATGGCGGTGTTCGTGCGGGTGGTAGAGAGCGCCGGCTTCAGCGCGGCGGCGCGTCAGTTGCGCTTGACCACCTCGGCCGTCAGCCGCCATGTGAGCCGCTTGGAGGCGCATCTGGGTGGGCGCCTGCTGGTGCGCACCACGCGCTCGCTCAAGCCCACCGAACTCGGTGAGCAGGTCTATGCGGCCTGTGCACGCATGCTCAGCACGGCGCGTGAGGTGCACACACTGGCAGGCAGCTACAGCGCGCGGCCCAATGGCCTGGTCCGCGTGACGGCCCCGGTGGTGTTCGGCCAGGTGTGGCTGGCGCCGCGCCTGCCCGGCTTTCTGACCCGCTACCCGGATGTGTCCATCAACCTGAGCCTGGTGGACCGCACCGTGGACTTGGTGGACGAAGGCGTGGACCTGGCGATCCGCATCGCCCGCGAACTGAGCCCCGGCTTGGCGGCGCGCACGCTGTGCCCCATGCGCTATGTGCTGGTGGCCAGTCCCGACTACCTGGCACGGCAGGGCACGCCGGAAAGCCCGCAGGACCTGCCCCGCCATGCCTGCATCTACCTGGGCTACGGCGCCTTTGGTGACAGCTGGACGCTGCGCCACGGGGCTGAGACGGTGCTGGTCCGCGTGGCCACGCGCGCCCAGGTCAATAACAGTGCGGCCATCCTCGCCATGGTGGAGGCCGATGCCGGCATCGGTCTGGTGCCCGACTTCAGCGCCCACGCTGCGCTGACAGCCGGGCATGTGGTGCAGGTGCTGCCAGACTGGGACTTTGCCGAGCCCTACAGCGGCAGCGTGCACGCGGTCTACATGCCGGGGCCGCATCTGCCGCAGAAGACCCGGGCCTTGATCGACTACCTGGTTGAAAACCAATCGCTATCTTTGTGATAGCACACCAAGCATATTGGACGGGGGCTACTAGGACTGAACGCCCAGCATGGCATCCTTCAGGCGCCAGTCGGCGGGCGTGGGGCCCAGCCAGATGCTGAGAATGCCGTTGAAGAATTCGGGCTCCTTGAAGACCTCGTCCAGTACCTTGCCGCGGCTGGTCAGTGTGGTGCCCACGCCGGGTATCCAGTCGATGGACAGGCTCTCACCGGCCAGATACTTCTTTTGCCCCGACAGCATGCTGCCCAACTTGATCAGGCCCGGCACCAGTTGCGACATCTGGCTCTTGCTGGTGTTGTCGCCCAGGCCCCGGCTGAAAGTCTTGCCGATCTCGGCGCCGTCCACATCGCGCAAGAGCGTGATGCTGACGCGCTTGGGGCCGGGGGCCGCGTAGACCTCTTCCGGCGTGGCCACCTTTTTGCCCAGGTACAGCGCAATCACCGTGACCTTGAAGATGGACTTGTAGCGCACGCCGGCGCCATTGAGCACGAGCTTGCTGCCCGCCACCTCGGTGGTCTCCGGGATCTTGACGCCGGCCAGTTCGGACGGTGCGGCCATGCAAGCCAGCGACAGCATGCCGCTGGCCAGCGCGATGGCGGCCTGTGTTCTCAGGTTCATAGGTGTCTCTCCAGTGCAGTTGGGGTTGTGGGGCAATCAGGGTTCAGGACGTCGCCCAGCGGCTGTTGACCGGCCGCATGGCCTGCGCGGTGGCGACAGACAAGGCCGGCGGCACGGCCACGCCACGCAGGGCCGGCCTGCACAGCAGGTCGACCGCCGCTGCGCCGTGGGATGGGCTGCAGGCCAGCAGCCACTGCCGCACCTGCGCCTGCGCGCTTGCGGGCAAGGCCTGGTGGCGTGCCTGCAGTTGCTGTAAGCACCAGGCCCGGTAAGGGTGGACCGGCGCCGAGAAGGCCTTGCCATTGCACTGCCAGCTGACCGTGCGCTGCCCGGCATGCACGGCAGCGGCGTTGCGCTCCAGGTAGGGCAGGTATTGCGCACAGGCCATGGCCAGCAACGGATACAGCCCCGCCGACACCGTGTTTGGCAGCGCGCAGGCCTGCAGGCGGGCGGCCTGCAAATTCCACATCCGCGCTACCCATGCATGCACGGCAGGCGCCCTGCCGCGAAGGATGCGCGCAGGCGTGGGGTCGCTGGAGAAGTGGCGAAACATGGAGCCGAAGAGCCCAAAGTCCGCCTGCGTGGGGCGATCGCCCATCACAAAAGGCTTGTTGTCCGCCAGCGCGCACTCCATGGCCCCCAGCACCTGGATGTATACCGCCTCCACGGCTGCGGCATTGGCGCGGGTCACGCCTTCGCGAGTCATGAATAGGTGGCGCTGGCGCCATTGGATGAACCAGCGGCGCAGCAGCACCGGCAACCACACATCGCCCAGCATGCCGCGCGCCAGCCGGTCGCCCAGCAGGCGGGCATCGGGCGCGAATGCCCAGCGGTAGTACATGGCGGTCGGCCACAGCCACTCGTCGCCAAAGTCCTCCAGCAGGTGGGCCACAAAGCAGGTGGCCGGGTCGTCCGGGTAGATCTGCGGGCCTATGCGTTGGGCTTCGAAGTGGGCGATGATGGGCGTGGTGTCGGTCAGCCAGCGGCCGTCGGCACATTCGAGCTGCGGCATCTGCGCCACACCGGTGATGCGAGCGCAGCGCGCAAAGGCGCGGCTGTCCATGGCGACCAGCGCATAGGGCAGGCCCTTGGCGCGCAAATAGGCTTCGAGCTTGCCGGTGAAATACGAAAAGTCCAGCCCATGCACGCGCAGGGCCTGCTCCGGTGTCGGTGCCGGCGTCACCTCGAACAGTTCATCCTGCATGCGCTGGTCTCCTCACACTGGCATCCACAGTTACTTCACCTCAAAACATACACATATGTATTGTTTGTGCAATATAGCATGAAAGCTGAAGCCAGGGGAATCGGGACTTTTGAAAGGTGGTGACAGCGCAGAACAGGGGCTTCCACAGCAGCAACTACCAAATTGATAGCGCGATACATCCATTCCACGAGGGCTACCGGCAGTTTTCTCTCGTAAGGTAGAAAATCAGCCTCCAACAAACCCGTTATGGGTATATCGACCCTGCTTAACGGCTGGTGCCGCCATTGCCGCAGTTCGTCGCATGGCGGTGGTGGCCGCGCGGCGGGCTTTGGATACTGCGGGGCTTTGTTGCCTCCCGCTACACAACACCCCTACACGCCGCCATGACACACACCTACCCGCTTTGGACCCGACGCGCCCCGCTGTGGGCCGGCATGCTGCTTGCAATCGCGAGCAGCGCCGTCAGTGCCGCCACCCCCGCTACACCCGCCCCCGCAGCCGCGATAGACCATTACCTGCAGACCGTGTTCAAGCCCGATCGCCCCGGCGCAGCGGTGCTGGTTGTCCCGCACGGCAAGACGCTGTTCAACAAAGCCTACGGCCTGGCCCAGGTGGAGTTGCAGGTGCCCATGCGCACGGACACGGTACTGGCCATTGCCAGTGTCAGCAAGCAGTTCACCGCGGCCGCCATCCTCAAGCTGGCGGAACAGGGTGCGCTGGATGTGAAGGCACCCGTGACCCGCTACCTGCCACAAGCACCTGCGGCCTGGAGCACGGTCAGCATCGAGAACTTGCTGACCCACACCTCGGGGCTGGGCAATCTGTATGACGATGCGGCGTTCCGGGCGCGCGTGCGGGAGGACTTCACACCCGAGCAGTTGCTGTCGGTCGCGGCTGGCAAGCCGCTGCTGTCAGCGCCTGGCACGCAGTTCCGCTATGCGTCCATCAACTACAGTCTGCTGGGCTTGGTGGTGGAGCGCCAAAGCGGCAAGCCGTTTGATGCGTATTTGCAAGAGCAGTTCTTTGGGCCGCTGGGCATGGCGCACACCACGGGTCTGTCGTACACCGGTGTCGTGCCCGGTCTGGCCACCGGCTATGGTGAAGGCCCGTCACCGGTGCCGTATTTCAGCCCCAGCCTGGGGTTCGCGGCGGGTGCGCACCGGTCCACCACGGCGGATCTGGCGCGCTGGAACAAGGCCTTGTACGCCGGCCAGGTAGTCTCCAGCGCCAGCCTGCGCACGATGACGACGGCCTACCGCGTGGCGGATGGCAGCGACACGCACTACGGCTATGGCACGCGGCCCCACACCATGAACGGCCAGCCCTACATCCAAAGCAATGGCGACATACCCGGCTTCCATTCCGAGACGGTTTACCTGCCTACGGACGACCTGTATGTGGCCGTGCTCCACAACGGCGAAGAGGCCCGGCTGGACCCCATTGCCAAACGCCTGGTGCAATTGGCGCTGGGGCAAGCACCCCAGGTGCTGAAGCCCATAGCGCTGACGACCGCGCAAACCCGGGCCGTGCTGGGCCGCTACGCGCTGGATGGCCGCGAGCGAACGATTCGGCTGGACGACGAGGGCCGCATCGTCAGTGACGTGCCCGGCGCCACACCCAGCCCGCTGTCGGCGTTGTCGGACGAAGAGTTCTACTTTGACGAAGACCCGGATGCCCGACTGCACTTTGACCTGCGCGACGGCAAGGCCGCGGCGGTGACGCGCTACAACGTGGACCGTGCGCCCATGGCCGCATTCCCGCGCGCCGACTGATCAGTCTTCGAGGTTCTCGTGGTGCGCCACCGCGCCCTGCTTCCAATAGGCCGCAGCGCGGATGGCGTGGCGGTCATGGCCTTTCTCGTCGACCAGTATCTTGCGCAGCGCGGCCATCGCCGCGGCCTCGCCCGCACACCAGGCATAGCCCTCGCCGCTGGGCAGGGCCAGCTTGCGCACGGCGTCCAGCAGCTCCTGCGTAGTGTTTACCCATTGCAGGCTGAGTGCGGCGGCGGTCTTGAAGCTGCGGCGGTCGGTCGCATCGGGCATGTGCAAGACAGCCATCACGCGGCTGCCGGGCGGTAGTTCTTCCAGCCTGCGGGCAATGGCGGGCATGGCGGTGTCGTCGCCCACCAGCAGGTGCCAGTCGTAATCCACCGGGATGATGAGGGAGCCGCGCGGGCCGGCGATGGTGGCGCGGTGGCCGGGCTGGGCCCCAGCAGCCCATTGCGCGGCAGGGCCGTCGCCATGCAGTGCAAACTCCAGCGTCAGCTCACCGGCACGGGCGTCGAAGTGGCGCGGCGTATAGTCACGGCGCACGGGCTCGGCGTCGCCCACATCCAGCAGCAGCTTGATGTGGTCGTCGAAGGACGCGCTGTTGAAGTCGGCCAGAGATTCACCGGCAAAGGTGACGCTCTTGAAATGGGGGCTGATGGATGCGACGCGGACGACCTGCAGGTCGCGGCGTTTGATTTCGTGGCGCACGCGTTGCACGCGGCTGACAGCAATAGTAGGAGTGCTCATGCTCGTTTTTTGGTCAATAGTTGATAATGTCTTTTAATTATGCGCACATCAGTTGATAATGTCAACCAACCCGCAAACGCGAGTGATGAAGGCGTGCTGGAGATCGTTCACCATGTGATGCACCAGTACCGCGCGCAGCAGTTCCGCGTGCTGCGCGACGGGCCGCACGACATCACGCATATGGACAGCAAGGTGCTGGGCTACTTCGGCCGCAACCCCGGCGCCACGCAGAGCGATCTGGCACAGCACAGCGGGCGTGACAAGGCGCAGTTAGCGCGCTTGATCAAGGGCTTGCGCGACCGGGGCCTGCTGGAGGGCGAACCCGACCCCGATGACCGGCGCAACACGCGCCTGTCACTGACCGATGCAGGACAAGCCGTGCGACGTGCCTTGCAGCAGCAGGGCAAGCGGCTCAATGCCACAGCAGTGGCCGGTATGAACGCCACGGAGCGCGAGCAGTTGACCCAGTTGCTGCTGCGGGTGAGCCAGAACCTGGCGAAGGACTGACTACGCCCAGTCGGCCGCCATGGCCCGCACCGTGTCCAGTACGCGCTGCTTGCTGGCATCCATGCGCTTGCCACTGCGCCAGGCCACCATGACCTCCCACTCCGACACGGGCAGGTCTTGCAAATCCAGCTTGACGAGACGGCCTTCGCGCAGTTCGCGCTTGACGGCGACCTCGGGCATGAAGGTCAAAAAGCCGTGCTCCAGCGCCATCTCGCGCGCCGCGCTGGCAGGCTGCACGGTGTGGATGGGGCCGGGCACGGTGCGCAGGCCGCGCAGCAAATCGATCAACTGGTAGCAGCCATCACCCCACGACTG
The DNA here is from genome assembly GCF_059418585.1 of Rhodoferax sp. GW821-FHT07G04. Classification (NCBI taxonomy): domain Bacteria; kingdom Pseudomonadati; phylum Pseudomonadota; class Betaproteobacteria; order Burkholderiales; family Comamonadaceae; genus Rhodoferax; species Rhodoferax sp. GW821-FHT07G04. The sequence goes on from NZ_JBWKQD010000001.1 coordinate 1,150,877, forward strand.
GGGGGCCAACTGCTCATTGGCAATAGCAGCCAGCGTCTTGGGCTTTGAGCGCGCCAGCCGGTGGCTGCGGTGCACCACGGCCACAATGCGCGAGCGCCAGATGCGTTCCATCTGGATGCCCGCCATGGGTGGGCACTTCAGCACAAAACCCAGTTGTGATTTGCCGGTCAGCAGCTCTTCCATGATGGCGGGCGAATGGTCGGTGCGGCAGCGTATCTCCATCGGCGCCTGGGCCAAAGCCACGAGGATGGGGCCAAACACCACCGAGGCCAATGACGGCAAGCAGGCCAGCGTGACCAGGGGCAAGGGCGGCGTGCGCTGTATGGCTTTGCGGCCCTGGTCTAGCACTGCGATGGCTTCTTTGGCGGCGGGCAGAAAGGCATCGCAGGCGGCAGTAGGCAAAGCGCCGCGGCGGTGGCGCTGGAACAGTTGCGCGCCGATATCGGCCTCCAACTGACTCACCCGCTGGCTTACCTGGGGCTGCGACCACCGCCGACGCGCGGCCGCCTGGCTGAAGCTGCCGCAGTCCACGATATCGACCAAGAGCTGCAAATCATCAACGCTGAGAGACATAAGAAAAATCTATAGCAAGTATTACGAGTTAGCGACTTCCATAATAACTGCCAACACCCCAGAATGGGATCTTTCACGCAGTCGCCGCAGGGCCGCCCCAAGGCGACGATGGCCCCCTCGGGGGGCAGCGACCCGCGTAGCGGCGGAGCGTGGGGGCAATACTTTTTGGGACAACATGGCTGCACAACGCGCGCGAACGCTGGGGCGTCGCTTCATCATGCTCGACAACCTGCTGGTGGTTGCCGGTTTCTTCCTCGTCTTCCCACTGATCAGCTTGCATTTTGTGGACCAGATGGGCTGGGCTGCCGCGGCGGTGGGCCTGGCCCTGGGCCTGCGCCAGATGGTGCAGCAAGGTTTGGGTTTGGTGGGCGGCTCATTGGCCGATCGCTATGGTGCCAAGCCCCTGATCGTGGCCGGCATGCTGTTGCGCGCGGCGGGCTTTGCGGTGATGGGTGTGGCCCACCACCCGGGTGTGCTGGTGTTTTCGTGCTTGCTATCCGGCCTGGGCGGCATGCTGTTTGACCCGCCGCGCAGCGCCATGATCATCAAGCTGACCCGCAGCCATGAACGCAGCCGCTTCTACAGCCTGCTGATGATGCAGGACAGTGCGGCTGCCATGGGTGGCGCGCTCTTAGGTACTTGGCTCTTGGGCTTTGATTTCTTTTGGGTGGCCATGGGTGGCAGCGCTGCGTTTGTGTTGGCGGCCTTGGCCAATGCCTGGCTACTGCCCGCCTACCGCGTGGCATCCACCCGCACGGCGCCCCTGGCCGCGATGCGCACGGTGCTGAGTGACAGGGCGTTCTTGGTGTTTGTGTTCACACTGAGCGGCTACTACGCGTTGGGTGTGCAGATCATGCTGTTGCTGCCGGTGACCATCAAGCAACTGGCGGGCACCGCGCAGGCTGTGAGTTGGATGTATGCGCTGGACGCGGTGTTGTCCCTCACGCTGCTGTATCCGCTGGCGCGTTGGGGCGAACGTTATCTGCGGCTGGAGACCCGCGTGCTGGCCGGTGTATTGACGATGGCCGTCAGCATTGCCGCAATGGCCTGGGTGCACAGCCTGCATGCGGCCTTTGTGATGCTGTCACTGTTCTTTGTGGGGTCGCTGATTGCCGAACCCGCACGCGAGGCCTTGCTGGCGCGGTTTGCTCAGCCCCAGGCACGGGCCAGCTACATGGGCATGGGCCGCTTTGGCCTGGCCATTGGCGGGCTGGTGGGCTACACCGGTGGCGGCATGCTGCTGGACCATGCGCGTGCGCTGAACCTGCCCGCCCTGCCCTGGTTGGTGCTGGCCCTGGTGGGCATGGTGACCTGGTTGGCGTTGTATTGGCAGTTCTCTGCGGCCCGCAGCGGGACAGGCCTCAAACTGCGCACCGCTTAACACCGCACACGGTCAGCGCGTCATGCGCACCGGGTGGATGGTGTCGATGAAGAACAGCACATCCCAGTTCACACCCAGCTTGCCCTGCATGCCGACTTCCAATGGATGCGAGGCGTATTCATACGTGAACTGCGGCAGCTCCACCGGAGCCGTCGCCGTGAAACCGGTCAGCCTGTGGCCCGCCTTGCTGAGACGCGCCTCCAGGCTGTCGGCAGGTATGGCGGGAATGTCCAAGGGCTGCATGGTGATGAAGTCCAGCAGCGTGCCCTTGGCCCCGGTGAACTGCACCACCTTGTAGGCCGGGCCCCAGTGCCGGTGCATGACCTCGCCGGCCTGCAGGTTCTGCGGTCCGCGCTGAAAGCCGCGACCTACGTGCACGGTGTGGGCCCAGACAACGGCCTTCTTGCCGGCAAACAATTGGTCGGCCAGCCAGATGGCATTTGCGCCCATCTGGTTGTCGCGCTGGTAGTCTTTGCCGCCGCTCCAGTAGCTGGTGGCTTGGGATTCCACGCTCTTCGCAATCTGGCACCACCACTGCGCGCCAAAGCGCGTGTTGTCACCACGGTCTGCGCACAGTTCTTTTTGCAAGGATGCGGACAGGCGGTAGAACGCCGCCTGCTTGTCAGCCGCCGGCGCTTCGCGCTGCATCTTGAACAGGGTCTGTGACAGCGCGCTGTAGTTCTGCCAGTCGGCACCTTCGGCCAGCTTGGAGTGGCGGCCTTGCAGGAACTTGGCCAGCCCAGACACCAGTTCATCCTGGCTCAACTGGCCCGAGTGCTGGCTGTCGATACCCGCGAGCAGCAGCGGCGTGCCGGCCGCCTTTTGCTGGTCCAGGTAGCGCAGCATGCCGCGGCCTTCGTCGCTCTTGGAGTACATGAAGAAGATATTGCCGGGCGCCATGTCGTCGATCTTCTGGCCTTGGTCCTGCCCTGCGGCCAGGCGGCCCGTCTCGTAGAAGCCGCTCTCCAGCAGCAGCACGTCAAAGCCCATTTTTTCGTGCAGGTACTTCAGCAGCCGCGTCTTCAGCAAGAACTCTTCGCGCCCGCCATGGGTTTGCTCACCCAATGCGACCACGCGCGCATCGCCAATGGCCGCGGCGAAGGCCTTGAGATCGCTGTCGTCGGTCTGGGCCGGGTCCACGCTGCGCACGGCCCAGGGTCGTATGGGCAGATCGCTTGCTGGCGCCGCCAGCGCGATAGATTGGGCAGCGCAGGCCAGCAGGGTTGCCCCCCAAAGTCTCCATTTTTTCATCGTCACTCCACCTTTTAAAGAACCACATTGATACCACAATGACGCGTATCGCCGTAGAAAGTTCAATTTTGGTGGGATTTTCTTATTTTGGTCCTACCACAATAGGACCAAAATTCAAAATAACTACAAACCGTCAGTCGAAGAACACCGCTTCGATGTTGTTGCCATCGGCATCCAGCAGGTAGGCTGCGTAGTAGTTGGGCGCATAGTCCGGGCGCAAGCCAGGGGCGCCGTTGTCCTTGGCGCCGGCCGCCAGCCCCTGGGTGTGGAAAGCCTGCACGGCTTCGCGCGACGCGGCCCGCAGGGCCACATGCACACTGGAGCGGGCCTGCGCACCGCTGGCGTGCAGCCACAGCGCCGGTGCGCCCTTCGGGCCGAAGCCGGCATAGCCCTCGCCTTCAGATTCCAGGCCGTAACCGAGTGGAGCCAGTAGTTGGCGGTAGAACGCGGTGCTGGTGGCCATCTCTTGCACGCGCAATCCAATATGGTCGAACATGGTGGGGGATCCCTTCGTGGTGTTGGTTGATGAAGGAGTCCATGCTAGACAGCGCGTGCGATGCGCGCTTGGAAAAAATTGCGGTCGCCTTGGGCCGCTTGGCGGTAGCCGCCGGGCGAGGTGCCGGCCGCACGGCCAAAGCTGCGTACAAAGTTGGACAGGTCGCCAAAGCCCACCGTGTAGGCAATCTCGGTGATCGGGATCTCGGGGTGGTGCAGCAGGCGCGCGGCCTCGCGCAGGCGGCAACGGATCAGGTATTGGTGTGGTGTGACCCCCAATACGGCGGAGAACACGCGCAGAAAGTGAAAGGGGCTCAGGCCTGCGCGTATAGCCAGACTTTGCAGGTCGATGGCGTCTGCCGCATGCGCATCGATCCAGGTAGCGGATTCGACTGCGCGCCGCCTGTCTGCCGCCGCGACAGAAGGGGATGCGCGTCGGTTTGCGCCCAGCACCTGCACAAAGCGGGCCGCCAGCGCCAGGCCAATCTCGTCAAACCCTAAAGCATTGCGCCCCAGCACCGCGGCCTGCGCCATCTCACCCAACACGACCAATTCGGGCAGGGCCGGCATGGCACCGGATTGCCAGGCATCTGCCTTACCTGTCAACTCATCCGCCAACTCGGGGGCCAAAAAGAAGGCCAGGCATTCATCGCCGCAAATGTGGTGGTCGTGTGTGCAAAGGTATTCGTCGCCGGGCTGGCCAATCAACAAGGAGCCGGGCACCAGCTCATGCTGCCGCCCGCGCGTATGGCAGCCAAAACTGCCGCGGCGCACATAGGAAATGGACCAGCCGGCATGCAGCTCGGTATAGGGCGCGTCGGCGGGCGTCGCATCACACACATACTCGACGGCAGTCACCGGTCCGGTGGACAGGGTTTGGGTACGGGGCATGGTCGATGCAGTATAGGAAGAAGTGGTTCGCCCGTCAGCCCAGCCGCGACAGCAGGTGCTGGGCATGCTGGCGCACGGCGGAGTTCAACGCTTTGGGTTTGACGATGTCAAAGTCCAGATGCAAGCGCGCCAGTTCGCGCGCGAACCAGTCCAGATCATCGGCCTGCGCATCCAGCCGGATGCGCCCCCGCTCCTGCGTGAGCTTGCCGATGCTGGACGGAATGGCCCTGCGCACCGCGGCCATGTCGGCCTGCACGAAATGCACGACGATGCTGTGCGTGCGCTGCAGCGCGGCGATGGATTCGCGCAGATAGTCGAGCACGCGAAAATCCGCCGGCATGCCAAAGGACTTGGGACAGGCCTGCACACCCTGCACCCGATCCAGGCGAAAGGAGCGCAGGCCGCGGCGCAGGTGGCAGTAACCCACCACATACCAGGCGCCATACAGGTAGCCCAAGCCGTAGGGATCGACCTCGCGCACGGTCACCGAGCCGTCGAGCGCGCAGTAGGTCAATGCGATGGTTTGTGCGGCGCTGGCGCATTGGGTGATCTGGGCAAAGAATTCACTGCCGCTTTGCGCCTGCGGCGGCAACAAGTCCAGTGAGACGACCGCATTCAAATCGCCAATCTTGCGTTTCAGCATCTTGGGCATCACGCGGTCCAGCTTGGCCTGTGCGCTGGCCACGGCCGGCGTCATGTCGCTCAAGCCCAGATCGCGCGCCACACGCAGGCCCACCGACAGCGCCAGCGTTTCGTCATTGTTGAACATCATGGGCGGCAACTTGTATCCCGGCATCAGCGCGTAGTGGCCATCGCGCCCGCGCGTGCTGCGAATGGGCACGCCAAAGTTCTCCAGCTCAACGATGTAGCGGCGCACCGTGCGCCGGTCCACGCCAACCAGCTCGGCCAACTGGGCGCCACTGAGGCTGGCGTGGGATTGCAGCAGTTCGAGCGCGGCCAGCACGCGTTGCAAGGGCTTTTCCATATGCGAATGGTACGCCCGATATAGGACAGATATCGACCTATATCAATCCTAGACTGCAGGCATTCAGCAACCAGCTACCCACGACACAAAGGCACACACCATGGCACCCGATCTCTGGCTCTACTTTTTGGCGGTACTCGCCGTCATCCTGCTGCCCGGCATGGACATGGCCTATGTCATGGCCAGCAGCCTCAGCGCCGGGCGGCCCGGCGCCGTCAGCTCGGTGCTGGGCATTGCCACCGGCGGGGCTGTCCATGTGGTGGCAGGCGCCACCGGCATAGCAGCACTGATGGTGTTATTCCCCCACCTGTCGCGCGGCATGCTGTTGCTGGGCACCGTCTACCTGCTGTGGGTGGGTTGGGGCATTTACCGCAGCGCCGATGCTTCTGCAGCGCCCACACCGAACGATGTAGCGCCGCCACCGCTGTCGGGTGCCACCATCTACCGCCGCGCCGTGACCACGTGCCTGCTCAATCCCAAGGCCTATGCTTTTACGTTTGCGCTGTTCCCAGCGTTTGTTCGCGCCGATACACGATCTTTGGTGGCACAGACGCTGGCCATGTGTCTTATCACCGTTGGTACTCAGATAGCGGTCTATGGTGCTGTTGCCCTGTTAGCCCTCAGGTCTCGCAGTTTCTTGCAAACACGCCAAAGCCTGATGGCGCGCGCCATGGGCTCCATGCTGATGGTGTGCGCCCTACTGACCGCCACGCAAGCCTGGACATCCCGCTAAGAGTTTGGGCGGTAGAGCGTTCTGCGCAGGTAAAGGGGGAGCCCGCGTAGCGGGCGGAGGACACGGAGCAGAACGCTCTGCCGCCCAAACTCCGCCAGGGCAGTCAGCTAGCAGGGTTTTCAACGAGAAGGATCGGGAAACACAACCCCTTGCAGCCCACCCTTGCGCTCGAAAGGCTTCCACTGCCCCTCCGCCTGTGCCAAACGATCAGCCACCGCCCACCAGGCCGTCGGGTTCAAGCCTAAGCCAATGTGGCTGGCATAAACCTCGATGTTCTCGGTGTGCGGATTGGCCTTGCTGGGCGCCTGCAGGCTGGCCTGCCAGGCCACCACGCCATCGGTACGCGTGTAGATGGAGGTCGTAGGCACGGGGGGTGCCGTGGGCAGGTCGAACAGTTCGGTTTCATGCTCAACCTTGCGCCCGCTCGTGAGTTCGTAGACGCGCCAGGCATTGGTGCTCTTGTGCGAACCTGAGAACGGTGTACCCAGCGTGATCACGCTGCGCACGCACTCCGGCAGTTCCTTGGCCAGCTCACGGGCGTATACGCCGCCCAGACTCCAGCCGATCAGGCTGACTTTACGGCCGCTGGCTTCGAAAGCCGCACGCACCTGGCGCCGCGCCTCTTGCAGCACACCGGCGCGAGGGCCGAAGTTGTGGCTCTGGTTCCAACCCGCCACGTCGTAACCCAGGCCTTGCAGGTAGCCGCGCAACGGCAAGGTGGAGGTATCGCTGGCCGACAAACCGGGGAACACAATCACAGAATGCCCGTCGCCAGCGGGCGCACACTGCAGCATGGGCCAAGCCGGAATCAGCGCGCCGAACTCCCAGGGCGCCCGGAGTTCCATGGCCATCAGCAATGCACTGGGGGCCGGAGGGTGGGAAGAAGAACGCTCGGTGTGTCTAGTCTCAGTTGCCATCTCGTAAAAAAGGTCAGGCCAGCTTGGCCTTCTTCCGTGCTGCTGTTGTGGTGGAGACAACAGTAGCAGTTTTTGCCGCAGAGGGCCTGCGTTTGGCAGCAACATTAGAGGCAGGCCTCTTGCTAGCTGTCGCTTTGGAGACTTTCTGCGTCTTGGCTGTACGGGTTACTACCGAGGGTGGCGGCTCTTTTGCGGTGGGAACCGGCACGGGCAACGCGAACAACTCCTTGCCCTGCTCAAATGCGGCCTGCAAGGCATCGGTCAGGTCATGGATCGCCGGGACCGCCTGCTTGTCCCCAATCAGGCCAAAGTCCACGCTGCCAGCATAGGTCTGGATCGTGATGTTCAGCGCCAAGCCGTGCGTGATGATGCTGACCGGGTAAAAGGTCTTCATGCGTGCACCGGCCAGGTACAACGGTACCGGAGGCCCCGGCACATTGCTGATGGCCACGTTGGCCACAGCCGGCAGGCGCTCCACAATGCCACCGATCGACACCGTTTTGAAGGCAATCTTGGCGACCCCTCCCACCAGCAAGGGCGCCAACAAGCCCGGGTAATTGGTCGGCAGCACACTCTTCAAGTTGGCCAAGGCAGTCTTGACCTTGGCGGTGGACGCCATGATGGCCTGCAATCGCTTGACCGGGTTGGCAATGTGCGAGCCCAGGTCGACCAGCGACATGGAGGCTTGGTTGTTCATCTCCTTGTTGCTTTCCTCACGCAAGCTCACCGGCATGGCCGCAATCAGCGGCTTCTTGGGCACGCTGGCGTGCTGTTGCAAGTAGCTGCGCAGCGCAGTCGAACACATCCACAACACGATGTCATTGAAGGTACCGCCTACGGCCTTGGCCATGCTGCGGCACTCCGCAAAGGGCACGCTGACGGTGGCAAATGTGCGGTGGCGTGTGATGGCCACGTTGAAAGGGGTCTTGGGCGCCAAAGACATGGGGGCCTTGGGCTTGAGCCGGGCCAGGCCCTTGGCCCCGGGGGCTGCAAACGATTGGTCGCCAATGGCACTGCGTAGGCTGGACGCGGTCTCAGGCAGGGACCGCGCGATCTTGGCGTATTGCGCCAGCGTGTTCGAGAACGCCGCGCCTATCATTTCGCCGATCTTCAGATCAGCCCGCGTGCGGCCCTTGCGCGCAGGGTCGGGTGGCGCCACCTCGCGCGGCACCGGCCCCAGGTCGAGCATGGCATTGGCCAGTACGGTGCCGCCCTTGCCATCGAGCCCAGCGTGGTGGATCTTGGAGTACAAGCCCACCAGGCGCTTGCCATCGGCGGACTTGATGTTGTCAAAGACATAGAACTCCCACAGCGGGTGTTCCCGGTCTATCAGTTGCCCATGCAGGCGTGCACAGCTTGCCTCCATCTGCCGCATGGTGAGCGCGGTACCCGGTACCTGGCGCAAGTGAAAGTGCAGGTCAAACTTGTCGTCCTCCACCCACAGGGGATGGCCCAGGTCAAACGGCATGAAGGCCAGCTTGCGCGTGAAGATGGGCGCCAGATGGATGCGCTTGGCAAGATGGTCATGCACAGCCTGGTAGAAACTGCCCTTGAAGCCATCGGGCAATTCATAGACAACCATGGAGCCCACATGCATGGGCATCTCCGGCGTCTCCAGGTAGAGAAAGGTGGCGTCCAGGCCGCTCAGGGTTTTCATGGGCAGTGATTCTCCTTGTGACAAGAGTAACTGCCCCCTGGCTGGGGCGCCACTAGGGTTTGTGCGCGTAGTTCATCATCAATGGAAATCTCTGCTGGTCGTGACCAGCTCGCCCAAACGCGGCGTCATGTCCACCAGCCGCTTGGCAATCACATGGCGCACCTGGCCACCGCTCTCTTCGTCGCGCTGCCATACGCCATACACCGCCAGCAGGCGCGAGCGGTAGACCTCGTGTCGAAAGCGCTCCTTGATCGCACGCCACACGATGACATTGACGCTGCCGGTTTCGTCCTCCAACGTCATGAAGATCACACCCTTGGCGGTCTGGGGACGCTGGCGCATGGTGACCAGGCCGCAGGCGCGCACCAGGCGGCCGTGCGGCAACGTGGCCATGTGGGCGGCAGTCAGCAATCGCTTTTGCGTCAACTCTTCGCGCATCAGTGCCAACGGATGCCTGCGCAACGACAGGCCCAGGGCAGCGTAATCAAACACCACTTCTTCGCCCTCTTCGGCGGCCGGTAGCAAAAGTTCGTCTTCATCGATAGGCACGCCCTGCAGCAGCGCGGGTGCGGGCTTCAGGGCCGAGGCATCCCACACCTGCTGGCGGCGGTGGCCGGACAGGGACAACAGGGCATCGGCGCTGGCCAGGGCCTTGAGGTCAATCTCGTTCAAAGCGCAGCGCAGGGCCAGATCCTGGGTGTTCGCAAAGGGGGCCGTGGCACGCTCGGTGGCAATGCGTTCGCCGACATCCTTCTTCAGGCCGCTGACCAGGCGCAGGCCTAGGCGGACGGCGGGTTGCTCCCCGGGTACGGGCTCGCAGCGGGGAGCAGCGCCCCTGCTTTCCAGCGTGCAATCCCAGTCGCTGTGCGACACGTCAGCGGGGCGCACTTCAATCTTGTGGCGCTTCGCATCCTGCACCAGTTGCGAGGGGCCGTAAAAGCCCAGCGGCTGGCTATTGAGCATAGCGGCCAAAAAGCAGGCGGGCTCATGCCACTTGAGGTAACAACTGATGTAGACCAGGAGGGCAAAGCTGGCGGCATGGCTCTCGGGGAAGCCATATTCACCAAAGCCTTCCATTTGCTTGAAGATGGCCTCGGCAAAGTCCTCTGCATAGCCGTTCTTCAGCATACCTTGGACAAAACGGTCGTGGAACTTGTGAACCCCGCCTGAGCGCTTCCAGGCCGCCATGGAGCGGCGCAAGGCATCGGCCTCGCCGGGCGTGAAGCCGGCGGCCAGCACGGCGATCTGCATCACCTGCTCCTGGAAGATGGGCACGCCCAGGGTGCGCTTCAACGCATCCTTCAAGGCATCGCTGGGGTACTTGACGTTATCGCGGTCCTTGCGCGCCTTCAGATAAGGATGGACCATGCCGCCCTGTATAGGCCCCGGCCGTACGATGGCCACTTCCACCACCAAGTCGTAGTAGTCGCGGGGCCGCAGCCGCGGCAACATGCTCATCTGCGCCCGGCTTTCGATCTGGAACACGCCCACCGTATCGGCGTTACAGATCATGTCGTAGGTTGGATCGTCGTCGCGCGGAATGTCCTGCATGCGCAGGGGCTTTGGCAACCCTCGCTTCAGTGTGACCAGTTCCAGGCAGCGGCGGATGGCACTCAGCATGCCCAGGGCCAGTACGTCGACTTTCATCAGACCAACGGCATCCAGGTCGTCCTTGTCCCACTGGATGATGGAGCGGTCTGGCATGGCCGCGTTTTCCACCGGCACCAGACGGGTCAGCGGCCCCTGGGTCAGCACAAAACCACCCACATGCTGGCTCAGGTGGCGCGGAAACTTCTGCAACTGGATAGCCAGCGACATCCATAACTCCAAGTGCTCCACGGGCGGCGGCGCACAGTCCGGGCCCAGGCTGCCTACGGCGTCTTGCAGGCGCTCCACCAGCACCTCACGGTTGTACATGCCGGGATGCTCCTTGGCCAGCTCCGTGATCAGCGCAGCGGGAATCCCCAGCGCATGCCCCACATCGCGCAACGCGCTGCGCGGGCGGTAGCTGATAACGGTGGCGGCAATGGCGGAGCGCTCGCGGCCATACTTGGCATAGATGTACTGGATGACCTCTTCGCGCCTCTGGTGTTCGAAGTCCACATCGATATCCGGTGGCTCATTGCGCTCGCGGCTGATAAAGCGTTCGAACAGCAGCGAAGTCTCCTCAGGATTGGCCTCGGTGATATGCAGGCAGTAACACACCACCGAATTGGCCGCCGAGCCACGCCCCTGGCACAGGATATCCTGGCTACGCGCAAATCGCACGATGTCATGCACCGTCAAAAAATACATTTCAAATCGCAGTTCGGCAATCAGCGATAGCTCCGCCTCTACGCGCTCACGGATGTCCGTGGGCATGCCTTGCGGATACCGCTCCAAGGCACCGGCTTCGGTGTAGTGACGCAGGGTCTGTGCCGGTGTCTGGCCTGGCAGCACGGCCTCCAGCGGGTAGTGGTAGCGCAGCTCTTCCAAACTGAATGCGCACTTGTCGGCAACCAACAAAGTATTGGCCAGCCACTCCGCCGGGTAGAGCGCCGCCAGCCGTGCCCGCGACCGCAGGTGACGCTCGGCATTGGCCTGCAGGGCAAAGCCGCACTCGGTCACCGGCCGGCCCAGGCCCACGGCCGTCAGCACATCGTGCAGCGGTTTGCGTGAGCGCACGTGCATGCGCACGCCGCCCGTGGCCACCAGGGGCAGGCCCGTGCAGTGCGCCAGTTGCTGCAAACGCGCACGCTGCAAGGCGTCGTCCATTCCCAGGCGCAACTCCGCCGCCAGCCAGACGCTTGAGGAAAACAGGGCGCTAGCCCTCGTCGATATTGCATATGCCGCTTCCATATTGATAGCGCCCGAAAACAGCAGTAGCACTTCGCAATCCAGCAGACTGGCCCACAAGGCCTGGTTCTTCGCGCCATGCCAACCCACTTGGTACTGCCCTTTGGGAGCGGAGCAACGGGCCGCACTGATAAAGGCGCACAGATTGCCCCAGCCTTGCAGGTTGCGCGCCAGCACGACTGCAGTGAAGCTGGCTGGGGCTGCAGCGGACCCCGCCTTGGCAGAAGCGGTGTGCAAGGGCACGACAAACTCGGCACCCAGCAGCAGCTTGAGCGTGGGCTCCTGCCCCCCTTTCTCCTTCGCCTCCGCCTTCATCGCCTTCAGCTGCGCATGCGCCCGCACCACGCCGGCCACCGAGCATTCGTCGGTAATGGCCAGTGCGTGGTAGCTCAGAGCTGCGGCGCGCTCCACCAGTTCTTCGGGTTGGGACGCGCCACGCTGGAAGCTGAAATTCGAGAGGCAATGCAGCTCGGCATAGCCCGGCGGGGAGGCGGGGGATTCCATTGATATGCTGTATATTTATACAGTATAGTCGCCCGCCTTAGCTTGTCAAATCGCTGGCGTGCTACCCACGTCCGGCGCCAAGATCACCTTGTTGCGGCCCTGATTTTTGGCCTGGTACATGGCCGCATCGGCGGCTTGCACCAGGCTGGCGGAGCTTTGCCCCTGCTTGGGTACACAGGATGCGACGCCGATACTGATGGTGACCACGCCCGCCACCGTGGCCTTGGCGTGGGGCATGCCCAGGGATTGCACGGCCGCACGTATGCGCTCCATGGCGGCGTAGGCTTCTGCGCCATTCAGACCCGGCAGCACCACCACGAACTCTTCGCCGCCATAGCGGGCCACCAGTTCGCCGGAGCGCTGCACGGAATGGCCCAGGGTCTGGGCCAGCATCTTGAGGCATACGTCCCCTGCCTGGTGCCCGTAGTGGTCGTTGTAAGACTTGAACTGGTCCACATCCAACATGGCGATGGCCAGCGGCAGACCCCGGCGGCTGGCGCGCTGCCATTCGGCCTCCCACTCCTGGTCAAAGCTGCGGCGGTTGGCCAGGCCGGTCAGTCCATCGGTGGCACTCAAGGCCTGCAACTGGCGGTTGGCGGCCTCCAGTTCGGCGGTGCGCTGGTGCACCTTGTCCTCCAGCTCGCGGTTGGACGCGGCAATCTCCTCCCGCAAGCGGGCCTGCTCGGCTACATCCTGGCGCAGCCGGCGCGAGAACATGGCGCCGACCCACAGCAGCAAGAGCAGAGCGCCAATACGCATAGCCTGCGCCAGCAGACGCAGGTGGTCGAAGTAGGCATCGGTGCGGGCCAACTCACCGGTCAGGGCACCTACGGCCGTCTCGGTATTGATCTCGTAGATTTTTTTGGCCAGCACATAGGAGTCGTCAAACAACGACTGACGAGCCTCTTTCCAACGCTCCTGCCGCATCAGCTTCAGGGCAGCCTCTTCGGTGACATGCAGCTTGCGGTGGTCTTCGATCAGGGCCGACACCTCTTCCGACAGGTTTTGCAGCCGGGTCTGCTCGCTGACGGTCTTGAGCGTGGCCTCCAGGTCCGCATTGACGGTGTCATAGCTGGCGGTGCGCAGCGTGTTTTGCTCCAACACCGAGATCACCAGCATGCTGGTCAGCTCCTGGTTGAGGCGCACCATCCGCTCCAGGCCGGTGTTGATCTCCAGGTGGCGGGCGTGCAGCACATCGTCCTGCATGTCTACGTAGGAGCCCACGCCCATGGTCAACACCAGGACCACCACCGCGACATACATATTGGTCGTGGACCGCATCAACGCGCTACTCCAACACCTTGTCCGCCTTCTTCAGCAGGTCTGCCGGCACGCTGACGCCCTGCGCGCGTGCCGCTTTCAGGTTGATGACCAGGCTGAATTTCTCCACCGGCCCCCAGGGAATGTCACCGGGCTTGACGCCCTTGAGCACCAACGCGGCCTTCTTGCCGGCCGAATAGCCCACCAGGAAATAGTCCATGCCATAGGCCGCCACGGCGCCGCGCGGCACGCTGTCCACGTCGCCCGCAAACAGCGCGATGCGGTTCTTGTCGCAGACCCGGGCAATGGCATCCAGTTGGGCCACCGTGGTGTTGTCGGATGTGATGGTGATGGCCTGCACCTTGCCCACCAGCGAGTTGGCAGCCTGCTCCACATCGGCACTGCTGGCCACGTGTACCTCGACCAGCTCCAACCCCAAGGATTGGGCAGCCGTGCGCATGGCCTTGATGTGGGTCACCGAATTGGCTTCGGCCGGGTTGTAGATCGTGCCCCACTTCTTGGCCTTGGGCACGAACTTGGCATAGGTCTCCATCTGCAGCAGCACCGGCCACATGTCGCTGACACCGGTTATATTGCTGCCGGTCTTCTTACCCGGCGCGCTGTCCTTGGGCACCACGCCGGCATCCACGGGGTCGCTGATGGAGGAAAACACCACCGGGATTTTCTCCATCACCTTCACCACGGCCTGGCTGGTGGGTGTGGCGATGCTGTGTACCAGGTCGACCTTGTCGCCCTCAAACTTGCGGGCGATGGCCGTGGCCTTGGCAAGGTCGCCCTGGGCATTCTGGCGGTCGTAGTGGATGTTGACGCCCTCCTTGAAGCCGGCACTGGCCAGGGCGGCTTCAAAGCCTTTCTCATCCGCATCCAGCGCCGCGTGGGACACGATCTTGGTCACGCCGATGCGCACCACGCGCGGGTCCGCAGCATATGCTGGCTGGAAGGCCTGCACCACCAAGACCAATGCCAGCCCTGCGTCACACAGCGCTCTGCGCCACATCATCCAAGCCGCCATAGGGACCTCTTTCATCGTCATGTGGAGGGGCGTTTGTGCTTTTACCTGCCCCTACTGGACAGGGCTGCGTCCATCTTACGCCGCTGTAGCCTTTGCGCAATGACAAATGGGGCCTGCTCGCCTATAGTGCGACTCTCCCCCATACAGACAGGAAAGCCGCCATGACTCCTTCCCACCGCTTGCGCCAGACCATGAACACCTACACCCGCGCTCTGGGCCTCGCTTTGGCACTGGCCTTGCAGGCCGGCAGCGCCTGGGCAGCTACCCCTGCCAACTCCCAACTCACGGCCGATACCAAAGCCGCGCAGGCCCGCTATGAATCCGACAAGAAGCTATGCAACGACGAGACCACGTCCAATGCCCGCCTGCAATGCCGACGCGACGCCAAGGCCGAATACGACCAGGCACTGGCCGCGGCCAAAGCCAAGGCTGGCGCAACACCCACACCTGCTGCGCACGCAGCGGTAGCGGCGCCCACTGCACCGGCGGCCCCTGCCGCACCTGCTTGCACCGACTGCGGCCGCGTGCTGTCCATTGCTGTCACCGAGAAGGCCGGTGAATACAGCGCCGTGGGCGTGATCGCTGGTGGCGCGCTGGGTGCGGTATTGGGCAACCAGGTAGGCGGCGGCTTTGGCAAAGACCTGGCCACGCTGGCCGGCGCCGCGGGCGGCGCCTATGCCGGCAAGGTCATCGAAGAGAAGATCAAGACCCACAAGGTCTGGACCGTCACCGTGGTCTATGCCAACGAAAGCAAGGCGAGCTTTGACTTCACCAACGACCCCGGCTTCCAGGTGGGGGACCGTGTGAAGAACACGGGCAGCACCATCGCCCGCATGTAAACCCGGCTGGCTACCGTTTCGCTTTACAGTCTTTTACACGCCGGGTGCAGAGACGTCGTCAACTACCGGTTTGGCGGTGTCGTTGTGCAGGGGTATCAACTCTCTGCTTCTTCTGAAAGGCACGCCATGCACTACAAAACCCTGACCGCTACCGCCCTCATCGCCGGCCTGTTTTCGGTAGGCGCTTTCGCCCAGACCGCCGCGCCAGCAGCGGCACCCACAGCCGCCGCATCGGCTGCCGCTGCCCCCGCCGCCAAATCCTCGGCGCTGGCTGCCGACAAGGCCGCAGTCAAAGCCGACAAGGAAAAATTGGCCAGTGACAAAGCCGCCAATGCATCCGCAGAGACCCTAAAGGCCGACCGCGCGCAATTGAAGGCCGACAAGGCCCAGGCCCGCAAGGACCGCGCCGCCGCCAAGGCTGCACGGGCCGCAGCCCGCAAGGCCAGCGCACCCAAGCCGGCCCAATAAGCCCTCGCCACAAGCCTCATTAAAAACCCCGCTCCGTTCCCACGGCGCGGGTTTTTGCATCAGGGGTGCCTGTGCCGCGCAGCGCGGCTCGCTCAATAGTGGGGCGGCAACTCGTGACCAGCCTGGCCCGGGTTGGACGCCGCGTGCTCGGGCATCTGCTGATGCAACTGGCGCACTTCACGCATCAGCCAATCAATTTCCTGCTGCTGGCGCACGATGACCTGATTCAACTGGTCCAGCAGGTCTTCGGCAAAGCTGGCCTTGATCTCCAGCTCGGTCAGGCGCTGGTCGGTGGTGTCGTCGTCGGGGGCTTGGTCCATGGTGCTATTGGACACCAAGTGGACGCCGACTTCGCCGACTAGGCTCCGTGGCGGCGCGCCTCGCGCAGCATGTAGAGGTACAGCCCTTCCACCTTGTCGCGCGCCCACGGCGTCTTGCGCAGGAATTTCAGGCTGGAGTTCACACTGGGGTCGTGCGTAAAACAGCGTATGGGAATACGCTGGCCCAGCTCGGCCCAGCCGTAGTGCGCGGCCAACTCCGTGACGATGGCTTCCAGGGTCTTGCCGTGCAAGGGGTTGCGGGGTTGGGCGCTTGTCGTGGTCATGGTGGTGCAGGCGCCATTGTCCTCCAACCGCTGGCTACACACCCCATAGCGCGTGCATGGCAGCGGCAAAGCCAGCATCGCCGCCACACTGTGCGGGGCTGCCAGCCACATAGACGGCGTCCAGGCGCGCATCGGGGCTGGAGAAGACCAGTGCATCCAGCATATGGTCGGCCGGCACGCCAAGGAGTGCAGATGACTGCGCATCCAGCACCGCGAAGTCGGCACGCTGACCCACGGCGATGCCGCCCAGTGCCAAACCGGTCGCATTATGGCCACCGCCGATGGCGCACTCCAGCAAGGCGGCAGCGCTGCTGAGCGGGCCCAGGGTCTGGGCGGCCACGTTGCGTTTACGCTGGGTCAAGCGCTGCGAATACTCCAGCAGACGCAGCTCTTCACTCCAGCGGCGGGTGACATGGCTATCTGAACCTATGGACCATGTGCCACGCACGGCCGCGTAGCCCGGCAGGTCAAACACGCCGTCGCCCAGATTAGCCTCGGTGGCGGGGCAGATGACGATGGACGCGCCGCGCTGTTGAACCCCTGCCAACTCGCCGGCCGTGGTGTGGGTGGCATGCACCAGGTTCCAGCGGGCGTCCACATCCACATGGTTCAGCAGCCATTCAATCGGCCGCTGGTGGGTATGGGCCAGGCAGTCATCCACCTCCTGCGTTTGCTCTGCGATGTGGATGTGCACGGGTAGACCACCGCGCTGTGCGTAGGCAGCCAGCTCGCGCAGGGCTGCGGGGTTGACGGCGCGCAACGAATGGATGGCCACGCCCACATTGATGCGGGCATCGTCCCCGGTGTGGGCTTGCACGGCCTCGACCACACGGGCAATGCTGTCGGGCGTAGAGGCAAATCGGCGCTGGTCTTCGCGCAGGCCGGCGGCGGTGAAGCCCGAGCGCATGTACAGCGTGGGCAGCAGCGTCAAGCCCATGCCCGTGCGCCGGGCCGCACGCACCAGGGCCAGCGACATCTCGGCTGGGTCGGCATAGGTCGAACCGTCCAGCGCGTTGTGCAGGTAGTGGAACTCGCAGACCTGGGTGTAGCCGCCGTTCAACAACTCGGCATAGAGCTGGCTGGCGATGGCTTCCAACTGCGCGGGCGTGACGCGATTGGCGGCCGAGTACATGCGGTCGCGCCAACTCCAAAAATCGTCGGACGCGGCAGCACCGCCGCTGCGCCGTTCGGTCAGGCCCGCAATGGCCCGCTGGAAAGCATGGCTATGGGCATTGACCACACCGGGCAGCACCGGGCCGCTCAGGCGCGTGGCACCAGCCTGTTCTTCGGTGGTGGCGTTGGCCTGCACCCGGCTCCAGTGGCCATCTGCGCCAACCTCCAGCAGCACATCCTTCGCCCAGGCGCCCTGCACCCATGCCTGGGGTGCCAGGAATTGCTTTGCTTCACTTTTCATAGCAATTGACGCAAGCTTCTAGAGAGCTGGAGACCATTTTCTTCAAAACCGGCTGGATACGAGAGGCCTGTGCAGCGTCGTAGGCATAGGGAGACACTTCTTGCATATAGAGGTGCTGGCACATCTCCAGCTGGATCGCATGGATGCCATGGGTAGGTTGGCCATAGTGGCGGGTGATGTAGCCGCCCTTGAAGCGGCCATTGAGCACCGTGCTGATGTGCGGATGGCCTGCGCAGGCTTGCATGGCGGCGTCAGCTATGCGCGCGTCGGCACTGGCACCGCTGGCCGTGCCCAGGCTCAGATCCGGCAGGCGGCCCTCGAACAACCACGGCAGCTCCGAGCGGATGCTGTGTGCATCCCACAGCAGTGCAAAGCCGTGCTGGGCTTTCAGGCGCACCAGTTCACCGGCCAATGCGCTGTGGTAAGGCTGCCAATAGGCTTCGCGGCGGCGCAGGCGCTCCTGTGCATGGGGCTCGTGGCCAGCCTGGTACAGCGGCTCACCGGTGAAGAAGCGCGTGGGGCACAGCTCGGTGTTGGAAGCACCGGGGTACATGGGCGCATCATCCGGCGGGCGGTTCAGGTCGATCACATAGCGCGACGTGGTGGGCATCAGCACGCTGGCGCCCAGTTCACCCAAGAAGTTGTACAGGCGTTGCAAGTGCCAGTCGGTATCCTCCACCTGCAATGCACGCGGCACGTAGTGCGCTTGCAGATCTGCGGGAATATCGGTGCCGATGTGCGGCATGCTGACCAGCAAGGGCACCGTGCCCCGCTGCAAGGTGTAGACCGGGTGTGGTGTGCTCATTGCACTGTTTGTCCCTTGAAAATGGTTTGTAGGCGGGGGTTGCTGCCCAGTGCATAACTCAGCTCGGCCGGGCGTTTCACATCCCACAGCACAAAGTCGGCGCGCTGGCCCGCTGCCAGTACGCCGCGGTCCTTCAATCCCAGGGCCGCAGCGGCGTGGCGGGTCACGCCGGCCAAAGCCTCTTCCGGTGTCAACCGGAACAGCGTGCAAGCCATATTGAGCATCAGCAGCATGGAGGTGCAAGGCGAGGTGCCAGGGTTGCTGTCGGTGGATACGGCCATGGGTACGCCATGCTTGCGCAGCAGCGCAATGGGTGGCAGCCTGGTCTCTCGCAGAAAGTAGAAAGCGCCGGGCAGCAGCACGGCCACCGTTCCAGCCGCGGCCATGGCCTGCGCACCTTCGGGCGACAGCCATTCCAGGTGGTCACAACTCAGGGCCGCGTAGCGTGCAGCCAGCTGCGCGCCGCCGCTGTCGCTCAATTGCTCGGCATGCAGCTTCACCGGCAAGCCCAGCGCCTGGGCCGCGGCAAACACGCGCTCCATCTGCGCGGTGCTGAAGGCAATGCGCTCACAAAAGCCATCTACCGCATCGACCAAGCCCTCGGCATGCAGGGCTGGCAGCATCTGCAGCACGGCCTCTACATAGTCATCGGTACGGCCGGCAAACTCGGGCGGCACGGCGTGCGCGCCCAGGAAGGTGGTGCGCACATCCACGGCGTGGTCGTGCGCCAAAGTGCGCGCCACGGCCAGGCATTTACGCTCATGCTCCAACGACAGGCCATAGCCCGACTTGATCTCGACCGTGGTCACGCCCTCTTGCGCAAGTTTGTGCAGGCGGCGGCCACTGGCGTGCTGCAACTCTGCCGCCGTGGCGGCGCGGGTAGCCTGGACAGTAGAGGCAATGCCACCGCCGGCACGCGCAATGTCTTCATAGCTGGCGCCATTCAAGCGCATCTCGAATTCATTGGCGCGGTCACCGCCATAGACCAGGTGCGTATGGCAATCAATGAAGCCCGGCGTGATGAGCGCACCGCCCGCATCGTGCTGCGCCGTGCTGCGCACCAGCAGGTCGGAAGGCAATGCCGAACGTGGGCCTACCCAGACCAAAGCTTCGCCATCCACGACCAACGCGGCATCGTCCACCAGGCCATAGGGGTGTTCCGCATCGGGCGCCATCGTGGCCACCCGGCAGTGGGTCCAAATCTCTAGACTCATGCCGACAACTCCATCCACAGTGCATGCTCACTCTGGATATGCACCGCGGCGGCTTTGGCCAGCGTGCGCCAGACCAACGTGCCGGCCGGCACGAACAAGTCCTCCGAGTTAAACCGGACGCTAGCCCGCGAATCCACTGCGTATATCGCTATCGTTTTATGAGCATTGGCCAGCACATTCAATTCGCCCCGCACCCGCACCATGCGCGCGGGCAGGCAGTTGTCGGCGACCATCAGGTTGAAATCCTGGGTAGGGCCGTCGAGCAGTTGGCAGTGGGTGCTGGCGCCGCCGTCAAAACACAGCACAGGCTCAGCCAGTGTCAACTGGTGCTCGCACACCACCAGGTCTTCGCTATCGGACGGGGTACGCACCGTCAGCGCCACGCCCGCGCCCTTGAGCACGGCAAACCAGCGCGTGATGCCGTCAAAGCGGGAAAACGGGCCACTGGCCGTGACCTCGGCCACCGACATGCGCCAGCGCCAGGCACCGTCGCCGGGCCAGGCCGCCAGTTCGCGGGTCAGGCCGCCGCCATTGCGCCAAGGGGTGGCCGTCACGTCGGCCAGATGGATGGTGCGCCAGGTCATAGTTGAAAATTCCCACTGAAGCTGTAACGAACACCAGGGTAGATCAAGCGGGCAATGCTGGCAACGCGGGTACCGCTGATAGTGCGGCGCGTCATCACCAGGCAGGGTGCCGTGGCGCTGATGTCCAGGGCCTTGGCTTCGTAGGCACTGGGTAAGGCTGCTTCAATGGAGTAGCTGGCCTCGGTCAGGGGCGCATGCTCCAGCAGGTAGTGGGTGGGGGTGGTCTGGGTCAGGTCGGCATCCAGGTAACCGGGGGCCGAGGCCGGGTTCACATAGCGGTCTTCAAACTGGATGGCCACGCCATCCTCCAAGTGCACCTGCACCGAGTGAAAAACCTTGGACCCGGTACGCACCTTTAGCGACTGCGCCAGGGCCGCATCGGCCCGAACCGTTTCGACCAGCAGCACGGTGGTGCTGTGGGTATGGCCGCGCTCCAGGATTTCCTCATGGATGTCCCGCACAGCCAAGGTGCTGGAGATGCGGTGCAACTGGGCCACCACCGTACCCGAACCCTGGACCCGGGTCACAACGCCTTCTACCGCCAACTCTTTGACCGCGCGATTGACGGTCATGCGGCTCAAGCCAAACTGCTGCTGCAGCGCGGCCTCGCTGGGCACCGCGTCACCGGGGCGCCAGACCCCGTTGTTGATCTGGGCCTTGACGAAGGCCTTGACCTGTTCGTAAGCGGGCAATGGATTCTGGGGCATAGGAGACAAATGGTCTGCTGGATTCAGCGGATTGTACAAGTTGTATAGACAACATGGTGCGGGGCAAACCCTTACTGCGGAATGCGCACCGTGAAGCAGGTGCCGCTGCCCAATTCACTCTCTACCGCGATAGTACCCCCATGGCTTTCCACCGCACGTTTGACAATGGACAGCCCCAGGCCCGTGCCGGGAATGTCGCCCACATTGGTGGCACGGTGGAAGTTGCCAAACAGCTTGGGCAATTCGTCTGCCGGTATGCCAATACCGCGGTCCTGCACCGTGAACACCAGACCCTGGGCGTCTCGGCTGGCGCGGAAGCTGGCCGCCTGGCCATTGGGGCTGTACTTGATGGCATTGGACAGCAGATTGCCCAGGATGTGGCGCAGCAGTTTTTCGTCGGCCGTAGCGGTCTCGGTGCCCAGCGTGTCGTCCAGCGTCAGTCGCTGAGCAGGCTGGCCGTCCGGGGACATGCAGGCCGCCAGCGCCTCGTCCGTCAGCTGCCTGCACAGCAGGGCCAGGTTCATGGACTTGGGCCGGTACTCCAGCAGATTGGCATCAGCCTTGCCCAGGGTCAGCACCTGGTCCAGCATGGCCACCATGCGCCGCGCGGCGGCTTCGATGCTGCCGAGCTTTTCGCTCTTTTCTTCGGCCGACAGGCGGTCGCCGTAATAGGACAGCAACTCATGCGAGGACAGTATCGTCGTCAACGGCGTGCGGAACTCATGCGAGGTCATGGACACAAAGCTGGACTTCAGCGCATTGAGTTCCACCTGCTGTGCCATCGCCAGCTCAAACCGCTGCTTGTCTTCGCGGTTGCGCTGCTGCAGCGCGTCCCGTGCCTCTTTCAGCGACAACTGGGCTTTGACACGGGCCAGCAGCAAGGGTGGGCTAATGGGCTTGGTGATGTAGTCGACTGCGCCCAGATCGAAGCCTTGCTGCTCGCCTTCTTCGTCCGACTTGGCGGTCAGGAAGATCACCGGTATGTCCTGGGTGGCGGGATCGGCCTTCAGGCGCCGGCAGACTTCGTAGCCGTCCAGCCCCGGCATCAGAATGTCCAGCAGAATCAAGTCGGGCAAGGCGGAGGCGGCAATCTGCAAGGCGTGCTCACCGTTGCTGCTGACCTTGACCTTGTACAACCCCCGCAGCAGCGCATTGACCACGGCCAGGTTTTCGGGTGTGTCGTCTACCGCCAGCACGGTCTTCAACATGGAGGAGGAGTCGGGAGATGTCATCGCTTGCTTCTTCCTGGGCGGGCACTCAATCGTTTGCAAGAACAGCCGCAGCCTTCTTGAATTCAAAATTCTGAACTGCCTTCTCCAGCAACGCAAATTTTGCATCACCCAGCGCCTGGCGCAAGGGTTGGGCATGTTCAACGACATACGACAACGCCTCGCCATCGTCTTCGGCCAGGTAGCGGGCCAGTTGGGCGCGCACCTGGTCCGCTGAGGCAGTGGCGGACGGGGCGGTACTGGCCGCTGCGTCGGGCGTACGCGTCGCCAGCGCATCGGCCACCGCACCCAGCCCCGCACGCAATTGGGCTTCAAATGCGGCGATGGCATCCGCCTGGGCAGAGCCCTGCTGTACGGACTGCTCCAGCACTGCAGCATGTGCCGACAGCGCCTGCAAGCCCAGATTTCCTGCAACCCCCTTGATGGTGTGCAACAGGCGCTCGGCACCGGCCTGGTCGCCACGGGCCCATAAGGCACGCAGGGTATCGGCCGCGCCAGTGTGGTGCTCGGCAAACTGGGCCAACACGCCCCTGTAGGCCGCCGCATTGCCGGCCATGCGGCGCAAGCCTGCCACCGTGTCCAGCAAGCCGCCGTCGGACGGTGCAACGCCTGCGGGTTCCACCGCCGGAACTGCTGTAACAGCTGACTGCACCACGCTGCGCCGGCACCAACGCTCCAGGGCACTGAACAGGGTGTCGGGATCGATGGGCTTGGTCACATGGTCGTTCATGCCGACCGCAAGGCAGTTGTCGCGCTCGCTGGCCAGGGCATGGGCGGTCATGGCCACAATGGGCAGGTCCGCAAAGCGGGGGTTTTGGCGCAAGCGGCGTGTGGCCTCGAAACCATCCATGACGGGCATCTGCAAGTCCATCAAGACCAGGTCGTAATACGCGTCATCGGCCTGTTCCAGCATCTGCAAGGCGATGGCGCCGTTGTCTGCCACGTCAACGCGCGCACCTACACTTTGCAGCAACTCGGTGGCGATCTGCTGGTTGATGGCGTTGTCTTCCACCAGCAGCACGCGGGCAGCCTGCAGATCCACATGCTGGGTAGACGCCGCGCGGGCCACAGCTTCGCCTTCGACATAGCCAAATATCTCCAGCAGGCCATCCACCAACGCAGACTGGTGAACGGGCTTGACCAGGAAGCCATCGGCCTGCACCTGCTGCGCAGCCGTGCGCACCTCGTCCAGACCAAAGGCCGTGACCATGACCACGGCAGGCGTCTTGGCCAAGCTGGTGTCGCTCTTGATGAGGCGGGTCGCCTCCACGCCATTGATGCCCGGCATACGCCAGTCCATGAACACGATGTCGTAAGCCCGTGCCGTGCCGGCCGCGCTCTTGACTGCCGCCACCGCCTCAGCCCCCGAGCCCACAGTGTCCACATCAAAGGGAATACCAGACAGCATGCCCAACAATATCTCGCGGGCGGCGGCGTTGTCATCGGCCACCAGAGCCCGCAGGCCATTCAAGGCCTGGGGAATCAACTGCTTCTTGACGGGGGCGCTGCGCGCCAGCGCAAACCAGCAGGTGAAGACGAAGCATGTGCCCTGGCCCGGCACACTGGTGGCAGCAATCTGCCCTTGCATCAAATCGACCAGTTGCTTGCTGATGGACAGGCCAAGGCCGGTGCCACCGTACTTACGCGTGGTGGAGCCATCGGCCTGCGAGAACGCCTGGAACAGCTTGCCCACCTGCTCCTGCGTCATGCCGATGCCGGTGTCTTGCACCGTGAACCGCAGTTGGGCCCGCCCTTCTTCGCGCGCCAGGCATTCGGTGCTGACACGCACCTCACCCGTATCGGTGAACTTGATAGCGTTGTTGATCAGGTTGGTGAATATCTGGCCCAGGCGCAGGGGGTCGCCTACCAGGGCCATGGGCACGTTGGGCGGCGTCTGGAACAGAAACTCCAGGCCCTTTTCATGGGCCTTGTACGAGGTGACGTTGGACACATTGGCCAGCACCTCGTCCAGACTGAACTCGATCTGCTCCAGCTCCAGCTTGCCAGCCTCTACCTTGGAGAAGTCCAGGATGTCGTTGATGATGCCCAGCAGTGAGGTTGCCGCCTTGTGCGCCTTGTTGATGTAGTCGCGCTGCTTGGCGTTCAGGTCGGTGCGCAGGGCCAAGTAGGACATGCCGATGATGGCGTTCATTGGCGTGCGGATCTCGTGGCTCATATTGGCCAGAAACTCGCCTTTCGCCTGGGTCGCGGTTTCGGCCACATCCTTGGCGGCCCGCAACTCTTCCTCCGCCAGGTTGCGACTCTCGTTGACCAACACCATCCACCAGGTCGCAATACTGGAGAACACCGCCAACGAGAAGAACAGGCGGTAGGCATAGTCCGCAATGGCGCCCGTGGCCGTGGGGTCCAAGGCTGCCTTGGCGGACGGCAGCGTGATCCACACCATGACACCGATCAACACCAGCATCACGCCCCACAGCAGCATGAAATTGGATACCCGCAGCGCGTTCTGGCGCGAGACGCCATTCTTGAACACGGTGCCCAAGCCAGTGGCCACCGCTGCGTGGTAGTAAGACAGCACGGGCTTCACCGCGGGCTTGCACTGGTCCTTGCAATTGGTCTCCAGCGTGCAGCACAGCGAGCAGATGGCGCCACCGTGGAAGGGGCAGTGCGCGCAATCGGTCATCACATAGTTCTGGTTGCAGACCTGGCACAACACCGTGTCTTGCGAACTGTGGGCAAAGGCGCTGTTGCGGGCAATGTAGTACTTGCCCTTGGTCAGGTAGGCAATCACCGGAGACAGCACAAAGGCTAGCACCGCAGCAATCAGCCAGGAGTAGGCCTGGGCATAGACGCCAAAGGCGCCGCTGAACGCGATAGTGGACACCACGCTGGCAATGACCATGCTGCCCACGCCCACCGGGTTCCAGTCGAACAGATGCGCCCGCTTGAACTCGATGATGGGCGGGCTCAGTTTCAGCGGCTTGTTGACGGCCAGGTCGGCCACCACGGCGCAGATCCAGGCCACGGCGATATTGGAGTACAGGCCCAGCACATTGTTCATGGCCTCGAACAGGTCCAGCTCCATCAGCAGCAGGGCGATGGCGCTGTTGAAGATCAGCCAGACCACGCGGCCGGGGTGCGCATGCGTGACGCGCGAGAAGAAGTTCGACCAGGCCAGGGATCCCGCGTAGGCATTGGTGACGTTCACTTTGAGTTCAGACACGACCACAAACAGTGTGCCGACCAGCAAGGCCGTACCGGGGTTGTCAAACACATAGCGGAAGGCCAGGTTGAAGAAGGCAATCGGCTCCTTGGCGTCCACAATGGAAATGCCCGCCAGCACTGCCAGGGCCGCCAAGAGCGCACCGCCCAATTGCTTGGCAAAGGCAATGACGATCCATCCCGGCCCACCGGCCAGGGTATTGACCCACCAGCTAGTCTGGTTCTCTTTCGTGCGGTCCGGCATGAAGCGCAGGTAGTCGACCTGCTCACCAATCTGCGCAATCAACGCAAAAGATATCCCCGCCGCGACGCCAAATTGCAAAGCGTCAAACCCCGCACCACCCGACACCTGCCCCTTGATTTGCGCCAGGGAGGCAAAGGCCGCGGGCTCGCGCGTCAGCACAAAATAGAACGGCAAAAACAGCAGCACCAGCCACAACGGCTGCGTCCATTTGTGCAGCCGGTTGATAGCCGTGACCCCATAAAACACGACCGGAATGACAACGACCGAGCAGACGATATAACCGGCCCACAGCGGCAAGCCAAAGCACAGCTTGAGCGCCTGCGCCATGATGGCCGACTCGATGGCCAGGAAGATGAAAGTGAACGAGGCGTAGATCAGCGACGTGAAGGTGGAGCCCACATAGCCGAAACCCGCAGCCCGGGTCAGCAAATCCATGTCGATGCTGTGCCGTGCCGAGTAGTGGCAGATCGGCAGGCTGACCGCGAAGATGATGACCGCAGCGAACACCATGGCCCACATGGCATTGCCAAAACCATAGTCCAGCAGCAGCAGTGCTCCTATGGCCTCGTACGACAGTGCGGAGTTGGTGCCAATCAGCGTGGCGGCCAGCGTGCGCGGCGACCATTTGCGAAAGCTGGCCGGCGAGTAGCGCAGCGCGTAGTCTTCAATCGACTCATTGGCGACCCACTGGTTGTAGTTGCGGCGTGAACGGTTGATGACGTGTTGCGGCATCGGCGCGGGCTCCTTTGTACACCCACAGTGGACCACTTTTTTGGCGGCTCAGGAACGCAAAAAAACCTGGGGTTAACCCTCTATTGCACAAAGTTGTATAGACAACTACACTACAATCACATCGTACCTTCATACTGCCCCGGAGCACCACCATGGCTACACCCTCGCAATCCCCCTTTTCCGACGCCAAAGCCCGCCCCGTGCGCGCACCCCGTGGCTCCGAGTTGAGCTGTGCCAACTGGCAAATCGAAGCGGCCTACCGCATGATCCAGAACAACCTGGACCCCGAAGTGGCTGAGAACCCCAACGAACTGGTGGTCTACGGCGGCATCGGCAAGGCCGCGCGCAACTGGCCTGCCTTTGAAGCCATTCTGGACAGTCTGCGCAAGCTCAAGGCCAACGAGACGCTGATGGTGCAATCCGGTAAGCCGGTGGGCGTGTTCCGCACCCACGAGGGCGCGCCGCGCGTGCTGATCGCCAATTCCAACCTGGTGCCCCAGTGGGCCAACTGGGAACACTTCAACGAACTGGACCGCAAGGGCTTGATGATGTACGGCCAGATGACGGCCGGCAGCTGGATCTACATCGGCAGCCAGGGCATCGTGCAGGGCACGTATGAGACCTTTGTGGAAGCCGGCCGCCAGCACTACAACGGCGACCTGGCCGGACGCTGGGTGCTGACCGCGGGACTGGGCGGCATGGGCGGCGCGCAGCCACTGGCCGCCACGTTTGCCGGTGCCTGTTCGATGACCATCGAATGCCAGCAAAGCAGCATCGACTTCCGCCTGCGCACCCGTTATGTGGATGAGCAGGCCACGGACCTGGACGACGCTTTGGCACGCATTGCCAAATACACGGCCGAGAAGAAGGCCGTGTCCATCGCCCTCTTGGGCAACGCGGCGCGCATACTACCGGCGCTGGCCGAGCGCTGCAAGGCCGGCACGGCCATCCGCCCCGACCTGGTGACCGACCAGACCTCGGCCCACGACCTGATCAACGGCTACCTGCCCACAGGCTGGTCCGTGGAGCAATGGAAGGCCGCGCAAAAGGATGCCACGCAACACGCCGAACTGAAGGCCGCCGCGGCCCGCAGCTGCGCCGACCATGTGCAAGCCATGCTGCAGTTCCAGGCCATGGGCATCCCAACAGTGGACTACGGCAACAACATCCGCCAGGTGGCCTTTGACCAGGGTGTGAAGAACGCGTTTGACTTCCCCGGCTTTGTGCCCGCCTACGTGCGCCCCCTGTTCTGCCGTGGGGTAGGTCCTTTCCGCTGGGTGGCACTCAGTGGCGACCCCGAAGACATCCGCAAGACCGATGCCAAGATGAAGGAGCTGTTCCCGAACAACGCCGGCCTGCACCGCTGGCTGGACATGGCCGAGGAGCGCATTGCCTTCCAGGGCTTGCCCGCACGCATCTGCTGGATCGGCCTGGGCGAGCGCCATCTCGCCGGCCTGGCCTTCAACGAGATGGTGAAGAACGGCGAACTCAAAGGCCCCATCGTCATCGGCCGCGACCACCTGGACAGCGGCTCGGTTGCATCCCCCAACCGCGAGACCGAATCCATGATGGACGGCAGCGATGCCGTCAGCGACTGGCCGCTGCTCAACGCCCTGCTCAACACCGCCAGCGGCGCCACCTGGGTCAGCCTGCACCATGGCGGCGGCGTGGGCATGGGCTATTCGCAGCACAGCGGCGTCGTCATCGTCTGCGACGGCACGCAAGATGCCTCCGACAAGCTGGGCCGCGTGCTGTTCAACGACCCGGCCACCGGTGTCATGCGCCACGCCGACGCGGGTTATGACATCGCGCTGCAGAGCGCCAAAGACAATGGGTTGAACCTGCCCATGCTGAACCCAGCCGCAGCCTGATCTACCCCTGTACCGCGATACGAATGAACGAACGGACCACCATGCAAATCCAACCCGGTCACTTGACCCTGGCGCAACTGCGCGAACTGCACGCCAGCCCCACCACCATCACCCTGGATACCGCCGCCCGCCCCGCCATCCGCGCCAGCGCCGACATGGTGCAGGCCGCCACCCAGGGCGACGCTGCGGTCTACGGCGTGAACACTGGCTTTGGCAAGCTCGCCAACAAGCGCATTGCCCAGGCCGACCTGGAGACCCTGCAAATCAACCTGCTGCGCTCGCACGCCGTGGGCGTGGGTGAGCCCATGGCGGAGCCGGTGGTGCGACTGATTCTGTTGACCAAGGCCGCCAGCCTTGCGCGGGGCTACTCCGGTATTCGCGAGCTGGTGATTGACCGCTTGTTTGCGTTTTACAACCTCGGCATCACACCCGTGATCCCCTGCCAAGGCTCGGTGGGCGCATCGGGCGATCTGGCGCCGCTGTCCCACCTGTGCCTGCCGCTGGTCGGCGAAGGCGAGGTCTTCTTTGAAGGCCAACGCATGCCCGCGGCCCAGGCCTTGGCACAGGCCAAGCTCGAGCCCATACGCCTGTCGGCCAAGGAAGGCCTGGCACTGATCAATGGCACGCAAGTGTCGACCGCGCTGGCCATTGACGCACTGCTGGCCACCGAACGCCTGTTTGAAGCCGCCGTAATCTCCGGTGCCGTCACCCTGGACGCTGCCCGCGGCAGCGACGGCCCATTCGACCCCCGCATCCACGCCGTGCGCGGCCAGCCCGGCCAGATCGCCTGCGCTGCGGCCTACCGCGCGCTGGCCGTTGGCAGCGCCATCCGCAAATCGCACCTGGAAGGCGACGACCGCGTGCAAGACCCCTACTGCCTGCGCTGCCAGCCCCAGGTCATGGGCGCCTGCCTGGACCAGATGCGCTATGCCACCGATGTGCTGCTGCGCGAGGCCAATGCCGTCACCGACAACCCGCTGGTGTTTGCGGACAGTGGCACTATGTTGTCGGGCGGCAACTTCCATGCGGAGCCCGTGGCCCTGGTGGCCGATGCGCTGGCCTGTGTCATTGCCGAGATTGGCGCCATCGCCGAGCGCCGTATCGCGATGCTGGTGGACACCGTGGTGTCGCGCCTGCCGGCCTTCCTGACCCCGGAGCCGGGCCTGAACTCCGGCTTCATGATCGTGCATGTGACGGCCGCCGCACTGGCTTCGGAAAACAAATCCCTGGCCCACCCCGCCAGCGTCGACAGCCTGCCTACGTCCGCCAACCAGGAGGACCATGTCTCCATGGCCACCTTCGCCGCGCGGCGCCTGCAGCAGATGCTGCGCAATACCGAATACATCGTCGCCATCGAGTTGCTGTCTGCTGCGCAGGGCATCGAGTTCCTGCGTCCGCTGCAAAGCTCGCCCGTGCTGGAAGGCATTCTGGAACTGGTGCGCTCCGTATCCCCCGCCATGATGGTGGACCGCAGCCTGGCGCCGGATATGGAACGGGTACGCGGACTGATCACGCAGGGCCGTGTCGGGCTGGCGGGTGAGGCACAGATCCACGAACTGACGGCGTTGCGTCTGGGATAGGCGCTGTAAGGGTCGTGCCCACCTCGGCCCCGCATTCTTGCCTGGCAAAGTCTCCACAAACGGGAGTCAAGGGAAATCCCCAGTAGGCGTAATTTTCATATTAATTAACAATTAATTAATACAAGCCACGTAACCCTTTCGGTCCGCGACGGCTAACGCTTGGGGAGACAGAATGTTGACACTTGCCTACGGCAGGGATATTTGTGCCCGCTGCGCTTTGGCATGCATTGCGTTGCTGCTCTGCTCGGCCAGCCATGCGGGCGAAGTGGAGGTCTTGCACTACTGGACATCGGGCGGGGAGGCCAAATCGCTGGCCGAACTCAAGGGCATGATGACCCTGCGCGGCCATAGCTGGAAAGACTTCACGGTCACCGGCGGTGGCGGTCAAAACGCCATGGCCGTGCTCAAGCAACGCGTGCTGGGCGGCTCCGCACCCGCTGCGGCCTTGATCAAGGGGCCGACCATCCAGGAATGGGCCGATCTGAATGTGCTGACCAATCTGGACGCCATGGCGGCGTTTGAGAAGTGGGACGACCTCTTGCCCAAGGTCATCGCCGACCAGATGAAGCACAAGGGCCGTTATGTAGCGGTGCCGGTGAACGTACACCGCGTCAATTGGCTGTGGGCCAACACCGCGGTGTTGAGCAAAGCCGGGGTCACCGCCCTGCCCACGACCTACGACGCCTTTTTTGCCGCGGCCGACAAGATCAAGGCCGCCGGCTTTATCCCCATCGCCCACGGCGGCCAGGACTGGCAGGATTTCACGGTGTTCGAGTCCGTGGTGCTGGGCGTGGGTGGCGCCTCGTTCTATAGCAGCGCCCTCGTCCAGTTGGACAAGCGCGCTCTGACGGGCGACACCATGCGCCAGTCCCTGGAAGTGTTCCGCCGCCTCAAATCGTATGTAGACGACAAATCCACCGGGCGCGACTGGAATGCGGCGACCGACATGGTCATCAAGGGCAAGGCCGGGTTCCAGTTCATGGGTGACTGGGCCAAGGGCGAGTTTCTGGCGGCCGGACAGCAACCCGGCGTGGATTTCAGTTGCTCCGCCGCGCCAGGCACGGCCAACGCCTACACCTTCAACGTGGATTCATTCGCGATGTTTCAGCTCAAGGCCTGGGAGGCGCAAAAGGCCCAGGGCTATCTGGCCTATCTGCTGATGGGCCAAGACTTCCAGGAGAAGTTCAATCTGCGCAAAGGCTCGATTCCCGCGCGCCTCAACATGGACATGGAGAAATTCGACGCTTGCGCCAAGACTTCCAGCAAGGATTTTGCGGCCGCGTCCAAGGCTGCCACCCTGGTGCCATCGGTGGCCCACGGCATGGCAGTTTCCACAGCGGCACAGGCCGCGCTGCGTGCAGCTGTCAGCGAGTTCTGGAACAACGACAAGATCGCGGCTGACGACACCATGGCCAAGCTGGCACTGACCGCGGAGCCGAGGCAGAGCCGCAAACTACCCTGAGCGCATATCGATGGGTTGTCATTTTCACCATCACCGAACAAACGCTACTAAATATATAGCATCACACCCAACACAGACGAGGGCCAGTTCCAATATTTCCTGTGGACAGCCATCAAATAACCCAAAATAGGTTTTTAATACAAAATTAGGATGACAACAAAAAGTGCTCCGATTGCACCTGATAGCGCGGAGATTTTTCGTCGAGTTGCTGCAAATAGAAATGCACACTCAGCCGCCACTGTTCGTCTGCGAGGCGATCGACATGGATATCGGCAAACCCTTGTCCATCGCGAGCCCTTGCAGTCACTGCGACGGTCTTTCGCTTGGCCCCTTTCCCAATTGCAATAGATTCGGAGTCCAGAACCTCGCTAGCCAGAGTATTCGCACCTGGAAGAGGTGCATAAAGCGGCGGCGTGACGATTGCATATGCCCGTAGATCGGCGCCGAAAGCCAAGGTTGCGGTGGCGCTGCAATGGTAGTCACCGGACAGGAAAACCACGTTCTTCACCCCAATAGCCGCAATCATTTCCAGCACCGCCGCCCGCTGCTGCGTAGCCATTTGCCATGACTCGGCCATGGGGTCCGTCAGTCCCTTTGCGACTTGCCATTTGCGCAAACCGGGCGCCAGCACTGAGCCGCTCACAACGAATTTCGGCCTCGCGTCCTTCGGGCTGATTTTCTGCAGCCATTCCTCCAAAGCTTTGAGTTGTGCTTGCGCGCAAACCCGAGGGCTTCCTTTGAAGCGGGTTCGTTGAGTCCTGGTATCCAGTACAAAAAACGGAATTTCTTTCTCTTCAAACGAATAGTTAAACCCAGGCGCGTCCACATTTCTGGGGGAGTGAGCCCATTGATAGGCCGTGAACGAGGTGTATCCCGCTTCAAAGAGCGCCTTCGCCTTTCTTTTGGTGCCGGGACTTCGTGATCGCAGATCGTCACAGGACCAGTTGTCGCCAAGTTCATGGTCATCAATCACCATATAGGTGGGGAGCTGCGAAGTCACGCGGTTGAACCCGCTAGTGCTGAAGGCCTTGCGATTGCGCAAGGCAATTTTCTCGATGGGAGAAGGGCTATCAATAATGCCGGCGCTCGCATCGGCATAAATCTGGTCACCCAACATGAACATGAAGTCGCGGAAACCACCCGCATCGCTGTTCAGCAACTCGCTAATCTTTTCAAAACTAGCATCCGCGCGCAGATCCTCAAAGGCAAGTCCCGGATAGCGGCAGCAAGCAGCGACAAAGCGCAGCCCGCGCCATGCACGCGCACTATCCAGCAAAGCGGAATGGATTCTTGCAGTGTAGGGATACGGCTGACTGGAAGGCACCTGTCTTGCCTTGCGTGACAGAGTATGCGGATCACCACGCAGCGCAGTATCGCGGCGCATTGCGTCTTTGAACGTCAGCGTCTCCCATAGTGCGTCGGCGTCCTTTTTACTGATTGGGGCGGCCAACGCTTGAGCGCCATTGCGGGATGCGAACAGTTGGGTTTGTGCAGCTTTGGACGGGTCAACACTTCGCTCAACGCCAGTCAGACCCTGCCAAACGCTAGCAAACTGCGAGTACAGATCGGCATTCCTCAACCCGGCCTTAGGAAACCTGATGTAGTTATAAGGAAGGCCCCCAAAACCAGGACTGCGATCCAGTTTATTGGCAATAACAAGTTCTTTAGCAGTGATGGGGCGTCCCATCGCTCCAGCGCCATTCGACATGCTGGACTGAGAAGCTGCGGATGCTCTACTTGCGGCGGTGGCCGGTGCATTTGCACGCCGTTGGCTATTTTCAACCAGGTCATCCAATGGGTTAAATCTGAATGGATGCACACTGAACATCGATACGTGGATGTTGTGTGGATCCTCAGAGGGTTCAAAACCCAAATCGGCAATGGCGATGGCTACGTATGGCGTGTCGCTGTCCAGAGGGGGGTATGTGAGGTCCGGACTTTGCACGCCAGATACCTTAACCAACGGAATGCGGATGATGGGCCACTGCGTAGCGGCAATGAAATGACCCGTACGGATATCCCTTGCTATTGTGACAACATACTTTGCGGGGTCTGCCTCGGTTTCATCCACTTCGATCCAAACCCTGAAGACACGCCTCTCCTGCCCGTCCACCTTCTCTGTGCGCGTCCAGCCAACTATGGGGCCAGCAAGCGGTGCCTTTCCTTGAATGCGAACACCGTTTACCGGTGATTCGGCGGGCGCAATCTTGACGGTCTCCGGGCGAGAGTCCCACGCTTTGCGGTAGAAGTCTTTCAGTGGCGTCAGGATCTGCTTATGCATGTCCGGACCAAAGCCGATCGTGCAATCGAAATGCGCGTAGCCCTTCGCAATGATCCGGTGATAAACGCCAGCAGTCTTCAAGTCCAGATTGACGCGACACAGTTGGTCAAAGGTCCTGTGCGCGGACTCCACATTGAACAAGGCGTTTTCATCGCCATGCAAGATTGCAATCGGCAGGCGCAAGTACTTTTTGATGTTTTCGTCCGTAACGTAGACATTTTGTCCGTCGGCGTTGACCAAGCGCTCGTTCTCGACGCAACGCCCACCATGGACCAGCAGGCTGGTATTCGCACGCCCAAAATAGATCGGCAGTCGGTCGTGTGTTTCCTCTTTG
Source organism: Rhodoferax sp. GW821-FHT07G04 (assembly GCF_059418585.1). Taxonomy (NCBI): domain Bacteria; kingdom Pseudomonadati; phylum Pseudomonadota; class Betaproteobacteria; order Burkholderiales; family Comamonadaceae; genus Rhodoferax; species Rhodoferax sp. GW821-FHT07G04. The sequence goes on from NZ_JBWKQD010000001.1 coordinate 1,184,946, forward strand.
ATCCTGTCGTGCTTGAGCAGCCGAGAAATCGTGCCGCTCATGCGTTTGCAGGTGCAAATACCGGGGCGAGGAATGTAGCGTTCGTTTTCATGCGGGCAGTGCTCACCTGGATCCACCGGGAGGCTGGCAAACACGCGGTCCAAAAGCGACTCAAAGGGCGTGGCTTGCCGCTCGGCAGCCGACAGTCGCAAATACTCCATTCCCAAAGTGTCCCGCAACAGTCCGCCAACCTGTAAGCGCAACTGCGCTGTCTTGCTTCCAACAAGGAAAGCCTGCATTTGCGAGAAAGTGACGCCGGCCAACTTGCCAATTCCCTTATCAGAATCATTCTGCAGGTAACCACCCAGCAGAGACATTGCCAAGGAAGCCGCGCCCACACAATGGGCAAATGCGTAGATCTGTACCGGCTCGTGGCCTTCAAGACGTTTTGCGTCGACAAGTTCCTCGCGCAAGGTGTCCAGCATGCGATTGACTGCGGCGGGAATGTCAAATTCGGCAATGTCATCCATGGTGCAAGGCAGCTTGGACGCATCCAGTATGGAACTGGTGCGGTAGTCGAACAACCAGATATCAAAGCCCTGCTCATAGAAGAACTCAGCCAGCCCTGGTTCATCAATGCCGTGGCCTTTTGGCCGCCTCTTATGCTCCTGCGGCACAAAGCCCAGTGTCGACTGGGCAAACCCGTTCAGCATCAACATGGCCTTCACGCGTATCGGTTGACCTACAACGCTCTGCTCAGTAAGCAGCGCCTCTTGTCGGTACCGCGTCAGTTTAAGTTTCACCGTCTTGCTCGACGTCCTCGACTGCGGCACTTCGAAGCCTGGCAAGTCCTGCGCAAAAATATTGATGGTCCTTGCCGCATCTGCCGTTGGAAAAACCCGCAAAGGTGGCAGTTTGGGCCACGGTGTAGGGACATCTTTGGTGGGAACCTCGGGCCGACCAGCATTGAACTCCGCCGGAACCCTTGCCGGATAGTCCGGCAACCGAAAATCCCACAATCTGGTTTTGACCAGCAGCCGGGCAAACCATAGCGGATATCCAGCCAGCATCAGTAAGTTGTTTGGCGTGTCACGCTGCAAACCCAGCTGCGGGGCGTGCATGCGTGTCATGTCCAGCAGATCGAGATTCAGGACTCCGTGACCCACTTCGTTGCCATTTGCCTCAATGATGCGCACCGTCAACTCGCCAAATGATGCCCAAACATTGGGTCTGTCCAAGTGGGCATCGATTGCAAGTGCCTTCCTTAACAAGGCCCCCCACTGCGCTGGGTAGCCCACTTGTTTCGTTCCAATCAAGGTGTAGGTTTTGTAGGGCTCGGCACCTTGCGAATACTCGTCAATCAGGTTGAGTCTGTACTCCATGTGCCGGCTTTCGCTGGCATGCTTGGCCAGCTTGAAAAATCCGGCGACTCGTTCCACTAGACCGGCCTCTGACTGGCTCTTCGGGTGCTCGGTGAAGTAATCGGTGAACGCACGGGCAATCTCGTCAAGTCCCCGGTCCAATAGCCAGGTCAGGCCGGTCCTGGCTACTTGCGACGCGGCGCGATCCAACCGCGCATGAACCACCGGGAGAATAGACACCACTCCCGAAGTGATGACCAGGTTGCGCGTGGATATGATCGCCCCTCTCTCATCTTCTTCATCCAATCTGAGGCCTGCCGGGAGTTCCTCACGGTCGCCTGGAGCAATGTCGCGCTGGGAGGGAATGACAATCTGGTGTGACCGATCAGCCCAGAACAGAGCCATATCGTCAATCGGCATATGCAGCAGCAGGTGCGCCTTATGGGTCGAATCAGCAAACTTCAATTCGCCGCGCATCGCCTCAGTGAAGTTCACTTTGACTTCTTGCGTGTATGGATAGTACGGGGCGATGCCGGGCAAGTACTGCCGAGTATCCTTAGGCGCACGTCTGCGTTTGGTTGGGGGAGTGGCACCAACCTCATCGGCAATTTCTTGCGCCAATGTATGCATGGCCCGCTCGGCCAGCGCAGTAATTGTTAGCAGTGGATTGACGCCCAGTGAAGTGGGAACGATAGAACCATCCAATACATACAATCCATGGTGCCAAGCTGTTTCACCGGCACGCCCTGATCGGTTGAAGACCCTTCCGCAGTCGTCGACGACGCCCGCTTCGACTGAATCTGACATGCAGCACCCGCCCAGCGGGTGTACTGTGAAAACAGCATTGCCGGGAACGGGCGCATCCAATACTCTGCGCAACTGGTCGGGTAAGGGACTCAACACCGGGTTTTGGATGAAGATCGCACCTTGGGCGACAATTTTGCTTAGGTGCTTTTCCTGCAACCGGTATACAGACTCCGGGGACTTCTGTGCGTAGCTGGCTGCCACGCGATCCTTGTCGCGGTCATACAGAATAGAACCCAACGAGCGATCATGCCCCATGGCCAGTAGCGTCTGGGATCGGGCCAATCCTGCGGGCTGCAATGCTGCCCAGTCAGTAGCACAGTCGGGGTTGCCGCCGCCGATGCCCCCTCGAAAACTCCAATTGTCCAACTGCGCGAAGGTTGCACTGGCGCTGATCATCTCGTGGAACAAACCCGCAATCGCTCCGGGAATTGCCCCCTCCTCAATCAAGATGCTCTTCTCCACATCCGTAGGGTGGTCAATCCTGATCGCGCCCGTGATTGTCGGCCCTACCCCCGTCTTAGTGCCAGAAAGCTCCCTACTCCCGATACCAATTCCATTCACGGGCTTGTCCAGCATGTAGCCAAACGCCAGGGAGTCTCCGTTGGTAGAAAGCCGTTTCCCCAGTTGCTCCGAAACCGCCAGTTTGCGGACCTGCTTCGATCGCTTCGAGAGTGCGGACGATCGCAACAATATCTCGGTGCTACCGAATGTTCCGGCCGAAAGTATAACGTGCCTGGCATGCAAGCTAAGCGTCCGAGTGGCAACACCGTCGCGTTGTCTCGCCCGTGTTTGCGTCCGCACAAACCGAATGATCCAATGCCCGTCGGCTGCTTGCTTGACGGTCAAGACCGAGACACCGGTAAACATGCGCGCCCCAGCAATATAAGCCTGGTAGAGGTAGGTCGTATTCAGCGATTTCTTTGCGTTCTGATTGCAACCTGACACGCAATCACCGCATCCCACACAAGTGTCCAAAAGCGAGTAGTTGCTTTCATTGCCCTGGGCGCCACCCAGTGCCACCGCCAAGGACACGGGCTCAAATGTGACTGAACACTTTGAGTCTTTGTGTCGCGCAATCTCATGCCCAAGCTCTTGCAAGCGCAAGTGCTTTTCCGGCTTCATCGGGGCCGAGGAAATACTCCCTTTTTCGTCAATGCCAGTGCATACATCAACGGTGTCAAACTGCTCGGCACCAAGGCATTGTTTCGCCTGTGCAAAGGCATTGGCAAGCTCTTCGGGGAGTGTGCCATTAACCAGTTGCAGTGCGTTTGGCCAGGCTGGTCGCTTGCCATCCCCTGCGGCGGCAAGCATCTTGTCAAATACTCGTATGTCAGGTGGCATGACCACGCCTGCATTGATCAGACTAGTGCCACCCAGGCCGTTGCCCACTAGGGCTCCAATACCGTCGCCGGCGCGAAAGTCATACAAGCCCGACTCGCTACCAGTAATGTTGGTGGCCGATTGTCTATCCATGCGCACTGCGCCAAACGCATTGCCAATGTCATTGGGGAATTCACCACTGACCCATTCTTCGCCACGCTCCAGCACAAGAACCTTGACCCCTTTCTCCGCCAGGCGCAAGGCGCTAACTGCGCCACCATAACCTGAGCCCACGACGATTGCATCATGAACAATGGGCTTACCCTTTCCATCGTGCAGCCCACCGGCAATAAGTTCCTCCACACTGCGTGACAACCATTTCATTACGCGCTCCCCGTAATTTGCTTGTTTTGGCGCTGGGAACGCGCTTCAAGCAATGTTTTTGAATACTTCAAGCAGTCCCTTGAGCTCCTTCGCCGGTACGGGCTTGCGCAACACTGGGTACTCCAATTCGCCCAGCTTCTCCAGTTCGATAGCAGACACATCACCAGTCAAGATAGCGGCGGAGACCGCGCCAAAGCGGTTGCGAATGGACTGAATGACATCAAGGCCCGTTACACCGTTTTCAAGCGAAAAATCGGTCAATATGGCGTCCGGTGCGTCGTCATCGGCCAGCAGCTTCGTTAATTCAGACAGCGTTTGCGCCATCACAAAACGACAGCCCCAGTCGTCAAGCAGTAACGCCAAGGCGTCTCTAGACGATGCGTCGTCATCCACATACGCTACAAAATAGCCAGACAGCACCGGCGTCCGTTCCTCCAAGGGGTCATCGTAGGAAGCGTCGGTGGGAGAGCGCACCATGGACGCAGGCACAAAGATGTCAAATTGACAGCCCTGGGGCGTGGCATCGTGCAACTCCACCCGCAGCCCAAGCAGTTCACTCAAGCGGCGGACAATGGCCAGACCCAAGCCCAAGCCCGATGTCTTTGCCCCAGAATCCACTTGGTAGTACTCCTTGAAAACCTCCTCATGCAGGTTGGTGGCAATACCCCTCCCCGTGTCGCTGACGCGAATCACCAAGGCCTGGTCCAGCCACAAAGCCTCAACAGAGACTGATCCTAGGTCTGTAAATTTCAGAGCGTTGTCAAGGAGGTTTCGCAGCATGCGCTCCAACAGATCAATGTCGGTATGCACTGCTACGTTCATATCCGTGAAGGCAAGTGCTACGCCTTTGTCCGTTGCCTGCGATGTATAGCTCGTGTTGAGCACCGCAAAGAGCCGCGACAGATCGTGCCAACCGAGATCGGGCTTTACCTTGTCGGTATCAATCTTTGAAAAATCCAGTACCGAGTTGAACAAACGTTCCAGGGTCGACAAGGCGCGACCCATTTGGCGAGAAATCTCAGCAATCCGCTCTGGTGATTGGGGGCGTGCAAGCAAGCCATTGAGCAGGGTTACGGCGTGCAGCGGCTGGCGCAAGTCATGGCTGGCTACCGCCAGAAATCGCGACTTGGCCGCACTGGAATCTTCTGCCGCAGCGCGAGCGGCTTTTAGGCTCTCGACAAGCTGTTCATTGGCATAACGTATCTCAATGCTTTCATTGACTTGCGCCGCAAAACTGCGGGCAAAGCCACTGGTGATGGCGACGAACAGCAGGAGCATGAGCAGGACTTCGTACCGGTACTCACTGCCTACAACAAACCAGGCCGCAGCCAAACCGGACACGAAAACGATTCCGTAAGCGGTATACAGGCGCGGTCGAGCACCCAGGGAAGACATGGCACCGGCCAGCCAGCCGCAGTAGATCATGGAGATATACATGCGCGCTGTGTCGGAGATTGGAGGAAACAGCATGAGCGCACCAGAAGTCGCGATAGCACCACAGCCTAATGTCGATAGATTGAACAGGCGCCGCCAGTGTTCGGGGGAAGTCTCCAGGACTGATAGATTTTTGCCAGCAGACACTAGGCGATTGCGCGCCGAAAACGCTAGTCCGACTGCGAGCACCCAAATCCAGGGAAGCCACGGCGCTTGGTCGCGCCAAGTTGAGACGGCAATGAAAAACGCCAGCAGCCAAACCGAATACGTATTTTTGACCGCCTGATTTAATGTGAAGTGCAGGTTGTGCACCTCCCGCCGTTTATCGGCTGCATCGCTCGGCATCGCCGCGCGATGTGTGAACTTAGGGGATTCACTCATGGCATAGCCGTGCGCAGATGGAACTAGATGGGCTCGCCGAGATGCGCCACGCAATACAAGGCTTCTGTCCGATTGCGTACGTTGAGCATTCGAAAGGCCGTGGACAGATGCGACTTCACTGTGCCCTCCGAGATGTCCAACTGGCGAGCAATGATCTTGTTGGGTGCCCCCTTGAGCGCCAATTTCAACACTTCCGTTTGGCGGTTGGTCATGCCAGCCAATACCTTTGCATGCGTTGGAACGGATAGCCATGCGTTCCCAGACGTTTCGGGAGTAGTCGGATCGGAGGACTGCGCCGATAGAACCTGACGCGGCAAGTAGATACCCCCCTCCAAAACCAGTTGTAGCGCCTTGATCATAATTTCAGGAGTAGATGTCTTCGGTATGAAACCCGCAGCCCCTTGATCTATGGCCACGCGCACGGTTTTTGAACTCTCCTCGCCCGATACCACGACTACCAATGCCGTGACAAAAGCCTGCCGGATGCTGGCCAGGCCGTCGAGCCCATTGCGCCCCGGCATATTGATATCCAGCAGCACCAAGTCGAATGGATCGCCTTCAAATGCCAAGGCTTCGGCGCAATTGGACGCTTCGCTGATATCGAGGTCGGCAGCCAAATCGTTCAGCATCAGGCGCAGGCCCCGGCGGAACAGATTGTGATCGTCAATCAGCAGGACTCGCAAGCCGGCACTCCTTGAGCGTCAGAAACAAACATTTCAGGTGGGCTTGAGCATACGCGAAGGATCGCTAGGACCAATCAGCAAAAGTACTAAACGAAAGTTCAGTTGCAGAGGCCTGCGGCGGTGGGTTACCTCTAGCCCTTGGCTATGACTTCAGTCCAATTGCCGGTGACGTCGGCGTTTCACAGAATGCATCAAGGCCCTGAACCCAGTGGCTATTGAACAGGCCGGTGTACTGACGGTACGGCATAGGAGGTGATTGCAATGAGATTTCCATGCACCACAGGTTGCTTTCTCTGCGTGCTGTCCTGTGCATTGACGCCACACATAGCCGTTGCGCAGGTCGAAGGGAACTGTCCTTTGCCTCAACAACCCATGCTGAGCAATACCCTCAGTCAGATGATTCAAGCCAAGCAAGGGGACACCGCTATGCAGTGCATTATCGAAATTGCCGACAGAGAGTCAAACTCCCCAGATGAGTATCCGGATGAAGTCCGGTACCAGTTGGCCAAGCAGGCGAGTGACGCACTGGAGTCGCTGGAAGCAGAGGGGATGAAAGCCTATCAAATGCGGGCTACCAAGCTGTGGGAATCCTATTTATCCAGAATATCCGAGCCCTTGGATCGAACCAGGCTGCCATTTGGAATTACCAAGATCATGCAGCACGCTCGGTCAGGCGCCTTTGAAAGCTACCTCCCCGTCATTGCCAAATCCATGAATAAGGCGCGCGCTTGGATCACGCCATCGCAAGCCGACCAACTCTTTGCTACCCTTAAACGCTGCCCTCAGTGGTCGGCTGCCAAGCCGGCAGCGACGATGCCCTGCCTTAATCCCTGTGGCGCCATTGGCAAAACATTTCTTGCAACGCTTTCTAATGAGTTTGGCGCGACGCCTTGGAAAGGCTCAAACGGTGTCAATAGGCTCGCTGTAAATGCCCGGGCAGTTGCGGGGGAGTTGACATGCTCCCAATAACGCGATTGCTTACTACTACGCTGTTGATCGCCGCACAGGCGCAGCTTGCTTTGGCTGGAGATGCGGACGATAAGCAGACCGCGCTTAGTCTACAAACGGGAGGGGCCGTCAGAATTGAATTGATTGCCCAACCCAGAGAAGTGGAGCTGCCCACCCGCTTTCATATCGCCTTGCGGTTGATCAATACCACGGCAGAACCAGTCATATTCAAATCCTTCGACCTCAAGCCATTGGAAGAGCCCGGTGGTATGGAGATATCCAAGGACTGCGCAAAGGTTGAGCAGACTACGGTTGCGTCCAACCAAAGTGTCACAGTGACCTGTGAACTGCACAGCAAAGGTTTTGACGATTCGGTGTTCAAGTTCTGGAGCGTCATGCTAGGGAGTTGGAGTCTGTTGACATTGCAACCTGGTGAGTACGGCTTCGTTGCGATGGCGGAAGTCCGCATTGAGGAAAAGTCGGTTATGGCTATCAGCAAGACCTTTCAAGTCAAGTTACGGCCAACGGTGTGGCAAATTTGTCTCGGCGCAGTGCTCGGCTCTCTGCTGTTGGTTCTATTTTCCTTCTCGTCGCCCAAAGCCCGTGCTTTGGTGTTGCAGCAAGACCGCTTGAAAGCACTCTCGGGGTGGCGTCTGTGGCTGGTCGAGCCCTTGATTCTGTGGGGTGGCGCGAGCATGTCCGCCGCCGTCTTCATACTCCTCACTTACCGGATGAAAGATGTGTCTGGCCCATTCACTATTACCGTCAACGACTTCTATGGCGGAGTAGTGATTGGATTGTTCGGTCTGTTCATTGCAAACAGCCTAGCCGACAAGCTTGCAGGAAATAGTGAACATGAGGCCCTGGCACTTTCCGCTACCGGCACACAAGTCGAAGCAGTGCCAACTACTCAACAAGGCCTGGAAATACATGCTCACATGGAAGGTGATTCCGTCGACGGCTGCTCTCTACAGATTACAGATCCGACACCCGACGCATCACTGCCACCGGCAAAGGGAGGAGTGGCAACATGATCTACTCACTGACATGGCTCTCAGCGGCGCTCAAGAGCGCGGGCCTCAAAGTCGCTGAGGTTGACGGATGGGAAAGCCGGGGCAATGGCGACATGGGACAAATCGCCGGAATCATTTGCCACCACACGGCAGGGCCGAAGCTTGGAAATATGCCGAGCCTCACCACATTGATTCGCGGGCGCTCAGACCTCCCTGGACCTCTGTCGCAACTAGGTTTGGGCCGTGATGGGACCTTTTATGTGATCGCGGCAGGCCGTTGCAATCATGGGGGTATGGGGGAATGGAAGGGCGTAAGCGGCAACGCTCGCTTCATTGGGATCGAGGCCGAGAATACCGGCACGGCAGATGACTCACCTTGGCCAGCGGTGCAATTGGACGCGTACAAGCACGGTGTGGCCGCGATCCTACGCCACATAGGAAAGACTGCCGAGGATTGTGTGGGTCACAGGGAATATGCGTTGCCCAAAGGCCGCAAGGACGACCCTAGTTTCGATATGTCCGTCTTTCGACAGGATGTGGCAGCGATCCTGTCGGGAGCAGTACCTCCACCGGCGCTGATTCCAGCGATCACCCCATCCCGCGAACCCGGGAAACCGGATCTCCCAACCCTCCGTCGAGGTGATACCGGTGCCAATGTGCGCCATTTACAAGAAGTGATTGGCTGCGAAGTCGACGGCTACTTCGGCGCCAAAACGGAAGCAGCCGTACGCAATGTACAGCGGGACAACAGGCTCGTCCCAGATGGCATTGTGGGTCCAAAGACTTGGAGCGTGCTGTAGCTTGCTTGCAATGACTTTTTTAACTCATCAAGGAGATTCGTATGGCAACTAAAGGCCCCCAAAAAGCACCAGAAGACTATTGGAACAAATCAACTCTGGCGTGCGTAGCCACGTACAACATTCTGGGAAGCCCAGACTTGATGAGTCAATTCGAAAAAATATTGGTCTCCTTCAATGACGCCAGCAAGTTCCCCTTGAAAGACTTGGCCAGCTTGATGCAAACAGGCCTGACCAGCGCAGACAACCAAGGGCGTGCGTCGCAAATGGCCAGAAGCTTTCTTAAATACATACTGACCCTCTACACCACGCGCACAGAGCACGGCACAACCAGTGTCACTGACGTCTTGGTCACCCTGCAGAATCTGCTTCTCAATGCAACAGCAACCATGGCAGACCTGGCCTACTGCATTGATGAATTCATGATCTTCAAGGGAGAGGACAAATGAAGAAGAGTACTGATCCGGTGGTGAACGGGCTCCTGATATGCGTTTGCTGCTTTGCAGCTACTGTGAATGCACAAACGGAGACTCCGGCTACTCCGGCGGCGTCTGGTGCGAAAGAGGCCCCGAACAATGTTCCACCCGATGGGTTTGTCTTTAAGCCCGTGCTGTTGGACACCAACACCTCCACAGGCAACACCATCGGACTCGACTACAGCTACAAGCGGAAAATAGTCTTCGGGGGCATGCACAGCGCGAAGGGGCCCGACGAGCAGTCGGGTCCGCCAGGAGTCCTCACTCCCCAAGACTTAGACAAGACTGTGGTATCCGGCGGTGTTATTGATCTGCTGGCGCGCGGTACCCTGGCAAACTCCGACGCGAAGACATCCAACAAAGTGCTGGACTTCTCCATAACCGGGTCGTTTGCCCGTGACTCAGCAAATGGATACTCGAGCCTCGGTGGCTTGCTAACATTTGAGACAGATCAAGGGGGCGACAACAAACAAACGATGTATGGCCTTAGTGCCTCGTACACCAAGGCAGATGTTTTGGCGAAGGGCGCATACCTTACATTGCAGTTAGGCTATGGGACGGTTGATCCGACGGCCGACGTGCAGCGCAAGAAGTTGCTAGGAAGTCTCACCCCTTATCAACGAGGAAATCTGGAACTCTCTTACAACTACCCGGTGCACGGTACGCAAGTAAGAGGGTTGGAATTCAACTATCGCCTCTACCAAGAGCCTTCTGCACCCCCGGCCATCAAAGCTGCCGGTTTGAATGAATCGCAACTTTGGTTGGTACGTGCGAACTTGCCACAAGATTTCTTTTTAGAGTATTCAAGCGGCTCGCTCCCTTTTGACCAGCAGAGTGTGCGCGCGGTAAAGATTGGATGGTCTATCAAAGTCCAATAGCCTAAGAGTGGGACTCGATACAAGGTTTCGGTCTGTATAAGCAAACTTTTCTTTGGACATATTCGTTCAATAACGCAGAAAGCAACGGAGGGCAAATGGCATTCAACAACTATCTGATTGAGTCAGACACTCAAACCATTTCCGCAACTCAGGAAGCTATCAGACGCTTGCTTCTGGGTGGGCTGGATGTTCGCTTAACCGCTGTAAGCAGAAACAAGGCTTTACTGCCGAAGCACATCGTTGATGCCATTGCCGCGCAATACAAAATCGACCCTTGGAAGTACATAGCCCAACAAGCGGGCATCCAGTTTGATTCAATCTACCCCATTTCGGATGGGGATGCGCTTGCGCTGGTCATGCATCGCTCCGAGGCAGAGTTGGATGAGCGACCAAATATTGTTGTCCCACCAGCGAACGGTATTCAGTGGCACCTGAACAATATGAATCTACCAAGCGCATGGCAATTACTTGGCGGTGCCGATAACATCGCTTGGTCATCCAAAGTTGGGCAAATAGACACGGGATTTACTAGGCACCCAGCACTCGGGTTCCTACCCGGAAAACCCTCGTGGATCATTGAGTCAGAGTGTCGCAATTTTTTCACCGTCGGGGAGTACTCCACCCAAGAAGTGGGGCCGCCTACAGGTGAGGATCCGTGCTCAGGGGCCTTCTGGGGACACGGGACACGGATTGGAGCAACCATTTCCGGCTGGCATGAAAATGGGGATCAAGGAAAAACCTTCTACGGTTGCGCGCCCAAAGTTCCGCACGTTGTTGTTCGCATTTCAAATTCGGTCGCAATCAACGACCAGCTCCCCGCCTTTTCGGAAGCGCTGAACTATTTGGTGGATCAAGCCAAGGCAAGCGTTGTCAACCTGAGCATGGGAACGTTTCCTCCCATTCTCACCTCCCAGGCGAAAAGGGCCATTGATCACGCATATGAGCGTGGCGTAATTCTGATTTGCGCAGCTGGTCAGCATGTCAGCCCCGTCGTAGCGCCGGCATCCTACGGGCGAACTATTGCTGTTGGTGCAACCAATAACCTGGATCAAGTATGGGCGAAAGCAAGTCGGGGACCACAAATTGACTGGTCAGCTCCGGGAGTTGACCTGCGCCGGGCCACCCTCGAAAAGAAGAGTGGGCCTTTTGTTTACAAAAATAATGGCGATGGGACCTCCTATTCGACGGCATTGACCACGGGCGTAGCTGCGCTATGGCTGACATTTAGAGCACAAGACATCAAAGCGGCGTACGCAGAGCCCTGGATGCGCGTGGCTGCTTTCAAGGAAATTGGCAGACGCACTGCACGTCGACCAGCGATATGGGGAAACGATGTTGCAGGTGCAGGTATTCTGGATGCATATGCGGTATTGACTCAACCTCTACCGCCTTCGGGCGCATTGGTCAAAGAGCCGCCCATTCAATAGGATTGGGTTTGGAGCGGGTCGCGCAAGGCCTGATCCGCCCTACGCCGCGGATGCAGCGACGGTGAAGGCCTCCGTGAACGCATGTCGGTGGCTTCACATTCAACAGCGTCGAGCGAGATGCTATTAAATACGTAGCATTTCATTCAACACCTACGAGGGCTCCCGCCAGAATTTTCATGAGCCAACATCAAATAACCCAAAATAGGTTTTTAACGATTTGGCACCACCCATGCTCACGAAGCATTGATTGTTTGGTACAGCTACCTCAGCCAAACATTGCACTGGTTCTTGCCCTCAGGAATCACGATCGCGCGTGGCAGTTCGGCGCCCGCGCCGCATGCACCGCCGGACTGTGCGTCCTCCAGGTCTAGCGAGATGTGTTTGCCTACCGTGACTTTGATCTGATCCGGTTGATCCGCGTTGAATGGGGCGGCGTTTTCCACAACGACCGCTGCAGCACCCCCGGCATCCCGCCACTTGGAGCCTCCATCGCCCCGCCCATACTTCACGACGCAAGAGTACCCGGGGGTTCCTTTGCGGCCACACCAGAAGACATCCACAGCCACTTTGCTGGGTATGCCGCCGCTCAAGGTGACGCTGGCTTCGCCAGAGGCACAGCGCGACTTCACGTTGAAGGTGCAGGAGCGCACAAGCTCCTGGGCGGACAAACCTTGATTCGCCACCAAGAACGCAAAGACTGCCAGGGTAAATGTGCAGGTTGAGACTTTCATTGCACTTGAATGTTGAGTCGAGCGCTAGAGCGTTTAGGCCTCAATGCACAGTTCCCACCGGCGGCCAAGTCAAGCTCTTGGCCTCACCTCCGGTATCGGGCATCAATTGGTGTACGGCCTTGCCAGCAAACACGGTCTCGCGCAACTCTTTCAGAACCTCAGCGGCACCGCCAAAGGGCGTCAGCAGGTCGATGATCCAGACTTGGTCGCCAGACTTCCAATCCGCTGCCATCAAGTGGTGTGGCGCTTCCCGGTAGCGCTGGGCTGCGGTGTCCGACAGCTTGGCCCACGACACATAGGCAATGGGTGCACTGTCACGCATATAGAGCTTGGCCTGCTCCAGCACCAACGCAGGCATAACCCGCCAGTCCAACTCGCTCAGCAGCGTGTGGCGCGCACCGGCCTGTTGCATCATCAGCCAGACTGTTGATTTCCGCCGAAATCTGACCCACTTATGGAGTGAACCCCTCGGGCTGGGCCACGGGGTCATCAGAACTAAGCCGCCTCCTGAGCGAGTTGTGATTCAAATTCGTTTGGTGGCCGATAGCCCAGTGCCGAGTGAAGCCGCTTGGCGTTGTAGACCTCTTCAATAAACCTTGGCAGACGGTCCGCTACGTCGGCAAAGGTCTCGTAGCCCGCAATATAGACCTCTTCGGTTTTTAGCGTCTTCATGAAGCTCTCGGCCTGAGCATTGTGATATGGGTTGCCAGGTAAGCTCATCGAGCCTCGCAGACCTGCCTCCTTAAGTGCACGGCGGTAGGTCTCACTGGCGTACTGGCTGCCGCGGTCGGTGTGATGAATGCAGCCTAGCGGGGGCTTTCGACTTTGAACTGCGGATTGGAGTGCTGCCAGCGCCAAGGGGGTGTCGATCCTGCGCGAGATGGCATAGCCCACAACTTTGCGACTGCACGCATCCAGGATGGCCGCCAAGTAGCAGAAGCCAGTACCGATGCGGATGTAGGTGAAGTCCGCGACCCAAACTACGTCTGGCCGGCTGGGGATCACGTTGCGATAGAGGTTCGGGAAGATCGGCGAGTCGTGGTTGCTGTCGGTCGTGCGAGCAAACTGGCGGCGCGGTTTGATACCCAGGCTATGCGTCTTCATCAGGCGCGCCACTCGCTTGTGATTGACGACATGACCCCGCCGACGAATCTCGTGTGTGACACGCCGATAGCCGTAGCCGGGCAGCTCGTCTTGAATGGTCTGGATGAGATCGACCAATTGAGCATCGGCTAGGCACCTTGTGCTGGCCATGGCTTGGTAGTAGAAGGTGCTGCGCGGTAGCTCAATCACTTCACACCCCCGTCGGATGGAACAGGCTTGGGGCCGGTGATGATCGAGGAGTTCTCGCTGTTGCTCACGAGGTGCAGGCGTGGTGTTTTTTTAACCAAGTCCAACTCCATGGTGAGCTGGCCAACCTTGCGCTCCAACGCTGCGATCTTGGCTTCGTACTCTGCGATGACATCCGCCTCGGCCTCTTCGGTGGTGAGCTCACCGCGGTCGAACTGAATCAGCCAGGTCTGGATGAGATTGGCTGATAGTGAATACTTCTTCTGCGCGTCACGACGCCCAAGTGCGCCTGAGCGAATGTCGCTGCACAGCTGCAGTTTGAACTGTGCGGTGTGCCTACGGTATGGGCCTCTTGATGATATAGACCTGCTCCTTCTATGAAGGCCCAGCAAGCGTATCAGTTCGTTAGCCCCCAGTGGTCCAGCCCGAGGGGTTCACTCCAAGGTTGGGTCAGGGTTCAGCGGAATTCAACAAAGTTGGCTCAGCGCGAAGGAACCGACTGGTTGAGTTCAGCTTTGTGCTCGAAGTTTTGAATAAGGTAGCGAACACTCTGTTGGATTTCTTTCCATTGAGGAAGCATGCCTCGCCGATAACGAACCGATACAGCTGCCGCCATGACTGGCTCCATACTGAAGTCATGTGAGCAGCCAGGGTTCACACTTCGGTTGTCACATTGAATTGCTGCAATCACTCTTCCTTCCGCGTTACGCATCACATACAAATCCTTGGCATTCTGATGCTCTCTATATGGCTTCTGCGTTTTTGGGTCCTGACCAACTGGTGCATACACTGTCAACCCGAACTCGGACTCTTGCAGCCTGCCATATTTCTGATAGGCCAACGCGGGAAAACGCTCTCCCGGATCAAACTTGAGTGTAGAGTCGACAAATCGATTCAAGAATCCATCACCGTAATAGTGCTGACCCGTGGTTACTCCTACCCCTAGCCAAGAGGATTCACGTCTCGGTTTGCTTCTGAAGTCTTGCCACAGCTCCGGGCTGGTACGCCCGGCCATATCAGGAAATCGCACCTCAAAACCAAAACTCATCAATTTGGACGCAAAAGTCCTCTGCGGTACAGGGCCTTGGCGTTTTTCCCCAAAGCCGGGGTCCCCATCGTATTCAACGTAATTTGCAAAGTGCGCAGGTATGCGCACCTTCACACCGCCCAGATCACCAATGACGTCGCCCTTGGCAACCGCCGCTGCATTCATCTCATTTGGGAAAAGTGGATTGGGCTGTGAAGGCGTCTGAGCAGCAGCGTTCGATGTAAAAGACAGCCAGAATACACTGACAAACAGCAACCCAGCAGCAAGCGCCGAGTCGCCAGCAGCTTTGTTGATGTGCGCCCAAATGGTCTTCACGTTGATCCTATTCGTTGGAGGCTTGCCAGCGCATCCCGATGGTTTGCACTTCACCCGAAGCAACATCTATTAAGCGAAGTGACCAGTTGATGCTAGGTTTGTCACCACCACTGACAATGGCAACGGTTTTGTTGGATGCGGAGATTGATGCAGAAGGGGCAAAGGACCGCTTCTTCGTGAAACACGCCTCCTTGCGCAGCGGCTCTTCGACAAAGCGAAAGCACATGCCAACGCCCTGTCGATCAAACACTGCCAGCGTTCCGTCCCGCGAGACATCCCGGACCATGAGCCACATGTTTTTCTCTACCGGAAAGAAAGGCTGTATGGGTGCGCGGGGGCCGTCCACAACAACCGTCAAGTTTGCGCCAAACCGGCCTGCGTAGTCCGTTCTGAAACGGCGCCCGGTCTTTTCGTCATTGACAAAAAAGTCTTCGTCATTCGGGCGCTTCGGGTACTCCTCTGCCACCAGCATCAGCCGCTTGCCATCTGGCAAATACCGCGGTGTCGTTTTCGGAAAGGCCGCCTGGTAGTCCGTCTTTTGGACCGTCGTTTGGCTTGCAATATCCAGCTCTTTCACATCCCACGCACCGCCACCCATGCCGGCGGACAGTTGATTACTGACACCCCAGTACAGGATGCGCTTGCCGTCCCTTGTCAGGCTGGGGAATGCATAGGTGTTGTGGGGCTCCTGGGTCAGGTTCTGAAGTTTTTTGCCATCCAACCCCAGCAGCACCAAGTGGCCGCAGTATTCGCGTTGGGACGGGCCTGCGGGCAGACCTTCGCAGCGCGCATACTCCTGAGCAAAGATGACCGTGCCGTCCCAGTTGTAGGCTACATCATCGTAGTTGGCGTCGGTATTGATATGCGCCAAGCTGGACCACTGTTGGGCGGCAATGTCATAGCGCATGACGGTGCAGCGCTGGGGCTTTTTGGACAACTCCGGGTCGGTGCATGCGGTGACCATGACATTGGTCTCGTCTGGTGAGAAGCTGACCGTCTTGGGGAACCAGCCAAAGTTGACTGGGTATTTGACAGGCTCTGGAACGGGCTGGGCTTGAGCTCTAGGCACCAGGAGCGCCAGTAGCACCAACCCGGTAAGGGCAGGGAGGCATACTCGATCAATCTGTGACGTCATGGGCGACTTTTATGAGGCAACGATATTCAGGCGGCTGAGAAGCCAAACAGTTTTCTGAGTTCGGCACCTTGAAACTGATGCCATACAACAAGACAGCTTTTGAGCACATCTTTGATCGCGAATTGATCTCCAGCCTTTTAGCCAAGACTGGCGACCGATATATCCAGGAAATGCTTCAGAAGTGCAGCCTGCATTCTTTTCACTTTCTTACCTATGCGGCATGCGGTTTGCGCATGAATCGATGCATGACCTGTGGTCGGATTTCAATCGGGTCCTTGCGTCAAACTCCACTTTTTAATCATGTGTAAGTCTAAAAAGTGGGCTCCTTTTGGTCGCTTGATCAGCGACCGATAAGGTGAGGCTGCTTGTAACAAAGCGTTAGATTTTAACTTTCCAGACACATTTTCCCCACCCCATAAATTAGGGATGCGGCACAGCTTTTTGCGACTTATTTCACAAAACCCGACTTTATTTACACTAGCCCCGTCTACACCCCGATTCGCCCCTTGCTTGGCTCTGCACAAGGCCGAATCGGCCCGCGCCAGCGTCTCGGTCAAATGCTCCGCTACGCAGTACTGCGCCACACCAATGCCGATGGATTGCTTGCCGATGCCTTCAAAGACCAGAGCCTGCACTGCACTCGGCCAGGGTCATGTCGATGAAGAGAGTTGGTTGTCATTTTGGGACAGCTGATATGTCGCCGGGCAAAACCTTTGTGAGTTCAACTTGAATCAACGATGCACAGGGTTGGAATCCGAATCCAAAGTTGATGTGCCCTCTGTACGGCCCAGTGCTAGTTCCGTTGAAAACATGCACCTCATAGCCAAACCATTGACCGCCTAGCCTCGCAAGCTCTGTCTTGTCGGGTCTACTGCGCGCTGCGCGGACGCTCATGGGGCGAAACAGGTAGCCTGGCTGGCTCTCAAAGACCTGCTGTATGTCGATGGGTGTGACGCAAATTTTTTCGGTGTCTATTCCAATAATGGATAAGCGCCTCTTACTAGACATAGTCACGCCTGAGGGGGTGACCACTTGAGTCCCATACACGCCAAGTATTTCACTATGCAGTTGGAGTGGTGCGGCACTCTGTGCCTTTGCATCGGAAAACAGCGATGAAAACACATCCCCATTTGGAAATGTGCTCCGTCTAACTTTTGAAGGTGGCAGCGTCGTCCCCAGCCAAGTGTTGACGTAAGCCACCCAATCATCTGACTCCGCAACAACATAGGCTTTCAATCCCCTTAAAAGGGATTTCACGCGAGCTTCATGCTCTGGCATGCGTTGCGGTACGAACTTTGGATTGGGGTAACTCTGGGTGGTCCAGGCATAGTCCGAGTCGGAGCAGCCTTCAAAGTAGCCGTAGGAATTTGTGAAGTCCGGCAGTTGGGCTACTTCAATCCAAGGCACCTTTGTATCGGGGGTTAGGGGGGTACATTGCAAAAAACTGGGGGGAGCAGCAGGCTCCGCATACGCGCTAAGTACACAACACGTCCAAATCAGTAGGCCAATGGACCCCGACTTAGTCGCACCAAAATTCTTGCTACTGTTCATTTTTAAAGTGTTGAATTTCTGCTTCAACCCAAGAATATAGTGTTTTGCCGTCACCAAGGGTTTGTCAGTTCCCCTCCCCCGACTCCACCCGATTCCGCCCCCCTTGCTTGGCCCTGTACAAGGCTGCATCGGCCCGCGCCAGCGTCTCGGTCAGGTGCTCCGCGGCACGGTACTGCGCCACACCGATGCTGACGGACTGTTGGCCTATGCCTTCAAAGACTATCGCCTGCACGGCGATGCGCAGCTTCTCGGCCAGGGCCATGGCGCCATCCGCTTTTGTCTCGTGGCAGATCACCAAAAACTCTTCACCACCCCAGCGGCCGGCCACGTCGACCTCGCGGGTGTTTTGCACCAGGGCGCGCGCGATGCCTATCAACACCTGATCGCCCACCGGGTGGCCATAGGTGTCGTTGACGGCCTTGAAGTGGTCCACGTCAACCATCAGCACGCAGAAGCTGGCGCCGTGGCGCAGGTGGCGTTGGCGTTCGTCGCGCAGGGTCTGGTCCAGGCGCAGGCGGTTGTTGAGACCTGTCAATTGGTCGGTCACGGCCAGGCGTTCCAGCTCCTGGTTTTGCTCCAGCAAGCGGGCCTGGGTCTGGCGCAAGTCGTGCAAGGCCTGGTCCGCCCGGCGCTGTGCGGATGCAGCCACCGCATAGGCTTCGGAGTTGTCCAGCGCGATAGCGCCATACGCGCATAGCGACTGGAAGATGAAGCGTTCGCGTTCGCCATAGGCATTGGGTTGCGCGGACTGTATGGTCATCACACCCAGCAGGCGCTCACCGATCAACAGGGGCGCATACAGCAGGCTGCGCGTGGGCAGGGTGCCGGGGATCAGGCCGGCCACGTCGTCGGGCTCCAGGTGGATGACCAGCTCGCGCCGCTCGCGTGCGCAGCGTGCGAAGCGCGAGGTGGTGCTATCGAGCGCGACACTGCGCACGGGCCAGTCGACACCGCCCTCGCGGCCAAAGGCGGTGGTCAGCACATTGCGCTCACTGTCCAGCAGATAGACGGCGAAGCTGGTGGCATCCAGCAACGCATGCACATGGCGGTGCAGGGCCTCGAACACGGCCTGCGCATCCAAGCTGGCGGTGACGGCGCGGCCTATGGTACCCAGCACTTCCAGCGTGGCGGCGGTCTCGCGCAACGAGTTGGCCAACTGGCGCTGGTGGTCGGCCTCGGCCTGCGCGTGCTGCACCTGGCTGCGGATCTGCATGGCCAACGCCCGCGTCTGGGTCTGCGCGGCGTACAGCTTGTCGCGGGCGGCGACGGCCAGTTGGCTCTTCTCAAACGCGGCCTGGTAGTCTCCGCACTCAGCGTAGGCCAAGGCCAGTTGGTTCAACAGGTCTGATGGCGGTGTGTAGCCCTCCATGGAGGCTGCCACATCCAATGCCGCTTGCAGGTAGTGCAGCGCCGCTGTGGGGGCTGTCATCTGGGGCGGCGGGGGTAAGGCGTACTTCTGGTGGATCTGGGCCAGTACGCGCAGCACATGCACCTGTGGCTCGGAATGGCCGGTCTCGCGCGCCATGGTCAACGCCGCGGTGGCCTTGGCATAGGCTTCGTCCGCGCGATCCAACTGGTACAGGGCACTGGCCTGGCCGCGCCAGGCGTTGATCATTTGGTCGGGCTCCATCTGCCGTTTGATGCGGTTCTCCAGCTCGACGAACGATGCCAGGGCAGCCTCGTGCTGGCCCAGGTCCAGCTCCAGATCGCCCAAGGCCCCCAGCACCGTCTCGTACACACGCGAGCTGGACAAGACACTGGCCGTGGCCAATGCGTCTTGCAGGTATTTGCGGGCCTCGGCATAGCGGGCCAGCAGGCGCATCACATTGCCGACCTGCATCAGCGTCACGCCCAATGTGGCGGGCCAGGCGCTGGTATGGGCCAGTGCCAATGCGCGTTCGCTCCACTGCAGCGCGGCGTCCAGGTCACCCAGCTTGGCGAAGGCCTCGATGGCATTGGCCAGCACCACCAAGGCCTGGCGCACCTGGCCACTGGCCATGGCATCGTGGTGGGCCTGCATGTACTGCTGGATGGCGGTGGCGGGGTCGTCGGTGAGGCCCGCCACATTGGCACGCGCGGTGCCAAGCCATGCCGCAACTGCCGGCGGGTGCGCTATATCGGGCGCAAAGGCTTCGTGCAACTTGCTTGCCGTGGCCAATGGGTCTTTGAAGGCTTTATAAGTCAACCGCCGTGCGACGCAGGCATTCATACGCAGCACATCGCCATGGCGGTGGTAGTGGATCCATGCCTGCTCCAGCGTGATGCCGGCCTGCGCCATGCTGCCGCGGTCCAGCGCGATGGTCGCTTGCATCCAACTGGCATCGCCCTGGCCAGCAGAGTCGCCCAGTTCGGCAAAAGTCTGGGCAGCGGTCTGCACCATGCGCTCGGCCTCATCCAGCTCAGCGAACAGCAGCTTGACCTCGGCACGCAGCAATTGCAGGCGTGCGGCATGGCGGCGGCGTTCGGCTTGTGGGCTATCGGTGTGGCGCAACAGCGTGTCGGCCTCATCGGCCAGGGCCAAGGCCCGTGTGCAATCGCGTTGGCGCAGGTACCAGGCCAGTGCGATCAGGGGCGCCAGGCGCAGGCTGCCTCGCTGTGTCTCCAGATGGCGCTCCAGCAGCGGCAGATCGTCGCCAAGGGCAAACAGCGCTACGTCGGTTTCCGTAGAGGACAGCATGTGCAATCGTAGCGGCTTTCTTGCCAGCCAGGGGCGCCCAACACCACAAGCGGCAGGGTCAACGTGCAGGTGGCCTGACCATGCCATTTGGGGTGGGCTTGCCCACCGGATAATGCGCGGGGCGCCACGCGGATTGCCGCTTGGTTTTTTTCATTCCACGGGAGAGTCGATATATGTCCGATCAAGCAGGCGGTCAGAGCCGCCGAGGATTTGCGCTGCACCGGGTCGAGAATTTCAGCGATGCGGTGTTCGCGTTTGCCGTCACGCTGCTGGTGGTGTCGCTGGAGGTGCCCAAGTCGGCCCACGAGCTGCTGCACACCATGCACGGATTCGTGGCCTTTGGTGTGTGCTTTGTGTTGCTGATTTCGGTGTGGGCCGAGCACAGCCGCTTCTTCCGCCACTACCCGCTGACCGATAGCGTGACCGTGGCGCTGAACATGCTGCTGCTGTTTGTGGTGCTGCTGTATGTCTACCCCATGAAGTTTTTGTTCAGCCTATTGGCGGACCAGTTGTTCTGGACCGTGTCGCCTGATGCCATTCGCACAGAGCAGGAGATACGCCAGTTGATGGTGACCTACGGCCTGGGCGTGATCGCTGTGAATGCGGTTTTCTTCCTGATGCATTGGCGCGCGCGCAGCAAGCGGGTGGACTTGCAATTGTCAGCGATCTCACTGCTGGAACTCAAGGGCGCTCTGCTTCGCAACGCCTTCACGGGCGGCGTGGGCTTGCTGTCGGTGCTGATTGCGGCCCTGACGCACGATACGGGCCTGTTCAGCGGCATGATTTATTTCTTGCTGTGGCCGCTGAACCATGGCAGCGGCGCCTACATTGGCAAGCAGATGCGCAGCCTGCAAGCGGCCAAAGCCTAGGCAAACAAGCCGTGCAAAAACCAGTGAGACGGGTCTTGCGCGCCCAATCGCTCGCAGTACACCCACACCAGGCCCGCCACCGCGCTGCGGGCCACGTAGTAGTCGCGCAGCGCGCAATGGGCGGGACCATCCAACCAGCCAGCCTCCAGCCGCTGCGGCCCGACCAGCAGGTCTAAAGGGCCGCCCTCGTATTGCGGCACCCCCTGGTGCGCGGTCAGGCGCAGCGGCGTGGCCAGCAGCCAACTGGGGTAGAGGGCCATTCTGGCGGGATCGCTTAAGCCATTCTGACCGCTAGCCCTCGTCGGATATATACCATCCGCTCCTGATTTGGTAGCAAACGCCAATCCCTTGGGCCCACCGCCCGGTGGCAGTGCGGTGGCCGCGTGCCAGTGTTGCATGCGCTCGGGCCGGTGGTCGGCGTGCAGCGTGGCGCGGCGCACCTGCTGCGGCCCCAAGCGGGCGCTTAAGCGTTCCAGCAGCTGGTGCAGGCTGTCGCCGTGGCGCACATCTTCGGGCAGCAGGCTCACACTCTCGCCCGCCATGGCCTGGGTCTGCAGCGAGCGCATGCGCAGGTGCAGCACCGGCGCGGGCAGCGTGACCTGGGCCAATTGCTCGCCCAGCAGGCGGGCCAGGTGTTGCATGTCTTGCGTGGGCTGGGCCGTGCGCAGCACCAGGCGGCCCTGCCCGCCGCCACTGTGGTGGGCGTCCACATGCAAGGCATTGGAGCGCCGGGCGTCCAGCTCCCACAGCAGCTCCAGCCCCAGCACGCCGCGCTGGCGGGCGCGCAGCCACAGCTGCAACTGCGCCAGCAGGCGCCGCGCGCCGAACAGCAGGGCCGAGGCGCTCTCCACACTGGACAGCAGCTCCAACGGCGCGTCAAACACATCGGGCAGGGTCAGCCAGGGGTAGACCTCGGCACG
This sequence comes from Rhodoferax sp. GW821-FHT07G04, assembly GCF_059418585.1. Taxonomy (NCBI): domain Bacteria; kingdom Pseudomonadati; phylum Pseudomonadota; class Betaproteobacteria; order Burkholderiales; family Comamonadaceae; genus Rhodoferax; species Rhodoferax sp. GW821-FHT07G04. The sequence continues at coordinate 1,207,370 of NZ_JBWKQD010000001.1, forward strand.
CTGGCCATAAGCGCAGTCCAGCGCGTCCACCAGGTCCGCACCGAAGCGGCGCACCAAGCCGCCGCGCGGCAGCGCCCGCAACTGCCCCCAGGTGGAGAGGCCCAGGCGGGCCAGCGTGGACAGGTGGGGGCGCGCGGCCGCCAGCGTGGGCAGGGGCAAGGCATCGGCAGACAGGGTGCGCGCAACATCACCCTCCCCCGTATTGGCACATTGCAATCGCCCATACGCTACCAAAGATGTAGCGCCATGTGCATATTTGACGAGGGCTAGCGGCCAGTTTGGCTTAAGCACTTGGTCCAAAAGTGCATCTGGTCCGCCAAACAGGCGCTCGCTGGCCGACACCTCCATCACCAGCGCAGACTCCACCCGCGCCACCAGCGGCGTGAACTGCAACGCCCACCAGGCCCAGGCGGCGTGCGCGTCCACCAACAGCGCACCGTCTGCGCCCGGCGCATCCGTCGCGGCGGGGACTGGCGCGTCAGGCCTGGGCTGCAGTGCGATCCAGTGCATGGTCGACGGCTCCCCATTCGGCAGTGGGCCGGGCAGCGGCTGGTGTGGCAGCCCTATCCCTTTGGCTGGCCTCCAACAGGCAGGCCAGCCGCGCCGGGCGGGCCGCCAGGTGCAAGGGCTGCTCCAGCGGCGGGCCGCGGCGCTTGAGGGCGCGCACCTCCAGCCGGTCGGAGCCATCGTCGGCCGGGGCCGCCCACAGCCGCAGCGTGGCAGGAGAGGATTCGTGCTGGGCCTGCTCAGGCCGCAGCACAAACAGCAACTTGTCGTATTCGGCCGCGGCCATCTGCAGGCGGCGCAGTTGCTCGGGGCGCGCCTGCACCAGCCAGGCCAGCACGGCATCCACGTCGGCGCAGCGCAAGGCCTGCTCGGTGGCCCACAGGCGCTGCGCGCCGGCCTGGGCGCCTGCCTGCGGGGCCACCCACAGCAGGCGCTGGGGCAAGAGGCCTTGTGCGCCCAGCGACGGCCCAAACGGCATCTGCGGCGCGCCCACCAGCACTACGGCACCGGTGCCGCAGCGGGCCAGGGCGGGCAGCAGCAGGCGCCATTCGTTGTGCACGCCGGGAGGCTGCAGGATTTCGCTCAAGGCCCCCAGGGGCCAGCCGCCGCCGGGCAGTTGGGCGTCGAGCAGCACGTCACCCGTGGCAAGCACCCTTCCTGCCGCATTGGCCAGCGCATCGGCCTGCCAGACGTCCGCGTGGACGCCCTTCCAGGAGGGCAGATGGGCAACGGCAGGCATGGGTGGGCATTCTTTTTAACTGTATTTTCATACAGTATACGATTATGCCAGTGTTTATGGGAGAGGCCTGGCGGCCGTTTTTGTGCAAACGCCGGGGAGGCGCCGCTAAGCAGCCAGAGACTGCCCGGCCCCGCCAGCGGCGGCGGGCTCGGGCCCCAGCACCTCGACCAACTCCACCATCTCGGCCTTGAGCGCGGCGGAGATATCGCGCTCCAGCACCGGCATGACCTGCTCAAACGGCGCCAGCAGGCGGTTCAACCCGTAGGCGCGGTTGCGGCCATTGACCTTGCCCAGGTAGAGGGCCATGTCGGCGATCTGCATGGCTTTTTCCCAGTTGCAGTCGGTCTCGGACAGGCCAGAGAACGGCAGCGACAAAAAGCCGCCGGTGACCGTGATGGTCATCATCTTGTCGCCCACCGCGATGGGCTTGTCGCCAATGACATTGAGCACGCGCTGCGCCAGGCTCTTCAGGTGGGCGGCATTGGCCTTGGGCGAGAACACCAGAAACTCCTCGCCACCCCAACGCATCACCATGTCGGTGTCGCGCACCGTGCTGCGCAGGCGCTTGGCAATCTCGATCAGCACCGCGTCCCCGCCGGAGTGGCCCAATGTGTCGTTGATGTGCTTGAAGTGGTCGATGTCCAGGATCATCAGGCCGTCGGGGTTGTCGTCTGCGCGGCGGCCATTGGGGTTTTCGGCGCGGCAGTTCATCAGCTCGAAGAAGGAGCGGCGGTTGAACAGGCCGGTCAGCGGGTCGCGTACGGCGTGGAATTCCAGCTGCTTGTTGGCCTCGCGCAGCTTCTGGTTGGTCTTGCGCACGCGGCGGTACAGCAGGTAGACAAACAGGCCAACCAGCACGGTGACGATGGCACCCAACAGCGTGACGATTTGCTGCAGGCGCTGGTTGCTGATCTTGGCGTCCTTGAGGCTGTTCTCGCGGGCCAGCAGCTCGATCTGCTTTTGCCGCTGCACCGTATCGAACTGCTCCTGCATGGCGGCAACGGATTTCTCGCGGTCGGCCTGGAACAGTTGCTCGCTGAGCTTTTGCTGGTCGCGTATCGTGGACACGGCTTCGCTGTACAGGCCCAGTTGTTCGTACATGCGGCCCAGCTCGCCCAGTATGTCTTCCTCGTCGGCCATGGCACCGGCATCGTGCGCGCGCTTGAGTGCGGAACGGACCTCGGCTACGCCCTGCGACACCTTGCCCTGCCCCATCAGCGCAAAGCCGATGTTGCACTGCGCCGTGACCACGCCCGACTGGTCGTCCAGCTCCTTGTACTTGGCCAGGGCCTGGCGGGCCAGCGCTTCGGCCTTGGGGTAGTTGTGGCTGCGCAGGTAGCTGTCGCCCATGTTGTTGAGTACGGTAGCCTCCAGGCGCACCAGGCCGCTGGCACGGCTGACTGTCAGGGCCCGCTCATTGGCCAGCGTGAAGTCCTTCATGCGCCCTTGTGACGCGAATTCGGCACCCTGGTTGAGGTAGAGCGTGGCCTGCATTTTCTTGGCGTCCAGCTCCTGGGCCAGGGTCAGTGCCTCGCCGATCACGGCCAGGGTCTTCTCGTGGTTCTTCATCGCCGAGTAGACATTGCCCAGGCCGCTCAGGGCCCGCAGACGCGACTGCTTGGGGTGGCGGGTCTGTTGGTCCGCGTATTGCAGGCTTTTGAGGTAGCTGTCCAAGGCGGGCTCAAACTTGCCCATGGCCAGTTGAGCGCCGCCCAGCACGCGGTAGTGTTGCCACAGGGTTACGGCGTCACCGGCGCGCTGGGCATAGGGGCGGGCCTCGTCCAGCTTGACGAGCGCCGTGGCGTTTTGTGCCGCCAGCACCAGCACCGAGGCCTCAAAGCTCATGGCCATGGCCTGGCCTGTGTCGTCCTTTTGCGCCTGTGCCAGGGCCAGCAGCTTGGCGATGGAGGCCTTGGCTGCATCAATCTGACCGGAGTCCAGCTCCATGTCGATGCGCCGGATCAGGTATTCGCGCTGCACCGCATAGGGTGTGGTGCTGGGCAGCTGTTCACCCAGTGCGCGGATCTGGGTCAGCGCCGCGGCGTTGTCGCGTTCGGAGAGCACATAGAGTGCGTCGATGCGGTCTATGCTGCTGTCTTGCTGGGCCATGGCGGCACCAGCCAGGCCCAGAAGAAGGGCCATACCCATTCCAACAACACGATGCTTGCGCAGCCTAGCCATGCGCAATGGTATGCCCGATTTCGGGCCAGCGGTGGCGAATATAGGTCCATGACACCAGCCCCAGGCCCATCATCAGCAGCGAAGATGCTGCCAGTGCCACCGTGGAGTGCATGACCAGCGGCGAGACCACGCCCGCCACAATGCCATTGGCCGTAGACCCCACAAACATCTGCAGGCTGGAGGCCATGCCGCGCCGCTCGGGGTGCAAATCCAACACCAGCAGCGTGACCACCGGCACCATCAGCGCCCAACCAAAGGAAAAAATACCCAAGGGGAACAAGGCCCAACTGACGTGGGCCTTGAACAACAGATTGGCCACCAGGTTGAGCACTGCGATAACCAGCATGATGGAAAAGCCCATGCGGATCTGCCGCTGGGGCGCAATCTTGCCCGCCAGGCGCCCGCTGACCATGGCCCCGCCCATGATGCCGCCAATGGTTATCAAAAAGCACCAGAAGAATTGCTGCGGTGCCAACTGCAGGTGCTCACCCAGAAAGACCGGCGCGCTCAGGATGTAGAGAAACATGCCGTTGAACGGGATGCCACTGGCCAGGGCCAGCAAAAAGAAGCGCGGGTCCGAGCCCAGTTGCCAATAGCCGGCCATCAGGTTGCGGGGATGAAAGTCTTGGCGCTGGGTGCTGTGCAGGGTTTCGGGCAGCAGCCGGTAGATGGCCAGCCACAGCACGATGCCCACACCGGTCAGGAACCAGAAGATGCCATGCCAGCTGACATGCACCAGCATCCAGCCGCCCACAATGGGTGCAATCGCCGGGGCCACGCCGAAGAAGATGGTGACTTGGCTCATGACCTTTTGCGCCTGCGAGGGCGGAAACATGTCGCGTATCACCGCACGCGACACGACGATGCCGGCACCGGTGGACAGGCCTTGCATGGCACGGAAGACGATCAACAGGCCGATGTTCTGCGACAGCGCACAACCGGCCGATGCCACGGTAAAAGCCGTCAAGCCCCACAGCACTACCGGGCGGCGGCCAAAGCTGTCGGAGATGGCACCGTGGAACAGGCTCATGAAGGCGAAACCGAACAGGTAGGCCGACAGCGTCTGCTGCATCTGCACCGGCGTAGCGTCCAGCGAGCGCGCAATGTCGGCAAAGGCCGGCAGGTAGGTGTCGATGGAGAATGGGCCCAGCATGCCCAGCAGTGCCAGCAGGACCGCAAAGGCCCACTGCGGGGCCAGCCAAAGTTTGTGTGCGTCGGGATTCATGCAATCATTGGAACATGGCTATGCCGTGGGTGGCGGAAGTTCACCACCTCAGGTTTGCAAGCGCAACCGGGCAAACAGGCGGCCACCAAACAGGTTCACCGCCAGGCCAGCCATCAACAGCGCACCGCCGGCAAAGTGCACCGGCTTGAGCACTTCACCAAACACCAGCCAGCCGGTGGTGAGACCCACCAAGGGCACCAGCAATGAGAAGGGCGCAATGCGGTTGGCCGGGTAGCGGGCCAGTAGCGCCGTCCACACCCCATAGCCAAACAGCGTGGCAGCCCAGGCCAGGTAGGCCACGGCACCAAAGGCAGACCAACCGAAGTGGGCCAAGCCATTGGCCATGGCCTGTGGCCCCTCTATGCAGGCCGACAGCGCGAGCAGAGGCAGAGGCGGCACCAGGCTGGCCCACACCACAAAGGCGAACTGGTTCATCGGGCCATGGCGGCCCACGGCGCGGGTCACGATATTGCCGCAGGCCCACATGGCCGCCGCGGCAATGGTCAGCATGAAGCCCGCCAGCGGCATGGAGACGCCGTGGGCACTGCCAATCAGCATCAGCCCACCGGCCGCCAGCACCAAGCCCGCCAACTGGTTGGCATGCCATTTCTCTTTAAGCCACAGCGCAGCAAACAGCATCGTGAAAAACGCCTGCGACTGCAACACCAGCGAGGCCAGCCCGGTAGGCATGCCCACATGGATTGCCGTGAACAGCAGCGAGAACTGTCCCACCGAAATTGTCATGCCGTACAACAGATACAACCGCAACGGCACCTTGGGAGCTCGCACAAACAGCAGCGCCGGAAAGGCTGCCAGGATGAACCGCAGGCCGCCCAGCATCAGCGGCGGCACATCGGCCACGCCCACCTTGATCACCGCAAAATTGACGCCCCACAGCAGGATGACGACCAGTATCAAAAGCAGGTCTTTGGTGCGCAAGGGGCTCGTGGTCATAGGGGCAAAGTCAGCGTGGAGACATAGTCCTCTGGCACGGGGCGCAGACGGCTGCTCTTCTTGCGCGACTGCACGGTGCCGATGTTGATGAAGCACAAAGCGTGGTCGCCCTCGGCGAGGCCAAACAGAGTGCGCAGAGCGCTCGACTTTACTGCCTTGCCACTGGTCAGCGCCGAGCCATAGCCCAAGGCCGTTACCACCAGCAGGATATTTTGAATGGCACAGCCGGTGGAAACGATGCGTTCGTACAGGTCTATGCCCGGGTCGCCGCAATCGGCATTGACCACCACCAACATCAGGCAGGGGCTGCGCTGGGCTTTCTCCTGGGCCTGCGCAACCTGCTCGGGCGCGGCCTGTGGGTCGCGCTCCAGCAAGGCTTCGCCAAAAGCCTGTCCCAGCGCCATGCGCGCACCGTCAGGCACGATGACGAAGCGCCAAGGCCGCACCTGGCCATGGTCTGGCGCCGAGGCCGCGGCCCCCAGTATCTGGCGCAGTTGCTCAGGGCTGGGACCGGGTGCGGCCAGGCGTTTGGGCAGTATGGTCTCGCGCGCCTGCATCAGCGCAGAGACGGTGTCGGCCAGGTTCGAAGGCGAGGCCGTCGTCACCCACAGCTTCCCACGTGGCCGCACTGGGTGCAGTAGTCGCAACCATCCTTGCGGATCACCGCATGGGCACCGCATTCGCCGCACTTTTTGCCTGCCATGACGGGCAGGGGCGCGGTAGCCAACGCGTTCTCTTGCTGTGGCAGCAGAGTGTCAGATTCGGTCTGCACGTCGGTGGAGCGGCGGTTGTAGTTGCTGGTCTGCGCACGGTTGCGCTGGGCCTGGATGTTCTGGATGGCAAAGGCCACGGCCGCCACTTCGGAGTCGTGCCACATCGGCACTTGCGTGCCGTCTTCCTTCTGGTGTGTGCCCAGGCGGACCGGGCCACGATCCCATGCGACCTTGCGCATGTCACTCAAGGCCCGCTCCAGGAAGCCGCCGCGTGCGGCCAGTGACAGCAGGCGCATGCTGGACGTGATCCACTGCTGCGATTCCCCGCTCTGCCCCACCGGCATGAAGAACTCGATCGCGCGTTCCACGGTGGCACCATTCGGTGTCGTCACCGGTAGAAAGGACACCAGCAGGTACAGCGTCTTGTGGCCTTCTTGTGTCCAATAGTCGATCTTCTCGGCCACCGCAGACAGCGCACCCTTGGGGCGGCGCTCGATGACCGTGCGCATGGGGTCCACCACCGGGGCGGGCGGTGCTGGGGGTGTTGGGGGCGCGGCCGTCTCGGTCGGCGTGACATGCAGCACCGAACCCAGAATCGCATTGGGCCGGTAGGTAGCCAGACCCTTGAGGCGGGCCTTCCATGCCTGCTGGTACAGGCCCTTGAAATCGTCATACGGGTAGTCGGCCGGTACGTTCACGGTTTTGGAGATCGCGGTGTCGACAAAGGGTTGTACCGCTTCCATCATCGCAATGTGGTCGGCGGCCGACATGTCCAAGGCCGAGATGAAGTAGTCCGGCAAGGCGTTGACATCGCCACCCAGCTCGCGGTACAGGCGCCAGGAGTGGTCTTCGACCGAGTACTCGCTGAAGCTGCCATCGCCCTCGCGCTTCTTGCGCTTGTACATCCACGAGAACGCCGGCTCGATGCCGTTGGACGCGTTGTCGGCAAAGGCCAGGCTGACCGTACCGGTGGGCGCGATCGACAGCAAGTGGCTGTTGCGGATGCCGTGTGCGCGGATGGACTCTTGCAATGCGGCTGGCAGGCGGCTGGCAAAGGTGCCTGCGCCCAGATAGCCGTCCGCATCGAACTGCGGGAAGGCGCCCTTTTCTTGCGCCAGTGCCACCGAGGCGGTGTAGGCCGCATCGCGCATGCTGGTGGCAATGCGCGTGGCCATGGCGCGGCCTTCGGCCTTGTCATAGCGCAGGCACAGCATGGTCAACGCATTGCCCATGCCGGTAAAGCCGACACCGATGCGGCGCTTGGCGGCCGACTCATCGCGCTGCTGTTGCAGTGGCCAGAAGGTGACGTCCAGCACATTGTCCAAGGCCCGCACCTGGGTAGCCACCGATTTCTCAAACGCTTCGAAATCAAAGGACGGCACGCCGTCAAAGCCAAAGGGATGGCGGATGAAGCGGGTCAGGATGATGGGACCCAGGTCACAACAACCGTACGATGGCAGCGGCTGCTCGCCACAGGGGTTGGTCGCGGCGATGGTCTCGCAGTAGCGCAGGTTGTTGTCTTGGTTGATGTGGTCCAGGAACAGGATGCCGGGTTCGGCAAAGTCGTAGGTGGAGCGCATCACGGTGTCCCACAGGTCGCGCGCCTGCAGCGTCTGGTAGACCCACTTGCCATCCGCGCGCTGGAAGGCGCCCTTGTCCAGCAGACCGGCACCGGGCTTGGCCGTATGCACCAACTCCCAGGCCTGGTCTTGCATCAGCGCCTGCATGAAGGCGTCGGTCACACCCACCGATACGTTGAAGTTGTTCCAACGGCCTGGCGTGCGCTTGGCGGTGATGAACTCCATGACGTCCGGGTGGTCCACGCGCAGCACGCCCATTTGCGCACCGCGGCGCGCGCCGGCGCTCTCGACCGTGGAACACGACTGGTCAAACACATTGATGTAGCTGCAAGGGCCGGAGGCCATGGACGCCGTGCCCTTGACGGCCGCACCGCGTGGGCGGATGCGCGAGAAGTCGTAACCCACACCGCCGCCACGGCGCATGGTCTCGGCCGCCTCGCGCAAGGCCTCATAGATGCCGGGGTAGCCATTTTCGTCCACGCCCTGGATGCAATCGCCCACGGGCTGCACAAAGCAATTGATCAGCGTAGCCTGGATGTCGGTACCCGCCGCACTCATGATGCGGCCGGCACCGATGGCACCGGCATACAGGTTCTCCAAGAAAGCCACTTCGTACTTGGCGCGGTCTTCTTCTTTTTCGACCGAGGCCAGGGCACGTGCCACGCGAGCAAACAGGTCTTCGATGCCGGTCTCGCCGGGTTTGAGGTATTTTTCCGCCAGCACGTCGTGGCTGATGGCTTGGATCACGATCTGGTTCTGCGTGGGGCTGATGGGGTCGCGTTTCATATCGGTATCTCCTGAGAAAACTACCCGAGGCTGAGGCCATGGCGTGGCCAAAATGAGCGGTTCGGGCAAGGCGCATTGCGCGTAAAGGGGGGTGATTCTGGCAGGAGTTTGGCCCCCTGTATCGGTCTTAAGTCCCGTTTTAGACCATCGGTTTTTTCATATTGAGAAAAAACACACCCAGCCCTCGGACCCATTGGCGCACCCGCTATGCTTCCCATAGCTAGTATTTTGAACTTTTTGTGAAGGCGTGCAGGCGGGTGGCGGGAAACACCTGTTTCAAGATCGGCACTATTGCAAATAGGCTCTGTGCCCCCATTTGCAGTCCGAACACCCCTTGAAGTGATCTACTTTTATTGATCAGGGGCATTGAACTTCTTTATTAGCACTCACTCAGAGAGAGTGCTAATATTGACAACAAGACACAAGGAGTTCGGGTATGTCATACCAAGTGGGACACGCATCTACCGCCGTAGCACTGGCCAATCCATGGTCGGTTGTTCCGTCGCTGGGCAATTTGGACGCCTATATTTCGGCCGCCAACCGCCTGCCGATGCTCACATTGGAAGAAGAGCAAGAGTTTGCGCGCAAGTTCAAGAATGCCAATGATCTTGAAGCTGCCGGTAAGTTAGTGCTCTCTCACTTGCGCTTGGTGGTATCCGTGTCACGCCAGTACCTGGGGTATGGGCTGCCCCACGGTGACCTGATCCAGGAAGGCAACGTGGGCCTGATGAAGGCCGTCAAGCGCTTCGATCCCGACCAGGGCGTGCGGCTAGTCAGCTACGCATTGCACTGGATCAAGGCCGAAATCCACGAATACATCCTGAAGAACTGGCGCATGGTCAAGGTTGCAACGACCAAGGCCCAGCGCAAGCTGTTCTTCAACCTGCGCTCCATGAAGCAGCGCTTCAAGAGCGACGATGCAGCTGCCGACCTGGGCACGCACCGCGACACGCTGAACGCCGAGCAGATCGATGCGATGGCGCGCGAGCTCAAGGTCAAGCCCGAAGAAGTGATCGAGATGGAAACCCGCATGTCGGGCGGCGACGTGTTGCTGGACCCCTCTCCATCCGACGATGGCGAGGATGCCTTCGGCCCTATCGCCTACCTGACCGACACCAGCCATGAACCCGTGGCGATGCTGGAAGCACAGCAACGCGATGTGCTGGCCACCGATGGCATTGCCGCCGCGCTGGACAGCCTGGACGCCCGCAGCCGCCGCATCGTTGAAGAGCGCTGGCTCAAGGTCAATGACGACAATTCGGGCGGCATGACATTGCACGAGTTGGCCGCCGAATACGGTGTCAGCGCCGAACGCATCCGCCAGATCGAAGTGGCAGCCATGAAGAAGATGAAGACCGCACTGGCTGAATACGCCTAAGCCGCATAACACGCCAAACAACAACCCCTGACGGCTGAGGCCTCAGGGGTGTTTTTTTGGGGTCAAACGCACATCGTTGCGCGCGCCGCCGCATGGCGTCTGTGCGCCGCGCTACACAGCGCAAATTGTTGCGTGTAGACGCACACTTGTGAGACAGGCTACGGTATTGGCGTTAATATGACCGTTATACAGCTTGGTATCGCAAGACCAACTACCCCAGCGATCATCCCACCATGCAGCGCCTTAAGACATATATTGTTGAAGACAGCAGGCTCATACGGGATAGTCTGATCGCCGCGCTGGAAGAAATGGCGCCCGTAGAAGTCGTCGGTATTGCGGAAGATGAGGCAAGCGCCGTGCGCTGGCTGGCCGAATCCGCAAACGCAGCGGATCTGGTGATCGTCGATATTTTTCTGAAGTTGGGATCGGGTCTGGGCGTGTTGCGCGCGGCGGATGGTGCGCTACCCGCGCGCACCATGGTGGTCCTGAGCAACCACGCCACGCCCGAGATACGCCGCAAGTGCACCGAGCTGGGCGCGCGCAAGGTGTTCGATAAATCCAACGAACTGGACGCGCTGATGCTGTACTGCGGGCGACTGGCATCCGGTGATGCGGGCAGCAGCCTGTATGGCGAGCTGAACTGAATACGATGCGCCCGCCGACTCCTTCTATTTCTATTGGATCAAGCCGTTCTTCAGCGCGTAATAGGTCAGGTCGCTATTGGACGCGAGGCCCAACTTTTCCATGATGCGGGCTCGGTATGTGCTCACTGTCTTGATACTGAGCGACATGTGTTCGGCAATGTGGCCCACGGCTTCACCCGCTGCCAGTCGCAAGAACACTTGCAACTCGCGTTGCGACAGCTTTTGATGCGGTGGTTTTTCGACACCCCCACCCACCAAGGCATCGGCCAATTGCTCGGCAACGGCCGCGCTGATGTACTTGCGTCCCCGGCTGACCGTACGGATAGCCTCCACAATGTTTTCGGGTTCACAGTCTTTGCCCAGGTAGCCACTGGCTCCCTGTTGCAACAGAGCGGTCGCGTAATGGGCTTCGGGCAAGGCGCTGAATATCAGCACCGGCAAGTCGGGCGCACGGGCCTTGATGGCCACCAAGGCCTCGACACCGCCCTGCTCACCCATGGAGAGGTCCATGACCATGACGTCCAGCCCGCCGGCGCGGGCCAAATCGACGGCTTCATGGCCATTGGCGGCCTCCGCAACAACCAAAAGATCGGGATGGTCTGCGAAGAACTGCCGCAGCCCCGCACGGACGATGGCATGGTCGTCAACGATGGCAATCCGAATCATGGTGGTGGTCAGCGCTTTCCTACCCTGGTTGACTCAGCATTCTAGGCCTACCAATGCGCACGCCCCCTCTGCCCGCCGTCATCAAGCGAAACCCCAAGGCCATCGTGCTGCTGGTCATCGCCTCCATTGCCATGGTTTTGATCACCGAAGATTCGAACCGGCGCGCCACCGAGTTAGTGCAAAGACTCGGTGCAATCGCCGAAAACCGCCTGCATCTCTACGACTTGACCAAGGGCCTGCTGGATGCGGAATCGGGACAGCGCGGCTATCTGCTGACCGGCAACGAAGAGTATCTGACCCCCTATGACGCGGGCCTCAAAAGTGTTGCCCTCGCCTTCACGCAATTGGACTCGGCCTACAGCAGCGAGCCACGTTCGGCGGAACTGCTGCGCAAGTTGCATGCCCTGGCGGAGACCAAGCTGTCTGAATTGGCGCTCACCGTCCAGATGCAAAAGGACGGCAAGCGGCAGACCGGCAAAGACCTGACCTTGAGTGGTATAGGCCAGGAATACATGAACGCCATTCGCAGCACGGGCGCAGAGCTGTTGGAAGTAGAGACGCGCAACCTGCAGGCCAGCCAAAGCCAGGTGGCCGACATCCTGCTGTTCAGCCGCATCGGCGTGGCCCTGCTGTCGGTCGTCAGCTTGATTCTGGTTCTGGTGAATATGCGGCACAACCAGGCCTTCAAAGCCCAGCAAGACTTGCATCAACGCGACTTGCTGCATGAACAAGAGCGGCTGCAGAACGAAGTGGCGCGGCGCACCGTGCAATTGGTGGAGCTGAACTTGCATTTGCAGACCGCTCGCGAGGACGAGCGCCACCGCATTGCGCGTGACCTGCATGACGAACTGGGCGCCTTGCTGACGGCCGCCAAGCTGGATGTTGCGCGCATCCGCGCACGGCTTGGCAGCGCAACGCCCGAAACCCAGGAACGCCTCAGCCACTTGGTGGAAACACTCAATGCCGGTATTGCGATGAAGCGCCGCATCATCGACGACCTCTGGCCCTCCACGTTGAGTAATCTGGGTTTGGTCTCGTCACTGGAGATTCTGAGTCGCGAATTCTCCAAGATTTCCGGCATTCCAATGCACTGTGCGTTGCAGCCGGTGCAGTTGACTCCGAATGCTGAATTGGTGGTCTACCGCCTGGTGCAGGAAGCAACTACCAATGTCGCCAAGTACGCGCAGGCGCGCAATGTGTGGATCGGCCTGAGCAGTGAAGACGCGCGGGCGGAGGTGACCGTGCGCGACGACGGCGTAGGCTTCGATGCCAGCCAGTTCAGCAGCAAGGCCCACGGGCTCCTGGGCATGCGCTTTCGGGTGGAAGCCGAAGGGGGCGCGCTGGAGGTGGTCTCCACGCCCGGCCAGGGCACCCTGGTGCGTGCCCGGCTACCCGAGCGCTCGCCGCCAGCCCCCACCATCGGCTAAAGGGGGTTCGGCCTTAAGCCGCCAAGGCCACCGGCAGCAAGCGGCGGTACTCCTTCTTGGCCACGGCATAGCACTCGCAGGTTCTTTCCTCCAAGCGCTCGCGGTCCAGCACAACGATATGGCCGCGGCGGTAACGGATCAGCCCCGCGTCCTGCAGCTTGTGGGCGGCAACAGTCACGCCTTCGCGACGCACACCCAGCAGATTGGCGGCCAGCTCGTGCGTCATGTCCAACTCATCGGATGGCAGGCGGTCCAGTCCCACCAACAAACGGCGGCACAGCTGTTGGTCTATGGAGTGGTAGCGGTTGCACACCGCCGTTTGCGCCATTTGGCCCAAGACGGCCTGGGCATAGCGCATTACAACCTTCATGACGCCACAAGAGTGCTCAATCTCGTTTTTGACAAAGCGTGCGCTGACACGGTAGGCCCGTCCTGCGCTCTGCACCACGGCGTCGGTTGCTGCGGATTCAGCGCCCAATAGCCAGGAGATGCCGACTACGCCGTCATTGCCCACCACGGCGACTTCGGCCGATGCACCTTCCAAGGTAATGGACATCAGTGAAACGATGGCCGTGGTTGGGAAGTACACATACTCAGGCGCCGAGCCGGCGGACAACAAGACCTGGTTCAGCGATAACTCAACCAGTTCCAGGCGCCCCTGCCAGTTGTCCAAGTCCGCCTGCGGCAGCGCAGCCAACAGTTGGTTTTGCTGTACGTTGCAGGTATTGCGGTAGCTTGCTCCCATGGAGTCCTCCTTGAATTGATGGAAGCCCCATGTTCTCCAATTACACGGTGCACCGGTATCGGCGCAGGCCGCGACTGCACGTCAGCCTTGTCCTACAAGGGCTGGTCCTTGGCAGACTTGTCCAGCGTACGCAGGGCACGGCGCACGGTGTACTGGGTGGCCGCGCAAGGCGACTCCTGTAACCACCGCGCACCCAGCTGCTGCACCCATGCGGCTTGGGTCTTGCTGGCGTCGTTCAACCAGTTGGCGACCGAGTTTTGCACATAGCGGCTGGGATCGGCTCGCAGTGGCTCCAGCAAGGACAAGGCACGCCAGGGCTCGGACTTGAGCGCAGCGATGGGTGCACACCAGACACCGCGCGGGCGCGTCAGCTCACAGGCAAAACGCCGGATGTTCGGGTCCGCGTCCTGCACCCAGGGCAATAACAGCGCTAGGGCTGGGTCCAGCGCACGGATCACGTCTGCACGCACCGCCGACCAAGCCATCTCCCGCACACCAAAGTGCGGGTCCGCGGCAAAGCGGCGCACGGCATGCAGCTTGTCTGCCAAGCTTTGTTCGGTGCAACTCAACCACCCCACAGCCCAACTGCGTGCGACATCACTGGGGTGGCATGCCAGGCGGTGGGCGATGGCATCACGGTCCGCGCGGGGCGCCGTCATGTTGTACAGGGCACGGGCAATGTGGCCCTGGCGCTGAAGGGGTTTGAACGCCCCCAACATGGTCAGGGTGTCGGTCAGGTGCTCATCGTCCGGGTCCAGCCCCACATCGGCAGCAACCCGCGGCGCCAATTGAGCCAGATCAATGGCCAGGAATTCGTTGAGATTGGCGGTGGCAATACGCCCTGCATTCAAGGCCTGCAGTACGGTGGGCGGTATCAGCGCGATGCGGTGCGCGCCCACGCGGCCGGCCAGCGCTTCAACGTCGTCCTGCATGGGCTGTAGGAGGGCCTAGCGAAACCTCAAGACGCCTGCTTCAGCAATTGGCGGATGTCCTCGGTCAATGGCTTGGGGCCGCTGCCATAGCGTGTGAATAGGCGCAACTGGCCCTTGGCGTCGTACACATAGCTGCCCGCCGAGTGGTCCATGCTGTAGCTGGTGGGGGTCTTGCCTTCGACCTTTTTGTAATAGATCTTGTAGTCCTTGGCCAATGCGCCGAGCTTGTCGGGCGTGGTGTACAGCGCCAGGAAGCTGGGGTCGAAATTGCCCATATAACTCTTGAGCAGGGCTGGCGTGTCGCGCTCAGGGTCCACGGTCACGAACAGCCCCTGCAACTTGTCGCCATCCTTGCCCAGGGCCTTTTTGACCTCGGCCAATTCGGCCATGCTTGTGGGGCACACGTCAGGGCACTGGGTATAACCAAAGAACAGCACCACCACCTTGCCGGCAAAGTCAGGCAAGTGGCGCACTTGGCCGTTATGGTCGGTCAACTCAAAGCCCTTGGCATAGTCGGCACCCGTCACATCGATGGATGAAAACACCGGCTGCTGCGGAGAGCATGCGGCAATCAGGCCTGCAGCCCCCGTCAACAATGCGATAGCAGCTACAAATTTGATAGTAATTCGTTTCATATGCATCCGAGAAAGTCTGTGCCTACAAGAGATAGTGGTCCAACAGCAGCGCCGCAAACAGCACGCTGAGGTGTATCAACGAAAACCGGAAGGTCTTGCGCGCCAGCGCGTCCGAGTAGTCGCGCCACAGCCACCACGCGTACAGGCAGAACCCGAAGCCCAAGACGATCGCAGCCGCCAGGTAGATCCAGTTGCTCATGCCGTAGACAAAGGGCAGCAGGCAGGCGGCGAACAGCACGAAGGTGTAGAGCAGGATCTGCAGCCGTGTGAATTCGCTGCCATGGGTGACGGGCAGCATGGGCAGGCCCGACTTGCGGTAGTCCTCCACACGGTACAGCGCCAGCGCCCAAAAGTGCGGTGGCGTCCACAGAAAGATGATGAGGAACAGGATCATGGCCTCTGGCCCCACTTGGCCCGTCATCGCGGCCCAGCCCAGCACCGGCGGCATCGCGCCAGAGGCACCGCCGATGACGATGTTCTGCGGCGTCAGCGGTTTCAGGATCACGGTGTAGATGACGGCGTAGCCGACAAAGGTCGCAAAGGTCAGCCACATCGTCAGCGGATTGACCCAGACATAGAGCAGCACCGACCCCAGTATGCACAGCACCGCCGAGAACAGTAGGGTCTGGGTATTGCTCAATTCACCACGCGCCGTGGGCCGCCAGGCGGTGCGCTTCATCTTCGCGTCTATGCCCTGTTCCACGATGCAGTTGAAAGCTGCGGCCGCCGCCGCCACCAGCCAGATGCCCAGGCAGGCGATGGCCGCCAGGCCGACCTGCTGCAGCGTTGGCATGCCGGGCACGGCCAGGACCATGCCGATCAAGGCACAGAAAACAATCAACTGGATAACCCGGGGTTTGGTCAGCGCATAGAACTGGCGAAACACCGACGGCAGTGGCGGAGTAGTAGTGGTGGCTGTCATGCGCGCAATCCAATGGGGGTTGCTCCGCCGGGCACAGCGGATGTTGGGGAAGAAGTAGAGGCACCAGTCACCAGCAGGCGGACCAGCACGATGGCCATCGCACCGGCGCCGCCAGTGTGCAGCACGGCGGCCAGCAGCGGCCAGTCCAGCACCACGTTGCTCAGGCCCGTTGCCAACTGCAGGAGCAACAACAGGCCCAGGTCGCGGCCATGGCGGCGCCATGCCGGGCGGGTGAACAAGTAGTAGGCGAGGCAGCCCAAGAGCGCCACCGTCACTCCCGCCAACAGGCGGTGTGTGAAATGGATGGCGGTCAGCGCCTGGAAGCTGATGTGGGTGCCGTCGCGCAGAATGCCCAGCGGACGCCACAGCGTAAAGCCCTGCGCAAAGTCCATCTCCGGCCACCAACTGCTCTGGCACATCGGAAATTCGCTGCAGGCCAACACGGCATAGTTGGTGCTGACCCAGGCGCCAGAGGCGGCCTGCACGGCCAACAGCAGCAGGGCCAGCCTCGCTACTGCGCGCAGGCCGCTCGATAGCGCTGAGCGAACGCCACCAGGTTGGGCGTCAGACGCGCGAGCCAATAAGCTGGCCTGCACCGTCAGCAAGGCCAGCAACACGTAGCCACCCAGCAGGTGCAAGGTCACGATGGCAGGGAACAGTTTCATCGTCACCGTCAGCGCGCCAAAGGCGCCTTGTATGCACACCCACACTGCGGTAGCCGTGGCCCACCAAGGGCTGACGGCTGCATGGCCCTGATGCGGCTTGCGCTGCAACCAGGCGAATACCGCCAGCACTACCGTCAACACGCCCACGCCCATGGCCAGGTAACGGTGCACCATCTCCACCCAAGCCTTGCCCGGTGTGACGGGACCGGTGGGCATGGCCTGCTGCGCGGCATCGATGTGGACGCTGGCGCCAATGGGGCTGGCGTTGCCATAGCAGCCCGGCCAGTCCGGGCAACCCAGACCGCTGTCGGTCAACCGGGTAAAAGCGCCAAACAGCACCAGGTCAAACGTGAGAAACAGCGTCACCACCGTCAGCGCATGCACGCGCCCCAACGGGCCGGCGCGGCGCGTGCGCAGGTAGACCATCAGCAGCGGGCCGGACGCCAGCAATGCGCCGATCAGCAGCAGGCGCAAGGCGGGCGAAAGGTCGTACAGGGTGGCGTGCATGGTGTCCCAGGTCTTGGCTTGAAGGTCTTAACGGCCGGCCTTGTCCCAGTGGGACGAAGCACGCAAGAGGCGGTCCAGATCACGCTTGACCTTGCTGGCGGCCTGCGCGTCCAGATTGGCAGGGAAGCGCATCATCCAATTACCCAGCGGGTCTACCAAGTACAGATGCTCTTCCATGGCATGGCCGGCTTGCGGTGCCAGCCATTGCTGGAGCTCAGGCGCCGCGACGCGGACAACCGTTGCATCCTTCAGCCCCGGCAATAGCGCGGGTGCCACCGGTGCTGCATCGTTGACGAGCCAGACCCAATCCAGGCGGTCTTTCTCCTTGCCCAGCGCTTCACGCAACTGGCGCTGCAGGTACAGGTTCTGGGCACAACGCTCGGCGCAGTTCGCGCCCGACACGCTGATCAGCAGCCACTGGCCTTTCAATGCCTGGAGGTTGGTGGCCTTGCCGTCCAGGCTGCTGCCAGCCACATCGGGCAGCATACGCTGGGGTTCGATCAGTTCACCAAAATTGCGGCGCGCGCCCTCGGGCCGCACCACGTAGAACGTGAAGTACGACGCAATGACCGGTGCAGCGCAGATCAGCAGCACGGCCATCATCTTCAAACGCCCCATGCGGGTGCGGCCAGTGGCCTGGGCCTGCGGGTCGGACAGCGTGGGCAAGGTGTGCACAGTCAGGCCCAGAGGCTGGTCCTGGGTGGCAGGGCTGGTGGGAGCACTAGACATCGGGTGTAAGGTCCTTGGGACGGTGCATGAAGCGGCGAATAATCTGAAACCAGAGGTACAGCGCGGTAAACAGGGCGGCCATGCCAAACCATTGCGCGGCATAGCCATAGTTCTTTTCGACACCCAGGTTCACCACGGGCCAGTCGCGCAGCAGGCCTTCGGTGCTGGTGCCGGTTTGCTGCAGCGTCAGTGGCAGCAAGGGCAACCCGGTTTCTTGCCGGAACTGCGGCAAGGCTAGATTTTGCCGGATCGCGCCGGTCGTCGTTTCGCCAAGGGCATACAGATCCGACGGCGGCAGGGCCATGCGCCCTTCTATCTCCACCTCACCCTGTGGTGTTTCGATGGGTGGCACGCGGTTGCGGTCATCCATGCGCCGGGGCACCCAGCCGCGTTGCACGGCCAGCGCACCACGCCCGCCATCCAACACAAAGGGCATGATGACGATGAAACCTACACGCCCATCCATGGGCCGGTTTTCCAGAAACACAGGCGAAGCAGCAACCCAACGGCCGCGCAATCGGGCGTGCTGGTGCAGCAAGGCCTCGGTGTTGCCGCCAGCCCCCACCGCCGCCAACAGTGTGTCGTTGCCCAACGGAGGCTTGGCGCTTTGCGCGTCGACAGCGGCTTGGCGCGCCTGCTTTTGCGCGGCGCGCGACAGCTGCCAAAAACCCAGGCTGGTGGTCGTACCCACGGCAACCAGCGTGGCCAGTGTGATCAGCGCAAACTTCAGACGGGCATTCACCGGATAATCCCATCCATGACATACCTTGTGACCATTGCCTTCGTGGCCATTCTCTGCAGCCTGGCTGCCGCACTGTTCTTCATGCTACGGGGCGGGCGCAGCGAGGCCAAGACATCGCAAAAGATGGCGCGTGCGCTGGCGGCTCGGGTGGGTTTCTCCATTCTGCTGTTCCTGTGCGTGCTGCTGGCCTGGAAGTTGGGCTATATACACCCGACCGGCATACAGGCGGGGCAATAGAGGGGCCAAGGCTCACCGGCATTCACCGGTTCCAACAACCAAAAAAGGCACCGCAAGCGGTGCCTTTTTTTTGCGTGCAATGCGCGCGGTATCAGAGCCAGTACACCAACAGGTACAGGCCCAACCAGACGACGTCCACGAAGTGCCAGTACCAGGCCGCACCCTCGAAACCAAAATGGTGCTCGGCGGAGAAGTGGCCCTTTTGCAAGCGCAGCGTGATGAACAACAGCATCAACATGCCAACAAACACGTGGAAGCCGTGGAAGCCGGTCAACATGAAGAAGGTCGAGCCGTACACGCCGGAGCTGAGCTTGAGGTTCAACTCGCTGTAGGCATGGTGGTATTCATAGCCTTGCACAAACAGGAAGGTCAGGCCCAGCAGCACGGTGACCCACATGAAGCCCAAAGTCTTGGCGCGGTTGCCTTGGATCAGCGCGTGGTGGGCAATGGTCAATGTCACACCCGAGGTCAGCAGCAAGCCCGTGTTGATGGTGGGCAGAGGCCAGGGACCCATCGTGGTGAAGGGTTCCACGATATTGGCGGGGGATGCTGTTGCACCGGCAGCCAGGCTGGGCCAAACCGCCTTGAAGCCGGGCCACAGCAGGGCGTTGTCCAGGCTACCCAGCGCCGGCACCGAGTGCGAACGCGCCCACCACAGGGCTGTGAAGAAGGCGCCGAAGAACATCACTTCGGAGAAGATGAACCAGGTCATGCTCCAGCGGTAGGAAATGTCGATCTTGTGGCCATACTGGCCACCCAGGCTTTCGCGGATGGAGTCACCGAACCATTGGTACAGCACGATGAGCCACCAGGCCATACCCACCATCAGGGAGTATTTGCCCCACTCGACACCGTTGATCCACTGGCCAGCTCCCAGGATCACCAGAAACAGCCCTATGGACGCCATGACGGGATGGCGCGAGGGACCAGGGACAAAGTAGTACGGTGTTGCGCCGTGTGTTGATGAACTCATTTCTATCTTCTCCTATTCCACTATTCCAATCAGTTGGGGACAAAGCTTGCCGCTGCACGGCTACGGTCTGTCCCGCAAGTTATTTATTTTGCAACGACCCAATTGACCAAACTGATCAGGCCCACAACCAGCAGCAGCACACCCACCAGAGCGACCACCAGCACATGCATGGGGTTGACCTTGCTCAGGTCCTCCTGGTAGGCGTGTTTGCCGCGAATACCCAAAAACGACCAAGCCACCATCTTGACGCTACGCCACACCGACGGTGTTGACGCCGCCTGCCCCTCGACCGCCTTATGGCTCACGAGCGGCTCCCACCCACGGCAACCGCCGCCACCGGCGCGGCCGGTGTCTTGCCACCCACTTCAAAGAAGGTGTAGGACAGGGTAATGGTCTTCACATCCTTGGACAGCTTGGAATCCACATAAAAAACAACGGGCCAGGATTTTTTCTCACCCGGATCCAGCGTGTACTGGTTAAAACAAAAGCATTCCAGTTTGTTGAAATGCGCAGTCGCCTGCTGCGGCGCATAGCTCGGAATCGCCTGGGCCGACATGCGCCGGTTTTGCGTGTTCTGGAACTCGTACATCACGGTGGTCAATTCACCGGGATGCACTTGCAAGGAACGCTGCGCCGGCTTGAACTCCCAGGGGCCACGGCTATTGGCATCAAACTCCACGGTGATGGTGCGGCTCAAGTCCACCTGGGTATTGGTCGGCAGGCTGGGCTTGGCGCCCGGTATGGCCTGCTCGCCCAAAGCCAGGATGTTGATGCCGGTCATCTCGCAAATCGTCTTGTAGATGGGCACCAGCGCGTAACCGAAGGCGAACATGCAGGCTGCAACAACAGCCAGCTTGCGCACCATGCGGAGGTTTTCGCGCTGCAAAAACATGGTTCAGTGACCCAGCAACACCATGCGGGCCATGAAACCCACAAAGAACAAAACCGCGATGGAGGCCAGAATCAAACCGGTTCTGACATTGGCTTTCTTTTGCTCGGGAGTCGTCATGCTATTCATCAGCCAATGATCTTGGTCGCAGTGGCGTCCAGCTTGGGTGGCGTCTCAAACGTGTGGAACGGTGCGGGAGATGGCACTTCCCACTCCAGGCCTTCAGCGGCTTCCCAGGGCTTTTGCGCGGCCTTTTGGCCCTTGCCCATCATCGCGGGCAACACGATGCACAGGAAGAAGTACAGCTGGGCAGTGCCGAAGAAGAAGGCGCCGACCGAAGCCACGGCATTGAAATCGGCGAACTGCATGGGGTAGTCAGCATAGCGGCGGGGCATGCCGGCCAGACCCAGGAAGTGCATGGGGAAGAAGGTCACGTTGAACGCGATCAGCGACCACCAGAAGTGGATCTTGCCGCGTGTTTCGGAGTACATCACACCGGTCCACTTGGGCGCCCAGTAGTAGAAGCCCGAGAACATGGCGAACAAGGAACCCGCCACCAGCACGTAGTGGAAGTGGGCAACGATGTAGTAGGTGTCTTGCAACTGGATGTCGATAGGCGCAACGGCGGGGATCAGGCCGGTGAAACCACCCATCGTGAACACGAAGATAAAGCCCACGGCAAACAGCATGGGAGTCTCAAAGGTCATGGAGCCTTGCCACATCGTCGCGATCCAGTTGAAGATCTTCACGGCGGTAGGCACGGCAATCAACATGGTTGCGTACATGAAGAACAACTGACCGGTCACCGGCATACCGGTCGTGAACATGTGGTGCGCCCACACGATGAAGGACAGGATAGCGATGGAAGAAGTGGCGTACACCATGGAGGCATAACCGAACAGCTTCTTGCGGGAGAACGCGGGAACGACGTGGCTGATGATGCCGAAGGCCGGCAAGATCATGATGTAAACCTCGGGGTGACCGAAGAACCAGAAGATGTGCTGGTACATCACGGGGTCACCGCCACCGGCGGGGTTGAAGAAGCTGGTGCCAAAGTGGCGGTCGGTCAGCGTCATGGTGATAGCACCGGCCAGCACAGGCATCACGGCGATCAGCAGGTAGGCAGTGATCAACCAGGTCCAGCAAAACATCGGCATCTTCATCAGCGTCATGCCAGGAGCGCGCATATTCAGGATGGTGACGATGATGTTGATGGAGCCCATGATGGACGATGCGCCCAGGATGTGCATCGCAAAAATACCGGCATCCATGCTGGGGCCCATTTGCAGGGTCAGCGGTGCGTACAGCGTCCAGCCGGCTGCGGGGGCGCCGCCAGGCATGAAGAACGAACCCACCAGCATCAGACCCGCAGGGATCAACAGCCAGAAGCTGAAGTTGTTCATACGGGCGAAGGCCATGTCACCCGCGCCGATTTGCAGCGGGATCATCCAGTTCGCAAAACCCACGAAGGCCGGCATGATGGCGCCGAACACCATGATGATGCCGTGCATGGTGGTGAGCTGGTTGAACAGTTCGGGGTTCACCAATTGCAGACCGGGTTGGAACAACTCGGCGCGAATGATCAGTGCCAACAGGCCGCCGATCATCAGCATCGTAAAGGAGAACAACAGGTACAGGGTACCAATGTCCTTGTGGTTGGTCGCATAGACCCAACGCCGCCAGCCCGTGGGCGCATGGTGGTCGTGGTGGTCGTCATGGGCGTGGTCGTGGTGGTCTAGAACGGCGCTCATCCTGGTTTCCTTCTCAATTCACTAAATTCGTTCAGTCGGTGGTGGGGCGCCGCAATTACTTGCGCAGGGCCGCCACTTCAGCCGGTTGCACGATCTGGCCAGTCTTGTTGGACCAGTTGTTCTTGGTGTAGGTGATCACGGCAGCAATATCGGTATCGTTCAAGGTACCCTTCCATGCGGGCATGGCGCCATTGTTCTGACCATTCAGCACCGCCAAAATTTGTTTGGTCTTGTCGGCATCCAGCACAACAGGCGAGCCATCCAGTGGCTTGATCGGTCCGGCGCCCTTGCCGTTAGGCTGGTGGCAACCTGAGCAGGATCCTGCCGCAGCGTAGACCTTTTCGCCACGCTTCATCAGGTCAGCCAGTTCCCACACCTTAGATGGGTCATCCGCCTTGGCAGCCATCTTCTTCAGCTCGCCGGCCGCCCACTTGGAATAGTCTTCAGCCGACAGCACCTTCACGTGGATGGGCATGTAGGCGTGCTCCTTGCCGCACAACTCTTGGCACTGGCCATAGTAGTCGCCGGTCTTCTCGGCCCGGAACCAGGTGTCGCGCACGAAACCGGGGATCGCATCCTGCTTGATACCAAACGAAGGCACCGCAAAGGCGTGGATCACGTCGTTGGCGGTGGTGATGATGCGGATCTTCTTGTCCACGGGCACAACCAGAGGGTTGTCCACCTTCAGCAGGTAGTCGTCCGGGGCGACTTCACCCTTCTTGGGGCCGCCGGCGTCGGACAGGATGCGCTGGGCGTTGTCCAGTGTGGAGATGAAGCCGATGCCTTCGCCTTCGCCACGCACGTAGTCATAGCCCCACTTCCACTGCATGCCGGTGGCCTTGATGGTCAGGTCGGCATTGGTGGTGTCCTTCATGGCCACCACGACCTTGGTCGCGGGCAGAGCCATCAGAATCACGATGATGAAAGGGATGATGGTCCACACCACTTCGACGACCACGGACTCGTGGAAGGTCGCGGGTTTATGGCCGACGGACTTGCGGTGTTTCCAGATGGAATAGAACATCACCGAGAACACGGCGACGAAGATGACGCTGCACAAAATCAACATGAACCAGTGCAGGCCGGCCTGCTCACGGGCAATTGCCGTTACCGGCGGGTGCAGGTTCAACTGGTTGACGGCCGGGCCGCCAGGCAGGTCGTTGACCGCATGCGCCAGGCTGAATGCCGCGGTACCGGCCCAGGCGCCTGCCACGAGGAGCAGTGAAGCCAATTTATTGAAAATGCTCTTCATCTTGGTCATTTCTTCGTCGAATCAGATTAAACAGTGCAAAAACCTGCTCCCGCCCGTGCGCTATGCAACGGGCAGACAGGAAGGGCAGGAACGCGGTTTGCCGGGTATTGTAGCCGACCAACCCTCTCAAAATCAGGGTCTTAGGGAGGCCCTACGCCTCTAAATCAGCCGGAAGCGCCATTTTTCCGGCCTTGGCGCAAGGCCTCACGCATCGCATCCAGCGACACCGAGGTCTCGCTGGCCACCGCCAAACGGGGCGGGGCCTTGAAGGCATGGCCGTAGACGATCTCGAAGCTCAGGCGCAACTGGCCTTGCTCATCCGTCTGGGCCAAACGGCCCAGCTGTTCCAGCAATTGCGCCTTCCAAGCCCGGCCGCGTAGCCCGGCAAAGCGCTGCGGATGCAGGTTGCGGCCCAACTCTCGCAGCTCCACCAGCATGCGCTCGGGGGTCGCGAAGGTCAGCGTGATGCGCTCCATGTCCATCACCGGCTCGGCAAAGCCGCCATGCACCAGCATGTCGCCCCAGTCGTGCATATCGGTGAAGGTGTGCGAAGGCGGCGGCCAGCCCAGGGCGGCATACAGGGTGCGCAGCTCGCGCAGCGTGTCGGGCCCCAGGCAGGAGAACATCAAAAAGCCCTGTGGCTGCAGCAGACTCTGCCACTGAGCGATCAGCGCCTCGGGTTCTGCAGCCATGTGCAAGGCCATATTGGCCCACAGCATCTGGACCGGCTGCGCGGGCGGCTCGAAATGCAGCGCCGGGCCGGTCCAGCGGGAGGGGCTCCACCAGGCTGGTGCTATCAATTTTCTAGCGACCTGCGCATGCTCTGCGAGGGCTGGAACCACATAACAGTCAGCCTTGGGGTAGCGTGCGGTCAACAGCGCATGGGCTTGCAGCCCGCCGCGCACCGGCTCCCAATGCAACCAGCTCTCGGGCTTGAGCGTCATCCATTGCAAGCGCTCCTCCATGCGGCGCGCCACCTCCTCGTGCAGCCAGGGAGATGCCGAAGGCAGGCGCGCAGCCCAGCGGGCAGCTGCGGCGGGGGCGATGGTGGGGGGCAGGGCGGAGGCTTTAGCAGACATGGGGAAGTGGACGCAGGCGCTGGAGCCCAGCGGCGGCCCGAGTATATTGGTTCGGTGTTTCGCCAACTGATCCAAGGTCTTGCCAGACGCCTGCCCAGCCAGTGCGCCGTCTGCCACACCTGGCCCGCCCACCGCGTGTGCGAGGCCTGTGTGGCTGCGTTTGCCCAGCCCGTGGCCCGCTGCCCCACCTGCGCCCTGCCGGTCGCGCCCGGTGTGCAGCAGTGCGGCGCCTGCATCGTCCACCCGCCTCCGCTGGACACCTGCCTGGCCGCCCTGCCCTATGCCTACCCCTGGTCCAGCTTGGTGGCGGACTTCAAGTTTCACCAGCAGCCCGGTTGGGCATCCAGCTTTGCCGCGCTGCTGCGCGCCGCGCCCTGGGTGGAGCCTGCGTTGGATGCCGCCGATGTGCTGCTGCCCATGCCGCTGTCCAAGGAACGCTTGCGTGAGCGCGGCTACAACCAGGCCCATGTGATGGCCCGTGCACTGGATCCGCACAAACTGGCCCACGGCGTACTGCTGCGCGTGCGCGACACGCCGCCGCAACGCACGCTGCCGCGTAGCGAACGCCTGCGTGCCGTGGAGGATGCATTTGCGATAGACCCACTGCAGAACCACCGCGTGAAGGGCAAGCGCGTGGTGCTGCTGGACGACGTGATGACCAGCGGTGCGTCCCTGCACGCAGCGGCACGCGTGCTGCGGGTGGCCGGAGTGGCCCATATCACGGCGCTGGTACTGGCGCGAACCGAGTAGTTTCGAAGGTTGCTTCCAAATTCATAGCGCCTCAATAAATACTGACGAGGGCTGTAGCCTGATTTTATAAAAGGCGACAATACCGGCCATGTTTAACATCGTCCTCGTCGAACCCGAAATCCCACCCAACACGGGCAATGTCATCCGCCTGGCGGCCAATACCGGCTGCGCGCTGCATCTGATCGAGCCGCTGGGCTTTTCCATGGACGACAAGCACATGCGCCGCGCCGGATTGGACTACCACGAGTACGCCACGCTCAAAGTCCACACCGACTGGCAGGCATTTTTGGACGCGGAACAGCCGGTGCTGGACCGGCTGTTTGCGCTGACCACCAAGGGCACGGGGCAGGTTTTCGACACCGCCTTCAAGCCCGGTGATTGGCTGGTGTTTGGGGCAGAGACGCGAGGCTTATCCGACGCGGTGCGCGCCCACTTTGCGCCGCCGCAGTGCCTCAAGCTGCCGATGGTGCCGGGCCAGCGCAGCCTCAATTTGTCGAATGCCGTAGCCGTGACGGTGTTTGAGGCCTGGCGGCAGAACGGCTTCAAAGCAGGTTGAACCGCCTTAGGGGTAGTGCCGCGCAATCGACTCGGCCACGCACACCGGCTTGCTGGCACCCTCGCGCTCGGTCGTGACCTCCCAGGTCATTTGCATACCCTTGTTGTCGATGGCATCGCAAGCCAGCAGCTTCATGCGCGCGCGCAGGCGACTGCCCACGGGCACGGGTGATACAAAGCGCACCTTGTTCAGACCGTAGTTGACGCCCATGCGGGTCTCGGCGACCTGGAACGACGACTCAAAGAAACGCGGCAGCAACGACAGCGTCAAAAAGCCGTGTGCAATCGGCGCGCCAAACGGACCGGCCTTGGCCCGCTCCACATCCACGTGAATCCACTGGTGGTCGCCGGTGGCTTCTGCAAACAGGTTGACTTGCTCTTGGGTGATGGTGATCCAGTCGCTGACGACGACTTCTTGCCCGATCAGGGCCGGCATTTCTGCCAGGGTTTGGATGGTTTTCATGCGCCCACTGTAGGGCCAGGCAGTCCCGTTAGCTGTCAAGCCAGCGACAAAGTTCTTGCCACTGCTCCAGGTCCTTGGTGACCCTGCCGGGCGCCACGTCAAACAAGGTCAGGCCCCGGGCTGCGAGATGAACGTAGTTCTGTGTGTCGCGCAGATAGCCCAGCACCGGTGCCCCCACTTGCGCCACAAACTCGTGCAGATGGTCGGCCGCAATGGTGCGCGCATCCACCCGCATACCGACCAGCGCAATCTGCGTCTTGGTCGCGTGCTTGCTCTGGATCAGTTCATCCAGAAAGGCCCGGGTGGCAAAGATATCGAAGACGCTGGGCTGCAGCGGCACGACGATGCGATCGGCCATCTTGACGACCTCGTTGAGCCGCTTGCCATGCAGGCCGGCCGGCGTGTCCAGCACCACATGGGTCGTACCCTTGGGGGGTTTGGCAATGGCATCGGCGTCGATTTCCCAACTGGTGATGGGCCGTGCGGCCGGGGGGCGCAGGCCCAGCCAGAGCTTGGACGAAAGCTGGCGATCCACGTCGCCCAGCATCACCGCATGCCCGCGCGATGCGTAGTAGCCGGCAATATTGGTGGACAGCGTGGACTTGCCGACGCCGCCTTTGGGATTGGCTACAACTACGATGGGCATGCTAAATCCTTCCCAATGTTTGAGTAATGCTATGTTAGCGCCATGGAACATCTACCCACTTGGTTAATCAACAGCTTTATCTATCTCAGCGCCGCCGTCATCGTGGTGCCCCTCAGCCGAGCCCTGGGCCTGGGATCCATCATCGGCTACCTGGCAGCCGGCATCGCCATAGGCCCCTGGGGCCTGGGTTTTGTGACCAATGTGCAGGACATTCTGCATTTCGCCGAGTTCGGCGTGGTGCTGATGCTCTTCCTGGTCGGGCTGGAGCTGGAGCCCAAGCGCCTGTGGAGCCTGCGCCGCCCCATTTTTGGCTGGGGCAGCGCCCAGGTGGCAGGCTGCGCCGCTGCGCTCTTCCTGGCCGCGCAGGCCCTGGGCGTGCCCTGGTCCATCGCCCTGGTGGGTGCCCTGGGCCTGGCCCTGTCCAGCACGGCCATTGCGCTGCAGGTCATGGGCGAACGCAACCTGCTGCCCACCGGCAGCGGCCAGGCTGGTTTCTCCATCCTGCTATTCCAGGACGTGGCGGCCATCCCGATTCTGGCCCTGCTGCCCCTTTTGGGCGGGTCGCTTACGCCAAATGAGCCGGTAGCCCTCGCAGAACGTGCACAGGAAGCTATCAAAATAGTAGCAGTCATCGCCGGCATCATCATTGGCGGGCGGCTCGCACTGCGTCCGCTCTTGCGCTGGATTGCGCGCAGCAAGACACCTGAGATCTTCACTGCCGCCTCGCTGTTGCTGGTGGTGGGCATTGCCGCGCTGATGCAGATCGTCGGCCTGTCCATGGCGCTGGGCGCCTTTTTGGCTGGCGTGCTGCTGGCCGAGAGCGAGTATCGGCGCGAGCTGGAGACCAATATCGAGCCCTTCAAGGGCCTGCTGCTGGGCCTGTTCTTCATCGCCGTGGGCATGGGCGTGGACTTGGGCGTGCTGCGCGAAGCGCCGCTGCAAATGGCCATCGTCGTGCTGGGCTTCCTGGCGGTCAAGGGCGTGGTCATCTTCACGATGGCGCGGCTGATGGACTTGCCCTTCCAGGAGCGACCCGTGTTCACGCTGCTGCTGGCCCAGGGCGGTGAGTTCGCTTTCGTTGTCTTCCAGGCAGCGGCCGGCGCCAACGTGCTGCCCGCGCAGACCGCGTCACTGCTGATTGGCGCCGTGGCCGTGTCCATGTTGGTCAGCCCGCTGCTGCTGGTCGCCATCGACAAGCTGCTGCTGCCCCGCTACGCCAACTGCGGTGTGCCGCAACTGGAAGAAATCTCGGAACAGCAAAACGCCCCCACGTTGATCGCCGGCTTTGGCCGCTACGGTCAGATCGTATCGCGCGTGCTGCTGGCCCAGGGCCATGCCTGCACGGTGCTGGACCACGATGCCGAGATGATCGAGGCCGCCCGCAGCTTTGGCTACCGCGTGTTTTACGGCGACGCCACCCGCCTGGACTTGCTACGCACTGCCGGTGCGGCCCATGCCAAGATCCTGGTCGTAGCGGTAGACGACGTGGAGCAGTCGCTGGAGATCGTGGACCTGGCGCGCGAGCACTTTCCGCAATTGCAGATCGTGGCCCGGGCCCGTGATGTGACGCATTGGAACCAGTTACGCGACCGCGACGTGATGCTGGTGCAGCGTGAGCTGTTCGAGGCCAGTTTGCTCAGCGCCCGCAGCGTGCTGGAGCTGTTGGGCCAGGCGCCCGAGGCCGCCCAGAGCACCATTGCCGTGTTCCGCCAGCACAACCTGGAGTTGTTTGAGCAGCTACACCCGCACTACAAAGACCGGGCCAAGCTGATCTCGGTCGTCAAGCAAGGGCGCCTGCAACTCGAAGAGCAGATGGCCAAGGAGCGAGGCAACAACCAAGCCCGCAGAGCCTGATTCGGCCCGCAGCCCCCTCTCCAACCCCATCTTACTGAGGCGGTGGGGGAGGTGGAGGCGGGTAATAGGGCTGCGCCGGCTGCACCGGTTGCGGTGCTACGACCACCGGGGCCGGCTGCTGCACATAGACCACGCGGCCGGATGGGCGGCCGTATTGCTGCGCCGGCACATTATTCTTGGACACCATGCACTGCTGGTAGGCGATGTCATAGCGCTGCTGTGCACTCTGGTTGTCGGCCGCGCTGTTACCGGCGCCAACGGCTGTACCCATCAGCAGACCGGTGGCAGCGCCAGCCGCTGTGTTGTTGTGGTGGCGACCGCTCATGGCGGAGCCCACAGCAGCACCAAGGATGGTGCCCACCACGGCAGCGCCCACCGCCCGGTCGTTGTTCGGGGTCTCAGGCCCCAGGGATTGCTGGGCATAGCCCCGGCAATACTGGTCTTCCTGGGCGAACAGATCCAGCGGTTTACCCGGTGTGGGCATGACCGCGACGCGGGGGCCTTGGGGTGCCACCGCGCAGCCGGTCAGGCCCGCCAGGCACAGCGTCAATACAGCCAAATGCAAGCGAGGGGTAGAGGTTTTCATTGGGGTGCTCCAGAAGGTGTGGCCGGCACGGTTTTCCAGCCACTAGGGCAAGACGCCACATAGGGATAGTAGCCCTTGGCGGCCTCGCAGTAATACCAAAATTGTTGCTGCGGGGCTTGCACCACAGGGGCCGGTTGAGCAGGTTGCACAACAACGGGGGCGGGGGCTGGTACTTGCACCACGACCGGCGCCGGCTCAACAACGACTACTGGTGGACGGTAGGGGTCGGGATAGGGGTAGACCGGCTGGGGGTAAAAGTACCAGGCACCGCCGACCACCCACCACCAGCCGCTGCGGCCACCGTGCCAACCGTGGCGCCACCCGCCCGAGCGCCAGTGGCGCGCATCGTGGGTTTCAAACACCCGGATGTCACCGTGCCACCCTACGCTGACGTGTTGTGCCGAGGCGGCCACCGGCAGGGCCGCCAATACGGCGGTGGCTGCCGCCAGGGTCCAGGCAAGAATCGATTTCATACAAACACACCTCTGAATCGGTCTAGAAATACGCATTTGCGGAGTCCGCAGGAACACTATTAACGCTCAGATCGGATTGGCGGACGACGGTTCCAACAATCTTTACCCGCACTTCACAGATCGGAAACAGTTCCCGTAATGCGGCCTTCGATACTGCCCCGCATGCAAATCAAATACTGCCCGATTGACGGTGGCAACTTTGGCGATGCCCTCAACACCATGGTGTGGGACCGGCTATTCCCCGACCTGACCCAGCGCAAGGAAGGCATCCTCGTCTACGGTATTGGCACCCTGCTGGACGGCCGCCACGACCGTTCGTTGAAAAAAATTGTATTGGGCTCCGGCCTGGGTGAGGCCAGCGCCGCCCTGCCCGACCCCAACTGGGATTTCCGCTGGGTGCGCGGCCCGCTGTCGGCCCACGAATTCGGCCTTTCCAGCGAGCTGGCCCTGGGCGACCCCGCCGTGCTGTGGCCCGAGTTGCAGGCCGGCTGTGGCGGCACGCCAGGTGGCCCCATAGGCCTGATCCCCCACTACCGCACCTGGGACAGCTTTGACTGGGTGCAGGTGGCCGCCAACGCCGGCATGGTGGCCATCAATCCCCGCCTCTCGCCCAGCGAGGTGATCGCCCAGACCCGTGCCTGCTCCAAGGTCATGGCCGAATCCTTGCACGGCGCCATTTGCGCCGACGCCATGGCCATACCCTGGGCGCCCTGCATACTGGCCCACCGCTTCAACGAATTCAAGTGGAAAGACTGGCTGGCCACCGTCAACCGTCCCTTTGCACCCATGATTGCCGACCGCCCCCTGGTGCGCAGCATTGGCAAATCCAAGGCCCTGGCCAACCGCCTGGCCCGCTGGGTGCACTACAAGGCCCACACGCGGCGCCCTTCGCTGCGCGCGGTGGCCAGCGCCACGGCGGTGGACGCCTGGTGCGTGTCCGAATCACTGGCGCGGTATGCCCGCAACGACGCCCACTTTGGCTGCAGCAAGCCCGGCGATGTGGACCGCCAGCGCCAACGCATGCTGGCCGCCTGCAACACCTTTGCCAAGGACTACGGCCTGCTCTTTACTCCCTGATCACGCCCTGAAGCGCGGGTTTTGGGGGCCATGCTAAGCTTGCGCCATGTTCAGTCCATCCCAGGCCGATGTGCGCCGCTTCTTCTGCTCCGTCTATGCCAAAGCCCGCGCCGGCACTACGCTGGAAGCTATTGAAACCATAGCAAGCCAGTGGATGGACGAGCACCCGGAATACGCGCAGGACTTTGCCGATGTAGACGTCGCACTGGCCAGCATGGGCGAAGTGCAAGAGGGCCGCACCAACCCGTTTTTGCACCTGTCCATGCACCTGTCCATCAGCGAACAGTGCAGCATAGACCAGCCCCGCGGCATACGCCAGGCCGTGGAGCTGCTAACCCACAAGCGCAACTCTCTGCACACCGCCCACCACGAGGCCATGGAGTGTTTAGGCAAGATGCTGTGGGAGAGCCAGCAGGCCGGCAGGCCGCCGGATGGCGACGCCTACATCGCCTGCGTACAGCGGCAGGCGACAAGGGATTGAGCGCCTGAGCGGCAAGGCGCTCTGCTCCCCAGTCTCCACACTTTGCTCCGCCCGCTACGCGGGCTCCCCCTTTACCTGCGCAGAACGCCTTGCCGCCCAGGCTTTTTGGCGGTCGGTCGTGCTTAATGCAACTTAATGCGCGGATTCTTGGCCCAGTTGATGGTCTCGGCCCACGTAGTCAGCCAGGTGTGAAACGCGCCATTCACCGCAATCTGGTGGTGCTTGTGCAGCCACCAGTACATCCACTTGGCGATGTAGCCCTCGATGAACACCGAGCCACTGGCGATGGCACCCATCAGGCTGCCGATGGTGCTGTAGTCGCCCAGCGACACCAGTGAGCCGTAGTCCTTGTAGGTGAATTCCGGCAGCGGCTTGCCCTTAAGCAGGCGGACCAAAGACTTGGCCAGCAGCGAGGCTTGCTGGTGCGCCGACTGCGCGCGTGGCGGCACCAGGGGCTGGCCTTCGCCCTGCGGGCAGGCCGCGCAGTCACCCAGCGCGAAGATCGCTGGGTCGCGCGTGGTCTGCAGCGTGCGGCCCACCACCAACTGGTTGATGCGGTTGGTCTCCAGGCCGTCGATGTCCTTCAAGAAGTCTGGCGCCTTGATGCCCGCCGCCCAGACCACGATGCCGCTGGGGATGAACTTGCCGCTGGCCATCTGCACGCCCTCTTTGGAGATCTGCACCACCTTTTCATTGGTGTGGATCTCGATGTCCAGCTTGCGCAGCTCCAACGCCACTGCACTGGACAGGCGTTCGGGCAGCGCCTGCAGCAGGCGGGGCGATGCGTCCACGATGACGATCTTCAAATCCTTCTCGGGGTCGAAATTGCGCAGGCCGTAGGACGACAGAATCTTTGTCGTCATGTGCAGCTCGGCCGACAGCTCCACGCCCGTGGCACCACCACCAATGATGGTGACGGTAAAGCGCCCCTCGCCCGCCGCCTTGGCTTGGGCCTGGGCCCGCAGGCACGAGTTGATCAACCGACGGTGGAAGCGCTCGGCCGCCACTGGCGTGTCCAGCATCACACAATGCTCGCGGGCGCCGGGCGTGCCGAAATCATTGGTCTGACTGCCCAGGGCGATGACGAGTTGGTCGTAGGCAATGGTCTGGCGCGGCAGCACCTCGTTGCCATCCTCGTCCACCGACGGTGCCAGCGATACCTGCTTTTGCGCGCGCGACAGGCCATCCATGCGGCCCAGGCGGAATTCGAAATGGTGTTTGCGGGCCAACGCAAAGTACTCCAGCTCATCGGCATGGCTGTCCAGCGTGCCGGCGGCCACCTGGTGCAACAGCGGCTTCCAGATATGGGTGCTGGCCGCGTCGATCAGCGTGATGCGCGCCTTTTGGCGCTTGCCCAGTTTGTTACCCAGGCGCACGGCCAGCTCCAGGCCGCCGGCGCCCCCGCCCACGATGACAATATTTTGCATAACGAAAAGAATTTTTGACGAAAAAAAAGCCGCTAACGAGGTCAGCGGCTTTTGCTCAGGTGCAGGTTCTCATTTGAGGCGGAATTCGCTCTGAGGAACCGTCTTCAACTCACCGGGCAGGCTGCCGATGTAGTTGGCCAGCTCTTTCAGCTCGGCATTGGTGAACTGCTTGACCATGCCGCCCATGATGGCGTTGCCACGGCCCACTTGGGGGTTCTTCTCGGCCTTGTAGGCCTTCAGAGCCACAAACAGGTAGTCGCTGTGCTGGCCGGCGATCTTGGGATAGGTTGGGTCCAGGGGCTTGCTGAAGTTGTCGCCGTGGCAGGAGACGCAGCCACCCTTGGCAACCAGTTCCATGGCCTTGGCAGAACCGTCAGCGGCCTTGCCGGGTGCTGCAGCACCGGCCACCACACCGCTGGATTCGTAGTAAGCGGCCAAGTCCGCAATGTCTTGGTCCGTCAGCGAATCGGCAATGCCGCGCATGGAGGGGTGCTTACGCTCGCCCTTTTTGTAGGCGTTCAGCGCCGATGTGATGTATTTGGCACCCTGGCCGGAGATCTTGGGCACCTTGTGGATTTCGGGGAAGCTGGCCTGGTAGCCGATGATGCCGTGGCAGCCAATGCACATTGCATTTTTTGTCTCACCTTGCTTGGCATCTCCCTTGATCTCCTCTGCAAAAGCAGAGAAAGTGGTCACCGAAGCGACAATGGCGGCTAAAACGGGCAGCAACAGTTTGTTCATTTTGCAAGGACAATCAGACAATGTGTGATGAAAATCTAGGCTGGATTATATAGACCAGCGTTTCACGCCCAGCGCAGCCGCCGTGCTGCATGTTTGCCCTATCACCTGCGCCCAGTGCACCCTAGACCATGAAATTCCACGGAACCAAGAACTACGTCGCCACCCAGGACCTGATGCTCTCGGTCAACGCCGCTATCACCTTGCAGCGCCCGCTGCTGGTGAAAGGTGAGCCCGGCACCGGCAAAACCATGCTGGCCGAGGAAGTGGCCCAGGCACTGGGCATGCCCTTGCTGCAGTGGCACATCAAGTCCACCACCAAGGCCCAGCAGGGCCTGTATGAGTATGACGCAGTGAGTCGTCTGCGCGACTCCCAACTGTCTGACATCGACGGCGGCGAGCGCGTCAAGGACATCCACAACTACATCATCAAGGGCGTGTTGTGGCAGGCTTTTACCGCCGACCAGCCCGTGGCGCTGCTGATCGACGAGATCGACAAGGCCGACATCGAATTCCCCAACGACCTGCTGCGCGAAATCGACCGCATGGAGTTTTACTGCTACGAAACCCGCGAGCTGATCAAGGCCAAGCACCGCCCGCTGGTGTTCATCACCTCCAATAACGAAAAAGAACTGCCCGACGCCTTTTTGCGCCGCTGCTTCTTCCACTACATCAAGTTCCCCGACGCGCCCACCATGCAAAGCATCGTGGACGTGCACTTCCCCAACATTAAGAAAGAGCTGCTCAGCGCCGCCATGAAGACCTTCTTCGACGTGCGGAACCTGCCCGGCCTGAAGAAAAAGCCTTCCACCAGCGAACTGCTGGACTGGCTGAAACTCTTGTTGGCCGAAGACATCCCCGCCACCGCCCTGCAGACCAAGGACGACAAGATGGCCGTACCCCCGCTGGTGGGCGCCCTGCTGAAGAACGAGCAAGACACCACGCTGTTCGAAAAACTGATGTTCATGCAGCGCAACAACCGCTGATAGCTCCACACGCTACGCTACTATGACCAACAAGCTGCTACTGGAAGGCCTGTCCGACGCCATCGGTTTTGTCGGCGGCGCACTGGTCGGTTTTGGGGCCGGCCAGCTGCTGGGCTGGAACATCTTTGAGCCCGGCTACGGCAACGGCAGCGTGGGCGGCATTTTGCTGTCGGGCGTTGGCGGCGGCATCGGTCTGCAACTGGCCCGCCGCTGGCGCGCGCGGCAGTCGGATGCGAACAAGGACTAAAGGAGCACACCACCATGCTGCTTGATTTTTTCTACACCCTGCGTTCGGCCAAGCTGCCGGTATCGGTCAAGGAATACCTGACGCTGATCGAGGCGCTGCAAAAAGGCGTGGTCGGCCCCAAGACACCTGAGCCTGATGACGACAGCGAGCCCACCGGCTACAAGATCGACGATTTCTATTACCTGAGCCGCACCGCGCTGGTGAAGGACGAAAAGCACTACGACAAGTTCGACCGTGCCTTTGGCGCCTATTTCAAAGGCATAGAAATGGTGGCCGACTTCACCAAGGAAGTGCCGCTGGAGTGGCTGCGCAAAAACCTGGAGCTCAACCTCAGCCCCGAAGAGCTGGCCAAGATTCAGAAGATGGGCTGGGACGAGCTGATGGAGACGCTGAAAAAGCGTTTTGAAGAGCAGAAGGAACGCCACGAAGGTGGCAGCAAATGGATAGGCACCGGCGGCACGTCCCCCTTTGGCGCCTATGGCCAAAACCCCCAGGGCATCCGCATTGGCCAAGACAAGGGCCGCAACAAGAGCGCGGTCAAGGTCTGGGACCAGCGCAGCTACAAGGACTACGACGACACCCAGGAGCTGGGCACACGCAACATCAAGGTGGCGCTGCGCCGCCTGCGCAAGTTTGCCCGCGAAGGCCATGAGGACGAGCTGGACCTGGACGAAACCATCAGCAAGACGGCGGCCAATGCGGGCTACCTGGACATCAAGATGCGGCCCGAGCGCCACAACAATGTCAAGGTGCTGCTGCTGATGGACGTGGGCGGCACCATGGACGAGCACATTGCCCGCGTGGAAGAACTCTTCAGCGCCACCAAGACCGAATTCAAGCACCTGGAGTTCTATTACTTCCACAACTGTGTCTACGACTTCATGTGGAAGAACAACCGCCGCCGCTTTGCCGAGAAGTTTGAGACCTGGGACATCATCCGCAAGTACAACAAAGACTACAAGTTGATCTTCGTCGGCGACGCCACGATGAGCCCCTACGAGATTCTGCAACCCGGCGGCAGCGTGGAATACAACAACCCTGAGCCCGGCGCCGAATGGCTGCAACGCCTGATCCACGCCTTCCCCAAGTTCGCGTGGATCAACCCCGAGCCCCAGGGCGTATGGCAATACCGCCAGAGCATCAGCGTCATCCAGCAGATCATGCACAACCGCATGTATCCGCTGACGCTGAAGGGGCTGGAAGAGGCGATGCGGCACCTCACCAAGTAATTTCGGCCCTGGCGGCACCCTTACAATGTCGCCAGTCTCGCTGTAGTTCAATGGATAGAACGAGTGCCTCCTAAGTGCTAGATACAGGTTCGATTCCTGTCAGCGGGACCATCCCGCTAGTTTCAGACAATTGCAAAACCCGCATGCCTATCGGCATCGCGGGTTTTTTGTTCTTCTTCTAATTCTTGGGATTAATATGTGCCACATGTGCCGCGCGACCTTCATTGCGAAAACCCCGGCGACCTTCAGGCATGAATAGACTACCTTTGAACTATGGCAAGACCGCCCGGCCCCGGTAAATGTGTTCATTGCCTTGGTCATTTTGACCATCGAAATTGGGATCACGTGTTTCCAAAGTCGTGGTATCCCGATACGACAACGCCGAATTTATTCAAATGGCAAGTTCCCAGTTGCAAGACTTGCAACAGCGAGCTCGGAGCAATTGAACAAGAATTCTTTGTCAGAGTGGCTCTATGTCTAGATCCAAATGACTCAGCATCTAGCAGCATTGTCAAGAAGGCAATGCGGTCAATGCAGCCTGAATTTGCTAAGAGCGAGGCCGATAAGAATGCTCGTATCAACTTGGCGAAACGCATTGGATCTGAATTAATTGATGGCCCACTCATTCCAAGTGAGGGCATATACCCAAACTTGGGGGAGAGATGGAACCGTCCTACCGGAAGCGGTGTGGGGTTACTGATTCCCGCGAGGCACTTTCAACGAATAACTGAAAAAGTTGTACGCGGAATAACACATCTTGAAAATGGAAAGTTCATCGAGCCACCGTACAAATTTGATTTTTACGCGATATCAGAAGCAGGCTCAAAACAGGTGCAGGAATTCGTCGAACAGTACGGTAAAGAATACGCACAGCAGCCTGGGATAGTTGTTCGTCGTGCTGCTTTGCCCGAAGACGGTATTAGTGCCATTTACGAAATTCAGTTTTGGAAACAATTCAAAACCTATGCGTCCGTTCTGCCGACTGAGTTGGCCAATTCTTAGAATCTCGTGTGTCTACGCTGAAATTGCTAGAGGCGACTCGACAGATCGACGGAAGCTACACAGTCGCTATTGCCGAAATTTGACTGCCTATTCTGTTTGCCAATCATTGGAGGTACGGATAAATGAAACTCTCTTTGCTGATTGGCGCATCACTGGCCGCCCTACTTTGCTCCCCCGCCCAAGCCCAAACCTTCAAATGCACCGCCGCCGACGGCAAGATCACCTACAGCAACGTCGCCTGCCCGGACAGCACGCAGTCGGCACGCCCCATTGACACCAGCGCCAACACACTGGACGGCTCTGCGCTGCGGGAGCAAGCGCAAAAGGACAAGGCCGCCGCCACGCACGTGCAAGCCACACAGCGTGAGCACGCAGCGGCTGAGGCCAACGTTCGCCAGCAGGCGCAAGCCCAGGCTGCCGAGGCTGCGAAGCAGGAGGCGCAGAAGGCCCAGAGCGACGAGACCGCGTATACCAACTGCACGCGCGATGTGGAGCGCCAAGCCGCCACCGAAGAAGTCCGGGCCGAGCTGTATGCGGCGTGCCGCACGGCAGGCGCCAGCCAGCGCCAGAGCGGCATCACGGATGCAACCCTGCGCGAGTGCGTGCGCAGCGTGGAGCGTACGGCCGCCTATGCCAAGGACAAGGCGCGGCAGATCGCGATTTGCCATGGGGCGGATGTGAAGGCCGAGCCGCCTGTTGTGCGCCTCTCCCCCAGCGTGCGGACTATGGGGCCGCCCCGTATCACCACCTGCAGTGGCAACCAATGCTCGGACGACGCGGGCCAGCGCTACTTCAAGCAGCAGGGCACCGGGCTGGTCCGTGAGGATGGCAAGGCCTGCCAGCTGGCTGCGGGCAACACGGTGCGCTGCCCTTGACAGCAAGCAAAGAACCCACGGCCCGGGGAGGCTGAGAACCGTCGGCAGTGAAACAATTCCGTCACTGGACCTGCGTATGCTTTGCAGTCCTGACGCCGTCATCTCTGCACGCCACATCCTCCAGCGCATGCGCATACCACTGTGCCCACGACTGCGCAGCCTTCTGGGAGCACTTCATATGACGAAGACACTGTTTTACTTGCTTGGGTATGGGCTTGCAGCAGTAGCTCTTCCGTGCATGGCCGCAAATGACCCCAGCCAAGAACTCAAGGTCATCATTATTCGGCATGGAGAAAAGCCCAAGGCCGGGGATAACCTGACTTGCCAGGGTGAAAACCGTGCACGCCAACTGCCCGCGGTGTTGCATCGCAAATTTGGCAAACCGGCCTTCTCCTATGTCCCCGCGCTGGGCACTGGCAACGCCACCAAGCATGCCCGCATGTTCCAGACCATAGCCCCCTTGGCGGTGCGTGACAACTTGACTGTGAACAGTGCCTTCGCCGGCGACGCCTATTCCGATATCGCAGACAGCGTGCACCAGAAGACCGGTACGGTGCTGATGGTGTGGAATCACACCAACATACCAAGCCTGGCAAGAGCGCTGGGTGCGGTTTCCCCACCCGACTGGGCGGACGATGACTTCGATGGCATCTGGGTTCTGACCTACCCGCTTGGCAAGGCGGTGCTGTCTTTCGACAGCGAGGGGCTTGCACCGTCAAGCATTTGTGCCGAATAATTCACTGCGGCGTAGCATGCCAATGGAAGGCCTTCAGCGGCACCTACACACCTTATGAATCGCTTGGGCCTATTGGGTATAGCCACCGTACTGGGAATCTCCGCGATCTGGCTGTTGTGTCTTGTCGAAGACGAATCGCCGATAGCGATTGGCGCGCCATCTACCGCTCCCAAGCCGACGAGAACGGCACCCAGCAATGCGCCGCCTGGTCCAAAATCCACCCACTCGCAGTGGCAGCCCAAGACAGCCCTGCCGTCGGCTGATGCGAGCCTTGCAGGGATCGGTCCACTCTATGGTCGCAATGGAAGGACACTGGATTTCGAAGGCCTCACCGCCGCGCAATACATCGACAAGCATGTCGGCGCAGCGCGGCGCGGTGATGCACATGCCGCCTACGAGGTCTACAAGGCGGAGTCGGTGTGTGCTGTGGGCAACGAACCCATTCCGCCATTCAACCTGCCGGAAGACCGTGCGCCATTCTTGCAGGAGCGGCGAGCCTTGGCGGCGCTCTGCGCCCAGGTGAGCCCAGCGCAAGTTCAGGAGCGACTGGGCTTTCTGTCGCAGGCGGCACGCTCTGGGTTATCGGAGGCACAGGTTGATTTCTATATCGAGGGCCCCTACGGTCGCTCGCTGGACAACCTCAACAGTGACGACCCCATACTGAAAACCTGGCAGGAAGAGGCACTCCGGCATTTGAAAAGCGCCGTGACCCAGTGTGACCCCTACGCCATGGGACTATTGGCCAATGCTTGGGATGCAGGGGACTTGGGTGAGCGCAACGTGGGCCTCGCCGCTGCCTTTTTAGTGGCAGAGGCCCGCACCCGTCGGGCGCCGTTGTCTGCTGCACAACTGGCGGCCCGCTTTGGCGAAGAACTCAGTCCGCAACAAATCGAAAGCAGCCTAAAAGCAGGTCAAGACATGACCCGCGATGCCTGCAAGACCCCGTAGTGGTTGTCAGTTCCAAAGGTAGCAATAGGTTTGGCTACGCTCAAGGTTTGCACCTACGTTGCTGCCGCTGGTAAACAATTTCACCCAGCCGTTGGGTGCCGTGGTCTTTGGGGCAGCATTGCAATTGGTGTGCACCCAGTGAATGCCGACACCACTGGTGTAAGGCTCACCACACAACTCCAGGCGGGTGTTCTGCTTGATGGCCGCCAAAGACTTTGGTATCGCCGACGAATTCTTCACATAGTCCACCGCAAAAACGTTGTCCATCGCCACGTCGTAGGTTTTGCCGTCTTGGTCAGCGCGCAGCTTGACATGGGTGTGCGACAGCTTGACGCCTTTCAGCGTAGTGGATGCAGCTTGAAAAGTTGGGCCGCTGACCACCGTGCCTGTGAGGAATGTGCCCGCTGCCGCGCTGCAATTGCTCTGCTCGCTAGCCTGCGCGGTGAACACACTCACTGCGCAAGCGAAGCCGATGGTAAAGCCTAGAAGTTTCTTCATAAGAGAGACCTATCTCCAGTTAAGAGTGAGTTGACGAATGGCCCTGGTCGCGGTGCATCGATTGCCACCTGTCAAATCAACAGGGCCCGACGCCCATTGGGTAGGGCGGGCGGAGTCTATTGACCGAACGTGACCGCTTCATGTCATTGCTTCGGGCGCTAGCGACTATGCCCGGCAATTGGGAGAGACGCAACCACTGAAGCGTTCCTCCGCCAGCCTGGCAATGCTAGGAACGGCGGAGGTCACTATTCAATTGATAGCGGTAAATGCATATCCGACGAGGGCTAGCGCCAGATTTCTCTTAGAGCACTGTCTCAGTCACCTGCTAGCCACGGCATCACAAACGCAAACCAGCCGCCGATCACGTAGAAGACCACGCTGACCCCATACACCACGGCAGACACCTTGCGGGTGCGCAGGCAGGCCTGCCGCAGCGTGGGGTCTGTGGGGCATGGGGCGGTGCGGTTGCGCCACTGCAGTACGCCGCTGGCGGCCATCATCAGGCCGGCGAAGATGAACAGGCCGACCTTGTGCTCGCTGAGCCACACCACCTGCGGGAAGACGGACACCAGCGACGACAGCGCCGCGCCCGCGCCCAGTGCCACCAGCAGCGCGGGTATGGCGCAGCACACCAGCGTGCTGGACGTGGCGAACAGGCTGGCCACGGAGGACCAGAAGCTGCCGCGGCTTTCCATCAGACCGTCCGCGCTACTCATTTGCTACGGCCTTTCAACAGCTCGGCCTTGATCTCGGCCACCGATTGGCCCACGGGCTCCAGCTTGACGACGTCGTAGCCGGCATCGACTATCTCTGCGGTGATGGCCTTGCCGTCCAGCGTCTGGCCTTCTCTCGCTTCCACAGCGACGGTCTTCTTTTTCAGGTCTACGAACACTTCTTTGGTAGCGCCCATTTTGGATATGCGCTTTTCAATGCCCTGCGCGCAGAAGGCGCAGACCATGCCGTTGACGGTGATCTTCAGCGTGTTTGCAGCAGCGGCGAAGGATGGCAGCGCGGTAATGGCCAGCGCGAGGGAGATGATGAGTTTTTTCATGGCGTGTGCTCCGAAAATCAAAATGTGTACATGAAGTTGGCGCGAACCTGGGATGCGCTGTTGGCCCCCAGCTCGACGAAGTAGCGGTTGTGGATGAGGCGCAGCATGGGCGTGACCTCGGTCTTGTCTGACAGGCCCTGCATGCGCCGCACCTCCACCACAAACCAGGGTTGCACCTGGTCATAGTCGGCCTCATAAAACGAGAAGCCGATGCGGGCCGACGCGTAGTCGTGGTTGATGCCTTCGGCACGGTACAGCCGCGCGGCAGCGGAGGCGTAGAAGCGCGTGGTCTCGTAGTCCAGCTGTATGCCCGGCGATGCCAGCGTCTTGGTGCCGGCAAAGTCGTTGCCGCTGATGGCACCCACACCGGTGATGAACCAGACATTGGCCTGTGCCTCGGGCATGTTCCAGCGGCTGACCAGCCGGGTGTAGAGCGCCTCGTTAGCCTGGCGCGTGCGGGTCTCGTCGTCCGAGCGCATGTACAGCGTGGAGACGCCCAATGCGTCGCGCGGCGTCAGCGCGTAGTTGACGAAAGCCTCTTGCCAGTTGGGGCCCAGGTCGCCCATGGCCATCCAACTGCCTTTGAAGCCCATGGGGCCGCATAGGGCTGGTAACGCGGCCAGGGTAGCCAACAAGCCCACCATGACCTTTCTAAAACGCGGTTTCATATTTCACTGTTCTCCAAACAGCGGGCTTGTTGAAAAAAAGCCCAAGGGAATTGACCCGCACGCTCAGTCACGAAACGTGCGGACGTAGTTCGGCTGTCGGATCAGGAAATGGGGGGCTTGGAGGCCTGTGCCAGGTCGGCGTTGGCAAAGCGGTCGGCGCGGTGCACCGCAACCGTCTGCGGCGCGGGAGATGCCGCTTGAACGGCGGGGGTTTCATGTGTGGCCAGCGACATGCACAGTTGGCACGACTGGCAAGTCCGCTCAGTGGGAGTTGTTGAGGTGCCACTGCCGTCGGTGGACGCTTTGTCTGTGGAGCCCACCTTCACCATCTGCATCATGGGGCAATCTGCCGGCATGGCACCCATGGCGTGGGTGGTCGGTGCCCCAGTGGTTGCCATACGGTCCGCCATGCGCTCTGCGCTCCACCCCCGCAGGGGCAGCAAGACGATGAGCAGGACGAGGATGAAAACGCGGGTCACGGGGCTAGGATAGCGCAGTCGCAAGAAAGGTTCCGTGCGGGTTTCATTTATCGGTGTCCAGAACCCCGTCCCACGCCCCGTCGGCTAGGCGTTCGAGTGCCAGCGTGGCCAACGCATCATCTGGGGCCAGTGCCAGAACCTGTTGCCAATGGCTGCGGGCGGCAGCTATGTCGCCACGCCCTTGCGCCGCCAACGCCGCATCGGTGGCTTCTAAGAGCGCTGGCTGGTCGCACGGCGTAAGAACCTGCAGCGGCTGCGGGCGGCCTTTGACGCGGATGGCCCCGAGCATACGCAAAGGCAGGCCGGGCGCACCCCGGGCTGTATCGGCGGACAGCATGATCTCGGTGCCCAAGGTCTTGTTGGCACCTTCGAGGCGCGACGCCACATTGACCGTGTCGCCAATGGCGGTGTAGCTGAGCCGGCTCTCAGCTCCCATATTGCCCACCAGTGCATCACCGCTGTGGATGCCAATGCCCAGGCGCAACGGCGGTTTGCCCTGGGCGACCAGCTCCCCATTGAGCGCCACCAGCGCGTCCTTCATGGCGACGGCGGCCTGGATCGCGTGGCGCTCCTGCTCGGCATCCGGCAGGGGCGCGCCCCAAAAGGCCATGACCGCATCGCCGATAAATTTGTCCACGGTGCCACCATGGGAGAAGATGGCCTGGGTCATGCAGGTGAAGTAGCGGTTGAGCACCATGGTGATGTCGGCCGGTGCCATCTGCGCGGAGAGCGTGGTGAAGCTCCGCAGGTCGCAGAACAGCACCGTCAGGTGGCGGGTGTCACCACCGAGCCCTGCCCGCTCGGGGTGTGCGATGAGGGTCTTGACGAACTCGGGCGGCACGTAGAGTGCAAACATTTTCTGCACACGGTCCCGCTCCCGCCGGGTGACCCACGCCGCCTGGATGGCGTGGCCCGCCACCACCACGCCCACCGCAACGATAGGTGCGCCCACCGGCAGCCACCCGTTGTCGGCGGCGAAGAGCGCCCAGGCCAACGCGGGAACCACACAGACTAGTAGCGTGACCGCAGCCCACGCCAGCCAGCGTTGACGCAAACGCAAGGCCGCCGTGGAGAGCAGGGCGAGTGTGAGCAACAGTGCGATTTGCAAGCCGATAGCAACCGGCCGAATGGCGCGTTGGCGGATGACGCTGTCGAGGATGTTGGCGTGGATTTCACTGCCCGGCATCAGTTCGCCGGTCAAGCGCGTATGGGGTGTGGAGAACAGATCGCCCTGCGCCAGACCAATCTCCGTGGCCGAGCGTGTAGACCGGCCCACAATCACCACGGCGCCCTCGAAATCTTTGGGGTCGACATGCTTCTCCAGCTCCAGGGCCTTGTAGTAGGGCAAGGTCGGCCATGCGCCGGGCGGGCCCACGTAGCGGATCAGATCGCCTTCACTGACGGCACCTGGCAACTCCTGCTCCGGCAGTGCCCGGCGCAGGCCCACCAGGATGCGCCGCCAGAACGCGTCCTCATCCGTTGGCACGCGGCGCAGGACCAGATCGCTATCAAATGCCAAGTTCACGATGCCAACCTGCGCCCCCGCCGCTTGCAATGCTGTCAAGGGTTCTTGCCGGGACCACAGGGTGCCGGCCGGCGTCTCCTGGCGCACCAGCCCTGCAGCCAGCACGACGTTGCCGGCCCGGGCAATGGCCTGGGCCAGTGCATGGTCCTCGGCCGGTTGGGTTGGCAACGAGAACAAAACATCAAAGGCAATGACGGCCGCGCCCGCCGCTTTGAGTTTGTCAATCAGTCCGGCATGCAAAGACCGTGGCCAGGGCCAGGGATGCGCAATCTCGGCCAGCGACGCATCATCGATGCTGACCACAATAATGGGAAGTGGCGAGGTGCCAGGCGCCGTCACCACCGACAACACGTCGAACCCCCGCTTT
Organism: Rhodoferax sp. GW821-FHT07G04; assembly: GCF_059418585.1. Taxonomy (NCBI): domain Bacteria; kingdom Pseudomonadati; phylum Pseudomonadota; class Betaproteobacteria; order Burkholderiales; family Comamonadaceae; genus Rhodoferax; species Rhodoferax sp. GW821-FHT07G04. The sequence continues at coordinate 1,251,889 of NZ_JBWKQD010000001.1, forward strand.
TCAACGCTTTGCCACGCCGGCAGCCAGAGCAAAGCCAGCCCGGTCAGCATCGCCGCGAGTGCGATGAGCAGACTGGCTGCCTTGGCCCGGTTGAATCGGAATATCATGCGGCAAGAGTAAGGCAAGTCAGGCAACAGCGGGGGGTTTTCATCCCATGCAGTACACATGCGCACGCCAGCAGCTACTGGCTTTGGTGCTTTGCAGTTGCACCGCCTCCGCGGCACATGCGGGTTTTGCCGAGATTATTGGCCTGTCCGGCAAGGGTGACTACCGCCCGGATGGCAATGGCGCCTGGCTGGAGGCCAAGCTGAAGGTGCAACTGGAACCGTCGTGGTGGGTACGCACCGGCCCCGACAGCCATATGGCACTGGTGGTGGCGCCCGAAGTGCAGATCAAGCTGGCGGCCAACAGCATCTTCCAGCTCAGAAAAGAAGAGAAGACGCCAGGCACCACGCTCAACCTGCGCCAGGGGCGTGCCTGGTCACAGTCCAAGCAAGCCAGCGGCACGGTGAAGATGGAAACGCCATCGGCCATCGCCGCGATCCACGGCACGGACTGGGAGATGGCGGTTGATGCGCAAGGCCGCTCCACGCTAACGGTATTGCACGGCTCCGTCCAGTTTGGCAATGCCCATGGCACGGTGAGCGTGGGCAATGGCGAACAGGCGCTGGCCGAGCCCGGCAAGGCCCCGGTCAAACGCATCCTGACCAACCCTGCAGAGCGGGTGCAGTGGGTGAGCACCCTGCGTGTGGACCCGGAACGCTATGCCGAGTACCGTGGTGGTGGTGGGCAACGCAAGGACGTCGTGGAGCGCATTGCCCGCCAAGACTGGCTGGGCGCCGAAAGCCTGTTGCTTGTGCAAGCCTTGCCGCTACCGGCAGACACGCTGCTACTGGCCGACCTGGCGCTGCGCGCTGCCAACTTCGCAGAGACCCAATCAATACTGGAGCAGGGCGCAGCCACCTACCCCGAGGACGGCAGATTCCCCGCAGCCCTGTCACGCCTGGCGCTTATCCAGGGCGATGGCGCGGGTTCCCTGAAGCTGGCCCAATCGGCCTGCGAACGCTTCCCCCAAACAGCCGATACCTGGCTTGCGCTGGGTGATGCGGCGTATTTCGAGGGGCTAGCCAAGGTGGCGCACGGCGCCTACCGCCGTGCAGAGGCACTCGACCCTGCAGACGGCCGGGCCAGCCTGGGCCTAGCCCGCATCGCGCTCGCGCGTGAGGACCTTGCGGTTGCTGGCGGGCACTTGGCAGAGGCCCAGAAGCGCACGCCCCAACTGCCCAGCCTGGCGGCCGAACAAGGCAATCTGGCAACCACGGCCTACCAATGGAACGCCGCACGCACGCAATTCGATGTGGCCCTCACGCAGGACCCGCAAGACTACATCGCGCTGTCGGGTCTGGCCCAGTTGCAACTGCGGCAAGGCGAGTTAGACGCCGCCATGGAGACCATTCTGCGCAGCAACCTGCTGGAGCCCCGCTACGCCCGCACCTACCTCTACCGCGCCGCCGCCCACCATAGGCGGGGCGAATCGGCGACGGCCCTCGAGTTCTTGCGCCAGGCCATTGAGCGTGACCCGCAGGACCCGCTGCCCCACCTGATGGCGAGCCTGGTCCACCAGGACCGTGGAGAACTGTTTGCCGCGGCCGTAGAAGCGCGCAAGGCCAAAGAAAAACTGCCCTTCCTCAAATCACTCGATGCCCTGGCGATGGACCAGAAAGGCAGTGCCAATATCGGCAGCGCACTGTCCAAACTCGGCATGACCTCGTGGGCCCGCTATTACGCCGAGGAATCGAACGATAGCCTGTGGGCCGGTAGCCATTTTTTCCTGGCGGACCAGTACAGCGGCAGCTTTACCAAGGCCTCCGAGTTGGTGCAGGGCTATTTGACCGACCCCTTGGCCCTGGGTGCGAACCCGCGCGTTCAAAGCCTGCTGCCCGAGCCTGGCAGCTATCTGACACTCGGTGCGCGCATGACGAACAGCAAGGCGTTTGGCTATAGCGAACCGTCCATGGTGGTCAATGGATCGACCCACGCCCCGTTTCCCGTCGCCTGGTTTTTTGAGGGACTGCGCAACGTGGTGCGGCCGGGCCAAGAGGATTTTGACGCGAGTGGCAACGCCTACACCCTGGCGCTGGGCACCAAGCCGACGCACGATCTTGCGCTGTTCGCGTTTGCCAACCAGTATGTGCCGGAGATCGAACGCATGGGCCTGCTCAGCCGTGAGCGCATCAGCGGGCGCACCCGGCGGCTGGACGCCGGTGGCAGCCTACGGCTGGATCCCGAAACCCAGGTCTGGTTGAAGCTGGGTGAAGGCAGCTACACCGCGCGGACGACCTCGCTGAGCAGTCCCATCACACAAGACCAGGACAGCAACACGCGCGACCTGCAGTGGCGCGCCACCTGGCGCGCGGGCGGGCACGAAGCGACTGCGGGTGTTGAAGCCGCCAGCACCGATGCCGGTCTGTTGACCCGGGGCCGCACGCTCTCTACCACCAGCCATGAGCAAGACGATTACCGTCTGGTGTATGCCCAGGGTCGCTATGCCCTGGCCGAGTCCTGGAGCCTGGAGGGCGGCTTGGCCGGCACCCGCTACCGCAAGACCGTGCAGAGCAGTGCCGGTACCAGCGACTACCGGCAAGACGATGCCCTGCCCATGCTGGGCGCGGTCTGGCACCCCAGTGCGAATGTCGCACTGCGCGCGGCGTGGCAAGACTGGGTGCGCTCCAATGCGCCCCATAGCCTGCGTCCTGCGGCCATTGCCGGAATTCCAGTGGACGACCAGCTCACCCTGCCCGGCGGGCGGCAGCAACGCCTGCGCCTACAGGCCGATTGGGAGCTGAGCAGCAGCGGCTTTGTGTCGGCCTTTGTAGACGCGCGCAATGTCCGCAATCTGGGTGAGCCCGGTTTTGTGCTCAATACGGCGCAAGAGGTGTCCGATGTCAACCGCCTGCGGGACCGGGGCACGTTCCAAAGTTGGAATGACCCCGAGCGGCTGGAGGGGCAACCGGTGTTTGCCGAGGGCAGCGTGCGCCAGGCGGGCCTGGTGGGCAACGCCGTGCTGGGCAACGGTTACGCGGTCAACACCAGTGTTGTGCTGAGCGACAGCCGCAACACCAGCGAATTTTTCAAGGGCTTGCCCCTACCCTACCTGCCCCGCCAACGCGTGGGCTTGGGGCTGGACTGGAGCAATGAAGCGCGCTTGACGGCCGGTGCCGCCCTGGTCTGGCGCTCCGAGCAATTGACCACCGAATATGGCAACGAGATCCCCGCGTCGTGGGATCTGACACTGCGCATGAAATGGGAGTCCACCGGCAAACGCTGGCAGGTGGAGAGCTGGGCCGGCCAGTTGCTGAAGAAGGCCGTGGACCCGACCCTCGGCATTGCGGTGCTGCTGCGGTATTGAGTACAAAGTGAGTACAAAGGAGATAGCCATGCTGAACCATGCCACGCGTATCTTGGGGCTGATGGCGATGGGCCTTGTGCTTGCCGGCAACGCGTCGGCCCAGATCATCAAGCCGATGGTGTCCGTGGGCTACCAGCACAGCGTGGCGCTGCGCAACGATGGCACGGTGCTGACCTGGGGGTCCGACCAAAGTGGGCAACTGGGTGCGGGAGTCCTCCCCTTTGAAGCAACACCCGGCCGTGCGCTCACGGTGTCCGGTATCCAGGGCATTGCGGCCGGTGTCAGCCATTCTCTTGCCATAGGTGCCGGTGGAACGGTCTGGGCCTGGGGCAGCAACGACGCGGGTCAACTCGGAGATGGCAGCACTACCAACCGGTCCAACCCCGTGCAAGTGACGGGTTCGTCCGGAGCCTTGCAAGTCTGCGGTGGCAGTTCTTACTCGCTGGCCTTGCGCACCGACGGGTCGGTCTGGGCCTGGGGTGAAAATTCTTACGGTGTATTGGGCAACGGAACGCAGGAGAGTTCCCCCGTACCGCAGCAGATTGCCGGCCTCGGCGGTGTCAGCGCCATCGCCTGCGGCAACCGCCATGCCCTGGCTTTGCGCACCGACGGCAGCGTGTGGGCATGGGGCACCAACGTAGAAGGCGCCCTGGGTGATGGCAGCACGGTGGACCGACTTCGCCCCGTGCTGGTGAACGCACTCAGCGGCGCCACCGCCATCGCCGCCGGCAATGACTTCAGCGCGGCGCGCAAGTCAGATGGCAGCGTGTGGGAATGGGGTGTCACCGCGCCCTATGCCACCCCGCATGGCGCGCCACGCACCACGCCGGTACAAACACCGGGCCTTTCGGGCATTGCGATGATCGCTGGCACGGTCAACAGCTTTGGCCTGGTGGCCATCCATGGCGACGGCAGCAGCTGGTGGCGATGGACCACCGCCAGTGCGCCAGAGGCCCAGCCCAGCGTAGGCCCGCTGAAGGCCGTCGCGGCCGGATACGGCCAAGGATTTCTGCTCCAGACCAACGGCCAGGTACTGGGGTTTGGCGGTGGCAACGGCTTTGGCAGCCTGGGCGACGGCACGACGGTGTACCGCGACGCACCCGGCCCGGTGATAGGCATCGCCAACATCACGCAGGTGGCCTCAGGTACCTGGCACGGCATGGCCTTGGACGCGGCGGGCAATGTGTGGACCTGGGGCCTGGACACCGCAGGACAGCTGGGCCGCGCACGGGTGCTGAGCCGCTCGCTGGCGGCTGCCGTGGCCGGCTTGCCGCGCATGGCCCAGGTGTCTGCCGGATTGGGCCACAGCCTGGGGGTCGACCAGGACGGCGCCGTATGGGCCTGGGGCAGCAACGGTTACGGTGAACTGGGCGACGGCACCTACCGCGACACCGGCACACCGATCAAGCTGAGCACGATTTCTGGCGTACAAGCAGTGGCTGCGGCGGGGTACTACTCATTGGCCCTCAAGCGCGATGGCACCGTCTGGGGCTGGGGTAGCACCCTGCCCGGTGTTTTGGATCAACCCTCCGTGCCCACCCAACTGCATAGCCAGGCGACGGCCATTGCCGCGGGGGGCTCGCACGCGCTGGCCCTCAACCGCGATGGCACGGTCTGGGCCTGGGGCGACAACGCCTCGGGGCAACTGGGCAATGGCACCACGGCCAGCAGCAAGCAACCACTCCCCGTGTTCGGCCTGTCAAACGTAATCGCCATTGCTGCAGGCAGCGACAGCAGCTATGCGCTGCGCGCAGATGGCACGGTGCTCGCATGGGGTGCGAACCCACGCGGGCAGTTGGGTGATGGTTCTCCAACCACACGCTTGACCCCGGCCATTGTTCCGGGCCTCAACCAGGTCACGGCCCTGTCCATCGGCGCGAACCATGCGCTGGCGCTGCGCAACGATGGCTCGGTCTGGGGCTGGCAATGGGGCTACGAATGGCTGGGCGAGCTGGGCGACAACCCTCCGGCGGCCACGTCAGCGGCGGCGCCCCTGGCTATTGGCATCGCAGACATCACGGGCATTACCGCGGGCAATGGTGTCAGCGTGGTGCTGCGCCGGGATGGAACTGCCTATGCGGGCGGGGTCAATACGCTGGGCCAACTGGGCGACGGCACCTATGGCCGGCCAAGCACCTTTGTGGGTATTGCCGATGAGAACTTTGCTGGCTTCCTGCATTTGGACACTGCAGCGCAAAGCCTGCCGCTACCCAATGGCAAGACGGTGCCATTTTTCCTCTCCACGCACAAGACCGGTAGCTTGAGCGCTACGTCACTGAAGGTGGACGTCCGTGGGCTGGGGGGTGTCAACGGGGCTCTTGCACTGGGAGCGCCGCACGTACAGGCGGCGGGCAGGCCCGACGCAGTCCACCCGCAGGCGGGTGGTGCATACAACCTCTATGTGGCCGCCCTGTTGCCGAACAACGGCAGCACGATCTATTTCCAACTGCTGCCCAGCCGCAGCTGGGTCCCGCTGGTTTGGCCCATCAGCGCATTCATGAGCGGGCTTGCACTGAACAGCGTGCAAGACCTGGTGCTGATCACGATTCTGGAAAACGAGAATCTGACCGCTGACTTTTTAGTCGGTGCATCCGTCCTCATCGGCTACGGAACCGACCCGGACGAGATGCTGCGCACAAGCCGCTACCGCACACTGTTTACGCTGGTTCGCTAGGGGCCCAGCTGGCGGAGGTAGACGTTTTGGGCTTGCCGCGCCCTCAATCGCCCGTCAGCAGCGGCATCACAAACGCGAACCAGCCGCCTATCAGGTAGAACGCCACGCTGACGCCATACACCACCAACGACACCTTGCGCGTGCGCAGGCAGGCCTGCCGCAGCGCGGGGTCTGTGGGGCATGGCGCGGTGCGGTTGCGCCACTGCAGCACGCCGCTGGCGGCCATCATCAGGCCGGCAAACACAAACAGGCCGATCTTGTGCTCGCTGAGCCACACCACCTGCGGGAACACGGACACCAGCGACGACAGCGCGGCGCCCGCACCCAGTGCCACCAGCAGCGCGGGTATGGCGCAGCACACCAGCGTGCTGGAAGTGGCGAACAGGCTGGCCACGGAGGACCAGAAGCTGCCGCGGCTTTCCATCAGACCGTCCGCGCTACTCATTTGCTACGGCCTTTCAACAGCTCGGCCTTGATCTCGGCCACCGATTGGCCCACGGGCTCCAGCTTGACGACGTCGTAGCCGGCATCGACTATCTCTGCGGTGATGGCCTTGCCGTCCAGCGTCTGGCCTTCTCTCGCTTCCACAGCGACGGTCTTCTTTTTCAGGTCTACGAACACTTCTTTGGTCGCTGGCATTTTTGAAATGCGCTTCTCAATGCCCTGTGCGCAGAAGGCGCAGACCATACCGTTGACGGTGATCTTCAGCGTGTTGTTGGCCGTTGCAGCGGCAAAGGATGGCAGCGCGGCAGCGGCCAGCGCGAGGGTGATGATGGTTTTTTTCATGGTGTGTGCTTCGAAAATCAAAATGTGTACATGAAGTTGGCGCGAACCTGGGATGCGCTGTTGGCGCCCAGTTCGACGAAGTAGCGGTTGTGGATGAGGCGCAGCATGGGCGTGACCTCGGTCTTGTCCGACAGGCCCTGCATACGCCGCACCTCGACCACAAACCAGGGCTGCACCTGGTCATAGTCGGCCTCGAAGAACGAGAAGCCGATGCGGGCCGATGCGTAGTCGTGGTTGATGCCCTCCGCGCGATACAGCCTCGCGGCAGCGGATGCATAGAAACGCGTGGTCTCGTAGTCCAGCTGTATGCCTGGCGATGCCAGCGTCTTGGTGCCTGCAAAGTCGTTGCCGGTGATGGCGCCCACGCCGGTGACGAACCAGACATTGGCCTGCGCATCGGGCATGTTCCAGCGGCTGACCAGCCGGGTGTAGAGCGCCTCGTTGGCCTGGCGCGTGCGGGTCTCGTCGTCCGAGCGCATGTACAGCGTAGAGACGCCCAATGCGTCGCGCGGCGTCAGCGCGTAGTTGACGAAAGCCTCTTGCCAGTTGGGGCCCAAGTCGCCCATGGCCATCCAGCTGCCTTTGAAGCCCATGGGGCCGCATAGGGCTGGTAACGCGGCCAGGGTAGCCAGCAAGCCCACCATGACCTTTCTAAAACGCGGTTTCATATTTCACTGTTCTCCAAACAGCGGGCTTGTGGAAAAAAAGCCCAAGGGAATTGACCCGCACGCTCAATCACGAAACGCGCGGACGTAGTTCGGCTGTCGGATCAGGAAATGGGGGGCTTGGAGGCCTGTGCCAGGTCGGCGTTGGCGAAGCGATCGGCGCGGTGCACGGCCACAGCCTGCGGCGCAGGGCTTACGGCTGGGTCGGCGGGTATGTCATATGCAGCCAGTGCCATGCACAGCTGGCAGGACTGGCAAGCCCGCTGCTGGTAATGGCCCTTGGTGCTGGCATCACTGTCGTCGGCCGCCGAGCCCACTTGCGCCATCTGCATCATCATGGGGCAATCTGCCGGCATGGAGCCCATGGCGTGGGCTGCCGGGGCACCATCACCCGCGGCCATGTGGACCGCCATGCGCTCGGCGGTCCACCCCCGCAGGGGCAGCAAGACGATCAGCAGGAGGAGGATGAAAACGCGGGCCACGGGGCTAGGATAGCGCAGTTACCCAAAAAGTTCCGGGGGGCTATTTTCTGAAAGGGAGCAACAAGACCTGACCCAAGGCATTGCTTTGCGGGTAACGGCTGGGTTCGACAACGCCCAGCGCGGATGGCAGGCCATGGGGCCGGTAGACAAAGGTGCCAAAGACCAAGTCCCAAAATGGGGTCAGCACACCATAGTTCTTGGCTTCCCGCAGGTCTACGCTGTGGTGGTAGCGGTGCAACTCAGTACCCACCAGCAGGTAGTTCAAAGGGCCGGCCTTGATGTCCACGTTGAAGTGGGACACCAGGCCTTGCAAGCCCATCAGCGCGTTGAACAAAAAGATGGACTCTGGCCGTGCCCCCAGCACCACCAATGGCAGTTGAACGATAGCCAGCGAGACCACCAGGTTCAGCGGGTGGCCCACCGGGTGCATCAACAGGTACACGCTATTGGGCAGATGGTGCGGCAGATGCACCTTCCACAGAAATGCCCCCCAGCGGCCCAAGGCTTCGTGGCTCAGCCGGTGGTACCAGTATTGGAAGAACTCAAACACCAGCAGCAAGCCCACAAACTCCACTGCGATGGAGGTATTGGCCACAATGCCAGTGTTCAGGCGACTGAGGTCCAGCGCCAACCAGCCCAACCCCAGCTTCAGCAGGCCGGTGGTGCCGCCATTGACGACCATGTATTGCACATCGCGCTTGAAGCTGGTCCAGCTCATCTTCCATTCAGGCTTGGCCGGGTGCAAATACTCCACGGCCAGCAGCAGCACCATGCGCACACCGGCCATCCACGCAAATACCGTCGCCAGGCTCCAATGGAAATGCAACGCGCCCCCGTACAGCGCAAGCGTCGTTGCCAACAGCAAGGGATAGAAAAAGTAGCGCACAAACGTTGCCATGGCACTCACCTCCGCGCGGGCTGAAGAGGGGCCGATAGTCTCAGTGGGCACATAAAACATTTCTCCTGATAATGGACACCGTGTTCAATAATTAACGGCGTGCCCGCTATCTTCCGAGCCCAGGCACAGCCTGCAAAGCACCGCATGGCCCGATATGCCCGATAGCAGACACAACACCGGTTGCTGTTCAGGAGACCTTCATGAAGACCCGCTTACCCGCGCCTGCTGCGGCCGTTGACCGCCGCATCCAGCGCACCCGCGATGCGCTGCGCGAAGCCTTGATGGCATTGATGGTGGAGCGTGGGTGGGACGCCATTGACGTGCAGACCTTGTGCGACCAGGCCAACATCGGGCGGTCCACCTTCTACCAGCACTATTCCAACAAAGAGGAGCTGCTCAAAGCCAACTTTGCGGGCCTACGCGATGCGCTGATGGCGCAGGCGGTGACAGATGCGTCGCTGCCGAGGCCCTTAGCGTTCGTGCCGGGCTTGATCGCCCATGTGCACGAAGCCCAGGATGTGTTTCGTGCTCTGTTGGGGCGGCGGTCAGGCCACTACGTGCAAGACCGGTTTCGTGAACTGCTGGTGGAGCTGGTGCTTGCTGGCACACCGGGGGGCAAGGCCCGCAGTTGGCAAACCCAGGCGCAAGCCCATTACCTGGGCGGGGCGCTGTTTGAATTGGTGGCCTGGTGGCTGGGCAACAACCGGCCACAGAAGCCGCAGGACATAACAGCGATTTTTTGCCAGTGGAGTGCAGCCGTGCTGAAGCCCGCTGTGCACTGATCAATGCCGGTGCTGGTGGTGGATGTCGGGGAAGTGGGCGTGGCTGTGCCGAGTTTTGCCATGTTTGTGGACATGTACATGTTCCCCAGTACCGCCCCACTCAAAGTCGTGGGGGTGCTGGTGGTGCACATCATGCGTATGGGGGTGCTCATGTTCAAGCGGTTCATGCACATGCTCATGTTCGTGCTTCTCGGTCAAGTGCAACCAGACGCCGATTCCCATCAACAGCGCCGCCATCCAGAACTGGGGCCCGGCTGACTCACCAAACACCAACAGCGAGATCAGAGCGCCAATAAATGGTGCAGTAGAAAAGTAGGCGCCGGTGCGCGCCGTTCCCAGGCCGCGCAAGGCCAGCACGAACAGGACCAAGCTGAAGCCATAGCCCAGCAGACCCACCACCAGCGTTTCCAGGGTGACGGCCACACTCGGCAGCGCCGCCGCCCCCAACGCCACAGCCAAGACCGTGTTGACCAGCCCGGCCACAATGCCCTTGCTGCCTGCGATGAACAAGGCATCCGACGCCGACACCTTACGCGTCAAATTGTTGTCGATGGCCCAACACAGGCAAGCGATTGACACCAGCACCGGCCCTGTCCAATCGGATGCGCCCACGCGCTCTGTGGGCCAGGACAGCACCAGACCGCCCGCCACGATGGCCGCCATGCCCAACACCATGCGTTTGTCGGCGTTTTCTTTGAACACCAGCCAGGCGATGCATGCCGTCAGTACGGCCTCCAGGTTGAGCAGCAGCGAGGCACTGGACCCGCTGATCGTCATCAGCCCAAACATCAGCGCCACCGGGCCTAGCACACCGCCAAACAAGACGGCACCCAGCAGCCAAGGCCATTCCGCGCGGCGCAGCCCCGACGCTTGCCAACCCCGGTCTCGCACCAAGCGGATGGTGGTCAAACCCAGACCAGTGCCCAGGTACAGCAAGCCGGCCAGCAACACCGGAGGCATGCTGCCCACCAAGAGCTTGGCAAACGGCGTGCTGGCGCCAAAGCTGGCGGCCGCCAGCAGGGCGAAGACGATGCTGCGGTTCATGCCCAAATTGTGAGGCAGCGGCCGACTCTATGGACGCAGTGCGCACCCGAGAATCCTTTGTAGGGGGAGATGTAGGCTCTGTAGAAGTTGATACCGGCAAGGGCAATTTTTTGCATGTCGTTGGTCGCGGGCGCCGCCTCTGCGTTTGGAATCATTTCAACGGGATGGCGTCCGCCTGGTAGAGCGTCATCTCGAACTTTCCATTGGAGAGCTGGGCCAACGACTTCCCAAACTGCCGCGATGCCTCCACACGAAAGTGCACCTGCAGCGCGGCCATGTCAGCCCAGCGCTCCACGAAGACAAAGCGGTTTGGCTGTTCCACGTCGCGGCTCACTTCGTGGGAAATGCAGCCTGGTTCGGTGCGCGAGCGCAGCACGTGCTCGACGGAGATTTTCTGCAACTCCGCGTCGGCGCCTTCGCGCGCAATCGCACTGCCTGTCACGATGATCATGGTCTTTGCTCCTTGTTGTTAATACCGCCAGGCAGTTTAAGCCATTGGCGCCCAATAATAGCTACTCAATTGATAGCGCACTAGGCTTATGCCACGAGGGCTATAGCGATATTTTCCTCCAAAGCCTTGGTAAAATACCCAAAAGAGGTTTTTTAGACCCGTTGTAGACTTCCGGTGCTGTGCAACTGTGGGCTGATTGCTTGCTTTACCTTGAAGAAATGCTGGCTCGCACTGCAGCAGCTGTTGAACGCCGTCTCCCCGGCATGAATGACCCCACGATGATCCCTATTCCCGACGACGCACCGCCACTTCTGTCCCATGGCGCCGGCGTTTTGCACGGCCCGCTGCGCCCCGAACTGATTCGCGACGAGGTATTGGCCGATATTTTTGAAGCCACGGTTGCGCGCAACCCCGACCAGCCGGCGCTGGTCTTTGGTGAGCAGCAGCTCAGCTACGGAGCCCTCAATGCCCAGGCTGGCCGGGTGGCCTCGCACCTGATGGCGGCTGGCGTAGGCCCCGGCCGCATCGTGGGGCTGTGGTTGCCCCGTGGCATGGATTTGCTGGTGATGCAGCTGGGCATTGCCAAAACCGGCGCGGCCTGGCTGCCTTTTGATGCTGACACCCCTGCTGAGCGGATTGCCGTGTGCCTGGACGATGCGCATGCGGCCGGCCTGGTCAGCAACGCGGCCCACCTGAAGGATTGGGCACCTGATGGATGCCCTGTGTGGACCGCCGAGCAACTGCATGCGCCGTGCAGCCCGCTGCGCCGCCAGGATGTATTGCCCAGCCACCCGGCCTATGTGATTTACACCTCCGGCTCCACCGGCAAGCCCAAGGGCATTGAGATCAACCAGGGCAGTATCTGCCATTTCTTGCGCAGTGAAAACTCCCAGCTCGGTGTTCGCGCGAGCGACCGGGTGTACCAGGGGTTTTCGGCCGCGTTTGACATGTCGTTCGAGGAAATCTGGATCAGCTACCTGGTGGGCGCCACGCTGTGGATTGCCCCCAAAGACCTGGCCAGCGACCCCGAGCGCTTGCCGCTGGCATTGCAGGAGCAGCAGGTCACGGTGTTGCACGCCGTGCCCACCCTGCTGGCCCTGTTTGCGCACGATGTGCCCAGCCTGCGCCTGATCAACCTGGGCGGCGAGATGTGCCCGCAGTCGCTGGTGGAGCGCTGGGCCACGCCCACGCGGCAGCTGTTCAACACCTACGGCCCCACCGAGGCCACCGTATCGGCCAGCCTGGCCACGCTGCACCCCGGTGAGCCGGTCACCATCGGGCGACCGCTGCCCAACTATGGCCTGCTGGTCATTCAACCCGATACCGACCAGGGCCTGGTACTGACGCCGCGTGGCGACGTGGGCGAGCTGTGCATCACCGGCCCCGGCGTGGCAGCGGGCTACCTGGGCCGCCCCGATTTGACGGCGGAGAAGTTTTTGGCCAACCCCTGGGCCAGCGGTGCGCACGACCAGCGCCTGTACCGCACCGGCGACCTGGCCCGCATTGATGCAGAAGGCCAGGTGCAGTGCCTGGGCCGTACCGATGACCAGGTGAAGATTCGCGGTTTTCGGGTGGAGCTGGGCGAAATCGAAGCCGCCCTGGCGCGCCAGGCCGGCATTGGCACGGCGGCAGTCGTGCTGCGCCAGGAAGACGGGCTGGACCAGTTGATCGCCTTTGTGGTCACCGACGGTGCGGCCCCGTTGCAGCACACCGCATTGCGCAATGCCCTGGCGGCGGTGTTGCCGGCCTACATGGTGCCGGGGCACTTTGAAGTGCTGGGCCAGATGCCGCGGCTGCCCTCGGGCAAGATCGACCGCAATGCACTGAAGGCACGCCCGTTGACCGTGGTGGTGCGCGACACCGGCGCCTCCGACACGCCCAACAGCCCGGCCGAAGTGGCGCTGTTTGCGGCGCTGGCCAAGCTGTTCCCGGGCCAGGCCATCGTGCGCTCGGCCGATTTTTTCTCCGACCTGGGCGGACACTCGCTGTTTGCGGCGCGCCTGGCATCCGCACTGCGCACCGACCCGCGCTTTGCCCACGTCACCGTGCGCGACATCTACCAGCAGCGCAGCGTGGGGCGGATCGCCCAGGCGCTGGAAGCCGCGGGTGGACGCCACGAGACCGTGTCCACCGCCTGGGTTGCGCCCTCGGCGCTCGCGCGCTGGACCTGTGGCGCCGCACAGGCCGCAGCCGTGCCCTTTTTGGTGGTGGTGCGCATGGGGCAGTGGCTGGCGCCGTTTTTTACCTACCACTTCTTCACGGGCGACCCGGACGATTCGATTGCCGTGGCGGTGGGGGCGTCGGTGCTGGCGTTTCTGGCCTCCACCTTGTTGGAGTTCTTCATTGCCATTGCCGGCAAGTGGCTGATCGCCGGGCGACTGAAGGCCGGGCGCTACCCCCTGTGGGGCCTGACCTACTACCGCTGGTGGCTGGCCGACCGGCTGGTGGAAGCCGCCCCCACGTATCTGCTCAGCGGCTCATCCCTGCACGCCTGGTGGCTGCGCGCGCTGGGCGCAAAGATAGGGCGGGACGTCATGGTGGGCTCCATCACCCTGCGCGCGCCCGATCTGCTGGTGGTAGAAGACGGCGCCAGTGTGGGCAACGCGGTCAACTTCGAGAATGCCCGCGTGCAACACGGTGAACTGCATCTGGGGCCCATTCACATCGGGGCCGATGCCTGCATTGGCTCCTACGCCATTCTGGAGGGCAACAGCGCAGTCGCGCCCTTGGGCCACCTGCAGGGCCAATCGGCCCTGTGCGACGGAGAAACCGTGCCCGCGTCGCGCGTATGGGGCGGCTCACCGGCCCGTGACCTGGGTGCCTTCGACCCGGCGGCTAACCGGGCCCGCCCGGTGCTCACGCGCAGTCGCGCGGCACTGGAGGCGGTGTATTTTCTACTCGGCGCCCTGCTGGTCACCACCCTGTTTTTCCTGCCGGTTTTCCCCAGCTTCATCTTGATTGACTGGATCGACGATAACCTGCGCCAGCCCGTGTTGACGGGGACCGATGTTGCCTCGCAATTGCTGCGCTACTTTGTGTTCGCCTTTCCGGCGGCCGGGGTGCTGATCGTGTGTACGGCGCTGCTATCGGCCGGTATCCGCTGGACGGTGCTGCCGCGCCTCAAACCCGGCAGTTGGCCAGTGCACAGCACCCTGTATTGCGCCAAATGGCTGGTCAACCAGATCCAGGAGTCCAGCCTGCATGTGCTGCACGGCGTGTACGCCACGGTCTACGCACCCCACTGGTACCGCCTGCTGGGCGCCAAGGTGGGGCGCAATGCCGAAATTTCGTCGGCCCTGGGCCTGGTGCCCGACATGCTGACCCTGGGTGACGAGACCTTCATCGCCGATGCGGTCATGCTGGGGGACGAACACATCGATGGCGGCTGGATGACCATGCGCCCCACGGTGATTGCGCGCCGCAGTTTTGTGGGCAACGGCTCCTATATTCCCGATGGAACCACTCTGCCGGAAAACGTGCTGATCGGTGTGCACTCCACGGTGCCCGCCAATGGCCAGATGCGCGATGGCGATACCTGGCTGGGTTCACCACCCATTCACCTGCCGGCGCGCGAGCAGACCATGGGATTTCCGGCGCACCTGACCTTCCAGCCCCGGATCGCACGGCGCCTGGCGCGTGGCCTGATCGAGGCGTTTCGCATCATTGCGCCCCATGCCATCGTCATCTCGGTGGGCTACACAATGGTGCTCAACGTCATGCCGCTGGCCGAGGCCGAGCGCTGGGTGACCGTTGCGGCCTATTTGATGGCTGCCGGTCTGGCCTACGGCCTGCTCACATTCCTGTTCGTGGTCATTCTCAAATGGGCTTTGATGGGCCGCTACCGCCAGCACAGCGCCCCGATGTGGACGCGGTTTGTCTGGTTGTCCGAGGCCATCACCAACATGTACGAAGGCGTTACCGTGCCCAATTTCATGCGCTACCTGCGCGGCACGCCTTGGCTGCCGTTGGCCCTCAATGCACTGGGCACGCATATCGGCAAGGGCGTCTACATGGACACCACCGACCTGACCGAGTTTGACTGCGTGCACATTGGCGACTACAGCGAAATCAATGCCCTGACCTGCCCCCAAACCCATTTGTTTGAAGACCGGGTCATGAAGATTGACCACGTCAAAATTGGCAGCAAGGTCTACATGGGGCCGCGCAGCAGCGTTCTGTATGGCGCGGTGGTAGCCGACAACGCCAAGCTGGGCGCGTTGACTCTGGTGATGAAGGGCGAGTTCATCCCGGCAGCCTCCAGTTGGCGGGGTTGCCCGGCGGCCCCGGTGCGCAGCGTCTGACACGCCCAGGTCTGACACATTGAAGCCGACACACATGACCGCGCCGTTTGCAGTACACCCGTGGCCGCTGCGCGCAGACCAGGCATTGGCGGCCCTGCGATCCGATGCGGCGTGCGCGGTGGTATCCGTCGCCACGCCCCACACGGAAGACCGCACACGGGCCCGCGCGGCCATACGCGCGGCCTTGCGGGAGTTGCTGGCGGCCTATTGGCATCTGCCCTGCGACACCATTCAGTTCTCAAGCCACAGCGGTGAAAAGCTGAGCTTGCTGTCACCCGCGCGCAGCGTGGGCTTGTCCATCAGCCATGCCCCCGCATGCAGTGTGGCGGCCGTGCACCTGCACAAGGCGGTGGGTGTTGACGTGGTGCGCATCGACGCGCTTACGGCCGGGCTTGGCGACGCCATGCCGGAATGGGAGCGGCTGGCGCTCGACTACTTGGGACCGGTGGCGCACCGGCAGCTGGTGCACACCACGCCCGCCCTGCGCGCCGCCGTGTTTGCACAGGCATGGAGCCAGTTGGAGGCAGGGATGAAATGCCTGGGCCTGGGTTTGACCGAATGGACGCCGGCACTGGGGCAGGCGCTGGGCGGGTGCACGTCCATGGCCCTGGACCTGCCCGATACGCTGCGTGGGGCGCTGGCGGTCGGGCTCCGTATATAGCTACATTATTGATAGCGCAATACGCAGATCCGACGAGGGCTAGAGCCGAGTTTTACCACCGACTTCGCACAAAATACCCAAAAAGGGGTTTTAAAGCCTTTGAACAATCGCTGATGGAAGCATTTTTTAGCTCAGCCCCCCTAACCGATTGATTCCTTTGAGGATGGACGTTATCCATGGTTCACACCTTGCAATAGGCACAGTATGCCTAACGCGTACTTCCCTGCTGTTGCTCCAACCGTTTGAGAATCGGCCCAATATTTTTGCCCACGGCTATCTGGGGATTGGAAAATCCGTCCGTCTTTTTTGCATCCATCTCGCGTTGCTTGATGATTGGAACAGCAGAAGCAAACGCATCCTCGAAAGAATAGGTTTTACGCAATTGCTCTTCGAAAACGCTTTGCCCAAAGTAGGTTAGCTTTGACTTTGCGCCACAGCCATATGAAGTGTGGCTATCGTCAGATGCCGTCATGATCAGCGAAGTATCAGAGGCCAACGGTGCCACCCAACCACCGGAGTAACAGGCGGAAATTGCAATAACTCGATTCCGCACCCCTGCGTCATCCAGCATTTTGCGCAGTAAGGCGGGAGTCAATTCATCCACCTCGAGCGGCCAATGTGAGGTTGCAAGTCTGAAGTCTGATCCCCCATGCGAGGTCAGATAAATCACAAGTACGTCCTGCTGCACATCCATCCTTCTAGCAGCCGCTTCGATGCTCGCCTTTAAATTCTTGTTGGTCGCCCACGCAATCGATGTCGTCACTGAAGGGCGATTTACCAGTTGTACTACGTGACCCTTAGCCCCAAAGCGATCCTCTAGGGTATCGACCACCATGATGCTCTCGCGCAAAAAGACCTCCTGCGAGTACGGCGCAAACACGACGGCAAATACATTGACTTTTCCTGCGAGGCGCGGCGCCAAGCCGTCCAATGCTTTTGCAAGCAGCGACTGCTGAGTCTCAAAAACTTCTTGAGTCAGAGTCAATGAGTCGTGATGATTTCCTGCTTGCTCAGAGTAGTCCATCTGCCAAGGTCTGCTACTGAACTGCCATGTGCCAAGTCCTTGCAAGAACATCGCACCAAGAAAGAGTCCAAAGGCAGCATTGGCTGATCGCGTGAAACATGCGGTCACTCGCCATACAACAACGGCTGTCCATGTCCAGAACGCACCATAGAAAACCCATCCAAACCAATTACTGTCAGACCACCATGCAGGGAGCATTCCACGCGCGGTCAAGGCAATCAACAGAATCGCGACCAAACCAATGGGTAGCACAGCCACCGTCCACAATCCCAACCAAGCTGCCACGGGACCAGGATGCTTCTGGGGCGAAGGGCTGGGCACCAGAAAAGCCCAAATCAGGAAGACAAGGGACATCGTGCCGAACAAGGGATAGAGCCACACCGGCCGATTGAAAACCGCCGCACCGGGTATCTCCAGGCGTGCCAAAAGGGTCTGCACGGTGTAGGGGATCATCACGAGCCACAGCAGTTGCAACGGGCTAGGTACCGCACGCCCTATATCTATGCGTCGCCCCACAGAAGCCATAAGGCCCGTCGATATCCACTGGAGCAGAGTCAGCCGTTCGGTACCTATTGGAGACACCAAGTCTGTAACAGGGTCAGCGGGCACAGGCCCAATTGGTTCCGATGGTGCGACTTCTTGTTCAGACCTTTGGTGCGCCTGCACATCATCCGACTCCATCACTTCCAGAATCTCCACCATTGCGACGGCGCTTGCGCTGCCTCACGGCGCGAGAGCTCGGCTATTTCATCCCAGTATTCCTGCCTCGCCAAGTCTTGCTTCTGAATGCCCTTTTGAGCGTGTTCGTTACTTATAGCGATCTGAAACTCGTCTTGAAGCTTTGTAAGCGCCTTGGCCGCTGGGCTCGACATATATTTGATGACACTGTCAAGATCCGCCTCGTCCAATCGAGTCCCGTAGAAGTTGACAAAGCTTTGCTTCCATGCGGCCATGCTTTCTGTCGAGCAGGTTTTCTCCGAGAAGCGGCGGAAAGCATTTATTGCTTCTGGCCATTGAGCGGACTTAGGTGACAGACCTGAGAACTTGCCTTCTCGCGCCCAAATTTTGTCGGGCGAGTGAGGGCCGGCCATTGACGCTTCGACACAAGACCGTTTCGCAATCTCTAGTGACTGGTCAACCCGCATGAGTTCAAGCAGCTTGGTCAGCTTTTCCTGCTTCGCCACGGATATTTCCCCCGCAATTGCGAACCCCATCCCTGACAGCAGGGTAAGTGATAGGAAATAGTGAGGCCAGCGTATCTTCATCTTCAGCACCTTGCTTTCGTAGTTCTCGTTTCAATGCGTCTCTTGGGTCGCACCAGCCGAGTCTAGCCAACAATGTGCACGCCAAACATCGCACGTTTCGATGAATTCGTACGCGGGTCGCCATCAAAGTGACAATCGGAAATTCCGCTGATGCGCAACCGCCCCAGCACAGTCTTCGCTGCGCCCGACGCGGAGACTGCATTTGCCAAGCCGGTGGCAATGCATCGCAAACAGGTCGCCACTTTATTTTCTGCACCTCACGCTAGTAGCGCCGGGGATAGACCGACTGTTGACCTATCCCAAACTCAAACCTTTGGCTGAATGCACGCAAAGGAGTTGTCAATCCATATTCTGGAGGCCGACATAAGATGCAGGTGGCAGCAACACCGCTCAGCGCGACGGCACCCCCGGCGTGGCACACGCACTCAGATCCCCACCCGGCTTGCGCGGGAGCCCGGCCACACCATTTGCCGCGGCCAGCTCCCTCTGCCCATCCACCGTCAGCCACCAGGCCGAGCCGGTGTGCGGGTTGCGCACGGTCAGCGGCTCGCCCATGCAGGGTGTGGTGATGGCCACACCCTTGGCCTTGGCCAGCGCGGTGATGCGGTCAAAGGGTTCGTGCCAGGTGTGCATGGCGAGGTCGAACGTGCCGTTGTGGATGGGCAGCAGCCAGTTGCCGCGCAGGTCCAGATGGGCTTGCAGCGTCTCTTCGGGCTGCATGTGGACATAAGGCCATTGCTTGTCATACGCGCCGGTTTCCATCAGCGTCAGATCAAACGGGCCGTATTTGTCGCCGATGGCCTTGAAGCCGTCGAAGTAGCCGCTGTCGCCGCTGAAGAAGATGCGCAGGCCGTCCTTGCCCTTCTCGCCGCCGCCGTACATCACCCACGAGCCCCACAGCGTCTGGTTGCGGTCGCGCAGGCCGCGGCCGGAGAAGTGTTGTGCGGGGGTGAACACAAACTCCACGCCGCCCACGGTGGTGGTCTGCCACCAGTCGAATTGCTGCACCTTGGCGGCGTCCACGCCCCAGGCGACCATGCGATCGCCCACGCCCAGCGGCGTCAAGAAGTGTTCGGTCTTGGCAGCCAGGCGGCGGATGGCGTCTTCGTCCAGGTGGTCGTAGTGGTCGTGCGACAGGATCACGCCTTTGATGGGTGGCAGGTCTTCAATGCTGATGGGCGGCTGGTGGAAGCGCTTGGGGCCTAGCCACTGGAAAGGCGAGGCGCGGTCGGAGAACACGGGGTCGGTCAGCCAGAAGGCGCCGCCCAGCTTCAGCAAGATGGTGGAGTGGCCCATGCGGAACACGGTGCCATCTTGCGCGGCCAGCAGTTGGGCGCGGGTGATGGGCTGCACGGGGATGTCGCCTTCGGGCACGGTGTGCTTGGGCTTGTCGAACGCGAACTTCCAGGCAATGGCCAATGATTTCAGCAGGCCGCCCGCGTCTTGCGGCTCGGGCTTCACATTGCGGTAGGTGCTGCCGTTGGCCTGGGGCGATGCGGCTTGGGGAACGGTGGGCGATGACTCGATCAGGGCGCAGGATGACATGGCAAAGGCTCCGGTCAGTAAAACAGCGAGGGTGCGGAAGGTGTGCTTCATATGGGATGAAATCCAGAAGTTGCACTGCACAGTGTAGTTTCTTTATTTTAAAAAGTAAACCCATCGGTGTAAAATATTTGCATGTCCCCTACCCCCGCCCCCGAAACACCCCCCAAAGACCGCCTGACGGACCGCAAGCGCCAAGCCATCGTGCAGGCGGCGATCGACGAATTCCGCACCCACGGCTTTGGCGCCACCAGCATGGACCGGGTGGCAGCCACGGCGGGCGTCTCCAAGCGCACGGTGTACAACCACTTCCCCAGCAAGGAGGCGCTGTTTGCCGAGATATTGCTCCAGCTGTGGGACAGCAGCCATGCCCAGGTGGACCTGGCCTACCACCCCAGCAAGCCGCTGCGCGAACAGTTGCTGGAGCTGCTGTGGCAAAAGATGCGCATGCTGTGCGACGCCAGTTTCATCGATCTGGCGCGGGTGGCGATTGCCGAGACCATCCATTCCCCCGAGCGGGCACAAGAGATGGTGGCCAAGCTAGGCGACCGCGAGGAAGGCGTGACGCTGTGGTTGCGCGCCGCCGCGGCCGATGGCAAGCTGAAGCTGCCCGACCCCGTGTTTGCCGCCCACCAACTGCAAGGGCTGGTGAAGGGTTTCGCCTTCTGGCCCCAGATCACCATGGGCCAGCCCACGCTGCCTGCGGCCATGCAGCAGCAGGTGGTGGAGTCTGCGGTGGATATGTTTTTGGCCTGCTACGGCTGACGCCTAGGAAAAAATCCTTGCAAGCCTCGGCGACTGGGCCCCTGTAGTCACAAGCCGCTCACAATGCTCGCGCTGCTACGCGAAAGCCCACTGAGTGGTAGCCGCCGTTGGGCGCACGGCCTTCGCCGCGCCCGCTGGATTTGGCGCTGTTGCTGGTGGCATACCAGGAGCCGCCTTTGATGGCGTTGACGCTGGTACCCGCCTCGCCGCCGTTGCTCGCGGTGTTGACGGTGGAAGTCCACTCGTAGGCGTTGCCCGCCATGTCGAAACAGCCGCACCAGCTCTGGCCTGCGGTGTAGGCGCCTACCGCCGTGGTGTAGCCGCCGTAGGTGTGAACCAATAGGTCGAAGGTGTCCGAGTTGGCAAAGTCGGCCCAGGTCTTGTTGGTGCTGCTGTCGTACTGCCAGCCGCTCACACCACCAGAACTGCTCATGCTCAGCACCTTGCTCAGCGGGGCCGTGTCGTTGGTCAAGGCCGTGGTGCCATCGGATAGGGTCGTGACCGTGCTGTCGTTGTAATAGGTCAGGGTGCTGAAGTAGCCGCTGTTGAGCACGTACTGCGCGCACACTGCGTTGCAGTTGTAGAGCGTGCTCAGCACGCCAGTGCTGCTGGCGTAGCTGATATTGGCGGCTGCCCCCCAGGGGAAGCTGAAGCCGGTATTGTTGCCCAGCGCGGCATACTCCCATTCCGCCTCGGTCGGCACGTAGAACACGTAGCCGCTGATTTGCGTGCCGAGCCAAGCGCAATAGGCTTTGGCCGCGGCATAGGAGATGAACAGCACGGGGTGGTCTTCTTTGCCGCCGGGGTAGCCACCGTTGCTCCAATAGTTACTGGGCGTGTAGCTGCTGCCGACGGCATTGGTGAAGGCTTTCCAGTTGGCGTTGGTGACGAGGTACTTGCCCATCAGGTAGGGCACGAGGCTGCTGCTGGTGGTACTGTCGGTCATGGCGCCTGTGACTGGATCGGTGGTGGTGCTGGTGATGCGGTCGTGGAAGGTGTAGTTAACAGTGCCGAAGGCGATGACCTGCACAAAATCGGTAATCACGGGTGTCTTGGCAACAGTGCTGGTACCCGTGCTGGCCCACAGCCACGGACTGGTGCTGGACACTGCGGGGGCGATGGTTGGACTGGTTGAAGCGACGGTGCTCGCAGAGCTTGTCGCATTGGTCGTTGACGTGCTGACCGCTGTCGCCGGGCTGTCTGATCCGCCCCCGCCGCAGCCGAGCAACCCGAAAGGCGACACCGCTCCCAGCCCCAACCAGCGCAGGGCTTGTCGGCGAACGGATGGGGTGGATATCCACGCGTCGATCTCACGGGCCGGATTGACATCACGCGGATGTATTGGGGTACGCATCTGCAACTCCATGTGGTGAACATCACCAGGAGTCTGCTGTGGAATATGGGAGAAACTTGGTAGGCTCGGCGCGAAGGCTTAGTTTCTCAGCTTGCCGATCGATTCGCGCAGATCTGCCGCCCAGGCCCGGCGGTCACGCCCCTGGGCCCGCTCGGGCGTGCCGAACTGCACCACGGCCATCAGCTTGTCGGCACGCAGCGTGCGCCACAGCGATTGCCACAGCGTGTCGTCGCCCACGTAGCAGGGGGCAAAGCTGATTTTTCCGTCCACTGCGCTCACAAACTGCAGGGCCACCGGCTGCACCGGCGCGTCGGCCGAGATGGCGGCCTGCAACAGATTGGCGTGGAAGGGCAACAGCGTGGAGCCGTCGCCCGTGGTGCCCTCGGGGAAGATGGCCAGCACGTCGCCCTCACGCAGGCACTGGGCCATCTGGTGCACTACGCGCATGGCGTCGCGGCGCGATTCGCGGGTGATGTACAGCGTGTCGGCCGCATTGGCCAGCGTGGAGACCACCGGCCAGCGGCCCACTTCGTCCTTGGACACAAATCGGCAATGCCGGGCCGCATGCATGACGACGATGTCGGCCCAAGAGATATGGTTGGCCGCCAGCAGCATGGGGCCGTGGGCCGGCGGGCTACCGTGGACCACCAGTTGCATGCCCAGGCAATCCAACATGGCGCGGGCCCAGGCCTGCACGCGGGCATGCCTTTGCAGCAAGGTCATGCGCGGCAGCACGGTATAGATGGTCCAGATGCCGCCCAGTATGTGCAGCACCACTCGCAGCAGGCGCCGGCAGGCGCGCAATCGGCTCATCGGGTACAGGCCTCCTGGCGGCTACGCGGCCTGGTAGGCAAGATGCCCGCCCACGATGGTGGCGCGCACGCGGCCCGGCAGCTCGTAGCCGCCAAAGGGCGTGTGCTGGCCTTGGCTGCGCAGTGCGGAGCCTTCGACCGTCCAGGCGGCGGCGGGGTCGAACACGCAGATGTCGGCCGCTCCGCCCACGACCAGGCGCCCGGCGCTGGCAACGAATGCACCAAACGACGCGCCCACCACGCCGGCCGGCCGGCTGGTGACTACGCCCAGGGCCTGCTCCAGCGGGATGCCGCTGTCTTGCGCCCATTTGAAGGCCAGGCTCAGCAGCAGCTCCAGGCCGGTAGCACCGGGTTCGGCCTCGGCAAAGGGCAGCGCCTTGGCGTCTTCTTTCACCGGTGTGTGGTCGGACACCAGCGCGTCAATCGTGCCGTCGGCCAGGCCGGCGCGCAGGGCATCGCGGTCACGCTGCTGGCGTAGCGGCGGCTGCAGGCGCATGCGGCTGTCGAAGTAGCCCATGTCCACATCGGTCAGGTGCAGGGAGTTGATGCTGACATCGCAGGTAATGGGCAAGCCCTCGGCCTTGGCCTGGCGCACCAGGGCCACACCCGCCGCGCTGCTGAGGCGGCACAGGTGCACGCGCGCCTGCGTGGAGCGCACCAGTTCGAAGATCGTGTGCAGCGCAATGGTCTCGGCCGCCACCGGTATGCCGGACAGGCCCATGCGCGTGGCCAGCGGGCCGCTGGCGGCCACGCCCTTGCCCAGGTACAGCTCTTGCGGGCGCAGCCACACGGTGTAGCCGAAGGTGCTGGCGTATTGCAGCGCGCGCAGCATGGCCTGGGTGTTGGCCAGCGCCACTTCCGCCTGGCTGAAGCCGATGCAACCGGCTTGGGTCAGGTGCATCATCTCGGTCAGCACTTCGCCTTCCAGGTTGCGGGTCAGCGCGCCCAGCGGGAACAGGCGGGCCTGCTTCAGCAACTCGGCGCGGTGGCGCAGCATCTCGACCAGACCGGCCTCGTCCAGCACCGGCTCGGTGTCGGGCGGGCAGACCACGCTGGTGACACCGCCTGCAACCGCAGCGCCCATTTCGGAGGCCAGCATGCCGGCATGCTCCTGCCCCGGCTCGCGCAGGCGCACGGCCAGATCGACGAGGCCGGGCATGACGATGCAGCCGGTGGCGTCTATCGTGATGTCGGGTGTGAAATCACTTGCTACGTTATTGATAGCAACAATGTCAGAACCGACGAGGGCTACATCGGCGTTTTGTTTAAGGCCACTGGCGGGGTCGATGACCAGGCCGCCTTTGATCAGTGTCTTCATTATTTGCTCCCCCGCGCATCTGCTTCATTCCCGGCAACGATGCTCATCACCGCCATGCGCACGGCGATGCCAAAGGTCACCTGCGGCAGGATCACGCTCTGCTTGCCGTCCACCACCGCCGAGTCAATCTCCACACCACGGTTGATGGGGCCGGGGTGCATGACGATGGCGTCGGGCTTGGCCAGTTGCAGCTTTTCGGGCGTGAGGCCAAAGCTCTTGAAGAATTCGTGCATGGACGGCAACAGCGCGCCGCTCATGCGCTCGTTTTGCAGGCGCAGCATGATGATGACGTCGCAGTCCTTGATGCCCTCTTCCAGCGTGTGGCAGACACGCACGCCCATGTGGGACAGGTCGGACGGGATCAGCGTCTTGGGGCCAACGACGCGCACCTCGGCACAGCCCAGCGTGGTCAGCGCATGGATATCGGAGCGGGCCACGCGCGAGTGCAGCACGTCGCCAACAATCGCCACGGTGAGGTTGGAGAAATCTTTCTTGAAGTGCCGGATCGTGAACATGTCCAGCAGGCCTTGGGTCGGGTGTGCGTGGCGGCCATCACCCGCGTTGATGACGTGCACATGGGGCGCCACGTGCTGTGCGATCAGGTAGGGCGCGCCGGATTCACTGTGGCGCACGACGAACATGTCGGCGGCCATGGCGCTCAGGTTGGCAATGGTGTCCAGCAGCGATTCGCCCTTGGATGCGGATGAACGCGCGATGTCCAGGTTGATGACATCGGCCGACAAACGCTTGGCTGCGATCTCGAACGTGGTGCGGGTGCGGGTGCTGTTTTCGAAGAACAGGTTGAACACGCTCTTGCCACGCAACAGCGGGACCTTCTTCACTTCGCGGTCGTTGACCGAAACGAAGTTGGCGGCCGTGTCGAGGATGTGGGTCAGCGTGGCCTTGGGCAGGCCTTCCACCGACAGCAGGTGGACGAGTTCGCCGTGTTTGTTGAGTTGGGGGTTGCGTTTGTAGAGCACGTTCATCGCTCCTTCACATCAAAGCTAAACACGCCTGCATCACTACGCGCTAGGGCCAAGGATTGGTTTGTTGAGAGGGACACGCGGGCCGCTGCGAAGTCGGCTTGCACCGGCAGTTCGCGCCCTCCTCTATCTACCAACACTGCCAGTTTGACGCTGGCCGGGCGGCCGTAGTCGAACAGCTCGTTGATGACGGCGCGTATCGTGCGGCCGGTGTAGAGCACGTCGTCCAGGATCAGGATGTCGGCGCCGTTTACATCGAAAGGCAGAACAGTCTGTCCACCGCTGGAGAGGCCGCGTTGCGCGAAGTCGTCACGGTGCATGGCGGAGGAAATCTTGCCGGCATCGCCCGGCAGCTTCATGTCGTGCTGCAGGCGTTCGGCCAGCCAGGCGCCGCCCGACGTGATGCCCACTAACCGCGTATTGGCGCCAGAAATCAACTGCACACCGCGCAGCAATTCCTTGTACAGCGCCTCCGCATCCAATGCCAATATACTCACGGCAAACTCCTCAAAAACTGTTCCAAAATAATGCAGGCCGATGCGGCATCGGCGTCTTTGGCGCCGGAGGCAATGGCCTCGGTCGTGCTGTAGCGTTCGTCCACTTCAAACACCGGTAGCTTGAAGCGGCCATGCAACTGGCGGCCAAATTTTTGCGCACGCGCGGTGTTCTCGTGCGCCGCGCCGTCAGGGTGGTAGGGCACACCGATGACCAGGGCATCGGGCTGCCATTCCTTGATGTGTTTTTCGATCAACGCAAAGCGGGCATCGCCTTCGGCCTTGACGGTACCGACCGACGTGGCGCTGCGCATCATGCGGTTGCCCACGGCCACACCGGTACGCTTCAAACCAAAATCAATCGCCAAAAAAGTATTCAGAGTCGGTGGCACAACCGCGGGGGCGGCTGGTGCGCCGCTCATGCGTGCCCCACCTGGCTGGAGATCATCCAGGCCTGCAGCCCCAACAGGGCCAGCGCGCGGTCATAGCGCTCTTCGACCGGGGTATCAAAAATCACCGACTGGTCGGCATCCACGGTGAGCCAGCTGTTTTCGCTCAGCTCGGTTTCCAACTGGCCTTCGCCCCAGGCCGAATAGCCCAGCGTGACCAACACGCGGCGTGGGCCGGAACCGCTGGACAGGGCTTCGAGCACGTCTTTGGAGGTGGTCATCTCCAGCCCGCCGGGGATGCTCATCGTGGAGGCGTACAGGGATTGCTCGGGCTTCTCGTCTTCCGAGAACACGGATTCGTGCAGCACGAAGCCGCGCTCCATCTGCACCGGGCCGCCTTGCAGCACGGGTTTGTCGGTCAGGTCATGGCGCTGCAGCGGCAGGTCGATCTTGCCGAACAGGGCTTCCATCTTCAGTTCGGCCGGCTTGTTGATGACCAGGCCCAGCGCGCCGCGGGGGGTGTGCTCGCACACATAGACCACGCTTTTCGAAAAAATGGCGTCTTCCAACCCCGGCATGGCGATCAAAAAATGATTCGTGAGGTTGATGGATGCAGAATCGCCAGACATGCACCAATTTTAGCGGCAGCCATGCACTCAGAATTTGAATCCGGCCTGGTATGGTTTCGCCGCGACCTGCGGGTGCACGACAACGCCGCCCTCAGCGCCGCGCTGCAGGCTTGCGCCCAGGTGCATTGCGTCTTTGTGCTGGACCGCGCCATCTTGGACGACTTGCCCCGCGCCGATCGGCGGGTGGAGTTCATACGCGAAACCCTGGTGGAGCTGGACGCCAGCCTGCGCAGTCTGGCCGGCAA
The DNA here is from genome assembly GCF_059418585.1 of Rhodoferax sp. GW821-FHT07G04. NCBI lineage: Bacteria > Pseudomonadati > Pseudomonadota > Betaproteobacteria > Burkholderiales > Comamonadaceae > Rhodoferax > Rhodoferax sp. GW821-FHT07G04. Next base: position 1,278,862 of record NZ_JBWKQD010000001.1, read on the forward strand.
GCCCGGCGCAGGCCTGATCGTCTTGCACGAAACGGCGGCAGAGGCCATTCCCCGCCTGGCCGCAGCACTGGGTGTCAACGCGGTGTTTACAGCGCACGACTATGAACCCCAGGCCATAGCCCGTGACCAGGCGGTGGAGGCTGCGCTGCAGCAGCAAGGCATTGCCCTCTGCACCGTCAAAGACCACGTTATTTTTGAACGGTGCGAGGTGCTGACGCAAACCGGCACGCCCTATGGTGTGTTCACGCCCTACAAGCGCGCCTGGCTGGCGCGGCTGGGTGAGGTGCCACCCGCGCCGCATGCCTGCCCGCCCGCCCGTGCCCGGCAGGCGCTGGCAGAGCGCCCGGCGGACTATGCGCGAGATGTGGCCAGCTTGGAGGCGATTGGCTTCCAACCTACCAACCTCAAGGCGCTGGGCATCCTGCCGGGAGCCAAGGGGGCGAACAAGCTGGTCGATGACTTTTGGCAACGCATGGACCAGTACGGTCAGACGCGGGACTTTCCTTCGGTCAAAGGCCCCAGCTACCTCAGCGTGCACCTGCGCTTTGGCACGGTGTCAATACGCCAACTGGTAGGCCTAGCCCTGCAGCGCCACCTGGACGGCAGCGCGGGCGCATCGGTGTGGCTGGGTGAGCTGATCTGGAGGGATTTCTACTTCCAGGTGCTGGCGAACTTTCCGCATGTAGTGGGCAGCGCCTTCAAGCCCGAATACGACGCGATTGTGTGGGAGCAAGGTGAACGGGCCCAGGCCTTGTTCACGGCTTGGTGCCAGGGTGCCACCGGCTACCCGCTGGTGGATGCGGCCATGGCCCAGCTCAACCAGACCGGTTATATGCACAACCGCCTGCGCATGGTGACGGGCAGCTTTCTGGTCAAGCATCTGGGCATTGACTGGCGTTGGGGCGAGCGCTACTTTGCAGAAAAGCTGAACGACTTCGATCTGGCCGCCAACAACGGTGGCTGGCAGTGGGTCAGCTCCAGCGGTTGTGACGCGCAACCCTACTTCCGCATCTTCAACCCCATCAACCAGAGTGAAAAGTTTGATGCCCAGGGCAAGTTCATCAAGCGCTATCTGTCGCAATTGAGCAAGCTGAGCGCCAAGCAAGTCCACGCGCCCTGGAAACTGGGCGCGTTGGAGTTGGCAGCGGCCGGCGTGGAATTGGGCAAGGATTACCCGCACCCGATCGTGGACCATGCGGAAGCCCGTGCGCTGACGCTGCAGCGCTACGGGATCGTGAAAAAGCCGGTAGCTTAGGCTTCGGCGGTGGTCGCGCAGTAGCTGCGCACCAGGCCCAGCAACTCGTCTTCGGAGTAGGGCTTGCCCAGGTAGTGGTCCACGCCCAGTTCCTTGGCGTGCTCGCGGTGCTTACCCGCGATACGCGACGTGATCATGATGATGGGCAGATCACGCAGCTTGGCATCGCCGCGGATGTTGCGGGCCAGGTCGAAGCCGTCCATGCGCGGCATTTCGATGTCGGACAGCACCACGGTGGGCTTTTCTTCCTGCAGCTTTTCCAGCGCGTCCAGACCATCGGAGGCCAGGGCCACCCGGTAGCCTTCGCGCTTGAGCAGACGCTGGGTCACACGGCGCACGGTGATGGAGTCGTCGACCACCAGGATCAACGGCACCTGGTTGACCACGCTGCTCAAGGTGGTCACTGGAGCGACGGGGCTGCCGCTTGCATCGGCAGCTGAGGCGGCCGCGGCGATCTCCACAGACTTGTGCAGGGCACGGGCCTGGTCACCGTACACAGCCGCCAAAGCCACAGGGTTGTAAATCAGTGCCACGGCACCGGATGCCAGCACCGACACACCGGCCAGACCGGGCAGTTGCGCCAATTGCGGGCCCAGGTTCTTGACCACCACTTCTCGGTTGCCCAAGATTTCGTCGACGTGCAGGGCCAGGCGTTGGCCGGCGCTTCGGAACACCGCGACCGAGCGGGTCTTGGTCGGTGGTTCGGTGCTGTGTGCAGAAACCTGCAACAACGCACCGGCCCAGAAGAAGGGCAGCATCTGGCCTGCCATGTCGAAGCCTTCGCGCTGGTAGGCTTGCTCCAGCACCGCGGCGGGAGTGCGCAGCACGGTTTCTACCAGCGCGGACGGCACGCCGATCGTGAAGTCCCCCACGCGCAGCATCACCACCTGCGTGACCGCCGTGGTCAGGGGCAGCACCACCTTGAAGGTCGTGCCCTGGCCATGCTTGGTGGCGGTCTCGATGCGGCCGCCCAAGGCGTTCACTTCGGAGCGCACCACGTCCATGCCGATGCCGCGTCCCGACAGCTCCGTGATCTGGTCCGCCGTGGAGAAGCCGGGCGTGAAAATCAGGTTGGCTGCTTCATCATCGCTCAGCGTCTGGTCGCTGGCCAGCACGCCATTGGCAATGGCCTTGGCGCGGATCTTGTCCAAGTGCAGGCCGCCGCCGTCATCACTGAAGGCGACCGACACGTCATTGCTTTCCTGGTTGACATGGATGGCGATGGTCCCCACCGCGGCCTTGCCCGCCGCCACGCGGTCGGCGCCGCTTTCAACACCGTGCGCCACGGAGTTGCGCAGCATGTGTTCAAACGCCGGGGCCATACGCTCCAATACGCCACGGTCCATTTCAATGGAGCCGCCGGTGATGTCCAGCTTGACCTGCTTGCCCGCATCCTTGGACGCCTGGCGCACGACGCCATACAGGCGGTCCGAAATACTTTCGAACTCGACCATGCGCGTACGCAGCAGGTCGCGTTGCAGCTCGCGGGCCTGGCGGCCCTGGGCGATCAAATCGTCTTCAGCACCTTCAATGGATCGCTGCAGATTGCGCTGCACCGTGGCCACGTCGTGCACGGACTCGGCCATCATGCGGGTCAGTTCCTGCACACGGGTGAATCGGTCGAACTCCAACGGGTCGAAGGCCTGAGCCGAATCCTTGGTCTGCGCCAAACGCGACTGCATCTGCGATTCGGATTGCAACTCGACGTCGCGCAACTGGTTGCGCAAGCGCTCCAAGTTGCCGGTCAGATCGGTCAGCGATCCGCGCAATTGGGTTAGGCGGGCTTCCATGCGGGCGCGGGAGATCATCACCTCGCCGGCCTGGTTGACCAGACGGTCCAACAGCTGCGAACGCACGCGGACGGAGTGTTGGGTGGTGGATCGCGCTGCGCCGGTAGCGGCCAAGCCGCGCGGTGCCACGCGAACGGGAGCCACACTGACCACGGGCCGCGGCACACTGGGTGTTGCACCCGCGGGGGTGTCGGTCGCAACGACAGAATCGGCCACCGGCGCCACGGGCTGCTGCTGTGCCTCCACCGCCACGACGGGTGCGCCGCCCAGGGCGTTGAAGGTGGTCTGCAAACCGTCAAAGCGTGTCAACAGCGGTTCGAGCTGAACTTGCTGGATTTGCTCGGTACCGACCTGCTCGATGCTGGACTCCATGCGGTGGGCCATTTCGCCCAGGCGCATGGCACCTGCCAAACGGGCACTGCCCTTGAGGGTGTGCAGCACGCGCAGCACTTCGTTGCGTGCCTTCAGGTTGTCGGGGTTTTCGACCCACTGACGCAACGCGGTACCCAATTGGGGCATCAACTCAACAGCCTCTTCTTCGAAGATGGGGAACAGGTCTTCGTCGAGGTTGTCGCGGGCATCGATTTCGTCGTCGTCTTCGGCCTGCGCAATATTGAGCGGCGCCGCAGCCACCGACAACGGAGCGGGAGCTGCAACCACTGCGGGCTCGATCGCAACGGCGGCCGGGGCTTCCACAACAGGCTCGATCGCTATGGGCTCGGCCACCACGGGTTCTTCGACCACGACGGCTTCGATCGCTGGCGCATCGACCAGCGCATGGACTTCCGCGGCCTGCGGCTCCTCGGGCATGGCCACTTCGTCGTCCAGCGCGCTGACGATGGAGTCGATGGTGGGGGCCGGGAATTCGGTATCAATGATGGTCTGCAATGCGGCCAACACGCCTGCATCCGATTCCTTGAGGAAGCCGGCGGCGAATTGGTGCAACAGACGGCGGATGTCTTCGGCCGCGCTGGAGAACACCTCGGCCTGCTCGGGCGTGCCTTGGCGGTGCAATTGCACATGCTGCAGGGCTTGCTCCAGCGCGCGTGCCATCTCGGACAGGGCGACAAAGCCCACGGTTGCCGAGCTGCCCAACAGCGAGTGGGCCAGGGACACCAGGGAATCGGGCAGAGGCTTCTGCAGTTCCAGCGCCCATTCACTGAGCTCCACCTGCAACCTACGCGACCATTCGTCGGCCTCGTTCAGGTAGACGTTGTACAGCGGAATGCTCAGACGCAGTGGCCCAATGACCTTGACGTGTTCGTCTACCTCTTCGACCACCGGGGCGGCGGCCTGCGGTGCCTCGATCACATCGGGTACAGCCAGCTCCAATTCGTCCACCGGGGCTTCCAGGACAGGGGCCTCCAACTCGGCTTCGGGCTGGGGCTCAGCGATAGCTTGCGGCAGAGGTTCTGCTTCGGGCTCAGGCACCGCGGGTGCTTCTTCCACCGGCAGTGCAGCGATTTCCTCGGCCACTTCCACCACGTCTACCACCGCCGCCACATCTGCGGGAGCGAGTGCGGGCACCGGTTCAGGCAGCAGTTCCGCGGTCAGGTCCAGATCGGCAAGTTCCGCGTCCAACGCGGCGTAGCCATCACCATGGGAGGTGCTGACCTCTTCCACAGTCGCCACGGGCTCTTCGACAACTTCCACAGCCTCGGCCACGGATTCCTGCACCGCTGCAGGCTTGGCGGGGCTTGCCAGTTCGCCGAAATCGAAGTCGCCAAAATCGACTTCGGTGACTTCGGTTGCGCCTTGGAAGGCCTTGTCGGAATCCTGCTTGCTTTCGTGCGGGAAGGCCTGGGTATTCTCGAAACCAAAGGTTTGGGTGGAGGCGAAGTCGGGGGATGCCTCTGCTGCTGGAGCCGAGACCACGTCATCCATCACCTCAACCGCGGGCTCAGGCGCGGCAACGGCCTGCATCGCCACCGCGGTGTCTGAAACATCCGCCAACTCAACGGTCTCTGCGGGCGCGGCCACTGCGGCCTGCGGCGCTTGGGCTTCTGGCGTAGCCAGCGGAATCCACACGCCATTGAGTCGCAGAGAGTCCGAAGACTTGCGGAAATCCTGTGGATTCCATGGCACGCCGGTCTTGCCGGCAATATCGTCCACCCAGCGGCCAAAGGCCTGCATGGCCGTCTGACCGGCGGTAATGAGATCCTCACTGGCAGGGCGCTGTTCGGCCAGCCAGTTGTTGAAGAGTTGCTCAAAGGACCAGGCGGCTTCGCCAAAGTCGTTGAGGCCCACCATGCGGGAGCTACCTTTGAGCGTGTGGAAGGCGCGGCGCAGCGTGGTCTGGTCCGCCAGGTTGGACGGATCTTCCTTCAAGGCATCGACCGCGGCCAAGCCGTTTTGCACCACCTCGCGGGCTTCTTCCAGGAAGATGTCGATGAGTTCGGCTTCGTCTTCGGACAGTTCCGGGGCGGGCTGGGGTGCAGCAACCGCCTGCACAGGTGCTGGGGTTGGCTCTGGGGACGGCGCCGGGCTGGGCGCAGCCTGTTGTGGCGGTACAGCTATGGTGATGGTCTTGTCGAAGACAGGGTCCACCATCAAGGGCTGTGTCTGGTCTAAGGCCGTAGGCGTCGGCGCGGCGACAACAGCAGGAGCCTCTTCGTCCGCTGTACGCTCGCGGCCCATCAGGGGTTTGAACTCACCCTGCTCCTCATCGTAGACAAACAGCTTCTTGGCCAGCGCACGCTGGTAGCTCAGCATGTCGATCAGGAAGCCCATCGCTCCCAGGCTATTGCCCAATTTCTCGAAGATGCCGCGGCGCGCTGCACCTTCGTCAATGTCGTCGACCAGGAATTGTTCGACACTGGCGCGCATACGCAGCGCGGCCAGCGAAGGTTGGTCCAGACCCAGCACGGAAAACACGCCGCGCATTTGCGCCAACTGGCTGGGGACCTCGCGCAAAGGCGCTTTGTCTTGCGGGCTGCGGAAGAATTGGTCCAGCGACTTTTCTACATCGGCCAGCGTGGTGCGCAACTCGTCGACCACGCTTCCCATGGTCTGGCGATCGCTGACGCGGCGGTACAGCTCCTCCATCCAACCTTCCAGCGGCTCCGGTTGCCCGCCACCGCTGACATGCTCCAGCCGCACGGCCAGGCGCGCACTGCGCTCGGCCATATGGGATTCGGTGGGGTCCAGGTCGTCGTAAGCGGCTTCCAGGTACAGGATGGCGGTGGCGACTTCCATCGCCACCGGTGCCACGGGTGTGGTGCCGGAACGTACCGTGGTGTCAATGGCGCGCACCAATGCACGCCCCAACTCCCCGCTTTCGGGGTGCAATTTGACGACCGATTCGGCGACAGCACCAAACTGCTCGGCCACCACCTTCAGACGATTCGTATCGCCGCCCGCCAACGCCGACCAGGTCTCGGCTGCCGAGGCGATGCGCTTGCGCGCCAGCACCATCAGGGCAGGGTCAAAGCGACCGAATTGTTCGGTTTCATATTGAACCGGTTTGCTGCGCTCCAGACCATAGGTTGAGCGCACGGCCTTGAGTGCCGGCGCGCTCTGGTCGGGCTTGGGGACCGACAGTGAGCAAAAGAAAACCAGATCATGGGCCAGACGGTCCGAGATGGCCATGTCCCCACGGGACAGAGACGTGTACTGGCGCAAAACCCGCGACGCCGCGCGTTTGGTGTACACGTCATCGGGGCACAGCCCCAGGGCCACGCCCTCGAAAAATGCCGCGCAGATCGCCCAGAATGCTCGGGGCTCCAGGCTGGTCTGGCCCACGGCCAAGCCTTCGCACAAATCGCTCATGCGCTGGGCCGATTTGGGGTCGCCAGTGCGCATCACGCGCAAGACTGCCTGGTCCATATGCCCGCGCAGTGCCGTCGTGAACGACTGGGCCTCTACGCCGGGACGCACCGGCACGTCCAGCCAGCGCCACTCCACCGGCCACAGATCGGCCGGGTGCGGACCTTCGCCACCCACCAATTCCAACACTGCACGGTATTGCGGGAACAGTGCCACGGAGGACGCCGTTTTTCCCTTGAGCACACCTTCCAGGTATTCGGTCAGCGCAAAGCTGGCGCGTTCAACCCGGGTGGCTGCATCTTCACTGCATTGCTCCGGCCGCTGCACGAACTTCTGTGCCAGGGCCTCCATCGCACGCAACATTTTGGCGGGTGCACCGAGGCCCACCATTTCCAAAGCACCAACCGCCTGGTGCAACTGTTGCCGTGCGATGCGCAAATGGCTGGCATCCAGTTCGGAGAGATTCGAACCCCGGGCCAGCTCCGCATCGCGAACGAAACGACGAAGCGCCTTGGTTGCGCCGTCCAGGGACTTGCGAAGCTCGTCCAGCACCCAGGCCAAAGGGCCGAGATCGCTGACCGCCAGTTCATTGTCGCCGGGAGCGGCAGAATTCGATGACATGGGTTCGGGGTCTCCTGGGATCTCTCTGTTCTGGTCGGACGCGCGTGGGGCTGCTATCAGCTAATCTTGAATCGGGACACCGACTGGCGCAACTCTTCCGCCATGCGGGAGAGCTCGCGCACCTGGGTCGCCGTGACCCGGGTACCTTCACCCGTTTGCTCGGTCACCGCAAAAATGTGCTGGATGTTTTCGGCCACGACGTTGGCCAAGCCGGCTTCGCGGGACGCGGAGTTCGAGATCTGCTCAATCAGATCGGCCACCTGGCGTGACACGCGGTCAATCTCGGTCAGCGCGGTACCCGCGTTATCGGACAGTTTGGCTCCTTCCACCACACCCTGCGTGGAGCGCTCCATAGCGCCGATCGCATCCTGTGTATCGGTCTGAATCGCCTTCACCAGCGCCGAGATCTGACGCGTCGCATCTGCGGAACGTTCCGCCAATCGCTGCACTTCTTCCGCAACCACCGAGAAGCCGCGGCCGGCTTCACCGGCGGACGCCGCCTGGATAGCAGCATTCAACGCCAAAACGTTGGTCTGTTCGGTAATGTCCGAAATCAGCTCGGTAATTTCACCAATCTCCTGCGACGATTCACCGAGTCGCTTGATGCGCTTGGAGGTTTCCTGGATCTGGTCACGGATGGAGTTCATACCGCCGATCGCGTCCTGCACCGCCTTCAGGCCGGACTCTGCAGCCAGCAGCGATTGGCGCGCAACCGTCGCAGATTCCTGCGCCTGGGTGGACACTTCGTTAATACGTCCCGCCATATCCACAACCGATCGGCCGGTTTCACGAATTTCGTGGAGCTGCTCATTGGAGGCCGCCAGCAGTTCGGTCGACGTGGCATCCACATCCGACGTCGTTTGCGCCACGCGGGACGCCGTGTTCTGCACGTTGGACACCAGGGAGCGCAATTCTTCCACCGTGTAGTTCACCGAGTCGGCGATCGCGCCGGTAATGTCTTCGGTCACGGTTGCTTCCTGGGTCAAATCCCCTTCAGCCACTGTCTGCAATTCGTTCATCAAACGCAAAATGGCCGCTTGGTTGGCGTCGTTAACGCGCTTGGCTTCATGCTCCTGGCGTTCGGCTTCGACACGCTGGTCTTCAGCCACAACCTGACGGCGACGGCTGTCCTGCAACTGCACATACGACAGACCACCCGCACAGGTCAACGCGAACGCAGCAGCCAGCACCAAGATGGCCAAGGCGCCACCGCCAATACCGGTTTGTGCGGACAGCGCGGTTTGCACTTCTTCCAGGTTGCGGCGCAGCGGTTCGCTGTCCGCAATGATCGCGTCCTGCGCTTCGCGGGCGGCCACCAGACCTTGCAAGTTACCCAAGATCGCGCTGGCCTGAACCCGTGTTTCCTCGTACATCTTGATCAGGGCGTCGAGCTGTTCGCGCGTACCAGCATCCTTGGACGCAGCCAAGCGCAACTCCTGGCTACCCGACAACAGGCCTTGGGAGATTTCCTTGAAGGTGTTCAAGTCTTTACCCAGCAAGAACACGGCTTCAGGGCTGACACCTTCCGCCGTCAAGAACTCGTTGGAGGACTTACCAATACGTTGCGTCAGCATCACCAACTGACCGACCGCGGAAATTTCCACCGACGGCGCGTTTTGCTGCAACTTCATGGCCAGAATGGCTTCGGCAATTTCCAGCAGGTCGGAAGACTGGCGGTTGATCAAACGCAACGCCGAACTGATCTGTGTCAAGATTTTTTGTTGACCCAAGACGGCCTTGGAGCTCTTCTCGGCGCGGTCCACCAGCGGTATGATTTTTTCAAGCTCATGCACATAGGCATCACCCAGGGGTTTCAGGCGCAGTTCGTTGTCGCCATCTTGCAGACCGCGGGCGTTCTTAGACAAAATGCCAGCACTGTCCGACACGTCCGGGAAGGCCTGAGCACTACCCACCACCGCCTGTGTCACGGATTTGGCCAGTCGCTGCGACTGCATCAAGGCCTGACCAGTTGCACCCAGCTGTTGCGCCACTTTGTCCGACTGGTTCAGCGCGTACACCGTCACACCCGCCAGCACCAACAATGCAGCACCCAGCAGCATGAACAGCACGCGCTGCTGTTGCACCACCGTTCGACTTCCCAAGCCGGGAATGGCGACCAGGTCGCCGGCATCCTGCTTTTGCGGGACCTCTTCGACCGCCTCTTTCATAGGCGCAGCCCCCATAGGAACCCCGCCCAACTTGAGCCCCATCGGCGCCTCGTCTTCCTGGACCGTCTCGCCACCTGCCGCACTCGACAAGTCTTCAGGCATGGCAAGACTGAGACGCGAATCCAACTCGGATTCCGACTGCTTTTTGGTGAAAATATTTTTTAATTTATCGACGACGGACATGGTGAAACCTTAGGGAAGGGTCTAAGCGCTGATACTCAAAAATTGAGGGGTTTGTGACAAGATACGCAGATCGATTTCCTGCCATTGCTCGCCAGCCGAGTCAATGAACTGGTGTCCAAAATACGCCGGTGCGCCGGGGTCGGCTGCCGAAGAAGAAGTAAAGGCGTCACTGCCGCGCAAGCCCAGCAGGCCGTCGACCTGCAGTGCGCAGTTCACTTCGAGTGCCAGGTTCAGCGTAACCACGCTCAACTCCTGGGCAGGAGGCTCGGCGCGCACAGCCCCCGTATCAACAGCGACAAAGCCTGCGAGATCGACCACGCCATACAAGCCGCCGCGGATATTGATCACACCGCGAAACCAGTCGCGCGAATATGGCACGGGCTGCAGGCTGGCCAAGGGAAAGATTTCGCCGGATTGCCCCAAGGGGAACAATAGATTCCTGCCCCCCACCCGCACAGCCAGCCAAGCCACAGACATACCCTCGGTACGGGCAGCCTGCAAACGACTGGCTAGTCGAGACTGGAGTTCTCTAAGTGCTTCGCGGTTTGCCATGGGAACAGCGAATCAACCCAGTGCTTTGATTTTGGCGAACAACTCGGCGGCATCCACCGGCTTGGTGATGTAGTCACGCGCACCCTGGCGCATACCCCACACGCGATCGGTCTCCAGATTCTTGCTGGTGCAGATGAAGATCGGGATGTCAGTGTATTCCGGTGTGCGATTGATGGCACGGGTCAGTTGGAAACCGTTTTGCCCGGGCATCACCACATCCATCAGGATCAGGTCTGGCTTCTCTTCGGTCAGGCGTTTGAACGCTTCGTCTGCGTTTTCTGCGGAGCGCACGGTATAGCCGTTTTTCTGCAGCAAATCCGTGAGAAACATGATCTCGGTTTTTGAATCGTCAACGATGAGTACTTTATTTATTGCCATCAACTAGCTCCTTGCATAACGGTCCCAAATTGCCGCACGGCTTGCAGCAATTGATCTTTGGTAAAAGGTTTGGTCAAATAATCCTGTGCGCCGACCATGCGGCCCCGAGCCTTATCAAAGACGCCGTCCTTGGACGATAACATCACCACGGGCACGCCCGCGTACTTGGAGTTGCGCTTGATGATGGCGCAGGTCTGGTAGCCGTCCAAACGCGGCATCAGGATGTCACAAAAAATCAGCTGAGGTTGGTAGTCATTGACCTTGGCCAGCGCATCAAAGCCATCTTCGGCCAACAGCACATCGTGCCCACCCTGCTTAAGAAAAATTTCCGCGCTGCGGCGAATCGTATTGCTGTCATCAATGACCAAAACTCTGACAGTGGATGCTGCGGTACTCAAAAGGCTTTGCTCCTGATCATCATGTATGGACGTTTACGGACACTGCATTCTTGCCCAAACATTGCAATCTCAAATCTGAACCATTTCAAAATCTTCCTTGCGCGCGCCACACTCGGGGCACGTCCAGTTCATGGGCACATCAGCCCAATGGGTACCGGGAGCAAGACCATGCTCGGGGGCTCCCGCCGCCTCGTCATAAATCCAGCCGCAAATCAGGCACATCCATGTTTTAGTATCGCTCACAGCTTATAGGGCCTTCGAATAGAATGCAAGGATTGTATAGAAGCAGCTTAGGCAAAAAAGCCCGCCGCCAGCCCAAAAACTGCCATTCTGTCTGCTGACAAACCCTAAGACAGGACACTGCATGACGGCACTCCCCGACCCCAGCACCGAGCTCGAAACCGAAGACGAAGGCCCCAGCGCCTGCGTCATGGTTTTCAACGCCAACGACCCCAGCGGCGCTGGCGGCATCACCGCCGACATCACGGCCGTTGCCTCGGTCGGCGCCCACGCGCTCCCTGTCATGACCGGTGCCTACGCCCGGGACACGGCCGAGGTGTTTGACCATTTTTGCATGGACGACGAAGCCGTCACCGAACAGGCCCGCACCATTTTGGAAGATGTGCCGGTACAGGTCATCAAGGTGGGTTTTGTCGGCTCACCGGAGAACCTGAGTGCGATCGCCGAACTGGCGTCCGACTACTCTGACATCCCGCTGGTCTCGTACATGCCCGACCTGTCCTGGTGGCAGGAAGACCAGATCGACCTCTACCAGGACGCCTTCAACGAACTGCTGTTGCCGCTGACCACCGTGTTGGTTGGAAACCACAGCACGCTGTGCCGCTGGCTATTGCCCGACTGGAGCTCCGAGCGCAGTCCGTCGGCCCGTGACATCGCCCGCGCGGCCGATGCGTTTGGCGTGCCCTACACCCTGGTGACCGGCATTCCCCTGCCCGACCAGTACATCGACAACGTGCTGTGCAGCCCCACGGCCGTGCTTTGCAGCAACAAATTTGAGCGCTTTGAGGCGGTGTTCGGCGGCGCCGGCGACACCCTGTCGGCCGCATTGGCGGCCTTGATCGCCAGTGGCACGGAGTTGGCAGAGTCGGCCACCGAGGCGCTGAGCTACCTGGACCGTTGCCTGGAAAGCGGCTTCCGCCCCGGAATGGGTAATGTGTTGCCCGACCGCCTGTTCTGGGCCCACCCCGAGGCGGACGAAGACGACGAAGAGCCCAAAGAATCTTCCTTTGAAATCTCCCCCAATGACACCCGACACTGACCGTAACCTGCAACTGTTCCAACGCGCCCAAAAAGTCATCCCCGGCGGCGTCAACTCCCCGGTGCGCGCCTTCAAGGCTGTAGGCGGCACACCCCGTTTCGTATCCCGCGCCCAGGGTGCCCACTTCTGGGACGCCAACGGCCAGCGCTATATAGATTACATAGGCTCCTGGGGTCCGATGATCCTGGGCCATGGCCACCCTGCGGTGGTAGAGGCCGTGACCAAGGCCGCGCTGGACGGCTTCTCGTTCGGCGCCCCCACCGAGCGCGAAGTGGAGCTGGCCGAAGAAATCCTGAGCCTGGTGCCCAGCATGGACATGGTGCGCCTGGTCAGCAGCGGCACCGAAGCCGGCATGAGCGCCATCCGCCTGGCCCGTGGCGCCACCGGTCGTACCAAGATTCTGAAGTTCGAAGGCTGCTACCACGGCCATGCCGATGCGCTGTTGGTCAAGGCCGGCTCCGGCCTGGCCACCTTTGGCAACCCCACCAGCGCCGGTGTGCCGGCCGACGTGGTGCAGCACACGCTGGTGCTGGAGTACAACAATATCGCCCAACTGGAAGAAGCCTTTGCGCTGCACGGCAAGGACCTGGCCTGCCTGATGATTGAGCCGATTGCCGGCAACATGAACTTTGTGCGCGCCTCCGTGCCCTTCATGCAGCGCTGCCGCGAGCTGTGCACGCAGCACGGTGCGCTGTTGGTGTTTGACGAAGTGATGACTGGATTCCGCGTGGGGTTGGGCAGCGCCCAGGGCGTGTATGCCAAAGCCATTCCCGGCTTTGCGCCGGACATCACCGTGTTGGGCAAGGTCATCGGCGGCGGCATGCCGCTGGCAGCCTTTGGCGGCAAGCGTGCCGTCATGGAGATGCTGGCCCCGCTGGGCCCGGTCTACCAGGCCGGCACCCTCTCGGGCAACCCCGTAGCCACCGCCTGCGGCCTGGCCACGCTGCGCGAGATTCGCAAACCCGGCTTCTATGAAGCCTTGGGCGGCAAGACGCAAAAACTGATGGCCGGATTGAAAGGCGCCGCCGACAAGGCCGGCGTGCCCTTCAGCGTGGACAGCGAAGGCGGCATGTTCGGCTTCTTTTTGTTCGATACGCTGCCGCAGAACTATGCCAAGGTGATGACGACGGACAACAAGCGCTTCAACACGCTGTTCCACGGCATGCTGGAGCGCGGCGTGTACTTCGCCCCGGCCCTGTATGAGGCGGGGTTTGTGAGTGCTGCGCATACGGATGAAGACCTGGCTGAGACCGTACGGGCGGCAGAAGCAGTTTTCAAGTTGCTATAAATTTCGCAGCTAATTGCGCAACGTTGGCGGGAGCTGGCCAACCATCAACCTCCATGAGGTTCCTACACACATACCCATGACAATGCCTTTCCCTCGCTGCACTGTCGCCTTGGTTTTGGTGCTCGTTGCACTCCCAGGCGTTGCGGTTGCAGGACTCAAAGAAGGCGAAGCCGCCTTCCAGAATAAAGAATTTACAGCAGCGTTTCAAGAGCTGCTACCCGTGGCACAAGAGGGCGATGCCCTGGCCCGGCGCCTGATTGGGAACATGTATCTGAATGGCACGGGTGTTGGCACAAACACCGACGAAGCTGCCAAATGGCTGCGCCTATCGGCCGAGCAAGGCAATGCGGAAGCCATGAACGACCTGGGGCGTATCTATGTGCAGGGCCAGGGCGTTGAACAAAATTTCCGGGAAGCCGAAAAGTGGTTTCGCAAAGCCCGCCCGACGCTGCCCAATGCAGAGCCGGTAGCCACTGCACCGAATCCTGGGAGCAGCGAATGGAGGCTGGACGGTGCAGAAGTCGCCAAGGCATGCAAACAAACACCACCCGAAATGCCACGTGCAGCCATTCAAAGTGAGACCGTGGGCACGGTTATGGCCAAGCTTCTCCTCCTAGATGGCAAGCCCAAAGACGTCATCGTCATCTCTGGCCCCCGGGTTTTTCATGAAGCAGTTCGAAAAGCCATGCTGCAGTATGAGTGCAGGGTGCCATCCGGTCTGGTCGTAGCACAGCAAGAGTTTGTCTTCACCCTTGATCCGCCAAAAGACCACTACGTTGTGCGCCAAGCCGCTCCCTTGTTTTCGGTGCACCCCCCGGCTTTTGGCGCTGGCTGGCGAGGGCTCAGTGAAGAGCAGCGTCACACCGTGCGCGGGCAATATCCTGGCCTGACAGACCAGGATGAGCCCCCCTACCCTATCGAGGGCATGGGCCAGCTGCTGGAAGATTTGCGCCTAGCCGCAGAATACCTCCGTGTTCAAGGGCGGCTGCGGATCACGGCAAGCATCAACGGTCATGGCAGCTTGGAATCCGTCACCATCCAAGACAGCCCCAGTCCTGAATTGAACAAGCACGCAGAAGCTATCCTGCGCCGCACAGCGTTCAAAGGCAGTGTCTGCGGCGGTCGCCCTTGCACCAGAGACCTGCCCATTGACGCCGACATCTCCAGCTTTCGCGTTGGCGCAGGTACCACCGATCTTGAAGGATTGACCGCAGCAGCCAATGGTGGCGATCCCTCCGCCCAAAGCAAATTGGGAGAGCGCTACGAGCATGGAAACGGCGTATCCAAAGACCTTGCCCAAGCGGCTCTTTGGTACCGTCGATCCGCAGAGCAGGGGTTCGCGCCAGCCCAGACCAACTATGCGTGGATGCTGTCGAATGGTCTAGGCGTTGCGAAGGACTTGAACGAGAGTGTCAGATGGCTCCAAAAATCTGCAGCCCAGGGGCATTCCCGGGGCATCAACAACTTGGGCGCAGCCTTTGCAAATGGACAGGGTGTCAAACAAGATTGGAGCAAGGCTTTCGATCTGTACCACTTGGCTGCCAAGCAAGGTAATTCCTTGGCCCAGCGCAATCTCGCTGCGGCCTATGCTGCTGGGCAAGGCGTGCCACAGGATTTGGCATTGGCGGTCGAATGGTGGCGGAGATCGGCAGACCAAGGAGACGCGTCCAGCCAATTCTCCATGGGCGTCGCCTATAGGCATGGCCGGGGCGTTCCTGTTGACATGGCGGAGGCTTTCAAGTGGTACCAGAAGTCTGCCAGCCAAGGCAATTCGTCTGGACAAAACAATCTCGCCGACGCGTACGAAAACGGCTACGGTGTCGACGTTGATTTGGCGCAAGCGCTGAAGTGGTACAGCATGGCCGCGGCAAAGAAGAACCCCACCGCGATCTACAGCTTGTCGCGCATGTATGCCAGCGGCCGGGGCGTGGAGAGAGACGACGAGAAGGCCTTGGAAATGTTGAAAGAAGCCGCGACGCTGGAGCAATCCGCGGCCCAATTTGACTTGGCTCAGACCTACGCGGAAGGCAAGGGCGTAGAAAAGGACATGGGCGTGGCAGTCCAGTGGTACCGCAAGGCAGCAAAAAGGGGCTCAAAGGACGCCAAGGCCAAGCTTGAGGCATTGGGCTTGGCCGATTAACTGCTCTTCTCCCCGCGCGCCCATTCGACTTCCAGGCAAAGGAATCCGAGCAGCAATAGTGGCTTAAAAAACTCCTAATTTAGGAGCACTCCAGGCAATGCTGACGAGGGCTAGACCCACTTTTGTCTCGCCTGTTGCTGCATAAAACCCATTTCGGGGTTTATGGCTGCATTTCTAATGCCGGAAGTGCCGCACGCCGCTGAACACCATGGCCACGCCGCGCTCGTTCGCAGCATCTATGACCTCCTGGTCGCGCATGGAGCCACCGGGCTGGATGATGCAGGTGGCGCCGTGATCGACCACCACATCCAGGCCGTCGCGGAAGGGGAAGAAGGCGTCGCTGGCCACTGCCGTGCCGGCCAGTGACAGGTTGGCGTGGCCGGCCTTGATGGATGCGATGCGCGCGGAGTCCAGACGGCTCATCTGGCCGGCGCCCACACCCATGGTCATGCCGCCCTTGCAGAAGACGATGGCGTTGGACTTGACGTATTTGGCCACCTTCCACGCAAACAGCAGGTCTTGCAATTGCTCGGGCGTAGGCTGCAAGGTGGTGACCACCTTCAGGTCGCTCAGGGCCAGCTCGTGGTTGTCCGCGGTCTGCAGCAGGATGCCGGAGCCGATGCGCTTCATGTCGATGGCATTGCGGCCATTGTCCCAATCGGTGGCGCCACCCTTGGGCAGGTCGATCTGCAAGATGCGCACATTGACCTTGGTCTTGAAGACTTCCAGCGCCGCAGCGGTGAAGCTAGGGGCCATCAGCACTTCGACAAACTGTTTGGCGATCTGCTGCGCCGCGGCTTCGTCTAGCTCACAGTTCAGCGCGATGATGCCGCCGAAGGCAGACGTGGGGTCGGTCTGGAAGGCCTTGCTGTAGGCCTCCAACGCGTTGGCACCCACGGCCACACCGCAGGGGTTAGCGTGCTTGACGATGACGCAGGCGGGCGTATTGGTGAAGCTTTTCACGCACTCCCAGGCCGCGTCGGCATCGGCAATATTGTTGTAGCTCAGTTCCTTGCCTTGCAATTGTTTGGCGGTGACCAGTGAGCCGGGTGCAGGATAGAGGTCGCGGTACAGCGCGGCCTGCTGGTGGCTGTTTTCGCCGTAGCGCAGGTCCTGCACCTTGATGAAGCGGCCGTTCGATTGGCCGGCAAACAGGTCCAGCTTGGGAGCTGCGTCACCCGCGGGCACCGTGTCACCAATCTGGATGGCGGACAGGTAGTCGCTGATGGCGCCGTCGTACTGGCTGATGCGGTTGAAGGCGGCAATCGACAAACCCAGCTTGGTCTTGTCGCTGACTTTGCCGTCGGCCTTCAGCTCGGCAATCACCGTGGCGTATTGCGATGCGTCGGTCAGCACGGCCACATCTTTCCAGTTCTTGGCGGCGCTGCGCACCATGGCCGGGCCGCCGATGTCGATGTTCTCGATGGCGTCTTCCAGCGTGCAGCCTGCTTTGGCCACCGTGGCTTCAAACGGGTACAAATTCACCACCAGCACATCTATGGTGTCGATCTTGTGCTCGGCCAGCGCGGCCATGTGCGCGGGCACATCACGGCGCGCCAGCAGGCCGCCGTGCACGCGGGGATGAAGCGTCTTGACGCGGCCGTCCAGCATTTCGGGGAAGCCGGTCATCTCGGCCACTTCGGTCACGGGCAGGCCCTTGTCGGCCAGCAGTTTGGCGGTGCCGCCAGTGGACAGCAGTTTGATGCCCTGGGCGTGCAGCGCCTGGGCGAGTTCGACGATGCCGGTTTTGTCGGAGACAGAAAGAAGTGCGTTCATGGTGTGGAAAGCGAGCCAGAGTTAAGAATTCGGGGGAGGCCTGGCAGCAGCTTGCCGCACGAAGGCAAGTGTGGGTGTCAGTCGATCAGCCGGTGTTCCAGCAGCTTTTTGCGCAGGGTGTTGCGGTTCAGGCCCAGCCATTGGGCGGCCTTGGACTGGTTGTGGTCGGCTTGGGCCATGACCACTTCGAGCAAAGGCTTTTCCACCGCGCGAACCAACATGTCGTGCATGCCACCGGGTTCGGTGCCACGCAGGTCTCTAAAGTAACTTTCCAGACTGGTGCGTACGCAGTCTTCAATGAGCTTCTTGCTCATGGTGTTGCAAATTCCATGGTGTTGTCTCTTCCTCTGATACCGGCCGTCATCTCCTTGTGGGGGATGCGGTCCGTGTGTTCGTTGAGTGTGTCCAAAAAATGTTCTACGGCTGCCACCTGGGCCATGCTGTTGTCCAAGGCATTCATCTGGCCGCGGAAGGTTTCGCCGCCGGGCAGCTCGCGCACATACCAGCCAATGTGTTTGCGCGCGGAGCGCACGCCGATGAATTCGCCATACAGGCTGTAGTGGTCGTGCAGGTGTTCGACGAGCAGGCGTTTGACTTCGCTGACCAGCGGCGGCGCGAGGTGGGTGCCGGTTTCCAGAAAATGTGCAATCTCGCGGAAGATCCAGGGTCGACCCTGGGCGGCACGGCCGATCATGATGGCGTCGGCGCCGGTAGCCTTCAAGACAGCCCGTGCTTTTTCAGGCGAGGTGATGTCGCCATTGGCCACCACCGGTATGCGCACGGCCGCTTTGACAGCGGCCACGGTGTCGTATTCGGCGTCACCTTTGTAGCCCTGCTCGCGTGTGCGGCCATGCACGGCCAGCATCTGCACGCCAGCGCTCTCGAAGGCGCGGGCCAGCACCACGGCATTCTTGTGGGCCTGGCACCAGCCGGTGCGCATCTTCAAGGTGACAGGCACGTTGTGCGGTGCGCAGGCGGCGACCACGGCTTCAACGATGGACAGGGCCAAGGTCTCGTCCTGCATCAGCGCCGAGCCGGCCCACTTGTTGCAGACCTTCTTGGCCGGGCAGCCCATGTTGATGTCGATGATCTGGGCGCCGCGTTCGACGTTGTAGACAGCGGCGTCGGCCATCATCTCTGCCTCGGTGCCGGCAATCTGCACGGCAATCGGGCCGGGCTCGCCCGCGTGGTTGGCGCGGCGCGAGGTTTTCAGTGAATCCCACAAATCGCGGCGTGAGGTGACCATCTCACTGACCGCATAACCCGCACCCAGGCGCTTGCACAACTGGCGGAACGGCCTGTCCGTCACACCCGCCATGGGTGCGACAAACAAGGGATTCGCCAACGCGAAGTGACCGATGCGCATCTGAAATTTCTTTGGAGTATGGGGTGGGGCCGAGGCAAGCGTGTCGCGGGCCGGCCGCCATTCTAGCTGCTTAAAATTTCAGCAATTGAAATTCTTGCAGAAATGTTTCCAAGTGTGGGACGGTTAGTGCTCTCGCGCGCACCAACGCAACCGCCAACCCGGCTGATGCACAAGGTGTGCGACCACTCACGCTCGCGATCAAGCCCCAAAAATCGCAGGCCTTAAAACACCCAACCGCCACCCCGTTTGCACCACAAGGTCTACACTGCCTCCATGCCCGCGTGGATAGAACATTTGCTTACCTTGTTGTCGCTGCCGCAGTACAGCCTGACAACCGTTTTTTTGGTCTCCTTCATCTCGGCCACACTGATCCCGCTGGGATCGGAGCCGGTGGTCTTTGGACTGATCCACCTCAATCCCCATATGTTCTGGCCCGTGGTGCTGGTGGCCACGGTGGGCAATACGCTGGGCGGCGCCGTGGATTGGTGGATGGGGTATGGCGCGCACAAGGTCGCAGACAAATACAGCCATTCGCACCACCACACCCGAGCCCTGGACTGGTTGAAGCGGTTGGGCCCCAAAGCCTGCCTGCTGGCTTGGCTGCCCGGCGTGGGCGATCCGCTGTGTGCAGTGGCAGGCTGGTTGCAGCTGCCGTTCTGGCCTTGCGTGGCCTATATGGCGATTGGTAAATTTGCCCGCTACGTCTGCATGACGGTCGCCATGATGGGTGCGGTTGCTATGTTTTAGATAGCAAATAGCGACCATTTGACGAGGGCTAGCGCATCAAAACGATCATGGTCCCCAGCACCGTGGCCGCTGCCCCCCACCATGCACCGGCCGCCGGAGCCCGGCCCAGGCGCCACCACAACAGGGGCAAGACCAGCACCGGCGACACGGAGGACAGGATGCCCACCATGCCCACGTCTCCATGCTTCAGCGCCAGCATCACCAAGCTCATGCCCAGCCCCATGCCTATCATGCCGCTGAGCCCTACCCAGCCCGCGACACGCCAGGTCATGGGGTTCAGCGCCCGGGCTACACCAACACCGGAGCCCAGCAACACCAGATGCGCCACACAGGTGGCCAGCACCCGCAACAGCGTGGCGGCGATGGGGTCGACACCCGCAGCCACCACCGGCTTTGCAATCAACGAGCCCAGGGCTTGGCACAGCGCGGCGAGCAGTCCCAGGGCCACTCCCAAGGGCCAATGCCCGCGCGTCACCTCCAGTGCATGCGATTCCTGCTTGTGTGCGCCCAAGGCCACGGCCATCATCACGCCCGCAACCACCAGCGCGCCGCCCAGCATGGCCTGCGGCCCCATGCGCTCATCCAACACCGCGAAGCCGAGCACGGCACTGAAGCAGGCATGGGTGGCAAACAGAACACCGCTGCGCCGCGGCCCCAAGCGGTTCATGCAGGCAAACAGCGCGGTGTCACCGACGAAGATACCGATCAGGCCGCTGAGGGCCAACGTGCCTGTCGTCTGCCAGGTGAGGCTGTGCCAGCCACCGCTGAGCACCACCACAGGCAGCAGCATCACGAACACCAGCGCCATGCGCCAGCGGGTAAAGGCAAACGCGCCCAGGTAGCGTGCCTGCGGGGCCGACAGCAGGCTGGTGGCAGCCCAACAGGCCGCAGCGCCCAGGGCCAGCCAGTCGTAGGACGGCGTCACGCGCGGTCCAGAATGCGGATCAGGAGCTGAACAGGAAGTTCATCACGTCGCCATCCTTGACGACATATTCCTTGCCTTCGGCCCGCATCTTGCCGGCATCCTTGGCGCCCTGCTCGCCCTTGAACGCGATGTAATCGTCAAAGGCAATGGTCTGGGCACGGATGTAGCCCTTCTCGAAGTCGGTGTGGATGACACCGGCGGCCTGCGGGCCGGTGTCGCCGACGTGGATGGTCCAGGCACGCACTTCCTTCACACCCGCAGTGAAGTAGGTCTGCAGTCCCAGCAGGGTGTATGCGGCACGGATCAGGCGGTTCAGGCCGGGCTCAGTCTGGCCCAGCTCCTCCAGGAACATCTGGCGATCGTCGTCGCTCATCTCGCTCATCTCGGCTTCGAGCTTGGCGCAGATGGCCACCACGGGCGCACCCTGGGCCTTGGCAAAAGCCGTCAGGCGGTCCAACAGAGGGTTGTTAGTGAAACCGTCTTCCGACACATTGGCCACAAACATGGCGGGCTTGGCGGTGATCAGGAAAAACTGCTTGAGCAGCGGCAGCTCTTCTTTGCTGAAGTCCAGCGTGCGCACGGGCTTGGCTTCGTTCAAAGCCACCTGGCATTTCTCCAGGATGGCAACCAGCTTTTGTGCGTCCTTATCGCCCGAGCGCGCCACCTTGGTATGGCGCTGCAAAGCCTTTTCGACAGCACCCAGGTCAGCCAGGCACAGCTCGGTCTGGATGACCTCGATATCGGCAATCGGGTCCACCTTGCCGGCCACGTGGATGACGTTGTCGTCTTCAAAGCAACGCACCACATTGACCGTGGCGTCTGTCTCACGGATGTGGGCCAGGAATTTATTGCCCAATCCTTCACCGGTGCTGGCGCCGGCAACCAGGCCGGCAATGTCCACAAACTCAACGACAGCCGGCACGATGCGCTCGGGCTTGACGATGTCGGCCAACTGCGTCATGCGGGCATCAGGCACTTCAACAATGCCCACATTGGGTTCGATGGTACAGAACGGATAGTTCTCCGCAGCGATGCCGGCCTTGGTCAGGGCGTTGAACAACGTGGATTTACCGACGTTGGGTAGGCCAACGATGCCACACTTCAGACTCATGAAAATATCCTTGTCAATCAGAATTCGGTCTGCCCCTCGGGGACCTCACGTGCACTTGGGCGCAGCGCCCATGCAACGGGAAAACGGGCAAATCCCATCGAACGAGACCGCACAGTCAGGCAGTTGATCGGTCTCGGCTGGGTACTAGGGGGTAAAACGTGATTGTAATGACCCGCCGACCCTGCGACGGGACGCGCCCTTGAGGGTCGCGCCATCCGGCAGGGATTGGGTCAGGATGCCATTGGGGTTTGAGAATCAAAAACTTCGTTTCAGGCGGCCCAGATAGCGCCGCACTCTTGCAAAGAACGTGCTCTTCGGCACATTCGGGATATCCGGCGCTTGGGGTGCACTTTGCACTTGACCTACGCCATAAACAAAATACTTTTCAAGGTCTGACGATCGGCCGCCGATGAACGAGCAGCTTCCCGCAACCGCTACATCGGGATACTTTTGTGCCAGATAGCGAATACCGGAATGGTAGCGTTCCGTGATGTTTCCATGCGAGTAATGCTGGAACGTCAGCGGGAACACCTTGGACGTGATGCCCAGCCTGAATTTCGCATTGATGCAAAAATCCTCGGCGTACAGATCGAACGTCAGATGCTCGTCAAAGCGAAGCTTGGGGTTGTTGCGCAAAAGGGAGGTATGCACCAAGACGCTTTGACAGTCCAGCGTCTCAACTGTCACAGGCTCTGAAATGGGGTGCCCCACTTCAACGGCTCGACTGCCGTCCTTGTTGCTGCAAACATGCCGTCCATAGGGAGCCGGCGAATTGTTTTCGAAGTTGAGCCCAAATGTTCCATACACATGGCTGGGGTCCAGATGATCAATGGCAGACAAGCCGCCCTTTATTTCAAAGTCTTCGTGAACAAATAGCAACCAGCAATCGTCATCCAGATGGCGCGTGATCATCTCGTTGTAAATGGCGGGTAAGCCTCGGTTGTGCTGGCGATTGTCTATGGATACCAAGTCATAGCCGTTGACCACAGCGTTTTCCACAAAGAACCGCTCATACATTGCCGGAGCAATCACGACAGTGATGATTTTGAGTTGGGTCACAGCGTTCATACCTTTTTATTCAGCACTTGGTCACCAAAATGGTTGCCCAGCGTCATGGCGTGCCGCACGCCCCCCAGATGCTGGACATCCTCCTCCGAGGGGTGATCCTGCAGCGCGCCAAACAGCGCCTCGAAGTCACTGGGCTGGAAGAAGTCCAGACTGCCGATCTTTCTATCTTTGACCATTTGCGCAAACTCCAGAATGCCGGACTGGATCTCGGCGGCAATAGCCTGCCGGTTCAACTCCTGCGCACTCTGCCGCACGCTAACGGGCGCATAGCCGCCATCCACTGCCGCAATCCGCATGACACCGTCTTTTGGCGAAGATGTAATTAACTCAATAAGATTCAGGAAGCCGGAAAACCGCGCTTTGTCGCCTTGGAACAGGAAGCCCTTCTTGAAGTCAGCATGCTCCGCGTGGTCGCTGACACCCATATACATTCCGTGCAGCGTCTGGTGGCCACTACCCGACTGCTTCAGCAACTTCACGAGTGCGTTCTGGATAGTTCCTCCCCAACCCACATCCGCAATCACAATGTCGGAGTCTCCAAAGAAATTCACGGCATCCAAATAGTGCAACAGGGTATCCCGCTCGGCATTCGCCTTGGCCAAGATGGATTCCTTGTGACCCATAAGGCAACGCAGAATATCGGGTTCGCTATTGAGAAGCCCCTGCGATTCCAGTTCACTCAACGACGCCTTCAAAGCGTGCAGATCGTCATACCCCAGTCGCTCAATCAGGTCGTCTGCACAGGTAATCCCGATCGGCGTGCTAAACAGCTTGAGCATGTCCTCGTCATCCGCCAGGCGCATCGTACGCAATGAGGGAAAACTCATGCAGCGGCGAGAAGCCCAGACATACACGGCGTCCAACTCGGGGTAAAGCAGGCGATAGACCTGGCTCATGATGTCACCATCGCGCGCGAGGAAAAACACGCGAGAGGTAGAGAGCTTGGCTTGCAAGATACTGCTATTGACAAAGCCGCAGAACGCCGAGACCAAAGCTCCGCCGTAGAAAAACCCGAATTGCCGCCAGTACCCCGGCTTGCTGTCCAGAAAGCCGGACTTCCAGTACCGGAACATGCCTAGTGCAAAGGAAACCCCCAGGCTGTTTTGTTCAACCAAATAAGGGGCCTTGGAGAAGAGAAAGGCGTCGTAACGGTAGAACTCAATACTCTCCAGGTAGTGGTAAGCATCGTATCCATGCTGGCGCGGTTGAATCCAATCGGAAACGTGGTTGTCACCAATATGCAGGGCCTTGCCCACGGAGCCGGGAAGGGCTGATTGTAACCACGCGAAACGGCTGCCATCGCCTTTGATCAAGTCATCCTCCGACGACACAAAAATGTCTTCGTATTGGTTGAACCCGTTCTTATGCAGAATGGCTGCAATGGTCCCCCGGTCAAGGTACATGTCCGAGACAAAGTATATTTTTTTCCCTTTGGAGACAAGCTTCGAATACAAGGCAAACGTCTCAGGGTGCGCTGCGCAGAACGTCAACTCGGTTTCAATCTCACGCCCGAGGTCAGCCCCATAGAACGACCGGTATATCTCAGCCAATGGGATGTCTTTGCGCGAGGCCAGTCTTTCGCGGGCCTCGCGCTCCTGCTGTACGCGCATGCTTTCAAACGCGGCGGAACGCGTTGCATGTCCAATGTGCTTGAATAGATCGACCGGCTTCTCGAACAACCGGATGATGGCAGTGTCGAATACATCCAGAAAAAAATACTCGTACTTGTCCGTGTCGATGGCAGAGAGCGGCCGATAGTCGTGGCGCTCCAGCTGCAACGCCGGGCTGGGTTCCAACCCTTGACCTGAAGGCTGCGGATGTGTTGCTGACGCAACGGCACTCCGTCTGGCCAGCCGCCGCTTCACACCAGACCACCCCTCCTGCAGCGCAAAACGGACGGCATTACCGATTTGTTTGCCAACCGAGTCCCGCCGAAGAAATTGCACCGTGACCCTGGCAAGCAGCGCCGCGGCTCTGAGCTTGCGGCGGGTAGCCTCAACCCAGCGACCAATATGCCGTATAGGCGCGCTCCACCTCCAGCTGGTTGACGACAGAATGTCTTGGATGCTGGCATTCAACATGCCGATCTGCATATCCCGGTGCACGAGCATCCTTTCGCGGTCGACCAACGAGTTTCGCACCGCGGCCAAGGATGCATTCAACTCGGCCACGGTCTGGCTTAGACCGGACACCTGCAACATGTGCCCGTGCAAGGTCTGCTGCAAGTCCGCTATGGCCTGGTGCAACTGGCTGTTCTTCCCCACCTCAGCATTGAACGCATTGCGCACCTCCGCGTTTTCTCTCTCCTTGTCCTCCTGCGCACGCTCCAAGCCAGATGCCAAAAGGTCGACGTTTTCAACATCCCAGGCAGGCCACCATTTACGCCACACCACGGAACGCCGTTGCCTTTGCAGGGGTCTGTGCTCGGCGCGAGACATGCCAGAGTCGCCCAGGAAGGATCGGTACACGGCACTGACACCACCGGTTGAAGCAAAACCGGTGAGCCGCGAAACCTGAAGCCAAAAATCCCAGTCTTCGTAGGTCTCCAACGCGGTGTCAAACCGGCACCCAGCCGCTACGAGATCACGGTTGAAGAGAACCGCATGGATGGGCAAGAAGTTTCCGACCAGCAACTGCGCTGCCGAAAAAGCCTGCTCATATACACCCAAGGTAACGCCTGCGGCGTCGGTTACGCGTGTTCCGGAAAACGCGGCCTTGCAGTCAGGGGAGTCGGCCAAGGCACGGACCAGTGACGCGACGTGTCCGGCGTCGATCAGATCGTCGTCATCCAGAAACATCAGATACTGGCCGCTCGCCTTTTCCAACGCCAGGTTGGCTGCAGCACTCCGATCGAGCCGTCCCCCGGCCCTGATAAACCGAACCGGGAAGCGGCCACACCAGGGATCGACATTTCCATGCCCGTCCCCTTTTGCATTCACCACTACAAGCTCTATGGAGGGATAGGTCTGTGCAGCGACTGATGCGAGGGACTCACGCAAACTCGCACGATCCATGCTGCGGATCAGGACGCTCACCAACGGACTGGCTTCAGATATTTCGTCAGACATCGACAGATCAAGATTCAAGTATTTGGTGTGAAAAATGTACGGCACGCGTGCCAAGCGCGAAAAAGACAGCGCCTATATCCGTCCGAGCAACAGGTCCAATGGCTGGGCGAGCTGTTTGCCCTACTATGCCAACCCATTCCGCAAGCTATGGGTGCCGCGCCCATGGTCACCTGAACCGTTTGTTAGAAATCACAGAAGGCCAGGTCCTTCGAAACATTTGCCGCGACGATACCGACCGTGGTCAAGGCGTTGCACAACGCAGTTTTACCTAGGTTGGGTAGGCCTACAATGCCACTCTCGGACTCATAAAAACCTCTAAAAACGGGGGAGACAAGTGTAATGCCATCCCTGCTAGTACGACTGTTGGTGATAGTTTGCTGCCTGTTTGCTGTTTGCTGCCAGGCTGCTGAACCGCCATCCAACAACGTTCTGGTACTGGATGACAACGCGCCGTCGCTGCAAATCAGCACCGATGTCAGCAGTTGGCTGGATGAGGGCTCGCGTGCCACTATCGATCAGGTTGTCAGCGGTACCGCCAAGTTCAAATCCGAGCCGGCACTGACCCGCTATCCCCTGAACAAGTTCGATACGCTGTGGCTCAAACTGCGGGTCAAGCGGGCAACGGGCTCCAAAGCGCAATGGACGCTGAACCTGCCCCTGCCCTTCCTGGATCAGGTCACGTTCCACCATCCAGACGAGGCCGGCCGCTGGGTCGCCCAGCAGGCGGGGGACATGCTCGCACAAACCGACTGGCACCGGCCTGGCCTCTACCCGGACTTTGATTTTTCCTTGCCGGACGGTTCGACACAGAACGTCTACCTGCAAATCCGCAATTTCAAAGAACTCAGCATCCCGATTCGGCTGGCCGCCGTGCGTGAGCGCGAAATGCAGCGGCAGCAAGAGTTCATTGGCCTGGGCCTGATGTTCGGAGCACTGCTGAGCTTGGCCGTGCTGTCCCTGTTGCGCTATATGGAGCACCGCAAGGCCATCGACGGCTGGGCCGCGTTGTTCGCCCTGCTCATTGCCGCCACGTTGGCGCAGATTTCCGGTGTATTGAATGCCACCATCTGGGCCCACGTGCCGGAGCTGGCCAACTATGCCTCCCACGTCATGCCCGTCATCGCCGTGGGCAGCACGTTGCTGTTCATCCGCAATGTCTTCGTGCTGCATGTGCACTTCCACCGCTACGACCGTTTTCTGTCCTCCGTGGGCTGGGGCACGATCGCCTCGGTCCTGGTATTCGCCGTCGTGGACCGTTTCATTGCGGACCGCGTGTGCGCCATGATCATGCTGTTTGCCGCCGTCATCGGCACCGGCGCCACCGTCCTGAGTTGGCACCAAGGCTCCACCGTGGGCCGCTGGATGATGATTGCGCTGCTACCCCAGTTCTTTGCGCTGACCTATATGCTGTGCGAGACCGTCGGTCTGGTTCCGCTGCTGTGGCAGATGCGCTACCTGACGTCCGCCTGCGTCGCCACCTCCATCCCCATCCTGATGTATGCCCTGACCCAGCTCACGCATGACCGTAAGGAGTTGGTGGTGCGGGCCAACCACCTGCCCACCCAGGATGCGCTGACCGGGATGCTGACCCCCGAGGTGTTCCAGACCCATCTGGAGGGCGCCGTGCAACGCGCCATAGACCACCGCGAGCCACTGGCCCTGGTCATGGTGCAGGTCACCAACCACGAGCACATCCGCGAGGCCTACAGCGACACCACGGCCGAACAATGCCTATTGCGGGCTGTCGTCAAGATCCAGCGCATCCTGCGCGATGTGGATCCGGCAGGCCGCGTGGGCACGGCACAGTTTGGCCTGCTGATGGAAGGCGTCACCACGCGCCAGGCCCTGACCGAGCGCATGGTCAAGCTGATAGGCTCGGGCCTGATCCCCCTGCCCGGGCTGGTGCCCGAGGTAACGCTGCATTTCCAGGCCGCCTGCGTGCTGCTGCATGAAAACCCCGTGCCCCCCGAGCGCGTGTTGAACGATCTGCGCGATCTGCTGGCCGACATGTCACCCAACACCCGGCGCCCCATCCGTTTTCTGGAAGCCCTGCCCACGCAGGCATCGGCCTGGGAAGCCCCGACGGACACACCCTAGTGCCATCCACAAGCCCCCGGGCGCGTGGATGACACCGGCTTCTACAATCGCCCCACCATGACAAGACCCTTTGATATCTGCATCCGGGGCGCGGGCATCGTCGGGCGCACACTGGCCCTGCATCTGGCGGCCAAGCAATTGCGAGTCGCCCTGGTCGCCCCGGCGGGCCCATACCCCGCCCAAAGCGCCGATGCCGCCACCGATGTCAGAGCCTATGCCTTGAACCAGGCGTCTCGCCAACTGCTGGAGGCCGTGCGCTGCTGGCCTGCGCCGCAGGACGCCACGGCGGTTCTGTCCATGCAGGTGCATGGCGACGATGGCGGCGAGGTGGCGTTTGATGCCGCCCAGAGTGCAGCCGAGGCGCTGAACTGGATCGTCGACGTACCCGTGCTGGAGGCCCGCTTGGCCGAGGCCGTGCGCTTCCAACCCCTGATCGACGTGGTGGATGCCCCAAAACCCGCCGCACTGACCGTGGTCTGCGAAGGCAAGGCCAGCCAGACACGCCAGGAATGGGGCGTGGAGTGGGACGCAACCCCCTACGACCAGTGGGCGCTGGCCGCCCGCGTGCGCTGCGAAAAAGGGCATGCCCAGGTTGCCCGCCAATGGTTCAACCACCAAGGGGAAATTCTGGCTTTTTTGCCGTTGGGCGGTGCCGACGGGAACTTGTGCGCGATTGTCTGGTCTGTCAGCCCTGAGCGTGCGCAAACCCTGCAGGCCATGGATGAGGCGGATTTCTGCCAGGCGCTGGAAACCAGCAGCCACGGTGTGCTGGGTGCGCCTGCATTGACCAGCCCGCGCAAGGTTTGGCCTTTGCAACAGGCGCAGGCACGCCGTTGGTGTGGAGTGTCGGCGCAGGGTGCATGGGTGTTGGCCGGTGACGCGGCTCATACCGTGCACCCCCTGGCCGGTCAGGGTTTGAATATGGGTCTGGCCGATGTGGCCGAACTGGTGGCGGTGGTCACCGGCCGGGCGTATTGGCGCAGCGTGGGTGACCCGCGGTTGTTGCGCCAGTATGAGCGGGCGCGCAAGGCGGATTTTGCGGTGATGGGACAGGCCAATGATGTTTTGCAACGCCTATTCACCAACCGCCACCCGACGGTGCAAGCCATGCGCAACTGGGGCATGAACCGATTTGAGGCGAGTGGATTGATCAAACAGTGGGTTGCGCGGCGCGCCATGGGTGTGCTGGGCAAGACCCCAAATGGCAACAAGAACGGATGATGATGACAACGACGATGGGCTCTTCTATGAAACACCTGACACTGCAATCCCTGCTGGTCGGCACCGCCGCATTGGTTTTCGGCTCCGCCATGGCGCAAGAGGCGCAGATCCGCAAGAACATTGCGGAGCGCATGCCCGCTATCAAAAGCGTGGACGAGGTCAGCAAGACCCCGATTCCCGGCGTGTACGAACTGCGCATCAATGGCAGCGAGATTTTCTACACCGATGCCCAGGCCAACTACCTGATCGAAGGCAACATCATCGACGTGCGCGGCAAGCGCAACCTGACCGAGGAGCGCGTGAACAAGCTCACCGCCGTCAAGTTTGACGATCTGCCATTCAAGGATGCCTTCACCATCGTGCGCGGCAACGGCAAGCGCAAGATCGCCGTGTTTGAAGACCCCAATTGCGGCTACTGCAAACGCTTTGAGCGCGATCTGCAAAAGGTGGACAACGTCACGGTCTACATGTTCCTGTATCCCATACTCGGCGCCGATTCGGGCGACAAGTCCAAAGCCATCTGGTGCGCCAAAGACCCCAGTAAGGCTTGGCAAGACTGGATGGTGCGCGACCAGCCCGCTGCTATGGCCAATTGCGACACCGCCGCACTCACCCGCAATGCAGAGTTTGGCCGCCTGTACAAGATCACCGGCACCCCGACACTGTTCTTTGTGGATGGCACCCGGGTGCCCGGTGCAGTGGATGCGGCCCAGGTCGAGAAACTGCTGGCCGGTAGCAAGGGCTAAAACCGTTTCCTATGACCACAAAACGCCATCCATCGCCCTCCCCATCCAAGGCCACTCCCGCCATCCACTACCGGGTGGAACTGGCCAATCTGCAAGCCCACCTGTTTGCGGTCACCCTGACCATCGCTGCGCCGGCCGCGCGGCAGACCTTGCGTCTGCCGGTGTGGATACCGGGTAGCTACCTGGTGCGCGAATTTGCCAAGAATCTGCAGAACCTGCGCTGCCAACAGGGCACAAAAAGCGTGCCGGTCCAACAAGCCGACAAGGCCACCTGGGTTGTGGACTGCGCGCCCGGCCAGCCCCTGGTTGTGCACTACGAGGTCTACGCCTTCGACAACTCCGTGCGTACCGCCTGGCTGGACACCACCCGCGGCTTCTTCAACGGCACCAGCCTGTGCCTGCTGGTCCAAGGCCAGCAAGGCCTGCCCCATGAGCTGGAGCTGGTTGCTACTGATTCAGTAGCGCATTGGTCCGTAGCGACGGGGGCTAGCGCCCTGAAAGCCAATAAGCAAGGCTTTGGAACCTACCGCTGCGCCGACTACGACACGCTGGTGGACTGCCCCTTCGAGATGGGGCCGTTCTGGAGCGGCAGCTTCACCGCCTGCGGCATACCGCACCGATTCGTCGTAGCCGGCGCGCCACCCAGCTTTGACGGCGCCAAGTTGCTGGCCGATACCCAGGCCATCTGCGAAGCCGAGATCCGCTTCTGGCATGGCGACAACATCAAAAACCATAGCACCTCACGCAAGCAGGGCGAGGGGGCAATTCCGTTCAAGGAGTATGTCTTCATGCTGAATGCCGTCAGCGACGGTTATGGCGGCCTGGAGCACCGCAACTCCACCGCGCTGATCGCCAAGCGCTCCGACCTGCCCCGCCTGCCGCGCACCACGCTGGCACCTACCACGCACAAGCAGCCCGAGGGCTACACCACCCTCTTGGGGTTGATCAGCCATGAGTACTTCCACACCTGGAACGTCAAGCGCCTGCGGCCGGCCGAGCTGGCCACCTACGACTACACGCAAGAGAACTACACCGAACTGCTGTGGTTCTTTGAAGGCTTCACCAGCTACTACGACGACCTGTTGCTGCGCCGTGCCGCACTGATTGACAACGCGACCTACCTCAAGCTCATCACCAAGACCCTCAATGGCGTGGCCCAGGCGCCGGGGCGCAAGGTGCAAAGCGTGGCGCAGGCCAGCTTCGATGCCTGGATCAAGTACTACCGCCAGGACGAAAACACCGCCAACGCCACGATCAGCTACTACACCAAGGGCTCGCTGGTGGGCCTGTGCCTGGACCTGACGCTGCGCGCCGAGGGCAAGACCACGCTGGACGCGGTCATGCGCGCGCTGTGGACCCGCTGCCAGGGTGGGCCCATGAGCGAGCAAGACCTGCTGGCCGTGCTGACCGAACTGGGTGGGCGCTCCTTCGCAGCCGACATCGCCCGCTGGGTGCATGGCACGGCCGACCTGCCGCTGGAGCCGCTGTTGGAGCGCCATGGCGTGCAAGTCCACCACGAGCCTGACCAGGTGGCCCAGCAATTGGGCCTGCGTGTCAAGGAAGGCGGCGGCCTCTTCATCCAGCAGGTGCTGCGGGGCGGCGTGGCCGAAAAAGCCGGCTTTGCCAGCGGCGACGAGTGGATTGCGGTGCAACCCAGCGACAGCGACGCCCACGGCTCCTGGCGCCTGCAGTCGCTGGACGAGTTCACGCTGTTTGCCGGCAACGCCAAGAAGGTGACGGCCATCGTCTCGCGCGACAAACGCCTGCAAAGCCTCACCTTGACGCTGCCCAAGGCCAGCCAGGCCGTGCGCCTGAGCGTGCGCGACGCCGCCCTGGTCGATGCCTGGCTAGGACCGCAAGTGGCCAAGGCTACGGCAAAATAGCCCCGGCCCCCTCCTGTTTCCCCTCCTAGCACCGATACCACCACCATGAACTACGAATGCATCACCACCCGTGTGGAAGGCGAGCAAGTCGCCATCATCACGCTGAACCGTCCCAAGGCCTTGAATGCGCTGAACGACCAGTTGATGGACGAGTTGGGCCACGCCCTGAAGGGCTTTGACGCCGACCCCGCAATTGGCTGCATGGTCATCACCGGCAGCGAAAAGGCCTTTGCCGCGGGCGCCGACATCACGGCCATGGCCAAGTTCAGCTTTGCCGATGCCTACAAAGGCGACTTCATCACCCGCAACTGGGAAACCATCCGCTCGATCCGCAAGCCAGTGATTGCCGCCGTCAGCGGTTTCGCGCTGGGCGGTGGCTGCGAACTCGCCATGATGTGCGATTTCATCATTGCGTCCGAAAACGCCCGTTTTGGCCAGCCTGAGATCAAGCTGGGCATCATTCCCGGCGCCGGCGGCACGCAGCGCCTGCCCCGCGCTGTCGGCAAGGCCAAGGCCATGGACCTGGCCCTGACCGGCCGCATGATGGACGCCGTGGAAGCTGAGCGTGCCGGTCTGGTCAGCCGCGTCGTGCCCCAGGACAAGTTGATGGACGAGGTTCTGGGCGCGGCGCTGGCGATTTGCAGCTTTTCGCAGATCGCAACCATGGCCGCCAAGGAATCGGTCAACCGCGCCTTTGAGGGCACGCTGGCCGACGGCATTGTGTTCGAGCGCCGCCTGTTCCACGCCCTCTTTGCCACACAAGACCAGAAAGAAGGCATGGACGCCTTCGTCAACAAGCGCAAAGCGGATTTCAAGCACCTGTAACAGCCCCTTAAACGGCGAATTCTCCACGCCATTTTTCGACTATGCTATACTCCTGCCCTTCGGTCGTATAGCTCAGTTGGTTAGAGCGCAGCATTCATAATGCTGATGTCGGTGGTTCAAGTCCACCTACGACCACCAGATTCAAGCCTTGTAGGCACTAGCCCAATACTATTCAATTCATAGTATTGGGCTTTTTTCTGAGGGCGCTTTTCTACCGGAGCCATTGGGAAATGGTTTTGCTCCGTGCAGTCAGCGCCAACCAGGGAAAGTCCATGCTCAAAGGAGTGCCTCAGAAACGAGGGGCTACTCCGGCACTCCTATTGCCGCTCAAACAAGCAATTTTTTTAGAAAAAGTTAAATGAAAGTTGTCACCATGGTTTTCGACAAAATTGCCCATATGTTTGCTAGCAGCAGCTGCAAGAGCCTTGAATCAATCACTGAATCTTGTGGCGCCAGGAGAATTGGCTCGGCAATTCTGCTTTGCTTTGCGCTATTGCCCATCCAGTCCAGTTGGGCAGGCATTAGCAATGTGGGAACCAATTACACGATTGACTGTGGTGGCGCGTTTGGCGTAGCAACTCGCTATTTGACAAACACGACAGCCTACACTGTGACGGTTGCGAATTGCCCATTTGGTGGTCAAAGCGTCTGGAGTGCAGGTAGCATGACGCAAACGGCAGCAAATACTTACACCGTTGCGGCAGGAACAATTGGAACGTTCTATAGCAAGGCGCTGGTTTTCCAGTCACCATATGTTCCCTCTGCCATATTCTCACAAGCGTTGTTGCCAACGTTACTACCAGGCATCACGGTCAGTAGGCAAACGGACACTGGCGTGACAACTGCAATGCTCAACGGTCAGACATATTCTGTACAGCCTGGCCCGGCGATTGTCGATCCCGTCACGCTCAGTAGCGCAATGCTGCAAGTGGGCAGCGATGGCTATTGGCACCTACGTGCTCCATTCCGAAGCAATGACTCGACCAATCAAGCTCTGTACCCCGCCTTCAATGATCCAGCGGCATTGCGTAGCGTTTTGTTAGGACTGGACCCTAACTCGACCTTTGCCGCCTTGAGTGATGGCACCGCTTCAATTGGGTACAACCAGCAGACCTATACGCTTGTGCCAGACTTTACATTGAGTGCCGTTCCTGCAAATCGCGTCGGACAACTTTGGTGGCAGGATGGCCCAGCGCATTTTTGGGTGGCATCTCAGCAACAGAACATTGGGATGGCGCAAGGGTTCACCGTCAAACAATAGTCGCGAATCGTCTGAAGTGATACCGCGGATTCATCAACTGGTTAATTCGTAGTGCAGACTCAGCCATGGCTGCAGTCCTTTCAATGCGTTTTGGTCTATGAGGTTGGGGCGTGACCGCTCCCTGATTACGACATGGTGCTCATGGCAGATTTGCGATGCAAAGAGGCCTGGCGTTTTGGCCCTAAAATTGCACTCCCTTCTCAACAGCCTCTGGACATACACCATGAACCGCTGCATTGACCCTTCCTTCACAGCATCAGCCCGCAATTGGTGCGCTGCACTGATCACCAGCACGGTGTTGGCGTTTGCCACCGCTGCATCTGCTCAGCAGGCGGTACGCCCCTTCCCCGCCAATGCCCAGCGCGGCACCATGCAGGTCACCTACGCGCCGGAGCTGCTGATGAATGGTCAGCTAACGCGCTTGTCGCCCGGTGCCCGCATCCGCGGCACCAACAATATGCTGGTGCTATCGGGATCGCTTGCCGGTCAGACGCTGCTGGTGAACTATGTCCGCGACCCGCAAGGCTTGGTCCACGAAGTCTGGATCCTGAACGACACCGAGGCCCAGCAGGCCATGCCAGGCGCCACCACACCGTCCAACTACACCACCGACGCGACCACCGCGTCCGGCGAGGCCGGCAGCAGGGTCAGCACACCCCCGACCTCCACCGCCCAGCCCTGAACGGTCAACGGGTTCCAGCCCAAGCGGTCCACTGCCAATGTGGACGCTAGCCCTCGTCGTAATTGCATGAGGCGCTATTGAATTCATAGTATTTCCGGAGTATTGCGCATGAGCAAGAAAGTATTCATCAAGACCTTTGGCTGCCAGATGAACGAGTACGACTCGGACAAGATGGCCGACGTGCTGGGTGCCGCCCAGGGCTACACCCCCACGCAGAACGTGGACGAGGCCGATCTGATTCTGTTCAACACCTGCTCGGTGCGCGAGAAGGCACAAGAGAAAGTGTTCTCCGACCTGGGCCGCGTGCGCCACCTGGCGAAAAAGGGTGTGCTGATCGGCGTCGGCGGTTGCGTCGCCAGCCAGGAGGGGGCCGAGATCATCAAGCGCGCGCCGTTTGTGGACGTGGTGTTTGGCCCGCAGACTCTGCACCGTTTGCCTGAGATGCTCAACGCGCGCAAGGCGCAGAACAAGTCGCAGGTCGACATCAGCTTCCCTGAGATCGAAAAGTTTGACCACCTGCCCCCCGCCAAGGTGGAGGGCGCATCGGCCTTTGTGTCCATCATGGAAGGCTGCAACAAGTACTGCAGCTACTGCGTCGTGCCCTACACCCGCGGCACCGAGATCAACCGCCCGTTCGAGGATGTGCTGGTGGAGGTGGCGGGCTTGGCTGACCAGGGCGTCAAGGAAATCACGCTCTTGGGCCAGAACGTCAACGCCTGGCGTCACACGATGGGTGGGACCGCGGAAGAGGCTGACTTTGCGACGCTGCTGGAATACGTGGCCGACATTCCCGGCATCGAGCGCATCCGCTTCACGACCAGCCACCCCAACGAGTTCACGCCCTCGCTGATCGCGGCCTACGACAAGATTCCCAAGCTGGTCAGCCACCTGCACCTGCCGGTGCAGCACGGTAGCGACAAGATCCTGATGGCCATGAAGCGCGGTTACACCGCCATGGAGTACAAAAGCACGGTGCGCAAGCTGCGCGCCATCCGGCCGGACATGGCGATGAGCTCGGATTTCATCGTCGGCTTCCCCGGTGAGACCGAGGACGACTTCAACAAGATGATGAAGCTGATCGACGACATCGGCTTTGACAACAGCTTCAGCTTCATCTTCAGCCCTCGCCCCGGCACGCCGGCCGCCAACCTGCACGACGACACGCCGCACGAGGTCAAGCTGCGCCGCCTGCAGCACCTGCAGGGCGTCATCAACGCCAACATCACCCGCATCTCCGAAAGCCGCCTGGGCACGGTGCAACGCATTCTGGTGGAAGGCACCTCCAAGCGCGATGCCGGTGAGCTGATGGGCCGCACCGAATGCAACCGTGTGGTAAATTTTGCCGGACAGCCGCGTCTGGTCGGGCAACTGGTGGATGTGCGGATTACCGAGACGCGCAGTTACACACTCCGGGGTGAAGTGCTGACAACCGAAACCCTGGCCGTGACGGGCTGATTCAGCTAGCCAGATCCACAACCAGCACCAAGAAGAGGGCCATCGCAACACCATGTGCGGCTTCGCGGGATTCATTGCTTACGGCGGCACAGGTCTCGACGACCAGCAGCGCCGGCAGATTCTCGAGTCCATGGGCAAGGTGCTGGCCCCGCGCGGCCCGGACGACCAGCAGTTCTGCGACGACGGTGTGCTGTCGCTGGTCTTCAGACGCTTGACCATCGTCGGCACGGCCGAAGACCGTCAACCCATTCACAGCGAAAGCCAGCAGCACCTGCTGGTCTGCAATGGCGAGATCTACAACCACACCGAGCTGCGCAGCGCCCTTGGCAGCCGGCACCGATTCGCTACCCAGTCCGACTGCGAAGTACTACTGCATGCCTATGAGGAATGGGGCCCTAGGGCCCTGGATTCCGTGCGCGGCATGTTCGCCATGGCCCTATGGGACCGGCAACACCAAAGGCTGTTCCTCGCCCGGGATAGGCTGGGAATCAAACCCCTGTATGTCTGCGAGCTGCCATCCGGCCTGCTATTCGGCTCCGAACTGAAGGCCCTGCTGGCGCACCCACAATGCCCGCGCCAAACCGACTGGTCCGCCTTGCAGACAGACCCCATCGCCTTGCTCTCCACACCGAGCTATGTGAAGGGTATCGAGTTTTTGGCCGGAGGAAGCTACTTGCTGGCGCAACGGGATTGTCGGCCAGTCGTGAAGAAATACTGGCGATTGGAAGACCACATCGGAACCGAAAAGTGTGGCACCAATGCGCAGCCATACCGCCTGGCATACGACCAGCTGATTGAAGAAGCGACCATTGAACACCTGCAAGGCCAGGGCCCGGTCGGCATACACCTCAGTGGAGGGCTGGACTCGGCCTTGCTGACCGCCATCGTGGGCAAGGCTCAGCATGACGCCATGTGTTTCACCGTGGTGAAACGCACCACCTACCTGGCGGGTGATGTCCAGGCCGCCAAACGCATTGCCGCCGACTTTGGCCTGCCCTGGCACCCTGTACTGTTCCACTACAAGGATCTGCTGGACACCATGGGGTTCAGCCTGGAGAAGCTGGAGCAATCGGTCTGGGCCATGGACTCACCGCTGTTCGACATCGAGTGGCTGATCAAGACCGAGCTGAATCGCAAGATTCGCACGCAGCAACCGGGTATGAAAATACTGCTGCTGGGCCAAGGCGCGGACGAGTTCGCCGGTGGGTATTCACGGCGCGTGGACCAGCCCTACCAAAGCTGGGAGCAATACCTGTCACAAGAGGTCGTGCCCACCATAGCCACGCATTTCCGCTCGCTGGACCCTGTGCCGGGGCACCACACAGTATTCAGCGGCAAGCACCCACCCGCTGCGCAGGCTGCACCCTACCACCAGTGGATGAAGCTGATGGTCCGGCAACTCCAGCACCACAATTTGTGGCACGAAGACCGGACCAGCTCCATGTTCGGCATGGAGGCCCGTGTGCCATTCCTGGACCACCGCATCGTCGAATTGCTGGCCTCGGTCCCCGCCCATCTGCATGCCGAATTGTTCTGGAACAAGCAGATCGTCCGGGATTGCATGCAGGCGCGCGCCCCCCATTACGATCTGACGCGCCAAAAGGTCGGCTTCTGCTGGACCAACGATTCCCGCAGCGTGGAGATGATCATCCACGGCATGGCCTGCCGGGTCAGCAAGGACTTTGAAGAGAAGTATGTTGGCGCCCCTGGCTTCCCGTTCGACCGGGACGAAACAATGGCCATGATACGCAAGGTGGTCAACCGCGACCCAGGCTTCTTCACCGAAAGCCTGGTCTTGCTGTCGCGCATCACCAGCACCATTTTTCACAGCTTGCACACGGGTGCCAAAGCCCATGCACCCGATACACACAAGCAGCACACGCCTTCGCAGTTGGTCGTCGTGCGCGAGAGCCAGTGGGGGGTGTTGCAAGCGCAGCTGGAGGCCGAACCTGTCATGCTTTTCGCCTGGCAAGAGGGTCACTGCATTTGCCTACCGCTGGGTACGACCATAGACAAGCGGAACGCAGCCTCGGGAGAAACCACTTGCAGTCTGGTGTTGAACGGCAGCACACTGTCCGAAATCGCTTACTCGGCTGCTGCTACCTGGATCGACGGTTTCTTTGAGCAACTCCAGCACCCGGCCTCCCAGGCGCGCACCGTGGGCGAATGGTGTGAAACATTGGGCGTCGGCATGCCGCAACTGACAGAACTCTTGGGCACCCTGCTGCAATGCGGCTTCATCACGACACCGGTGCTGGCCAGCACGGCACCCGCCAAGACCCAACCGGAACAGGCTATGCAGCCTCTCCCACAAGAAGACGTGCAACGCAGCCCCCAGCCGCGCCGCTTTGCCAAGCCCTGGCTGCGCAGGCATGCGCTGGCGAAGTCCGCATCCCGACTGGCGATTGGCGGGTTCCTAGCGCTGGTCTGGATAGCCAACGGTATGGACTAGCGCCTCACCCTTTGGCGCGGACGTCTTGAGCAAACGCTTCCATATTCATAGCAAGATAACCTTATCTGGCGAGGGCTATCGAGCTATTTAACGAAGAAGGCTCATCAACAACCCTAAATTGGGGTTATTGGAACGGCATCTTGGGCATGCCCTTCATGCCCCCCAGGCGCTTCATCATCTTCATCATGCCACCGCCAGAGAATTTCTTCATCATGGTTTGCATCTGCTCAAACTCCTTGAGCATGCGGTTGACTTCCTGAACCTGCACACCAGCGCCTGCGGCGATGCGGCGTTTGCGGGTGGCCTTGATGAGATCGGGCTTGCGGCGCTCCAGCGGCGTCATGCTGTGGATGATGCCTTCCTTGCGCTTGATGTCTTTCTCGGCCCGGTCCATATCCACATTGCCAGCTTGGGCGGACATGGCCGCCGGCAGTTTGTCCATCAGGCTGGACAGGCCTCCCATTTGCTTCATCTGCTGGATCTGGGCCAGGAAGTCGTTCAAATCGAAGCCTGCGCCGCTCTTGACCTTGGCCGCCAGCTTTTGTGCCGCGGCGATGTCCACGCCGGCCGTAACCTGCTCCACCAGGGCCACGATGTCGCCCATGCCCAGAATGCGCCCGGCGTGACGCTCGGCATCGAACACTTCCAAGCCATCGAGCTTTTCACTGGTGCCGGCAAATTTGATGGGCGCTCCAGTGATCTGGCGCACCGACAGGGCAGCGCCACCGCGCGAATCGCCGTCGAGCTTGGTCAGGATGATGCCGGTCAGCGGCAAGGCCTCCTTGAAGGCTTTGGCGGTGTTGACCGCGTCCTGGCCTTGCATGGCGTCGACGACGAACAAAGTCTCCACCGGGTTCAACGCGGCATGCAGATCCTTGATCTCGGCCATCAAGGCTTCGTCAATCGCCAATCGGCCGGCGGTATCGACCAGCAGCACGTCGAAAAAGTGCTTGCGTGCATAGTCCAGCGCCGCACGGCCGATGTCGACCGGCTTCTGGTCCGGCGTGCTGGGGAACCATTCGGCACCAGCCTGCGCCGTCACCGTCTTCAGCTGTTCAATGGCGGCCGGACGGTAGACGTCGCCCGACACCGTCAACACTTTCTTCTTGCGCTTTTCAATCAGGTGCTTGGCGAGCTTGGCCGAGGTGGTGGTCTTACCGGCCCCCTGCAGACCGGCCATCAAAATCACGGCGGGCGGCTGGGCGGCCAGGTTGATGTCGCTGACGCCCTCGCCCATGGTGGCGGCCAGTTCCTTGCTAACGATGCTGACCAACACCTGGCCGGGCTGCAGCGAGCCCAATACCTCCTGGCCCATGGCCTTGTCCTTGACGCGGGCAATGAAGTCACGCACGACGGGCAGGGCTACGTCGGCCTCCAGCAGGGCCATGCGCACTTCGCGCAACATGTCAGTGACATTGGCCTCGGTGATGCGGGCCTGGCCTCGCATTTCCTTGACGAGGCGGGATAGTTTGTCGGAGAGAGCTGAGGCCATGGATGATTACCGGTGCAGAAAGCAAAACGCTAAACTGTACCTATGATTTTAACCAGTGCGCCCCCTGCGAGCCTGATCCTGTCGGTTTTGGCCGCCATTGCCTATGGCTGGCCAGCCGTGCGCACCGCACAGGTCAACGAACATGCGGCGCGGATTTGGGTCGCTGCAGCCTGGCTGATGCATGGTGCCGTACTGGCCATCACGCTGCTGGGCGAACACCCCCATTTCGGCTTTGCCCCCGCGATGTCGGTTACCGCCTGGCTGGTCGCCGCCATCTATGCTGTGGAGAGCCAGATATTCCCGCAACTGCCGACCCGCTGGACACTGGGCGTGGTCGGAGCTGCGGCGGTGCTGGCCGCCTTTTTCTTCCCCGGCGGTCCTATGCCGGTGACCGCATCGGCTTGGTTGGCCGTTCACCTGGCATTTGGCATCGCTTGCTATGGCCTGTTTGGCATCGCGGTGGTCCATGCCTGGTTCATGACCCGGGCCGAGGCCCGCATCCGCCACGCCCAGGACCCTAATAGCGGCTTGCCGCTGTTAACACTGGAGCGCCTCACCTACCGCTTCGTCGGTGCGGGCTTTGTGCTGCTCAGCGCCACGCTGCTGGCGGGTGTATTGTTTGGCGAAACCCTGTATGGCCATGGCCATGCTTGGCGCTGGGACCATAAGACCGTGTTCTCCACGCTGGCCTGGTTCACATTTGCGATGTTGCTGATAGGGCGTTCCGCCTTTGGTTGGCGTGGCAAGCGGGCCGTCAACGTCTTGTATGTGGGTTCTGTTTTTCTGCTGCTGGCCTATGTGGGCTCGCGCTTTGTGCTGGAAATCATCCTGGGCCGCACGCCATGAGGTTTCTGCTCGTATTTCTGGTGCTGCTGGTATTGGCTTGGCGTTGGCGTACCTGGCGCGAAGCGGTGCAGCAGGAAAAGCTGGATAGACACAGAACCACGCCCACAACCACCCACACACTGGTCTGCCACCATTGCGGCGTACACATACCCGCGCCTGAAGCGGTTGCCGGCAAGCTGGGCACCTATTGCAGCCCCGCCCATCGCTTGTTGCAGGAGCCTTGAAAATGGGGCTCAACCAGACCGCGCCGTCCTGGTTCGATCCGAACGCAGCAGATGGGCAATCCCCGCCGAGCGACGACAACCATGACATAGCGCGCCAATGGCAGGGCTTCATGACAGCCCGCCTGGTCTTGGGCGTGGTGCTGGTCAGTCTTCAAACCGCCTTGTATGTAACCGGCACAGCGCATGGCAACTCGCAGACTTTGATCAGTGCCGCCTACTTGGTAGGGGCCGCGGCTGGCAAATTGTTGATTCGGCCGCAACCCTTGGGTCAAAGCTTCAACCATGTCTGGGGCGCTCTGGTCGGTTTGGATTTGCTGACCTTCTCAGCACTGCAGATGCTGCAGGTCAGCAGCGGCACCAGCATCAACTACACGCCGTTGTTCGCACTGCCCATCCTGGTCGCCTCGGTGCTGGGCTCACTGCGCCTGGCCCTGGGCACCGCGGCCGGCATCACGGTTCTGATGCTGGTGGACGCGCTGTTGTCCTACCTCAAAGGCCCCACCGACGCCACGCCGTATTTCGCCCAACCGGCACTGGGCGGTGTGGGTTATTTCGCAATTGCCTGGCTGTCCAACCAATTGTCGACCCGCCTGGCCAACGAAGGGCAGCGCGCACGGCAAAGCGACATGGTCGCCACGCTGCAACGCCAGGTCAATGAATTGGTCATCGAATCCTTGCCCGACGGCGTCCTTGTTGTCGACGAACGTGCTTGCGTGCGGGCGGCCAACCCCGCAGCCCGGCAGTTGCTGGGCTCCCAGCAAGCCCTGCGCGCAATGGTTTTTGACCTGAGCGACGAGGTCGGATGGCGCCCCTTGCTCAACCTGACGCGTCTGTGCATGGGCACGGGCCATGGCCAGGAAGAAGACGTCACGATTCGCCACGGCAATGAAGGCCCGCGCCGCGTACATGCCCGCGCGCGCCTGGCCGCCCACCAAGGCCTGGCCGGGCCCGTACTGTGTGTGCTCTTCCTGCAAGACCAGCGGGAGCTGGAGGCCCGCGTTCGCACCGAACGCCTGGCCGGCATGGGGCGCCTGTCCACCGCGGTGGCCCACGAGATACGCAACCCGCTATCGGCCATCACCCAGGCCAATGCACTGTTGGAAGAAGACGTTACCGACCCCCGTCTGAAGAAGCTCACGACCCTGGTGAGCCAAAACGCCAAGCGGTTGGAAAAAATCGTCAATGACATCCTGAACATCTCCCGCGTGCAGCCCTATGACCCCAACTACCTGGTGCCCACGGTGCCATTGGATACGTCCACGCACCGCATCTGCAGCGAATGGTCGGCCCAGACCGGAAGCCAACTGCGGTTAACGCTGCACGCTGGCGACCCGAGCGTAGGTGTGCGTTTTGACACCGAACACCTGCGTCGCGTCCTGGTCAATCTGCTAGACAATGCACGCCGCTATACCGAAGACCAGACCGATGCCATCCAGGTCTTTCCGGGGGTGGGCGATGCGCGGCACGCGACCATCTCCATCTGGAGCGATTCGGCGCCCATGGACCAATCGGTGGAGCGGCATTTGTTCGAGCCGTTTTTCTCGTCCGATAGCCGGTCCAGCGGTTTGGGCCTCTACATTTGCCGAGAACTGTGCGAGCGCCACGATGCCACTCTGGTCTACCAGCGCACCGTGCGGGATGCGCGCGGTCAACCCACCGAAGGCAACGAGTTTGTCGTTACATTCAGGCGTGCAGAATCCCCGGATAATCCGCCATTGGCAGAAACGACGACCACCCCATGGCAACCCACGCTGTACTGAACAAAGCCCAGATCCTGGTCATCGACGATGAGCCTGATCTGCGCACCTTGTATGAATTGACGCTGCTGCGCGAAGGTTACCGCG
Organism: Rhodoferax sp. GW821-FHT07G04; assembly: GCF_059418585.1. NCBI lineage: Bacteria > Pseudomonadati > Pseudomonadota > Betaproteobacteria > Burkholderiales > Comamonadaceae > Rhodoferax > Rhodoferax sp. GW821-FHT07G04. Next base: position 1,321,768 of record NZ_JBWKQD010000001.1, read on the forward strand.
TGGACACGGCTGGCAGCGTGCAGGAGGCTTTGCGCCTGATCAACGAACAGCGCTTTGACGTGGTCATCACCGATATGCGCCTGCCAGATGGCCTCGGCACTGAAATACTGGCGCATATGAAGGCCTTGCACCGCCCGGAACGCAGCATCGTCATCACGGCCCATGGTTCTGCTGAAAACGCCGTGGAGTCGCTGAAAGCGGGTGCCTTTGATTACCTCACCAAGCCGGTGGACCTGAAGCAGTTCCGCACGGCCATTGCGTCGGCCGTGCAGGGCTCGGCAGTACCCAAAACCGGCCCCGCCCGGCGCGCTACCGACGCCCGGCTCGCCGATCCCGGCACCACCAATGGCCGCGGCCCGTTGGCACTGGCCAAGCTGGCCGGTGATTCGGCAGCGATGCGCAGCGTCAAGGATCGCATCGTCAAGGTGGCGCGCAGCATGGCGCCGGTGCTGATACGCGGCGAGTCCGGTACCGGCAAAGAGCTGGTGGCCAGTGCCTTGCATGCCACCAGCCACCGCGCGGCTGGCCCTTGGGTCGCGGTCAATTGCAGCGCCATCCCGGAGAACCTGCTGGAGGCTGAGTTTTTTGGGGCCAAGAAAGGTGCCTATACCGGCTCCGTTCAGGACCGCGAAGGTTTTTTCCAGGCTGCCAAAGGCGGCACGCTGTTTCTTGACGAGATTGGCGACCTGCCCTTGGCCATGCAATCCAAACTGCTGCGCGCCATACAGGAGCGCTGCGTACGGCCAGTAGGCTCCAACCAGGAAGAGACCGTGGACGTCCGTATCGTCAGTGCGACCCACAAGGACCTGCCGGCCGAGGTAGCCGCAGGGCGCTTCCGCCAAGACCTTTTCTACCGGCTCAATGTCATCGACATCGTCATCCCGCCGCTGCGCGAGCGCAGCGAAGATTTGCCGGCCCTGTGCACGGCACTGCTGGCGCGGATTGCCGAAGAGTCCCAAATGGCCGTACCCGAATTGGCCCCGGGCAGCATGGAGCGATTGGCGCGGCTGCCCCTGCAAGGCAATGTGCGAGAGCTGGAAAACCTGCTGCACCGCGCCGTGGCGCTGTGCGACGGCGATACCCTGCAGCTGGACGATTTGCAATCGGGCGGCGGCAGTAGTCCTGTACTACCGGTCGAGCAGGCCACCGCCTTGGCTGAGCCAACGCAAGCGACCCATCCTTTGGCGCACCACGACATCATCTTGCCGACGGACCTGCAGAGCCATCTGGATCAACAGGAACGCGAAATCCTGGTCAAGAGCCTGAAAGAAACCAACTTCAATCGGACCTTGGCGGCCTCCCGCCTGGGTCTGAGTCTGCGCCAGATCCGCTACCGCATTGCGCGGCTGAAGATCGACGTCCCCCGCGACGACAGCCCCGATGAGTGACATGGGCGGTGGTGCAATGCACGCCGAAGCCTGGCCCCGTGGTCGCTGCCCATTTGCCCACTGGTTAGCCTCGCCGAATTTCGGCCCCAGACCTGCACAGGCGCAGATCGATTTACTCGTGCTTCACTCCATCAGCTTGCCGCCGGGCGTTTACGGCGGCCGGCAAGTGCAAGACCTCTTCACCAATCAGTTGGATTGGAATGCCCACCCCTATTTCAAGCAGATAGAAGGCTTGCAGGTGTCTGCCCACTTCTATGTGCGGCGCGACGGCCAGATCTGGCAATTTGTCAGCTGCGACGACCGCGCCTGGCATGCAGGTGCGTCCCAATACCGCGGTCGTTCCAACTGCAATGACGACTCCATCGGCATCGAGTTGGAGGGCTTGGAAGGGGAGTCTTTTGAGACAGCGCAGTACCAAGCCTTGGCCACGCTGTGCCCGGCACTGATGCAACGCTATCCGATTACCCACATCGCCGGGCATGAGCACATCGCGCCAGGCCGCAAAGCCGACCCGGGTCCCGGCTTCGATTGGATTTTGTTACAAAAATCTCTGGGGCTTGGAGATCAGTATTTTCCCGAAGGCGTAATGCAAAAGTAGGCGCGTTTGCGTCCAGTGTGCCGTCAGCATTCGCACAGCAAACCAGGCTTGCACAGATAAGTGGGCTGTTCGCACCGCGCGCAGCCATGCGGCCTTTGCGGCCAAATACGCCGGCAAGCCGCGTCAGCGCTGGCTTGATCAACACACAGCGCGATTCGACAAGGCCTGCGCGGCGGCGCGCCTTCGGCCATGTAATGCGCGCTGCCATCTGCTGCCATGCAGCACTTTTTGCGCGCCGCCGCCCGTTTGCCCGGTCAAGCCCGGGTACACTACCGGTAGTGGCTTGCAAGCACCGCACACCCTATATATAGTGTGCCCTGTCTCTACCGTCCTTTCGAACACTTCATACCCAAAGTCGGTCGCCGTGCCTTGCAAAGCCCAAGAAAAATAGCCATTTAGACGAGGAATACATGCAATCCGTTTCAAGCACCAGCACACACGCCCCCTCCGCCATGCTGTCCACACACAGCGATTCGGCGGCCGAAGGCAGCAGCGTCAACCACCTGGCCCATTACCAGATCATCCGCCGCAATGGCGCAGTTGTGCCTTTCGAGCCCAACAAGATTGCGGTGGCCATGATGAAGGCCTTCCTGGCTGTGCATGGCACCCAGGGTGCCGCGTCCGCCAGTGTGCGTGAAGTGGTCGAAGCCCTGACGCAGCAGGTCATCCGCGCGCTGGTACGCTCACGCCCCGGCGGCGGCACCTTCCATATTGAAGATGTCCAAGACCATGCCGAGTTGGGACTGATGCGTGGTGGCCACCATGAGATTGCACGGGCCTATGTCTTGTACCGCGAGCGCCGTGCCCAGGAGCGCGCCAAGCAAGTAGCCGATGTGGCGCCACAGACGCCTGTGCTACACGCCACCGAGGCCGGCCAGCGCGTGGTGCTGGATCTGAATCAACTCAAGAGCCGCATTGAAACCGCCTGCTCAGGCTTGGGGCAAGACGTCAAGGCCGAGCCCATTCTGGCCGAGACCATGCGCAACCTGTACGACGGCGTGCCCATGGACGAGGTGTACAAGGCGTCCATCCTGGCTGCCCGCACACTGATCGAAAAAGACCCCGACTACACCTACGCCACAGCACGTTTGCTGTTCCACACGATTTCACGCGAAGTACTGGGTCGCGACGTCGCGCCCGGCGAGATGGCCGCAGCCTATACCGATTACTTCCCCGGATTCATCAAACGCGGCATCAATGCCGAGTTGCTGGACGAGCGCCTGGCGCAATTCGACCTGCCGCGCCTGGGCGCAGCGCTGAAGCCCGAGCGCGACATGCAGTTTGACTACCTGGGCTTGCAAACCCTGTATGACCGCTACTTCCTGCACGAGGGCAAGACCCGCATCGAGATGCCGCAGGCCTTCTTCATGCGCGTGGCCATGGGCCTTTCGCTGAACGAGATCGACCGCGAAGCCCGCGCCATCGAGTTCTACGAAGTGCTGTCCCGCTTCGACTTCATGTCCAGCACGCCCACGCTGTTCAACAGCGGCACCCGCCGCTCGCAGCTCTCCAGCTGCTACCTGACCACGGTGCCTGATGACCTGGACGGCATCTACGAATCCATCAAGGAAAACGCGCTGCTGTCCAAGTTTGCTGGCGGCCTGGGTAATGACTGGACCCGCGTGCGGGCACTGGGTTCCCACATCAAGGGGACCAACGGCGAATCGCAAGGCGTAGTGCCCTTCCTGAAAGTCGTCAATGACACGGCCGTGGCCGTCAACCAGGGTGGCAAGCGCAAGGGCGCGGTCTGCACCTACCTGGAAACCTGGCACCTGGACATTGAAGAGTTCCTGGAGCTGCGCAAGAACACCGGCGATGACCGCCGCCGCACGCACGACATGAACACCGCAAACTGGATCCCCGATCTGTTCATGCGCCGTGTGATGGAGAAAGGCACATGGACGCTGTTCTCGCCCTCCAATGTGCCGGATCTGCACGACCTGTTTGGCGCCGACTTCGAAAAAGCCTATGTAGCCTACGAAGAGAAGGCCGCGCGCGGCGAGATCAAGCCCGCCCGCACCCTCCAGGCCACCGACCTGTGGCGCAAGATGCTGACCATGCTGTTCGAAACCGGCCATCCATGGATCACGTTCAAGGACGCCTGCAATGTGCGCTCGCCCCAGCAGCACGCCGGCGTCGTCCACTCCAGCAACCTGTGCACCGAGATCACGCTCAACACCTCGGACAGCGAAACCGCCGTCTGCAACCTGGGTTCGGTCAACCTGCGCCAGCACTTGAAAGAGGGCAAGCTGGACCACGACAAGCTCAAGCGCACCATCGCCACGGCCATGCGCATGCTGGACAACGTCATCGACATCAACTACTACGCGGTCAAGAAGGCACGCGACTCCAATATGCGCCACCGCCCGGTAGGCCTGGGTGTCATGGCCTTCCAGGACAGCCTGTACGAATTGCGCATTCCCTATGCCAGCGAAACCGCCGTGCAGTTTGCCGATGAGTCCATGGAAGCCATTTGCTACTACGCCTACTGGGCGTCGACCGAACTGGCCAAGGAGCGTGGCAAGTACTCCACCTTCAAGGGCTCGCTGTGGGACAAGGGCGTGCTGCCGTTGGACACGCTGGAGATGTTGTCCAGCGCGCGCGGCGGCTATGTCGAAGTGGACCGCTCTTCCACGCTGGACTGGGAAGCCCTGCGCAAGAAGATTGCACAGGACGGCATGCGCAACTCCAACTGCGTGGCCATTGCGCCCACCGCCACCATCTCCAACATCATTGGTGTCGACGCGTCCATCGAACCCAGCTTCGGCAACTTGTCGGTCAAGTCCAACCTGTCCGGCGAGTTCACGGTCATCAACGGCTACCTGGTCAAGGACCTGAAACGTCTGGGTCTGTGGGACGACGTGATGGTGATGGACCTGAAACACTTCGACGGTTCACTCGGCCCCATCGACCGCGTGCCCTCCGACGTCAAGCAGCTCTACGCCACCGCATTCGAAGTCGAGACGCAATGGCTGGTAGAGGCCGCGGCACGCCGCCAGAAGTGGATTGACCAGGCGCAGTCGTTGAACATCTACATGGCAGGTGCATCGGGCAAGAAGCTCGACGAGACCTACAAGCTCGCCTGGCTGCGCGGCCTGAAGACCACCTACTACCTGCGCACGATGTCGGCCACACACGCAGAGAAATCGACCGTCACTGCGGGCAAGATGAATGCCGTTTCCTCAGGCAACGATGCCAAGGGCTCGGTGCGTACATCCAGTGCCTTGGAGGCTGCGGCCGCTGCTGCACAGATGCAAATGGAGATGGCCACCAACGCGGCAACTGACATCAAATTTTGTGGCGTCGACGATCCAACATGCGAGTCTTGCCAGTAAAACTGACGCACACATCGCATGTGATGCGATGCTATTGAGCAACACATATTTGCAGTGAAGTGCATGATTACTTTTCATTTCATTTCACTGCTCTCATAATCCGCAGATTGGAATTATTTATGTTGACCTGGGACGAAGAAGTCAAGCCCACATCGCTAACAAATTTTGCGTTCACGCCGTCGGAAAACCCGCCGGTCGAGCGGGCGCAAAACGCTCCCCAAAAGTCCAGCGTTCCGGTTCGCATGAAGGCGTCGGACAAGCGCATCATCAACGGCCAGACCGACGTCAACCAGCTGGTGCCATTCAAATACAAATGGGCCTGGGAAAAATATCTGGCCAGCTGTGCCAACCACTGGATGCCGCAAGAGGTCAACATGACCCGCGACATCGCGCTGTGGAAAGACCCCAATGGCTTGACCGAAGACGAACGTCGCATCATCAAGCGCAACCTTGGCTTCTTCGTAACCGCCGACTCGCTGGCCGCCAACAACATCGTGTTGGGCACCTACCGCCACATCACCGCACCCGAGTGCCGCCAATTCCTGTTGCGCCAGGCCTTCGAGGAGGCTATTCACACCCACGCCTACCAGTACATCGTGGAGTCGCTGGGTCTGGACGAGAGCGAGATCTTCAACGCCTATAACGAAGTGCAGTCCATCCGCGATAAGGATCAGTTCCTGATACCTTTCATCGAGGCCATCATGGACCCGAACTTCCACACCGGCACACCCGAGGCGGACCAGACGCTGCTCAAGTCTCTGATCGTGTTCGCATGCCTGATGGAAGGCCTGTTCTTCTATGTAGGCTTCACGCAGATCCTGGCGCTGGGCCGACAAAACAAGATGACCGGTGCTGCGGAGCAGTACCAGTACATCCTGCGCGACGAGTCCATGCACTGCAACTTCGGCATCGACCTGATCAACCAGCTCAAGCTGGAGAACCCACAACTGTGGACAGCCGAGTTCAAGACTGAAATCAAAGGTCTGTTTGAGAAGGCCGTGGACCTGGAATACCGTTATGCCGAAGACACCATGCCGCGCGGTGTGCTGGGCATGAATGCGTCCATGTTCAAGGGCTACCTGCGCTATATCGCCAATCGGCGTGCAACGCAGATCGGCTTGGAACCGCTATTCCCCAACGAGGAAAATCCTTTCCCCTGGATGAGCGAGATGATCGACCTGAAGAAGGAACGCAATTTCTTCGAAACCCGCGTCATCGAGTACCAGTCGGGTGGAGCCCTGTCCTGGGATTGATCCAACTTATGTATTTCCGAATTTCATCTATCCAACAACAGGCCGCAGAGTCTGTGCGGGGTAGGTGTCACCAAGTTCATGCGGCTGGGCAATTGCCCAACCGCATGAATCACTTCTTGCAAACCAACTGGCAAGAAGCGCTCTTTGTAAATTGATCAAGGAGAAAATCATGGCAACTGCAAAAAAACCGGCCGCTAAGAAGGCCGCTCCCGCAAAGAAAGCTGCACCAGCGAAAAAGGCTGCACCAGCAAAGAAAGTAGCTGCAAAGAAAGCAGCCCCCGCCAAGAAGGCCGCTCCCGCTAAAAAGGTAGCAGCCAAGAAGGCAGCCCCAGCCAAGAAGGCCGCTCCCGCTAAAAAGGCAGCAGCCAAAAAGGCTCCGGCAAAGAAGGTAGCAGCCAAGAAGGCAGCTCCGGCGAAGAAGGCGGCTCCTGCGAAAAAAGCAGCCGCTAAAAAGGCCCCTGCCAAAAAAGCAGCAGCCAAAAAGGCCCCGGCTAAAAAAGCAGCCGTAGCCAAGAAGCCAGCCGCTAAAAAGGCAGCCAAAAAGCCGGCTGCGAAGAAAGCCGCGAAAGCACCCGCTGCCAAAGCAGCGGCTGCTCCCGCTTCGCCTGCCGCTCAGACCACTCTGAACCCGCAGGCCGCTTGGCCCTTTCCCACCGCCAACAAACCCTAATCAGGTTTTTTAGGACGGTTTCAAAGCCCGGCACCGCAAGGTCCCGGGCTTTTTAACGCCTCATCAGGGGTAGAAAGACAGTAGGCGATAGCCTGAGATTTTTGCACCGCCTGCGCCGCCCCCCGTCTTGACGGCAACCGGCACGCTGGCAGCCCATTCCGCCCCCGGCTCCAGGATCTCGTGTGGGCGCCCGAAGTCGGCGCTGGTAAACACGCGTCGCGCTACGGCCTGGTCTTGCATATCCGTCAGCGTCAGCTCCAAAGCCGGCGTAGCGACCGCCGTCTGCGCCGTATTTTTCAGCGTGACATTCAAGCGGTAGACATCGGCGCGCACTTTGGCAAAAGCCGAGCTATCGATCACCACCGATTCGATTTGCCGCAGCGGTGCAATCGTACAGGCCAAGGCCTCGCACAATGGCTCCAGCACACGCAACGTCGCGGGGTCGGTCGCAGCGATGCGATCGCGCTCACGCACCACGACCTGCAGCAACAAGCCCGTCACCAGCAGCAAACAGGCCACCCACAATACCGCCCGCGCCCACGGGCGATTCCAGGTGGAGGATGTTTGCCTCCCGCGCATGAACGAGTGTTTGGGCAAGGCTTCTGCAGCGTCGTCAGTAGCGACAGGCTCTTTAGCGGTGCGCCGAGGTTTCTTCTTCTCGCGCACCACGGAACTGCGCTGCTCTCCCAAGGTGGCGGGACGGTGTTGTATCACCGCTTCGGGTTCCGGTTCGATGTGCAGCGACCGCGGACTCACCGCCAAGAACGGCTCCGCAGACGCTGCCACCTCTTTCAGGATCGGCTCTTCATCGGGCAACGACGGCGGCTCCGCTGGCGGCTCAACGCCAACCTCCTGCATGGCAGGAGCAGGACGCACAGGTGCAAGCACGACTGGAGCCGGAGCTGGAGCTGGAGCTGGAGCTGGAGCTGGAGCTGGTGGCGGTGGCGGTGGCGGTTCAGGTCGAGTTTGCTGGATCGCAGGAGATGTCACACCAGCAACTGCAAGCGAAGTAGCCTGGGCTTGCAGATGGCTATTGGCGTCAAAGACTTCATTGCACTGGCCGCAACGCACCCAACCATCCGACACGCGCAATTGATCGGGCACGACCTTGAACATCGTGGCACAGGCAGGGCATCGGGTGATCAGGCTGCTCATCGGAATGCCATTGTAGAGAGCAGAAAGACGCGTTTACAGGGTAGCGGTCATCAAAATCCAGCCGTCTTCACGGTCGGCCACCGCAAGGCTGCAATAGGGTGCGTAGGCTGCGATCAATTCATCGGCCTGACGCTCCAGAATGCCAGCCAACACCAGATGACCACCGGGAGACACATGGGCGCATAGCAGCGGAGCCAATACTTTGAGTGGCGTCGCCAAGATATTGGCCAACACCACGCCATACTGACCCGTGGCTCGCTCAGGCAGGCCTGCCTGCAGCGACACGCCATTGGCCGATGCGTTCAATTCAGTGGATTGCACTGCCGCAGTATCGATGTCCACGGCGACTACATCCGATGCGCCGAACTTGGCGGCGCCGATGGCCAAGATGCCGGAGCCGCAACCATAGTCCAGCACCCGGTTCGCAACCGGATGGGTCGCAATCCAACGCAGGCACATGCGCGTGGTCGGATGCGTGCCCGTGCCGAAAGCCAGGCCCGGGTCGAGGCGGATGACCTGGCGCGCCTGCGCGGGAGGCTCATGCCAGGTCGGCACGATCCAGAATTCGGGCGTAATCTCTACCGGTGCAAATTGGGATTGCGTCAAACGCACCCAGTCCTGCTCAGGCAAAGGTGCAATGGCCAGCACCTGGCAGGGCTCGAAAAAGTCCTGCAGTTTCAGCAGGTCCGCAGCTTCGCGCGCCGCCGCCTCATCGGAGAACAGCGCAACCACCCGCGAGCGCTGCCAGCCATCCTTGGGGGGTGGCATGCCGGGTTCACCAAACAAAGCCTGCTCGGCATCGGTTTGCGCGTCCGCGTCTTCCACACTGACACTCAGCGCGTCCAGCGCGTCCAGCGCGTCACTCAGATGCTCCACCCTGTCCTCAGGGCACATCAGGCTCAGTTCAAACATGGCCATGGCTTATTCGCCGTGTCAGCGCTTGCGCTGGTCCAGCCACTGTTCAAGGTAGTGGATGTTGGTGCCGCCATCCATGAACTTCGCATCCACCAGCAACTCCCGGTGCAGCGGAATATTGGTGCTGATGCCTTCGACCACGGTCTCGGCCAGTGCGGTGCGCATGCGGGCCATCGCCTGCTCGCGGGTGTCGCCGTGCACAATGATCTTGCCCACCATGGAGTCGTAGTTGGGCGGCACAAAGTAGTTGGTGTAAACGTGCGAGTCCACGCGCACACCGGGGCCACCCGGTGGATGCCAGGTCGTGACACGACCCGGTGAGGGCGTGAACTTGTACGGATCCTCGGCATTCACCCGGCATTCGATGGCATGGCCACGTATCTCGATCTGGCGCTGCGTGAAAGGCAGCTTCTCGCCGGCGGCCACCATGATCTGGGTGCGCACGATGTCGATGCCGGTGATCAGTTCGGTAACAGGGTGCTCGACCTGGACGCGGGTGTTCATTTCAATGAAATAGAACTCACCGTCTTCGTACAAGAATTCAAAGGTTCCCGCACCGCGGTAGCCTATCTTCTTGCAGGCGTTCACGCAGCGCTCACCCACCCGCTCGATCAACTTGCGGTTGATGCCAGGTGCGGGCGCCTCTTCCAGAATCTTCTGGTGGCGCCGCTGCATGGAGCAGTCACGCTCACCCAGGTACACCGCGTTCTTGTGCTTGTCCGCCAAAATCTGGATTTCCACATGGCGCGGGTTCTGCAGGAACTTTTCCATATAGACCGCCGGGTTGCCAAACGCAGCCCCGGCTTCGGCCTTGGTCATGGTCACGGCATTGATCAGAGCTGCCTCGGTGTGGACCACGCGCATGCCACGTCCGCCGCCGCCACCAGCCGCCTTGATGATGACCGGATAACCAATGGTCTTGGCGATGCGCCGTATCAGGGCGGGGTCGTCCGGCAATTCGCCTTCGGAGCCTGGCACACAGGGAACACCAGCCCTGATCATGGCCTGCTTGGCCGAGACCTTGTCACCCATGATGCGAATGGACTCGGGTGTGGGCCCGATGAATTGGAAGCCACTCTTCTCCACCCGCTCGGCAAAGTCTGCGTTTTCGCTGAGGAAGCCGTAGCCGGGGTGGATCGCCTCGGCGTCTGTCACTTCAGCCGCAGAAATGATGGCCGGCACATTCAGATAGCTTTGAGCCGAGGGGGCGGGGCCAATACAAACCGCCTCATCGGCCAGCTTGATGTATTTGGCGTCGCGATCCGCCTCGGAATAGACCATGACCGCCTTGATATCCAGTTCGCGGCAGGCACGCTGGATGCGCAGGGCAATCTCGCCACGGTTGGCGATCAGGATTTTTTTGAACATGGGAATGCTGGGCGCCCTGCTTATTCGATGATGAACAGCGGCTGACCGTATTCAACCGCCTGTCCGTTGTCGCACAAAATGCGGGTGACGGTGCCGGACTTGTCCGCCTCGATCTCGTTGAGGATCTTCATGGCTTCGATGATGCAGACGGTTTCGCCTTCCTTGACCACGGTACCTACATCCACAAAGGCTTTGGCACCCGGTGAAGATGAGCGGTAGAACGTGCCCACCATGGGCGACTTGACGGTGTGCCCTGCAATAGCCTCGGCGACCACCGGAGCCGGCGCGGCAGCCACGGGCGCGGACCCAGCAGCGGGTGCGGCGGGCGCAGGGGCCTGGGCATAGACCGGTGCGGGTGCATAGCTGTGCACCACAGCGCCACCGCCCTTGACGATGCGAACCTTGCCTTCGGCCTCGGTAATTTCCAGCTCCGACACATTGGAATCCGACACGAGGTCGATCAAGGTCTTGAGTTTGCGTAAATCCATGTCATCTCCAACAGCCGTTATTTCAGTAGGGGGCGAATTTACAGCAAAAACGTCTGATTTGTCGATAAATCTTTTTATCCACAGACAACGCCCTGCAAAATTGCAGAACTGAATGCTGATTCAGGGCTTGAGAAAGTGCCGAACAGGCGCCCCAACTGCTTGTTTTAGCCTCATTTTAGACCAAGCACCTGGCTCAGGTCTTCGGGACGCAGGCGCCCCATCTTGCGGAGCAGTACCGCACCATTGGCGCCCAGCACGACAGAAAACGGCAGGCCTCCGGCCACATTGCCCAGGTTGTGGCCCAGATCGGCCCCCACCATACCCGCCATGCCGACCGGAAAATCCAGTGGCATTTTTTGCAGAAATGACTGCACGGGTGCCAGTTTGTCAATCGCCAAGCCCAAAACTTGCCAGCCATTGGCTTTGTTTTGGCGGTAAAAGTCGTTGATTAGCGGCAATTCCTCTACACAGGGGGCGCACCATGTGGCCCAGAAATTCAACAACAGAGGGCGCCCCTGCAGGCTGCGCATGGCCAATTTTTCGCCTTGGGGTGTATCCCATTGCATAGCCCAAAAGCCCTCAACCGGCTCCGCAACGGGCGCTGTATCAGGCGTCGGGTTGCGCAGCCAGGCCACGCCAGCGCCCAGCACGGCAGCCGTCGCCGCGGTCATGCCCAACAAGAAGCGGCGATTGCGCAGTTGCGGGCCGCTTTCGGCGACGTGGAGATCGGAGTGTTGAGAGGCTGTCATGGCACCACATCATGCAACAAACTGCGCAGGGCCGCCACGTCGCCACGCGGGCGCCGCCCCCTGGCGTCGGCTCGCAAGGCGCCGCGCAGGTCGTCAAAGTCGTAGACCAGCAGGTGCAACCCGATATGCTCACCCAGCTCAGCACTGTAGGCCTGCACGCTCAGCGCATCCACCGGCTCACCATGGAAGCCAATGACCGTGCGCGGCTCATAACGCACCTGCATGTCGATCAAGCCGATTTCGGCCGATTTGGAATCATCGCAAAATAGTTGCAGGTAAATATCGGAGCGCCGAGTCGCCGTGCCGTGCCAGACCGCGCCGCCGATGTGGGGCCGAAAACGCTCCAGGCGCTCCATCCATTCCAGCGCCAACGTGCGCAAGGCATGCAGCTCGGCGGGTTGTGTTTCGGCGCAGAAGATGGCGATGTAGTCCTCCACTGCGGCTTCCAATTGCGTGTTGTCCGGCAGGGCCGTGCGGGCCGGCAGTCCCAGTTGCTTGACGGCGCGGCGCTTGGCCGCACCGTACTCCAGGCCCTCTTCTACGACCATGCGTGCGGCAACGGCGGCGACCTCGTCTTTCAATGCGTCCATGCTTGCATTGTGCTACCAAGCGGTGACAGCGGCATGAAGCCGACATCGCTTCTCTTTTGATAGCGGCCCAAGGAGCCTGCACGAGGGCTGGCAGCATAAATCCCTACATGCCGCCCGATAGAATGCGGTCATGCATATTCATATCCTGGGCATTTGCGGTACTTTCATGGGTGGTTTGGCAGCGCTGGCGCGCGAGGCCGGCCACCGGGTCACGGGCTGCGACACCGGCGTCTACCCCCCAATGAGCGACCAGTTGCGCGCCCTGGGCATCGAGCTGATCGAAGGCTATGGCACCGACCAGCTGGCGCTCAAGCCCGATATGTTTGTCATCGGCAACGTGGTCAGCCGCGCGCGCCTGGCCGACGGCAACCCGCGCTACCCGCTGATGGAGGCCATTCTGGAAGCAGGTGCGCCCTACACCAGCGGACCGCAATGGCTGGCCGAGCATGTGCTGCAGGGCCGCCATGTGCTGGCCGTGGCGGGTACCCATGGCAAGACCACGACCACGTCCATGCTGAGCTGGATTCTGGAATGCTCAGGCCTGCAGCCCGGTTTCTTAGTAGGGGGAGTGCCCCTGAATTTCGGCGTCTCCGCGCGCCTAGGTGGCGGGGCGGCACTGGGTTCTGCGCAGGTAAAGGAGGAGCCCGCAAAGCGGGCGGGGGACACGGAGCAGAACCCAGTGCCGCCCCGCCAGCCCCTCTTTGTCATCGAAGCCGACGAATACGACACCGCTTTCTTCGACAAGCGCAGCAAGTTCGTCCACTACCGCCCGCGCACCGCTGTGTTGAACAACCTCGAGTTCGACCACGCCGACATCTTCGACAACCTGGCCGCCATTGAGCGCCAATTCCACCACCTCGTGCGCACCGTACCGGCTTCGGGCCGCGTCGTCGTCAACGGCCTGGAGGAAAGCCTGGCCCGCGTGCTGCACCAGGGCTGCTGGAGCGAGCAACGCAGCTTTGGCAGCGCGGCCAGCGACTTCTCCGCCGTCGGCGAGCCCCATACCTTTGATGTGCTGCAGGGTGGCAAGGTGGTTGCACGCGTGGAATGGTCGCTCAGCGGCGTACACAACCAGCTCAATGCCTTGGCGGCCATCGCTGCGGCCGAGCATGTGGGCGTGGCGCCCGGCGTGGCGGCTGAGGCCTTGGGCCGCTTTGAAAACGTCAAGCGGCGCATGGAAGTGCGGGGGCGTGTGCAGTTGGGCGGTGAGTCCAACCCCGCTGCCGCAGTCACCATCTACGACGACTTCGCCCACCACCCCACGGCGATACGCACCACCATCAACGGGTTGCGCCGCCAAGTGGGTACAAGCGCACGCATACTGGCCGTGTTCGAGCCGCGCAGCAACACCATGAAGCTGGGCGCCGTCAAATCCCAGTTGCCCTGGAGCCTGGAAGAAGCCGACCTGGCCTTCTGCCACGCAGGCGGCCTGGACTGGGATGCCAACGAGGCCCTGGCCAGCATGGGTGCACGGGCCTTTGTAGCCACCACGGTGGATGCCGCCGTCGCCCAGGTGCTGGCCGAGGTCCGGCCGGGCGACCATATCGTGTGCATGAGCAATGGCGGCTTCGGTGGCATCCATGGCAAGCTGATACAGGCACTGCAAAAACAATAGCAGCATCGCTATATCTGACGAGGGCTAGCGTCGAATTTTTCATATGTCTCGTGACGCAGGACAGTTGCAGGCGCCCGGCCACTCAATGCGCGGCACACGCAATGCCCACGCCGCGCAGGTAAAGAATTGTTGGGACAAGGGCGTGCATGCCCGGCACTTGTAAAATCCGCGGTCTACTTCTTCTAGGTGGTTTTTCATGCTTCTCTCTTCCCTACGCCAGGCACTGGCTGCTTTGATGGTTGCCGTGTTGGTTTCTGCCTGTGGCGGTGCAGGCAGCTCGGCGCCTCCGCCGGCGGGTGGCATTACCGTGACGCCGGGTGATGGCACGGCCACCGTGACCTGGACCATGGTTCCGGGTGTGAAGTACTGGCTGTTCTACGCGCCATCCACCAGCATCTCCACCACCGACTGGATCAATGTGCCCGGCAGCCGTGCCGTGCTCAATGTCACATCGCCCTATGTGGTAACCGGCTTGGCCAATGGCTTCACCTACTCCTTCACGGTCAACGGCCGCAATGGTGACGGCCCCGGCGGCCCGGGCAGCCCGTCGGTGTCTATCGTGCCCCGCCCGGCCGGCGGCACCTGGAAGCCCGGCGGCTCCCTGGGCACCAACACCATCCGCAATCTCACCTACGGCACCAGCAGCGCCGACTCCCTGGGCTATTACTACGCCGTCGGCGATGCCGGCACCGCCTACCGCAGCACCGATGGCCTCAGCTGGACGGGAATGCCTGTTCCGGCCAATACAACACTCAATGCCGCCCTGTACACCTTTGGCCGCTTCCTGGTACTGGGGGCGGGTGGCAGTGCCAGCTACAGCACGGACATGAGCACCTGGACCGTGGCCCCCACCAGCACGACAGCCAACTTGAATGCATTGGCCAGCAACGGCGCCTTGGCCATTGCAGTCGGCGACGGAGGCACCATCCTGTCGTCCTTGGACGGCGTGCTGTGGACGGCAGTCACCTCCCCGACGACCAGCAACCTCTACGGCGTCATCTACGCATCCAATGGCGTGTGGATTGCAGTCGGGGCCGGTGGCACGCTGCTGACCAGCACCAACGGCACAACATGGACGGCCGTAGCCTCGGGTACCACGGCCACTCTGCGGTCCGTGATCGTGCAGACCTCGCTGAGTTATACCTACGTGGCTGCGGGCGATGGCGGTGCTGTAGTGCGCAGTGCGGACAATGGCGCGACGTGGACAGCCCAGAGCTCGGGCACCAGCGCCAATCTGCTGGGGCTGAACGCCACCTCCAGCCAGTTCCTGGCGGTGGGTGCCGGCGGTGCAGTCACCACCAGCCCCGACGGCATCACTTGGACCGTGCGCAACAGCGGTACCGCAGCCGATCTGTACTCGGTTCTCAGCGGCTTCGGACAGTACGTGGCGGTGGGTCAGGGCGGTATCAGCATCAACTCGCAGTAAGCCCCTGGGCGGGCGATGGTTGCCACCCCGGCGCCGGGGGGTGCGTCCATGGCCCGGTCCAGCACACCAGAGGAATACACACGCTAAGATGCAGGTGGTTTGCGCATCCACACCTACCACCAGCGCCTGGAGTCCCTCTGTGCAACACAATAGCAAGCCCTTGATGGCAAGCACCAGCTTGATCGCGGGAACACGCTTCAGGGCGCATGGCCGTGTGGATATGTGGATGCAGGACAACTCACTGCACTACGATGCCACCGGCCCTTTCAATGAAGAAGTCTTCGAGCTGCTGGCGATCGCCCAGATGGATTTTTTGCAGACCCTGCACATCGAAGGTCCGTGGGCCAGCATCGCCACACTGCGCAACAGCGCCATGTGCACGCCCGGTGGCCTACAGCGCTACACCGAGCTGATGCAAAGCCCCAAACCACCTGCGCTGGCGCCCGTGGCCACGGCCTTTGTGATCGCCCCCGAGATCGAGGGCGGGCGGCTGATGACGCCGCACTTTGCAGCCATCTATGCGTCGATTAGCCGCCCCTTCCGAACCTTTGTGGCGCTGGACCAGGCCGAGGCCTGGGTCCAGTCCATGGTCGCCGCGGCCCGGGGGTAGCCCCCCAAAAAACCTCGTGCCTACTTGACGCGGCGCGCCTTGACGGCAGCGGCCAGTACATCCAGCGCCTGCAGCGAGTCGTCCCAGCCCAGGCAGGCATCGGTGATGCTCTTGCCATAGTCCAGCGCATTCGCGTCGTCCTTGCCAGGCGTGAACTTCTGGGCGCCGGCTTGGAGGTGGCTTTCCACCATGACGCCGAACACGCTGCGGGAGCCTCCGGCGATCTGGTTGGCGATGTCACGTGCCACCTCGATCTGCTTTTCATGCTGCTTGCTGCTGTTGGCGTGGCTGCAGTCCACCATCAACGTCACCGGCAGTTTGGCTTTTTCCAATTCCTTGCAGGCGGCCGCCACGCTGTCTGCATCGTAGTTGGGCGCCTTGCCACCGCGCAGGATGACGTGGCAGTCCTTGTTGCCATTGGTCTGCACAATGGCAACCTGGCCATTCTTGTGAACCGACAAAAAGTGGTGCCCACCGGCCGCGGCCTGGATGGCGTCCGTGGCAATCTTGATGTTGCCGTCGGTGCCGTTCTTGAAGCCTATCGGTGCGGACAGGCCCGAGGCCAATTCGCGGTGCACCTGGCTCTCGGTGGTGCGTGCGCCGATCGCACCCCAGGCGATCAGGTCACCCAGGTATTGGGGCGAGATCACGTCCAGGAATTCGCTGCCGGCGGGCAGGCCCAGGCGGTTGATCTCGATCAGCAACTGGCGGGCGATGCGCAGGCCTTCGTCAATGCGGAAGCTCTCGTCCAGGTAGGGGTCGTTGATCAGGCCCTTCCAGCCCACGGTGGTACGGGGCTTTTCGAAGTAGACGCGCATCACGATTTCCAGCGTGTCGGCGTACTTGGTGCGCTGCTCTTTCAGGCGACGCGCATAGTCCAGCGCGGCCGCGGGGTCATGGATGGAACAGGGCCCGATCACGACCAGCATGCGGTCGTCCTTGCCCGCCATGATGTTGTGGATGGTGTGGCGGGTGTGGCTGATCAACTTCTCGACCGCCGTCCCCTGGATGGGGAAGAAACGGATCAAATGCTCGGGAGGCGGCAACACGGTAATGTCCTTGATGCGTTCGTCATCGGTCTGGCTGGTGCGGTCGGTCTGCTGGGGGGCATGGGGATACCAGGCATCGGAAGAGGAAGTGGCTTTTGCGGTCATCGGAAGGCTCCTAAGGTGGTGAATCGAACAAGGTTGAAAGTGAAAAGGCAAAAAAAAACCGCCGGTGATTCCGGCGGTTTGGTGAGGATTTGGGACGTCTGGTGTTCAGGTACGTTTAGATCTCTCTACCGCCAAAAGCGCGTGAGAACCAAAAGTAGCTAAAAAAGAAACGACCGAAATGCATAGGCCCGAATGTAGCACAGAACACTAGTCGTCCTTGCGCCGCCCCCGGCGGCCCTCCTGGCGCACCATGGTGCGCTTGATCTGGCGGCGCTTCCACCAGGCGCTCCAGCGGCCCCAGACCGAGGGCGGCGTGCGCTCCTCGTCGGGCGCGGCCGAAACGGCAAGGCGCGATTGCTCGTAGACATCCAGCAGCAGCGATCCGGCTCCCAATACCCGCCACGCCGCCAGATCGAAGTCGGCCAGCACGGGGGCGCTGTTGCGCGGCGGCGCGGCGTCCATCGCCCACTGGGTCACCAAAATGCGGAAATGGTTGAGCGCAGCAAAGTGCGCATCGAATTCGTAATTGCTATGCCAATCGGCCCCCAAGCCCAGCAGCAGGGCCCGGTGCGTGCGCAGGTCTCCGACCAGGTTGATCAGTGCCAAAGACAGCGGGCGGGGCTCGGTATTGCGTTGCTGCAGCATGGCCACCAGTGCCTCGATCTGCACGGCCAGGGCCTGCAGGCTCTCGCCCACCTGCAGCGACTCCTCGTCGGCCACGGCCGAGCGCAGGAACTGGCTGTACTGGCCAAAGGACTGGAAGCTATGGGACTGCGACGACGGAGATTGGGACTGGAAGGCCGCGCGCGACGGCGCATACGAGGGCGGCAGGGCACCGGCCGACGGGTCCGCACCGGAGGTTGCCAACGACGCCGCCAAAGAGTCTTCGGCGTCGGGGGACTGTGATGGCGGGTGGTTGGGCCGGTCTGTGCTCATGTCTTCAGGCGCCATGCTCACATGCCCACCCGAGCATTGTCAAGCCGTGCCGCCGACCGTCAAGCCATCTATGCGCAGCGTCGGTTGGCCCACGCCCACCGGCACACTCTGGCCCTCTTTGCCACAGGTGCCCACACCGCTGTCAAGCTGCATGTCCTTGCCAATCATGCTGACGCGCTTGAGGCATTCGGGCCCGCTGCCAATGATCGTGGCGCCCTTCACCGGGTATTGGATTTTTCCGTTTTCCACCCAGTAAGCCTCGGAGGCCGAGAACACAAATTTGCCGCTGGTGATATCCACCTGACCACCGCCGAAGTTCGTGGCGTACAGGCCCTTCTTGATGCTGGCGACGATTTCCTGGGGATCCTTGTCACCGGCCAGCATATAGGTGTTGGTCATGCGCGGCATGGGCAAATGGGCATAGCTCTCGCGCCGGCCATTGCCGGTAGGGGCCACGCCCATCAGGCGCGCGTTCATGCTGTCCTGGATATAGCCTTTCAGAATGCCGTCTTCGATCAACACCGTGCGCTGGCTGGTGTTGCCCTCGTCGTCCACATTCAGCGAGCCGCGGCGGTCGGTGAGCGTGCCGTCGTCCAGCACGGTCACGCCCTTGGCGGCTACGCGTTGGCCGACGCGGCCGCTGAAGGCGCTGGAGCCCTTGCGGTTGAAGTCGCCTTCCAGGCCGTGGCCAATGGCTTCGTGCAGCAAGATGCCGGGCCAGCCGGGGCCTAAGACCACGGTCATTTCGCCGGCCGGCGCAGGGCGGGCATCCAGATTGGTCAGCGCGGCATGCACAGCCTCGTCCACATACTTTGCGATCTGCGCGTCATCAAAATAGGCCAGGCCAAAGCGGCCGCCACCGCCGGCCGAACCGACTTCGCGCCGGCCCTTGTGCTCGGCAATCACGGTGACCGACAGGCGCACCAGCGGGCGCACGTCGGCGGCCAACGTGCCGTCGGCGCGGGCCACCATGACCACGTCGTATTCGCTGGCCAGGCCGGCCATGACCTGGGCCACGCGTGGGTCCTTGGCGCGGGCCAATGTTTCCACCTTGCCCAGCAAGGCCACCTTGGCGGTGCTGTCCAGTGTCGAAATGGGGTCCACGCCGTTGTACAGCGAGCGGCTGCTGGCGATCTTTTTGTTAGCAACCTTGGCCCTGCCCGTGCGGGCCGCACTGGAGATGGACCGCACCGTGCGGGCCGCGTCCAGCAGGCTGGCTTCGGAAATATCGTCGGAATAGGCAAAGGCGGTCTTCTCCCCGCTGACGGCCCGCACGCCAACGCCCTGGTCGATGCTGAAGGAGCCGGTCTTGACGATGCCCTCCTCCAGGCTCCAGCCCTCGGCGCGGGTGTACTGGAAGTAGAGGTCGGCCTCGTCGACCTGGTGCGCCTTGATCTCGTTCAGTGCGCGGGTCAGATGGGACTCATCCAGGCCGAAGGGGGTGAGCAACAGGCGCTGGGCCGTGGCCAGGCGTTCGATGGTGGGTTCGCGTGCAATCATGCAGCGATTCTAGGCCCCTGCCCAAGAGCCTGCGCGGATGCAGGCTTCCATCAGGTTTGCGAGCGGCCCAGGAACTGCAGCAAGGCGGCATCGTCCAGGTCGGCCAGCCCCGCACCCAGCGCGGCGGCAAATACGCCGGCGGCCAGCGGGCCCAGCGGGCCGTCGAAGCCCACCGCCTGCGCGGCCTGCTGCGCCAGCCGGATGTCCTTGGCCAGCAGCGTCATATGGGCGCGGGGCGCCAGGTCGCCTGCGATGGCGCGGCGCATGCGGTCGGTGCCAATCCAGCTTTGGCCACTGGACTGACCTATGACGTCCAGCGTGCGCTCCAGATCCAGCCCCATGCGGCGCGCCAGCGCCATGACCTCGGCCGCGCCGACCAGGTTGATGCCGGCCAGCAGGTTGTTGACCAGCTTGGTGCGGGCGCCATCACCCACGCGGGTGCTGATGCGAAACACCTTGCTGGACAGGGCCTGCAACAGCGCATCGCAACGGGTCACCACCGCGTCCGCCCCTGCCACCAGCAGGCTCATGGAGCCATCGCGGGCCCGGGCCGGGCCGCCGGACATGGGCGCATCGATGGTGTCCACACCTTGCAAGGCAAGCTGCGCGGCGATGGCTTCCACATCCTCGGGCGCAATCGTGGGGCACAGCAGCACGGTGTGGCCGGCTGGCAAGTGGGGGGCGATGCCTTGAGGACCAAACAGCACATCGCGGGTTTGTTCGGCATCTACCACGCAAATGATGGTTGCTACCACATTAATAGCGACTTGTTCAGCATTGGCGAGGGCTATCGCACCAAACTCCTCAAGACACTTGGCTTTGGCGGCGTCAATATCATGCACACGGGGCGCCCAGCCCAACGTGCCGAGGCGTTGCGCCATGGCGCCACCCATATTGCCCACACCGATGATGGCTACATTGAAGGGGGCCATGCTTTATGACTGAACCAACCGTTTGGAGTTGGAAATGGCCATCAGAATGCCCACCGCCAAGCCCAAGGTCACCATGGCCGTGCCGCCATAGCTGATAAAAGGCAGCGGCACGCCCACCACCGGCAGGATGCCGCTGACCATGCCGATGTTGACGAAGGCGTAGGTGAAGAAAATCATCGTCACGCTACCGGCCAGCAGGCGCGAGAACAGTGTGGGTGCATCCAGCGCAATGGCCAGGCCGCGCAGGATCAGGAAAATGAAGGCCAGCAGCAGAAACAAATTCCCCAGCAGGCCAAACTCTTCCGAATACGCGGCAAAGATGAAGTCGGTCGTGTGCTCGGGAATGAACTCCAGATGGGTCTGCGTGCCCTTCATGAAGCCTACCCCAGTCACACCGCCCGAGCCAATGGCGATCATGCCCTGGATGATGTGGAAGCCCTTGCCCAGCGGGTCGCGCGTGGGGTCCAGTAAGGTGCAGATGCGCTGCTGCTGGTAGTCGTGCAACACGGGCCAACGCACACCATCGGCGCACAGCGCGGGCTCAAAACCCACGATCAAGCCGATGCCAATGACGCCCAGCAGCACCGGCGGGATCACCAGCTTCCAGCTCATGCCGGCAAAGAAGATGACCGACATGCCGGCCGCCAGAATCAGCAGCGAGGTGCCCAGGTCGGGCTGCTTCATGATCAGCGCCACCGGCACGCCCAAAAGCACGGCGGCCACGCCAAAGTCCAAGGGCCGCAACTGGCCTTCGCGCTTCTGGAACCACCAGGCCAGCATCAGCGGCATCGCGATTTTCAGGATTTCGCTAGGCTGTATCGTGATGCCGATATTGATCCAGCGCTTGCCGCCTTTTTTAGAAATGCCGAACAAGGCCACCGCGATCAACAGAGCCACGCCCGCGGTGTATAGCGGCACGGCCATGGTCATCAGGCGCTGCGGCGGGATCTGGGCCACGACGAACATGATGCTGGCCGCGATCAGCATATTGCGGCCATGGTCCTCAAAGCGGGTGCCGTTGTTGAAGCCGGCCGAGTACATGGTCAGCAAACCCGCGCAGCACAGCAGGAATACGGCAAAGGCCAGCGGCCCGTCAAAGCCATGGAACCAGGGGGCGATGCGCCGCCAGACAGAGGGTTTATCAAAAACAGAGGCCATACAGGGCGGCAATTATCCCCGCTTATCCCCCTCGGGCACCCGGCGGCTCGACTAGGCTCGCCAGCTTTACTTGGGCATCGCGGCCGAGGCATGGGCGACCGGCTGGCGCGGCAGCAGGCCCATGCGGGTGGCCTCCAACACGGCTTCCATCTTGGAATGCACTTCCAGCTTGCCGTACAAGCTCTTGACGTGGGTCTGTATGGTGTAGACGCTGAGGTTTTTCTGGTCTGCGATTTCGGCATAGGAAAAGCCCCGCGCGACCAATTCCAACACCTCTTGCTCACGCCGCGACAGCAGGCTCTTGCTGGGATCGGGAACTTCCATTTTGATAGCGCTATGCGCAATGTCAACGGGGGCTAGCGCGATGTTTGTCTGCATGGACCGGTATTTGGACAGCACCCGGCGGGCGATCATCGGCGAGATGGGCGAGGCGCCGGCCTTCATCTCGAGGATGGTGTTGGCGATGTCGTCGGGCGCTGCATCCTTGTGGATATAGCCCAGAGCCCCGGCCTCGATGCTGGCCAGCACATTGTCCTCGTCACCAAACATGGAGATGACCAGGGCCTCGCAGGCCGGATGGCACAGGCGGGCATGGCGTATGACCTGCAACCCGCTGCCGTCGGGCAGACCCAGGTCGGTCAACAGCACGTCCACAGGCTCCGTGGCCTGGTCCAGGCAGGCCTTGGCCTCGGCGACGCTGGCCACGCCGCGCACCAGGCGCAACTGGGCGCAGCGCTCCACGCTGGCGGCGAAAAACGAGCGCATTTGTGGGTCATCTTCAACAATCAATACTCGCCACACGGCTTGCTCTCCTTGGTCTTCTTATGCATTGCGGATGCGCCCCACCGGCGCAAGACCGGCCACCCCCCGAGCATATAGCCATACGCGGCAAGGCTGCCTCCCATAAACAGGGTATGTTGGTAACGGGGTGTACTGGACTGAGAGCCCCCACGTTCGCCCACTGCGTGTGGCTCTCTGCCCCCCGAGGGGGCTAAATCCGCTTGGGGCGGCCCGGCGCGGATTTGGAGCCCCCACGTTCACCCACTGCGTGTGGCTCCCTGCCCCCCTGAGGGGGCTAAATCCGCTTGGGGCGGCCCGGCGCGGATTTGTCGCCTCTCCCAAGCTGCGCGATGCGTTGTTGCGGCATGGGACAATGCCGCCCTATGTTTGTATTGTTTGAAGAAGCCGGAAAGTTCATGGCCGGTCGGGTGCTGTCGGAAGCGGAAGCTTCGGCACAGGTGGAGTTGGACAGCGGCAAGCGGGTCAAGGTCAAAGCCGCCAATATGCTGCTGAAGTTTGAGAAGCCCGCGCCGGCGGAGTTCATCCGCGCGGCGCAGGCCGCCAGCCAGGGCATCGAGTTGGAGATGGCCTGGGAGTTCGCGCCGGACGAAGAGTTCGGCTTTGCCGATCTGGCCCGCGACTATTTCTCCGAGCAGGCGCCGCTGTCCGAACAGGCTGCCATGCTGTTCAGGCTGTTTGAATCGCCCCACTACTTTCGGCGCGCCGGCAAGGGGCGCTTCCGCAAGGCCTCGGCCGATGTCATAGCCCAGGCCCTGGCCGCCATCGAGAAGAAGAAAATCATCGCGCTGCAGATCACGCAATGGGCCACGGAACTGGGTGGCGGGCAGTGCCCCGAGCCGATCCGAGAGCAGCTGTACAAGATCTTGTTCAAGCCCGACAAGAACGCGCCCGAATACAAGGCCGTGGTCGAGGCGGCCCGCGCCACGCAGACGGCGCCGCTGGCCCTGCTGCAAAAGGCGGGCGCCATCGCATCGCCCTACCAGTTCCACTGGAAGCGCTTCTTGCTGGAGAACTTCCCCAAGGGTACGGGCTTCCCGGCTCTGAATGCCCCGGCCATTGACGAAGCTGCATTGCCCGTGGCCGGCGTGCAGGCCTTTTCCATCGACGATTCGCAGACAACCGAGATTGACGATGCCCTCTCCGTGCAAGGCCTGGGCAGCGACACCGTCACCCTGGGCATCCACATCGCCGCGCCGGGCCTGGCCATCCAGCCGGGCGATGCCGTCGACCAGATCGGGCGCCACCGCCTGTCCACCGTGTACATGCCCGGCTACAAGGTCACCATGCTGCCCGATGCACTGGTGCAGACCTACACGCTGCAGGCGGGCCGCGATTGCCCGGCGCTGTCTTTGTACGTGACGCTGGATGCCGCCACGCTGGAGATCAAGGGCCACGCGTCCAAGATCGAACGCGTACCCATCGCCCACAACCTGCGCCACGACCAACTGGACGGCGTGGTGACCGAGGCCTGGCTCACGGGTCAGGGCAGTGCAGATAAAAATGCCTCCCAGCCCTCGTCGGAACTGCGTGAGCAGCTATCATTTTTATATCGACTGGCCAAAGACCTGAAGGCCAAGCGCGAGGTCGTGCGCGGCAAACCCGAGACTTTCAACCGGCCGGACTACAACTTCCGCTTGGTGGGCAATGACGGCGCGGAACCGCAAGGGTCGGAAACGGTGCAGATCAGCACCCGCCAACGCGGCGCGCCGCTGGACCTGATCGTGGCCGAGGCCATGATCCTGGCCAACAGCACCTGGGGCGGCTGGCTGGCTGAGCTGGGCGTGCCCGGCATCTACCGTAGCCAGGCCTCGCTGGCACCGGGCGTCAAGGTGCGCATGGGCACCAAGGCACAGCCCCATGCCGGCATTGGCGTCAAGAGTTATGCCTGGAGCAGCTCGCCGCTGCGCCGCTATGTGGACCTGGTCAACCAATGGCAGATCATTGCCTGCGTCCGCCACGGCCAGACCGCGGCGCTGGCGGCGCCCTTCAAGCCCAAGGATGCCAGCCTGTTCTCCATCATCTCCAGCTTTGACGAGGCCTATACCGCCTACAACGGCTACCAGGGCGCGATGGAGCGCTTCTGGACGCTGCAGTACCTGCAACAGAACGCCATCACCGAACTGGAAGCCACGGTCTTCAAGGACGGCATGGTGCGCGCCGACACCCTGCCCCTGGTGCTGCCCATCCTGGGCGGCCAGAACCTGCCGCGCGGCGCCCGCGTGCGCGTCAGGCTGGGCGAGGCGGACCTGATCACGCTGGACATCAGCGGCACCGTGCTGGAGCGGCTGGATACGCCGACGGCTGACGCCTCAACCGATGACGCTACCGACGAGGGGGATGATGACGAAGTCTCGGGCCCGATTGCGATTGCCGTTGACGTCAACGAAGCGCCAGCCGAAATGGCCGAAGCCGCCGTGGATAATCCTGCTCCGTGAACCTGCGGTCCATCAGCACCCTCCACCTCGCCCTGCTTGCATCCATTGCGGTGCATGCAGTGGTGTTGAGCGTGCGCTTTGTTGACCCCGAGGCCTTCAACCGCGTGTTCGAAGACACGCCGATGGAGGTGATCCTGGTCAACGCCAAGACCAACGAGAAGCCCGACAAGGCCAAGGCCATCGCCCAGACCTCGTTGGCCGGTGGCGGTGACGCCGAACAGGGCCGAGCCACCAGCCCGCTGCCCCCATCGGCGCTGACCGATTTTGGCGATGCCTCCGAAGAAGAAGTCGCCCGCAAGCTGCAGACGCTGCAGGAGCAGCAAACCCTGCTCTTGGCCCAGGTCAAGCGCGAACTCGCCGCCATGCCCCCGCCCGACCCCAGCCAGGCGGCCAACAAGGTCGAGCAGATGGAGCGCGAGGAAAAGCGCCGCCAGTTGGTCAAGATACTGGCCGAGATCGAGCGCCGCATCAACATGGAGAACGCGCGCCCCAAGAAGCGCTACATCAGCCCCGCTGCGCGGGAAGAGGTGTATGCGGTCTACTACGACGCACTGCGCCACGCCATTGAGGACAAGGGTACCGAAAACTTCCCACAATCCGGTGGCAAGAAGCTGTACGGCGAGCTGACGATGATCGTCACCGTCAACCACAACGGCCGCGTGCTGGACACCGAGATCGTCGAGACCTCGGGCAGCCGCGCGCTGGACCGCGCTGCTGCCGCCATTGCCCGCGCGGCCGGTCCGTTTGGCCACTTCAGCCCGGCGATGCGCCGCCAGGCGGATCAGATTCTGGTCGTCTCGCGCTTCAAGTTCACGCGCGACGAAACCCTGGAAGCCTCCATCTCTACCTCGCAAAAATGAAAGCCCTTGCGCGTTGGCTCGGCCTGCTGCTGATCGCCGTGCTGGCCCTGCAACTGTATTTTGTGGCCCGCATCGCGGCCATGGCCGTGGTGGCGCCGCAGTCCACCAGCTTCCAGCGATCCGAGGCCTGGCGCCTGGCCAACGACAAGGGCGGCCTGCATTGGCGCCAGCAGTGGGTGGCCTACAACCAGATATCCGATAACCTCAAGCGCGCGGTGGTCGCGTCCGAAGACGACGGATTCACCAACCACGAGGGCGTGGATTGGGACGCGATGGAAAAGGCCTGGGAGAAAAACGCCAAGGCCGAGGCCCGCGCCGCCAAGCAAGGCGCTCCCGCCAAGGCCAGTGCAGCCGGCAAGGCGGTGATCCCCAAGCCTCCCAAGATCGTGGGCGGCTCCACGATCACGCAGCAGTTGGCCAAGAACCTGTTTTTGTCGGGCGAGCGCACGCTGGTGCGCAAGGGCCAGGAGCTGGTGCTAACGGTGTTGCTGGAGCACCTGCTGAGCAAGCAGCGCATTCTGGAGATTTACCTCAACAGCGTGGAGTGGGGTGAGGGCATCTTCGGTGCCGAGGCCGCGGCCCAGCACTACTACCGCAAGCCGGCGTCGCAATTGAGTGCGTATGAGGCTGCGCGATTGGCCGTGATGTTGCCGCGACCACGCTATTACGAAAAGCTGCCGAATTCAGGGTACCTGGCTAGCCGTGCTGGTGTGATAACCGGGCGCATGGGAGATGCGCAATTGCCCTGATTGCGTGGCTTTCGTTTGTTCGCCCGCAGAACACCCAGTCCCCGCATCCAGCGCCCACCAAACACAGCGCACCAACATCCCACAAACAAACATAGAAACGTCACATAGCTCTGTATCATCCGCCCCATGCGCGCCAAGTTAATGAGTTACTTTCTGCTGGGGTTGATTCGGATACTGACCGGCTCCCAGGCCCGCTGGCATGGTTGCCCTCCCAAGGCAGAGCAGCGCATCTACTTCGCTAACCACCAAAGCCACGCCGATCTGGTGATGATCTGGGCGGCCCTGCCGCAGGAACTGCGCAGCGTGACCCGCGCCATTGCCGCCAAAGATTACTGGACGAAGACACCGTTCAAGAAGTGGCTGACCACGGCCGTCTTCAATGTGATTTATGTGTCACGCGACCGCAGCAGTGACGAAGACCCGCTGGAGCCCTTGTTTGACGCGCTGGCCAATGGCGACTCCATCATCCTGTTCCCCGAGGGCACACGCGGCTTCACCGGTGATCCGCAACCCTTCAAGGCTGGGCTGTACAACCTGGCGCTCAAATGCCCCAACGTGGTCTTGGTACCTGCCTGGATCAACAACGTGCAGCACGTGCTGCCCAAGGGCGAGGTGGTGCCAGTGCCGGTGCTGTGCTCGGTGACCTTTGGTACGCCCATGCAGTTGGAAGCGGGCGAGGACCGCAAGGTCTTTTTGGAACGTGCCCGTGCCGCCGTGGTGGCGCTGCGCGATGTATGAGGTAGAGAAGAAGCAAACATGTTCGACGTCTACTACTACCTCAAGAATCTGAGCCCTTCGCAACAGATCGGTGCGCTGTTCATTCTGGTGTTTGGCCTGCTGCTGTTGATCAGCAGCCTGTCCTTCCTGTACTCGGTGCGCGAGCACGGCGATGATGCCGAGGCTGATGCGCGGCGGCAGGAGCATCGGCGGGTGGACGCCATCATCCGCACCAGCTGGTTCATGGTGCTGGTGTTCTGGGTGGGTTGGGCCGCGGGTGATGGCGTGGCGCTGACGCTGTTTGGCCTGGTGTCGTTCTTCAGCCTGCGCGAGTTCCTGACGCTGTCCCCTACCCGCCTGGGTGACCACCGCAGCCTGGTGCTGGCGTTTTTCGTCGTGTTGCCGCTGCAGTATCTATTGATCTGGGGCGGACACTTCGATTTGTTCACCGTGGCGATACCGGTCTACGCCTTTTTGGCCTTGCCGTTGGCCAGCGCACTGGCCAACGACCCGGTGCGGTTTCTGGAGCGCAACGCCAAGCTGCAGTGGGGCATCATGGTCTGCATCTACGGCATGAGCCATGTGCCCGCCCTGCTGCTGCTGAAGTTTCCAGGGTACGAAGGCCGCAATGCTTTCCTGGTGTTCTACTTGGTGCTGGTGGTGCAGGTCTGCATGATCACGCAGCACTTCGCGTCGCGCCGCCTGCAGCGCCAACCGGTGGCGCCTGCCATCAGCCAAAGCTTCACCTGGGCGAGCTGGGGCCTGGGCCTGCTGGCCGGTGGCCTGATGGGCGCCCTGCTGGCGGGCATCACGCCCTGGGTGCCAGCCACGGCCTTTGCTGCGGCCTTTGTGGCCTGCATAGCCGGATCGCTGGGCCACTTTGTGATGAAGGCGCTGAAGCGCGACCGTGGCATCCCCAGTTGGGGCAGCCAAGGCGAATCGGTCACCGGCGCGGGTGGTCTCCTGGACCGGGTGGACGGCCTGTGCTTTGCAGCACCGGTGTTCTTCCATTCGGCACGCTGGTATTTTGGCGCATGACCGGACCATAACATTTTGGATTTCATGCCACTAGCCCTCGCCAAATATAAGCATGTCGCTACCAAAAGAATAGCATGCGCATTCTGGGCATAGATCCTGGCCTGCGCACCACGGGCTTCGGCGTGGTCGATGTGGAGGGCTCGGCCCTGCGCTATGTGGCCAGCGGCACCGTGTCCACACAGCACCTGCAGACCGATGCGCTGCCGCAGCGGCTCAAGGTGCTGTTCGACGGTGTCGGCGAAGTGGTGCAGCGTTATAGCCCCGACTGCGCTTCGGTCGAGATCGTGTTCGTCAACGTCAACCCCCAGTCCACGCTGCTGCTGGGCCAGGCGCGCGGCGCCTGCATCACTGCGCTGGTGTCCCAAGACCTGCCAGTGGCCGAGTACACCGCCCTGCAGATGAAACAGGCCGTAGCCGGCTATGGCCGGGCCGACAAGGCCCAGATCCAGTCCATGGTACAGCGCCTGCTGGCCCTGCCCGGCTTGCCCGGGCCTGACGCAGCCGATGCGCTGGGCCTGGCCATCACCCATGCCCACGCGGGCAGCGCCATGGCCCGCCTGGCCCATGCCAGCAGCAGCGTGGGCGGCAGCAAACCTGGCAGTGGCAAGGTGGGGGGTAATTACCGGGCCGGCCGCAGCCGCTAAAAGACCCACGCAACAGGCTTCGCCACCCCACCGCAACCCGGTAAAACCCGCACCTATTACCCGGCCTGCGCAGGCCGGGGAATAGGTACACTGGTGCGAACATGGTGTCTATCCGACTCAGGCTGATTGCGCTCTTTGTGTTGCTGGTCACGGTAGCGCTTGCGGTCTTTGGCGCATATGGCCAGTTGCGCTTGTCCCGTGAGTTGGAGCAGCGCTTTGCGGCGCGCAAGGAGGAAGCCTTGCTGCGGCTGAAGACATCCCTGCCCACCGCGCTGTGGAACTACGACAAGGCGCAGACCGAACGCATCATCCAAGCCGAACTGGAGCCCATCGAGGTGGTGTCGGTAACGGTGCTGGACACCAAGGCCAATGTCATTGCGAGGGTGGCACGTGCGACCGATGACCGCAGCGCCCAGCCCGGTGATGGTCCGCCGGTCGAAGCGACCTTGCACATGGACCCGCTGACCGACTCGGTCGGTGCTACCGCCGCGGGGACGCCGGCCATTGGCAAGGTGCAGGTCGCGTTCTCCCGCGCCTACATCGACGCGGCTCTGCGCGACGCGCTGACCACCCGCCTGGTCGAAATCCTGTTGCTGGACAGCCTGCTGGTCGTGGTGCTGACGATCAGCCTGAACATGGTGTTCAAACCCATCGCCCAATTGCGCGACGCGCTGTTTGACCTGGCGGCCCAAGAGGGAGAGGACGCCAAGGAACTGCCCGACACCAAGCAAAAGGAATTTGGCGAGGTGATCCAGGGCTTCAACAACACCCTGCGCAAGCTGCGCCAGATCATCGCCCGCCGCGCGCAGGCTGAAGAGGCGGCACGGGTAGCCGCCACGCAGACCGAGGTTGCCTACCGCGATCTACAGACCGCGCAAGAGTCCCTGGTGCAATCCGAGAAGCTGGCCGGCCTGGGAAGCCTGGTGGCGGGCGTGGCCCATGAGATCAACACGCCCATCGGCATTGTGGTCACCGGCGTCTCGGCGCTGGACATGGCGACCCAGCAGGTCCAGAAGGCCATGGCCGATGGCAATCTACGCAAGTCCGACATCGCCGGCTACTTGCAGATGGCCGGTGAAAGTGTGCACCTGATCGCCAGCAACGCTGAGCGGGCGGCCCGCCTGATCCAAAGCTTCAAGCAAGTGGCCGTGGACCAGACCAGTGAGCAGCGACGCCAGTTCAACCTCAAGCACTACCTGAACGAATTGATCACCAGTTTGCAGCCCAGCCTGCGCAAGGCCCACACCACTGTGGAGATGGTGTGCGACGACGCCGTGGCCATGGACAGCTACCCCGGCCTGCTGGCCCAAGTGCTGACCAACCTGACGATGAATGCGGTCACCCACGCCTTTGCGCCCGGCGCGCAAGGGCACTTGACCATCCGCGCCCATTGCAGCCAGGACGGCGTGGTGTCCATTGCGCTGAGCGACGATGGCCGCGGCATACCGGCCGAGCACCTGGGCAAGATATTCGACCCCTTTTTCACAACCCGCCGCGGCCAGGGCGGCACCGGGCTGGGCCTGCACATTGTGTTCAACATCGTGACCAAGCAATTGAGCGGTAGCATTTCGGCGCAGAACAATGCGCTGCAGGGCGCCTGTTTCACAATAAGTATTCCCCGTGTCACCCCAACCACGGCATGAGTATGAAAACTTGTTAAGCTAGCACCGAGCCGGCGTTCGACCGGCCATGGACTTGGAAACCCTGAAAGGTGGACATGGATCTAAGTGATACGGACGATGGTGATTGGCTCTCCGAGGACGAAGACATTGCGATTGCCCAAGTGGCCGCAAAACCCTGGCGCATTCTGGTTGTCGATGACGAGCCCGACATCCACGCCGTCACGCGCCTCGCACTCAACAGCGTCAGCTTCAAGGGCCGCGGCATACAAATCCTGTCGGCCTATACCGGCATCCAGGGCTACGAACTGTTGGCCACCGAGCCCGACATCGCGCTGGTGCTGCTGGACGTGGTCATGGAGACCGAAGACGCCGGCCTGCGCCTGGCCCGGCGCATACGCGAAGAACTGAACAACAACCTGGTGCGCATCGTGCTGCGCACCGGCCAGCCTGGCCAGGCCCCGGAGCAGCAGGTCATTGTCGACTTCGACATCAACGACTACAAGGCCAAGACCGAACTGACGGCGCAAAAGCTGTTCACCACCGTGATCTCATCGCTGCGCGGATACGAGGGTCTGCAAACCATAGAGGCCAACCGCAAAGGCCTGTCGCGCATTCTGGAGGCGGCCAGCAACCTGTACCAGGTGGAGTCATTGAAGGAGCTGGCCTCGGGGGTGCTGACCCAGATCGGGGCCATCTTGAATTTCGGTGCCGAAGGGGTTTTGTGCATCATGCAGAACCAGTCTTCGGAGGCCCCCAATACACCGCTGGTGATTGCGTCCACTGGGTCATCCACCCATTTGCAGGAACGCATGACGCTGCCGCCGGACCATGCCTGGGCCGACGATATCCACCGTGCATTTCGCGAGCGCAAGAACATCTTCACCGACTTGGTGGATGTGCTGTTCATCCATGCACCCCATGGCCATCTGTTCGCGGTGGCCTTTTCGCCACCCTGGCCGCTGGGCGATCTGGAGCGCAGCCTGCTGGGTGTGTTCTGCGACCGCATCGCCGCCGCATTCGACAACCTGCACATGTTCGGCATGCTCAAGACCACGCAGGAGGCCACGGTCTGCGCGCTGGCCGACCTGGCCGAGTCCCGCGACGCCACGACCGGCGGCCATGTGCGCCGGGTTTGCCGCCTGACCGACGGTATTGCCGCCGAATTGCAAGCGGCCGGCAAGTTCCCGCAGGACATCACGCCCAGCTTTTTGTCCCTGGTGGGTCTGGCCAGCATCCTGCACGATGTGGGCAAGGTAGCCACGCCCGACGCGATATTGCTCAAGCCCGGCAAGCACACCCCCGAAGAGCGTGCCATCATGGAAGAACACGCCTTGATCGGCGAGACCGTGCTGGCCCGCGCGTCCAATATGGTCGAGGGTGTCAGCACGCTGAGCATGGGAGCCCAGATTGCCGGTGGCCACCACGAACACTTTGACGGCAGCGGCTACCCGCGCCGCCTCAAGGGCCACGCCATACCACTGGCGGCCCGCATTGTCGCCGTTGTCGATGTGTTCGATGCTCTGCTACACAGCCGGCCCTACAAGGAGCCATGGGCGCTGGAAGACGTCATGGTGTATCTGGAAGAGCGCCGGGGCACGCAGTTTGACCCGGACGTACTGGACGCTCTGGTGGCCTTTCTGAAGAACAAGCAACCCGACTGGATCATCGGCGACGGCCACTGATCCGACCCCTGCGCGGGGTCGGGAGGCGTTGAGAAAAAGGCCTCAGTCAGTCAATCAGCGCAAGGCCAATGCGCTCGACGAATGGCTCAAGGTGAACACACTCACGGCTGAGGCCAAACTGGCGGCCTGCGATTGCATGGACCCCGCAGCCGCGGCCGCCTGCTCGACCAAGGCGGCATTTTGCTGCGTGTTGTTGTCCATCTGTCGCACAGCCTCATTGATCTGGCTGATACCCAGCGTCTGCTCATCGCTGGCGGACTGGATCTCGGCCATGATGTTGGTGACCTTGCTGACACTGTCCACGATCTCGTTCATCGTGGCGCCGGCCTCATCGACCAGCTTGGTGCCAATGCCCACATTGCTGACCGACTCGTCAATCAGGCTCTTGATCTCCTTGGCCGCAGCGGCCGAACGCCCGGCCAGGCTGCGCACCTCGCTGGCCACGACGGCGAATCCGCGACCCTGCTCGCCGGCCCGCGCCGCCTCCACGGCGGCATTCAGCGCCAGGATATTGGTCTGAAACGCAATGCCGTCGATGACGCTGATGATGTCCACAATCTTGCGTGAAGACTGGTTGATGGAACCCATCGTGGTGACCACTTGTGCCACCACCGAGCCGCCCTTGGAAGCCACCTCGGCAGCCGTCTGCACCATGCGGTTGGCCAACTGGGCGTTCTCGGCGTTTTGCCGCACGGTATCGGTCATCTCTTCCATCGATGCCGCGGTCTGCTCCAGCGAACTGGCCTGCGATTCGGTGCGCGATGACAAGTCCATATTGCCGCTGGCAATCTCGTCGGAGGCATGGGATATCGTCGTGATGCCGCTGCTGACCTGCTCGATGATCCTCTGCAAGCGTTCGATAAAGGTATTGAAGCCGTCCGTGACCGCGTTGAACTCATCCGACTGGCCGCGGGGCAGGCGCTTGGTCAGGTCGGCATCGCCCACCGCAATGTCTTGCAGCGCATCACCGATCTGCGCCAGCGGGGCCAGCACCACAGAGCTCAGGATGCGCGACAGCACCAGCACGATGATGACGTCCAGCACCAGGATCTGCAGCACGGCCCACAGCAGCTCCGAGCGCAGGGCTTTCTTGATTTCGTCGTAGGAAACAAACACCGTGGCCTTGCCAACCGCATTGGGCTTGCCACCGTCCACATAGACCAGATCCA
The DNA here is from genome assembly GCF_059418585.1 of Rhodoferax sp. GW821-FHT07G04. Lineage (NCBI taxonomy): Bacteria > Pseudomonadati > Pseudomonadota > Betaproteobacteria > Burkholderiales > Comamonadaceae > Rhodoferax > Rhodoferax sp. GW821-FHT07G04. Next base: position 1,355,325 of record NZ_JBWKQD010000001.1, read on the forward strand.
CGCTCTTGGTGGTGTCGGCGGCGGGCATTTGCGTGGCCTGCACGATCTTGCCATCGGCATCCCGCACGCTCCCCCCCAGCACTTTTTCGCCATTGGTGATGGTGATGCCCACGATGAAAGTGGCCGACATTTCGGAGGACAGGTTTTGCTCGATCTGGGCCTTGTCGAAATTCCACAGCGAGTTGGGCAGCGACGCGCCCAGCCGGCTGAGCGTGGCCTCGACCTGTTTATCGGCCGAGCTCTCCAGCGACGCCTTGGTCTTTACGTAGTTGACGGCCCCAAAGGCCAGCAACAGCACGGAAATGATCACTACGAACAAGACATTCAAGCGGAATTTGATACTGGTCATTTTCATTTTGTCGCTGTCTTCCTCTGTTGGGCTTATGGGTCCGAATAGGGGTCGGAATGGGGTCGGAATCTGCTGTGCGCCATGGCGCTCTTTTGGCTATTTGAAACTGTTCATCTTGGCCTTGTAGTCCGCCGACTCGCGCACATCGGCCAGGCTTTTCCACAGATCCTTGGAGAAATCGCCATACTTGGCGACTAGCTGTTTGGACAGCATCAGAAAAAAGGGCTTGTCGACCAAGGGCGGGCTCAATTTCTCAATCTTGGCGGAAAACTCGGGCGTTGTGCTCAGGGCATTGTCGCCCTCCAAGGTCTGCAAGGCGACGCCTTCCACCCGTCCGAGCAACAACTTCTTGAGGTTGTCATCGGCCGTCTTGGAGCCTTCATCCACCTTGGCGCCGAGTTGTTTCAACTGGTCCACGATGGAATAGCCGGGCTGTGCGCCGATGGAGCCGGTGGCAGTCAATTTCTTGCCGTCCCACTGGATGGCGCTGCCCTTGAGGCGGTACAGGCTGTAGCCGTCGTACATCATGGCCCGGGCCGCATCCGGCTTGTCGCCGGCCATAGGGTAGACGCCGATTTCCATGCGCTCGGCCTTGAAGCTGGCGGCGAAGATGCCGTCCACCTTGCCTTCGCGCATTTCGTCCTGGCAGCGCTTCCATGGCAGGGGGAAGGCCTCGATCTTGACGCCCAGTTTTTGCTCGACGGCCTTGAGGTGGACGATATTGAGGCCTGGTCGGTCCTTCAATACCCAGGGATACACATCCACATCCTCATGGCAGAACTTGAGGACGGTGGGCTTGTCAGCGGCAACGACTCCGCCACACATACTGGCTGTTAACAGCCCAGCCACCAGCGATTGACGGAAGGTCATGGCGCTCTTTCTGTGTTGTGGGGGCAAACACCCCTCTAGAGGTTTGTAACCAATAGTACGCCGCAAAACACAGCATGGCAACCGCGATACCGACAGGTGTGGACGCGCCCACCCCAACGGCAGGATTCGCTACAGAACCTGCTCCAGAATCAGCACCGCAAAGACGATGAAGGCTGCCATCAGCGTGCCGCCCAGGACCTGCAGGCCCCGCTGTTTGTAACGGGCTTGGCCGGTAGCCATGAAGCGGATGAAGAAACCCAGCGCGACGAGCAACAGCAGAAAGAAGAGCCCGCGCAGAAATGCCATGGCTTGGGAAGCGAATGAGCCGCGCTTTGGGGCTACCAGGCCGGCGCCAGTTGGGCAAAGCCGGCGGGTGCCTTGCTTTCGTCCTCAAAGCTCACCAACTCCCAGGCATCACTATGGGCCAGCAGCTCGCGCAAGAGCTTGTTGTTCAGCGCATGGCCGGAGCGAAAGGCACTGTAGCTGGCCAGCAGGGGCTTGCCCACGCAATACAGATCACCAATCGCGTCAAGCAGCTTGTGTTTGACGAACTCATCGTCATAACGCAGGCCCTCGGCATTGAGCACCTTGTAGTCGTCCATGACAATGGCATTGTCCAGGCCGCCACCCAGGGCCAGGCCATTGGTGCGCATCATCTCCACATCCTTGGTGAAGCCGAAGGTGCGGGCACGGGCGATATCGCGAGAGTAGGAGTCGGTGCCCATGTTGAACTCCACCCGCTGGCCGGTGGAGTCCACCGCCGGATGGTCGAACACGATTTCAAAGCTGAGTTTGTAGCCGTTGTATGGCTCCAGGCGGGCCCATTTGAGGTTGGGGCCCTCGCCCTCGCGCACCTCGACGGGCCGCTTGATCCGCATGAAGCGCTTGGGCGCGTTCTGCAGCTCCACGCCGGCGCTTTGCAACAGGAACACGAACGAGGCCGCCGAGCCATCCAAAATGGGAATCTCTTCGGCCGTGACGTCCACGTACAGGTTGTCCAGCCCCAGGCCGGCACAGGCCGACATCAGGTGCTCGATGGTCTGTACCTTGGCGCCGCCGTTGGAGATAGTGGACGCCATGCGCGTATCGGTCACCGACGGTGCGGACACCGGTATATCCACCGGCACCGGCAGATCCACACGGCGAAAGACGATGCCGGTATCCGGCTGCGCAGGCCGCAGGGTGAGTTCCACCCGCTGCCCGCTGTGCAGCCCTACACCGACGGCGCGGGTCAGGGACTTGAGGGTTCGTTGTTGTAGCACGGTGCGATTTTACTCGCCGCCGGGCCGCCCCAAGGCGAGTGCGGCCCCCGCGGGGGGCAGGGAGCCACATGCAATGGGCGACCGTGGGGGCAACATCAATCGGCCTGTTTCCGCAGGAAAGCAGGGATTTCGTAGTCGTCCATGCCACCGTTGGACAGCGCATCCACTTTGGCCGCGGCCGAGGTGCGGCCGCGCCAGACGGCTGGCGTACCCATGCCAGCATAGTCCGGCTGGGCCACACCACCCATGGCGGCGCCACCACCACCCACACCACCAGCCGGCTGCCCACCCACGGGCGTGTTCAGTGTCGGCACGTGGAATGGCACGTTGTCGGTACCGGTGCGCAGCACCTGCAGCGGAGGGGCTGTGCGGCGCGCACCTTGGCGGGAGAGGCCTGTGGCGACCACGGTCACGCGGATGTCTTCACCCAGCGCATCGTCGTACGCGGTACCGTAGATCACGTGGGCATCAGGCGATGCATAGGCGCGAATGGTGTTCATGGCCAGCTTGGATTCACTCAGCTTCAAGCTGCCCTTGGCGGCCGTGATCAGCACCAACACACCCTTGGCACCTGACAAGTCGATGCCTTCCAGCAGTGGGCAGGCCACGGCCTGTTCGGCTGCGATGCGGGCGCGGTCCGGGCCGCTGGCCAGGGCCGTACCCATCATCGCCTTGCCGGGCTCGCCCATGACGGTGCGCACGTCTTCAAAGTCGACGTTCACATGGCCAGGCACATTGATGATTTCGGCAATACCGCCCACGGCGTTTTTCAGCACGTCGTTGGCATGGGCAAAGGCTTCGTCCTGGCTCACGTCGTCGCCCAGCACGTCGAGCAGCTTTTCGTTCAGCACGACGATCAGCGAGTCCACATTCGCTTCCAGCTCCATCAGCCCGGCATCCGCATTGCTCATGCGGCGGCCACCTTCGAAGTCGAACGGCTTGGTGACCACGCCCACGGTCAGAATACCCATCTCCTTGGCCACGCGGGCGATCACAGGAGCCGCACCGGTACCGGTACCACCGCCCATGCCGGCGGTGATGAACAGCATGTGGGCGCCTTCGATTGCGGCACGGATGTCGGCCTCGGCCAGCACGGCGGCTTCGCGGCCCTTGTCGGGCTTGCTACCGGCGCCCAGACCACCGGCGCCCAGCTGGATGGTCTTGTGCGCGGTGCTGCGGGAGAGGGCTTGGGAGTCGGTGTTGGCGCAGATGAATTCCACGCCGCCCACGTCCGAAAAAATCATGTGTTCCACGGCGTTGCCGCCGCCACCGCCCACACCGATCACCTTGATCTGTGTACCTTGGTTAAACGCTTCTTCTTCAATCATTTCAATGGCCATGATGTTTCTCTCCTGATGTTTCACTAAATTCAATACTTTGGGATGGGTGCCGTTGCAGTAATCTGCAAATGTCGGTGGAGGGCCCGTGCTGGGCCATCGCTCGTGCGGGCTTCCCCTTGCTAGCCACATCTTTTTTTCCATGGTCAGAAGTTCCCGATGAACCAGTCTTTGACCGATCCAAATGCTGTTTTCATCGAACCGTTTTTCTGTGCCACCTTGTAGCCGCGCATGCGGGCCACGCGGGCCTCTTCGAGCAGACCCATCACGGTGGCGGCGCGCGGCTGAGCCACCATGTCGGCCAGCGCGCTGGAATACTTGGGCACGCCGCGGCGCACGGGTTTGAGGAAGATGTCTTCACCCAGCTCCACCATGCCCGGCATGACGCAACTACCGCCGGTCAGCACGATGCCAGAGGACAACACCTCTTCGTAGCCCGACTCGCGCATGACCTGGTTGACCAGACTGAAAATTTCTTCAATGCGCGGCTCAATGACACCAGCCAGCGCCTGCCGGCTCAGCATGCGCGGGCCGCGGTCACCCAAGCCCGGGACTTCCACCTGGGTCTCAGGGTCCACCAGCAATTGTTTGGCATGGCCACTTTCGACCTTGATGTCTTCAGCGTCCTTGGTCGGCGTGCGCAAGGCCATGGCGATATCGCTGGTGATCAGGTCACCGGCAATCGGGATCACGGCCGTGTGGCGGATGGCGCCATTGGTGAAGATGGCAATGTCGGTGGTGCCGGCGCCAATGTCCACCAGGGCCACCCCGAGTTCGCGCTCGTCTTCGGTCAGCACCGACAGGCTGGATGCGAGCGGATTCAGCATCAACTGCTCCACTTCCAGGCCGCAGCGGCGCACGCATTTGATGATGTTCTCGGCCGCGCTTTGCGCGCCGGTCACGATGTGCACCTTGGCCTCCAGGCGGATGCCGCTCATGCCGATAGGCTCCTTGACGTCCTGGCCATCGATGATGAACTCCTGCGGCTCCACCAGCAGCAGGCGCTGGTCGGTCGAGATGTTGATGGCCTTGGCCGTCTCCACGACACGCGCCACATCGGCGGCCGTCACCTCACGATCCTTCACCGCCACCATGCCGCTGGAGTTGATGCCGCGGATATGGCTGCCGGTGATGCCGGTGTAGACACGGGTGATCTTGCAGTCGGCCATCAACTCAGCCTCGCGCAGGGCCTGCTGGATGCTTTGCACGGTGGCGTCAATATTCACCACCACACCACGCTTGATGCCATTGCTGGGCGCCACACCCAGGCCGGCCAGCTTGAGCTCACCACCGGGCAATACCTCGGCCACCACCACCATGACCTTGGCGGTGCCGATGTCCAGTCCTACGACCAGGTCTTTGTACTCTTTTGCCATATCGATTACCTGTTGTTTCGTCTTTCGCTGCTTGCTTGCTATTTTTTCTTGGGAGTCACCACTGCCGTCGCAGGGGTCGTACTGACACCACGCAAACGGATCGCATACCCGTTGTCATGCCGTAAATCCGCCGACTCCACCGCATTGGCATGCCGCCCGTACCGCGACGTGACCTGGGTCAGCGTCTGCAGGAAGCGGCGCACCCGGGCTGTCACGTCGGCCGCGCCACCGCGCCCCAATTCGATGCTGGCGCCGGTGTCCAACTGCACGCGCCAACTGCCGCCGCTGGACAGTTCCAACTCATCCACCGGCATGTCCATATGGGCAAACAAGGGCTCGATGGCGCGGTACATGGCCAGCACCTCGGTGCCCTGGCCTTGCGGCCCGTTGAGGCGGGGCAGCGTGTCCTGCTCGACCTCGCCCACATTGGCCTCGAACACCTCGCCAAAATTGTTGATCAGGCGTGGCTCGCCCTCGCTGCCCCAATAGGCCACCGCCTGGTGCTCCTGCAAGACAACATGCAGGTGGTTGGGGAACTCGCGGCGCACCATGGCCTGGCGCACCCAGGGCACGGCCTCGAACGCCGCGCGCACGCGCGACAGGTCCACGCTGAAGAAGGTGCCCGATATGCGCGGCGCCACATTGGCCCGCAACGTGACGGCGTTGTTGTGGCTGACATCGCCGGTCACCACAATGCCCTTGATGTCGAAGAGCGACAGGCGCGCCGCCCACCGTGCGGTAGCCAGCCCAACCAGGACGAGCGCCACCACGAACAAGACCGCAGCGGTCAGGTTCATCAGCCTCACGTCCAAGGGGGTGGCCACCGTCGGATTCATCCGTGCACCTCCGTATCCAGCGCGGCGGTTGCCAGCAGTTGCACGCACAGGTCCTCATACGAAATGCCTGCGGCCTGCGCCGACTTGGGCACCAGCGAATGGCCCGTCATGCCGGGCGAAGTGTTGACCTCCAGCAGATAGGGCTTGCGGGTCTTGCCGTCTATCATCACGTCCACCCGGCCCCAGCCACGGCAGTCCAGCACGCGGTAGGCCTTGAGCACCAGGGCCTGGATGGCCTCTTCTTCACCCGGCGGCAGACCGCAAGGCACCAAGTACTGCGTGGTGTCGGTGAAGTACTTGTTCTGGTAGTCGTAATTGCCTTCCGGCGCCACGATGCGGATGACCGGCAACGCGCGCGCCGCGTCGCCCGTGCCGAGCACCGGGCAGGTCACTTCGTCCCCCTCGATGCATTCCTCGCACAGGATGTCGGCATCGAGCTTGCCTGCGGCCTCGACGGCATCGGTCATACCGGAATAGCCCATCACCTTGGTCACGCCAATGGAAGAGCCTTCGCGTGCCGGCTTGACGATGACAGGCAGGCCCAAGGTATCTGGCACCTCGACCACCTGGCGGCGCTCGAACGCGCCCCGGCGCAGCAACTGGTAGCGCGGTGTGGGTATGCCCTCGGCCAGCCAGATGCGCTTGGTCATGACCTTGTCCATCGCAATGCTGGAAGCCATGACACCGGAGCCGGTGTAGGGAATGCCCAGCAACTCCAACGCGCCCTGAACCGAGCCATCTTCACCGTGGCGGCCATGCAGTGCGATGAAGCAGCGCGCAAAACCTTCGCGCTTGAGGTCTGACATGTCGCGCTCGGACGGGTCAAAGGCGTGGGCATCCACACCCTTGGACTGCAAGGCCTTGAGCACGCCACTGCCCGACATCAAGGACACCTCCCGCTCGGCAGACGAGCCGCCCATCAGCACTGCCACTTTACCGAATTGGCTCATAGCCCTCGTCCCTCCTGCACAGTTTGCTCTCCTATTTGTAGCAAATCAACCACCTTGCCAGGCACTGCACCGATGGAGCCCGCACCCATGCACAGGATCACGTCGCCGGCCTGCGCGTTGTCTACGATCGCCTGCGGCATGGCCGCGATGTCGTCGACGAAGATGGGCTCCACCTTGCCGGCGATGCGCACCGCGCGGGCCAGGGCGCGGCCGTCGGCCGCAACGATAGGTGCCTCGCCGGCGGCGTAGACCTCGCCCAGCAGCACGGAATCCGCCTGGCCCATGACCTTGACGAAATCTTCAAAACAATCCCGCGTGCGGGTGAAGCGGTGCGGCTGGAAGGCCAGCACCAGACGTCGGCCCGGAAACGCACCGCGCGCCGCGGCCAGCGTGGCCGCCATTTCCACCGGGTGGTGGCCGTAGTCGTCGATAACGGTGGCAACGCCACCACCGGCCAGTGGCAGATCGCCATAGCGCTGGAAGCGCCGGCCCACGCCTTTGAACTCCGCCAAGGCCTTTTGCACGGCCGCATCGGGGATGCCCAGCTCCACGGCCACGGCAATGGCCGATAGCGCGTTCAGCACGTTGTGCATGCCGGCCAGGTTGAGCACCACGTCCAGGTCGGGCAGCACCACGCCATTGCGGCGCTGCACCGTGAAGTGCATCTGGCCACCGACGGCCCGCACGTTGAGGGCCCGCACCTGGGCGTTCTCGTTGAACCCGTAGCTGGTGACCGGGCAGGTGACCTGTTCCACGATCTCCTGCACCGCGACGTCGTCCGTGCACAAAATGGCCACGCCGTAGAACGGCATGCGGTGCAGGAAGTCGACAAAGGCCTTCTTCAGGCGGCCGAAGTCCTGGCCGTAGGTCTCCATGTGGTCGGCGTCGATATTGGTCACCACGGCCATCACCGGCAGCAGGTTCAGGAAGGACGCATCGGATTCGTCCGCCTCGACAACGATGTAGTCGCCTTGCCCCAGGCGCGCATTGGCACCGGCGCTGTTGAGGCGCCCGCCGATAACGAAAGTGGGGTCCAGTCCGGCCTCGGCCAGCACGCTGGCCACCAGGCTCGTGGTGGTGGTCTTGCCGTGCGTGCCGGCAATGGCAATGCCTTGCTTCAGGCGCATCAACTCGGCCAGCATCAGCGCGCGCGGCACGATGGGTATCTTCAGCTCGCGCGCCCGCAGCACCTCGGGGTTGTCGCTTTGCACGGCGGTGGAGGTGACCACGGCATCGGCCCCGGTCACGTTCTCAGGTGCATGGCCCACAAAGGTCTTGATGCCCAGGCCGGCCAGGCGCTTGAGAGTGGCGCTGTCGCTGAGGTCGGAGCCTGAAATGATGTAGCCCAGGTTGCACAGCACTTCGGCAATGCCCGACATGCCGGAGCCGCCCACGCCGATGAAATGGATATGTTTGATCGCGTGCTTCATGCGCACAACTCCTCACAGGCGGCCACCACGGCATCCGTGGCGCCAAGCCTTTGCATCTTTTTGGCCGCTAGCCCTCGTTGCAGCAACGTGGCGCGCTCAGTTTTTTGTAGCATATCGGCCAACACCCGGGGTGTCAGCTCGCTCTGCGGCACCAGCCAACCACCGCCCTGGTCCACCAGGAAACGGGCGTTGTGGGTCTGGTGGTCGTCCACCGCCGAGGGGAAGGGCACGAACAAGGCCGGCGCGCCCACGGCAGCGATCTCAGTCACGGTGCTGGCGCCGGCACGGCAGACCACCAAGTCCGCATCGGCAAAGGCCTGGGCCGTGTTGTCGATGAAGGGCGTCAACTCGGCCTGCACACCGGCTGCGGTGTAGTTGTCGCGCAACTCAGCGATCTGTTTCTCGCCGCTCTGGTGGGTCACGATGGGGCGCTCGGCTTCGGGGATCAGGGCCAACGCCTGCGGCACCACGGTGTTCAGTGCGCGGGCACCCAGGCTGCCGCCGACCACCAGCACGCGCAGCGGGCCGCTACGGCCGGCAAAGCGCTGCTCGGGTGCGGGCTGGGTCAGGAATTCGGCCCGCAGCGGGTTACCCACCCACTGCCCCTTGGACAAAACTTGCGGGAAGGCGCTGAAGACACGGCGCGCCACCACGGCCAGCGCCTTGTTGGCCATGCCGGCAATCGAGTTCTGCTCGTGCAGCACCAGCGGCTTGCCCATCAGCGCGCCCATGATGCCGCCAGGCATCGTGATATAGCCGCCCAAGCCCACGAGCACATTGGGTTGGACGCGGCGCAGCACCTGGGCGCTTTGCCACAGCGCGCGCGCCATCCGCAATGGCAGCGTGAGCAGGGTGCGCAGGCCCTTGCCGCGCACGCCCGAGAAATTGACCGTTTCCAGCTCAAAGCCCTTGGCCGGCACCAGGCGGCTCTCCATGCTGTCGGGCGCGCCCAACCAGTGCACGCGCCAACCGCGTTCGCGCAACGCATGTGCCACGGCCAGGCCGGGGAAGATATGGCCACCGGTTCCGCCCGCCATGATCAGTGCGCACTTTTGGTTTGAACTCATACACGGCCTCCGTGCATGAGTTGTCTGTTTTCAAAGTCAATGCGCAGCACGACCGCAATCGCCACCATATTGATCAAGATCGCCGACCCGCCGTAGCTCATCAGCGGCAGCGTCAATCCCTTGGTCGGCAACGCCCCCAGGTTCACGCCCATGTTGATGAAAGACTGAAAGCCCATCCAGATACCCACGCCCTGCGCCACCAGCCCCGCGAACACGCGGTCCAGCGCGATGGCTTGGCGGCCGATGTGCATGATGCGGCGGGTCAGCCACAGGAACAGGGCGATGACGACGATGACGCCGGCCAGGCCAAATTCCTCGCCGATGACTGCCAGCAAGAAGTCGGTATGGGCCTCGGGCAGCCAGTGCAGCTTTTCCACACTGCCGCCCAGGCCCACGCCAAAAATCTCGCCCCGCCCGATGGCGATCAGCGAGTGGGACAACTGGTAGCCCTTGCCCAGCGTCAACTTTTCGTCCCAAGGATTCAGGTAGGCAAAAATACGCTCACGCCGCCATTCGGACAAGGCAATCATCAGGCTGAATGCCACCACCAGCACGGTGGCAATCAGGAAGAACATGCGGGCATTCACGCCCCCCAGGAACAGAATGCCCATGGCAATGACCGCGATCACCATGAAGGCGCCCATGTCCGGCTCGGCCAGCAGCAGCAGGCCCACGATGGCAACGGCCGCACCCATGGGCAGCACGGCGCGGAAAAAACGTTCCTTCACGTCCATCTTGCGCACCATGTAGTCGGCCGCATACAGCAGCACCGCAAACTTGGCCAGCTCGGATGGCTGGAAGCTCAACGGCCCCATGGAGATCCAACGCCGTGCCCCATAGACCACCTTGCCCAGGCCCGGTATCAGCACCGCAATCAGCAGCACCAGGGAGGCAACAAACAGCCAGGGGGCATACTTCTCCCAAACCGATACCGGCACCTGGAAGGCGATCAGCGCGGCCACAAAGGCCATGGCCACCCACATGGCGTGGCGCACCAGGAAGTAGGTGTGCGTGTACTTGGCGAACTTGGGGTTGTCCGGCATCGCAATGGACGCGGAGTACACCATCACCAAGCCCCACAGCAGCAAGGCCACGACCACCCAGGCCAAGGGCTGGTCAAAGCCGCGCACCTGCGGCACGGACGTAGTCGCCGCAAACGAGCCCCGTCCGCCCAGGCGCACCGGCAGCGCCCGTGTGGCCGGCGCCATGCGGGCCGAGAACCACTTGGACAGGGACTGCACGGCTATGCTCATGCAAGACTCTCCAGATCCACCCCGGCGGCCAACGCCAGATCCCGCACCGCATCCACGAACACGCGGGCACGGTGCTCGTAGTTGTCGAACATGTCGAAGCTGGCGCAGGCCGGCGACATCAGCACGGCATCACCCGCATGGGCACGCTGGTTGGCCGCGACCACGGCCGCGGCCATGGATTCGGCATCCACTAGCGGGACATCGGTGTGGCCTTCTATCGCCTGGCGAATCAGCGGCGCGTCGCGGCCGATCAACACCACGGCGCGGGCATAGCGGGCAATCGGTGCGGCCAGCGGCGCAAAGTCCTGGCCCTTGCCCTCGCCGCCCAGTATCAACACGATCTTGCGGTCCGCGCCCAGGCCTTGCAGCGCAGCGACCGTAGCGCCGACATTGGTGCCTTTGCTGTCATCGAAGAATTCGACATCGTTCAAGATGCCAACCGGCTCCACGCGGTGGGGCTCGCCGCGGTATTCGCGCAGGCCGAACAGGATGGGTGCCAGCGAGCAACCGGCCGCTGCACACAGGGCCAGCGCCGCCAGGGCATTGCTGGCGTTGTGGCGCCCGCGTATGCGCAGCGCGTCGGCCGGCATCAGGCGCTGGAAGTGCAGCTCTTCTACCGCTTCCTTGCGTTTGCGGCGGGTCTCGTCAGCCTCCAGCGCGCGCACCAGCCAGACCATGCCATTGAGTTCTTCGATGCCGAAGTCACCCGGGCGTTGCGGCATATCGGTGCCGAAGGTGGTGTGGGTACGCTCCACCGGCTTTTGCAACTTGGCACGCACCGGTTGGGGCAGCATGGCCATCACGGCGGCATCGTCGCGGTTCAGCACCAACAGGCCCGTGGCACCAAAGATGCGTGCCTTGGCGCCGGCATAGGCCGCCATGCTGCCGTGCCAGTCCAGGTGGTCCTGCGTCACATTGAGCACGACGGCGGCCGTAGGCTCGAAACCGGTCACGCCATCGAGCTGGAAGCTGGAGAGCTCCAGCACCCAGACCTGGGGCAGGGTGTCCGCATCCAGATGGGCGCTCAGCGTATCCAGCAGCGTAGGGCCGATATTGCCAGCCACGGCCACGGTCTTGCCAGCATGGGCGATCAGTTGGCCGGTCAACGAGGTCACCGTGGTCTTGCCATTGGTGCCGGTGATAGCCAGCACCGCTGGAACATACCCACGGTGGGTACGTAAAGCTTGCAGCGCCATGGCATATAAATCCAACTCGCCCCCAGCCCTCGTATTGCTTGCTTGTGCAGCTACCAAAACAGGAGCAACTACTTCGGGGCTCAACCCAGGCGAACGGTAGACGGCATGTAGGTCTTGCCCCTCCACCAGGGCCGCGTCGAAAGCGCCCGCCACAAAGCGCACCTGCGGCAGCTCTTGGCGCAGCGTGGCCAATTGCGGTGGTGCCTCACGCGTGTCAGCCACGGTGACGTTGGCCGCACCGGTACGCACGCACCAGCGCGCCATGGCCAGACCCGAAGCACCCAGGCCCAGGATGAGGATGTTCTGGCCCGACAGGGGCTCGAACGGTGTGTCGGCGGCAGGAGCCACCGCTTCGGGCTCGGCCGTCTTCTCCATCACGCGCTCGGCCGTGGGCATGCCCCGCGCGGGGGTGGATTGCTCAGCCTTGGTCTCGGCAAAGATTTCGGCGACAAAGGCCGCCGCATCGCGCGCGGCCGTCAGCGTGGTGGGCAGGCCGCGGTGGGTGGATTCGGCCGGGGCCGGCGCGGGAGTGGCGGAAGGCTCGGGCTGCGCTTGGGCGGACGTGGCATCTTCGGATGCATCTTCCGGCGCACCATCTGACGCACCAGCGAGATCCTCTGCGGCCACGGCCTCCTGCACGTCCATCATGGGCTCAGCGGCAGGCGCAGGTGCCGCGGCTTGCACCGGCTGCTCCGTGGGCTCGGGCTGCAGGAACTCGGGGGCTTGCTCTACGACCACTGGCACGCGCGACTCCCCCACGCCTTCGGGCAGAGGCGTGTCGTCAGGGTGGTTAGCCAGCGGATCGTTGGGATTCATCGCAATTTCAGGGTGGACAGCCCCACCAGGCACAACAACATGGTCACAATCCAGAAACGCACGACTACCTGCGTCTCCTTCCAACCATTTTTCTCAAAGTGGTGGTGCAGCGGCGCCATCTTCAGCAGGCGCCGGCCTTCGCCAAATTTCTTCTTCGTGTATTTGAAGTAGGTCACCTGCAGCATCACCGACAGGGCCTCGACGACAAAGATGCCACCCATGATGGCCAGCACGATTTCCTGGCGCACGATGACGGCGATGGTGCCCAGCGAAGCCCCCAGCGCCAGTGCCCCCACATCACCCATGAAGACCTGCGCCGGGTGGGTGTTGAACCACAGAAACGCCAGACCGGCACCGGCCATTGCGGCGCAGAAGACCAGCAACTCACCCGAGCCCGGAATATGGGGAAAGAACAGGTACTTGGAATACACCGAGCTGCCGGTCACGTAGGCAAACACGCCCAGCGCCGAGCCAACCATGACCACCGGCATGATGGCCAGGCCATCGAGCCCATCAGTCAGGTTGACGGCATTGCTGGAGCCCACGATGACCAGGTAGGTCAGGATCACAAAGCCCAGCACGCCCAGCGGGTAGCTGACCTCTTTGATGAAGGGCAGCAGCAGGCCGGCCTTGGGCGGCAGGTTGACGTCAAAGCCCGAAGCCACCCAGTTCAGGAACAACTCCAGTACCCGCAGGTTGGAGTTTTCAGAAATGCTGAACACCAGGTACAGCGCGGCCAAGAGGCCGATGACCGATTGCCAGAAATACTTCTCACCCGAGCGCATGCCTTCGGGGTCTTTGCGCACCACCTTGCGCCAATCGTCGGCCCAGCCGATGGCGCCAAAGCCCAGCGTGACCAGCAGCACGATCCACACAAAGCGGTTGCTCAGGTCCACCCACAACAGCGTGGAGATGGCAATGGCCAACAGGATCAGCGCCCCGCCCATGGTGGGTGTGCCGCTCTTGCTCAGGTGGGTTTCCATGCCATAGCCGCGGATGGGTTGGCCGATCTTGAGCTCGCGCAAACGTCCAATCACATAGGGGCCGGCGGCCAGACCGATCAGCAGGGCCGTCATGGCGGCCATCACCGCCCGGAAGGTCAGGTACTGGAACACCCGGAAATAGCCAAAATCCGGCGACAGGGTTTGCAGCCATTGGGCCAGACTCAGCAACATGGCAACACTCCGAAGGAAAGATCAGGCAGCATGCGGTGCCTCCTGAGAAGAAGGGGGCTCGGTAGCCGCAGCCTGCAAGGCCTGCACCACACGCTCCATGCGCATGAAGCGCGAGCCCTTGACCAGCACACTGCTGATGCCGGGCAGGATTGCTTGGGCGCGGACCAGTAGCGCCTCCACGGTGTCAAAGTGCTGTGCGCCGGTGCCGAATGCATTGACCGCGGCCTGCGCCAGTTCACCCAACGCCAATACCTGTTCTATACCCTTGGCCTTGGCGTGGTGTCCGGCCTCGGCATGGAACTGCGGGCCTTGGTGGCCGACCTCGCCCATATCGCCCAGCACCAGCAGGCGCGGGCCGGGCAGATCGGCCAGCACGTCGATGGCGGCGCGCACGGAGTCGGGGTTGGCGTTGTAGGTGTCGTCCACCAGCGTGATCGCGCCGCCCTGCACCGACAGCAGCAACGCCTTGGACCGCCCTTTGACGGGCTCGAAAGCCTGCAGGCCCTGTACCACCGCTTCGGGCGAGACGCCGGCCGCCAGCGCGGCCGTCGCAGCCGCCAGAGAATTCTTGACGTTGTGCCGCCCGGCAATGGCCAGGCGGTAGCGCAGTTCGCAGCCCATGCCCTGGGCATGGACCTGCCAAGCCCCGGCCACCCACTGTGCCTGCACGCAGGCCATGGCATCGGTCCCGGATGCCGCGTCCAGCGCAAAGGTGGCGGCGCGCCGTGCGCCCGCAAGCTTTTGCCAGACCGCGGTGTAGTCGTCATCGCGCGGGAACACGGCCACACCCTGTGGACCCAGGGCGCACAGCACATTGCCGTTTTCCTCGGCCACGGCCTGCACGGTGTGCATGAATTCCAGGTGTTCGCGCTGGGCGTTGTTGACCAAGGCTACCGTGGGCTGCACCATGGCCGCCAGGGCCGCAATCTCGCCGGGGTGGTTCATGCCCAGCTCCACGACGGCGATCTGGTGCGTCGCGCGCAGGCGCAGCAGCGTCATGGGCACACCGATGTCGTTGTTCAGGTTGCCGCGGGTCGCCAGCGCGCCCTCATTAGGACGGAAGGCGTTCAGGATGGACGCCAGCATCTGGGTCACCGTGGTCTTGCCGTTGCTGCCTGTGACCGCAATCACAGGCAGCGTGAACTGCGCACGCCAGGCCTGGGCCAGAGCACCCATTGCCAACCGTGTGTCGGGCACTTCCACGCAGGCCATATCGGTGATGCCACTGCGGTCTGCGCCGGGGTGGCACAGTGCGGCCACGGCGCCATGCTGCTGGGCTTCGGCCAGCATGGCGTTGGCATCAAAGCGTTCGCCCTTCAGCGCGACGAACAGGTCCCCCGGCTCCAGCGTGCGGGTGTCGGTGTGCACGCGTTGCACCCAGCGCGCACCGTCGCCCAGCAGGCGCGCGTCTGCCAGCCATGGGGTGAGTTGGTCCACGCGCAGCATCCCGCTCATGCTTGTGCCTCCGATGCAGCCTGTGTTGCGCGCTTGCGCAACGCTTGCTGGGCATGGGCGTGGTCCGAAAACGGGTGTTTGACACCTGCGATCTCTTGTGTGTCCTCATGGCCCTTGCCGGCTAGCAGAACCACGTCATTGGGTGCCGCTCGCGCCACCGCATCGGCAATGGCCAGGGCGCGGTCCAGTTGTACGTCCACCGAGGGGTTGGGCGACAGGCCCAGCAGGATGTGCGCGATGATGGACTCGGGCTTTTCGGTGCGGGGGTTGTCACTGGTCACCACCACCTGGTCCGCCTTTTGCGCGGCGATGGCACCCATCAGCGGGCGCTTGCTCGTATCGCGGTCGCCACCGCAACCGAATACGCACCATAGCCGACCACCGCGCTGGGTCGCCAGCGGCCGCAGCGCAGCCAGGGCCTGGCCCAGCGCATCAGGCGTGTGGGCATAGTCCACGGCCACCAGGGGCTCACCGGCCTCGCCTAGGCATTCCATGCGGCCTGGCACCGGGTGCAGCGCGCTACAAGCTTGCACCGCCGCGGCCAGCGGCACACCCAGAGCCCGCATGGCGGCGATGACGCCCAGCAGGTTGGACACGTTGTAGGTGCCGATGGTGCGGGTTTGCAGCAACTGGCTGGCCGCGCCCTCCACGACCTCAAAGCACAGGCCTTGCGTGTTGTAGGCAATGGCGCGTGCCTGCAAGCGGGCTTGGCGCTGGCAGGACACCGTCCACACGTCTATGCTGGTCGTCTTCAACGAGTCCGCCAGGGCCACGCCCTGTGCATCATCCACATTGACAACGGCACTAGCCAGCCCCGGCCATGCAAACAGCCGGCGCTTGGCCTGCCAGTAGGCCTCCATGCTGCCGTGGTAGTCCAGGTGGTCCTGCGTGAAGTTGGTGAACAGCGCCACATCGATGTGGGTGCCGGCCAGGCGGTGTTCTTCGATGCCAATCGACGAGGCCTCCATGGCGCAGGCCTTCAGGCCCTCATCCACAAATTGGCGTAGCGTGCGTTGGAGCAGCACGGGGTCGGGCGTCGTCAGCCCGGTGGAGGTTACGGAGGATGCATACCCAGCGGCGCTACCGGCAGCGGGCGGGCGGCCCACACCCAGCGTACCCACCATGCCGCAGGGCAGCGCCTGCGCATCCGGCAGAGCAGATAGAGCCTGGGCCAACCACCAGGCGGTGGAGGTCTTGCCATTGGTGCCCGTGACGGCTGCAACTTTCAGCGCACGGGACGGGTGGTCAAAGAACTCCGCGGCGATGGCACCGGTATCGGCCTTCAGACCCTCGTAGCTGGCCACCTGGTCACCCTGCAGGGCCCAGGTAGCACTGCCTTCGCGCTCCACCAGGCAGGCGCTCGCGCCCTGCTGCAAGGCGGCGGGCACAAACCGGCGCGCATCCACCGCCGCGCCAGGCCAGGCGATGAAACCATCGCCAGCAGCCAGCTTGCGGCTGTCCGACTGCAACGTGCCGCTGACCCGTTGGCGCAGCCACTGGGCCGCTTGGGCGGGGGTGTGGAGTTCTTGCATCAGAAGCTCTCCTCCGCCGCCTGCGCAACAATTTGCGGCTTCACCGCAATGTCCGGCTGCACGCCCATGATGCGCAGCGTTTGCTGCACCGTCTCGGCAAAGACCGGCGCAGCGACATCGCCACCGAAATACTTGCCATTGGTCGGCTCATCAATCATCACCGCCACCACGATGCGCGGGTTGTCGATGGGCGCCATGCCGACGAACCAGCCGCGGTACTTGCGGTTCTTGTCCGTGCCGTAGCCCTTGCCGATTTGCTTGTAGGCCGTGCCCGACTTGCCGCCGACGGAGTAGCCAATGGTCTGCGCCTTCTGGCCCGTGCCGCCAGGGCCGGCCGCCATTTGCAGCATCTTGCGGATCTGGCCCGCTGTGCGGGCCGACAACACCTGCACGCCGGGCGCGGTGTCGGCATTTTTGGTCAACGTGACCGGGATGATCTGGCCATCGCGTGCAAACACGGTGTAGGAACGCGCCATCTGAAACAGCGAGGCCGACAGGCCATAGCCATAGGACATGGTGGCCTGCTCGATCGGCCGCCAGGTCTTGTAGGGGCGCAGCTTGCCGGACACGGCACCAGGGAAGCTGACTTGCGGCTTTTGGCCAAAGCCAGCCTGGGTGAACAGCTCCCACATTTCATGGGGCTGCATCTGCATCGCGATCTTGGTCGTGCCCACGTTGCTGGACTTCTGGATCACGCCCTCCACGGTCAACACGCCGTTGGGGTGCGAATCCGAGATCGTGGAACCGGTGATGGTGATGCGTCCGGGCGTCGTGTCGATGATGGTCTGCGGCGTGACGCGACCGGTCTCCAGCCCCAGGCCCACTGTGAAGGGCTTCATCACCGAGCCCGGCTCGAAGGTGTCGGTGAGCGCACGGTTGCGCAGCTGCTCGCCGGTCAAGTTGCGGCGCTTGTCCGGTGCGTAGCTGGGGTAGTTGGTCAGGGCCAGCACTTCGCCGGTGTTGGCATCGAGGACCACGACGCTGCCGGCCTTGGCCTTGTTCTCCAGCACGGCATCACGCAGCTTTTGGTAGGCGAAGAATTGGACCTTGCTGTCGATGCTGAGCTGCAGGTCCTTGCCATCCACGGGCGGGATCTGGTTGCCCACATCTTCAACCACCTGGCCCAGGCGGTCCTTGATGACGCGCCGCGAGCCATTGCGGCCGGCCAGCTCCTGGTTGAAGGTCAGCTCCACGCCCTCCTGGCCCTTGTCTTCGACATTGGTGAAGCCCACCACGTGCACGGCTGACTCACCCTCGGGATATTGGCGCTTGTATTCCTTGCGCTGGTAGATGCCCTTGATGTTGAGTTCGGCCACCTGCTTGGCAACAGCCTCGTCGACCTGGCGTTTGACCCACACAAAGGTCTTGTCGTCGTCATCGAATTTCTTGGACAGCTCGGCCACGGGCATGTCCAAGAGCTTGGCCAGCTTTTGCAGCCGGGGCTTGTCAATGTCCACGTCTTCGGGGATGGCCCAAATGCTGGGCGACGGCACACTGGAGGCCAGGATCAGCCCGTTGCGGTCCAGGATGCGGCCGCGGTTGGCCGGCAGGTCCAGTGTGCGGCCAAAGCGCACCTCGCCCTGGTGCTGGAAGAAGTCATTGGCCACAACCTGGATGTAGGCCGCGCGGGCAGCCAGCCCGCAGAAGGCCAGCGCAATAGCGCCCACGACCAGCTTGCTGCGCCAGACCGGTGTGCGGCTGGCCAACAAGGGGCTGGACGTGTATTGCACCCCGCGGCGTGTCATGGAGCCACCCCACTGGCGGTTGGCACAGACCGGGTAGGCGCCGTGGGGTCGACAGCGGCCACGGTCTCGGAATAACTGACGTAGGTGGTGATGCCGGGTTTGGCCTGGCTCATCTGCAGTTTTTCGCGTGCAATGCGCTCCACACGGGCCGGCGTGGTCTGGGCCCGCTTCTCCACCTGCAGGCGCTCGTTCTCCAACTCCAGGCGGTGCGCCTCGGTCTTGGCCTTGTCCAGTTCGGTGAACAGGCGGCGCGAGTCGTACTGCACGCTGACCAAGTAAATGGCGCTGACCAAAACAGCCAGTAGCAACACCAGGTTGAGCCGAATCACGCTGCGGTCCTCTGCGCCACGCGCATGATGGCGCTGCGTGCGCGCGGATTGGCACTGACCTCGGCTTCGGTGGGCTTGATGCGGTCCAGGGCCTTGAGCTTCATGACCTTGGGCGCCGCAAAGGGTGTGCGCCGGTCGTAGCTGTCACGGGAGTGCTTGGCGATGAATTGCTTGACGATGCGGTCTTCCAGGGAGTGGAAGCTGATGACCGCCATGCGCCCGCCCGGCTGCAGCACATGCAGGCAGGCTTCTAGCGCTTGTTGCAACTCCTCAAGCTCGGCGTTGATGAAAATCCGAAAAGCCTGAAATGTGCGCGTTGCAGGGTTCTGGCCCGGCTCGCGGGTTTTGACCGTGTCAGCCACGAGTTGGGCCAGCTCGGTGGTGGTTGAAATTGGGCCCCGTTCCTGTCGGCGAGCAACAATCGCCTTTGCAATGGGGCCAGCAAACCGTTCTTCACCATATTCACGTATCACCTCCGCGATTTGATTGGTTTCAGCCGTCTCCAGCCATTGCGCCACACTCTCACCACGCGTGGTATCCATGCGCATGTCCAGCGGTCCGTCAAAGCGGAAGCTGAACCCGCGAACCGGGTTGTCGATCTGGGGTGAGCTCACGCCCAGATCCATCAAAATGCCGCTCACACTGGCGCTGGGCAGTTCTGCCACATGCGAGAAGGCCTCGTGCCGGATGGAGAAGCGCTCGTCCGCAATGGCATGGGCCTGGGCCACCGCTTCGGGGTCTCGGTCAAACGCAATCAGGCGCCCCACGGAGGAGAGGCGCGACAGAATCAAACGGGAGTGGCCGCCGCGCCCGAAGGTGGCGTCCACATAGGTGCCGTCAGCCTCGGTGGCCGATGGGTCCGCGACATTGTTGAATAAGGCATCCACAGCTTCGTTCAACAATACGGTGGCATGGTTCCATGGAGTTTCCACCGTCCAGCCTTAGAAGGAAAAGTCCTTGAAGACATCGGGCATGGCCGCTTGCATGGCCTTGGCTTCCTGGGCGTCGTAGGTGGCCTTGTCCCACAGTTCAAAGTGGGTGCCCATGCCCAGCAGCACGGTGTCCTTGGCAATGCCTGCGGCCTCGCGCAACTCGGGTGACACCAGTACGCGGCCCGTGCCATCCATTTCCACATCCATGGCATTGCCCAGGAAGATGCGCTTCCACCACTGGGCGTCCATGGGCAGGGCCGCAATGCGGGCCGCGAATTTTTCCCACTCGGGGCGGGGAAACACCATCAGGCAGCCGTGGGGATGCTTGGTGATGGTCAGTTGGCCGGCTGCCGTCGCGCTCAGGACGTCACGGTGCCGGGTTGGCACGGAGAGCCTACCCTTTGCATCCAGACTGAGAGACGAAGCCCCTTGAAACACCAAAAACCACCTTTTCCTGCACGGACAGGCAAAAAGCTCCGTTTAAAGACACTTTTCACCACTTATTTGCACTTTTTTGCACTGTATCAGCAAAAGTGAAGACCGCAAGAGGGCAAACGAGAATTTTTTCCAATGAAATCAAGGACTTAGAAGCGATTTTGAAGCAAAATTTGCGACAAAACCTGTTCTAAATTAAGGACTTAGCGCAGGCACTGAAAGTAACGCTTGAGAAGCAACGCCAGAAAATAGCTGTCAGTGGGGCTGCAGACCGACAGCAGCCCAAGGTGTCACAAGATGTAACGCGATAGGTCTTCGTCTTGGCTGAGCTCGCCCAAGCGGGTATTCACGTAGTCAGCATCGATACGCACGGTCTGGCCCACCAACTGGGTGGCGTCAAAACTCACGTCGTCGAGCAGACGCTCCATCACCGTGGCCAGGCGACGTGCACCGATGTTCTCGGTGCGTTCATTGACCTCGAAGGCGATTTGCGCGAGCCGCGTGATGCCATCCGCCGTGAAATCCAGCGCCACCTGTTCGGTCGCCAACAGGGCCTGGTACTGCTTGACCAAAGAGGCATGGGTCTGCAGCAGGATGGCCTCGAAATCTTGCACCGACAGCGACTGTAGTTCTACGCGGATGGGGAAGCGCCCCTGCAATTCGGGAATCAGGTCACTGGGCTTGCTCAGGTGGAACGCGCCCGAGGCGACGAACAGGATGTGGTCGGTCTTGACGACGCCGTACTTGGTGGACACCGATGTGCCCTCCACCAGTGGCAGCAAATCGCGTTGCACGCCCTGGCGCGAGACTTCGGCGCCACTACCCTCACTGCGCGACGTGACCTTGTCGATCTCGTCGATGAAGACGATGCCGTTTTGCTCCAGCATGTGGATGGCCTGGGCCTTGATTTCATCCTCATTGACCAGCTTGGCGGCCTCTTCGTCGACCAATAGCTTTTGGGCCTCACGGATGGTGAGCTTGCGTTTCTGACGCTTGGCCTGGCCCATCTGGCCAAACATGCCGCGCAATTGTTCGGTCATTTCTTCCATGCCCGGCGGCCCCATGACTTCCAGCTGAGGGGCAGGCTGGGCCACGTCAATCTCGATTTCGCGGTCGGCCAATTGGCCCTCACGCAGCTTCTTGCGGAAGGTCTGGCGCGCGGCGCTGGGCTGTTGCTCTTCGGTGCTGGCGAAGCCGAAATCACTGCGCGCCGGGGGAATCAGGATGTCCAGGATACGGTCTTCCGCCGCGTCTTCTGCGCGGGCGCGCACCTTGCGTTTCTCAGCCTCGCGGGTCTGTTTGACGGCAATGTCGGCCAGGTCACGGATGATGGAGTCCACGTCCTTCCCCACATAGCCCACCTCGGTGAATTTGGTGGCCTCGACCTTGATGAAGGGCGCATCCGCCAGGCGCGCCAAACGGCGGGCAATCTCGGTCTTGCCCACGCCGGTGGGGCCAATCATCAAAATGTTCTTGGGGGTGATCTCGCCACGCAATTCACCGGCCACCTGCTGGCGGCGCCAACGGTTGCGCAAAGCGATGGCCACAGCACGCTTGGCCTGCGATTGGCCGACGATGTGTTTGTCGAGCTCGGCGACGATATCCTGGGGCGTCATAGTCTGTTCAAGAGGAAAAGCGCCGCTTCACACGCGGCTTGGGTGTTAGCCGGCTTCGCCGAGGGTCTCGATGGTGTGGTGCATATTGGTGTAAATGCACAGCTCACCAGCAATCTCCAAAGAGCGCTTGACGATGTCGGGTGCCGACAGTTCGGTGTGCTTCAGCAGCGCAACCGCTGCCGCTTGCGCGTAGGCGCCACCCGAGCCTATCGTGACGATGCCGTTCTCGGGCTCCAGCACATCGCCATTGCCGGTGATGATCAGGGATGCATCCTTGTCGGCCACAGCCAGCATGGCCTCCAGGCGGCGCAGCACGCGGTCGGTTCGCCAGTCCTTGGTCAGTTCGATCGCAGCCCGCACCAGGTGACCCTGGTGCTTTTCCAGCTTGGCTTCGAAGCGCTCGAACAAGGTGAAGGCGTCGGCCGTGGCACCAGCAAAGCCGGCCAGCACCTTGCCGTGGTAGAGCTTGCGGACCTTGCGCGCAGACCCCTTGACGACGATATTGCCCAGTGTGACCTGGCCGTCACCGCCTATGGCCACACTGTAGCCGTCGGCCGTCTTGCGCCGCACGCTGATGATGGTCGTGCCGTGAAAGGCTTCCATGGATGGCAAACCTAAAAAAGAAAAGAGGAAAAATCAGATCGGACGTGGCAGCACGCGCGCGTGCTCGTTGATGCCGATCACATTGAAGAAGGCGGCCACCAGGCGGTGCACGTCGCGGAATTGGACATGGCAGCCTTCGGCCTCGCGCATGGCCACCCAGTTGAGGATGCTGCCGGCGGCGGAAAAGTCCACGCGCACCAGGCCCTTGCACGACACCACAATGCCGTCGCCACGGTGCTCCGCGGCCTCGAAACCATCAAAGGCATGGGTAGCATCGCCCAACACACTACCCGTCAACTCCAGATTGACCGCCTGCGAGCCATCGAGCCCAATGGGCGCCGTCGGTGCCTGGGCGAAGCCCGAATTCCAGGTGCTGGGCTGGGTGGATGGGGCGCCTGCAGAGGCAGCCGCCGCTGCCGCAGCGGCCTCTTCCTCGGCTTCGATGTTGACGTATTCGCAACGGGCCTCCTGCCAGGGCGGCGGCGACACTTCGTAGGTCACGCAATAGTCCAGTGCGGCCAGTTCGAAATCGTCGTGCAATTGCAGGGTTCTGAGCGCATTGAGCCGCATCGCCCACCAATCGGGGCTGACGGTTTGATCGCCCGAGGGCATCATGGTGCGCAGCGTATCCACCAGTTGTTGCGAACCGCTGAAGCGCAGGGCGACTGGCTCGTCACACAAGCTGCCGAATAATCCGGCCATCAACGGCATGGCATCGGCGGTGATATGCACTAGGCGGGACCAATCCAGGTGCCAGGGCGTGGGATTGGAGGCCATGGCATCGCGCAACTCCTCCAGGGCCGCGGCATCCAGGTCGCCCGGGCTGCTCCAGATCGCACCAATCGAGTAGTCGCGGCTGGCACGCTGCGGGGTGGGCTCCTGCGGCACCGGCGCCACGCTCACGGCGGGCGCGGGGGCTTCGCCTATGGTGCTCCATTGCGGGGTCACGGTCTCAAAGCGGTACGCGAACTCGGCTACGGCCTGGTCAAACCGCGCGCGGTCTTGCGTGGCACGGTACAGGTCCAACAAGGCGGCCACCCAGGACTGGGCGACCTCGGGCATCAGGGCGTCACCGCGCAAGGCCGTCAACAGGCCGCTCTCGGCGCCTTCGTCGTCGCCATTGGCAAAACGGATGGCGGCCTCTTCCAGCTCGGGGTCGGTGGCCATGTCTTCCACGTCGATGGCGAACAGCTTGGACGTCGAAAAACCATGCTCCGCTCCGTCGTAGCTTTGTGCCAGCGTCCCCAGAATCGGTATTTGTCCCACGCCAGGCCGGGGCTTGGCCGCAGCAGGCGAACGTTGCGGCAGGGGCTCCATGCCGTCGCCCATTTCGGTGGCTTTGAAGTCGGCGGCAGCGGCGGCCGCGTCAGCGGTGTTCAAGTCCGACGAGGTGGTCGAATCGAACTGCTCCGAGATGGATTTCGCCGACACTTTGGGCATCGCGTCGACCGGTGCTGGTTCCGTGGGCTCGGATGACTCGGGCTTGGCCACCGGAAAGCCCGCGCCTTGGGCGTTGGCCGCATCCTGCTTGCCCTTCCACCATTGCTTGGACATCTGGGCTTCGATCTCATCGATTTTCTTCAATGTGACCGCACGCCCGTCGGGGTCGGTTGCCATGCTGGACTGAAAGACCGACGGCCGGCCCATGCCTGCAACAGCCGACACACCGCGGCTGCGCAGCTTGCGCAACTGGTCGAACTCGCGTTTGCGGATGAAGTCGTTCTGGCGCTTGCGCTCAATCATCTGCTTGAGCACTTGCTTGTCGAAACTGCTGTCCTGGTCCGGTTGCGGGCGCTCCAACTCCGACCAGTCCTTGGTCGGATTGCGGACGAACATTGCCATCTTGGACAACAATCCGGGGCGATCGCTTTTGGTGGCCATGTGCTCAGTTTACCGAACGAAGCGTGTCATCGCAGCGGCTGTTATCAATCCCCAAACATCTTCTGTTTGAGTTCCCGGCGTTGCTGGGCTTCCAGCGACAACGTGGCTGTGGGGCGTGCCAGCAAGCGGCCTACACCAATGGGTTCGCCAGTTTCATCGCAGTAACCATAGTCACCGGCGTCGATGCGGCCGATGGACTGCTCGATCTTTTTCAAGAGCTTGCGTTCACGGTCACGGGTGCGCAGCTCCAGCGCATGCTCTTCCTCGATCGTGGCGCGGTCGGCCGGATCGGGCACCACCGAGGTGTCTTCGCGCAGATGTTCCGTGGTTTCGCCAGCACTGTTGAGAATATCGGCCTTGAGCTTGGTCAGCTTCAGGCGGAAGGCCGCCAATTGCACGGCGTTCATGTATTCGGAATCGGGCATGGCCATCAATTCCGCATCGGTCAATTCAGCCACGGCAGTTGTTTTCCAGTTGTTGGCGAGCTTGGGGTCTTTTTTGATGGAGGACGGCAAGGCTGGAACAATGATAGGCGTTGGCGCGGATTGCGTATAGCTGGCTTTTGCGGCGGTCGAGGCCACCGACTGCGCCATCGACGGAACGGTCAATTGCGCCAGACGGGTGGATGGGCGTCCGGCCTTGGCAGGAGCAGCGCTGGCAGCGGGTGCGGCCGCAGCAACGATTTTTTCGACGGGCGCCGGCGCGGCCACAGGGGATTTGGACTTAGAGGAAACAGTGGTCTGCATTGGCTGGGCTGACGTTTTGGAAACGGGAGTGGAAGCTGGGCTGGCTACAGCCCGGGTTTTGGAAACAGCGGCTTTGGAGTCCGATGGACTGGGCTTCTTGGCCACCACGGCTTTGCTGGCTGCGACTTTGGCAGTCGGCTTGGCCGTTGATTTTGCGCTGACTTTCGCGACGGGTTTTGGAGTTTTTGCGGGGGCTGCTTTCGCTACCGGTTTGGTGCTTGTCTTGCTGACTGGTTTGGCTGTCGGTTTGCTGACGACTTTGGAAGCACTTGCCGGTTTGGCAGCAGGTTTGGCGCTTGCCTTGCTGGCTGCTTTCGCGACGGGTTTGCTGGACTTACTAGGGGCAGGTTTGGGGGCAGGTTTTCCTTTGGGCTTGGCAACTGCCGTTGCCTTGGTCTTGGCGGCCGCAGCCTTGCTGTCTTTTCCAGATTTAGCGTTCACTTCGTGTCTCCTGGCAGAAATCTCCTGCGCATGGTCGGTGGGGCCTGCTAACCCAGCCTTGCCCTTGGCGGGCTTTTTTGGCTGGACTTCTCCGGCGCGCGAGTGTACAGGCTTCCCCTTGGTAAAACCCATACGTTGCAAAATCGAGACAATCATTTGGCTTTCAATCTGAGAATAATATTTCTAAACCGTTCGGCAAATCCCTGACGCTCACCAACCCTCAAACACTCAGACCAAAGACTGCTCCATTCCTTGCAGCAGGATGTCCTTGGGCAGGTCAATGCCGATGAACACCATTTTGCTGCACCGCTGTTCGCCGTCGGCCCATTGTGGCCCCAGATCGCTGCCCATCAACTGGTGCACGCCCTGGAAAATCACCTTGCGGTCCGTGCCCTTCATATAGAGCACCCCTTTATAGCGCAGCATGCGCGGGCCGTAGATGTTGACGATGGCGCCCAAAAAGTCTTCCAGCTTGGCCGGATCGAAGGGCCGGTCGGACTTGAAGACAAAGCTTTTGACGTCGTCATCATGGTGATGGTGGTGGGCGTGACCATGCCCTTCATGCTGGTGCGAAGGGTGATCGCAATGCTCGCCATGTTCGTGATCATGGTCATGGTCATGGTCATGGCCGTGATCGTGCGTGTCGTCCTTTAAGAAGTCCGGGTCGATGTCCAGCTTGGCATTCAGATTGAAGCCGCGCAGGTCAAACACCTCGCTCAAGGCCACCTCACCAAAGTGCACGGCCTTTTGCGGCGCCCGGGGGTTCATGTGCTTGATGCGGTGCATCAGTGCATCGGTCTCGTCCTTGGACACCAGATCGGTCTTGCTGATGAAAATCTGGTCGGCAAAACCCACCTGGCGGCGCGCTTCCTGGCGATCATTGAGCTGCTGCTCAGCATGCTTGGCGTCCACCAGCGT
This sequence comes from Rhodoferax sp. GW821-FHT07G04, assembly GCF_059418585.1. Lineage (NCBI taxonomy): Bacteria > Pseudomonadati > Pseudomonadota > Betaproteobacteria > Burkholderiales > Comamonadaceae > Rhodoferax > Rhodoferax sp. GW821-FHT07G04. The sequence continues at coordinate 1,381,875 of NZ_JBWKQD010000001.1, forward strand.
CAAGATGGAGTCCAGCAAATAGGACTCGGCGATCTCATCGTCCATGAAAAAGGTCTGGGCCACCGGGCCGGGGTCGGCCACGCCGGTGGTTTCAATGACGACGCGTTCAAAGTCCAGCTCGCCCTTGCGCTTCTTCTCGGCCAGGTCGCGCAGCGTGGCGCGCAAGTCTTCACGGATCGTGCAGCAGATGCAGCCATTGCTCATCTGGATGATCTGCTCCTTAGTGTCGGTGACCAGGATGTCGCTGTCGATGTTTTCTTCGCCGAACTCGTTCTCGATGACCGCGATCTTCTGGCCATGGGCCTCTCCCAGTACGCGCTTGAGCAAGGTGGTTTTGCCGGAACCCAGAAAGCCGGTCAGGATGGTGGCGGGGATCAAACTCATGGGGGAATCCAAAATTCAGCAGGTGGGGAGTGTACTGGTCAATTCAAGAGGCCTCACTTACGCATGACGACAAGCCCCTTCAGATATTCGCCCTCTGGAAAGGCAATCGTCATCGGGTGGTCTGGCGCGCCACCCATGCGTTCGCAGATGTAGCCATCCACACCAGCGTCCGAGCCGGCCCCCGCCACGATCTTGTGGAACAGGTCGGCGCTGATGCCGCCCGAGCAGGAGTAGGTGAACAACACGCCCCCCGGCTCCAGCAATTTGAGGGCCAGTCGATTGATGTCCTTGTAGGCGCGGGCTGCGCGCTCGGCGTGTGCCACCGTGGGGGCGAACTTGGGCGGGTCCAGCACGATGGCGTCGAACGTGCGGCCCTCGGCCGCAAACTGGCGCAAGGAGGCATTCACATCCGCATCCAAAAAAGTGGTTTGATCCGCGCCCATGCCGTTGAGTTCCACATTGGCGCGGGCCTGGGCCAGCGCCGCACCCGAGGAGTCGATGGACGTAACATGCGCCCCACCAAAGCCGCCGGCCCGCAACCCGGCCAGCGCCGCCACGGTAAAACCGCCGGTGTAGCAAAAGCAGTTGAGCACCCGCTGAAAGCCCAGGCGCTGCGCGTAGTCGGCAAACTTCTTGCGACTGTCGCGCTGGTCCAGATAGAAACCGGTCTTGTGGCCGTCGGCGATGGACAGGCCCAATTGCCAGCCGTGCTCTTGCAGCACAAAATCGGTGGGGGTGCTGGCGTCACCGCCGCGCAGCCAGCCCTTCACCTCGGGCAGGCCCTCCAATCCACGGCTGCTGGCGTCGGAGCGCTCGTACAGCTTGGTCAGGCCCGTCTCAGCCAACAGCGCGTCGGCCAGCACATCCTTCCACCGCTCGGCACCACTGCTGAGGAACTGCGCCACCAGCGTGTCGCCATAGCGGTCCACGATCAAGCCTGGCAGGCCATCGGACTCGCCATGGACCAGTCGCACGCCGTTGCTCTGTATATCGAATCGGGCTCTAGCCCTCGTAGAATCTTGAATAGCCGCTATAAAAAATGAAGCATCTATGCGCTGCGCCTCATCAAAGCTCCAGACCCGGGCGCGGATCTTGGATTGGGGACTGAACGCCGCCCAGCCCAGGAAGGCGCCGCTGTCGGACTCCACCCGCACGGTCTCGCCGCTGTCGCCGCCGCCCTTGGCGATGGCTGATTCAAAGATCCAGGGGTGGCGGCGCTGCAGGGAGCGCTCTTTGCCGGCGCGTAGTCGAATGGTTTTCATGGGCACCGATTGTGCGGCACACGCGCAACGTTGGCGGCGCGCGCCTGCCGCAGATTTGCAAAGATAGGCCTGGCCCCCTAGGCAGGCCCGCACGGCGGTGCTAGCCTGTCAAAGCGCTACAAAGTTTTACACATAACAAAACGAGGAGTCGTTATGGATCTGCAAAACATGAAAATCGCGTCGCGTCTGGCCATTGGCTTTGCCATCTTGGTGGCCATGGTGGCATTGATGGCCGGCTTTGGTTTCCTCAAAGTTAAAAGCACCAACCAATCCATCTCCACGATTTACGACGACCGGGTGGTGCCACTCAAACAGCTCAAGGGTGTGGCCGACGCCTATGCGGTGGGCATGGTCGATGCCACCAACAAAGTGTCGGCCGGTGTCGTAGACGCCAAGGCCGGCGTCAAGCTGGTCAGCGAGGCCGTCACGCAGGCCGCTGAGCAATGGAAGGCCTACACCGGAACCTCATTGACCGAAGAAGAAAAGCGCGGCGTGGCCCAGACGGCGGACCTGATGACCAAGGTGCAACCCGTCATCGCCCAGGTGCGTGCGGCCATGGAGTCAGGCGACAAGGACAAGGTCAGCAGCATGATCAAGCCGCTGTACGAAGCCGTGGACCCGCTCAGTACCGCCGTCGACAAACTGGTGGACATCCAGCTCAAGGAGGCCAAGGCCGAGAACGACCGCGCCGCTCTGCAGTACCAGCAGACCATTGTGTTGTTCAGCGTCGTTGTGGCGCTGGCGATTGCCGTGGGCAGCGCCATCGCATGGACCTTGATCAAGGCCATCACCGTGCCCTTGAACCAGGTGGTGGACATTGCGCGCAGCGTGGCCGGCGGCGACCTGACACTGCAGATTGACGGCACTGGCAGGAGCGAGACCGGCATGGCGCTCGCCGCCCTAAAAGACATGCAATCCAACCTGGTCGACGTGGTGTCCACCGTCCGAGGTGGCAGTGAGGGCGTAGCCGGGGCCAGTGCGGAGATTGCGCAGGGCAACAATGACCTGTCGATGCGCACGGAGCAGCAAGCCAGTGCATTGGAAGAAACCGCGGCGTCGATGGAGGAACTGAGCTCCACCGTCAAGCAAAACGCCGACTCGGCCCGCCAAGCCAACCAACTGGCCCAAAGCGCCTCCACCATCGCCGTGCAGGGCGGTAACGTGGTCGGCCAGGTCGTGGAGACCATGAAGGGCATCAACGAGAGCTCCAAGAAGATCTCCGACATCATCAGCGTCATCGACGGCATTGCGTTCCAGACCAATATCCTGGCCTTGAATGCCGCTGTCGAGGCGGCCCGCGCGGGCGAGCAAGGCCGCGGCTTTGCGGTAGTGGCCAGCGAGGTGCGCAGCCTGGCCGGCCGCTCGGCCGAGGCGGCCAAGGAAATCAAGTCCTTGATCAATGCCAGCGTGGAGCGGGTCGAGCAGGGCTCGGTGCTGGTGGACAAGGCCGGTGTGACCATGACCGAGGTGGTGACCAGCATCAAGCGGGTGACCGACATCATGGGCGAGATCAGCGCCGCCAGCAACGAGCAATCAGCCGGGGTTTCCCAGGTGGGCGAAGCGGTGCAGCAGATGGACCAGGTCACCCAACAGAATGCCGCGCTGGTGGAGCAGATGGCCGCAGCGGCCAGCAGCTTGAAGGCCCTGGCCAGCGACCAGGTACAGGCGGTGTCGGTGTTCCGCCTGCCATCCGGCAACCGGCTGGCGGCCATCGGCATGGGTCGCTAGCCCGCTCCCCATCCCTCAGAGCCTCAATCCTTTTTGCCGGTACCCTTGGCATGCGCCCGGGGGTGGGCTGCGTCATAGACCTTGGCCAGGTGCTGGAAGTCCAGCCGTGTGTAGACCTGGGTGGTGCTGATGTTGGCGTGGCCCAGCAACTCCTGCACCGCGCGCAGGTCGCCGCTGGACTGCAGCACATGGCTGGCAAAGGAGTGGCGCAGCATGTGCGGATGCACCGGTGTGGCCAGGCCGGCCTGCAGGCTGCGGCCCCGCAGGCGTTGCCAGACCGACTGGGCCGTCAGCCGCGTGCCATTGCGCCCCAGAAACAAGGCCGGGTTGGCAGGGCTCGCGAGTGGCAGGTTGGCGACCAGTGCGGCACGGGCCTGCTGCCATGCCAGCAGCGCCTGCAGGGCCTGGCGGCCCACGGGCACGGCGCGCCATTTGCTGCCCTTGCCGCAGACATGGGCCGTGGCAGCATCCATATCGATCCAGCCCCTGCCTTGACTATGGCCGTCGGTGCTGGCCTGGGCGTCCAGGCCGATCAGCTCGCCGACGCGCAGGCCGCTGGAGTACAGCAGCTCCACCATTGCCGCATCACGCTGTTCCAGAAAATGGGCCTCGGCAGAGCCGTGTGGCGGATTGGCATTTGGCAATTCACCCGTGTAGCCCTCGTCAGTATTGGATATATCGCTATCTTTTTTGAAGTTCGCCAGTTGCACAGCCTCGTCCACACCCAGGGCCTTGGGCAGGGGTTTGGGGGCTTTGGGCGCGCGCACGTCCTGTACCGGGTTGCTGGCGACCAGGCCCTCGCGGCCCAGCCAGGTGTAGAAGCCGCGCCAGCCCGACAGGATGAGGGCGATGCCGCGCCCGCCACGCCCGCCGCTGTGCATCTGTGCCACCCAGCGGCGGATGTGGGCGTTGCGCACCTCGGTCAGTGCAACCGGGACTTTGGCGGCGTATTCCTTGAGTTTGATGAGGTCCAGCGCATACAGCTCGACGGTGCGGGCTGCCAGCCGCTTTTCGACGCGCACATATTCGAGGTAGCCCTCTACGAGGTTCGCCCCCACGCTCCCCACTGCGTGTGGTTCGCTGCCCCCCGGGGGGGCGTTTACGCCTTGGGGCGGCCCGGCGGCGTTCATATTGGGTTTGCGCCTGCCTCTAGGCGCTCATTTCAGTCGCGACAGCGCGGCACTGGCCAGCTCACCCAGGCGGGCCAGGAAATCGGTGCCCATGCCGCTGTGGAAGCGGTGGGCGTCGGGCGAGGCCAGCACCATCATGCCGAAGGCCGGGCCGGCACCGCCGGCGCTGGCGCCGCGCAGCGGGATCAGGGCCAGCGAGCTGACAGCAGAAGGGTCGGCCAACCAGCTCACGGCCTCAAAACCGGTGTTCAGGCCGCAGAAGGGCTCCATCAGCGAAGAGGCGAACACGCGGGCGTCGTCGCTGACCTCTTGCGACACGGTCAGCCCCGCAAACTCGGGCGCCATGCCCCACAGGCGCATGCCGACCTGGGGCACGGAGAACTGGGTCTGAATGTCTTGCTCGATGGCGCCCGGCAGCGCGTGCAGATCAGTGGCGGTCAGCAGGCTGCGCGCCCAACGCAGGATCTTGTCGGACAGCATGACGTTCTCGCTGCCGTTGCGGATCATCTCCATGATGCGGTGTTCCAGCGACTTGATCTTCTCGCGCAGCATCTCGGCCTGGCGCTCCTGCAGACCCACGGTGCGGTTGCTGTGCGGGCTGGTGAACTGCACGGCGGCCAGCAGCTCGGCATGGCGCAGGAAGAAGTCGGGTGTGTTGCTCAGGTAGTGGGCAATGTCGTCTTCGGTGATGGGGTTGTTCATGGCGTCGTTGCTGTGGAAGGTCATAGGGTGTCGGGGATCTCTATCTCAGCGTGAAAAACAGTGGTGGCCGGGCCGGTCATCAGCACCGGCGCAGTATCGCCGGCCCAGGCGATGCTGAGCAGGCCGCCGCGGGTCTGCACTTCGACCGTAGCGTCCAGCAGGCCCAGGCGAATGCCGGAAACGACCGCGGCACAGGCGCCGGTGCCGCAGGCCAGCGTCTCGCCCACGCCGCGCTCAAACACGCGCAGGCGGATGTGGCTGCGGTCGACCACCTGCATGAAGCCCACGTTGACGCCCTGGGGAAAGTGGCGGCTGGCCTGCACCTGGGGGCCCAGGGTGGCCACGGGGGCCGTGTCCACGTTGTCGACTTGCAGCACCGCATGGGGGTTGCCCATGGATACGGTCGCTACCAAAACAGGAGCGTCATGTACAGATTCGGCGAGGGCTAGAGGCCAATTACCCCAACGGCCTTGTGGCTGGAGCACCAGACCAGCAGCGTCGAACGGAATCTGGTCCAGCGCAAACACCGGCGCGCCCATGTCCACGGTGACGCGGCCATCGGGCAGCAGGCGCGGCTCGATGACGCCCTTTTGCGTCTGCACGCGGATCACGTCCTTGGCGGTCAGGCCCTTGTCGCGCACGTAGCGGGCAAAGCAGCGCGAGCCGTTGCCGCACTGTTCGACCTCGGCGCCATCGGCGTTGTGGATCACGTATTCAAAATCGATGCCGGCCGCGGGCGAGGGCCGCACGGTCAGAATCTGGTCGGCGCCCACGCCGAAATGGCGGTCGCCCAGAAAGCGGTAATGGGCGGCGGTCAGGCCCAGCCGGCCGCGGGTTTCGTCAAGCACAACGAAGTCGTTGCCAGCACCCTGCATTTTGGTAAACGGTATGCGCATGGGGGGATTATCAGTCCATCAGGCCAGTGCGGCACCGTCCCTACTTTTTGCATTCCCGGCCCGCGCCGATGTAGCTTTGCGAGAAATCTTGTTGGGCCGGGATTATGCCCAGCATGGGCAGCGTGGGCAGCGTGGGCAGTGTGGGAATAGGCCTTTGCTGCACAATCCGGCGCATGGTCCGCCCGCAACTACGCTTACACCCCCACAGCCTGCCATCCACCGACGCGTCCACCCAGGCCCCGCCGCCCGAACGCACTGGCTTGCGCGGCGGCATTGCCACCCGCTTTTTGCAGCACGACATGGCCTACGGCGAGCTGGCCCTGGTCTGCCCTACCGGCAGCGAACCCCACCACGCGCTGGACTGGCAGGCCGAGCGACCCGTGCCGCTGACGCGCAATCTGCAGCGCCTGACCGCGCCCAACCCCGGCTTCATGACCGGCCCCGGCACCAATAGCTACCTGGTGGGCGACGCCGAAACCGGCTTCATCGTTATCGACCCCGGCCCTGCCGATGCCGAGCACATCCAGCGCCTGTGGCAGACCGCGGTGCACCCCGATGGCAGCGGCGGCAATGTCCGCATGATTGTCTGCACGCATTCGCACCCGGACCACTCGCCCGGCGCCGCGCCACTCAAGGCACTGTGCAGCGGCCAACCACCGATCCTGGGTCTGCCGTCAGCACCCACGGCGCGCGCGGCCAGCACCTTCACGCCCGACCGATCGCTACTAAATAATGAGCGTCTCACCCTGATTCCACGAGGGCTGGAAGCCGATTCATCAAAAGCACATACGCTCCAGGCCATCCATACCCCCGGCCATGCGGCCAACCATGTGTGCCTGCTGCTGGTGGAGGACGGCCTGCTGTTCTCCGGCGACCACATCCTCAACGGCAGCACCACGGTCATCGATCCGCCGGACGGCCATATGGGCGACTACCTGGATTCGCTGGACCGGCTGCTGACCGCCTGCGCACAGCACGATGTGCACTTCATTCTGCCGGCCCACGGCCATGTGCTGGGCGGTTCGCTGGCGGCGGCCAGCGGCGTCATCACCCACCTGAAAGCGCACCGGCTCAAGCGCGAGGCCAAGATCGCCGCCGTGATGGCCGCCCACCCCCAGGGCACGCTGGATGATTGGCTGCCGCTGGCCTACGACGACGTGGAGCCCCGCGTGTGGCCCGTGGCCAAGCGCTCGCTGATGGCGCATGTGGAGCACATCCAGGGCCGCTAGGGCCTGTTCCCTCTACAACACCCCACTTCAGCCATGCCCAACCTCAGCCATTGGATGGATGCTCCGCAACTGCTGGCCCTGGCAGCCGCCTTGGGTTGGGCCAGCGGGCTGCGGCTGTACGCAGCCGTGTTTCTGGTGGGCATCTCCGGCTACCTGGGCTGGGTAGATCTGCCGCCGGGGCTGCAGGTGCTGCAGCACCCGGGTGTGCTGATGGCCAGCGGCTTCATGTGCTGCGTGGAGTTTTTTGCCGACAAGATTCCGTTGGTGGATTCGCTGTGGGACGTCGTGCATACCGCCATCCGCATTCCGGCGGGCGCGGCACTGGCTGCCGCCGCATTGGGGGCCGACAGTTCCGCCATGGCCTGGATCGCCGCCTTGCTGGGCGGCAGTCTGGCTGCAACCAGCCACGCCGCCAAATTGACGACGCGCGCCGCCGTCAACACCTCGCCCGAGCCCTTATCCAATATCGCGGTGTCGCTACTGGAAGACGGATGGGTCATTTGCATGCTGTGGCTGGCAGCCACCCACCCGCTGGTATTCGCGTGGGCCCTGGTGTTGACACTGGCGGTGGCCGTACTGCTGATGGTGGTGCTGTTCAAGTTCTTGCGCGCCGTGGGTGTTCGCATCGCGCAATTCTTCGGCAGCGGGCGCTCACCACAGAAGGCATAGCTTCAGCAGGGGGAGGAGACTGGCACAGTTTGCCGATGGCGTGGCAATTTTCTGCAGCCCGGCCTGTGTGTGGTGCAGCCCCTGTGAAAGCGCAGCAGACTGCACTACAGTACCCCCAATGACAAAATCCCCTGTGTCCGGCACGCTGCGCCTGCCGCCCAAGCCTCCCAAGAAAGCCGTCGCCCCTGCGGTGCCGACCGCGACCACGCCCGCCCCCACTCCCGCCAAGCGCCCGAATGCCAAGCCACGCAAGCGCCCCGTAACGGCGCTGCGGACGCCAAAACCTGCGGCCGCTACGCTGCCACCGCCGCTACCCCAACGCAAGCCGACGCCGTCAGCCGACGCCGGCGGCGACCGACTGGCCAAGCGCGTCGCCCAGATGGTGCCCTGCTCGCGCAGCGAGGCCGAGCAATACATCGCAGGTGGCTGGGTACAGGTTGACGGGCATGTTGTGGAGGAGCCGCACTTTCGCGTCGAGAGCCAGACCATCACGCTGGACCCCAACGCCAGCCTGCTGGAGATGGCCAGCATCACGCTGCTGCTGCACAAGCCGGCCGATTGGGTGGATGGCACGGAAGAGTCTTTGTCCAAGCTCAACCGCGCCGCCCGCCGCGCGCACTTTGACGACGCCCGTTCGCTGCTGATGGCGGCCAAGCATTGGGCGAATGACCCGTCTGACATTCGCGTGCTGCAACGCCATTTCAAGCAGCTCACGGCCGCCGTGCCGCTGGAAAATGCGGCCAGCGGGTTGATCGTGTTCACGCAAGACTGGCGCGTGGAGCGCAAGCTGACCGAGGACATGGGCTCCATGGAGCATGAGCTGATGGTGGACGTGCAGGGCGAAGTCACGCCCGAGGCGCTGCGCCGCCTGACCCGCATTCTGGAAGGCGACGCCGACCTGCCGCTGGTCAAGGTCAGCCTCAACAGCACCACGCCCGAACGCAGCCGCCTGCGCTTTGCGATCAAGGGCGCGCACCGGGGGCTGATTGCCTACCTGTGCGAAAAGGCCAAACTGGAGATTGTGGACATGCGCCGCATCCGACTGGGCCGCGTAGCGCTGGCCGATTTGCCGGTGGGGCAGTGGCGCTATCTGGGCGCCGGCGAGAAGTTCTAGGCGCTCCAAGAGCCTGGGCGGTAGAGCGTTCTGCGCAGGTAAAGGAGGAGGCCGAAGGCCGGGGGACACGGAGCAGAGCGCTCTGCCGCCCAGGCTCCTACTAACTCGAAATGTAATGCTGCAGCTGGTTGATCGTCAGCTCATGGTCGGCAATGATGTCGTCCATGATGTCGCGCACGGAGATCATGCCCAGCACCTTGTCACCATCGACCACGGGCAAGTGGCGGATCTTCTTCTGGCTCATCAAGGCCAGGCAATCGCGGGTGCGAACCGTTGGGGCGACAGAAATCACATTGGCGGTCATGATGTCTTGCACCTTGGTGTCGCGAGAAGACTTGCCCTGCAGCGCGATTTTGCGGGTGTAGTCGCGTTCAGAGAAAACACCTACCAGCTTGCCGTCGTCCAGCACCATCAGCGCGCCGACATTGTGGTTGGCCAGGGTCTGTAGCGCATCGAACACGGTGTCCTGGGGGCTCAGGCTCCAGTTGACGGGTGCGCGCTTCTTCAACAGATCGAGTATGGGTCGCATGCTGCCTCCTCCTTCAGTGAGAACACAGGCCTAACCATACATCAAAAAAAGTGTGAAGCCCACCGATAAGCCGGATTCTGTGCACGGAAGTTGCCCTCCGTGTGACCACCATTACTCTGGGCCGCTGGTCACCCAACGGCTCGGTGCTACCTACCCGCCAACTCCGGGGGCCCCGTCAACGTTGGCCTACTTGGTATTGCTGCGCGTAGAGATTGCCCGTTTCACCCGCACTTAAGCGGCTCGTCTCTGTTGCTCTAATCCTCACCTTAGGGTCTTGCGACTTGTCGGTGGACAGCCGTTAGCTGCTACGCTGCCCTATGCAGTCCGGACGTTCCTCCAGTGCCTGGTTTCCCAGATTGCACCAGCGGTGGTCTGGCGGGCTTCACGGCCTGATTATCGCCGCAGGTGATATGGATATACCGGAGTCGGTAGAACAAGAGGTTCACAATATTCTTTCCAGCCCCCATTCGCCCTCAAAAAAACACCGGAGCCCACCCCATGAAAGCCAACAACATCCTGCAGACCATTGGCAACACGCCGCATGTGCGCATCAACCGCCTGTTTGGCAACACGCACAACGTATGGATCAAGTCCGAGCGCAGCAACCCCGGTGGTTCCATCAAGGACCGCATCGCGCTTTCCATGATCGAGGCGGCCGAGAAAAGCGGCGCACTGCAACCCGGCGCCACCATCATCGAACCCACCTCAGGCAACACCGGCGTGGGCCTGGCCATGGTGGCCGCGGTCAAGGGCTACAAGCTGGTGCTGGTGATGCCCGACAGCATGTCGGTCGAGCGCCGCCGCCTGATGCTGGCCTACGGCGCCACCTTTGATCTGACCCCGCGCGAAAAGGGCATGAAGGGCGCCATTGCCCGCGCCCAGGAACTGGCCGCTGCAACACCGGGCGCGTGGATTCCGCAACAGTTTGACAACCCGGCCAATATCGAGGTGCACGAACGCACGACGGCGCAAGAAATCCTCGCCGACTTCCCCGGCGGTATCGACGTTCTCATCACGGGCGTGGGCACCGGTGGTCACATCAGCGGCGTGGCCAAGGTGCTGAAGGCGAAGTTTCCACAGTTGAAGGTGTTTGCAGTGGAGCCCAGCGCATCGCCGGTCATCTCCGGCGGCGCCCCCTCCCCCCACCCCATCCAGGGCATCGGTGCCGGTTTCATCCCCACCAACCTGAAGACCGAACTGCTGGACGGCGTGATCCAAGTGGACGCCGAACCCGCCCGCGAATACGCTCGCCGCTGCGCAGCCCAAGAAGGCATCTTGGTAGGCATTTCCAGCGGCGCGACGCTGGCTGCGATTGCGCAGAAGCTGCCTGATCTGCCGACCGGCGCCACCGTGTTGGGCTTCAATTACGACACCGGCGAGCGGTATTTGTCGATCGAAGGGTTCTTGCCAGTGTGACGGACTGCCCGCCGGGGTTACCTCCCCGGCCCCAGGCTTCAGCGCAAATTGATGGCCGTCAGTCCCCCGTCGCTCGCCGGGTTGAAGCCCGGCAAAAAGTCCGACATCGTTGCGATGTATAGGATGCCATTGGAGGAAATAGCCTTGGCACCCGCCATGGGATATGTCCATACCGGGCGATGGGTGTTGCGGTCGATCGCATAGGTGGCCCGGCGCGTACTGACGAAAACATGGCTATCGGTCACGACCATGTTGCTGAAGAAATATTGGTCCAGTGCACTGTCTATCGACCAGGCCCATACCAGAACACCGGTAGTGAGATCACGCGCTTCGAGCTGCTTGGTTGCACCGTTGGCGACAAATACGGTATTCCCCGCAACGACGGGATCGATTGCACTATTCAGGGCTTCTAGCGTCCAACGGATACTTCCACTAAGCGGTTGGACCACCCGCAGGTTCCGTCCATCCGATACCAGCAGGCTGCCATCGCTGGCCAGCACAGGTATCGGGTCGGCTGTGAGCCCCGCATCGCCCAGGTCCGTCACCTTGGCAATGGCACCGGTGGCGGCGTCCATGGCATAGAGTTTTCTGATGCGCCCACTACCTTGGAAGCTCTCCCAGACGGTATAGGCAAACTGCGCATCCAGGGCGGACGTGCCGGCTTGGAAACGATAGGAATCATCCCAGGATTGGCCCCATGCCACGGTGCCAGTTGCGGCATCGAAACTCTGCGTCCCACCTCTGACCGGGCTTGCACCATCGGGCGTGCTGTTGATGTAGACCTTCCCCGCTGAAACAGTCGGCGACTGTGCCCCCGTCACGGCCTGGCCGGTAGAGCCGGCGGAGCGAAACCGCAAAGTGCCGTCGCTGGCATTGAGCGACCATAAAAAGCCGTCGCTGAAACTGGAGTTCTTCGCCAGGTACACGGCACCATTGGAGACCGCCGGGGCTGTCGTCGGGAAATAGGTAGGGTACTCCCAGGCCAGCGTGCCATCCGATTCCTGGAAGGCCTGCAGTTTGTATTCCGCCAAGGTGCCGGCAGTCGTCACATAGACCTTGTCGTTGGCCACGACCGGCGGCCCCATGTACCTGCCGTCAAACGGTTGCCGACGCCAGCGTGGGGTGAACTTCGCAGCATCCAGCGACACCGGAACATAGCCCGTATGCGCCGCATTGCCCTGGTGGGTCTCCCAGTCTGCCAAGCCGGGTATGCGCGATAGCGGCGGCGTTTTGTAGGGGTTGACCACGGTCACGTCATAGGGCACGCGCAGCGGTGATCCGGGATGCTGCTGCGCACAGTCGAAAACCGGGCAGAACCGCAGCTCTACGCTCCCCGTATAGCGGCCCGCCGCAACACGTACGGATGTACCCAGCGTCACCTGGTAGCTGCCATCGATCGCGTTTTTTGCGAACCGCGACAGAGAGAGCACATTCTGTGTGTCCACGGCCTGCACATAGACCAGGTCGAAAGCGGTACTGGACGTCGCCGTGAGAACGATCCGCGACGACAAACCTATGTCTGACGTGGCGGTCAGCGTGCCTGGGGATACGGCCCATACCGATGGCGGTGTAACGGGCCCAGGCGCCGTCGCGCTACCGCCTGAGCCTCCGCAGGCGGCCAACCAAAGTGGTACCAGCACCAGTACGGCGAGTGTTTTGAATCGCAGCATGTTTTCCTCCCTTTTTTGCGCATTATGGCGGGCATGCAGTGGCCCCATGCGCACAAGGACTTGTATACCCCGCAGCCGATATCATTAGGCCCTGCTTGATAACCACGAGCCCGCCCACCATGATCCGCATCACCGAACTCAAACTCCCTTTGTCCGCCCTCCCCATAGAGGAGCGCCGCGCCGCCGATGCACCTACCGAGACCGAAGAAGACCGTGCGCCGGTCGCACACCCGGTCGCTGCACTGAAGGACTTGGCTGCCCAGGCGCTGGGTATTCCTGCCAACGATGTCGCCACGCTGGATGTCTTCAAGCGCAGCTTCGATGCACGCAAGGCGGACCTGCTGGTGGTCTACATCGTGGACCTGGCGCTGACCGACCTGAAGCAGGAAGCCGCGCTGCTGCAGCGCCATGACAAACACCCGCATATCAGCCCCACACCCGACATGGCCTACCGCCCAGTGGGCCATGCCCCCGCCAACCTGGCGCTGCGCCCAGTAGTGGTGGGCTTTGGCCCCTGCGGCATGTTTGCGGCGCTGGTGCTGGCGCAGATGGGCTTCAAGCCTATCGTGCTGGAGCGCGGCACGACGGTGCGCCAACGCACCAAGGACACCTGGGGCCTGTGGCGTAAGAAGACACTGAAGCCTGAGAGCAATGTGCAGTTTGGCGAAGGTGGGGCCGGCACGTTTTCGGACGGCAAGCTGTACAGCCAGATCAAGGATCCGCGTTTTCTGGGCCGCAAGGTCATGCAAGAGTTTGTGAAGGCCGGCGCGCCGGCCGAGATTCTGTACGAGGCCCATCCGCACATCGGCACCTTCAAGCTGGTCAAGGTCGTGGAGAGCATCCGCGAGCAGATCATTGCGCTGGGCGGAGAGGTGCGTTTCGAGCAGCGCGTTGTCGACGTGCTATTAAAAAATGAGCGCAATACCCAGTTTTTACGAGGGCTTTTGGTTCAAAGCACCAATGACGGCAGCGTCAGCGAGCTGCCAGCAGAGCAGGTGGTGATCGCGCTGGGCCACAGCGCCCGCGACACCTTTGCCATGCTGCACGACCGGGGCGTGGCCATGCAGGCCAAACCCTTCTCAGTGGGTTTTCGCATTGAGCATCCACAGGGTGTCATCGACCGCGCGCGCTGGGGCCGCCATGCCGGCCACCCCATGCTGGGCGCGGCCGACTACAAGCTCGTGCACCACGCCAGCAACGGCCGATCCGTCTACAGCTTTTGCATGTGCCCCGGCGGCACCGTGGTGGCGGCCACGTCCGAGCCCGAGCGCGTCGTCACCAACGGCATGAGCCAGTACTCGCGCAACGAACGCAATGCCAATGCCGGCATGGTGGTGGGCATAGAACCTGCGGACTTTCCCGGTGATACGCAGAGCTTTGTGCACGCCTTTGGCGCGGTGGACGGGGCACGTTATGCAACGCAGGCGGCGGAACTGGCGGCGGCGCACCCGGCCGGCAGTTCCGCCGCCACGCATCCACTGGCCGGTATCGCGCTGCAACGCCGCCTGGAATCGGGCGCCTACACCCTGGGGGGCAGCAGCTACGAAGCACCGGGGCAACTGGTGGGAGACTTCATTGCGGCACGTGCATCCACTGCCCTGGGCGGCGTGATCCCATCCTATAAACCCGGCGTGCGCCTGGGTGATTTGGCCCCCAGCCTGCCCGACTACGCTATCACCGCCCTGCGCGAGGCCCTGCCCGCCTTTGGCCGCAAGATCAAGGGCTTTGACATGGCGGACGCGGTGTTGACCGGTGTCGAGACCCGCACCTCGTCACCGCTGAAGATTCCACGGGGCGAGGATCTGCAATGCACCAATGTGCGCGGCCTGTATCCGGCTGGCGAGGGGGCCAGCTATGCTGGCGGCATTTTGTCAGCCGGGGTGGATGGCATCAAGGTGGCCGAAGCCGTTGCCCGAAGTATCTTGGTGTAATACGCCCCCACGCTCCACCGCTACGCGGGTCGCTGCCCCCCAAGGGGAGCGCGTTTGGCAAAACCCCAAGTCCACACCTTGGGGCGGCCCGGCGGTGAAACCTAGGCCGCGCGCTTGAACAAGGCCAGCAGAGAGCCTGCCGCCATAAACATGCCGCCAAACACGCGGTTCATGGTGCGGATATGGCGGGACGACTTCAGCGTACCCAGCACGCGGGCCGCCAGTGCGGTGTAACCCGCCATCACCACCAGATCGGTAAAGCCCAGCGTGGCCCCGATAACGAAGTACTGTGGCAGCAGGGGCTGCGTCAGCACCATGAACTGCGGCACCACGGCCAGCAGAAACACGGTGCCCTTGGGGTTGACGGCATTGATCATCCAACCTTTGAGCACCATGGAGCGGCGCGTGATGGCGGCCGCGCCACCCTCCGCTTGAGCCACCATGGGCACGGCCGGTGCGCGCCACTGGCTGATGCCCAGCCAGACCAGGTAGGCCACGCCCGCCCACTTGACGACCAGGAACGCTGTGCTGGAAGCGGCTACCAGTGCGCCCAGGCCGATGCCAACGACCAGCACTTGCGTCCAAATGCCCAGGATCAATCCAAAGGTCGTGAAATAGCCGCGGCGAAAGCCGTGGTTCAAGCCCGAACTCATCGCCGCCACGGCGCCAGCGCCGGGGGATATGCTGATGGCCCAGGAGGCAGCGAAGAAGGCGAGCCAGGTGGAGAGTTCCATGGTGTGCGGATATCGGAAAGTTTGCCGGGGAAGGAACAGGTTGTAGCACAGCCAGCTTGTACCCATGCGGGGTGGGTGTACCATCTTCAGCCATGAAAGTAGATCCCGCCGTCGTCAAGATCTTTGCTGAAAACGTGCGCGCCGACATCATTGTGCGGCCCGCCGGGCTCAATCTGGATGCCGCCATCGTCAAGAAGATTGCCAGCAAGGTCAAGGTCTTCCAAGGCATGACGCTGGACTGCTTGATGAGCACACTGGCCATGGCCGAGCACATTCCGCACAAGGCGGGTGACATCGTCTTCAACGAGGGCGACATCGGTAGTTCGTTCCACGTATTGATCGCTGGCGAAGTCGTTGTCGAAAAGAACCGTGGCGGCCGGGCTGTACTGCTGGCCAAGCTGACAGCGGGTGAATGCTTTGGTGAAATGGCTTTGGTAGGCGGCCATCTGCGCAGCGCCACGGTACGGGCCACGCGCGACGGCGCCACGATGCGCTTTGACCGCGAGCGCGTGGACGCCTACTCCGACAGCGCCCACATCATCTACCGCAATATTGCCAGTGTGCTATCGGCGCGGCTGGATGTGTCCAGCGAGATGCTGGCCGACCTGGTCTTGCGCACGGGCGAAACCGGGCCAGCTCCTTTGGGTTGACTTCAGCCCTGAGCGTTCTGCAAAGCAGCAATGCGCTCTTCAATGGGCGGGTGGGTCGAGAACAACTGCCCGATGCCGCCAGCAATCCCCATGGCCGCTACGCTCTTGGGTAGCTCACCGGGCGCCATGCCGCCCAGCCGAGCCAGGGCATTGATCATGGGCTGCTTGCGGCCCAGCAACTGGGCTGAACCGGCATCTGCACGGTATTCGCGGTGGCGCGAGAACCAGGCCACCACCATGTGCGCTGCAAAGCCGAGCACGATGTCGAGCACAAAGGTCGTGATCATGTAACCGATGCCGGGGCCAGAGCGATCGTCATCCTTGCGCAGGAAGCTGTCGACCGCGTAACCAATGACACGGCTCAAGAAGACTACAAACGTGTTCATTACCCCCTGGATCAGGGTCATCGTCACCATGTCGCCGTTGGCTATGTGGGCGATTTCATGGCCGATGACAGCCTCAATCTCTTCCTTGGTCATGCCCTGCAGCAAACCGGTGGACACCGCGACCAAGGCCGAATTCTTGAATGCGCCGGTGGCAAAGGCATTGGGATCACCCTCAAAAATACCTACTTCGGGCATGCCGATGCTGGCTTTTTCGGACAGCTTGCGCACGGTCTCCACGATCCAGGCCTCGTCCGCATTTTGCGGCTGGTTGATGATGCGCACGCCCGATGTCCATTTGGCCATGGGCTTGCTGATCAGCAGCGAAATGATGGCGCCGCCAAAACCCATGACGAGCGCAAAGCCCAGCAGCGCACCCAGGTTGAGCCCGGAGCTGGTGAGGTAGCGGTTCACGCCCAGCAGGCTGGCAACAATGCCCAGGACTGCGACCACCAGTACGTTGGTCAAGATGAAGAGAAGTATGCGTTTCATGGTTTCCTCGAGAATTTCAGCCCCGATCAAGGGGCGACAGCGTGAATGGTAAGGTCGAATGGTTCAAATTCAAGAAAAACGCGCCCCGAATGAACCCAAATGCCATGGGGAGAAGACGGTATTTTCATTGGGCCGGTTTGGAGCGTGGGGGTCGGAATACCGCGGAGTCCTCGTAGAACGCAGGACCCGCATTGTCCGGCCACCAGCCCGGAACACCCAGCACAGGCAAATGGGCGAAGGGCTTGGTTGCCAACTTCTCTGCACTGAGGTCTGATGCCATCCACATGTCGATATCCGCTATTGATTTGCTAGCAATATGCGCCCGGTACACGTGGGCTGTGATGGGTTTTCGTGGAGACACCAGTTTCTCCAGCAAGGCGTGGCCAAACAGTACCAACTGGGTCTGCGCCCACAGTGGGCGATGGGTCACAAACAGCATGTGCCAGTCCTTGGCAACCAGCGCATCCCACAGCGCGTCCGGCCCTTGGAAGAAGGCCGCGTTCTCGTCGAAGATCGTCAAGGCATCGCGCGCAGGGCCACGCACCGGCTGTATGCCTGAGGCGGCGATCTGCGCGGCCTGCAACTGATTGAGCCGCTTCTTGGTCTGGGGGAACTGCAGCCAGCACAAGCCGTTGAAGAAGTCATGCAGGCCGTCGCGGGTGGGGATCAGCCGGCTGCGAAAGATAAAGGCTTCGTAAGCCTCGCCTGCAGGCAAGGCAGATTGCGGCACAAACCGGACGGACTGCTCAAAGGATACCGTGGCAGCATCGTCCATTGCTGTATTGAGGGCCGTAGCGCAGCCCAGACCTGCTTCTATCGACCGCGCTACGGACTGGCCTACGTCGCACCAAGGCGCCAGCCAGGCAGCCGCCCAGTCAATCGCCTCTAGACCATGCGCCACGCCAGGGTTTCATCCGCACAGAGGGGCTTCAACTGCGCTTCGCCAAAGGCAAAACTGGAAGGCACCGTCCAAGCCTCGCGGCGCAGCGTGACCTTGCCTTCGTTGCGCGGCAGGCCATAGAAATCAGCACCATGGAAGCTGGCAAAGCCTTCGAGCTTGTCCAGCGCACCGGCCGCGTCAAAGGCCTGGGCATACAGCTCCATGGCCGTATGTGCGGTGTAGCAGCCGGCGCAGCCGCTGGCGTGCTCTTTCAAATGCGCAGGGTGGGGAGCGCTATCGGTGCCCAGGAAGAACTTGTGGGAACCACTGGTCGCGGCCTGCACCAGGGCCAGGCGGTGCGTCTCACGCTTCAAGACCGGCAGGCAGTAGTAGTGCGGGCGTATGCCACCGGTGAAGATGGCATTGCGGTTGTACAGCAGGTGGTGGGCCGTGATGGTGGCGCCGGTGTAGCGATCGGCCGCCTGCACATACTGCGCGGCTTCCTTGGTGGTGATGTGTTCGAACACGATCTTCAGTTCGGGGAAATCGCGCCGCAAGGGAATCAATTGGGTGTCGATGAACACCGCCTCACGGTCGAACAGATCGATGTCGCTGGAAGTCACCTCGCCATGCACCAGCAGCAGGATGCCTTCGCGCTGCATGGCTTCCAGCGTCTTGTAGGTCTTGCGCAGATCGGTCACCCCGGCATCGCTGTTGGTGGTGGCGCCCGCGGGGTAGAGCTTGAGCGCGACGACACCGGCGTCCTTGGCACGGCGAATCTCATCGGCGGGCAGATTGTCGGTCAGGTACAGCGTCATCAGCGGCTCAAACGCCATGCCAGCCGGCACAGCGGCCTGGATGCGCGCCTTGTACGCCAGCGCCTGCGCCGCGGTGGTGACCGGCGGCTTGAGGTTGGGCATGATGATGGCGCGGCCAAATTGCGCGGCGGTGTGGGGCACCACGGTGTGCAGGGCATCGCCATCGCGCACGTGCAGGTGCCAGTCGTCGGGTCGGGTCAGGGTAATGGATTGCATAGGGGGAGATTGTCCATCCATCCGAGCGGCTAGCGCGCGGCCTGGGTCAGCAGGTAGTCCCACAAGGCCTGGGCGGCATTCTTGGACGCGGCGGCCGGGCCACGGGCTCCAGGCGCGCCACCGCGTTGCAGTTCTTTCAACACCGGCTTCTCGCGGTAGACGCGCACGTCCATCGTGATATCCAAGCCCTTGGCCTCGGGCGGCGCGGCGCTGACCAGGCGCTTGGCGCGCAGCTCTTTCTTGACCGCACTGTGCGGCAGGAAGGCGATGCCGTGCCCCTCGAGCGCCATGGCCTTCAGGCCTTCGGCCATGTCGGTCTCGTAGACACGGTCGAAGTGGATGGCCGTGTTGGATTGCTTCAAAATCAACTCCACCATCTGCCCCAAGTAAGCGCCCGGCGCATAGCCCAGGTAGGGCAGCGGATGTCCGGCACGGCCAGGCAACTGGTACATGGGTGCACCCTGGGCGTCGGGCTTCACGTAGGGCGCCACGACCTCTTCGCCCAGGCTGACCATTTCATAACGGTCCGCGTCCAGCTGGAAGGGCTGTGAGGGGTGGTGGTAGGCGATCAGCAGGTCGCAACTGCCCTCCACCATGCGCAGCACGGCGTCGTGCACATTGAGCGCGATCAGGCGGCTCTTGATGGGGCCAAAGGTCTCGCGCAGGCTGGACACCCAGGCCGGGAAAAACGTGAATGCCAGCGTGTGCGGCACCGCGAATTCGATGACATCCTGCGCCGCCGAGGTATGCCCGCGCAGCATGGCCCGCGTACTCTGCAAGGATTGCAGCACCTCCATGGACTGGTCGTACAGCGTCTCGCCGGCCGGGGTCAGCCGCGTGGGGTAACTGCTGCGGTCCACCAGATCGGTGCCGGCCCAGGCCTCCAGCGACTGGATGCGCCGCGAGAACGCGGGCTGGGTGACGTGGCGCAATTGTGCGGAACGGCTGAAACTGCGGGTCTCGGCCAACGATACAAAGTCTTCAAGCCATTTGGTTTCCATGCCTAGGATTATGCGCGAATTGCATGGACACGTGACAATCCCGTTACAACTTGACTCCCGCTTACTCTGCCGTTTGTTGCTGCAACGCCCACATGTCCGCATACCGCCCCTGCGCCGCCAGCAGCGCCGCATGGTTGCCGCGCTCGATGATGCGGCCGGCGTCCATGACCAGGATCTCATGCGCATCGACCACGGTGGACAGGCGGTGGGCTATCACCAGCGTAGTCTTGTTGCGCGCCACGCTTTGCAGCTCGGCCTGGATGGCGCGCTCGTTGGCCGAGTCCAGCGCCGATGTGGCTTCGTCAAAGATCAGGATCGGAGGGTTCTTCAGCAGCGTGCGCGCAATGGCCACGCGCTGCTTCTCGCCACCAGACAACTTCAATCCACGCTCGCCGACCATCGTGGCATAGCCCTTGGGCGTAGAGCTGATGAAGCCGTGGATGTGGGCCGAAGCAGCTGCCTCCTCCACCTGCGCGTGGGTGGCGCCAGGCTTGCCGTAGGCGATGTTGTATTCCACGGTGTCGTTGAACAGCACCGTGTCTTGCGGCACTATGCCGATCGCCTGGCGCACGCTGGCCTGGGTGACCTGCTTGATGTCCTGCCCGGCAATCAGGATGCGCCCGCCCTGGTTCGGATTGCTGACATCGTAGAAGCGAAACAACAGCCGCGCCAATGTGGACTTGCCGGATCCTGAGGGGCCAACGACGGCCACCGTCTTGCCAGCCGGTATCTCGAAGCTGATGTTGTGCAAGATGGTGCGCCCACCACCGGGGTTGGCAGCGCTGGGTAGGTCATAAGAGAAGCTGACGTTCTCAAATGCCAAAGGGGTGTCATTGGTCAGCTGCAGCGGCTGCGCACCCGGCACATCGGCAATCTCGCGCTCGCGCTCCATCAGCGTGAACATCTTTTCCAGATCGGTCAGGCTTTGCTTGATCTCGCGGTAGATCACACCCAAGAAATTCAGCGGGATATACAACTGGATCATGAAGGCATTGACCATGACCAGATCGCCCAGCGTCATGCGGCCCTCCACCACGCCCTGCGTCGCGCGCCACAGCATGGCGACCAGGCCGGCGGCGATGATGAGCTGCTGGCCGGTGTTGAGCATGGACAGCGTGGTCTGGCTCTTGAGGCGCGCGCGGCGCAGGCGCTCCAGGCTCTGGTCGTAGCGCTTGGCCTCAAAGCCTTCGTTGTTGAAGTATTTGACGGTCTCGTAGTTCAGCAGCGAATCGATGGCCTTGGAGTGGGCGGCCGAATCGAACTCATTGGCCTCGCGACGGAACTTGGTGCGCCACTCGGTCACCAGCACGGTGAACGTGATGTACAGCACCAGCGCAGCCAGGGTGATCCATGCAAACCACACGTCGAACTTGACCGCCAGGATGGACAGCACCATCACCACCTCAAGCAGTGTGGGCACGATGCTGAATAGCGAGAACGAGATCAGCGATTCGATGCCACGCACGCCGCGCTCGATGTCGCGTGTCATGCCGCCGGTCTGACGCTCCAGGTGAAAGCGCAGGCTCAAGGCGTGCAGGTGTTCAAAGGTTTGCAAGGCGATGCTGCGGGCTGCCCCCTGTGTGGCCTTGGAAAACACCAGTTCACGCAACTCGGTAAACGCCGACGTAGCCAGGCGCAGCGCACCGTAGGCCAGCAACAGAGCCACCGGCACCACCAGCACCGCGGCCGGGTCGCCGGGCTTGTAGCTCATGCTGTCCACCAGATTCTTGAGCAGCAGCGGAACACCCACATTGGTCAGCTTGGCACCGATCATGAAGGCCAAGGCAAAGACAACCCGCCATTTGTAGGCCCACAGATAGGGGAAGAGGCGCCCTATGGTGTCCCAATCGGAGCGGGCACGCGGCGCTGGCGCTACGGAACTGGGCGCAGGAGCGGAGGCTTGGTGGCTGAGGTCGCGCATGGAGAGGTGGGGGGATGGTGCTTGGGTTGTGTTGGGACGCGGCTGCGCCAGCGCTCGGGCCGCAAGAGGTTAGGATTGTGCCTATGTCTACGAATTCAAGCCCGCCCAACATCCCATTGCCCACCGACGAGGAGTTGGTGCTCAAGGTCATCCCCATGCCAGCGGACTGCAACGCCAATGGCGACATCTTTGGCGGCTGGGTCATGGCCCAGGTCGACTTGGCGGGTTCGGTGCTGCCTGCGCGCTATGCCCAGGGCCGCATGGCCACGGTGGCGGTCAATGAGTTTGTGTTCAAACACCCGGTGCGGGTAGGCGACATTTTGTCGTTCTTCTCCAAGGTGATGCGCATTGGCCGCACCTCGATCACGGTAAAGGTAGGGGTCTATGCCGAGCGCTACCGCAGCCAGGGCCAGTACATCAAGGTGACCGAGGCATCGCTGACCTATGTCGCAATTGACGAGGCCGGCAAACCGCGGGAAATCCCCCGCCATCCCGACGCATCCGCGTAAACCATGACGCTACGTTTTATGTAGCGCACCACATAGACGGGACGAGGGCTGGAGCCAAAATCCTCATAAGGCAACTAGCCTGAAACGCCCACAAACTCCAATACTGCCGGGTATTTGTCGCGCTTTTGCAGAGATTGCTGCCCTTCGCATTCCAGACAATCTGGACACAAGGTCTGGTCCGTTGGCACGCCGTGCCGCAAGGCCTACTTTGCTTGATTGAGCGCGTAAAGGAAGCACCATGTCCATCTCCAGCATCAACAACAGCAACTCTGCCAGCAACAACTCAGCGGCATCCAGCAATAAGGCGACGGGTGCTGCGAGCGGTGGCAAATCCTTTGCGGACACGCTGAGCAGCATCGGCAATGGCACGCCCTATACCGATGCAGAAGTCAAGAGTTTTTTTGCCAGCAAACCCAATGCCAAGCAGATCGCCGACAAGGCCGCCGCACTGGGCCTGAACGAAGACCAGATTGCCCAGGCCATGACGGTGGGCGGCTTCGAGGGCAGCAAGGATGCATCGCTGAAATCGCAAATCGAAGCGTTCGTCGCCAACGCGAACAATGGCTATGCCTGGGACGCCCAGGGCATGCTGAGCACCAGCAAATCCACCGTCCAGGCAGCAACCGCCGCCGCAGACAAAGTCATGCCGGCGGCGCAGGACATCAAATCGTTCTATGCCACCAACCCCACCGAAGCGCAGATTACCGCCAAGGTCAAGTCACTGGGCTTGAATGCAGCGCAGATGGTGCAGTTCCAGGCCACCGGCATAGGCATGAACATGAAACAAGTGAGTGCGCCGGTGCTGGAGACCATGTTTGTAGACGCCGCCAAGCGCCTGGGCACCGATATCGGTGGTGGAACCCATGGCGGCTGGACGTCCTACTTCTCGCCGACGCTGGGCCGGGCAGTCACCAAGAACGAGATACAAAGCTTTTTTGCCACCAACCCCACACAAAGCCAGATCTTCCAAAAGGCTTCCGAGTTGGGGCTGGGGGTTTCGGCTGTCAACAACATGATGATTGGCCTGGGTGTCACCAAAGCCGAGAACATGAACAGTGCGTACAACCAGATGGACCTCTCGCTGTACCAGGGCAAGGACGGCTATAGCCTGGACCAATATGGTCACATCGTTGCCGGTGGCGGGCATGTTTACGTTAGCAATCCGGATGGCGTCAGTGGAACCTGGCAACTCAGACCATCTTCGGCAGACGGATCATCGGTGACCGCCACCGCGTGACCCGTCTCGCCGCCCTTAAGCGGCAGGCCTGAGTGCGACCTTGGGGAAATCCAGGGGCACATCCAGCGCCACATTGACGTAGTTGGTGAAGAGATTCAGCGCAACGTGGGCCAGTATCTCGACGATGTGCTCGTCGTCAAAGCCCACGGCACGCAAGGCGTCCACGTCTTCCGCACTGATCTGCGCGCGCTGGGTCACCACCTTGAGTGCGAACGCCAGCGCAGCAGCGGCCTTGGGATCGGCAGAACGCCCGGATTGGGCCGCAGTCATTTCTTCGGCGCTTGCACCAGCCCCCTTACCCAACACCGTGTGGGCGGCCAGACAGTATTCGCAGCGGTTGCGCTCGGCTACCGCGACCGCGATCTGCTCCCCTAGCTTGGCGCCCAACACGCCAGAGCCTAAAGCACCAAACGCTGCCCACATGCTTTGCAAGGCGGCCGGGGAGTTGGCCACCGCTTTGAACATATTCGGCGTGGCACCAAAAGCTGCGTGAATGGGGTCCAGCAGAGCCTTGCGGTTGGCAGTGGTGTTGGCTGGATGGATGAGTTGAACACGGGTCATGGCTTTATTTCCTTGGTAATAGATAGAGAACAAACTGCTTAAAGAAGTGCTGCTAGGCACAACGCCAGTGTCGGCTCAAATCATGTACCATTGGTATCAATATAACCATCATTCATACCATTTCATCCAATACCATGGCGCACGCACCCGCCCAACCCATAGACCGTCTATCGCCCCTGCTGGAGCGCTTCCGTGTGCGAGCCCATATGTTCCACACCGGGGCGCTGTGCGGTGTTACCCACTTCGACGCCAAGGCGGGACGCGGGTTTCTGCATGTCTTGCGAAGCGGCGAAATGGCGGTCACCCACCGGCGCGGACAGGGTGTGCGCCAACGTATGACCGTGTGCGAACCCACCCTGCTGCTCTATCCCCGGCCACTGAGCCATGACTTCCACCATGCGCTGGCCGAGGGCTCGGACTTCACCTGCGCGTCGCTGGACTTCGAGGGCGGTGTTACACACCCCTTGGTGCGCGCCCTGCCCCCTTTGGTCGTCTTGCCGCTGCGGGCGGTAGACGGTCTGGAGACATCGCTGGGCCTGCTGTTTGCCGAGGCCGATCGCGTGCGCTGCGGAAACCGCCTGCTGGCCGATCGTCTATTCGAGGTAGTTTTAATCCAACTGCTGCGCTGGCTGCTCGACCACCCGGACGAAGGCGGCGTGTCCGGCGGCCTCGTGTCCGGGCTCGCGGACCCCGCGTTGGCCCGTGCACTGACGGCCCTGCACGAAAGCCCCGGCGCCCCGTGGAGCCTGGAGGCCATGGCCCAGCAGGCCGGTATGTCGCGCAGCGCATTTGCGGCCCGCTTCAAGGCCACGCTTGGGGAAACCCCGGCGGACTATTTGGCCGATTGGCGCATGACCCTGGCCCAGGCACGCCTGCAAAGTGGCCGCAGCGTCAAACACATCGCCGACGAGTTGGGCTACGCCAATGCCTCGGCGCTATCCCGCGTCTTTGCGCAACGGGTGGGACTCTCACCACGGGCCTGGCTGGACAAGACCAAGACCTGAGGCCGGCTATCGGCCGCAGGTATCAGGCGGCTCCGTCGTGCTGTTTGCGTCGGCGCACTGCGCCTGCCACCAAGCCCAAACCTGCCAGCAGCAGCGCAAAAGACTCTGGCTCTGGCACGGGCGACAAGGTCGCCACCTGGCCGGCCGTCAAGGCGTTGTCAAAAATCACGATCCGGCTCACAGCGCCGGGTGCCGCTTCGGACTGCCCGGTGGCATGGTCGTCGACAAAGAAGTGGGCAAGGGCACCGGGCTGGCTGAAGCTGAAGGTGTGCGCGCTATCGACATAGCTGCCGGCAAAGCTTCCGTTGACATACTGGCTCACAAGGTTGCTGGCATCGCGCGTCAAAGTCAGGCGCACGCTTTGGTTGTCCACGAATGCGCCGGCCCCACTGTTGACTTGTGTGCTGCAGCTGCACAGTTGTAGATCGGAGTTAAAGCGGTACCAACCCGAATCGGCTGTGAGATCGTGGAAGTCCACGATCTTGCTCCAGTTGGTCTTAGGCCCAAAACTGAAGGTCAAATCGATGGAGTACACATCGGAGGTCAATGCACCTGTCAGGCTTAAGCCCTGGTTGGCACCAAAGTTGTAGCTGCCGCCCACAAAAGACCCACCATGGGCCACCAGGCTGGGGCCGCCCAGGGAATCGTTGAGGTTGCCATTCAATTGGTACCAATGGGTTTGCGAGGCCTGTGCCGCGCCGGCAGCCAGCATCAAAGCGCCCAGCGCAAGGACGCTGCGCAATTTCGTTGCAACCATAGTCAGTACTCCCTGAAAACAATATCTGAGGGGAGCAAATGTACCGAGGCTTTTCCGCCGCGCAAATAGTCCGTTTGGACTAGGCCTAGTCCTAGGTCCCGTGGCGCCCGGCCCCTGCTGCAAAGCGGGCTGCACCTTCCAGGCCTTCGGCGATACAGTCCTTGCCGCGCTGCCACTCCTGGTGCAGCGCATGTGGCATATCCAAATCCCACTGCGCATAGGCACTGGCCCGGTCGGCCAGCATGGTGGCCTGCGGAAAACTGGCCAGTTGCTCCGCCAGGGCGCGCGCGGCTGCCAGGGCTTGGCCAGGTGGCACAACACGGTTGCACAGCCCCATCTGCAAGGCTTCGCTGGCTTCCACCTTGCGCCCGGTCAGTATCAGGTCCATGGCGTGGCCCATGCCGATCAGGCGTGGCAGACGCACCGTGCCCCCATCGATCAAGGGCACGCCAAAGCGGCGGCAGAACACACCCAAGTAGGCATCGGACTCCACCACCCGCATATCGCACCACAGCGCCAACTCCATGCCACCCGCTACAGCCGCGCCGCTGATGGCGGCAATCACGGGCTTGGACAGCATCAGGCGCGACGGCCCCATGGGACCGGCCGGCCCTGCCGCGCCAGGCACATAGTCTGCTGGCACAAAGTTCAAGGCCGCAAACGGGTCCACCCCGGGCCGCAAGTGTTGGGCGATGCGGGCACCGGCCTGCAGATCCCAACCCGCACAAAAGTGGCCGTTGGCGCCGTGGAAGACGGCCACACGCGCCTCAGGGTCTGCATCGAACGCCACAAACGCGTCATACAGTTTGCGCGCGGTGTCAGCATCGACGGCATTGCGCACATCGGCACGGTTGAGCGTGACCACGGTGATGGCGCCGTGGCGGGAGATTTCTACAGAGTCTTGCATGGTATGTATTCTTTGCCGCTCAGTTCATTGTGACACCACCGTGCGGTGCTGACGCACCCTTTGCCGCGTGCAGCGCACAGTCTCACACGGGACAGCAGCATCAGTGACAACCCTATCGCCGATTTAGGTTGCACCGGCTATAACCAGTGAGCAAAAACAATAGGAGACGATGTGCTGGTTCTTCAACTGGTGATCAGCGGGATCGCACAGGGGTGCATCTACGGCCTGATTGCACTAGGGTTTGTGCTGATCTACAAGGCCACCGAGACCGTGAGCTTCGCACAGGGTGAGCTGATGATGCTGGGCGCCTTCGCTGGCCTGGCCGGCATGACCATGCTGGGTTTTCCCTACTGGGTCGCCGTCATCAGTGCGATTGCGTCCATGGCCCTGTTCGGCATGGTGTTGGAGCGCGCGGTCATACGTCCCATCCTGGGTCAGCCGGCCTTCTCCGTCGTCATGCTGACCATTGGCATCGGCTATGTCGCGCGTGGTGCCATCACCATGGTACCGGGCATAGGCACGGACACGCAGGCCCTGCCCGTGCCCTACAAGGATGAAATCTGGAACCTTTCGGGCGTGGTGCTGAATGTGGAGCACATGGCGGTGATCGCAGCCACGGCGGTGTTGTGCACGCTGCTGTTCGCGCTGTTTCGCTACAGCAAACTGGGCATCGCCATGCAGGCCGCGTCGCAGAACCAGTTGGCTGCCTACTACATGGGCATTCCGGTGCAACGGCTCAATGGCATCGCCTGGGGCCTGGCCGCAGCCGTCGCCGCGATTGCCGGCCTGCTGCTGGCGCCCATCACCTTTGTGCACGCCAATATGGGTTTCATCGGCCTGAAGGCTTTTCCTGCTGCCGTGGTGGGTGGTTTTGGCAGCCTGCCAGGGGCCATTGTGGGCGGCCTGGTGATCGGAATCGTGGAGTCGCTATCGGGCTTCTACCTGCCCGAGGGCTTCAAGGACACCGCCGCCTATGTGGTGGTACTGGTCATGCTGATGGTCAAGCCCAATGGCTTGTTTGGCGACAAGCTGCGCAAAAAGGTCTGACATGCGGTTTATTTTTAAGACCGATTACAACCAGGACATCAAACTGGCCAAGCATGGCGGCCATGTGTTTTGGTATGGCGCGCTGATGGTGCTGTTACTCGCCGCACCCTTGCTGTTTGCCGAATACTGGTTAGCCCAGTTGACGCTGGTTACGATCTACTCCATCGCCGGGCTGGGCATCATGCTGCTGGCCGGGTTCACGGGCTTGTTTTCATTGGGGCACGCTGCCTTCTTGGGCGTGGGCGCCTACACCCATGCGGTGCTGACCAACCAC
Source organism: Rhodoferax sp. GW821-FHT07G04 (assembly GCF_059418585.1). Taxonomy (NCBI): domain Bacteria; kingdom Pseudomonadati; phylum Pseudomonadota; class Betaproteobacteria; order Burkholderiales; family Comamonadaceae; genus Rhodoferax; species Rhodoferax sp. GW821-FHT07G04. The sequence continues at coordinate 1,409,926 of NZ_JBWKQD010000001.1, forward strand.
GGTGTGCCCTTCCCCATCGCGCTAGTCTGCGCCGCAGGTCTGTCCGGCGCCGTAGGACTGGTCGTCGGGCTTCCCGCCTTGCGCGTGAAAGGCATCTACCTGGGCATGGCCACACTATCCTTTGGCTTCATCGTCGAGGAGGTGCTGGCACGCTGGGAATCGGTCACGGGTGGTAATGCAGGCATCCACGTCAAGAAGCCGGACGTGTTTGGCTGGGTGCTGCAATCGGGTGAAGAGTTTTACCTACTGTGCCTGGCGATCACGGTCGCCGCAACGCTGGGCATCCTCAACCTGCTGCGGGCGCCCACCGGACGCGCGTTTGTGGCCATTCGCGATTCCGAAATTTCCGCGCAGAGCATGGGCATTAACCTGGCCTATTACAAGACCTTGTCGTTTGCCATTTCGGCAGCACTGGCCGGTATTGCCGGCGCGCTCTATGGCCATTACCTGCAATTCATCTCCCCGGACCAGTTCAACATCCTGCAATCCATCGACTTGCTGCTGATGATTGTGGTGGGCGGTGTTGGCTCGGTGCACGGTGTCTTTCTGGGGGCTATCTTCCTCATCACACTGCCCGAGCTGATTGGCATGGTCAAAGACTACCTGCCTGTCGTGATCGGTCAGGCCCCAGGCTTGAAGGGCCTCGTCTACGGCCTGGTGTTGATCGCCTTTGTGCTGTTTGAGCCTTTGGGTCTGTATGGCCGCTGGCTGAAGATTCGCACCTACTTGCAGATGTTCCCCTTCTACCGCAAGGGCATGTTCAAGCGCCAAAAGTCCTTCCAAAAGTCAGATCGCCTGAAATGACCCCCACGCTCGTCACTTCGTGTACGTCTCTGCCCCCCGAGGGGGCCATCGCCCCTTGGGACGGCCCTGCGGCGCTCAATCTATGAACGACCTGCTTTTATCGGCCAAGAACCTCAGCGTGCGCTTTGGCGGCGTGCTGGCGGTCAACAACGTCAGCTTCGATGTCAAGCGGGGCGAAGTGTTTACGCTGATCGGGCCCAACGGTGCCGGCAAGACGACCGTGTTCAATCTGATCAGCCGCATCTACACCCCCACGAGCGGCAGCATTGCGTACCACGGCCCCCAGGGCGTATTGCAACTCACTGCACAGCCCCCCCAGAACGTGGCCTCGCTGGGCATCGCCCGCACTTTCCAGAATATCGAACTGTTTGAGCATGCGTCGGTCCTGCACAACCTTCTGATCGGTCGCCATACGCACCGGGCCACCGGCTTGTGGCAAGACCTGTTCTTCACGTCCAGGGTGCGCGAAGCCGAACTCAAAGCACGCGAAAAAGCCGAGGAGGTCATCGACTTCTTGAATCTGCAGCACTACCGAGACACCTTTGTCGCCGGCCTGCCCTACGGCGTGCGCAAGGTCGTCGAGCTGGCCCGCGCCCTGTGCACCGAGCCCAAACTGCTATTGCTGGATGAACCGTCCAGCGGCCTGAATGTCGAAGAGACCGACGACATGGCTTTCTGGATTCAAGACATCCAGCAGGAGCTGGGCATCACCGTGTTGATGGTGGAACACGACATGTCCTTGGTCTCCAAGGTATCGGACCGCGTGCTGGCCATGAACCAGGGTGAAATGCTGGCCATGGGCACGCCGCGCGAGGTACAAAGCGACGCAGGCGTCATTGAGGCCTACCTAGGGTCGGTGGACGACGTGTCCTCCCTTAGAAGGCGGGGCAGCGCCGTACGCGCAGCGACAAGCGTGAGGGCGAATACCCCATGAGCACGCTGCCACCTGCCATCAGCGATCTGCCGGTGTTGAAGCTGAACAACATCGAGAGTGCCTACGGCCCCATCAAGGCCATCCGCGGCGTCAGCCTGCAAGTGCGGCGCAGCGAGATTGCCACCGTACTCGGTTCCAACGGCGCCGGTAAGACCACGATACTCAAAACCATCTCGGGCATCATCGACCCGCGCAAGGGCTCCATTGAATTCAAAGGCGAAGACATCACCGCCCAGGACCCGGCCGACATCGTGCAGCAGGGCCTGAGCCATGTGCCCGAGGGACGCGAGGTCTTCCCATTGCTCAGCGTACGCGACAACCTGCTGATGGGCGCCTACACGCGCTCCGACCGCGATGGCGTGGCGCGCGACATGGAGACCGTATTCAATTACTTCCCGATACTGCGCGAGCGCGCCAGCCAAGACGCCGGCCTGCTGTCGGGCGGGCAGCAACAGATGCTGGCCATCTCGCGTGCGCTGATGGCCAGCCCTGACCTGATCCTGTTGGATGAACCCAGCCTGGGCTTGTCGCCCAAGCTCACCAAGGAGATTTTTGAAATCGTGGTGCGCATCAACCGGGAGCACGGCACGACCATTCTGCTGGTCGAACAAAACGCCAACATGGCGCTGAACGCCTCCGACTATGGCTATGTGCTGGAGAACGGCCGCATTGTCATGGAAGACACCTGTGCCCATTTGCGGGAAAAGGACGACATCAAAGAGTTCTACCTGGGCCTGAAGGAAGACGGTGTGCGTGGCGAGCGGCGTTGGAAAAAGAAGAAAACCTGGAGATGAAGATGGCCCCCACGCTCCACCGCTACGCGGGTCGCTGCCCCCCAAGGGGGCGAATTTGCCTTGGGGCGGCCCGGCGGCAAATTTTTAGGATACTTGCATGAGCAGCCTCTGGAACACCTCCACCATCCAGCCCTGCAACGGTGTCGTGTTGCAAGGCGACACCATACCCGCGCTGTTCTGGAACGGTGTGGCCCAGCGCGGCCCCGACGTCTGGATGCGGCAAAAACACCTGGGCCTGTGGCGCAGTTGGACCTGGACGCAAACGGCAGAAGCCGTGCGCGAAATCGCCGGTGGTCTGCTGAGCCTGGGCTTCGCCAAAGGAGAATGCGCCTCCATCCTGGCCAATACCGTCGTGGAATGGGTATTGGCCGACTTGGCCGTGCTGTCGGCCGGCGGCGTGTCCAATGGTATCTACCCCACCGATGCACCGTCGCAGGTGCAATACTTGTGCGCCGATTCGGCCACCCGCGTACTGTTTGTTGAAGACGATGAACAGTTGGACAAGGTCTTGGAGGTACGTGCGCAGTTGCCTGGCCTGCGCAAGATCGTCGTGTTTGACATGGAAGGCCTGCGCGACCTGAACGACCCCGGCGTCATCAGCCTGGATGCACTGCAGGCCCTGGGCCGCGACTATCTCAGCACGCACCCCGGCGCCGTCGAGCAGAGCGTAGCCGCCTGCCGGCCAACCGACCTCGCCATCCTGGTCTATACCTCGGGCACCACCGGTAAACCCAAGGGCGCCATGCACCTGCACCAAGGTCTGGTGTTTACGCTGCATGGCTACAACACGCTGGTTGCACAAGACGCGCGCGATGAGCGTATGTGTTTTCTGCCGCTGTGCCATATCGCCGAGCGCATGGGTGGCGAGTACTTCGCGATGTACACCGGTGCAAAACTCAATTTCGTCGAGAACCCCGAGACCATTCCTGAAAACGTGCGCGAGATCGCACCCACCGTCTTCACTGCCGTGCCGCGCGTGTGGGAAAAGTTTTACTCCGGTGTGATGATTGCGCTCAAAGAGGCGGGCTGGCTACAGCAAGCAGCCTATGCCTGGGGCATTGGCGTGGGCACTCGCATTGCGGACAAAGTACTGGCAGGCCAGGCCATCTCTGCTGCGTTGAAGGTGCAGTTCATGCTGGCCCGGTGGCTGGTTTTGGACAATGTGCGCAAGCTCATCGGCATACACCGCGCACGCTTTCTGGTGACAGGGGCTGCCCCCATTTCACCGGACCTGGTGCGCTGGTACCTGGCCTTGGGCGTACCCATGCTGGAGGTGTGGGGCATGACGGAAACCTGCGGCGCATCCACCGGCGTACCCGCCGGCAAGATCAAGCCCGGCTCCATAGGCCCGGCGGCGGGCTACAACGAAGTGCGGCTGGACCCGACCACGGGCGAGATCCTGGTGCGCGGCAAAAACGTGTTTGCCGGCTACCTGAACCTGCCCGAGAAGACGGCACAGACCATAGACCCAGACGGTTGGCTACACACCGGGGATGTGGGCGTGGTCGACGCGGACGGCTACTTCCGCATCACCGACCGCATGAACGACATCATCATCACCGCTGGTGGCAAAAACGTCACACCCAGCGAGCTGGAGAACGACCTGAAGTTCTCGCCCTACATCACCGACGCAGTCGTGATCGGAGACAAACGCCCCTACCTCACCGTCATCATCATGATCGACCAGGAGAATGTGGAAAAATTTGCGCAGGATGCGGACGTGCCTTTTGGCAACTACGCATCGTTAACCCAAGCCCATGCGGTGCAGGCCTTGATACAGGCCGAATTGGACCGGGTGAACCAAAAGTTTGCCCGTGTAGAGCAACTGAAGAAATTCTTCCTGCTCGAAACCCAATTGACCGCGGAAGACGAAGAGCTGACCCCCACGATGAAACTCAAGCGCAAGCTCGTGGAAAAAAAGTACGCCACCCAGATTGACGCCATGTATGCATAAGGCGCACACCGACAATCCACTCCTTTTTTACTCAACCGCACCCATCGACCACACCACAACAACCATGAAAATCAAAACCACCCTCGCAATCGCCGCCCTCACGCTATGCAGCGGCTGGGCCAGTGCCCAACAAGGCATTACGAAGAACGAAGTCCTGATTGGCACCATCCAGGATCTGTCCGGCCCTTTGGCGGGCTATGGCAAGCAGGCGCGCGCCGGTATGCAAATGGCCATTGAGGAGATCAATGAGCTGGGCGGCATCCATGGCCGCAAGATCAAGCTGCTGGTGGAGGATTCGTCCTACGACCCCAAGAAAGCCATATTGGCGGCGCAAAAGTTGGTCAACCAGGACCACATCTTCATGATGCTGGGTCACGTGGGCACCGCACAAAACGAAGCGGCCATGCCCATTCAGTTTGAGAAGGATGTCATCAACTTCTTCCCGCTGGCGGCATCGCGCTCCATGTACGAGCCCTTTCACCGGCTCAAGTTCTCGGTGGCGCCCACTTACTTCGAACAGATCCACAGCGCGCTGCCCAAGCTGATCCGCCAGAAGGCCGTGACCAAGGTCTGCGCCATCTACCAGGATGACGATTTTGGACAAGAAGTCCTGCAGGGAACAGAAGAAGGCCTCAAAGCCGCCAAGATAGCGCTGACCGACAAGGCATCGTTCAAGCGCGGGGCCACCGACTTCTCGTCACAGGTTGCCAAGATGCAGGGCAGCGGCTGCGAGCTGGTCGTGCTGGGCACCATCATCCGAGAAACCATTGGCACCATCGGCACGGCCCGCAAGATGGGCTACAACCCCATTTTCCTGGGCTCCAGCGCGGCCTACACCGATATCATCCACAAGGTGGGCGGCAAGGCCATGGATGGCTTCTACGCCACGATGACCTCGCAGTTCCCCTACATGGACGATCCCTCCCCTGCCGTCCGTCGCTGGGCCAACAAATACAAGACCCAGTTCAACGAAGACCCCTCCACCATCTCCATCTTCGGCTACACGACGATCAACATCTTTGCCGACGCGATGCGCGATGTGGGTGACCGGCCCAGCACCTCCAAGTTCATCCGCTCCATGGAAGTCATGAAGATCCCAGGCGATATGTTTGGTTCACCCCCATTGAAGTTCACCCCCACGCGGCGCCTGGGCAGCGACGCTTCACGCCTGTCGCAAATCGTCGATGGCCGCTGGAAGGTGGTCACCGACTACGGCCAATAAGCCGCATACCCCGCCCTCTTCAACCCCGCCCCAACCAGGAGACACCCCATGCAGATGACGAAGACCGCACTGACCCTCGCCACATTGGCCTTGTCGGCCACCGTAGCCATGGCGGCAGATAAAGCTGGCGCCGTGCAAGGCATCAGCAAGGACGAGATTTTGCTGGGGTCCATCCAGGATTTGTCGGGACCTATCGCCGGCTTCGGCAAGCAGGCGCGCTTGGGCATGCTGCTGGCGGTAGACGAAGTCAATGAACAGGGCGGCATCAATGGCCGCAAACTGAAGATCATTGTTGAAGACTCGGCCTACGATCCCAAGAAGGCCGTTCTGGCGGCCCAGAAACTCGTCAACCAGGACAAGATTTTCATGATGGTGGGCCACATCGGCACGGCGCAGAACATGGCGGCCATGCCGGTGCAGTTCGAGAAGAACGTCATCAACTTCTTCCCCATTACTGCGGCGCGCGAAATGTACGAGCCCTTCCACAAGCTCAAATACTCGTTTGCCGCCACCTACTTTGACCAGATGCGCAACGCCGTGCCCAAGCTGGTCAAGGAAAAAGGTGCCAAGAAGGTCTGCACCATGTACCAGGATGACGATTTTGGCCTGGAGGTGCTCAGAGGTGGAGAGGCCGGGCTGAAGACGCTGAACATGGAGTTTGCCGAGAAAACATCCTACAAACGCGGCGCAACCGATTTCTCATCGCAGGTCTCCAAGCTGCAGGCTAGCGGCTGCGATATGGTGGTGCTGGGCACCATCATCCGTGAAACGATTGGCGCCATTGGCACAGCCCGCAAGCTGGGCTACAACCCAGTGTTCCTGGGCTCCAGCGCGTCGTACACCGACCTGATCCACAAGCTGGGCGGCAAGGCCATGGACGGCCTCTATGCGACGATGACCGTGCAAAACCCCTACACGGACGAACAGTCGCAGCCCATCCGCTTTTGGGCCAACAAGTACAAGACCAAGTTCAACGAAGACCCCACTGTGTTCTCGGTCTATGGCTACCAGATCATCAATACCTTTGCGGCAGCGGCCACCAAGGCCGGCAAGGAGTTGAACACCGAAAGCTTCATCAAGGTCATGGACACCATGAGCATCCCGCCCGATATCTTTGGCAGTGCGCCGTCCAGCTTCAGCGCCACCAAGCGCCTGGGCAGCGACGCATCACGCATCTCGCAGATTCAGGACGGCAAGTGGAAGGCGGTGTCGGAGTACGTCAGCTCACCGGCCCCGGCCGCCAAGTAAACCCGCTGTCACCGATCCCTAGGCCCGGCTAATACTGGGCGGCTTGGGGTGGAAGCGGGCCATCGCGTGGGTGTCGGTGAACTGGCCGTCGCGCATCGCATAGCCCCGCATCGTGCCCTCGATCTCGAAGCCGAATTTCTTGTACAAGCCTATGGCCCGGGCATTGTCGGTGTACACGGTCAATTCCAGGCGTAGCGCGCCCACCCAGTTGTCCGCATAGTCGCATAGCGCGACCATCAAGGCGGAGCCCACACCACGTCCCTGGGCCTGGGATAACACCGACATACCTATCGACCACACGTGGCGTCGCCGCAGAGATGCATGCGCCAAATGTAGGCCCGCTGCCCCCACCACAGCGCCTTCCAATTCGGCCACCAACAGCAAATCCACCTTACCCACGGCGCAGCTTTCGGTCAAACGCGCGCGCCACAGATCTTCGCTGGTGTACGGCATTTGCATCAATCCGGGGAACACATCCGGGTCTCCCATGATGCGGGCATAGGCGGCCGCGTCTTGTACCGTCGCGCGGCGAATGGCAATGGTCATATAAGCTCCCTCAATAAACGGTCTCGCGGAAAGACCTTCGTTTGTATCAGGAAACGATATACGCCCCAGAGCCCGTGGACAGCAGCTTGCCATCGGCTCCCAAAAATTCCATGCGGGTGGACGCCACGCGCGAGCCCAAGCGCATGACTTCGGCTCGCAGTTCAAATTGCTCGCCGATGCCGGGGCGCAGGTAGTCGACCCGCAGGTCTATGGTGCTGAGCTTGCCAAAGCGGTGCAGGCGCTGCATCGGCGGCTCGTCCATATGGCGCGCACCGATGGCCGCCATCACGGCCAGGCCGCCCATAGCGTCCAGGCTGGCGCTGATGACGCCGCCGTGCAAGCGGTTGTAGCTGAAGTGCCCCACCAGTTCGGGCTTCATCGTGATCTGACCACGCACCTGCTCCGCAGTGACTTCGGTGATGCGCAGGCCCAGAACCTTGTTGAAAACAATCATCTCCTCGAAGATCTTCTTCAGGCTCTGCACAAACTCGGGTTCGAAGGTATGGCCGGGCGCTGGAGCCGGCCCCTCCTCTTTCTTGGCTTTGGCGTTCATGCAAGCATTGTCACAGACCGAGCTGGCGCGATGCCAACTCCTTCATGATTTCCTCGGCACCACCACCAATCATCATGACCTTGACCTCACGGTAGATGCGCTCGCAAGCCGTGCCGCGCATAAAGCCCATGCCGCCCAATATCTGCACACCCTGGTCGGCGCAGAACTGCATGGTTTGGGTGGCGTGGTTTTTCAATAAGCAAACCTGCGCGACCCACTCCGCACCCTTGGCAGACTTATCGCCCCGATCACCCGCGTCAGCCCTTGCCGATACGGCGTTGAGCCAGGCGCGCGTGGACTCGATCCGCATCTTCATGTCCATCAGCTTGTGGCGTATCACCTGGTGGTCCACCAGCGCGCTGCCAAAGGTCTTGCGCTGCTGCGCCCAGGCCAAGGCCTCGTCATAACAACACTCGGCAAAACCCAGCGCCATCGCCGACATGGCCAAACGCTCGCCATTGAAGTTGGTCAGGATGATCTTGAAACCCGAGCCCTCTTCGCCGACCAGATTACCCACCGGCACGCGCACGCCGTCAAAACGGATCTGCGCCGTATCCGAACACAACCACCCCATCTTCTTGAGCGGGCTGCGCGTCAGGCCCACGGCATCACCAGGCACCATCAGCATGGAGATGCCCATCGGCCCCTTGTTCTGCGGGTCGGTGCGCACCGCCACCGTCAACCAGTCGGCGCGCACACCGGAGGTGATGAAAACTTTTTCACCATCAACGACATATTCGTCACCCTCACGGCGTGCCGTGGTCTTGAGCGCCGACACATCGGTACCCCCGCCCGGTTCGGTGATGGCCAAGGCGGCAATCTTCCTGCCGGCCAGCACATCGGGAATCACCTGCTGCTGCAAGGCCGTACTGCCGTGGCGCACAACGGGCGGTAGCCCAATGTTGTGGCTGAACAGGCTGGCCATCAGGCCACCGCTGCCGCCATGGCGGGCCAACGCTACCGTCATCGCATTGCGCAGACTCCACGGTGCGGGTGTGCCACCCAGTGCCTCGGGGTAGCCCATGGCCAGCCAGCCAAGATCGGCAGCGCGCTGGTACAGGGCGCGCGGGAATTGACCCGCTTCTTCCCAAACCTCCAGGTTTGGCTTGAGCTCGGTCTGCACAAAACGGCGCACACCGTCTTCAATGGCGGCTATGTCTTCTGCGCCTGCTTCGAACTCCTCGGTCATGCGGACTTGCGTTTGGCCACGCCCATGGTCTTTGCGATGATGCCCATCATGACCTCGTCCGCACCACCTCCGATGGAGCCCAGACGGCCATCACGGAACAGGCGTGCCACCTTGTTCTCCCAGGTGTAGCCCATGCCGCCCCAGAACTGCAGGCAGCCATCGGCCACCACGCGGTTCAGGCGCCCGGCTTTCAGCTTGGCCATGGAGGCCAGCTCCAGCACATCCTTGCCGCTGACATACAGCTCGCAGGTGCGGTAGGTCAGTGCGCGCAGGGCTTCCACCTCGGTCTTCATCTCGGCCAGCTTGAATTGCACCCACTGCTGGTCGGCCAGCGTGGCGCCAAACATCTTGCGCTCCTGCGCCCACTCCACGGTCCAGTCAATGCAGTTATTCAAGGACTGCACACAACTGGCGGCGCACCACAGGCGCTCTTCTTGGAACTGCTGCATCTGGTAGACAAAGCCCGCGCCTTCCTGCCCAATCAGGTTGCGCTGCGGCACGCGCACCTCGTCGAAGTAGATGAGCCCGGTGTCGCTGGAGTGCATGCCGATTTTCTTGATCTTCTGCGCCACCGAGATGCCCTTGCGCAGCTTGCCGTTCTCACGCATCGGCACCATGACCAGGCTCTTGTTCTTGTGCGCAGGGCCGTCACCGGTGTTGACCAGCATGCACATCCAGTCCGCCTGCAGGCTGTTGGTGATCCACATCTTCTGGCCCGTGATGACATAGTCGCCGCCGTCCTTGCGTGCGCGGCTGGTGATGGCCGACACATCGCTGCCTGCGCCGGGCTCGCTGACGCCTATGCATCCCACGGTGTCGCCTGCGATAGCCGGCACCAGAAACTCCTTCTTCAGCTCTTCACTGCCAAAACGCGCCAGCGCCGGCGTGCACATATCGGTCTGCACGCCGATGGCCATGGGCACGCCACCGCAGTCGATATGGCCCAGGGTTTCGGCCATGGCCATGCCGTAGGAATAGTCCAACCCCGCGCCACCATAGGCCTCGGGTTTGGTCAGACCCAGTAATCCCAAATTACCCAACTTCTTGAAGATTTCGTGGGCGGGGAACATTTCCGCCGCCTCCCATTCGTCGACATGGGGGTTGATTTCGGCGTCGATAAAACGCTTCAGGGTTTTCTGGATTTCCAGGTGTTCGTGTGTGAATTGCATGGTGTTGGGTCCAAAGAGGTTGGAGAGGCTCAGACCTGAAACACCTTGGGTGTCTCTGCTCTATGGAATCCGTTGAAAGGCTTGACCGCATCACGCGCCTGCACCGCCGCATCCGGCACGCGCATGGGGTAGCCGGTGCGGGCCTGCGGCCGTGCGCCGTCTATGCGCAGCGTGGTGCCGCTGATGAAGGACGCGGCCGGGCTCAGCAAAAACACGATGCCGGCAGCGGTCTCGGCCTCGGTGCCAAAACGCCCAGCAGGGATGGTCTTGGCCATTTCGCGCAGCATAGGCCCCACCTCGGGCGGATAGTTGTCCATGCCGCTGGAGGCGATATAGCCCGGCGCCACGGCGTTGACGCGCACCCCCCGGGCCGCCCACTCCAGTGCTGCCGTTTCGGTGAAGCTGACCATGCCGGCTCGTGCCGCACCGCTGTGGCCCATGCCGGGCATGGAGCCCCACATGTCGGCCACGATGTTGACGATGGCGCCGCCGGTCTTGTTCATGCCCTGCAGATAACACTCGCGCGCCATCAGGAAGCCGCCGGTCAGGTTGGTGTTGACCACCGCTTCCCAGCCCTTGGCGCTGATGGCCTCCAGTGGCGTCATGAACTGGCCGCCGGCATTGTTGACCAGGCCGTACACAGCACCGTGCTGCGCCACGATGGCGGTCACGGTTTGCTTGACGGCCTCTTCCTGGCGGATGTCGCAAACCTGGAAACTCACCTTGCCGCCATCTTGCAAGATCTCGTCCGCCACCTTCTGCAGCTTCTCGACCTTGCGCCCGACCAGCGCTACTGTGGCGCCCAGTGCGGCCAACTCATGCGCAGCGCAACGCCCAATGCCCGAGCCACCACCAGTGACTATGACAACCTTGCCCGTGAACAGACCCGGCGCAAATACGGAACCGTAACCCATACAAACCTCGAATCAGTTTAGAAATAGAGACATGGCAGCGTCGGACAGCTCTTGCAGCGACGCGCCTTTCTTGGCATCAAACCACTGCACCGACCAGTTCAGCGCACCCAGTATCAGCAAGCGGGCCAGACGCACCGGTGCGCGCAGTTCACCGCTGGCGTGCAAGGCCGTCAGCACGGGCAGCCATAGTGCCTCGTACTCCGCAATCAACTGGCCCAGCGCCTTGTGCTGGCGCGGCGGGAGCGAGCGCGACTCGTACAGCATCACCGGCACGAAGTCGCTACCTGGCCCCAGCAGCACCTCAAAATGGACAGTGACCAAGGCCCGCAGTTGGGCGGCGGGCGCCAGGTCGACAAAGCCTGGCGCTTGCGTTGCAGTGCGCTGGCGATCCAGAGCCGAGCGCATACCCTCTTCCATGACGGCATACAGCAACGCGTCTTTGCTTTTAAAGTGATAGAACGGCGAGCCGCTTTGCATGCCGGCAGCGGCGGCGATGTCCCGCGTGGTGGTGGCAGCAAAGCCCTTGCGCCGAAACAGCTTGGCTGCCGACGCCAGCAACTCCTGGCGGCGGTTGCCGTCGTCGCGTTCGTCCACCGTTTTGCGCGGGCGGCCACGGGGGCGCTTGGCGGCGGTGTCCGATGGTGGCGGTGCAATATCAGGCTTCATGCAGCCAACGATACCAAATTCAACTATTTATAGCAAGCATTTGCTTTGTATAAATATAGACGACTGTCGCACAGGCGCCTCTGGCCAGAGCATCGCAAGCCAAACATGCCACTAGCCCCCTAGATTATTAGGCCAATTGCTCTGAATTTAATAGCATCTATGCATTGCGTGGCCCTGGCAGCACGCACGGGAGTTCGACCTCAAAGCGGGTACCCTCGCCCAAAGTAGACGACACAGCAATGCGTCCGCCCAGAGTCTTGTTCACCAGATTGCGCACGATAGCCATGCCCAGACCGGTGCCACCCTTGCCGATCTTGGTGCTGAAGAAGGGCACAAACAATTTCTCCAGATGTTCGGGCGTCATGCCCACGCCGTTGTCGACAAAGGCGATCTGCACCTGGTCGCCATGCCGGTGCGCCTCTATTCTCAGCACGCCATTGCTACGGCCCTCAAACGCGTGCAGGTAGGCGTTGTTGACCAGGTTGATAACCATCTGCCCCAACGGTCCTGGCAGGCTGTCCATGGCAATGCCTTCGGGTATGTCCACCACCACTTTATGCGGGTGGCGCTTGAGGCTGGGACTCAGCGTGTGCAGGATCTCGTTGACCGCAAGGGCCAGATCGAAATGGCGGCGCTGCTCGCTGGCCTGGTCGGCTGCCACCTGGCGGAAATTGGCCAACAGCTCCACCGAACGCTCCAGGTTGCGCTGCAGCAGCGACACCCCTTCGGACACCTGCTCCATGTAATGTTCCAGCTCCGAACGTTTCAAGCGGCCAGCCTGCATATCGCGCACCATGTCCCGGGTGTGCTCAGCCAAGGTGCCGGCCACCATCTTGCTATTGCCCAGCGGTGTACCCAGCTCGTGCGAGACTCCGGCAATCATCGTGCTCAGCGTGGCATTGGCGGCGCTGTGGGCCAGTTCTTCCTGCGACTGCTGCAAGTGCTCCAGCGCCCGTTCCAATTCGGCAGTGCGCTGGGCGACACGCTCTTCCAGGTGGTGGTTCAGGTCTTGCACTTGGCGCAAGGTCTGGCGCAGCATCAACTGGGAGCTGACCCGCGCCTTGACTACCGAAGCATTGACTGGCTTGGAAATGAAGTCCACAGCACCCATTTGCAAGGCGGCGGACTCCTCCTCCGGGTTGTTCTGGCCGGTGACAAAGATGATGGGGATGTCGCGGGTGCGCGGGTCGGCCTTCAGCTGGGTGCAGACCTGGTGGCCATCCATGACTGGCATCACCACGTCCAGCAGGATCAGATCGGGCAATTGGCGGGCACACAAAGCCAATGCCTGGGCGCCGGTGGTGGCCGAGGCGATTGTGTAATCGTCTTTGAAAATATGGTGCAACAGCTGGATGTTGAGGACCTGGTCATCCACCAGCAGCAGAGTCGGTTTGTGCGGCGTATGTTGGGTCATGTCAATGACAGACTCTGCGCCAAATCGGCCCTAAAGGCAAGCACCGGAACCGGCCCGTTGCGGGTCGCGATTCCGATGCACTTTGCGCTATTTATTTAGCGCCAAACGTTCCAGCCTTGACCATGACCATATTCTCGGGCTTGAGGTACTTCTTGATCGAAGCATTGACTTGTTCAGGCGTCAATGCCTGCAGTTTGACGGGAAAGTCGTCCAGCCAGTTGGCGTCGTAGCCGCGGTTCACGGCGTTCAGCAGCGCACCGGCCATACCGGCGGTGGTGGCCAAGCCAACTTTGAAGGATCCGATCAGGTTGCTCTTGCGGGCACTGACCTCGGTCGGCGTCACGCCGGCGTCGTACCAGAGCTTGAGTTGGCGTTGTGTTGACGCGATGCCCTTATCCAGCAGGTCGGGAGCAAAGGTGGCCACGATGCGCCAATCGCCGTCGTTGAAATTGTCGTTGGCGGTGAAAGCACCCACGCCATAGGTCAGGCCTTCCTTGTCACGCACATTGGCCATCAGGCGGCCAGTAAAGCCACTGCCCAGAATGGCCGTGGCCAGGCGCAGGGACTGGTAGTCGGGATCGGTGTAACGCAAACCGCTGGGCTGGCCCCAGGCGACAGACACGCTGGTCTTGCCCTCCATCACCACGTTTTGCGTGGCACCGCTCACGGGGTCGGCTGGCTTGGCGGCGCGCACCACGGCACGGCCACCGGTCCAACCGCCAAAGGCACGCTCAATCTCGCTGTGCAGCGCGGCCACGTCCACATCGCCCGCCACCACCAGGTTCATGCCAGCGGGGCCGTAGTTGGCTTTATGGAAGGCCACCACATCATCCAGCGTGGCCGCTTCAATGGCGGCCAGCATGTCGTCGGGCGCAGTGCTGCGGTTGGGGTGGCCCACCGGATACACCGCGCGGCTGAAAGCATCGCTGGCGCGGAAATCCGTGCTCTCCAGGTTGCGCTTGATACCGCCGGCCATTTGCTTCTTGGCCTTGGCGAACTCTTCGGCGCTGAAGGCCGGTGTGCGCAATTGCTCGGCCACCAGGCCCAGCACCAGCGGCACGTCTTTCTTCAACGCACGGGCGGTGATGTCCAACACGTCCACGCCCACGCGGAAGGTGATGGTGGCGCCTACCGACTCCAGCTTCTCGGCGATGACAAACTTGTCTTGTGTCTTCGTCCCCTGGTCCAGCAGCATGCCGGTCAGCGTGGGAATGGCGGGGTTTCCGCCCGCGCTCAGCGCACGCCCGGCGGGCAGGGAGGCACTGACGGTCACCACGTCTTTGACGCCCATGGGGTAGGCGATCACGTCAATACCGGCCACCTTGCTGCGCTTGGCGTTGGCGGCGAACTTGGCTGTGGCTGCAGGCGCAGCTGCTGCACCACCACCCATCTCCTTGGCCGCAGCCATTGTGGGTTGGCCGTGGCTGTGGGCCGGGTCACGGTAGTAGTAGGGTCCACCAACGTGGCTGTCCTTGAAACCGGCCTTGGGGGCGGCACCCGCAGCAGCCGCGCCGTCCGTTGTGGGAATGAACCAGCCGGTGGTGCTGGAGTCTTCCACCAAATACTTCTGCGCCACGCGCTGGATGTCGGCCACGGTGACTTTTTTCGCGGCTTCGTCCAGGCTGTAGAACAGGGTCCAATCGCCCGCGGCAATGTATTCGTTGATGTTGCCGGCAATGCCAAAAGAGCCGTCGAGCTTGAAGGCGGCGTCGGCGGCCACCTTGGCGGCGGCGGCCTTGAGTTCGGTCTCGGTCACGCCGTCCTTCTTCAAGCGTTCAACTTCGGCCACGATGATGGCTTCCACCTCGTCATGCTTGGCGCCGGGGGCCAGCGGCGCAAACACGATGTCCATGGACGTGTCGTGGAAGATACCCAGTTCGCCTTCCACACCGGTAGACAAATTCTTGTTGGTGATCGCCTTGTACATGCGGCTGTTCTTGCCGTCGGTCAGGATGGCGGTCATCAACTGCACGGCCGCAAAGTCGGGATCGGTCGCCGGAGGAACCTTGTAGGCCACGGCCACCACACCCAATTGGCCCGGCCGCTTGACGACCAGGCGGCGCGCGCCGCTCTGCTTGGGCTCTTCGGTGTACATCTCGGGAATGGGCTTGGGCGAGCGAGGGTAGACACCAAACGACTTCTTCACCATCTCCAGCGCCTTGGCGGGCTCAAAGTCACCAATGATGGTGATGGTGGCGTTGTTGGGCCAGTAGAAGGTGTCGTAGAACGCGCGCAGCTTTTCGATGGACACCTTTTCAATATCACTGCGATGACCAATGGTGCTGTGGTGGTAGGGGTGGGCCACAAAAGCGGTCTGGTAGATCTCTTTGTACAGCGCCTGGATGGGCGAGTTTTCACCACGCTCAAACTCGTTGCGCACCACGGTCATCTCGGGCTTGCGGTCGTCTTCGCGCAACAGCAGGTTGCGCATGCGGTCAGCTTCCATGCCCATCACCGTGCCCAGGTGTTCGCTGCCCATGTTGGCGTAGTAGTTGGTGCGGTCCAACCATGTTGTGGCGTTGTACAGGGCGCCGGTGCGCTCCAGCAACTGGTCCACATTGTTGCCCATGGCACGGGTGTGGTTCTTGGACCCCTTGAACATCAGGTGCTCCAGCAAGTGGGTCGCACCGGTGGTGCCCGTCACCTCGTTGCGCGAGCCCACGCGGTAGGTCACCATGAAGGTGAGCGTAGGGCTGGAGTGCTCAGGCATCAGCAAAACCTGCAGGCCGTTGGACGAGAGCGTGTATTCGTCAATACTGCCCACGGTCTTGACGTGCTGGTAGCCATTGGCAGCCACCGGTGCCGCTTGTGACAGCACCGCGGCGAACACCAGGCTCGCGGTAAGAAGGAGTCGTTTCATGGTTCTTTCTGGGTCAAAAAAGACAAGCCGCAGACCTTAGCACAGGCGTGTAAATCCCTGCTGCGGGTAAACCATGCTGAATTAGTGACTCGCCGTTCAGTTGCTCGCGCCCGGCAAGGCGGCAGCCACCGTCTTCAGTATCTCGTCCGACAGCGCCTCGTCGTCCACCGCGCGGGCCAGTATCAGTGCACCGACCATGCTGGCATAGGCCACCACAGCCCGCTCGCGCTTGACCGCCTTCACGCGGCCCGGCGCAAAAGACGTGAACAGATCCAGCAACTTGCGCGTGCCCTCGGTCACCGCGCTGCGCAGGCTGGGGCCCTGGCGCGACGCGTCGGCACCCAGAGCGGCCATCACGCAGCCCTCGCCCGGGTTGTCGCGGTGCTGGCGGCTGAGGTAGCCCTTCATCACTGCGGCCAACGGGTTGCCATCGGTGCGCGCGGCCACCGTGTTCCAGATGTCCGCCGAGCTGTCGAACGAGCGGGCGCAGGCCTCGGCCATCAGTTCCTCCTTGGAGGCGAACTGGCCATAGAAGCCGCCGTGTGTCAGCCCTGCACCCTTCATCAGGTCGGCGACACCAATGCCGTCAAAGCCGCGTTCGCGGAACAGTCGAGCGGCGACTTCCAACACGCGGTCGCGGTTCTGACTGGCTTGTTCCCGTGTCACTTTCATGGTCATTCCTCTGTAGTCGTTTGCATTTTAAATGATGATCAACATATAATTCAATCATGACGATCATCATTTAAAAAGGACTCCACCATGAAAGCAGTCATTGCCGGTTACGCCCGCTCCCCTTTCACCTTTGCCAAGAAAGGCGCGCTAGCCACCGTGCGCCCGGACGACCTGGCGGCGCAGGTGGTCAGGGGTTTGCTAAAACGCACCGACCTGGACCCCGCGCTGATTGAAGATGTGATCCTGGGCTGCGCCTATCCCGAGGCCGCGCAAGGCAACAACCTGGCGCGCATCGTCGGCCTGCTGGCTGGTTTGCCAACGGAAGTGGGTGGCATGACGGTGAACCGCTTCTGCGGCTCGTCCATGCAGGCCGTGCACATTGCGGCCGCGCAGATCGAGGCGGGCATGGGCGATGCATTCCTGTGCGTGGGTGTGGAGAGCATGACCATGGTGCCCCAGGGCGGTTTCAACTTTTCCCCCAACCCGCAATTGATGGAGGACACAGATGCCTACATCAGCATGGGCGACACCGCCGAGAACGTGGCCCAGCGCTGGGCCGTGAGCCGTGCAGACCAGGAACAGTTGGCCGTGGAATCCCACCGCAAGGCCGCTACCGCGCGTGAACAGGGCCGCTTGACCGGCGAGATCGTTCCCATCACCACGCCCGCAGGCGATGTGGTCAGCCAGGACGGCTGCATTCGCGCCGGTACCAATGCCGACGCCCTGGCCGCGCTGCGCCCTGTGTTCAAGGCTGATGGCGTGGTGACCGCTGGCACATCGTCCCCACTGACAGATGGCGCGGTGGCCGTGCTGTTGACCAGCGAAGCCTTTGCCAAGAAACACAACTTGCAGGCCACCGCACGCATCGTGTCCTTTGCCAGCGTGGGTGTGGACCCAGCCGTCATGGGCATTGGCCCCATCCCCGCCACCCGCAAGGCACTGACCCGTGCAGGGTTGACGGTTGCCGACCTGGAAGTGGTGGAGATCAACGAAGCCTTCTCGTCCCAAGCCTTGGCCTGCATCCGCGAGCTGGGCCTGAATCCTGCCACCGTGAACATCGACGGCGGCGGCCTGGCCATCGGCCACCCACTGGGCGCCACGGGTGCGCGCATCACTGGCAAGGCGGCAGCCCTGCTGGTGCGAGAGAACGCCCGCTACGCCCTTGCCACCCAATGCATTGGTGGCGGTCAAGGCATCGCCACCATCCTCGAACGCCTCTAACCAGAAAGAGAAATCATGCACATCAAAAACTCCGTCGTCCTCGTCACCGGTGCCAACCGCGGCCTGGGCCAGGCTTTTGTCAACGCGTTGCTGCAGGCCGGCGCTGCCAAAATTTATGCCGCCGCACGTGACCCTGCCAGCATCACACTGCAAGGCGTGACACCCATCCAACTGGACGTGACCAACGCAGCCCACATTGCGGCAGCCGCCCAACAGTGCACGGACGTGAACTTGCTCATTAACAACGCCGGCATTGGCCGCGGCTCGCCCTTTCTGGCTGTGGGCAGTGCCGACGCCGCGCGTGCCGAGCTGGAGACCAACTTCTTTGGCCCGCTGGCGCTAAGCCAGGCCTTTGCGCCCATCTTGCAAGCCAATGGCGGTGGCGGCGTTGTCAATGTGCTGTCGGTGCTGAGCTGGCTGAACCTGAGCGCCGCTGCCACCTACAGCGCGTCCAAATCCGCGGCATGGTCCTTGACCAATGGCCTGCGCAATGAGCTGCGCGCACAGGGCACCCAGGTGGTGGGTGTGCATGTGGGCTTCATGGACACCGACATGGCCCGCAAAGTGCCCGGCCCCAAGGTTGACCCGCTGGACGTGGCGCGCCAAACACTGGCCGCGCTGGAGGCCGGACAAGACGAAGTACTGGCCGATGACTTGAGCCGCAATGTGAAGCGCGGGCTGTCCGCCCAGCCTGGGGCGTATCTGGGGCAGGTGGGCTAGAGCCAAGGGTTTACCCGCATGGCGGGGTACAATGTCGGCCGCCCCGTTGGTAAGCGTCAACTATAGACACGGCCTGCGGGGCTCATTTCTATACATCACAAGGGAAAACATGTTTCTGAAAAAATTGGTAGCAGTTGCCGCCGTTGCACTGGTCTCTACCGTCGCCTCCGCCCAGGCCACAAACGATGGTTACTTCGGAGAAATCGCCTACACAGCCACTACCTTCAAGGTTGACGGCCTGTCCGGCGACTGGAAGCCCTCCGCATTGCGCGGCACTTTCGGCAAGGGTCTGAACGACAACTTCGCCGTTGAAGCCATGTTCCTGCTCGGCACCAACGACGCTAGCAACCTGGGCCTGAACATCAAGCTGTCCAGCGGCGCTGGCATCTACATCAAGCCCCGCGTTCAAATCGGTGACCTCGAGCTGTTCGCCCGTCTGGGCTGGGCCAACATCAACTCCAAAGTTGGCAACACAGACGCACGTGACAACGGCGGTTCTTACGGTATCGGTGCAGGCTACAGCTTCACCAAGTCCGTCAGCCTGAACGTGGACTACATGTCGTTCAACAACAGCAACGGTTCCAAGATCGACGGCACTTCCGTTGGTATCGGCTTCAAGTTCTAAGCTGCGACATCGGTTTTTTCTCAAAAAAGAAAAAGGGGCCTTGTGCCCCTTTTTTCATGCCTGTTCGAAAGCGCTGTCAGGTCGCAGTGGCCCACTGGCGCACATAGGCCGGCGCGGGCTGCGTGCACTGCGGGTCCACCACGGGAACACCGTGTTGTTGGACCAGTGGCAGCACACCTGTCCAGGCAGCAACTTCCATGTCTTCTACGTCGTCTGTCGGGCCGCCGGTGCGCATCTTGCAGGCGGCTTCATCCAACGCGATGCGCATGACCGTGGTGGCGGCCAGTTCCTTGGCATTGCCGGGACGGGCCTCGTGTTCACGGCCCGGGGCAATGTGGCGCATGAATGCGTCCATCGCTGCGGCCTTGGCCTCCACCTTTTCAAACTGGCCATAGACCATGGCCGATCGGTAGTTCATGGAATGGCTGAACGCCGAGCGTGCCAGCACCAGTCCATCTATGTGTGTGACTGTCACACAGGCCTGTGTGCCCTTGGCCAACAGCTTGATCAGGCGTCCGCCGTTGGAGCCGTGGATATACAAATGTTCGCCCTCGCGCCAGCAAGCGGTGGGTATGCAGTGCGTGCCCTTGTCGTCGGCAAAAGCCACATGGCACACATAGGCGGCGTCCAATATGGCGTGCAGCGTGGCGCGGTCGTAGTGCGCGTTCTCGGCAATGCGGCGTATGCGCGTGCGGTCGGTGGGGGCGGTAGCGGGGTCAGTCTGGTTCATGGGATTCCGTTCAAATCAAGGAGGCAGAATGTAGGACTTTTATGGACCCTTAAAAAGGTCCACGAATGCACTATTTTTTAGGGCCACGAAAGAAGCCGAACCGCCATGGACTACCAACTGTTGTTCTCTCGCTTTGTAGCCAACGCCCCACACGCACATTGGCCACGCCAGCGCCAGTTGCACGAATGCCTGCGCCACAGCATCCGCAGCGGCCTGCTTGCTGCCGGCACGCGCCTACCTGCCACCCGCACGCTGGCACAAGAGCTGGGCGTGTCGCGCAACACCGTGCTCTATGCCTATGACCAGTTGTCCACCGAAGGCTTTGTGCTGCCCGACCGGCGCGGCACCCTGGTCGCCCCTCTGGCCGCACTGGCCACGCCCACAGGACGCACGGCACCGACGCTGCGCAGCCGCCTGTCGCGCCGCGCGCAAGGCGTGCCCCTGATGCTGCCGGACGCCGAGCTGTCTGCCGCCTTTGCGCCCGGCGTGCCGGCGCTGGGCAGCTTCCCCACCACGCTGTGGCGGCGCCTGCTGGACCGGGCCTGGGCCGGCATGCGCCCCGCGCAGTTGAACTATGCCGACCCGGCCGGCGACGCCACGCTGCGCAGTGCCATCGCCGAACACTTGCGCGTGGCCCGCGGCGCGCTGGTGGACGCCAGCCAGGTCTTCATCACCGACGGCACGCAGAGCAGCCTGGACCTCTGCGCCCGCGCCTTTGCCGACCCTGGCGACACCGTGTGGATGGAGAACCCAGGCTACCAGGGCGCGAAGGTTGCGTTCCAGGGCGCGCAACTGCGCCCCATCGGCATCGTGGTGGATGCCGACGGCATGGCACCCACTGCCAGGGACTGGCAACAGCACCCGCCCAAGCTGGTCTACGTAACCCCCTCACACCAATACCCCACCGGCAGCGTGCTGAGCCTGGAGCGGCGCCTGGCACTCATTGCACAGGCGCGCAAGGCCGGGGCATTGATCATTGAGGACGATTACGACAGCGAGTTCCGCCACGACGGCCCGCCGCTGGCTTGCCTGCAAGGCCTGGCTGTGGACGCGCCCGTGCTGTACCTGGGCACCTTCAGCAAGACCATGTTTCCGGGGCTGCGCACCGGCTTTGTCGTGGTGCCCGCCAGCCTGGCGCCGCCCATGGCCGCATTGCTGGCACGCAGTGCACCGCGTGGACGCACGGCCGACCAATTGGCCCTGGCCGACTTCATGCGCAGCGGCCAGTTCAGTCTGCACCTGCGCCGCATGCGCCGGCTCTACCGCCAGCGGCGCGACGCGCTGGTCGCCGCGCTGCGAGAGCAATTGGGCGATGTGGCCGACGTACACGGTGGCACCGCCGGTATGCACCTGGCCCTGCGTCTGCACGACCCGCTGGCCAACGATGCCGCCATGAGCCGCCAGCTGCTGGCCCAAGGCATCGTTGCACCGGCACTGAGCCTGCACACCGTGGGCATGCGCACCCAGCCCTGGCGCGGCTTCCTGCTGGGCTATGCGCAAGTGCCGGTGGAGCAGATGCCGGGCCTGGTGAAGAAGCTTGCAACGGTGGTGTTGCACAACGCTCGCCAAGCGGCTTAGGGCCTCGGCTATCATCCCCGCCCACCCCTCGGCGGGCCGTCCAATCAGAAAAATGGGAGCGAGAGTTTGACAACTATTCGGCACGCCATACTGGCATGTGCTCTGTGCACTTTGGCATTGCAAGGCGCGTGGGCAAGCGAGGCATCTACCGACAACGACGCGGTCCTCGTCAAGAAGTGGTACCTGTTGTACGACGTCGCCTCGGATGGGCGCGCCACGCAGACCTTCGAGTCACTGCATGAGGTTCGGCAAGCCAGCGCACTGGAGAACGTGAAGACCTACGCATTCTCTTTCAGCACCAGCATCCAGACAGGTGAAATCCTGGAGGCCTATACCTTGAAGAAGGACGGCCGCAAGATTGCGGTCCCCGCCACCAACTTCCAGACCACCACCAACCAAGGCCGCGGCGACGCAGCGCCCATGTTTTCTGACCGCACCAGCCTGTCGGTGGTTTTTCCTGACTTGGCCGTGGGTGATTCCGTGGGTATTCGCTACACCATCGCAGACAAAGAGCCCATCTTCCCGGGACATTTCTCCATGACGCAAACCTGGTCTGCCTATCGGGGCTACCAGGACGCGCGCATCACCGTGCGCGCACCCAAGACCTTAAAGCTGGCCGTTGAGTCCCATCAGGTCCAGGAAATGCCGGTTGCAGAAGATGGTGACATGCGCACACTGCAATGGCGCTACCAAAACACCGCGCCCCTGCACTGGGATGAGAGCGACGCAGGCATCTGGCGCCTGGAGGAGAGCCCATCCGTCGCCGCATCTACCTTTGACAGCTATGAGGCCATCGCCAAGGCTTATGGTGAGCGCGCAATGCCCAAGGCCGAGCCCACTGCCCGCGTACGCGAACTGATGCAGTCGATTGTGGGTGATGAGAAGAAGCCCGCCGAGCGTGCCCGCCTGCTCTACGAGTGGGTCTCTCGCCATATCACCTACGCGGGCAACGACATCGGCGTGGGCGCCGTGGTACCCCGCAACCTGGATGTGGTGCTGGACAACAAGCTGGGCGACTGCAAGGACCATGCAACCTTGCTGCAAGCCCTGCTGACGGCTGCCGGCATTCGCAGCGAGCAGGCATTGACCCAACTCGGCAGTATCTATGACCTGCCTCAAACCCCTGTGATGACTGCATTCAACCACGTCATCAACTACCTGCCCGACCTCAAACTCTACGCAGACGCCACGGCCAAAGACGTGCCGTTTGGATACCTGGCGGCCAATAGCTATGGCAAGCCTGTCGCGCACATCGGCGTGGCAACCAACGCCGTAGCCACCACGCCGAACCAGCCCTACGACAAAACCGAACAGCGCCTCAGCATGAAGCTGAAGATTGCCAAAGACGGCAGTGCCTCGGGTGAATTGCAAGTGGCCCTGCGCGGCCTGGATGCGGCCAACGCACGCGCCCGCATGCGCGACATGGACAAAGATGCCGAGCGGGACTTTGTGAAGCGCGCACTCAATGCCTACGGCTACAAGGGCCAAGGCGTGCTCACCAAGGGCAACACCGAGGGCCTGTCGGACCAATATGGCTACCGCATGCGCTTTGAGATTGCCAACTTCCTGGAAGGCGGCGCGACCGGCGGGCTGGTGTTTTGGCCGGTCGTGGAGACCGCGCTGCCCGTGTCCTTGTTTGCGGACATCAAAACCAAAGTGGAACCGAACCGGCGCCACGCCTGCAACGGCTTCTCCAGCTACGAGACCTACGACATCACGCTGACGGCCGGCATCAAGCTCCTCGCATTACCTCCTGACAGCAAGGTTCACTCCCCCATACTGGATTACTCGGCCAAGTACCACCGCACCAAGTCGGGCGTGCAAATTGAGCGCGCGCTGCAAGACAGAACGCCCGTCAGCGTGTGCACTGCGGAAATGGCCGCCGAACTGCACCGCCGCGCATTGCCGGTCGCTGAAAACCTGCGCACCCAAGCCCTGTACCAACGTCAGTTGCATTGAGTGCGCCCCAAGCGCTGCGCTTCGTCGCAGGTGTCCGCGCTTGGTGCCACCGTCTCTGCAAATCGTCACCGTGCTGTTCTCGTGGTGATCGGCCGTCTCTAGCATCCCCTTCACAACGCGCAATCGCCCGTTGCGAAAGCGGCCCTGCAAAGCCGCGCATTCCTCAGAGACACGCTATGACCCACAACAACTACGACAGCAAGCAATCCCTTCAACTATCGCGTCGGCAACTCCTGCTTGCCGGCATGGCAGCCGGCAGCCTGACAACCCACGCGGCATGGGCCGACACATCCTCCTCCACGCCCCACTGGCCCCTGTGGTCCGTGGAAGGCCATGGCGGCAAGGCCTATGTGCTGGGCGGCACGCCGGCACGCGCCCAGCCCTGGCAAGACAAGCGTATCGCGCAGTTGCTACCCACCTGCTCCACACTGTGGGTGGAGACCAACCGCGTCGTGCGCGGCAATATGCGCGAGCTGGTGATGCGCCATGGCATGGACGGACAGCAGACGCCGCTGCCCCAACGCATAGGCACCAAAGAGGCTGAGCGCCTGACCCAGGCCGCGCAAGCGGCGCAGATGAAGCCTGAAGAGCTGGCGCCCTTTCGCCCCTGGCTGGCTGCGCTGACGCTGGAGAACGCCTACCACGCACACATTGGCCACGCAGAGTCTGGCACCGCCGAGAAGGTGCTGACCGCCATGGCGCAGAAGGCGGGCCTGGCGCTGCAAAGCGAGTTCCCCGCGCAAGACGATGTGATGACTTACATGGGCGCCCTGGCCGCAGACGAAGACCAGCAGTTCCTCAGCTATACGCTGGACCAGATCTTGGCCGGCCCCGCTGCCAACGAACGCATCTACGCCGACTGGGCGCGGGGCGACAGTGCCCGCGCGGCGCAAGAGGTGCTGCGGCTCAAGGCCCAGTACCCGGCGATGTATGCCCGCATGGTGCTGGGCCGCAACCGCAATTGGGTGCCCCGCTTTGACGCCATGCTGCGTGCCGACAAACCGGCCCTGGCCGTGCTGGGCCTGTACCACATGGCCGGGCCCGATAGCGTCTTGGTGCAGTTGCAAGCGCAGGGGTGGGCGGTGCGGGCTGTGTGAAGAAGGATCACCCTAGTATCACTACTATTTTTGTAGCGCTATGGTCAATTGTGACGAGGGCTACAACCCCTTTTCAACCATGTCGAGTAGCCGCTGACCGAACACTTCATAGTACGGCCCCACCGGCGCGGCCAGGGGACCGTCCACCACCAGCATGGCCAGGCCGTGCACGGCGGACCAGGCCAGCATCTCGGAACCCGGCCGCTTGGCCGCGGGCATGACACCGGCCTGCACCAGCAGGTCTACCGCATCGCATAGCAGCTCGTACGGGTTGCGCCCGCCGGGGCCGGCAGTGGGCCATTCGGGCGTAGCCTGTATCAACTTGTCAGAAAGTGCAAACGCGGTACGAAACAAGCCCGGCTCGGCCTTGGCGTAGCGCAAGTAGCCCGTGCCCACAGCGCGTACGCTGGCGCGGGCGTGGTCAGCGGGCGACAGGCCGGCTGGCAACGCGGCCAATTGTTCTTCCATGGATTGGGCCACCCCCGACAGCGCGTGGGCCCGCACCGCCACCAGCAACACCTGCTGGCTGGCGAAGTGGCGGTAGGCCGCATTGGGCGCCACGCCCGCGCGGCGCGTGGCTTCGCGCAGCGTGACGGCGGGCACCCCTCCTTCGCGGGCCAGCGCAATGGCGGCCTCTAGCAAGGCACGGCGCAGGTCGCCATGGCGGTAGGTTTTGCGGGCGGCGGGGGCAGTTGTAACAGGCATAGCTAGCAATGTGGACACTGTCCATTATCTATGCTATTGTTCTTGTGTACGCTGTCCACAATCAAATGCGTGCCTTGTCGCAAGGCGTACACAACAAGGCATCACGATTCCGCAAACCAGGAGGAAAACACACCATGCCAAAACCCCACGCCGTCGAGCTGCACCGCGTCATCCGCGCCCAGCCTGACCGCATTTACAAGGCATTCTTGAATGCCGACGCCATGGCCAAGTGGCTGCCGCCCTATGGCTTTACCTGCACCGTGCACCACATGGAGGCCGTGGTTGGCGGCACGTTCAAGATGTCGTTCACCAACTTCGGCACCGGCAACGGCCACAGCTTTGGTGGCGAGTATCTGGAGCTGGTGCCCGCCAGCAAGATTTGCTACACCGACAAGTTTGACGACCCCAACATGCCCGGCACCATGAAGACCACCATCACCCTCACGCCCGTGCTCTGCGGCACCGAGCTAAGCGTGGTGCAAGAAGGCATTCCCCCAGCCATACCCGTGGAGATGTGCTACCTGGGCTGGCAAGAATCTTTGCTCCAACTGGCCACGCTGGTCGAGCCCAATATCCCCGGCTAACCCCACCCCCTCTCAACCCTCAAGGAGAAACCACCATGACACTAGAACCGTACCTGTTTTTCAACGGCCGCTGCGAAGAAGCCATGGCCTTCTACCAACAAGCCATTGGCGCGGAAGTGACTTTTCAAATGCGCATGAACGAAGCGCCCGAACCCCCACCACCCGGCGCCATACCCGCCGGCTTTGACAACAAGATCATGCACGCCAGCATGCGCGTGGGCGAGATGAATCTGATGGTGTCCGACGGCAACAGCAACATGCAGCCCAGCTTCAAAGGCTTCACGCTGAGCCTGGGCGTGGCCAATGCGGCCGAGGCCGACCGCAAGTTCACCGGGCTGCTGCAAGGCGGCGGCAAGGTGGTGATGCCACTGGGCAAGACATTCTGGTCGCCCTGCTTTGGCATGCTGGAAGACAAGTTTGGCGTGGGCTGGATGGTCATCGTGCCCGCACCGGAGGCCCCGCAATGAGCGCAACGAAAGACACAGCAACCATAACCACCTACAGCGGCAGCTGCCACTGCGGCCAGATCCAATTTGAAGTGGATGGCGAGCTGACCAGCGCCACCGACTGCAACTGCTCCATCTGCCAGCGCAAGGGCACGCTGATGTGGTTTGTGTCCCGCCCCCAGTTGCGCCTGTTGACCCCGCCCGACGCCATGCGCAGCTACACCTTCAACAAACACGCCATCCAGCACAACTTCTGCCCCACCTGTGGCATGCACCCCTTTGGCGTAGGCACAGACCCCAAAGGCAACGCCATGGCCGCGGTGAATATTCGCTGCCTGGAGGGGGTGGATGTGTATGCGATACCGGTGCACCACTATGACGGGCGGGCGTTGTAGATTGAAGGCGGCTGCACCGCTGCCACTTTCGTTCTAAAAGCCACTACGGTTTTGATAGCTGCTTCCACTCGCTGCATGCGGGCTGGCGGCTGATTCGTATCAAAGACCCCATACTGGGGCAAACACCACCTAGCCGCATGCCTACAAAGTAGGCATTATGGAATCAAGAGATTGCGTTCGCCGGACGGACAGACAACCCGTCATCCTTGTTTAGTTAGACCTCAATTAGAGAATCTCCATTTATACGCGGTTAGCGATGCTCTGAGTTTGCGTGGCAATGTCGCTCTCCCTTAGGGTGTAGTAAAAATGAAATCACTATTTCCCGGCTATTACCCGCCTACAGACGGGGAGTACCAACGCCTGTGGCAGGAGGCCACCGTTGTATTGGATACAAACGTCCTACTCAATCTCTATAGGCTTCCGACAACTACCCGAGACGAGTTGCTTACTGTTCTTGAAACAATGAAAGAGCGATTGTGGATACCTCACCAGGTTGCATTGGAGTTCCACAGGCGAAGACTAAACGTGATCGCTTCTGAGCGAAAGTCTATTGAAGAAGCTCTTCGTGCTGCCAGCGGCTTTGTTGTCGAGCTAAAACAAAAAGTGGATGCGTTGCAAATCGACAAACGAGGTATAGGTGTTGATCCACAACCGCTGCTAGAAGACATCGACAAAGCCAATCTAAAGCTGATTGATGCCATTCAAGCCGCTCATCAAGCCCAGCTTGACATCAGTGCTTCTGACCCTATCCGCGAAAGACTTGATCTACTTTTTTTGAATCGCGTGGGCAATGGCCCCACTTCCCAGAACGAGCTAAACGCCCTAATTGAAGGTGGAGACGCTCGATTTGCGGAACGCATCCCTCCAGGCTTTGCAGATTTGGAGAAGGACAAGAACCCAAACGAGGCTAGTTTTGTTCACGACCATCTCAAGTTTCCGCGGAAATTTGGAGATCTAATTCTTTGGCGCCAACTGATCCGTCACGCAGCCAATCATGGCGTGAAGGCCGTGCTTTTTATCACC
The DNA here is from genome assembly GCF_059418585.1 of Rhodoferax sp. GW821-FHT07G04. Classification (NCBI taxonomy): domain Bacteria; kingdom Pseudomonadati; phylum Pseudomonadota; class Betaproteobacteria; order Burkholderiales; family Comamonadaceae; genus Rhodoferax; species Rhodoferax sp. GW821-FHT07G04. Next base: position 1,437,948 of record NZ_JBWKQD010000001.1, read on the forward strand.
GAAGATAAGAAAGAAGACTGGTGGTGGAAGGAACAAGGAAAAACAGTAGGACCGCATCCAGAACTCGTTCGTGAAATTATGAGGGATGGGAAAGTCGAACTCTACTGGATGTATTCGTCAGTGCAATTCGTTGAACATGCAAACAAATACGCTGCTGCGTCCGTCTCATCTGAAGCAGTTGACGAATTGAAGCAAGTTGCGCTTACCCCTGATAGTCGTTTCGGATTTGGTCGCAACCACACCGCACTCGAACTGGAGGACTCCGAAACGCCGTCTCACTCACTCTCGGAATACTTTCACTTCGAACACTCGTATCATCTAGAAGCCCAAAGGGCTGTTTTTGTCTGGCTTTCACAGCGGCATGAAACCATTCATCAAGGCAGGGGAGAGTTCCCGGACTTCATCTCAATGGAAATGGGTGGAATTCACGGCTTCTCCGTAAAAGCTACTGGCAACTTGGGAGACGGGTTATCGGTGTCCTCTCCCATCCACGGCGCTCTTCTTCGTGGGTACATGGAGATGCGAGACGGCCACATCTCACAATTCACATTGGTTATCGTCATCACTCTAGACGATTGGAAAAAGAGTCGTCCCACCGAACGAGCATTTGATATTGACACCCGTTTAGCTCGGCTGGTCAATAAGTATCCTCACACAAGCGTACTGGTCGGGGCTCTAGTTGACGGTCGGTTCGAAAAGCTCACCCACCAACAACACCACTCATTTGGAATCGGATAGAAACCTGTAGCCGGCAACCGAACCGCTGTAGTGAGGACCCAGCAGTTGCTGCAAAGAAGTCACTACGCATTGCGATATGCGTCTACTCACAAAACACCCGCCTATTACTCAATGACTGGAGCAGGCGCCGTTCGACGCGAATGCTGACACCCGCACTAAGCACCGGCCTTAGTCTTTTCGCAACACGACTGCTTCCGAGTGGCGCGACATCCTCTCGACGACCTTCAGCTTTTCATGAGACACTGCCACCGCGATAAGCACCGATGTTGCCGTCAGTGCCTCGGGCCGTCCTGACTATGATGAACCCCGAGGTACCTCATCTCAGCTCCCCACTCGCGGAACTTTCAATGTTCAACCACATGACGGCTGCTACACCCCCTTGATCACCGACCCCTACTTCTACGCAGTAACCATCCCCGCCGTCCTGCTGCTGGGCATCAGCAAAAGCGGCTTCGGCGCAGGCTTTGGCTCCTTGGCCGTGCCCATGATGGCGCTGGCCGTCACCGTGCCGCAGGCGGCGGCCATTCTGATGCCGGTGCTGCTGTTGATGGACATCCTGGGCATGGCCGCTTTTCGCAAGGACTTTGACCGCGCGCTGTTGCGCTTCATTCTGCCCTTCGGGGTGCTGGGCATCGTCGTGGGGGCGTTGCTGTTCAAGCTGCTGAATGCGCACACGGTGGCGGCTATCGTGGGGGTGTTCACGCTGCTGTTCCTGGCGCAGCGCCTGTTGTTTCCGCCCAAGCCCAACAGCCCGCTACCGCCCAAGTGGCTGGGTGCGGTGCTGACCACGCTGTCGGGCTTCACCAGTTTCGTGGCGCATGCGGGCGGCCCGCCCATCAATGCGTATGTGATCCCGCTCAAGCTGTCGCCGGTCAAGTTCACCGCCACGATGGCGTTTTTCTTCTTTGTGGTGAATCTGTGCAAGTGGATTCCCTATGCCTGGCTGGGCCTGCTGGACACGCGCAACATGACCACATCACTGGTGCTGCTGCCCCTTGCGCCCATTGGGGTGTGGATTGGCGTGCACTGGGCGCGCCGCATCAGCCAGGTGGTGTTCTACCGTTTCCTCTATGCGGGCATGCTGCTGACGGGGTTGAAGCTGGTGTGGGATGGCTTGCTGGCTTAGCGGCTGGGCGTCCATAATCTTCGTTACATCCGTTTCAGCACGACAGAAACAAAGGAGCACGCACCATGGCCCTGGAAGTTGTCACCGGCACTGAAGCCACCATCCACTTCGATGCGCAAAAGTGCATCCACTCGCGTGGCTGCGTGCTGTCGCACCCCGATGTGTTTGTGCCCAATGTGCAGGGTGCATGGATACACCCCGACGCGCAGTCGGTGGAGGAATTGATGCACGTGGCCAAGAACTGCCCCTCGGGCGCCATCCGCGTGGTGCGCAATGCGCCGCCGGCCGCAGGCCAGGCGGCCAATGCTGAGGGCGCGCCCATCGTCAACACGGTGCGGGTGCGAGAAAACGGCCCACTGGCCATTGAGGCCGAGTTGCTGATTGGCGGCGTGGCACAGGCATCGCCCCGCGCCACACTGTGCCGTTGTGGCCAGTCGCAGAACAAGCCGTTTTGCGACGGCAGCCATGGCGCGGCAGGCTTTATGGCCAGTGGTGAACCTGCGGCACAGGCGTTTGAGGCGCTGGCGGTGCGCAATGGCCCGGTGGATGTGCAGCCCCGACCCAACGGCCCGCTGCGTATCGTGGGCAACTTGGAAGTAGTAAGCGGCACCGGCCACACCTGCAACAAGGTGACCGAGACCTACCTGTGCCGCTGCGGCCAATCCAAAAACAAGCCCTATTGCGACGGCAGCCACAAGGCAGCGGGCTTTGTGGCCGCTTGATCACAGCAGGTCGGCGGGCCGCGACATGCGGTAGTCGTTTTTCCCAGAATGCTTGGCCTGGTACAGGGCAATATCAGCACTCTTCATCAGCGCCTCCGCATCTTCGCCATGGACGGGATAAACACTGAGACCAACGCTGGCAGTAAGGCCTACGTCGCGGTCTTGGATGCGGTAGGGTTGCGAGACGGCCTGTATCACCTTGGCCCCCAGCTCAGCAGCATCGTCGGCATGGCTCAATTCCGGTAACGCGATCATGAATTCATCGCCACCCAAACGCGCCACCGTGTCTACTTGGCGTACGGTAGCCACCAGACGACCAGCCACCTGGCGCAACAGATCGTCCCCCCCATCATGACCCAGGGTGTCGTTGATCTGTTTAAAACCGTCCAAATCGATAAACATCACTGCCATGGTGCCCTGGTTCCTGCGCGCATGGGCAATGGCCAAGGCGAGCCGGTCCATCAACAACCGTCTATTGGGTAGCCTGGTCAACTCGTCATGGAGCGCCAGGGATTTCAGTGCATGGTTTTGTTGATCGAGTCGTTTGTAAAGCAACCGCACCTCCAGCATGTTGCGGATGCGCATAGTGAGCTCGACCAAATCAAACGGTTTGGCGATAAAGTCCTTTGCACCGGCGGCAAGCGCCCGCAGCTTTTCGTTCGTATGCCCTGTGATCACCAGGATAGGAACGTAGCCAACGGTTTCAATCTCCCGCATGGACTCCATCACTTTATATCCGTCCATGCCTGGCATCTGCAGATCCAGCAGTATCAGGTCATATTGATTACCCTGGTGCAGTGCGCAGACGGCTTGGGGATCCGTCGTCGTGGCAATGCATTGAAAGCCGGCGCCACGCAAGAGCTCCTCCAGCAAGTCAACATTCGCTTTCTGATCGTCAACGATCAGAATACTGGCGCTCAAAATATCGGCAGTTGTGATGACCATGGATCTCTTGGCAACGCTATGCCTGTTTGTGTGCGCTTGGGGTGCCGTACTGAACATAGCGGCATCCACAGTGGGGTGTTTACAGGCATGTCCAGCAAACTGCACTATTGGCATCTAGCCGCCGGTCTTCTGTGCGCCTGCAGACATACGCCCTTCAGCAATGTATTGCCACAACTTGCTGGCAATAGGTCCATGACTCACATCGCGGCGGCGCGCGGCCACCACATCGACCGTGCCGCCGCGGAAGTGTTTGCCGGCAATGGACACCAGTTTGCCCAGCCGCAGGTCTTCTTCCACCAGGAAATGCGGCATGTGGCCCCAGCCCATGCCTTGCAGGATCAGCTCGCGCTTCATCAACTGGTCTGCCACGGTCCAGCGGCGGGCGCCTTCGATGAGGTAGTAGTCGCGGTCGCGCGGTTGCTTGGCCGTGTCGCGGATCACGCATTGCACGTAGTCGCGCATCTGCTCGGGGGTGATGGCATCGGTGATGCCGAATTGCAAAAACCCGGGCGCCACCACGGGCACCAGTTGCACGCCAAACAGGTCGACATAGTCCAGGCGCACATCGGCCTTGTCGATGTAGTGCAGGATCAAATCGGCATCGCCTTCAAACAGGCGCTCCCAGGGGCCAGAGATGGCGTCAAAGTGCAGGTGCAGGCGTGTGCTCGGGTAGCTGTCGAAGAAGCCGCGCAGCAGGCCCAGCGTGGATGCCAGCGGGCACAGGTCACCAATGACCACGCGCAGTTCGCTTTCTTCTCCGGCCGCCAGTTTGGCGGCGTGCGCCTTCAGGCCGCGCAGTTCGCCCAGGAACAACTGCGCCCGCGCGTGAAAGGCACGCCCTTCGTCGCTCAGCACCACGCGGTAGCCACTGCGGTTGAGCAGCTTCAGGCCCAGTTGGTTCTCCAGGTTTTTGACGGCCGAGAACACGGTGGGCTGTGCGCGCAGCAGTTGGTCCGCCGCCGCCTGAAAGCTGCCGGCGGTGACCACTGCGTCAAAGCACTGCAGCTGGTGCAGGGTGATGCCGTCAATCATTCAAAAACCTGATTGTCTTTATAGAAACTTAATTCTATTAATAAATCAACAGCCTACCTAGACTCGCCTTCCTCAACCAACTGAAAGCGAGCAAAACATGCAGGCAATAGTGATCAAGCAATACGGCGGCCCTGAGGTGCTGGTGGTAGAAGACCGCCCGACGCCCGCCGCCGCACCGGGCCAGGTGTTGATCGATGTGAAGGCCTTTGGGCTGAACCAGGCGGAGGTGTATTTCCGCTCCGGTGCCTGGGGCGATGTGGCCGAGGTCACGGGCATCGAGTGCGTGGGCACCGTGCGGGCCGACCCCAGCCAGCGCTTCGCGCCGGGCCAGAAGGTGCTGGCGGTGGTGGGCGGCATGGGGCGCAGCATCAACGGCAGCTATGCTGAGGTGGTGTCGGTGCCGCTGAGCAATGTGGTGGCGATTGATAGCGACTTGCCATGGGCCGAGCTGGCCGCCATTCCGGAAACCTATGCCACGGCCTGGTCCTGCCTGCACGGTGTGCTGGCCCTGCAAGAAGGGCAGACGGTGGTGGTACGCGGCGCCAGCTCTGCACTGGGCCAAGCGGCTATCAACATCGCCAAGCTGGCGGGTGCGCGCGTGGTGGCCACCACGCGCACGCTAGACCGCGCGCCCATGCTGCAGGCGCTGGGCGCGGGCGATGTGCTGGTGCACGAACTGGCGCTGGCCACGGCCGTGCGCGCATTGGTGCCCGGCGGCGTGGACGCGGTGCTGGACCTGATTGGCAACACCACGGTTCTGGATTCACTGGCCATGCTCAAGCGCGGCGGCACGGCGTGCCTGGCGGGCTTCTTGGGCGGCGGCGGGCCTTTGACGCTGGAGCCGGTGTTTCAGATTCCCAGCGGTGTGCGGCTCTGCGTGTTTGGCAGTGCCTTGGTGCTGGGGGGTGCTGAGTTTCCGCTGTCAGAGATTCCGTTTCAGACCATCGTGGACCACTGCGCGGCTGGCACTTTCAAAGCCAAGCCAGCCAAGGTCTTCGGCTTCATGCAGATCCAAGAGGCGCACCGCCTGCTGGAGTCGGGGCAGGCGGGCGGCAAGATCGTGGTGACGCTGCAAGGGTGAGTCAAGTGGCAAATGCTCTGCAATTAATAGCAATACAACCATATTTCACGGGGGCTATCGGCAGGCTCAGGCGTATGTTCACGCGTACGTGACAGCGCCCGTGGTGGCCACGGTGATGGTTTTATCCGTGGTAGCCACATATTTTTTGGACTTGACGGTGTCCACGAACACATACTCGCCCTGAACGGATGCCGCGGTGGCCGTCATCAGCAGGTAGCCGCGGCGCGTGGTTTCGGCATAGTTGAGGTTACTCATCAGCCCCATGCCGTTGCCATGCACTCCAGGGACGGCTGCAGTGCCGTCCATCGCACTGGACAGGGTGCCCAACCCCGCGACCTCCCACCCGGCGGAGGTGACCGACGCGCAAGCGAACTCAAAGCCCACCCTCTCACCGGCCAGCGTCGTGAGATTGGAGAACCACGCGTTGTGGGAGTCGCCCGACAACGTGATCAGTTTTTTGCCCTGTGCCTTGAAGGCTTGCAGAATGGTTTCTCGCTGGGTGGGATAGCCGTCCCATGCGTCCAGGTTGTAGGGAATGTACGGGTTAGTGGTGGCGCTGACCAGTGCCGCCTGCGCTGCCGTACGGGCTGTGGCGGGCATTACCTTGGCCGCCAGGTAGTCGGCGGCAGATTTCAGCGCGGCGTGCTGACTGGCCGCTGTGCGATCTATGGCGGCGGCAAAGCCGGCTTGGATCACTTTGGCGGGAAGCCACATGCGCGCCATGACGTCCTGGTTGCCCAGGATCTGCCAAGTCGCAGTAGAGGCGGCCATACCGCTGGTGAGCCAGTCTTGTTGGGTGGTGCTCATCATGTGGTGGCCGGCGTCGGCGCCGCTGCTCTGGGCGCTGGTGTAGCGCGCCAGCCCGCCGTCGGCATCACCATGGCCTTCGTACTGCTGATCGCGCCCTTCGATGCGGGTGTCCAGCATATGCAGCGTGAAGATGTTGCCAAAGTCGAAACGGCGGTAGATCTTCAGCAGGTTGTTCGCATCGGGCGTGCGGATAGGCATCCACTCGTGGTACACGCGGGCGGCTACGGCCTTGCGTGTGCTCCAGTTGCCCTGGGTCGTGGTGTTGTGGTTCCCGGCACCGCCCACCCACGCGTTGTTGGCGAATTCATGGTCGTCCCACACGGTGATCCATGGCATGGCGGCGTGCAGGGCCTGCAGGTCAGGGTCGGAGCGGTACAAAGCGTAGCGGGCGCGGTAGTCTTCCAGGCTGACGATGTCGTTGGCGGGAGCCATCACACGGATCGCTGCCGCCGCTTCGAGGTTGCCGGACGTGGCAGGGTCCGAGCCGTATTCGTAGATGTAGTCGCCCAGGTGGATAGCGTATTGCGCGCCCGATTGGGCGGCTGCTTCATACACGTTGAAGTAGCCCGCCGAATACATCGCGCATGAGAAGACGGCAAATTTCACGCTGGCCGCGTTGCTGGCAGGCAGCGTGCGTGTGGTGCCCACCGCCGACGCATTGCGCCCGGCGTCCATGAAGCGGTAGTAGTAGGTATTGCCCGCAGAGAGGCCGGTAGCGTCTACCTTGCTGGTGAACGCGGTGCTAGCGGTAGCGGTCACGCTGCCGGAAGCTACGATGGTGTCAAACGTGCTGCTGGTGCTGACCTGCCAGATCAGGGGCACGTTGGCATTCGAGTTGGGGATCTTGGCGTGGGTCCAGAGCATGACGCGGTCGGCCAGCGGATCTCCGCTAGCCACGCCATAGCGGTATTCAGCAGCCGGGTGTTCGGCCACCGCCGCGCCGGAGTTCGTGCCGGTTTCCCCACTGGTGCCGCCCCCGCACCCCACTAGGGCTACTCCACTGGTGCTGACGGCGGCTACGGCGCCCGCCGATTGGATGAGAAATTTGCGGCGGTCTGGGTGCTCTTGCGACATGGGGTTTGGGGCGTCCAGTGAGCAACCCCGCGTTGACAAAAATTTAATGTAGCCTGACTATCTCTTAGTTGTTACCAAATGTTTGTAAAGTTGAATTAGCTACTTCTTTTATAGCGTCATCGCCATATTTCACGTGGGATAGCGAAATATTTATGAAACATTAATCTGTTACATATTGTGCAACCCCAATCCCCGAGTTGGGCAGGCAACATCCGCCATGCTTTGGCTACCACCACCATCCATAGGTTTACCCACATGCACGACCCTCGACCCCTTCTCAAGATCTGCAGCTCTGCTGCGTTGCTGGCGTGTAGCCTTGCCGCCACCGCGCAAGACAGCCAAACCAGCAAGATCACCAACATCCAGGTCGGGCCACGCCCCTACTTTCTGGTGAACGACATGCTGGACAGCCCGCTGAAGACCAAGCTGCAGAGCTGCGGCAATGGCCCGTTCAAGCGCACCTATTTCTCCATAGGCCACCGCGGCGCGGCGATGATGTTCCCAGAGCACACCAAAGAGTCTTACGAAGCCGCAGCGCGCATGGGCGCGGGCATTGTGGAGTGCGATGTGACCTTTACCAAAGACAAAGAGCTGGTCTGCCGCCACGCGCAGAACGACCTGCACACTACCACCAACATCCTGGCGACGCCGCTGGCTGCCAAATGCACAAAACCTTTCACGCCCTACAACGCGGCCACCAACACGCCCGCATCGGCCGAGTGCCGCACCAGCGACATCACGCTGGCCGAGTTCAAGACGCTGCGCGGCAAGATGGACGCCTTCAACCCCAAGGCCACCACGGTGCAAGAGTTCCTGGGCGGCACCGCCAACTGGCGCACCGACCTGTATGCCGGCCCCACCAGCGGCACGCTGATGACGCACCAGGAGAGCATCGCGCTGTTCACCCGGTTAGGCGTCAAGATGACGCCCGAGCTGAAGGTACCCGTGGTGCCCATGCCGTTTGACGGCTTTAGCCAAGAGGCCTATGCGCAGAAGATGATCGACGCCTACAAAGACGCCAAGGTGCCGGCCAGCAATGTGTTTGCCCAGTCCTTCAGCAAGGACGACATCTTGTACTGGGTGAAGCACGAGCCCGCGTTTGGCAAGCAGGCCGTGTTTCTGGACGAGCCCCAAACGGCAGCCAACCTGCCCAGCCTGGAGAAGCTGCAGAGCTACAAGAAAGACGGCATCCAGATCGTGGCGCCGCCCATCTTTGCACTGCTGGATGTGGACAAGGACGGCAAGCTGATCCCATCCGCCTACGCCAAGAACGCCAAGGCCGCCGGCCTGAACATCATCACCTGGAGCCTGGAGCGATCCGGCGTCATGGCCAGCGGCCATGGCGGCTGGTACTACCAGACGGTCAACGCTGCGATGAACCGCGAAGGCGACATCCTGCAAGCGCTGGATGTGCTGGCCAAGGACGTGGGCATCATGGGCATCTTCTCGGACTGGCCGGCTACGGTGACGTATTACGCGAATTGCATGGGCTTGGATTAGGCCTCAAGCCCTTCAACCGTCTCCCAAAACCAAGCCTGTGCCTGTTCATGCTTGCGCTCCAGATCGGCCAGGTCGCTGACGAACATCAGCTGCCGGATGCGGACCACCACGTCGGCGGGTAAGTCGCGGTCCAGGTAACGCAGGCCGAAGTTGCGCAGGTGGGGGCAGTGGCGTATGCGCAGGGCCTCGACCAGGGGGCGCAGGGTCATGGCGTGGTAGAAGCTCAGCGCCTCCACCGCGCGGCCGCGCAGGCGCTCCTTGGTGGGGATGTGCTGAAACATGTCAAACGCCGAGCGCAGTGCGGGCAGGCGGGCCTTGGCTTGCGCCATGTCCGCTGAGGCGTCGATGTGTTTGGTCTGCAGCAGGTCGTAGCGGTCCAGCCACGTAGTGCCTTTGCCATGCAGCTCCACCTCACGGAACATCAAGGGGTCGCCGCGGCGCAGTATGACCAGGTCCACCACCAAAAATGGAGCCGCATCGCGCAGCCGGTAGAAGCGCTGCTGGTAGCCCACGGTGCCGGTGATGTCGTGGCGCAGGTCTATGGGGCTGAGCACTGACAGCGCGGCTTCGACGGCATCGAACACGGCGGCCACGGCGTCGTCGTCCACCACCAGCACGGCATCTACGTCGGACAGCTCGTCCATGTAGGTGAAGGCGGCGCTGCCGCCCTCCCACGCGGCGCAGACACTAGCGTTGTGCTCCAAGACCTGGCGCAGTGTGGTGATGAGGCGCGCGCGGGTGATGGTTGTTTCTGCTGCTGTTGTTTCGTTGGTCATGGTGCGGCACGATTCATGTTCTGCAGTTGCATCCGCTGGCTTGCAACGCGGGTAACATTTCCAGTGGAACAAATAAACATTAGTGAGGCATTCAATGAAATTGAATATGGGTTGTGGTCACCACAAAGTAGAGGGTTATCTCAACGTTGACCTGTCACCCGAATGTCAACCGGATTTGGTGTGCGATTTGGAAGTGCTTCCTTGGATTTGGGCCGACGATTCGGTTGAAGTAGTCCGATTTAATCATTGCCTAGAACATCTGGGGCAAGAATCAAAAGTGTTTCTTGGAATGATGAAAGAGTTGTACCGAATTTGCAAAAACGAAGCCACCATCGAAATCAATGTGCCACACCCCCGGCACGACAACTTCATCGGTGATCCGACGCATGTTCGGGTGATTACACCCCAGTTGCTTTCGTTGTTTGATCGGCGATTGAATGACGAGTGGAAAAAGTCAAATGCTGCCAGCACACCCCTTGCGCACTACCTGGGTGTTGACTTTGTGGTTACAAAAGCAATGACCGTACTGGCCGAACCCTACGGTCAGCTCTTTCATAGTGGGAAAATTTCTGCCCCTGATATGGAAACACTTGTTCGGGAGAGAAACAATATAGTTTCTGAATATCGAATAGAAATGGTTGCAAGAAAATTAGCGCCACGCAAGTGATTGCGCCGCATTTTTCAACGCGACTATGTTCACTGTCCGCTGCATGCCCCACGCCGTCTCGCGCCTGCGCACCGCCCGCTTGGCCCGCAGCTCCAAGCCCTTTCGCGCCCGCGGGGGGTCAGACCAGGCGCGCTGTACCGGTTGCCGCCTGGTGGTGAGCCACTGCCTGTGCGCCGTGCGCCCGGTGGTGGCCACCCAGGCCGGCGTGTGCCTGATCATGGCGGACATCGAGGCGCTGAAGCCCAGCAACACCGGCTGGCTGATTGCCGATGTGGTGGCCGACACCTTTGCCTTTGGCTGGGCACGCACCGAGGTAGACCCTGCGCTGCTGGCCCTGCTGGCCGATCCGCAGTGGCAGCCGTATGTGGTGTTTCCAGGGGAGTTTGTGGAAGCGGAGCGCGTCGTCTCGCAGGTACAGCCTGTTGAGGCGTCCAAAGACAAGCGACCACTCTTCATCCTACTAGACGCTACCTGGCCCGAGGCGCGCAAGATGTTCCGCAAGAGCCCATACCTGGACAGGTTCCCGGTGCTGAGCCTGGCCTCGGACCAGATCTCGCGCTACAAGCTACGCCGCTCCCGCCGCGACGACCATTTCTGCACCAGCGAGGTAGCCGCCTTGTGCCTGGACCTGGCGGGCGAATCCCACGCCGCGCAGACGCTAGACGCATATCTGGACGTATTCACCCACCACTACCTGCGGGCCAAGAACCAGCTTCCGGCGCAGTGGGATGGCGAAGCGCACGCGCGGTTACGCAGCCTGGTTCAGCCGCAAAGCTGAGAATACTATCAATTTGGTAGCACAATCATAATATGTGGCGTGGGCTAGAGGCCGATTTCTCACAAGCACATCTGGCACAAAGAGCCTTTGAAGGTACAAGGCAGTTACCAAACCCGAACCCCAGGTTTTCCCCCATAAGGGCGCAAAAAGCGGTGTTTTCAAATTAAGCTCTGCGTTGGGAGGAAATCTATCTATGTCAGCTAACTGGTTGTTTGAACACGTGCGGCGCACCAGCCGCAACCGCATCATCTTCGCAGGCCTTGTCGCCGCAGCGGCCATCGGCCTGGTGGCCTTCAACGCCACCTATCTGCGCAACGCGCACAACGGCCCGGTCACGGTGGAGCCCGCCGCACTGGCTGCAGCCACATCGCCACAGTCCCTACCCAGCCCCTGGATTCATGTGAAGGTGGGGGACTTGCTGGACACGGGCATAGAAGAAATCAGCGTGCGCAAAAAGCGCGGCGTAGAGCGTAGCCGCAGCGTATCGGCACGTTACTACATGGCACCGGTGAATGACCGCCTGCTGCTGGTCAAGGTACGTAGCAGCGATGAGCCCAACAAAGACCTGGTGGGTGAGCTGATGCCGCTGGAGCCCGGTGTGGCGAGTTCATTGTTCAGCGGCGACGGCGAGCGCCTGAAGGATGTGGTGCTGCCGCTGGAGCTGGACACCCATGACTACAGCACCGAGGCCGGCATGCTATGGTGGATCGTAGGGCTGTCGCTGTTGGGTGCCATCGTGTACGCGGCTATCGCCTGGATGCGCAGCAAGAACCCTGCAAGCCACCCAGCCCTAAAACGCGCCGCCCAGTGGGCCGGCGTGGATGAAGTGGCGCAATGGGTGAAGAAGGAGCAGGCCGGCGCGCAGACCGTGGGTGACTGGAAGCTGAGCGACCACTACCTGGTGCGCAACGGGATTCTGAACTTCGACCTGCACAACACCGACGAGCTGCTGTGGGCCTATGCACTGGTGACCAAGAAGAAGGTGTACTACGTGATACCGGCGGGTTCATCCCACTCGCTGATACTGAAGTGGGGCAAGGCCAACGTCAAGATTGACGCCAAAGAGCCCGTCGTCATCGCGGCCCTGCAACGCGTTGCCGAGAATCAACCCTGGGTCGCTCTGGGCTGGACCAAGGACACCGAAAAGCTGTTCAACAAACGCGGTGGCGGCTTTGCCAGCGAGATTGCACGTGCCAAGCAACAGTGGATCCAGTCCCAGGCCGCCAAGGCGCCTGTGGAGCGGGAGCACCTGCCGACAGAGCCCATGCCGTTGTCGGCCTAGGCTTCACACCCCCGCGTTAAAGGCGCTGGCGGCTTAGCGCCAGCCGCGGTGCCAACCGTAGCCCGGATGGCGCCAGCCCCAGCCATAGCGGGCGTGGTACTGCCATGCATAGCCCACGCCGGGCGCGGCATAGGTAGGCGCCACGTAGACCACGCCTGCTGGTGCAGCGTAGGCGGGTTCTACATAAGGGGGCGCAACCACGCAGCCGGTCAGGGCGGCCGCTGCACAGGCTGCAGCTACAAGGGTCAGGCTTCTGGAATATTTCATAACGGATGCTCCTGGTGGATGGGGCAAAAGTCTCTTTTGCTCACCCTTCCCCAACGCCGGCCAGGGCTCTGGTGTGGACCCTGTTACGTAAAGCTGGCGCAAACCTGCGCATGCAATCGTATCGCTCAGGTTACAACTGCCGGCCCGGCAGACTGCGACCACAGACCTCCGGCAGCACGGCTTACACTGGGCTCCAGCCCCACGCAACAACAAAGCCGACGCATCCGCCATGACCATTCAACTCCAACGCAAACCCAACGCAGCACTGGCTAGCACGCTGCAGATCCGCGACCACGCCCTCGTCACCGACGTGTCTGCTGCCGAAGGCGGTGCCGACGAGGGCCCCAGCCCGCATGACCTGTACGACGCAGCGCTGGGCGCATGCAAGGCCTTGACCGTGATGTGGTTTGCCAAGAAAAAAGGCTTTGCGGTGGATGACATCCGTACCGAGGTGGTCAGCGACAACAGCCAGGAGCGCGCGGGTGTCTACAAGCTCAGCACCAAACTGGTCATCAGCGGCGCGCTCAGCGATGCCGAGTTGGCCCAGCTGGCGGCAGTGGCCGAGAAATGCCCCGTGCACAAGCTGATGACGGCCGTGACCACCGAAATCTCTACCCACGTGGAGCGCGCAGCATCATGAGCGCCACCACCACGCCACAACTGCTCAGCGCCCACAGCAAAGACCTGGGCGGCGGCTTCATGGTGCGCCGCCTGTTGCCCGCCGCGCAGCGGCAGGCCGTGGGGCCTTTCATCTTCTTCGACCACTTTGGCCCGGTCACCATCACCCCGGCCGACAACCACGATGTGCGGCCCCACCCCCACATCGGCTTGGCCACGCTGACCTATCTGTTTGACGGCGTGATTCTGCACCGCGACAACCTTGGCTATACGCAGCGCATAGAACCCGGCGCCATCAACTGGATGACGGCGGGCAGCGGCATCGTGCACTCCGAGCGCAAACCCGAGGCCGAGCGCCATGTCAGCTACACCAACCACGGCCTGCAGCTGTGGCTGGCGTTGCCCGAGTCTGATCAAGAAGTGCAAGCCAGCTTCACGCACACACCTGCACATGCGATACCCGAGGTGCGCGATGGCGCGGCCACAGTGCGCGTGCTGGTGGGCCAGGCGCTGGGCGCAGAGTCCCCGGTGGCCACGCTATCCCCCACGCTGTATCTGGACGTGCAATTGCCCGCAGGCGCGAGTTGGACCTTGCCCCAGCTGGCCGAAGAACAGGCCGTGTACGCCGTGCAAGGCGATCTGCAGGTGGGTGCTGAGTTGCTTCCGCCTTACACGATGGCCGTGCTGGCCGATGCCATGGTGTTGACGGCCGGGCCGGATGGCGCGCGCTTTGTCGTGGTGGGCGGCCAGCCGCTGGGGCGGCGCTTTATCTGGTGGAATTTTGTATCCACCAGCAAGGAGCGCATCGAACAGGCCGGGCGCGACTGGACGGCCGGCAATGCCGACGCAGGCATGGGCCAGGTGCCCGGCGAGACCGAGCGCATTCCACTGCCCGAGCGCACGCGCCCGGCGTGATGTTCGGCGCCAATGATTGATTGAAGGACACTGCGTGCCATCTGCCGACAAGAGTTTGTTTGACGAGGCCTACTACCAGCGCTACTACTTCGACAAGAAGACCAGCGTGGCCGACCCCGAGCATGTGCAACGCCTGGGCGCCTTTGTCTGCAGCTACCTGCAATTCATCCGCGTGCCGGTGCGCCGCGTGCTGGACGTGGGCTGCGGCATAGGCCTGTGGCGCGATGTGGTCAAGCGCCACTACCCGCATGCGCAGTTCCACGGCGTGGAGTACAGCGAATACCTTTGCGGCCGCTTTGGCTGGGAGCGTGGCTCGGTGGTGGACTACACGGCCAGCGCGCCGTATGACCTGGTCATCTGCCAGGGTGTGCTGCCCTACCTGAGCGCGACGGACCTCAAACAGGCCATGCAGAACCTGGCGCGCCTGAGCTGCGGCGCGCTGTATGTGGAGGCCGTGGCGCGCGAAGATTTTGAAGAGGACATCGTCGACGAAACGCTGACCGACCCGCGCCTGTTCAAGCACCGCGCGCAGTTGTACCGCCAGGGCTTGGCGGAAGGCTTTATCGAGCTGGGCGGGGGCGTGTGGCTGAGCCGGAAGGCCGATCTGCCGGTGTTTGCGCTGGAGCGTGCAGCCGAGCGATAAAGCCCCAGCCGCCACCGAGCTCGCTGACAGCCAGCAACAATTCATTGCGGCCCTTCTTCAGCGGCAGGTAGACGGCATCGTTCTCCACATCCATGATGCCCAAAAAGCCGGCCGGGTCGCGGAAGTTCTGCGCGCTGCGGCCGCGGTACAGAATCTGTCCGTTCAGGAACACACTGACGTCGTCGCTATAGCCCAGGTTCAGCTTGCGCACACCGGCGCGGTCAGCGGTGATGGTGGTGCGGGCGTACACCACCTGCATGCCGGGTTGCGGATCCAGGCGCTTGCTCCAATCGTTAGCAAAGCTCACACGCGGGTGCGGCGCCTGGCGGTAGCGGTAGATGGGCACCAGGCCGGGGGCTTCGGCTTGCACGGCCTGCCACTGCATGGCCGCCTGCTCGTTGCTTGACAGTGGTTGCTCCAGATTGCGTGCCAACGCGTCCAAGGATGGGGACAGTTGCCAATCGCTCAGCGTGCCCGCGGGCATGGCAATGGCTTGCCGATGCCACGGCGTGTCGGGCGTGGCACGCACTTCAAAATTCGCAAAGCAGGTGGCTCCCGTCAGTGATGCCAGCGCCACCTGGCCGGTTTGCTGACCACTCTTCAAATCGGGCATCACCAGGGCGGGCTTGGCCATGTCTTTGACAAACAACTTGGCCTGCGCGCCCGTCAACTCCAGCCGCAGGTGGAACCATTCGTTGCGGGGCACGTCCACGGGACCGGTAAAGCCCGGGCCGCTGTAGAGCTGCCAGTTGAGCCCGGTGTTGAGCACCGGCGTGTACTGCATGGCATCGGCCAAGCCGGACTTGTGCTGGCGCAGGTAGACCCATTCGCCATTCGCACCCTCGCCTGCAATGCGGAACTGGATGCCGAAGAAGCCGCGGCTGGCGGGGGTGAACACGTCCACGTCGACCACACCATCGCGCAAGGCCAGGTCTTTGACGGATGCGGCGCCGCCGTCCAGCGCCAGGCAGGGGCGGCCACCGTATTCAGCGGGCTTGGCATTGCCTTCCAATTCCCAACGCGGGGAGTCGGTGGGCAAAGCCAGGGTTGTGCCCGGTGGCAGGGGTGGTAGCGGCGATGGTGGTGTCGCGGCCTGGGCCGCGAGCGTGAACATGCAAGCCACGATGACCAGCGTGGACAAGATCAACAGGTCGGAGCGGTGCAGTTTTTTCATAGGGCCACAGTAGCGGCCGACGCGCGTGGCAGCAAGAGGACCTACGCCGCTGCGTGGATGAACGGCGGTTTTGCGGGTGTGAATGCGGGTAGGGCTGCCCGCGCCACCTCGACCGGGCTACCGGCCAATCTTGCGAAACGTCACGTTCAAGCGTCGACGCCCGACCAGCGCATGCGTGCCATCGGCCACCGGCAACACCCCGTGGAAGCGCAGCCGCGACGGCCCGCCCCACACGACCACATCGCCATGCACCAGCCGGTAGCGCTGCGTGGGGGCGTTGCGCGCAAAGCCTCCGAACAGAAACACCGCAGGCAGCCCCAGCGACAGCGACACGATGGGCGCGCGCAGGTCAGTCTCGTACTTGTCCTGGTGCAGGCCCAGCTTGGCGCCGGGCGCGTAGTGGTTGATCAGGCAAGAGTCAGGCACAAACTGCGGGTAACCGGCCTCGTTGGCGGCGCACAGCGCAAAGTCCATCAGGCATTCCGGCATGGCAGGCCAGGGCTGACCGGTCCGCGGATGCAGGGCCGCGTAGTGACCACCGTCGCCACCCCCATTCGATCCATCCGACACCCAGCCCACCGGCCCGCAGCGCGTGGTGGCCACCGACATCGTTCCGCCCCCCGGCGTCTGCCAGTGCCGCGGTGGTGCCTGGGCCAGGACCGACTCCACGGCCTGCAACAACTCCACATCCCCGTCCAGCGCAAAGCCACGCATCAGCACCGCGCCGGGGGCCAGTTGCTCCCGCAGGTTGTCGGGCTCGGGGGGTGGGTCGTCAAAGAGCTCCAGGGGGATCATGGATTACGCTGGTTATTGCCTGGGGGTGGCAAATTGATACTGTATTTTTACACAGTATTTAGAGCTGCCAGCCCACTCCAAACTCATAATTTCCTCACAATTTCCCCGTACTCTCCCCACGCAAGAAGTGGCCTGCGGGGCAACCCCCTTTGCCTGGGCCTAAGGCGTGCCGGACACATGGCCCCTTTGGGTCGCCGCTTGCCTGCTTGTTGCGGCCATGCCGCCCGCCCAGATCCCATGCTGAATTAAGACGATGAATTTGAACGCGATACCCTTTGCCAGCAATACAAAAAATGCACTGACCACATGCGCGCCGCCACGGTTGCAAGCCCACTTTGTGGCACTACTGGCGCTGGTGCTGAGTCTGTTCAGCCCATTGGCCTATGCAGCGCCCGCAACCGTTGTGTCGATTGCGGCCAGTCAAAACCCGGTTGCCGCGGGCGACACCTTGTCGCTAACGGTGACCTACAGCAAGGCGATGGACACCACGGTCAACCCGGTCTTCTCGTTCCCAACCACAGGTGAAGACGCAAGCCCTTTTCTGTCGGCCACCACCGCCACCTGGATCAACGCCACGACGTTCCGGCAGACCTACCTGGCGCAGAACTATGCGTTGAACACCACTACCGTCGACGTTGCTGTGGACGGGGCAAAGGATACGTTGGGTGTGGCGCAGCAGGCCGGCTTCCAGGCCGACGTCTTCGATGTGCGCCTCTATACCGGCGTTCCACCCACACACGTTCTGGACATACAGGGCACGCTGTTGCCGGACAACGTGCCGGTCACATTCGCGGGTGCCGGCCACGTCATCACAGCGGCAGATGTGGGGAAAACCGTCAAATTTATTGTTCGCTACACCATCCCCACCGACGACAACGGATGCTTCGGCCAGCTCAACTACATGTGCCCCGAGCTGGTCTTCACCAATGCCGGCGGAGTGCCCCGCTCGTTGACCAATGTCACCGCTATTTGGTTGACCCGGTCGCGCTACAGCGTCACCTGGACGATTGCGGATGGCGATGAGCAGTTCGACAGTATCGACATCAAGGTCGCCGGTGGTGTTGGTCGTGCGGACGACCCCAGCAACAAGAACACGGACACCCAACTCACCGCTGTGTTCAGCATTGACACCAAGCACCCAACCGTGACCGCGGTGACCAGCAGCAACGCGGCCATCACGGCCACAAGCCCCGCCAGCGGCTTGATGACACTGACCGTTGCCTTCAGCCATGCCATGGACACGACGAGCACCCCCTCCTTGAGCTTTCCTAACCAGTCACTGGGTTCTGCCCTGACGCCCACCACCGGCTCGTGGACCGATAGCACCCACTACGCGCAGACTTTCCGCGTGAGCGGCGTGGGCATCAACTTCGCCAGCGTGGATGTCAAAGTCAGCGGTGCCCGCAAGGCCACCAGCGGCAATCTGCAGCGCGAAGGCACCATAGCGGGCGTGTTCGGCATCAACCTGCCGGCCGCCGCGCCAACCCTGGCTTCGCTGACGCCCTTGATTCTCAACATCCCCGGCGTGACCATCGTGCCCGGCTCCGTGCTGGATGCCAACTGCTGTGACGACATCTTTGTGCGTGTGCTGTCGAAGGCCCTGAACACTCCGCTCTCGCTGGTCGGCCATAGCACCAGCGGCACCGTGGTGCTGGACGGCTTCCAGGGTGGGCGATTGGCATTCCTGGTCACCGCAATGACCACGGGTGATGTGCGCGACGAGGGCCTTTATGTCGTGGGTGACGGGCGGTACCAGGTTGTCAGCGGTGGAACCGTAGCAACCATCGTTCCCGCCCTGGTGGACATAGGCCAACTCGCAGGTTTGATGCCGCAAGGCAGCACCATCCAGATGGCGGCAAACGGAGTTCTGTCTGCCACTATCGATGGGCTCACGTACGTGGTCCAGCCCGGCGTTGCGGTGCAGCGGCTGGTAAACGCCAACGCCAACGCCAACATTGCCAAGGGCAACGACGGATACTTGCATTTCATGGATGCCGCTGGCAACCGCCAGACTCTGTATCCCGCTTTCCTGGAACCCCAGACTTTGCGCAACTACCTGCGCGCCATTGACGACAAGGCCAGTCTGGCCATACAGCTCGACGGCACCGCGAAGGTCGTTTTGCAGGGCCAGCCCTATGACGTGGTGCCCGACATCACGCTGAGTGCCCTCCCCTCCAATCTCCCCGGCCAGGGCTGGTTGCAAAACGGAACACAGCACTTCCTGTTCCTCAACCAACAGCGCACCAATACCACCCAAGGACTGGGCTTGACCACAAAGTAGCCAGGCCACACCGGTTGGCAAATTCCCTACAAAGAAAATCAATGGAAATGAAATTTACGTCTTTTGCCGCACAAGCGCCGGCCTGGTTGCAACGTCACGTAGTGCGGTTGGCGTTATGTGTGGGTTTGGGCTTGATGGCGCCGTGCGCTTTCGCCGCCGGTGCTGTGGTGCTGTCGATTGCGGCGGACCTCTCCCCGGTAGCAGGTGGTGACACCTTGTCGCTAACCGTGACCTATGACACGGCAATGGACACCACCGTCAACCCCGTGTTCTCGTTCCCCACAGCGGGCGAGGACGCGTCGGCGTACCTGACTGCCACCACGTCTGTGTGGCAGAACAACACAACGTTCACACAAAGCTACACCGCGCAAAGCACTCCCTCAAATCAGGTCAATGTGGATGTCGCGGTTAACGGCGCCAAGGATACGCTGGGCGTGGCGCAGCAGGCTGGATTTCAGGCCAATGTGTTCGAATTCTTGTACATCCCGCCACCGCACGTCATAGACATGAAAGGCTCGATTACGGATGGAGATCCCACCCTGTTGGGCCCGACCGGTGTGGGCCGCACCATCACCGCCGCCGATGTTGGAAAAACGGTGGAATTTATCATCCGGTATGACATTCCCACCGACTACGGCGGATGCGGCGCCAATGTCGTGCACAACAGTCTGTGCACCAATATCACGTTCACCAACACCGGCGGCACGCCGCTTTCGCTGACCAATGTTGTCTCTGAGTGGCTGACCCGCAATCGCTACAAGGTGACCTGGACCGTTGCCGACGGTGATGAACAATTCGACAGCATCAATGTGATCATCGCCGGTGGCTTGGGTCGGAAAGACGACAACAACAACAAGAACACGGACTACCAAATCACTGGTGTGTTCAGCATAGACACCAAGCACCCCACCGTGACCGGTATCACGACCGGTACAGCGGCCATCACCAGCACCACGCCAGCCAACGGCCTGATCACGCTGACCGTAGCCTTCAGCCATGCAATGGACACGACAAGCACTCCGACACTCAGCTTCCCCAACCAAGCCATAGGCTCGGCGTTGACACCGACCACCGGCGCCTGGACCGACAGCACCCACTACGCGCAGACCTTCAGGGTCAGCGGCGTGGGCATCACTTTTTCCAGCGTGGATGTGAAGGTCAGCGGCGCGCGCAAGGCCACCAGTGGCAATCTGCAGCGCGAAGGCACGATAGCGGGCGTGTTCGGCATCAATCTGCCAGCCGCCGCACCAACCCTGGCATCGCTGACCCCTTTGATTCTCAACATCCCAGGCGTGACCATCGTGCCCGGCTCCGTGCTGGATGCCAACTGCTGTGGCGACATCTTTGTGCGTGTGCTGTCGCGTGCCCTGAACACTCCGCTCTCGCTGGTCGGCCATAGCACCAGCGGCACCGTGGTGCTGGACGGCTTCCAGGGTGGACGATTGGCGTTCCTGGTCACCGCCGTGGCTACGGGTGATGTGCGCGACGAAGGGGTGTACGCCGTGGGCGACGGCCAGTACCAGGTCGTCAGCGGTGGCGTGGCGGCCACCATCGTCCCCGCGGTGGTGGACATCGGCCAACTGGCTAGCCTGCTGCCACAAGGCAGCACGATCCAGATGGCCACGAACGGTGTTCTGACTGCCACCATCGACGGGCTCACCTATGTGGTCCAACCCGGCGTTGCGGTGCAACGGCTGGTGAACTCTGAGGGCAAGCCCAGCATCGCCAAAGGCAATGACGGTTACCTACGTTTCATGGACACCGCCGGCAACAGCCAGATTCTGTACCCCGCCTTCCTGGAACCCCAGACCCTGCGCAACTACCTGCGCACCATCGATCGCGCGGCTACCCTCGCCATACAACTCGATGGCACAGGAAAGGCCGTATTGCAGGGCCGGGGCTATGACTTGGTGCCCGACATCACGCTGAGTGGGCTGCCTTCTAATCTGCCAAGCCAGGGTTGGCTGCAGGAAGCCGCCCAGCACTACCTGTTTCTCAATCAACAACGCGTCAATACCACCCAAGGACTTGGTCTGACAACGAAGTAACCGGGCTTTGCTGCCCACGCAACACTCTGACCAAGTTGCATCACGGAACTGAAAATGACGCCTATTACCGCATATCCGCCGGCTCGGCCGCACGGTCACATAACGCGACTGCTACTGTCTTTGAGCCTATGCCTCATTGCTCCATGGGCTATAGCAGCGCCGGCGACGGTGTTGTCCGTGGTCCCGGACCACATGTCAGTGCAAGCGGGTGAAGCCTTCTATCTGACAGTGACCTATGACACCGCGATGGACACTTCCATCAACCCGGCGATCTCGTTCCCAACCTCCGGCGAAAACGCCGCGCCCTTTCTGAGCGCGAGCACGGCTAGCTGGCTCAATGCCAGCACCTTCAGGCAAACCTACCAGGCGCAATATGTTTCACTGAGTCTGACCACAGTGGACGTGGCGATTGACGGCGCGAAAGATACCCTCGGCGTTGCGCAGCAGGCTGGCTTTCAGGCTGATGTGTTTGATGTCGCGATGTACATCCCGGCACCACAGGTTGTCGACATGATCGGCTTTGTTCAGCCAGATGGCATCCTCGTGACCCCGGCTGGCGGCGGCCACGTCATCACCGCTGCGGATGTCGGAAAGACCGTGGAGTTTTCCGTCCGCTATACCATCGCCACCGACTACGGCGGTTGCGGTACCGCCGTTCATAACTACCTGTGCCCGAATCTTGTTTTCACCAACACCGGCGGCACACCGCTGTCACTGACCAATGTGTCCACGCAATGGCTTTCTCGTACCCTGTACAAGGTGAAGTGGACCATTGCCGATGGTGATGAACAGTTGGACAACATTGCTATCAAGATCGCAGGCGGCGTGGGCCGCAGGGACGATTCGAACATCAAGAGTACCGACTTCGCTCTCTCCAGCTTGTTCAGCATAGACACCAAGCACCCCACTGTGACTGGCGTCACGACCGGAACCACCGCCATCACCAGCAGTACGCCTGCCAGCGGCCTGGTGACACTGACCGTGGCTTTCAGCCATGCAATGGACACCACGAGCACACCAACGCTGAGTTTTCCTAACCAGGCCATAGGCTCAGCACTGACGCCGACCACGGGCGCCTGGACGGACAGCACCCACTACGCTCAGACTTTTCGCGTCAGCGGCACGGGCGTCAGTTTCGCGAGCGTTGACGTGAAGGTCAGCGGTGGGCGCAAGGCCACCAGCGGCAACCTGCAGCGCGAAGGCACGGTCGCCGGGGGGTTCGGCATCAATCTGCCAGCCGCCGCACCAACCCTGGCATCGCTGACCCCTTTGATTCTCAACATCCCAGGCGTGACCATCGTGCCCGGCTCCGTGCTGGATGCCAACTGCTGTGGCGACATCTTTGTGCGCGTGCTGTCGAAGGCCCTCAACACGCCCCTCACGCTGGTCGGTCATAGCACCAGCGGCACCGTGGTGCTGGATGGTTACCAAGGAGGGCGTTTGGCCTTTTTGGTCACCACAGTGGCTACCGGTGATGTACGCGATGAAGGCGTCTATGCAGTGGGTGACGGCCAGTACCAGGTCGTCAGCGGCGGCTTTGCAGCCACCATCGTCCCCGCGTTGGTAGACATAGGCCAACTTGCAAGCCTACTGTCGCAAGGCAGCGGTAGCGCCATCCAGATGGCGGCGAACGGCGTTTTGTACGCAACCATCGATGGGCTCACCTATGTGGTCCAGCCCGGCGTTGCGGTGCAACGGCTGGTGAATGCAGCAGGCAAGCCTGGCATCGCCAAAGGTAGCGATGGCTACCTGCGCTTCATGGACAGCGCCGGAAACAGCCAGATTCTGTACCCCGCCTTTCTGGAGCCGCAAACCCTGCGCAACTACCTGCGCGCCATCGACGCGGCAGCCACACTGGCCATTCAGTTGGATGGCACTGGCAAGGCGGTGCTGCAGGGCCAAGCCTATAACCTCGTGCCCGACCGCACACTCAGTGGACTGCCGTCCAACCTGTCGGGCCAAGGATGGCTGCAGGATTCTGCGCGGCACTTCATGTTCCTCAACCAGTTGCGCGGCAACACCACCCAGGGGCTGGGTGTGGTCACCCAATGAAATAAGCTGCCGCTACTCCTCAAAGTAGTAGCCGACGCCATACATCGCATGAATGAACTCTTTGTCCGCCACAAGCTGTTTCAATTTGCGCCGCAGATTTTTGATATGGGTGTCAATGGCGCGATCCCCGATGTCACGGAACTCGTCATGGAGGATATTGAGCAAGGCTTCGCGGGTGAATACACGGCGTGGCTGGGAGGCCATGGTCCGCAGCAGGCGCTCTTCAACCTTGGTCAAAGGAATGATTTCTCCACCCCAACGGATACGCTCGCCCGCCTCACCGAAGGCAAACCCGGTGGAGGGGACGGCGCCTGAAAGACTGGCATTGGCCCGGCGCACCAAGCCCCGTACCCGGGCCACAATCTCACGCGGACTGAAGGGCTTGCAGACATAGTCGTCCGCCCCCGAGTCGAGTCCGACCAGCCGGTCCTCTTCATCGGATTTGGCCGTCAGCATCAGGATCGGAAGCTGAGAGAACTGCCGCACGGCTTGGCATACCGCAATGCCATCCATGCCCGGCAGCATGATGTCGAGGATCAGCACCGCGGGCATGCTTTGGCGAACCGCATGGAGCGCATCATCCCCATCGGCCACTCGGTGGGTGTCGAAGCCTGCCTGTTGCAAGTAGTCGACCAGCACCGCGGCGATTTGGTCGTCATCTTCAGCGATCAATACCTGGGGCTTTGGGTGTGTCATGCTGCCTCGCGCTCAAAAGGCAGGTCCACGCGGACCCGTACGCCGCCCAGGCGAGACGGCTGAACGTCGATCTGGGCGTGGTGGGCGTCTACTATCACCTTGGAAATTTTCAAGCCCAAGCCACTGCCACCTGTGCGACGGCTGCGCGCTGCATCGGCACGGTAAAGCGGCTCGAACAAATGCGCAACATCATGCGGCGTCAGACCGGGGGCACTGTCCTCGACTTCGAGCCGTAAATGACCGTCCAACGCGGTCACGGTAACGCAGATCTCTCCGGGTGCGTCGGTATAGCTGATGCTGTTGTCTATCAGATTGATCACCAACTGGTTGATGCGCCCGTAATCCCACATGCCGGTGCGCATCGGTGTGTCCATACTCAGGGACAAACGCAATCCTTTCTTTTGTGCCTTCGCTTCGAAATGGGGCATCAAGTCCGACAGCAGTAAGGGAAAGTCCACGGCGGCAAATTTGCAGGCCATGGGTCGCACATAACTCATCGCCAATTCGTGCAAATCGTCCACCAGGCGCGCCAATCGCAATGCGGTTCTGTGCAGTGATTCGACCTGGTCCTGATCCAGCTCCCGTATGCCGTCTTGTATGGCTTCGATATCGGCAATGAGCGCCGACAGGGGCGTGCGCAGTTCGTGGCTGATCTCCGCGATCCAGCGGCGCCTTGCACCATCGAGTTTCGCCAGCGACTCGGACATCGTATTCACGCTGGTCGCCAGTTGGTCCATGTCGGCGTCTTCCGCATGGGGCAGGCGTGCGGAGAATTCGCCGCTGGCCACCCGTTTGGTAACGGCCTGGACCTCTGTCACAAATGCCGCTCGCCGGTCCATCTCGTCCAGCCGCTTGCTGCGCTCCAGCACTTCTGCTTCGAGGTAGCTGTTGCGCTCCGCCAGGGCCAGTTCATGGGCACGCTCCAGTTGCTTCTGCTTGTCTTGCAAGAGTCGCACCCGGTCATGCTGGGCCACGGCCAACAAGATCAGCTCTGCAAAGTACACCGCCTGGTAGTTCATGAATCCGTCATAGGCATAGATTCCCAAACGAACACCGACGATACCGATCAGCACGGGCACTGTGCTGAAAAGCTGTGCCACCAAATACCAGCGCGCATAAACCATGCCCTGGCGCATGGCCCGCCACCCGGCGAATGCGGTGATGACCGACATACTGGCCAATAACAGGGTGAGCTGCGTGACCAGCGTGTAAACACCCAGCAAGCGCAGAAGAATCGCGATGACAGCCGCCCACGCCATGCCCTGCAATACCCGATCCAGCCGCGGCTGGTGTGCGCGGGTCTGCAAGAACTCGCGGGCAAACAGCGACGAAAAGATGGACTGCAGCAGTGCGCAAACATGCAGCATGCTGTTCCAAAGATCTGGAGCGTCGAAGTGGAAGAAATGGGGCAAGTGCCCGTTGAAACTGGCCCATGACGCCAGAGTGGCCAGCGCATACAAAGCGTAGATGAAAAGCCGGCGATCACGCGCGATGGCCACCCCCACCAGGGACGAAAACAGCAGTGCCAGCGGCACGCCATACAAAATGCCCAGGAGGCGCTCGTCCCTTTCGGTATTGGCTACGAAGCTGGCAAGTGTTTCGAGCCGAAACGACAACTGGACATCGGCCGCGTAGGCATTGCTGATGCGTACGACCACTTGTGCCGTTTCACCAGGCGCGGAGAGAAATTGGAAGCTGGGCAGCCGCAACGGCATTTGCCGCTGTGAGAGGGTGGTGCGGTCCCCCGCGATGCTGTGGCTTTTCACCGCACCGTCCACCAGTATCCAGGTCTCCACAAAGTCGGTAAGACTCAAGCGGTGCTGCAGCACCCAGTCAACCGGCATCGCGCTGGTATTGGTCACGTTGAAGCGCAGCCAATACGTGGAGGCCGTGAACCCTTTGCCAAAATTACTGCGCTGCAGGGTGGTGAAGCGCTCCGCGGGCAGTGCACGGACCTGGGCCAGCGTAAGCGCCCCTGTAGAGTCCTCGACGTATTCCATGTTGCCGTGCATGGAGGCCAGCGGAAGGCTGGCCGGCACGGAAACCACAGGCGTCGCGTCGGCAGTGGAGATCAGCAGCCAGCTGGCCAGCCACAGCAGGCTGGTGACCCAGAACACGCGCGCCAGAGCCTTAGGCGCGCATGCCTTCACTAGCATTTCCTCGATTGGCCCCCGCATCCACGGACAGAAAATTCAGCTGCATGCGGGCAAGTATGGCATGCCTTGTTGGGCGTCCTCGGCCCCCTCCCGCGGGAAGGGGCGGCGCGCCATACGTGACAGGATGCTAGGCGGCAGCCAACGCGTAGTCCGTATAACCCTTGGCGCCGGGCGTGAACAGGGTGGTCATGTCGGGCGCGTTCAGTGCCAGGCCCTTTTGCAGGCGTTGCACCAGATCCGGGTTGGCCAGGAAAGCGCGGCCGATACCGACCAGGTCCACCAGTCCATCGTTCACCGCATGCTGGCCCGAAGCTTGGTCAAAGCTGCCACCGATGAAGAAGGTGCGGGGCCAGGCCTTGCGCAGCGCCTGCTTGAAAGCGAGCGGCACGACCGGGGCGCCCATGGCGGCGTGGTCGGCGATGTGCACATAGACCAGACCCGCGTCGGCCAACTGGGCCAGCAGCTTGAAGTAGGTTTCTTCGACCTCGGGGTAGGCGGCCATGCCGGAGTTGGTGCCGTAGGGCGACAGGCGGATGCCGACCTTGTCACCACCGATGGCGGCTGCGGTTTCGCGGGCCACGTCCACCACAAACTGGATGCGCTTTTCCACACTGCCACCCCAGGCGTCGGTGCGCTGGTTGGTCGTGGGGCTCAGGAATTGTTCCAGCAGGTAGCCGTTGGCCGCGTGCAGTTCGACACCGTCAAAACCGGCGGCGATGGCGTTCTTGGCGGCCGACACAAATTCGGCCTTGGCCTGGGCGATGTCGGCCTCGGTCATTTCGTGCGGCACGGGGTAGTCTTGCGGGCCGGCGGCGTCGGTGTACATCTGGCCGGCCAGTGCCACGGCGCTGGGCGCGACGATTTTTGTGCCGGCTGCCATGTTGGCGGCGTGGCTGACGCGACCGGTGTGCATCAACTGCGCAAAAATCTTGCCGCCCTTGGCATGCACGGTGTTGGTGACCGGCTTCCAGGCTTGGACCTGTTCATCGCTCCACAGGCCGGG
Organism: Rhodoferax sp. GW821-FHT07G04; assembly: GCF_059418585.1. Lineage (NCBI taxonomy): Bacteria > Pseudomonadati > Pseudomonadota > Betaproteobacteria > Burkholderiales > Comamonadaceae > Rhodoferax > Rhodoferax sp. GW821-FHT07G04. Next base: position 1,465,127 of record NZ_JBWKQD010000001.1, read on the forward strand.
GATGCGGGCATAGCCCTTGCCGTTGGCCGAGGGCGCAATGCCTTCGGTCACGATCAGGCCGGCCGTGGCGCGCTGGCCGTAGTACTCGGCCATCAGCGGCTGCGGGGTGCCGGTGGCGTCGGCGCGGCTGCGTGTCATGGGGTTCATCACAAAGCGATTGGCCAGCGTGGTGTTGCCCAGGCGGTAGGGTTCGAAGAGATTGGTAGCAGTGGTCAAGGGAAGCTCCAGGTTACGGGGTTAGGAAAGAACACGTTGCGCTGCGGTGCAGGATTGCAAGTGCAGCGCGGCGCGCTCATCGATTGAAAAAAACTCTCGGCGCCATAGCCATGGCAATCGTCACAGTCGGCCCTGCTGGCGCAGTGCGTGGGCGCGCTGGCGGATGCCCAGCTGGCCCTTTTGCAGCGCGTCGGCACTGGTGTGCACCGAATACGACCCCATGAACAAATCATGCGGGTGCTGCACGCCGGAGCCCAGCACAAAGGCCGTATCCGTCTGCGCTTCAAATGTGACAGCACTGTCGGACTCATCAAACGCAATCAGGTCGCCGGTGGTTAGCGTGGTGGGTGCGCTCAACGCGCCCTCACCCACCGCCACCCAGGCCACGGTGTGGCCCGCCGGCGGCTCGAAGCGCCAGGTCTCACCGGCCTTCAGGTGCACGCCCAGATACGTGATGTCGGACGGCGCAGGGATGGGGCTGTCTTGCCCGCCATAACTGCCCAGTAGCACGCGCGCGGCGCCGACCTGCGGCACACTTTCCGGCCCCAGGTAGATGCTGTGGGCCGTGGCCAGCTCCAGCTCCGGCGGCATGGCCACCCACAGCTGGAAGCCCAGCACGCGCTCGGTGTTGATGGGTGTGCCGGTGTGCCAGACGCCGCCACCGGCCATCATCCACTCCACGCCGCCGGTGGGCAAGGTGCCGCGTGCGCCGTGTTCGCCCGTGGTGTCCTCGTACCCGGTCTGGCCGCTGATCAGGTAGGTCAGCGTGGCGATGCCCGAGTGCGGGTGCATGCCAAATGCAGGCGGCTGGCCGCCGGCCGGGGCTTCGAACCGGTCCAGAAAGATGAAGGGCTTCAAGACCTGGCCCAGGTCCGACGGGCTGACCAGTCGGGTGATGGGGCCGTGGGTGCTGCCGCGGGTGCGCTGGACGATGCTGCGGTGCAAAGGGGTACGGGCGTTCATGCAAAACTCCTGGTCGGTTGCGGGATGGTGGGGCGCAGGGCGTAGACCACGACGGCACACAGGGCACCCAACACCATGGCGGGTACGGGCGAGCCGCCGGTCAAAAACAGGTGTGAGGCCACGGCCCCCACCATGGTGCCGCCCAGCCACAGGCCGCCCAAGAAGCCGGTGCGCGGTACCAGCAACAGCACCACGCCGATCCACTCCACGGTGCCCGTCAGGTAGCGGAACCACTGGCCAAAGCCAATGGCCTCGAAGTTGGCCACCATCATCGGCACGCCCGCCAGCTTGGCGGTGCCGGCCGCGGCAAAGGCCAGTGCCAACAGGATGCGGATGCCCCAGACGGTGCGGTTTTTTGCGGTGGTGGACAGTGCCATGGTGAGCTCCTTAGGTGGTGAATCAAATGATGGCATTAGCGTAAGGTCGCAGGCATTACTTGACTAGATGCCACAATCGGGATTCACTATCCCACTTTTGTGAGTAATGCCGTGTTGGACCTGAACCAGATGTCCCTTTTTGTGCAGGTGGTGCAGGCCGGCAGCTTTGCCGAGGCCTCGCGCCGGCTGGCCATGCCGCCCACCACGCTGAGCCGTCAGGTGGCGCAGTTGGAAGACGCGCTGCAGGCCCGGCTGCTACAGCGCACGACCCGCAAGCTGACGCTGACCGACGCCGGCCGCACGCTGTTTGACCAGTGTGCCGGGCAAATTGACGCGCTGCGCGACGCCGCCTGCCAGCTGGCCGGCGAGAGCCAGACGCCCAAGGGCACGGTGCGCGTGGCGGCACCGGCGGGGTTTCTGGAGTTCTTCGAGATGGAATGGATCGCCGAGTTTCTGGACCTGTACCCCGGCGTGCAGCTGGAGTTTGTGCTGGCCGATGCCATGGCGGACTTCATTGGCGAGGGCATTGACGTGGCTTTCCGCGGCAGCCGCGAGCTGCCCGACTCCAGCCTGGTGGCCCGCAAGGTGGCCAGCGGCTACCTGGCCCTGGCCGCCAGCCCGGCCTACCTGGCAGCGCATGGCACACCGCGCAATGTGGAAGACCTGGCGGCACACGATTGCATACGCGCCATCGGCCCAGGCGCGCCCACCACCTGGCGGCTGAACGGGCCGGACCGCAGCACCGAGATCACGGTGACCGGGCGCTTCAGCGCCAATTCGGGCCCGGCGCAGAAAAAGGCGGCCATCGGCGGCCTGGGCATCTGCCTGCTGCCCATTGGCTCGCTGCAACCCAGCTTCCGATCCGGCGAACTGGTGGAGGTGTTGCCGGGCATTGCCAGCAGCGTGGGCAACCTCTACGTGGTTTACCCCAGCCGCCGCTACGTGCCGCCCGCCGTGACGGCCTTTGTGGAGATGACGGTGCAACGTCTGGCGCCGCTGATACAGCCGCCATTTGCGGATACACCGCCAGTCGGCTGAAAATGCTATCAAACTAGTAGCAACTTATGCCCTTCCGACGAGGGCTACAGCCTGATTTGGCAAGCAAACAAGCTTGGAATCGTCGCTGGAGCCCAATTAATCAACCATATGGTTGACAATTGCAGATTACAACCCTACCATCAACCACATGGTTAACAATGAATCGTTGTCGCTGGATCTGGTCTTTCGTGCGCTCGCCAGCGGCCCACGTCGCGACATCCTGCGGTACACCGCGGCGCAGCCCTGCACGGTGACCCAGTTGTCCGCGTATTTCGACATGAGCCTGGCCGCAGTGTCCAAACACGTCGGCGTGTTGGCCAAGGCCGGGCTGATTTCGCTGTCGCGCGAAGGCCGCTTGCAGTGGTGCAGGCTCAAGCCCGAAGCCCTGACGCCCGCCCGCACATCCATAGCCGCGCTCTACGCCTTCTGGGACGCGCGGCTGGACGCACTGGAAGCCGTTCTCACCGAAGACGCTCCAGCGCAACCGCCCTCGCCCAGTGAAACCTGACATGCCACAACCCGACACCGTGACCCTGACCCGGCTGCTGCACGCGCCGATAGAGCGGGTGTTTGCCGCCTGCAGCCGGCCCGAGCTGATCGCCCGCTGGCTGATCTGCTGCGATGCGGACAACGGCACCGCGACGGCCACCAACACGCTGGAGGTCGGCGGCCGCTACCGCGTGCAAATGGCGCGCGACGGGAAGGTGTTTGCAGAGGTCGATGGTGAATACACCGACATCGCCGCGCCACACCGCCTGGCCTTCACCTGGCGTTCGGCCAATGTGGGTGTGCAAGACAGCATCGTCCGCATCGAGCTGCGCGACACCGGCGCCCACACCACCGAATTGCGGCTTACCCACGCGGTGGACCCCGCATCCCTGGACGGCCAGCGCTTCGCCGTGGGCTGGACCCAGGCCCTTGCCAACCTGCTCACGCTCATGGAGGAACTCTGATGAAAAACGATGCCACAACACTCTCTGTCGTACAAGCCTACTTTCGCGGCTGGACGACACGGGACTATGCCACCGCAGCCCACCAGTTGCTGCCCGCCCTGGCGGTGGAGGTGCCCGTCAACCACTACCCCGATGCCGCCAGCTTTGTGCAGGCCCTGACCCAGTTTGGCAACATAGTGGAACGCGTTGATTTGCTGGCCGAGCTGGCTTCCGACAACCAGGCCATGCTGCTGTACGACATGGATGTGCAGGGCATGGGCACGATACGGGTGGCCGAGCACTTCACGGTGCAGGACGGCAAGATCACCCGGCTGCGCCAGGTGCACGACACCCACGCCATCCGCGCGGCGGGCCTGGTGGCTGCGTGAGCCCGAGCAGCAGTGACAGCAGCGAAGGCGCCAACGATTTCCAGGCGATTGCGGATGCATTGGCCAGCGTGCCCGGTGTCAGCTGCAGTGCCGGCTGGGCCAAGGGCAATACGGTGCTCAAAATCCACGGCAGCATCTTCGCCATGATGGCGCACGGCCATCTGGTCGTGAAGCTTCCCGCGGCTTCCGTGGACGCGCTGGTGCAGGACGGCACGGGAACGCGCTTCGATCCCAAGGGCACCGGCAAAGGCATGCGCGAATGGTGCGAGGTCACCGTGGGCCGCGGCAACTGGCCCGCCCTGGCGCAACAGGCCTATGCCTTTGTCGCCAAACTCCCGCGCCAAGCCCGCATCAGCTGAGGCGCTCCATGCGCAGCGTCTTCGCAAAGCCCATGACGGTGGGCAGTTGCTCCAGCGCGGCCGTGGCCTCACGCAGCAAGCGCTGTTGCGTGGGCTCGGTCTGGACGACGATGGCATTGAGCTCCGGGTCATGGGGGTGGTCCAGCACATCCAACTGCTGCACGCGCACGCCGGCCTCGGCCAGATGTGCCAGCACCAGGGGGAGCGTGCGCGACAGCTTGGCCACATCCAGCCGCAGGTAGTAAGCGGTCTCCACGTCCGCAATGTCGGCCACCGGCAATGCGACGATGGCGTTGTGCTGGAAGGCCAGGCTGGGTACGCGGCGCGCATGCACTACGTCGCTGGAGCGGGCCAGGTCCACCAGGTCGGCAATGACGGCCGATGCGGTCTGCTCCGAGCCGGCTCCCGCGCCGTAGTACATGGTCACGCCGGCCGCATCGCTCTTGACCATCACTGCATTCATGGACCCATTCACCTGGGCCAGCAGGTGGTTCGCCGCCACCAGCGTGGGGTGCACCCGCAGCTCCAGCCCCTGGGCGTTGCGTTTGGCAATGCCCAAGAGCTTGACGCAGTAGCCCAGGCGTTCGGCAAAGGCCACATCGGCCGCATCCAGTTGCGTGATGCCTTCTACATGCACCTTGTCGAACTGGATGGGCACACCAAAGGCGTTGGAGGCCAGCAGCGTCAGCTTGTGCGCGGCGTCCACGCCTTCCACATCAAACGCGGGGTCAGCTTCGGCGTAACCCTTGGCTTGCGCGTCCGCCAGCGCGTCGGCAAAGCTGGCGCCCTTGTCCTTCATCTCGGACAGGATGTAGTTGGTCGTACCATTGATGATGCCAGCGATCCATTCGATGCGGTTGGCGGTCAGCCCCTCGCGCAGCGCCTTGATGATGGGGATGCTGACGGCCACCGCGCCTTCATACGCGACGACCACGCCCTGCGCCTGTGCGGCGGCAAAGATCTCGCTGCCGTGTTCAGCCAGCAGGGCCTTGTTGGCGGTGACCACGTGTTTGCCATTGGCAATGGCCTGCAGCACCAGATCGCGCGCAGTGGTGGTGCCACCCATCACTTCGACCACAACGTCAATGTCCGGGTGGTTGACGACGCGGAACGGGTCATCGACCAGCTCCACATCCTCATCGTCGTTCAGCAGGCGGCTGGCGCGTGCGAGGTTGCGCACGGCCACCATGGCAATCTCGATCGGTCTGCCAGTTCGCCCCGCAATCAGCTCCGCATTGCGTCGCAGCACCGTGTAGGTACCCATGCCCACCGTACCCAGGCCCAGCATGCCCACGCGCAGCGGTGCAATGGCCTGCAAAGGCGCAATGGCGCGCAGGGACGCGACAGCATGGAATGGGCTTTGGACAGCAAGACTGGCTTGACGATTCTGGTACATAAACTCTCTCCGACGAACAGTTGCTAACCCAGCTGCCTGTGCTGGGTATGTTCTATCGGGGGGAGAGACACCAGTAGGCAGCCGGAACGGCCACCTGAACGACGCTCAGGCGGCCGTGTTCATAATGGTGGTAATCATGTTGTGGGCCATCACGGACGCACCGCCACATGCCGTTTGCACGGCGCGGAGGGGGTGGAGCTGAGATGGGCACAACATGGGTTTGAGCATACCACGCGCCTCCCTTTGCCCTCCCCTTGTCTTCATGCCATCGCCAAACAGCAAGCCTCCCACCGCCAAAACCGCAGCCCCGGCACGCACCGACAGCCGCGTCGTGCTGGTGCTCGGCGGCGCCAACATGGACATCTCGGGCAGCACCCCACGACCCTTGGTACTGTCCGACTCCAATCCTGGCCGGATCCGCTGCGCACCCGGCGGCGTGGCCCGCAATGTGGCCGAAAACCTGGCACGGTTGGGTAGCACCACCCGCCTGCTGACCGCCGTGGGGGACGATCTTTACGGCCACAGCCTGCTGAACGCCACGCGCCACACGGGCGTGGATGTCAGCAGCAGCTGGGTGCTGGCGGACGAAGCTACATCCACCTATCTGTCGCTGCATGGGCCGGACGGCGACATGGCGGTGGCGGTGAATGACATGGGCATTCTGGAATCCATCACGCCCGAGCGTCTGGCAGGTTGCGCGCCGGGGGTGCAGCAGGCCGTGGCCGTGGTTGTGGACTGCAATATCGGCGCCGCGGCACTGGACTGGTTGTTTGCCCACCGCGGCACCACACCCGTTTTTGTAGAGGCGGTGTCGGCCTTCAAATGCGTGCGCATACGGCCCTGGCTGGACCAGATCCATCTGCTGAAGGTCAATCGGTTGGAAGCCGAGGCGCTGTGCGCATTCGCCATCCACACCGACGCCGACATCGAACGCGCTGCGCAACACCTGCACGCGCTAGGCGTGCAGCAGCTGGTACTGAGCCTGGGCGAGCGCGGCGTGTACTGGAGTGCGGGTGGGACCGCAGGCCAGGGCTGGCACGCCGCAGTGCCAACCACCGTGGTCAACGCCACCGGCGCGGGCGATGCACTGATGGCCGGCCTGGTCCACGCTTTTGTAGACCAACAGGATTTGCGCCAAGCCATACCCTTTGCGCTGGGCTGCGCGGCGCTGACGCTCATGTCCGAACACGCCAACCATCCGGGGCTGTCGGTAGCAGCCGTGACCCAGTGCATGCACAATGCCAACCCACTATGACGAACACAGCAAATACCTACCTCGACATCCACCCCGAAGTGGCCCATGCACTGGCACACAACAAACCCGTTGTGGCCCTGGAGTCCACCATCATTTCGCACGGCATGCCCTACCCGCAGAACGTGGCGACTGCCTTGGAAGTGGAGGCTGAAGTGCGCAAGCACGGTGCCGTGCCCGCCACCATCGCCATCATCAATGGGCGGCTGAAAGCAGGGCTGACACCGGCCGAGATCGAAGTGCTGGGCACCACGGGGCGCAGCGTGACCAAGGTCAGCCGGCGCGATATCCCCTTCATCGTGGCGACGGGTGCAACCGGCGCAACCACTGTGGCGTCCACGATGGTGATTGCCGCCATGGCGGGCATCCGCGTGTTTGCAACAGGCGGCATTGGTGGTGTGCACCGGGGTGCGGAAACCAGCTTCGATGTGTCGGCCGACTTGCAAGAGTTGGCACAGACGCCGGTGGCTGTGGTCTGCGCGGGGGCCAAGTCCATCCTCGATCTGCGGTTGACGCTGGAATACCTGGAGACCCACGGTGTGCCGGTCGTCGGCTACCAAACACCGTGGTTGCCCGCCTTCTTCACCCGCGAAAGCGCGTTCAAGGTGGACTACCAGCTCGACACGCCGCAGGCCATTGCCGAAGTCATGCATGCCAAGTGGGCCATGGGCCTGCGGGGTGGCATGGTTGTGGCCAACCCCATACCCGAGGCCTTTGCGATGCCCCGCGCCGCCATCGACGCGGCTGTGGAGCAGGCCCTGCAAGAGGCACAGGCGCAGCGCATTGGCGGCAAGGAATCGACACCGTTCCTGCTGGCCCGGGTCTGCGAGCTGACGGGTGGCGACAGCCTGGCGGCCAACATCCAGCTGGTGCTCAACAACGCCAGGCTGGCGTCGGCGGTAGCCCAAGCCTATGGATCGTTAGACAACCAGGAGCCTGGGCAGCAGGGCGTTCTGCGCAGGTAAAGGAGGAGGCCGACGGCCGGGGGACACGGAGCAGAGCGCTCTGCTGTCCAGGATCCTAGCTCGCGAACGAGTGTTCCAGCTCATCCACCAGCTTGCCCACATAGGCCACGGCCTGGTGGATGGGCGCAGGCGTGGACAGGTCGATGCCCGCAGCCTGCATCAGCTCCAGCGGCTTCATCGTGCCGCCAGCTTTCAAGACGCCGAGCCAGCGCTGCACGGCGGGCGCGCCCTCTTCGGCGACCAAGGCCGCCATGGCGGTCGAGGCTACCAGTCCCACTGAATAGGTGTAGGGGTACAGGCCCATGTAGTAATGGGGTTGGCGCATCCAGGTCATGCGGGCGCCGTCGTCTATCTCCACGGTGTCGCCCCAGAACGCATTCAAGATATTGCCCTTGCACTGGTTGAGCACCGCCGCGGTGACGGACTGTCCACTCTCGGCCAAGGCATAGACCTGGCGCTGCAATTCGGCCTCCAGCAGGTGGGTCACAAAATTGTGGTGGAAGGTACCCAGCACCTGCATGATGACGGAGCGGCGCATGCGCAGGTCGCTGTTCTTGCTCAGGATGTGCTGCGCCAGCAGCATCTCGTTCATGATGGAAGGTGCCTCCACAAAGGGCATGGCCGGGCGCGTGTTCACATAGCGCTGATGGCGCATGGCCAGGCCAAAGTGGCCGCCGTGGCCCAGCTCATGCGCCAGCGTGAACACATTGCGCATGGTGTCAGCCCAGGTGATCAGGATGTAGGGGTGCACGCCGTAAGGCGATGCACAGAATGCGCCCGACGATTTTCCGATGTTGTCGCTGCGGTCCACCCAGCGCTGCGTCATGGTCTTGCGGGCAAAGTCGCAATACTCGGGGCCCATCACGGCCAGTGATTCAAGGATCAGCGCGCAACCTTCGTCATAACTGATGCGCGGATTGAACTCCGGGTCCAGCGGCGCCTTGATGTCGCAGTACAGCAGCTTGTCCAGCCCCAGCACGCGGCGGCGCAAGCGGGCGTAGCGCTGCATGTGCGGCGCCAGTTCGGCCTGGATGATTTGCACGATGTTGGTGTAGACAGCTCGCGGAATCTTGTGGGGCTGCAGTAAATAGTCTTCGGTGCTGGCGTAGTTGCGCAGGCGGGCCATGACCACGTTTTTGTTGACCTCGGTGGCAAAGGTGGCCGCATAGGTGTGGTTGTAGGCCTTGAGCCCGGCACTGAACGACTGCCAGGCATTGCGCCGCACGCTCACATCGCTGTGCGATTCGAAGTTGGACTCGAAACCATTCACCGAGTTGGCATAGGTAGTGCCTGCCGCATCGGTGAACGGCGCAAACTGCATGTCGCTGCTCTTGGAGCGGCTGTACACCATATAGGGTGCATTAAGCACCTGACCCAGTGAGGCTAGCACGCGCTCGGTGTCGGCGCCTAGACGGTGGGGCTTGATGTCCAACAAATCCTGCAAACGGATGCGGTGTACCGCCAGTTCGGGCTCGCTAGCGAGGTATTGCTCCAGCACACCCTCGGGTAGCTGCAAGATTTCGGAATCGACAAAGGCGATGCTGGCGCTGAGCCGCGCTTCCAATGCGGCCACGCGCGCCATCGCGCTTTGGGATTGCGGGTTACTACCGTCCTGCGCGTTGCGCAAATGGGCAAAGGTGACGACGCGCACAAAGCGCTGCTGCAAAACCTCGACCGCGTTGAGGCAGGCCAGCAGCGTTGCGGCACCCTCACCCAGGCGGCCTTGGTATTGGCTGACGCCGTCGCGCGCGGCATCCACGGCGTCGTGCTCGGCCGCCCAATCGGCATCGGAAACAAACAGGTCGTCCAGGTTCCAGGTCTGTTCAATGGGGACTTCGGCGCGGGAAAGGCGGTTGTGCATGCGGAGTCTCAGCAGATAAAAAAGGGATTGAAAAGACGAAAACAGCCATCGTAGCGGCAATCGCAAAGGGGCTTACGGTGGGGGCGTGACCCGCGGGCTGCGGAACGTCAAGTTGATGCGCCGACGCCCCAGCAAGGCATGTGTGCCATCGGCCAAGGGCATCACGCCATGGTAGGCCAGGCGCGATGGCCCGCCCCACACCACGACATCACCATGCAGCAGCCGGTAGCGCTGGGTCTTGTCGTTGCGTTTGGTCCCACCGAACAGGAACACGGCCGGCAAGCCCAGTGACACCGACACGATGGGCGCGCGCAAGTCTTTCTCATCCTTGTCCTGGTGCAGAGACAACTTGGCGCCCGGCAAGTAGCTGTTGACCAAACAGGACTCGGGCGCGAAGTTGTCGTAGCCGGCTTGTGCGGCAGCTCGCTGAGCCAGATCCAAGAAACATGCAGGCATGGCAGGCCAGGGCTTGCCGCTCAAGGGGTCCACCGCGATATAGCGATAGCCGTGGGGATCGGACACCCACCCCAGGCTTCCGCAACTGGTGGTGGCCACCGACATGGTGTAGCCGCCAGGTGTCTGCATGTGGCGCAGCGGCGCTTGGGCGACGACGGACTCAATGGCCTGCAACAACGCCACGTCCATGCCGTGGGCAAAACCATGCAGCAGCATGGCACCCGCCGCCAGCGGAGTTGGAGCGGCGTCGACAGAAGCTTGCAAGTCGTCAAAGAGATCCACGGTCACTCTCGGCGTTCAGGTGTCTGACGGCGGCGGCGCAATGGCGGGAAAGCGCAGGGTAAACGTGGAGCCCGCACCCACCTGGGATTGCACTTCTATTTCGCCACCCAGCACAGCCGTGGCCAGATTGCGCGCAATGGCCAGCCCCAGCCCCGAACGCCCCTGGCCCAGCCGGGTCGTGAAGAAAGGATCAAAAATCAAGGCCATGGTGCGGGCATCCATGCCTACGCCGTTGTCTGCAAAACGCAGCGCAATCCACCCATCGGCCGCCGTAGCTTCCACGCGCAAAACCCCTTGATCACGCCCCACAAAGGCATGGGTATGGGTGTTTTCCACCAGCGCGCTGATCACACGGATCAGGGGGTGTAGATAGCCCTCGTATACCAAGTCGGCTGCAATGGCGTAGTGCACCTGCCAGGCCGCACCGCCCGCCTTGGCCTGCTCCGCGGCCACGACCTCTTGTACCAACGGCAGTAGCAGGCTATTCCCACGGCGCTCGGCGGTGCGACCCACGGCCAACTGCTTGAAGCCGCTGATCAATTGGGCCGCCCGATCGCAGGAGCGGGTCACCAGCTCGGCAATGTCGGACAGGTCCCCCATGAAGCCATCCAGTTGCGAGCGCTGCAGCTTGCCGCTGGCGACGGCCAGGCGTAGCTCTTGGCTGCGCTGTTGCAAGGTGGACGCAGCCGTCAACGCATTGCCCACCGGGGTATTGAGCTCATGCGCGACACCGGCCACCAGCGAGCCCAGCGCGGCCAGCTTTTCGGCCAGCACCAACTCGGCCTGCGTTTTGCGCAGATGCTCCAGCGTGGTGGCCAATTCATCGTGCGCCTGGCGCAGCGCCAACTGGTCGTGCTTGCGCGCGGTGATGTCTTCCATGATCCAGATCACATCGCCGCTGTCCAGCGGCGCGCCAGCCACCAGGCAACCGGTGGCACGCACCCACACCTCGTGGCCATCACGGTGACGCATCGGTATTTCGATGTCAAAGGTGCGGCCTTCCTTCAGCACCTGGTAGCCGTCGCGGCCCAGTTGCTTGTACTGCTCGTCGCTATCGTAGAAGACGCGGGTAGAACCGCCTAGCAACTCGTGCACGCCAAACCCCAGGATTTGGGCTAGACGTTCGTTACAGCGGGTGATGACACGCTTGTGCACATGCATGATGCCCACGCCGGCATTGTCGAAAATGGTGCGCTGCTCATCCAGCGAGCGGCGCATGGTGTCCTCCATGGCGTGCTCGGCACTCATGTCCTGCACCCACCACACCACACCGTCTTGCATGCGTGCGGGGTTCAGCATGCTGCCGCTGACACGCAACCATACGGTCTGGCCATCGACGCGCTGGGCCTGCTGTTCTTGGTGGTAGACACCGCCATCGGCAAACGCAGTCTCAATCGCCTGCACGGCTTGCAGATGCTCGACCGGAGTTTTGTAAAACTGCCGAGTGCCTTTCCCAGTCAACGCCCCTGGCTCTGCGGCCAGGATTTCCTCCAACCGCCGATTGCAACGCACGATGGCGTCGTCTACAACAATGGCTATGCCTATAGCATCCGTATCAAATATGGCCGACAGTTCCCGTGTGGTCTGGTCCAACGCCCCGCTGGTTTGCGTCATCTATCGCCGTCCTCATGCATTCTGGTTGCCTGCGCTGCATACACCTTGCCCCATCATATCTGCGGGTACAGGTTTCAGCACGGCACCCCATAAAGCGGGCACGGCGACAGGTTGGAAATCAGCGCTTCAGCGCATGCTCCAGTTGGGCCTTGTTCATGCTGGAGCGGCCTTTGAGGCCACGCTGGCTGGCTTCATTGCGCAATTGCGCCAAGGTTCGTCCAACTGCGCCGCTATGGGAGCGCAGCCCACCCCGCCGCCCCGCGGGCATGTCGTTCAGCGACGAGGCACTGGCTGTTTGCGACTCGCCATGCTGTGCGCGCTCCTTGTTGACAACACGGGCCGCAATTTCCTGCGCCAAATCCTTGGGTTTGCCGCGTTCCATCAGACTGTCTTTGATATGCGTGTATTGGCGCTCACGCTTGGCGCTCCAGGCGTTGCTGGGCATGGTGTTTTCCTTTCTGGGAGTGGTGCACCATCGTGTGAGCTCCCAGCGCCATACTCTGTTCGGTATCACACCATAGTGGCGCAGCCCACAGACGGAACCGATGCCTGGGTTAAATTCACGCCATGCACCACCAAATCGAAGCCCATAAGCGCTGGCCCGCCCTGATCTTGTTGTGCCTGGGTGAATTGATGATCGTGTTGGACACCACTATCGTCAACGTTGCTCTGCCCTCCATACAGGCCGATCTGCGCTTTTCTGAAACGGCTCTGGTCTGGGTGGTCAATGCCTACATGCTGACCTTCGGCGGTTTTCTGCTGCTGGGTGGGCGACTGGGGGACTTGTATGGGCACCGTCGCCTCTTTCTGGCCGGTATCGTGCTGTTCACGCTGGCATCGCTGGCCTGCGGCCTGGCCAATACGCAAGCGTTGCTGATTGCTGCGCGTGCTGTGCAAGGCATGGGCGGGGCTGTGGTGTCGGCCGTGGCGCTGTCGCTGATCATGGCCCTGTTCACCGAGCCGGCGGAACGCGCCAAGGCCATGGGCGTCTATGGCTTTGTCTGCGCCGGCGGTGGCAGCGTGGGCGTGCTGCTGGGCGGCCTGCTGACCAGCACGCTGAACTGGCACTGGGTGTTCCTGGTCAACCTGCCGCTGGGCGTGGTCATTTACGCCGCCTGCCTGCGCCTGTTGCCCGATGGCCGCGGCCAGGCCCACGGTCAGCGCCTGGATGTGGCGGGCGCCTTCACCGTCACCCTATCCCTGATGCTGGCCGTCTATGCCATCGTCAACGGCAATGGCGTGGGCTGGACATCCACACAAACGCTGGCGCTGCTAGGCGCGGCTGTCGCGCTGTTTGTGGTATTCCTGGCTATCGAGTCGCGTGTCGCCGCGCCGCTGGTGCCGCTAGGCCTGTTCCGCTCGCGCAACCTCAGCCTATCCAACGGCGTGGGCGTGCTGTGGTCGGCCGCCATGTTTGCGTGGTTCTTTGTGTCGGCGCTGTACATGCAGTTGGTGTTGGGCTATAGCGCCATGCAGGTGGGCCTGGCCTTCTTGCCGTCCAACATCATCATGGCGACGTTTTCGCTGGGCCTGTCGGCCAAGATGGTGATGCGCTGGGGCATACGCATGCCCTTGGCGGGCGGCTTGATGCTGGCCGCCATAGGCCTGGCGCTGTTTGCCCGCGCACCGGTGGGTGGCGACATCTGGATTGATGTGCTGCCCGGCATGGTGCTGTTGGGCCTGGGCGCCGGCATGGCGCTGAACCCATTGCTACTGGTGGCGATGGACGGGGTCCGCCCCGCGGATTCGGGCCTGGCTTCAGGCGTAGTCAACACGGCCTTCATGATGGGCGGCGCGCTGGGTCTGGCCGTGCTGGCCAGCCTGGCCGATGCCCGCACCGATGCGCTGCGCGCCAGCGGCGCACAGGCGGTCTTGGCCCTGAACAGCGGCTACCAATTGGCCTTTGGGGTGGGCGCCGCGTTCGCGGTGATGGCCGCGGCACTGGGCCTATACCTGCGCCCCTCCCAGGCATCGGCTGCCACGCCTGTCCACGCGACATGAACCTGCTGCGCAGATCTGTGCTGGCCATCCTGGCGCTGGGCGTAGGCATGTCAAGTTGGGCTCAAGCGGCGACACCACCCGAAGAGGCAGCAGACGCCGCCCCCCAGGGCAAGCCGCACTACACCGTAACGATGGAGCAGTTGCAGCGCTCCATGGCACAACGCTTTCCGATGCGCTATCCGCTGCCCGGCGTGTTGAATCTGGATCTGCAAGTGCCCCAGCTGCATCTGTGGCCCGAGCAAAACCGCGTCAGCGCCGACATGGCGGTAGAAGCCGCAGGCCCCGCGTTGCAGCGCAACCACCAAGGGCGCTTCGAAGTGAGCTTTGCACTGCGTTACGAGGCCAGCGACCGCACGATCCGCGCCAACCAGTTGCGCTTCAAGCGCCTGCAGTTTCCCAGCCTGCAGCCCAGCGTAGTGGAGATGCTTAATGCCTACGGACCGGCATTGGCGCAACAATCGCTGCAGGAAGTGGTGTTGCACCAACTGCGCCCTCAGGATTTGGCTCTGGCCGATGTCATGGGCATGCAACCGGGAAGCATCACAGTAACCGAAGCCGGTCTGGAGATTGGCTTTGTACTGAAGCCTCGGTAGACGCCGCTGTCGCCCGCCACCCCAGCGCGTAGTGGCGGGTTTATTCAAGACAAGGCGCCCAGATTGCCCTATCGTCGCTGCGTTTCATCCGTAATCACTATGACTGAAAGAGACATACACCATGCAATTGGGATACACCATCATTTACGTTGAAGACGTCAAACGCAGCCTCGCCTTCTACGAAAAGGCCTTCGGCATGCAGACCAAATTTCTGCACGACAGCGGCGACTATGGCGAACTGGCCACCGGCACCACCACGTTGGCCTTTTCATCCCGCCAGCTAATGCGCCAATTGGGCAAGAACCCCAGCGCACCCAACGCCCACGCGCCCTGCTTTGAGATCGCACTGCTGGCATCCGACGTTGCCGCGGCCGTGCAGCAGGCCGTGAAAGCAGGCGCAGAGTTGGTGCAGCCACCGAAAGAGATGCCCTGGGGCCAGACCGTGGCCTACGTGGCAGACCAGGACAGCGTGCTGGTGGAGATTTGTACGCCCATGGGCGGCTAGCTTTTGCGCTTGGCCTTTGACCAGTCCTTAGCACGGAGGTTTGGACCGTATACTTTCTCCGCCTCTGTGGGAGGAGCCTCTAAACCAAAAAGGAACAACAAATGGCAGGTAGGACTGGCAAGGCGAAAATCATTGCGGGAGCGGTCATCTCTGTGGCCGCCATCGGATTCGGAGGATGGCAGTATTACCAGTCCCCCAATCAGGTCGCAACTCGACAACTGAAGCAGGCCACGCAAGCCGTTGCGGCCGGACAAGTACGCCAAGCGGCCGAGCTCTTCGTCGGCGTTGCACAGTCCCGCTCCGAACTCGCAGCGCAAGGGGCCGCCGGTCTGCGCACCCTGCTGGTTCCAACGGTATTGCAACCACTGCCGGCCACCGATGCGGCCAGTGTGCTGGCACAAGCGCAGCGTGCACGTGCCGCTGGGCAATCTCCTATGCCTGCCAAAGACATGCTCGCACTCGGCTGGACATTGGCCGCTGCCTATAGCGACAAAGATCCCATCGGGGCGAGAGCCGTCTTGGACGCGATTGCGCCCCTGGAGACTGACAAAGCCAAGTTGGCTACAGCGCTGGAGCCCCTGTTGGAGCGCATAGTGGCTGCAAACCCCGGCAATGCCGACGCTGCTATTGAGTACGCAACACTACTTGATCGCCGACGTGACTGCACGCGGTGCGAGGCATTGCTCGTGCCGCATGTCGGCGCGCTGAGCCGTGGAGAAGGCGCACGCATCCTCGGTCAAATTTATGCCGGCAAAGGCCTGCTAGACGAGAGCTATGGGCTATTGCAGCCCTATATGGAAGAGAAGCTAAAGATCTTTGTGAAACGGGAGACCGAATACAACGAGGCCTTCACCGCCACAGAGAAAGCTGCGTTGGATACGCTGCGCTCTGGAAAAGCTGAGCCGACTTTCTACGACCGCTACAAAGCAGCCGACGAGTCAGGCAAACGGGATTTGGTCGCGAACTACATCAACGAGCAGCTCGCGCAGAATGCAAACTTGAAGTCCCTGGCGCAAGCATTGCGCGAGTCTGCCGCCATCGTTCCGGCCGCCTTGGATCTGGGCATTGTGACTGTGCAGCGCGCCCAAAAGCTCACCGACCCGGCTGCCCGAAACGTGCAATTTGAAGCAGCCGAAAAAGTGTTTCTGTCCATTCGGGGTGTGGCCGGCGACACCGACGGTTACAGGCTGTACTTAGGGCAAGTGGACTATTGGCTGGGCAAGCAAAGTGAAGGCAAGAAGCTGTTCGATGAATTGCTGGCTGCCCACAAGCGCGAGTATGGTGTTCTGCTCAACGTCGCCGGCATCTTGCGTTCGGTCGGGGCTTTGCAGGATGCACAGACCCTGACGGAGGAGGCTTACCGCGTCGCCAAAGACAATGATCAGCGCTGGGCCGCCGCGCAACAACGCTCGGTCATGACAATCGATATTGAAGATGAAATTGTCTGGTTGGAACGTGCAGACAAGTCAAACGGCATGATCCGAGCTGCACTGCACAGAAACCGCGCACAACTCGCTCAACGAAAAGGCCAATTAGTAAATGCCAAGCGTGAGTATGAATTGGCGGTTGCGGAGTACACAAAACTGCCGGAGAGCGCAGCACAGCTCAACAACTCGGCGCTGGTGCATTTGTCTCTCTACGCGATGGAAGGAGATCCACAGCACCGCGACCGAGGACTTGCATTGCTGGATCAGGCACTCGCCATGATGCCCACCGACAGCACGCTGCTACTCAACAATATCTCCGCAGTCAGTTCCGCTGCTGTGGCGGCAATCATTGGCGACAAAGTCAACCTCCAACTACTGAGAACTGGCGGCGACCTTCAGATGCTGGAGTACCTCCACAATGACGAAGCCTCACGTGATCGTTTGCGCCTAGCCGTGCGCGCCAATGAGGCGGTGAAGAAAGCACTGAGCTATAGCGAGAAGGCAACACTGCTTGCCCCCCGCAACCCGGAGTCCTACGGCTTTCAAGTAAGCCTCTTCAGCATGATCGAAGACGCGTCCGCCATGAAGGCTGTCGCAGCGCGTGCTCAAGCCTCCCAATTGGACCTGGCCAGCGCACAGAAACGCATGCAGAAGATAGTCGATGGCGTAGACCCGAAACAACTTGAAGCGATGGTTGCCAATAGCAAGCAGCTGGCGACCGTGTTGCAGCAGCCAAATCTCGAGCGTCAACCCGTAACCTCGGCGGTTGCGGCAGGGCAATGGGTTGAATCGCAAATCACATTGGCACGCTGGGGGCAGCCCGTTGATGCCGATGCGCTTGTCAAAATCGCACGTAAGGCGCGCGCAGGCCACCCCAGCTCCGCAACACAGTCCATATTGATGCAAGCATTGGAAACACGTGCAACCTTGCGCTTGATGAAAGCCAACGCCATATTTGCCGACGCTGTATCCAAGCACGCTCGGACGATCGATTTGTCGACTTTACTGGTCCTGCATATTGACGAAGACCCCGCGTTCCGTCGGATCGCGTTGGCTGATGCAGACCTCATGGAGGTAATGAACCTGATTCATGACCGTGACCGCAGATACCCTTCCAAGTCAAGCACTTGGGCTTGGCTTATCTTCCGCCATGCCGACGCACAGTACGCTGAGACACTCGCAACGCGCATGCGCAACGACACTTCTTACGCTGGCTACTTCCAACTCAGCACGGCATTCACACCGCCCAATGCAGAAACGGCGATTCATCAATACCATTACACCCTCGCTACCGGGAGCCGGGCAGAAGCCCAGCAGGTTATAGATCAAGCGCGCAAATCAGGGATCGCACTCCCCAACGTTCTCGGAGCACAACCAAAGGTCTAGCCGTAGCCCGAAGCGCTAACCAACTCGCGCAACGCGGGAGATGCCAGCAGCACGCTGGGCGAGCATCCCAGCCAACGACGAAAGGCCCGACTCATGTGGGCCTGGTCGGCATAGCCATGGTCAGCGGCCAGTTGCACCAAGGGTGGCAGATCATCGGACGGCTGCGCCAAGACCCGCGCCGCGCGACGCACGCGGGCCAACCCTCGCCAGTAGGCCGGCGCGCGACCAGTGCCGGTCGTGACCAGGCGCTGCAGGCTGCGCTGCGACACACCCAACTGGCGAGCGGCAGCGTCCACACTGCCGCTGTGTTGCAGACTGTGGAGTGCATCGGCAATGCGCGTGTCGACGCGCACCTGCATATCGACCAGTGCCAGCACGTCCTCTGCATCACGGGGCGAGCGATCAGCAATGGTCTGCAGCAGTGCAGCGGCATTCACCAGGGCGCCGGGGTGCAGGCGATAGCCCTGGAAGCACTGCCCCGCCACGCGGTCTATCGTCCGCGCCGTGTCGTCCAGGTCGCTGACCATCCAACGCGGCGCCTGGCCTGGCGTGGTTATGACGATCAGATCACGGCAACCGTCGGGCAGGATCACGCCTTGCGAGTCGGCCGCAACGGCGTAGTCCCAAGACTCCAGAACAGCGGATGGAAGGCTCTGCATAAACCTGCATTAGAACGCCAATCCTTGTCTAGCCAACCAAGACCCTGCAAGCAAAAAAATCCAAGTCGTCTTACAATAGAGCCATGTTCAGTATCAAAGCATTAATCCTCATCTAGCCTTACCGCATTGGCGGCAAGGCTTCGCGTCTTGCCGGACTTTGATCCCCCAAACCCCGGCAGTTCACTGTGCGGGGTTTTTGTTTTCGTAACGAGTATTTCTTATGCGTACCTATGACAAGCAGATCGCCACAATTCATCCGCACCAGTGGATGGTGGGCTTGCGCTCGTCCATTGGTGCTGCAGCTTCAGCGCAAGACTTGAGCCCCTAGTTTTCGGGTTTTCTCAACAAGCCGGTTGCAATGCAACGGGCCTGGAAAACCCTGGCCCAACCCAAACAACGGCCGGGGTTTTGTCTTTTAGGAATAAGAATATGAACAAGCGACAACTTCGCAACATCGGCATCATTGCGCACGTGGATGCCGGCAAAACAACCGTCAGTGAACGGATTCTGTATGTGACGGGCGCCATCCACCGCACCGGTGAAGTGCATGAAGGCAATACCGTCATGGACTACGACCCGCAAGAACGCGCGCGCGGCATCACCATCAACAGTGCTGCCACGACCGTCACTTGGCGCGAGCACCAGATCAACCTGATCGATACGCCAGGGCACATTGACTTCAACATCGAGGTCAATCGCTCCCTGCGCGTGCTCGACGGGGCCGTCGTGGTGTTCGACGGCGTGGCAGGTGTAGAGCCGCAGACCGAAACCAATTGGCGTTTGGCCGACCAGTACGGCGTGCCACGCATTGCCCTGGTCAACAAGCTCGATCGCACGGGCGCGGACTTTTCACGCGTCGTAGCCATGATGGCTGAGCGCTTGGGCACTCGGCCCCTGGTCATGCAACTGCCATGGGGCCAGGAGTCCGAGTTCGAAGGCGTCATCGATCTGTTGACGATGCAGGCCCTGCGTTGGCCGCTGGATGAACACGGCCATGCCGTCTTGCTGCACGAGCCCATACCTGCGCACCTGCTGTCCGCCGCGCAAACGGCGCGCCGGGCGCTGGTAGAGGCTGCCGTGGAGCAGGACGATGCAGCGCTGGCCGCCTACCTGGACGACGGGGAGATATCCGTCGCGCAGTTGCGCGCCGCCATCCGCCAAGGCACGCTCAAGCGCGCCTTCGTGCCCGTGTTCGCCGGTTCTGCACTGAAGAACAAGGGCGTGGAGCCGCTGCTGGATGCGGTGGTCGACTACCTGCCTGCGCCCGAAGACCGCGAGCAGGCATTGGGTGCCGGTGATGGCTTTGTCGCCTTGGTATTCAAGGTGGTGCATGACGAGCATGGCGCCCTGAACTACTTGCGGGTTTACCGTGGGGAGGCGCATGCCGGCAGCGTGGTGCTCAATAGCAGCACGGGGCAACGCGAGCGGCTGTCACGGATTGTGCAAATGCACGCTGACAAGCGCGAAGAGTTGGCCCATGCGACGGCCGGTGACATCGTGGCCGTGACCGGGCTCAAAGGCAGCAAGACGGGGCAAACGCTGTGCGCCCCGGAGCAAGTGCTGGTGCTGGAAGAAATCCACGCACCCGAGCCCGTCATCACGATGGCGGTGGAGCCCGTATCGCGCGAAGACCAGGCCAGCTTTTCACGCGGGCTGCACACGCTGGTGGACGAAGACCCCAGCCTGCGCCTGAGCCAGGACAGTGAATCAGGGCAGACCCTGCTGTCGGGCGTGGGCGAGTTGCAGCTGGAGGTGACGCTGGAGAAGCTGCGCAGCCGCTTTGGCGTATCGGTGCATACAGGGCAGCCCCAGGTTGCGCTGCGGGAAACCGTGCGCCACCCCGCCCATGTGCGTTATGTGCACAAGAAGCAGTCCGGTGGACCTGGGCAATTTGCGGACGTGGCCTTGCGCGTGGAACCGTTGCCGCGGGGTGAGGGCCTGCGCTTTGAGAGTGAAATTGCTGGGGGCGCAATCCCCCGTGAATTCATTCCCAGCGTAGAGACCGGTGTGCGCCGTGCAGCACGCGCCGGTGTGCTGGCCGGCTATCCGGTGGTGGATGCCCTGGTGGTGCTGGAAGACGGCAGCTTCCACGAGCGTGACTCGTCAACGCTGGCATTTGAACTGGCAGGCAGCGCGGCTTTCATGCAAGCTCAAAAGGCCGCAGGCGCCGTGATGCTGGAGCCCGTAATGGCGGTGCAGGTGACGACGCCGCAAAACTATGTGGGCGACTGTATTGGCGACCTGAACCGGCGACGGGGCATGGTGCGCCAGCAAGAACAGGTGGGTAATGCAGCGGTCATCCATGCCATGGTTCCGTTGCAGAATCTGTTTGGCTATATCGGTAGTTTGCGCGCCCTGACCTCGGGCCGCGCCAGCTATTCGATGCAGTTTGACCACTACGCGCTGGCACCCACAGCCGCCGCGCTGGTCTGAAGCCGGCACAAATAGAAAGGGCGAATCCGAATGGGTTCGCCCTTTTTTCTTTTGCGCGTATTCTGCTGGTGGAGCCTGCGCTACGCTCCCTGTCGACCGTGCCATGTGCCAAGCGCTTACGAGCGGCGGGCAACGATGGTCACGGTTTCCAGCACCACGGTGGTGGGTTGAGACTGGGCTTGCTGCTGTGCCAACTGGTCAAACTTCAACAGCATGCCGCCGTTGATAGTGATAGCCACAATGGCGGCGGCTACAAAGCCGAAGAATTTGGTAGTGCGCGATGTGTTCATGTTTCTCTCCTGTAAGGGGGGCCGACGTGGCCCGTTGAAGAGAATGTAAAACCCGCCCTCGCCCATTGCACGGGCTTTGTGATGAGCGGCACCTGGGCGCGATGATCAGGGTAAATACCGAGATGAGCGGTGCCCCCATTTCGGGTGCCCGGCGCAAAGGAAGTCCACGACGGCCAGTTGCGCCAGGAAATATGCGATAAACGCGGCACATGCCAAGCCCTACACCCGATCTATTGGAAACCCTCCAGAAGCTGGAGGCCGAGCTCCACCACCCCGGCGTGCGCTGCTCCCGTGAGCGACTGGAACGTCTGCTACACCCCGATTTTCATGAAGTGGGTCGCTCCGGGCGGCGGTATGACCGCGACACCATCGTGCGGTATCTGGCAAGCTTGGAAACGCAGCCGTCCGTGGAATCGGGCGGCTATGCGGTCACCGCCTTGGCAGAGGGCTGTGCACTGTTGACCTACCACTCAGCGCACCGGCTGGGCGATGGACAGACCGCCGACCATGCCCTGCGCTCATCGGTCTGGCGCCAGGGCGACCAGGGATGGCAACTGTATTACCACCAGGGAACGCCCACGACACCACCGGTGTGAAAGCTATCTATGTTCAAAATCTACTGGACCGACAACAACGACCAGGCCCACGGGCAGGAGACCGCAGATCTCACGCACGCACTGCAGATCACCAAAGAAAAACGCGACACCGGCCACCGCTTCGTCACCATGGTCAGCGAGAACCCCCAGCACGTGGGCAAACAGGGGGTAGACACCATCGTCGATGGCAAGACCCCCGACGGCCACGACTATGACTGGTCCAAGGCGGGCCGTGCGGGCAAGCCCCGCAAGAACGACCGCATCATCACCAACAAAGACCATTGATGGACGCTGGACGTCCCACCATGAGCACATCGACCTGGAACACCGCAGCCGACACCGGCCTTTGGAATACCGCATCCAACTGGACCCCCGAAGGTGTGCCTGCCGATGTCGCCAGCTTTGGCGCATCGTCCCAAACGGCCATCAGCTTCTCGCCCAACAGCGCGACAGTCATCAACAGCATCGTATTTTCTGCGGGCGCCCCCGCCTACAGCTTTGCATTCGGTCCAGGTTCCGCTCCGGCCCTGACCATCGCAGGCCAAGGCGTGAGCAATAGCTCTGGCCAGCAGCAGAACTTTGTCGTGGCGGCCACCAGTAGCGGCTACCAAAACCCGCAACTAACTTTCACCAACGCAGCCACGGCAGGTGGCGCGAATCTCTTCTACTGCGCCGGGCCGGTGGCGGCCGATGGTGCGGGCGGGGGTGTCATCAGCTTTTGCGACACCGCCAATGCCGGCTCGGCGGTGTTCAAGGTGTGGACCGGCTCCGCACAACCGGTGGAGCCCAGCACGGTGGGTGGCGAGGTGAGTTTCGACAACGCCGCCAGCGCCAGCACGGCTACCTTCACCATCTACGGCAGCACGGGTAGCGATGGCGATACCTTTGGCAATGTGGTGTTCCACGACACCTCCACCGCCGACCACGCCACGTTCACCAACATCGGCGGCACGGTATCGGGCGGCGATGGCGGTAATACGCAGTTCTACGGCACGTCCACTGCGGCCAATGGCGTGTTCAACAATCTGGGCGGCACCACTGCCAAGGCCAACGGCGGTGACGTAGCCTTTGACGCCAACGCGACCGGCGGCAATGGCACGTTTTACAACCGCGTCGCCACTGTGGCCGGCGCCTACGGCGGCGTCACCAGCTTCAACAACAACCCGCCTACGATGACGAGCCTAGGTGCAACGGCTGGCAATGGCACGTTCCACAACTATGGCGCGCAGCAAAGCGGCCAGGGTGGCGGTGGCCACACTGAATTCACCGCCAAATACGGATCGCCAACGGCCGGCAATGGCAGCTTCATCAACTACAGCAGCGCTATAGCCGGTAGCTCCACAGCAGGCCACACGATCTTCTCGATCAGCCTTCCCTGCAGCTTCTTCCCCACGGCGGGCAAGGCCACGTTCAGGAACCAGGGCGCCGCGGTCGCGGGCGCTGCGGCCGGCTATACGCAGTTTGCGGTGTATGACGATTCCTCTTCGGCAAGCAGCAGCGGCGGTGGAACGCCCGCGCCGGCCGGTGACAACGTGCCCACCGCAGGCAGCGGCAGCTTCATCAACGAAGGCGGTGTCGCTGCTGGCGCGGCCGGCGGCTATACCGTGTTCTCCGGCACATCCAGCGCCGGCAACGCCAAGCTGGTAGCGGAAGCCGGCGTCAACGGCGGTAGCGGCGGGCAAGTGGTGTTCTACGACCAGTCCTCGGGCGGCGCAGCCAGCGTCGTGCTCATCGGCAATGGCGAACTCAACACCAGCGACCACACCGGCCCCGTGAATCTGGGCACACTCGACCTGACCGGTGGCAGCATCCGCATCCAGCTCGGCACCAACACAACGGGCATCGTCTTGTCTGGCCAATTGACGCTGCAGTCGGCCCCGGTGAATTTCTCATTCTTTGCCAAGAGCGGCGGCGGGTTCGCCCTCAATACGCCCTACCCCATCCTCACGGCTACCAATCTTTCCGGCTTCGTTACATCCCAATTCGTGGGAAACCGCATGCAGGACGTGGCGCCGACTTTCAGCATTGTGGGTAATACTCTGCAAGTCTCTTTTTTGCAGGCCTGAAAGACAGCCCCCTTGGACCGACAACTCCTCTTTCTCTGCTTCCTCACGTTGGTCATTCACCTGATAGGCACATTGGCTTATTCGGTGCGCATTGCCGGTGTTCGCACGCGGCGGATTGCAGTGTCGTTTGCGCTGTTCAGCATACTGGTCCTGGTCTCGCGGACGTCCAACTCCTTCCTCGGCCCGTTCTTGGCCAAGCGTGTGGAGTCCAATCTGACCGGCCCCAGCGCCGCGGCGCTGCTGGTCGACTTCAGATGGCTGCTGGTGTCTGCCAGCGTGGCCACGGTCTTGGGCGCGTTGCTAATCCCGACTTTTCAACGCGTGTTCTGCCGCGCCGTGCTGCACTTTCAGGTGCACCGGTCTGTGCCCAAGCTGATACTCCACGGTTTCTTCAAAGGTGGGCTGTCCTTTGTCAAAGACGCCGCCAGCGTTCCCGCGGCAGCCAACGTTTCCCGCCTGCACAAAGGGCACGGGGTCTCAGCCTGGATCACCGTGCTCAACATCAGCGCAACGGCCCTGTGGACGGTCGCTGTGTTCGCGCCGCTGTACGCCGGCGCACTCGACGCCTCCGTGCGCCTGACCTCCAGCACACTGTCGTCCATCATCAACGGTGGCGCCACGGTCATGCTGGCCATCTTCATCGACCCCTATATGTCGGGCATGACCGATGATGTCGTGGAGGGCAAGGTGAGCGAGGGGCAATTCCGCAAAGCGGTGGTGTGGCTGGTGGGCAGCCGGCTTGCGGGCACGCTATTGGCGCAGGCGCTGTTGGTTCCGGCGGCGATACTGATTGTTCATGTGGCGCGGGTGATTTAGGGACTAGCGGCTACACACTTACCCCGCATCCTTGCTCAAAAAGTCCACCAGCACATCGTTCACATCGCGCAAACGCTGGCTCAGCAGCCGTGTGACGCGCAACAGCAGCTTGATACCCAAGGCCTCATTCACCGACAAGATGCGTTGAAACTGGGTCTTGGGAAGCAGGGCCAGCACACAGTCTTCCGTCGCCACACAAGTGGCGGAACGGCGTTCGCCGTCTATGGCCGCCATTTCGCCAAAGGTGCGGCCGGCCACGATGGGGGTGACGAATTGGGGAACGCCGGCTGTGTCTTTCTTGCGCACCTCGATTTGGCCTGACAGCAGCAGGCCCATGGAGTCACCGACATCGCCTTCCTCGAACAGCAGATCGCCGGTCTTGGCGCGGTAGCCCACCATGTAGGTGCTGAGCGTATCCAACTCCTCCCAAGACCAGTCCTTGAACAAGGGAGACCGGGACAGGGATTCACAAACCTCGATGCGAAACGCACGGGACTTGGGGATGGCTTCAAGCGTATCGGTGTGCATGGCGGGGCAGTTTATCTGATGCCGACGTACTGGTGGTAGCCATCAAAGTCCGCCTTGCCGATGGGAACCCCCACATGGCGCAGGATGGTATAGGCCGCGCTGGTGTGGAAAAAGAAATTGGGCAAGGCATAGAGCAACAGGTAGTCGCTGGCCGGCATGGCGTGGATGGCCTGCCCGGCTTCGGCCTGTATGGTCAAAGCGGCGCTTTCAGCAAAGGCAGCAGGACTCAACGCAGTCAACAGGTCGGTGGCGTGCGCCATGCGCTGCTGCAAGCCCGCAAAGGAGCGTGGGTATTCGCCATAGGGCGGTATGGGCAGGCCCGCCACAGGAAAGCTCGCGCGCAACGTGAAGTTGCACGCGATCTCGACCTGGGCGGCAAAGGGCAGCATATCGGGTGCCAGCCGGGCATCCAGCAGCATCTGCTCCGGCATGTCCACCCGCGCGGCGTACTGCTGCGCCAGCGCCACCAAGCGCTCCAGTTGGCCTAGGTAGTGCAAGAACACGGGCACCGAGGCCTGAAAGAGTGCGGGAGCTTGGGTTGGGAGCATGGCTGTGGGTTGATGCTGAGGTCTTTGTGGTGGCCCACATAGTATTCTCGCCACTGCTTCTTCACCGCGCCCTGCACCATGCCAACCCACCCAGCCCCCGCTTCTTCTTCACCCCTTCGCCTCTGGTTGGTGCGCTGGCTGTATGCCGTGGCGGCCGGCCATCTGCTGGTGGGACTGGTCCTGGCCTGGGCCGGCAGTG
The DNA here is from genome assembly GCF_059418585.1 of Rhodoferax sp. GW821-FHT07G04. NCBI lineage: Bacteria > Pseudomonadati > Pseudomonadota > Betaproteobacteria > Burkholderiales > Comamonadaceae > Rhodoferax > Rhodoferax sp. GW821-FHT07G04. The sequence continues at coordinate 1,491,274 of NZ_JBWKQD010000001.1, forward strand.
CGGATGTGTTTGAAGCCTACCACCGCGGTGTGGAGCGCGTCTTTTGGCCAGACGGCGCGGCGCCATCGGCATCGCGTGCGGTGCAAGTCTGGTGGATTGCACTGTTTGGCGCCACGGTGCAGAGCACCGCGCTGTGGATGGCGGCCCTGGTGTACCTGGGTGATCGGCACCGCAGCGCGGCCGCCTGGGCTTGGCTGCTAGCCGGGCTGGCGCTGTGGGCGCCACAGGACATGGCCTTGTCCATCCATGCCCAAGTCTGGATCCATGTGTGGGTGGACTGTTTTGCATTGTTGGTGCTGGTTCCGCCCCTGTTGTGGCTATGGCGGCATGACCGGGCTAGAGCCAATAACTCCTGATTTGATAGCAATACACACATATTGCACGAGGGCTAGCGGTCAATTTTCCATACAGCACTTCTGCAAAAGCCCTGCTTGCGCAGGCCCATTGCCTTGTAGACAGAATGGCTGCTTCGCCTGCGCACAGGCGTGGCTACTGTCACCCAAGGAACCCCATGACCAACCACACGCTCTCCGACTTTCCCATCCACGTCAAATGGCCCGCCCAGCACCCCGAGCGCCTGCAGTTGTATTCGCTGCCCACGCCCAATGGCGTCAAGGTGTCCATCATGCTGGAAGAGACTGGCCTGGCCTACGAGCCACATCTGGTCAGCTTCGAGACCAACGACCAGATGTCGCCCGCCTTCCTGTCACTGAACCCCAACAACAAGATCCCCGCCATCATCGACCCCAATGGCCCGGGCGGCCAGCCGCTGGCGCTGTTTGAATCCGGAGCCATCTTGCTGTACCTGGCCGAGAAGACCGGCCAGTGCATCCCCCAGGACGCGGCTGGCCGCTACGAGACCATCCAATGGGTGATGTGGCAGATGGGCGGAGTGGGGCCGATGTTTGGCCAAGTAGGCTTCTTCCACAAGTTTGCCGGCAAGGAATTTGAGGACAAGCGCCCGCGCGACCGCTATATCGACGAGGCCAAACGCCTGCTGGCCGTGCTCGAGCAGCGCCTGACCGGCCGCACCTGGATCATGGGTGATACCTACACGATTGCCGACATCGCCACCTTCCCCTGGGTACGCAACCTGGTCGGCTTCTACGGCGCCGGTGAACTGGTGGGCATTCAAAACTTTCCCCAAGTGAACCGGGCGCTGGCCGCGTTTGTGGCGCGGCCAGCGGTGGTGCGGGGGCTGACGATTCCGGCTCGCGGCTAGTTTCAATCAAACACTATTGGGCAGCGATCGGAAGTCTTCGCTGCGCGCCATATCACGCAAAGCCTGCAACAGCTTCGGCGGCGGGCAAATCAACTTGCGCTGGTTCAGATCGAACCAGCCCGCCGTGGTGGTGACGCGCGCCGACAACTTTCCTTTGCGAAAGAAGTCGTTGCGGTACAGCGTGCGGCTGCCATCCTCCGACAGGCCGGCCAGGGACAACGTGACCTGCACTTCGTCCAGTAGGTGGATCTCACGGAAGTATTCCACCTCGTCCTTCATGACGACCGGCCCCAGCCGCAATGCCATGAATTCCGACTGGGCAAAGCCGCAGTCGGCAAAGTACATGAGGCGCACGTCGGCCGATTTGTCCAAATAGGCGGTATTGCGCATATGGGAGTTGAAGTCCATATCGCCCCAACCGGCGACCAGCGTGCGTTCAAAGGCTTGTGTGTTCATGGCGGTTGCGTCTTGTGGCAAGGGCTCAGGCTGCCGCGCGCATCTGGTTCTTCAAGCCCAGCACGGTGATGGGCTCGATGCTGGGGGGGCTGGACAGCAGTTCACCGGCCTTGGCCATCAGTGCCTGGGCAATCGGCCCGTTCAGATGGCCCTGGCGGCCGGCCTCGTTCTCAAAGGCGTCGAACACGCCGAAGCTGGTGGGCGAGAACTGCAGCGCAAACCAGATCGGCGTGGTGGCTTCCTGGTTGGCCAGCGCCAGGCCGGTTTCCAGAAATTGGGCGACTTCTTTTTCTTTGCCGGGCTTGGCTTCCAGGCGGGCGAAGAGTGCGAGTTGGACGGTCATGAAAGTTCTCCTGAGTGGTTGAGTCAATTGCATCGAGCGGTTGCGCGATGGGGTGAACTTTACGGATCGCCGGGCGTCTGGCATAGTGGCACGATTGACAACTTTGGTATCAATTGAGCCAATCATGAACATCACCATCCTGGTCCTGGACAGCGTCTTCGACACCGGCTTGGCCACTATCCTGGACGCCTTCACCACGGCCAATGAGTTGTCGGCGCTGTATGCATGCCCCGGCCCGCAGTACCAAGTGACACTGGCCGGTGTGAGACGCACTGTGCGCAGCGCGCAGCGCATGGGCGTGCCGGTGGTGGCCGTACAAGACTGCCCCAAGCCCGACTGGGTGGTGGTGCCCGCCATGGGCCACAAAATGCCGGAGCCGCTGCAACAGGCCTTGGGGCGCGGCGATGTGGCCGATGCCATGGCCGCACTGCGCATCTGGTCCGCGGCCGGCATTCCGATTGCGGCCGCCTGCATAGGCACCTTTGTGTTGGCCGAGAGCGGCCTGCTGGATGAACACGAAGCCACCACCACCTGGTGGTTGACGCCGTTCTTCCGCCAGCGCTACCCCGCCATCAAGCTGGACGCCAGCCGCATGATCGTGCGCAGCGGCCCCTTTGTCACCGCTGGCGCGGCGCTCAGCCACCTGGATATGGCGCTGTGGCTGATACGCCAGTCCAGCCCCGAACTGGCTGCACTGGTGGCCAAATACTTGATTGTGGATGCACGGCCCTCGCAATCCGCCTATGTGATAGCCGACCACCTGGCCCATGCCGACCCGCTGGTGGAGCGCTTTGACCGCTGGGTGCGTGCGAACCTGGACCAGGCCGTCAACCTGGACCGAGCGGCCAGTGAGCTGGCCACCAGCAAACGCACGCTGGCCCGGCGCATCCACGACGTATTGGGCAAGACGCCGGTGAGCTACATCCAGGACCTGCGCATCGAGCGTGCCGTGCACCTGCTCAAGACCAGCAGCCACAACATCGATGCCATTGCCGGCATGGTGGGCTATGCCGACGGTGTGACGCTGCGCACGCTGTTGCGCCGCAAGTTGGGCAAGGGCCTGCGCGAGCTGAAGGCGACGTGACCCACAGGCGATTGCAACGGCATGCAACCCCGCTTGTTGCGGGCGCCAAAGCCCGCTATCCTGGGCGACCCGACTGCAGAAAGACTGGCCCTATATGCAGACTCCGTTGACCGTGTCCGATTTGCTGATGCAATACGCCGACCTGAGCGACAACGGCATCGCACTGCTGGACGCCGATAACCGCTTCCTCTACTACAACGCCACCCTGGCGCAGATGTTTGGTTTTACCGACCAATCCATGCATTGCAAGACCCACCAGGAGTTGATGGCATGGATGTACACCCAAGGGCGCGGCGCCTCCATCAATACCAACTGGGCCAGCCTGCAAGATTGGCTGGACTATGTGCGCGGGCGGCACCGCTCGTCCGAGTTCCGCAGCTTCGAGGTTGATCTGGTGGATGGCCGTTGGATCCTGATGACTGAGCAAATCTGCCCGGGTGGCGAACTGGTGATGTTCTGCTCGGACATTACGCGCCAGAAGGAAACAGAGATCGCGCTGCGCAAAGCCCGTGACGACATCGAACGCCTGGCCCTGATGGACGATTTGACCGGCGTGCCCAACCGGCGCAATTTCATGCAGCAACTGGAGCAAGAGCTGTCCAAATCCGCCCGCAGCGCGCGCCCGTTGTGCCTGGCCATGTTGGACCTGGACCATTTCAAACGCATCAACGACCGCTTCGGTCACGCCGCGGGTGATGCCGTGCTGCAGCACTTTGCACACTTTCTGCGGCAGCAGTTGCGCATCGGCGATGTCGTAGGCCGCCTGGGCGGCGAAGAGTTCGCCGTCATGCTGCCAGATACCGACAAAGCGGACGCACTACATGTATTGAACCGGGTGGTGGCCTTGCTGCGGCTGGAGCGATTGGAGTATGTGGCGCCAGACTTCAGCTATGCGTTCTCCGGCGGCCTGGCACAGGCAGATACCCACCCCATGCCGTCCAGCGCCTTGCTAGCGAAGGCGGACAAGGCCCTCTACCACGCCAAGGGCGAAGGGCGCGACCGCATGGTGGCCGTCTGACACGCATGGCAAGCTCCGCCCCCCATACCGAAGACGCGTTGATCGCAGCGCGCCGCGCGCAAGCGGGTGTGGACAGCGATGCGCCCCGCAATGGCTTGGCGCTGTCCGGCGGCGGCTTGCGCAGCGCCACGTTCTGTTTAGGCCTGCTGCGCGGCCTGGCCCGCGAAAGACTGCTGACCAGCTTTGACTACCTGTCCACGGTCTCCGGCGGAGGCTATATAGGCTCCGCCTTGGGTCGTCTGTACCAGGCCGATACCACGGCTGCACAGGTGCAGCAGCGCCTGGGCCAGGGCGACACGCTGCTGCTGTGGTGGCTGCGCAGCAATGGCCGCTACCTGATGCCAGCCGGTGCGCGGGACAAAGGGCAGGCTGCGGCTTCCGTGTTACGCAACATCCTGTTCTCGCAGTTCGAACTGGCCGTCTTGTTGCTGCTATGCGCTACCGCCATTCTGCTGCCCTACGTGCTGATGGGTGTGACCGGCATGACCGAAGGCTCTATCTGGTGGTGCCTGATGGTGCTGCCCCTGTTCGCAGGCACGCATAGCATCTTTCGATACTGGTTGCGCCGCACGTGGCCCAGTTGGCAAACTCAATGGGCCAATCAGGGGGGCGCATTGCTGGCCGGAGCACTGGCCGCGTGGCTGGCCAGCCGCCTGATTGCGCCATGGCAAAGCGCCGGCGCAGAAGGTGCCAGCGCGCAGTTGGCGGTGCAAACACTGGGGGTGTTTCTGCTGTTCGCCCCATGCACGGCGGCTCTGCTGTCCCTGCGGCCATCGGCACCTGCGGAACTGGCCGCACAGCGCCTGGCCCACACCAAGCGCTTGGGCGCGGCGTTGTGGGGGCTGCTGACCCTGGCCTGTGTCGGCCTGCTGGACTGGGCCGCCGCGCAGGTCCTGGACGCCTTCGCCGCCATGGGCAGGCCACACGCCGCCACCGTGGGTGGTTGGGCCACCACCATAGCGCTGCTGCGCGGCAGCCTGCCCACACTGCAGAGCTGGATGGCGGCCTCCCATGTCAAACCCATCAAGACCGAAAGCTTGTTGAATGGGCTGGGCCTGGCCTTGTTGCTGCTTTTGGCACTGGCCTGGCTGACGGCATTGCGTGCGCTGATGCAGGCGCAGGGCTCCTGGATCTGGTGGGGGGTAGCAGCGGCAACACTGGCCTATGTCGCCCTGACACGCGCGGACATCGAGGTGCTCAACCTGTCGTCACTGCACAACTTCTACCGCGCCCGCATTGAGCGGGCCTATGTATCGGTGGGCAACTACGCAAAGGCCGACAACCCGTCTGCCGAAGCGCGCTTTCCTGACGGCTCGCCGCTGGGGGCCACCACCCACACGGCTACCGAGCGGGTTGCCCACTTGGTGGAGACCGTGGCCGGCGATGACATCGCTTTGGCCGACTACCAACCCCATGCGTACGGTGGCCCAATTCACCTGATGGGCTGTTGCATCAACCAATCGGTGGACGACCGCACCGGCAATTACAACGCCGACCGCCTGGGCATTGCCTTGACCATCAGCGCGCTGGGCGTAGAGACTGGCACCGCGGCGCCCACGCCATTGGCCCAACTGCCGGCGGTGGGCACGCTGTCACGCTGGGCGGCCATTTCGGGTGCAGCGGCCGGCAGCGGCATGGGGTCGCAAACCTCACCGGGTCTGGCGGCGCTGATGTTCCTGTCGGGCCTGCGCCTGGGCTATTGGACACCCAATCTGCTGCCCCCACCCGATCCAACGGCCAAGCCCCCGGCGCCATCACTCGCCACACGCTGGCCCAAGCCTGCACTGTTGCTGGCCGAGTGCCTGGCCCGCTTTCCCGGCCTGCGCAGCGACGCCTGGTATGTGTCCGACGGCGGGCACTTTGACAACACCAGCGTCTATGCCCTGCTCAAGCGTCGGCTTGATGTCATCGTGCTGGCTGACTGCGGCGCCGACCCGCTGTACACCTTTGCCGACCTGGAAAACATGGCGCGCAAGGCCGAGATCGACTACGGTGCCAGCATCACCTTCGTAGACCCGGCCAGCCTGGTGGCGCGCACAGCCGAAGAGACAGCCCTGTTTGCCCTGGTGGGTAGCGTCAAGACCATCGGCGCGGCCGCGGGACCGCAGTGCCTGCTGCTGGCCCGCATACTCTACGACCGCGGTGCACCGCCCGGTCTGCTCATCGTCATCAAGCCACGCCTGTTGGAGGGCCTGCCACTGGAGATTGCGGGCTATGCGGCGCGTAACGCGGCCTTCCCGCAGCAAACCACGTCGGACCAATTCTTCGACGAGGCCCAGTGGGAGGCCTACCACCAGTTGGGGTTGCGCCAAGGGCAGTTGCTGACGGCACAGGCGATCGCCACATTCCGCGCACACTTAGGTCTGGCCGGTGACCAACTGCACGCCGAGCAGGGGCTTGTGCAACGTGCTTGAATGCAGGCCCATGGCCAACATAAACCCATTGCGCGACCACGCCCGCTTCTGGCGCAGCCCTTTGCTGCCCAACGCGGAAATGCTGACGGCCCAGTATTACGCCCAGGAGTTCTCACCCCACTGGCATGAGAGCTTCTCCATTCCCGTCATACAGACCGGTGCGCAGAGCTACCGCTACCGCGGCGCCAGGTGCATTGCGGGCGTGGGCAGCATTGCGGCCATCAACCCCGGCGAGGTCCACACCGGCGAGCGGGCCACCGACGACGGCTGGACCTACCGCGCCTTCTACCCCTCAGTGGAATGGATGCAGGGCCTGGCATCTGACATAGCCGGCCGGCCCATGGACGTGCCCTGGCTACCCGACAACAGCATCACCGATACCGAGGTCGCTAGCAAGCTGGGCATGGCCCACCGCCTGCTGGAGGGCGGTGCAGACCCCTTGCAGGCCGAGGCAGCCCTGACCGAGGGCTTTGCACTGCTGCTGCACCGCTACGCGCGCAACCGCGTGCAAGCCCAGGCACTGCACCCGGACGCGGTTCGCGTGGAGCGCATGAAGGCCCTGCTGGTTGAAGACATGACGGCACCGCTGGCACTGTCCACATTGGCCCACGCGGTAGATCTGTCGCCGTTCTACGCCGCGCGGCTGTTCTCGCGCACCGTGGGCATGCCGCCCCACGCCTGGCGCAACCAGGTGCGGCTGAACCGAGCCCAGGGCCTGTTGCGCCAGGGCCTGTCGGTAACCGAAGTGGCGGCAGCCCAGGGCTTTGCTGACCAGAGCCATTTCACACGCCACTTCAAAAGGGCCTTTGGCGTGGCGCCGGGGCGCTGGCAAATGTAGCGCAGAGCGAATGCCGCAAAAAGCGCAAGAACATACAAGCGCGGCGGCAGGTGGTTCCCTAAGATGCCGTGCATGTCTGTGACACATAGCACCGCACTCTTCCCCCCAATGACGGAACCTTCTGCACGCACCCTGTTCTGGGCCGGTGCCCGCGACAGCATTCCCATGCTGGTGGGCGCTGCCCCTTTTGGCATGATCTTCGGCGCCCTGGTGGGCACTGCGCAACTGGCGCCCTGGCAGGGGCAACTGATGTCGCTCGCCGTGTTTGCCGGCTCCAGCCAGTTCATTGCCGTGGGCCTGATGGCTGGCCTCGCCAGCACGCTGGTCATCTGGCTGGCCACCGTCATCGTCAACCTGCGCCATATGCTGTACGCGGCTGCCCTGCTGCCCCATGTGCAGCACCTGCCGGCACGCTGGCGCTGGGCGCTGGGTTTCTTGTTGACCGATGAAACCTACGCCGTGGTCGATAGCTACTACCGCCAACACCCCAACACCCAGCGAGGCCATTGGTATTTCCTCGGCTCGGGCCTGGCCATGTATGCCAACTGGCAATGCTGGACGGTGGTGGGGCTGCTGTTTGGTGCCGCATTTCCAGAGTTGCAGACGCTGGGTCTGGACTTTGCAATGGTGGTCACCTTCATCGCCATCGTCGTGCCGCAGTTGGTACGTGTACCGCACTTTGCGGCGGCAGTTGCGGCTGGGGGTGTGGCCTATTTGCTCAAGGACCTGCCCTACAAGCTGGGGCTGATGGCCGCAGTAGCCGCGGGGGTTGGAGTGGGGTTGTTGCTGACCCGCTTGCGAGGGCAGACTGTGGCACAAGGGAGTGCCGCATGAGCGCGACGCTGACCATACTGGGCATGGCCGTTCTGACCTTTGGCATCAAGGCCCTGGTCTTCATCTTGGGCGATCGCATTGCGTTCTCGCCCACCGCCAAACAGGCCCTGGGTTTTGTACCGGTGACCGTGCTGACCGCCATCATTGTTCCCATGGTGCTGGCGCCGCATGGCCAGGGCCTGGAGCTGAGCTGGCGCAACCCACAACTGGTGGCGGCCTTGTTTGCCATCGCAGTGTGCATCGCCACGCGCCACCAGTTGCTGACCATCATGCTGGGTCTCGTAGCGTTTTTCGGCTGGCAGTTTGCCTGGGGGTTGTAGGGACAGTATTCAGAAAGAGTTGACGGAACGCGTATTCACCGGGCTCGGTGAATTGCACCACACGCGAATCCTTGGCGCGCCGCGCCCAGCCCAGTGCGTACACACGGCCGAGTAAAGCGGCACCCAGCGCGCCCGCCAGATGGCTGCGGCGTTCGCCCCAATCCAGACAGGGGCGGCAAAAGCACCGGCGCTGCGCAGACAAGGCCACTGCATCCACACCCAGGGCCTGGAACCAGGTCTGGCCCGCTTCGGTCAGCGTCAGTTCCCGGTGCGGTGCTTCGTCAAACGCACCCCGCTGCTGAAGCCCATCAAAGGCCAGCACCCCCAACTCACCCGCCAGGTGGTCGTAGCACACACGGGCCTTGCGCAGCGCCGGCTCGCGGGGGCTGCCGCGCAGGCGCACCGCGCCGCTGCGAAAGGCCACACCCATCAGGCTCTCCAGCAGGTGTGCCACATCGTGGTTGGCCAGGCGGAAGTAGCGATGCCGCCCCTGGGGCTCCACCGCAATCAAGTTGGCATCGAGCAGCTTGGCCAGGTGGGCACTGATCGTCGCCTTGCTGACGCCGGCAACGTCAGCCAACTCGGTGGCCGTCATCGCACGGTCGGCCAGTAGTGCCGTCAGCACCTCGGCGCGGGCGTGGTCGCCTATCAGCGCAGCAATGCGCGCGATATGGGGGCCGTCTTTCAGGGTGGTAATGGGTGTTGCCATGCCTGCATCGTAGACGAGTTGGTGGCGTGGATGGTTCGTTCTGCAACGAAGCATCCAGAGGGTCTGCCTACCTACCATTTGACCCATTGCGATACCCCACCACACGACAGCAAAGGAACCCATTGTGCAAAGCACCTTTCCCACCCGGCCCCGCATCCCGCTAAGTGCATCCGGGCAGCCAACCCTGGCCCTGCAAGTTCAGCATCCGTCTCGGCGCAGTGACGACAACATCGACTTGCTTTATGTACACGGCTCTACGTTTGGCGCCGATATGTCCATCTTTTACCGTTTCGATGGGCGCTCCTGGGCCGATGCGTTAAACGACGTCGGCCATACGGTATGGGGCCTTGACTGGGCCGGCTACGGCCATTCCGACCGCTACCCCCAAGGCGTCACCACACCGGTAGGACGCATGACTGATGTGCTGCCCCAGTTGCAGCGCGCCATCGCCGCCATCCGCGTACACAATGGCGGCCGGCCCGTGGCGCTGGTGGCCCACTCCTGGGGCGGCAGCGTGGCCGCGGCCTATGCGTCACTGCACCCCCAAGACGTGCAGGCGCTGGTGCTATTTGGCCCCATAGCTCCGCGCACACCCACCAGCAACACAATGCCTGCGGCACCCATGGCCAGCCACTACCCAGTGTCGCTGTGGGCGCAGTACCGCCGCTTTGTGGAAGACGTGCCGCGCGGACAGCCGCAGGTGCTGAGCGAAGCGCATTTCCAGGCCTGGGGTGAAGCCTACCTGGCGACTGACCCCACGGCCCCAACACGCACGCCACCCTCGGTGTGGACACCCGCCGGCCCCAGCGCAGACGTGCAAGCCTGGTGGTCTGGCGACTGGATGTATGACCCCTCCTGTGTGGAAGCGCCCACGCTCATAGTGCGCGGCGAATGGGATTCACTATGCACCGATGCGGATGCCGCGACGCTGCTGAATGCTTTGGGCAGCGCCCACAAGCGCGACTGCAAGATTGCACGCGCCACCCATTTGATGCACCTGGAGGCCCAGCGCGAAGTGCTCTACCGCCATACCAATGAATTCTTGCAACACATCATCACAACCACCGCGACTGAGGAATCTGTATGACCACCACCATCACCTGCTTTATCCGCTACCAGATCGACCCGTTCCAGCGCGAGGCCTTCAAGGCCTATGCGCAAAACTGGGGCCGCATCATCCCGCGCTGCGGTGGCCATTTGCTGGGCTACTTTCTGCCGTACGAAGGCACGAACGACATAGCCTGGGGCCTGATCGCCTTTGACAGCCTAGCCGCATATGAGGCCTACCGGGCCCGCCTACGCACCGACGCCGAGGGCCGCGCCAACTTCGAGCTGGCCCAGGCCAAGCGTTTCATCCTGCGTGAAGAGCGCACGTTCACAGAAGTAGTGGACGGCACGTTCTGCCTACCATCCACGTGGAATCCGACAGCATGATCGCCGTGATCTTTGAGGTGCTGCCCCATGCCGAGCACCGCCAGGCCTACCTGGACACCGCGGCCAGCCTGCGGCCGCATCTGGAACGCATAGATGGCTTCTTGTCCATCGAGCGGTTTGAGAGCCTGAGCCAACCCGGCAAGATCTTGTCGCTATCCTTCTGGCGCGATGAGGCCGCCGTGCAGCAGTGGCGCACCTTGGAGGTGCATCGCAACGCGCAGGCGGCCGGCCGCGACCACATCTTTGCCGATTACCGGCTGCGCGTGGCCGAGGTGCGGCGCGACTACGGCTTACGCGAGCGAGAGCAGGCCCCGCAGGATTCACAACGGGCGCACGGAAACCACGTCACCTAGGGTTTGTACCAGTCAAATCGGCGACAGGCCGTATAGACAAGTTTGGCAATGCTCGCTAAAGTTGTCTATACAAGCTATATGATGTGATCGACTGAACCTTCCAACACCCCTACGGAGCTCCGCCATGAAACTCATCCCCGCCTTTCCATTTGCGCTGACCGCCCTTGGCCTGGCCTTGTTGTCGAGTACAGCCCATGCCGACATCAAGATTGGCATTACCGTGCCGCTGACTGGTTTTGCGGCAGCAGACGGCAAGTCCGCACTGGACGGCGCCAAGCTGGCCGTGGCCCAGGCCAATGCCAAGGGCGGCATCAATGGCGAGAAGATCGACATGGTGGTCTACGACGACCAGGCCTCGCCCAAGGAAGCCGTGCCCGCTGCCACCAAGCTGATCGAGAAGGACAAGGTGGTGGGCGCCGTGTCGGGCTCTTACTCCGGCTCCACCCGCGCCGCATCGGCCGTGTTCCAGGCGGCGCAGGTGCCCTATGTGGTGTCCTACGCCATCCACCCCGACATCACCCGTTCGGGCGACTTCATGTTCCGCGTGTCGGCCATGGGTGAGGTGCAAGGCCGTGGCGGCGCCAAGCTGGTGGCCAACCTGGGCAAGAAGAAGGTGGTGCTGGTCACGCTGAAGAACGACTTCGGCCAGTCGCTGGCGGCCGGCTTCAAGGAAGGCGCTGCCAAGTTTGGGCTGAACATTGCCGGTGAACACGAATACAGCATCCAGGACCGCCAGTTCGGCGCACTGGTCTCCGCCGTGAAGGCGCAAGAGCCCGAAGTGATCTACGCCAGCGGCTACTTCTACACCGCGGGCCCGCTGGTCAACCAACTGCGTGCTGCCGGTGTGACCGCCACCATCATTGGCCAGGAAGGGTATGACTCCGAGAAGTTCATGGAGATTGCCGGCGCCGCATCCGAAGGCGTGCTGATCACCACATCGCTGGACCGTGACTCCGCCAACCCGGCCACCAAGGCATTCCTGGCCGATTTCAAAGCCGCCAACAGCACCGGCGCCGACATGGTGGCCGCATCCACCTACACCGCCACACAGGTGCTGATCGATGGCCTGCGCAAGAGCGGTGGCAAGGGTGGCGCGGCATTGCGCGATGCGATTGCGGCCGGTATCTACGACAGCGCCATTGGCAAGCTGACGTTCAACGACCTGCACGAGGTCAACAAGGACCTGCAGGTGCAGGTGGTCAAGGACAAGGCCTTCCGCCGCCACTCGGTGATCTCGGACGCCGCGCTCTTGGCCGCACCGACCAAAGCCTCCAAATAAGTAAGTACCCCGCTGCGCAAGCACCTTGCACGCACAGCCTAGGGACAGGCACGCCCATGTTTTTTGTTGAACTCATCGCCCAAAGCCTGGTGCAGGGCAGCATCTATGCGCTGATCGCGCTGGGGCTGACCCTGGTCTACGGTCTGTTGCGCATACTGCACGTGGCACATGCCAGCCTGTTCACGCTGGGTGCGTACGTCGGCGTCCTGACCTACAACGCCACCGGCAGCATGACTCTCACGCTGCTGGCGGCGATGGCGGTGTCCGGCTTGTCGGGTGTCGCCATGTTCCGCCTGGCCTACCAGCCCATCCTGAAGCAGCCGCCGCATGTGGCGCTGATCGCGTCCATCGGCCTCTTCATCGCGGCCGAAGAAATCTTCCGCATTGCGTTTGGCGCATCGGGCCTGTCGTTTTCCAACCCACCGTTGCAAGGTCAGGTGGCAGTTGGTGGCTTGCAATTCAAACAGGCCGAGCTGGCCGTGATGCTGGGCACGGCGCTGATCATCGGCCTGCTGGCCTGGTTGCAAAGCCGCACCCGCATTGGTGTGGCCTGCCAGGCTACGGTGTCGGACCCTCAGATGGCCGAGTCCTTTGGCATACGGCTCAACACCGTGCGCGACCTGAACTTCTTGATCGGCTCGGCGCTGGCCGGTTTTGCCGGTGTGTGGGTGGCGCTGTTGAACAACCTGGTGGAGCCGACGATGGGCAGCGTGCCCTCGTACAAGGCGCTGGCCATCATCGTGCTGGGAGGCTTGGGTTCGGTGCCCGGCACGCTGATGGCGGCGCTGGTGCTGGGCCTGGTGGAATCGTTTGGCACGGTCTACCTGGGCAAGGTGCTGGACCGCAATGCGATTGCCTTTACCTTTTTGATTGTGGTGCTGATGGTGCGGCCGCAGGGCCTGTTCGCCAAGCGTTAGGACGGAACCACTATGGACTACGAAATTTCCCTGCTCACGACGATTGGCATCACCGTGATGTTTGCGCTGTCGCTGAACCTGATCACCGGCTTCTGCGGCCAGATCAGCCTGGGCCATGCCGCCTTTCTGGGCCTGGGCGCCTACGCCTCGGCCCTGCTGTGCAAAGCGGGCGTGCCTTTTCTGCTGACACTGCCCCTTTCCATGCTGGTGGCGGGGCTGCTGGGCGCAGTCGTGGGCCTGGCCAGCCTGCGCGTGCGGGCCGACTTTCTGGCCATCACGACCATGGGCGTGGGCTTCATCTTCATCGGTGTGGTGCGCCAACAGGAGTGGATGGGCGGCGAGATGGGTGTCACCGGCTTCCCCGGCTCGGGCCTGGGCAAGCCGGGCTTCATGGCGCTGGCGCTGGCACTGGCCGCACTGACCGCGGGTGTCAGCCTCTACATCCAGCGCGCGTGGATGGGCCGTGTGTTCCAGGGCATTGCCGAAGACGAGGACACGATGCGTGTGCTGGGCATCGACGTGCCGCGCTACAAGCTGGCGGCCTTTGCGATTGGCACGGCGCTGGCCGGTGCGGCCGGTGGCCTGTATGCGCAAAACCTGAAGTTCATCGGGCCGGACAGCTTTGGTTTTGTGGAGTCTGTCACCGTGTTGTCCATGGTCGTGGTCGGCGGCATTGGCTCGGTGTTCTGGGTCATCGTGGCGGCGGCCGTGCTGTCCGCCCTGCCCGGCTGGTTCCAATTCATTGGGGACTACAAGCTGCTGGTGTATGGCGGCTTGCTGTTCACGATGATGCGTTTCTCACCCCACGGCCTGGCCGGCATTGCAGCACGCTTTACCAAGCGCAAGGGAGCCACAACACCATGACAACCGCACACGCGACTTCTGGCGAAGCCCTGCTGCGCGTGGACCATGTGTCGGTGCGTTTTGGCGGATTGACCGCCGTCGACAACGTGTCGTTTACTGTCAACGAGGGCGAACTGCTGGGCTTGATTGGCCCCAACGGTGCGGGCAAGACGACGATGCTGCGCGCCATCACCGGCGTGGTGACGGCCAGCGCTGGCAATGTGTACCTGCGCGGCGAGCCACTGGCCCACCTGGGCATCAACCAGCGCGTGCGGCGTGGTCTGTCGTTGTCACAACAACTGGTCAAGCCGCTGCGCACGATGACACTGGTGGAAAACGTGGCCCTGGCCGCCGGTTTTGCCAAAACCAGTTCGCCCACCCGTTCCCTTCTGCATGTGGACTGCGGTGCGGAAGTGGCCGTGGGCATGGAGATGCTGGCCCGTGTCGGCATTGCCGAGCGCGCCCACCAGTTGCCGGGTACCCAACCGCTGGGCGTGCTCAAACGCCTGGAGCTGGCCCGCGCACTGGCACTGCAACCCAAGCTTTTTCTGCTGGACGAACCGCTGGCCGGGCTCAACTCGCAAGAGGCGCGCGCCTTTGCCAACACCATTGCCGACATCCACCGGGGCGGCATGACCGTGGTGCTGATCGAGCACAACCTGGGCGAAGTCATGCGCCTGTGCCAGCGCTTGGTGGTACTGGACAACGGCAAGAAAATTGGCGATGGCGCGCCCCGCACCGTGATGAACGATCCTGTGGTGCAGGCCGCCTACCTGGGTGGCGACACGCTGGCCAAGAGTCAAGGCGACGAAGCACAGGGTCATCAAGAGGCCACAACCCATGCTTGAACTGCACAATCTGTCCTGCGGCTACGGCCCCTTCAATGCGGTGCACGAACTGTCGTTGACATTGCGCCCCGGCACCATCACCGCGCTCTTGGGCGCCAACGGCGCGGGCAAGTCATCCACGTTGATGTGCATCGCCGGCCATGGCGAACTGCAAGGCGGCCGTATTGTGTTTGATGGCGAAGACATCAGCGGCCTGCCGCCCACGCAACGCGTGCGCAACGGCATCGCTATCTCGCCCGAGGGACGGCGCCTGTTCAAGGACTTGTCGGTGGAAGACAACCTGCGCGTAGGCGGCATGGTGCAGCCGGTCAAACACTACGCCCAAGACCGGGAGAAGGTTCTGGGCCTGTTCCCCCGCCTGGGTGAACGGCTGACTTCGCTGGCCGGCAACCTGTCCGGCGGCGAACAACAAATGCTGGCCATAGGCCGCGCGCTGA
Source organism: Rhodoferax sp. GW821-FHT07G04 (assembly GCF_059418585.1). NCBI lineage: Bacteria > Pseudomonadati > Pseudomonadota > Betaproteobacteria > Burkholderiales > Comamonadaceae > Rhodoferax > Rhodoferax sp. GW821-FHT07G04. Next base: position 1,506,623 of record NZ_JBWKQD010000001.1, read on the forward strand.
TGACACGGCCCAAACTGATCATGATCGACGAGCTGTCGCTAGGCCTGATGCCCAAAGTGATTGACCAGTGCTACCAAGCGCTGAAGCTACTGCGCAGCGAGGGCATGACGGTGCTACTGGTGGAGCAGAACACCGAACGTGCGCTGGCCGCGGCGGATGATGTGTGTGTGCTGGAATCGGGAGCCACTGTTTGGCGTGGTTCGGCTGCGGATGCGCGCAAAGACCCCAACCTGGCGGCGGCGTATTTGGGCTTGCATTAGCCATCACGGCACATCAGCGAACCTCAAACTCGCCTGAACTTATGCCCCCCCAAGCAGACATTGCATGCTGCTGCGGAACAAGCCGAACTGCCAACCGTATTGGTTAATCCCTGCGTAACACCGAGCGCCTTGGACCACTACTCATACCTTGGATGGCACATATTTCCGGAGAAATTCTGTCACCCGGCCACAACCACGCTGGTCTGGCCGAACGGAGCTGTTCAAGTTCAGCATCGGGAGGCCATCACTTGTAACTCACCGTGGAGGCGGCCCGAAAACGAATTGAAGCGCATTGCCAAATTCCGGTTCATCCATCTCGGTATGTCCCGAGAGATAGCTGGTAAATTGGGCGCTCAGCCCCTGATAACCGTGTTGGGTGATGCGCTGGAAGACATCTGTGGCGCGCTGAAAGTTGGCTTGCACAGAGCCCGACATGACCAACTTCGCTGGCAGACTTTGGCTGCGTTCAAACATCGCCTGTTCCATGTTGATGGGAACATCCCATTGCGGCGCCAGCGAAAAGTCATCCTTGGACCAGCAGGTGCAATCTGCAGACAAGAACGCCGTGAAAAAGCGCTTCTCCGGCAACTCCTGGTACAACGCAAACAATGCGAACTCGGCGCTGAGGGAGTGGCCTGACAGCGTGCGGTTCTTGGGGTCGGTGCGGTACTGCGCGTCGATCATGGGAATCAACTCCGATGTCAAGAAGGCGTAATAGGCTTGGGCGCCTGGCATCGTGAAATCGACAACGCGCCGCCTGGTTGAAACAGAGTTCAATGCCACCAGAATGACATTGTTATAGCCTCGCAGGCTCAAAGTGTCGCGCAGCATATTGAAACGCGAATAGCTGTCAGGGACCGTGCCGTCCATGGCGTAGATGACCGGGTATCGCTTCGCGCCAGTTTGGTAGCCCTTCGGCAAATATATCTGCACGCCGTAGTTTTGCCCTGTCTTTACGGAAACAATGGACGAGGTAACGGTTTGTGCAGAGTCTGGAGTTGTGGGAGAGCTATCACCTCCGCCACACGCACAAAGGCTAGAAACCAGCAGCAAGACTGCGGCAATTCTCAATAGTTGTCTGCCGGGTGTTAGCAAAGATTGAAGCGTTCGCATGGTGTACTAGGTGAATGCTGAGAATGGCGACTGTAGGCAGCGCCGCCCCAAACACCACGAGGGTTTACCTGTGTTTTGACAATAGTGCGGGACCATTAGTGCGGCTTATGCGGCACCAAAACCTAGCCTCTGGGGACCGGTCATTCGAGAGCGGCGGCAACTGGCCCATGCCAGGCGTCTGGGAATCGTCAGACTCGATCCGGCGCCTTCAACGATCCGACCGTTCAACAACGACTTCACTGAACTGAATCACCGGCACGATGTCGGTGTAGTTGGCGATGTCGCCCCGAATTTCGGCGCGGTGCTCCAGCGAGGCGGCCTGGTAACTCTCAAGCGAATCACAGAAGAACGCGCACATCGCCACGAAGGCGGGCGGAGAATCTGGCGCTGCGCCGGCCAGGCCTTTTTCGACTGTGTAGTAGGTGCAGGCACTGCCCAGCCTGGTTTTCACCATCGGCATGTGCTGGTCTCGGTAGTAGGCGTGGTCGAAGCGCGCGCCTTCTGTATACGGATACATCACGCTGACCTTGATCATGCGGTTTTCCTTACTTGTACTTGTGGGGGCGTCCATATACAGATGTTAGTGGCGTTAAGCCAAAGTTTGTTCCTACGGATTCCTCAGAGCATACACAACCGCACCTTCCTTAGGCCTCTGCGTGCAAGCGAGCACTGGACCGCCGATGCCACTAATTGCTGGTGTAAAGCTACAGAGCTTACCCATTCTCTTGCTCTACCCGGTAGTGCTACTTGTGACCTCGCGTTTCATACACTTTTGGGTGGTAGTCTGCGACGCATCGACTTTCGTATGTGCGCAACAGGACCGTATTTCCGTTGTCATCTAGATTCGGCCAAATATGCCAGATAGCGGTCGTACGCGAAGGACCGCAACTGGCCGCAAACCGGCGGTCGCTACGGCGTGGGCATCGCAATCGCTTAAGCACCACCTATTTCCATAGACGCCCCAAAGGCCAAGCTATCGGACAGTTTCTCTAACTTGCGGGTGAGTCCATATAGGTAGAGTTAGAAGCCATGCCTAGTTGCCTGCCCACACACCAGAGTCATACATAAGCCGCATTGTGTAATTGACTTGAAGCGTCTGATTGCCTCCACATCCTATTTCGGTCTGCTTTCCAGACGGAGCAGGGGCCACTACAAATATGGATGAATTTTCTCTAAGCGGATCAAGGAGGGTATAACTGTACCCATTGCTCTTGAACTCGACAGATGCATTGCCGTTTCCAAAGGACGTGTAGACAAACGAACCCAGCGGCGGCTTTTTCTCATTCGGGAAAGCAAATACGGCCTTGCCTTGGCTTGAAGCGCGGTACTGTATGTAACCTGACGTGCGGGTCACGGTACGCGATGAGCAAAGCGAATAAACGCGCTTGCCGTTTTCGCAGCTCCACAAAGTGATCTCGTCCATAGTGCAGAGCGGGCTTTGTTGATACATGTTTCGGTACTGTGCCCATGTGGCATTTGTAATCGGTGAAACCACGGTGTGCTTTTGCGCAAGCACAGGCGCAGCAGCCAAGGCAAGGACAACACATAGCGGAGTCTGAGTCAGGCTTCTCATGGTGGCGGATGTTTGAATTCGGCGGCGCCGTTAGGCGTTCGCTGGGATAACGGGTTGTCTGTAGTTGGTGCTTTGGCCGGCTTCCACACCCATACCCAAAATACTAACGAGATGACCGCGATTTCGGCTGCTCGCCAGATTAACCCAACTGCAAGAAACACGGGCGCACAGACAGTTAGCAAAACAGAAACCGCAATTAAGTCTTTTCGTCGAATCTGCAGGTTGAATAGTTTCATGTCTTCCCTTTGATTGATGCCCCCACTTCGTTCTTTGAGCGAAACTTGCTCCTCCAGAAAGCGGTCATAGTCCATTGTCCGCAACTGGCCGCCATCCTGCTCTGAGCTCCAAATATGTTGACAGCCGATCAAGCGCTAGTCTCGGAACGCTAACGCTTTGTCTCAATGGGATGAAGTTTTACTCCCTCAGCGAAGTTCGTTGCATCTGCTTCGAAAGTTGCCGACTTCGAGAATGAAGAATGGGAGTACATAGCCATGAAACCCAAGGGTATCGCCCCCTTTTGTCGGCAGGCCAACATGTACATGTCCGTTGGAACTGAAACGCGACCTCCTTCGGACTCAAGTACAACCGTAGTTTCAGCAACCGCTCTTGCCGATACACAGGGATAGCCCCGCTTTCGATCTCCGTTGTACTTGGCCTCTAGCACCGTAACCTCTGTACTGGGAAACACCGTAGCGACTTGCTGCTTCAGCTCAGTTTCCATTGCCGCGAGGTCGTCCGGGGCGTGAAAGCGCATTACGCTTGCATAGGCACTCGTCTGGTACCTTTCAATTTTATTGGTCCGCTGAAACGCGACCACATATTCGCTCTTCTTCGCCAGTTGCCATCCTCCACCTTGAGGTGGAATCACTGACATGGGGGGTATAGAAATAGGCGACACATCCGCTGCACTTGTGACCTCGCAGACGATGGCCACCATGATGACAATAATTTGCCTTGCTAGCATGGCGCGGGACCTTATGGACAAGTCAGTTCGGGGGTTCCTGCACCATAGCCCGGGCCCCGACGGACGCCTTACTCAGCTCCACCGATGTTCACCCATAGAGAGCTGGCAGCATGGGCAATAAACATTCACCTTCACGGCCGCTGCCTACCCATTTACATCAAAGCGAGATGCAATGAAGGTTCGGGCCTCCTCGCTCAGGTCTGCCAGTGGAAGGGTCATGAACTGGCCCTTTCCAATGATGAGAAGCCAGAAGTCGGAGAACTTCCAAAGATCGGCGAATGTGGCCCAGGGTGCAGTGAAAGAGCCGGCTTGAGAGGATACGGTGAGCTCTAGCTCGGTGAGCCGCAGGGTCCCTTGGGGCTGCTGCATGCGTGCGAGCTTTGCCATGCCCTGGCGATAGTGGATGAAGTAGAGACCGATGAGCAAAAGGGTGACGGCAGCAACTGCACCCGAGACTGCCCCTGACAGCCACGAACCGGGCTCAGTTGCAACGAGAAAAATGGCGCCCGCTACTAAACAGGCAAAAGCGACGAATGTGCCCGTTCCGAGGCCGCGGCGAAGGTAGGCGAAGACCGAACGCCTAACGAGCTTGGGTGAATAGTACAGCGTGGCTTTTAGCATGGCGGGGAGATTTGCCTGCGGGAAGGTAATGGATACGACATCACAGCCATTATCCGATCCACGTTGTGGAAGTTCAGCTGTCTAAGTACCGGACGTTGCGCAGCGTCTGGAAGTGGCCCCAACCAGCGGCCGCCTCTGACACGGAAGCGCCGAATTCACTGAGAGGATTGTTGCGCCACATAGGCACGCTCGGTGGTCGAAATGACGCCCTGCGCAGTTGCGGCTACACCGCCATTTTGGCGATTCACTGCCCCAACTGGAAACGGCCATTGTGGGTTCCTACGAACCGTTGCCAATGGTGCCGCTGGCCGGGCTGGTGTACGGGTCGGTGAAGTTTCTGAAGCTTGCATGTTTGACGTCCTCTTCTTGTTCGTGGGCTGATTCGGTGTGCGTAGTATGCGAACCTGACGTATCACGCCTGTATCACGACGGGGCGGCTTTGTATCGCTTGTAGCTTGTCCAAACGAGCCCGATTCCCGGGCAGGATTTACGCTACAGTGGCGCGGTTCTTCAAAGCGCAAAACCGGAGTGCCGCATGCCCATCCCCGTCACCACAGGCGCGTTCGCCATTGTGCCGAGCAACGATTTGGCTGCCGCCCTGCCGTTCTGGGAGCGCTTGGGCTTTCAGCGTACAGGTGGCGACGCTGGCTACATCATCATGACTGGCTGGGATTGCGAAGTGCACCTGACGCAGGCGGGGAGCGGCCCTTGGGTGGTGCCAGAAGAGCACAACCCTTTCGGCGTATTTATCCGCACACCGGAGGTGGATGCCATCGCCGCGCGGGTGGACGATCTCATCATCCGTCCAGGGGGTGTCTTGCGCCACCGCGAGTGGGGCCTCTACGAGGTTGGGGTGTGCGGGCCTGATGGCCTGCTGGTCCGCATCGGTTGGCCCTCCCGCCTCATGCAGAGCGGTTCGGCTAACGGCTGCGTGTGATTACTACTGCGGCATCGCCAATCAGCTTCGCACCGCATCCGCCTCGCCTCTGGCATAGCGCCCGGGTGGGACCCCCACATGGCGTGTGAAGGCTACCCCAAAGGCGCTGACAGAGCTGTACCCAGCGCGCTCCGCGATCTCAGCGATGGCGAGCTCGCGTTGTCGCAGCAGTTGTTTTGCCATGGCCATTCGCCACGTCTGCAAGTAGTCCATGGGCGTGACCCCGACCGTGCGGCTGAAACGGTCGAAGAAGGCAGAGCGCGACATGGCGGCTTCGCGGGCCAGTTGTGCAATGCTCCAGGGGGCCGCGGGCTGCGCATGCATGCGCCGCAGAGCCAGCGCAAGCTTGGGGTCGGACAAGCCCCTCACCAGGCCCGGTGATGCTGCCGTGTTGGCGCCGGATCGAAAGGCTTCTATCAGCAGCACTTCCAGCAAGCGGGTCATCACGATCTCGCGCGCGGGCCGGTCGGTGCGGCTCTCTTCGGCCAACAACTGGACGAGTGTGGACAAACGCTGCTCGCCACGCACATGCACCCATTGTGGTAGGAGTGGCACCAACAACGCAGCATCTGAAGAGCCCAGTACACAATTCCCTACCAGCATGCGCACATCCACCGCTCCTTTGGGATCTCCCACGCGCGCACCGCCTGGCATGGCTTCAATGGCAGTAGTGACCGCTTCGCCCGCGCGGGGCGGCAACCTGTCAAGGCTGGAGGTTGCAAAACTGCGCGCTGCCGGAATGAGCGCGAAGTCACCCGCATTCAAGGTGATGCTGTCACTGTGTGCCGGACCGTCTACCGTCAACTGGCAGCCGCCTTCCAACACCACGAAGTAGAACGGCCGGCCCATCTCGGTGCGGCGCACCGCCCAGGGAGCAGATGCCACGACCACCTTGGAGAAGGGTGCACTTGGCTGCAAGAGCGAAACAACTTCTGCGAGCGGATCAACCATATTGGACTATTTCAACAAATAAGTGGATATTTAAGCATATTCAGTCTTGCTCTTGGCACGTATCGTACGCACCTTGCTAACCAAGGAGTTTTTTTGATGCCTACCATTTCCACTGTTCTTATTACCGGTTGTTCGTCGGGCTTTGGACTAGAGACCGCTCGTCTCTTCCTCGACAAAGGCTGGCGCGTGGTTGCAACCATGCGCACCCCGCGCGAGGACTTGTTGCCGCAATCGGACCGGCTTCATCTCCTCGCGCTAGACGTGACCGATGCGGACAGCATCCGTCGTTGCGTAGAGGAAGCCGGGCCGATTGATGCCCTGGTCAACAACGCGGGGGTGGGCCTGCTGGCGCCTCTGGAAGGCAGTGCGCTGTCCGGCATCCGCGAGATATTCGAGACCAACACGTTTGGCACCATGGCGATGACGCAGGCACTGCTGCCGCAGTTCCGGCAACGGCGTGCAGGTGTTGTGGTGAACGTCACATCGAGTGTGACGCTCAAACCGCTGCCGCTCCTGGCGGTCTATACCAGCAGCAAGGCGGCAGTCAACGCCTTTACCGAATGCCTGGCGCTGGAATTGGCGTCTTTCAATGTGCGCGCCAGGATTGTGCTACCTGGGCGTGCGCCGAGCACCAGCTTTGGTGACAACGCCCGCCCGCGCATGGCAGGCAGCTCACACGAAGCCTACAACGATTTCACGCAACAAGTGTTTGCGGCCATAGGAGACACCGCCACACCGGTTACCTATTCTCAGGATGTTGCTGAGGCAATATGGCGTGCAGTGACTGATCCCACCACCCCTATGCGCACACCGGCGGGCGCCGATGCGGTGGCGCTGGCTTGACCGACAAGTTCCAATGGACTGGCGGGGCAATTGGGTTGCTGATAGCAGTCATTGGGCTCAGTCCGCAACTGGCCCGCAGTCGTGCTCACTAAGGCTCTGCGGTTAGCCAGGCACACGCCGGTAGTGCATGGCGACCACGCCATTGCCGAGCGGCTTCGCTGAAACCAGCTCGAGCCGTCGCGTGCTGGGCAGCCCGCTCTGGTACAGGGTCGGGCCGTGGCCGGTGATCCTGGGGTGGACGAGGAACTTGTACTCGTCGATCAGATCCAGCCGGTCCAGCTCGGTCGCGAGCTTGCCGCTACCGAGGAGCAGGCCGGCCGGGGTCGCGTCCTTCAGCTTCTGCACACCCGTACGCAGGTCGTCGCCGGCGATGTGGTGGCTATTGGTCCAAGGGAAGTCTCTTCGCATCGACGACACCACGTACTTCGGCTTGGCCTCCAGCTTGACCGCCCACTCGCGTATCGCCGGCGGTGCCTCCGCGTCGCCGCGCGCGACGGCAGGCCAGTAGCTCTCCATCATCTCGTAGGTGACGCGGCCCCACAGCATCGCTCCACTTTCATCCATGAGGTGGGTGAAGAAGGCGTGTGTCTCGTCGTCGGCGATTCCCTCCCGGTGGTCGATGCAGCCGTCCAGTGTTACGTTGATACTGAAGGTCAAGAGTCCCATGGGTTCCTCCATACCAGTGGCAAATAGATATCCGACAGCAACTGATCCGGCACCGTATCACGCGGGTTGTTCAAATAGTCCTCAAACACCGGGCTATCAGCCGCCTCATGCCCGGACTTGACCAGCCAGTAGCCATAGAGCCACTGGTAGGCCGCGCGCATCGTTGCATACGGCCCCTGATGCCGCAGCACGGCGCACCAGCAGCCGCCCAGCGCGAACGATTCCAGCGGCGGTTGTGCCACCGCATCGGGCGGCAGGCTCAAGCCTGCGCGGGATTGCAACTGCGACTCCGGCACCGCAAACGGGTCGTCGTAATAGACGGCCATCCAGCGCATGTCGGGCCGCGCAAGGCCCTGCGCGGCCATGCGGGTGTAGGCCTGCTCAAAGGCTTTGCCGACCTGCATATACGGCCCGCGGTGTGCAAAGCCCGCCATGGGCACGGCCGGCACCCAGCGCACCTCCACCGGATAGCCGCCCGTGTCGGCTTGCTGGCCTTGGGCCAGGGCCTGGCGGAATGCGACATGGGCGCCCTCGGTGCGGTAGCGCGTGGGGCTCAGGCCATACAGCGTGGTGAAAGCCCGCGTGAACGACTGCGCATTGGGGTAGCCGCACTTGCGCGCGATCTGCTCCACCGGCAGCGTGGTGTTGGCCAGGTAACCGGTGCCGCGCGACAGCCGCAGGCGCCGCACGGTGTTGGCAATGCTCTCGCCATTGAGCGCCTGGTAAACGCGGTGCCAGTGGAAGGGCGACAGGTGCGCCACTTCCGCCAGCTTGTTCAGGTCCAGCTCCTCGGCCAAGTGGTCGTGGATGTAGGCGGTGACGCGGCTCAGGCGTTCCTGGTAGTCGGTCCAGGTGTGGCTTTTGTTCATTCAATCAGGTGTTGGGGACTAGCTACTGAGGCCAATCGAAACGGTGATGTCACCGCTAGGGTGGTACTGCTCGTATTCTGCAATGAAAGTCTTGGCCAGATCGCTGCGCTGCCAGATGGTCTGCCAGGCTGGGCCTACCAAGTCAAAGCGCCCCTTCTCCACACCCCACACGGCACGCCGTGATGCGGGCACCACGACGCGCACCATGCCCGCGGGCACAGGTGCGTCCGGCGCCACGGCTGCGCCTATGACCAGCGAATACAGGCCGGTGTTGTTGCTGCCGGCATGTTCGAAGTGGGTGTAGACGGCAAACACGTCTTCGCCACGCTTGCCGGCAATGGCGGCCAGCACGTTCTCCTGGCCGAAGCGCTGCCACAGCGGCGGGATCGTGTGCATGGCCTCGGTGTTGGACGTGCGCAGCTCGATGCCGACCACAGTGATGGCATCGGCCAGGGTAGCGAAGGTTTGGGGGAACTGGGGAGTGATGGTCATGATGGTGCTGTTTCTCAGACTGGGGTTGGACATGGCGCCCAGTCTAGAAGCAGCCATATGACAAATCTTGCGGAGTTGCATGTGCTATGCATTACATAGCGCAACACGACCATTTGACGAGGGCTAGAGCCGAATTTTTCTCAAGACACCTTCGTCAAACGATGATTTCTACCCATTTTTGGGTTTTTGTCGCCCGTACGGAACGCAACCACAATGGCCAACACCACGCAGCCAAAGCCCAGCCACTGCCAGACGTGGATGGGTTCCCCCAGCAGCAACGCCGACAGCAGCAAAGCGGAGACTGGCAACCACACGGTGGACAAGGACGCTCGCGCACCGCTGGTTCGGGCGCTGCCGGCGTACCACAGCAGGAAGCCGACGACTGTGGGTACCCAGGCGTAGTAGGCGATGCCCAGCATTGCAGGCGTGCTCAGCGTGGGCATGGATCCGGGCGCGACAAGCCCTGCCGCCGCAGCCGACATCACCAAGCCCCCCGCACACATCAGCGTAGACAGCGCCAGGGCCGGCACCGGCCGCGACAGGCCCTTGTTGGCCAGGATGAATACGGCCTCGCAGGCAATGGCGGCCAGCACCAGCGCAATGCCCTGCAAGCGCGTGCTGGCCTGTATGCCACTTTCTGGCGACAAGGCCACGGCCATCACACCTGCCGTGGCCAGACCGATGGCGAGCACCATCCGCGCCCCTGGGCGTTCACCGAGGAAGAGCACCGCAAACAGCGCAGACACCGCCGGCAGCGTGCCGGCCACCACGCTGGCATCGGCTGCGCTGGCCAGGTGCACGCCGTGTATCAGCAGCACGGAATAGCCCACGCTGCCGGCGGCAGCCTGTACCAGCAGCAAGGCCGCATCGCGCAGGCCGACGCGCACAAAGCGCGCGCCGGTGCGCCACATCAGCAGCAGAAAGACGGGCAGCGCCGCGGCGTGGCGCAGGGCGGTTGCCAAAAAGGGCTCGGTATCTTGGCCAATGATTTTGCTGACGACGACCGTGCTGCCCACCAGCACCATGGCCAGGCTGCACAGCAACTGGCCTTTGAGCGATTCCGACATAGAGAGAAACCTGCGAAGAGTTGAACAGGCTTGCAGTCTCGGGCGGCAGCCGCCCGCCGTCTTGAACGCCATTGCAGCGCGGTCTCATTGGCCCGATGCTTGCCGCAGCGCACCCGGCGTGAAGCCAAACTGGCGCGTGAAGATGCGCGTCATATGGCTCTGGTCGGCAAAGCCGCTCGCTGCGGCGGCATCGGCCAGGCTCGCCCCGGTGCGGATATGGCGGCGGGCCAGCTCGGCGCGCTGTTGCAGCAACCAGGCGTAGGGTGTCAGGCCATAGGCTTTCTCAAAGCGGCGCAACAGTTGGAACTTGCTGACGCCGGCCAGCGCCGCCAGTTCGCCCAGCGTAGGTGGCTGCAGCGGGGCATCGGCCAGGCGCTCCCATGCATGGCGAACATCGGCCTGCGCCGCTGCGGCAGGTGCGCGATTGGCGTGCTGCGCCAGCAGACTGCCGCATACGGCAGCCAGAGACTCTTCGCAAGCCAGTGCGTCAGCCGTGCTGGTGTGTCGGCCCGCATCCCACTGCTCCACCTGGGTGAACAGCCGTTGCAGCAAAGGGCGCAACTGCGGATCGTGCAACACCGGGCGGGTCAGCTCCACTCCACACGAGTCCACAGACAGCGGATGCCCCACCATGGAAGCTATCACCGCCGGTTCAATGTAGACCATGCGCCAGCGGCGCGACGGCCCGCCCAGCGGTTGCCCGTCGTGTACCTCGCCGGGGTTAGTGGTGATCACATCCCCGGCAAAGGCCTCTACCGTGCCACGCCCGCTGGCCGAACGCTGCGCACCGTCCTCCAACAAGCCTACGCCAAACACCGCATGCCAATGCCGGCCAAAATGGCGGTCACTGTCCAGGTGCGTGCCATACACGCCGGCCCAGGGCGAGCCAAAGACTTTTGCGCGGTGATGGGGGGCCTGCTTCATCATGTCGCATGATTATGGCCACAGGCTCATTCGCCATAGAAACCACGCTTCAAAGGTACTGACATGCCCTCTTCCATCTTTCACCTTGCCTTCCATGTACACGACCTGGAGGCATCGCGCCAGTTCTACGGCACGGTACTGGGCTGCCGCGAAGGGCGCAGCACCGACACCTGGGTCGATTTCGATTTCTTCGGCCACCAGATCTCGCTGCACCTGGGCACACCCTTCGCCACCACCAACACGGGCAAGGTGGGCGCGCACCTGGTGCCCATGCCCCACCTGGGCATCATCCTGCAAATGGCCGAATGGCAGGCACTGGCCGACCGGCTGACGGCCCAGGGCGTAGCCTTTGTGATGCCACCGGGCATACGCTTTGCGGGCCAGCCGGGCGAGCAGGCCACGATGTTCTTTCTGGACCCATCCGGCAACCCGATCGAGGTCAAGGGTTTTGCCGACCTGGACGGCGTGTTTGCGAGCTAGGCACGCCAGGGGCACAATCTGCACAACACTTACAACCCTGGGAGGTCTTCATCATGTTTCCATGGCTTTGGTTTTGGGCACCGCAAATTCACTTCCCTTGGAGCGGAAGCGTTGCACAGCAGATTGAACCCAATCTGGGCTGGTTTTTCGGCGCGATTCGCCCCGAGTCGGGCAACGGTACGATAGAGCGCGAGGCCTTTGACGTTGCAAGCTATGGCAAACAACTCGGCCTGATCAACGAAGCCTTGCTCGGTCTTTCAGGCCGTGGAGCGGTGACGCCTGAGCAAGCCAACCTGGCGCTGGATAGACTGGAAGAGATTCGAGTGAAGATTGAATCCCTGAAGAGCATGAAGGCCGCGACCCTTATCGACTCGCTGTCATTGCAACTGGAAGCGCTGCGCCTGAACCAGCCCGACGTATTCGAGCAACTAGCCCAAAAATTCCAATTGAACGCCCCATGAGCAAATCCACTACTGTTTCCGTTGTCGTTGCCTGCATCGCTGTGGCCCTGGCCTTCGCGCTCAATCCGTCGGCCGAGCAGCACCGGGCCAAGATCAAGGCGTCCATCGCCGAGCGCAGCCCCGTGGCCGGCATGCTGGGCGTGGGTGCGTTGGCGGCGTTTGCATCGACCTACCATCCGCTGGGCGTGGCCTCGTACACCACGGTGGGTGACAAGACCGTGTCCTGGGGTGCGTTTGGCATGGTCTTCTTCATCCAGCCCTCGCTCGACAAATAAGACTGGCTTCGGCACGGGAAGCGCAGCCACCATGCAATACGCGGTCTTCTTCCGCAACCTCAACCTGGGGCGGCCTCTTGCGCCCACCAAGGCCCAGTTGGAGCAGTCCTTTCTGGATGCCGGTGCCGTCAATGCCCAATCGTTTCTGACCAATGGCACGATTGCATTCTCGGCCAAGCCGCGCGCCAACCCGCACAAGCTGCTGGAGCGGGCCGCCAAGCAGTTGCACGCCGTGTGTGGCCTGGTGGAACCGGGCTTTTTGCGCACCATGGATGCCCTGCGGGAGTTGGTGGCCCTGCAGCCCTTTGCCGGCGTGGATGCCGCATCGGTCTACCAGTGTTGCGCGACCTTTCTGCATGCCGACGTGACGGAATTCCCGGCCGTGCCCTGGGTATCCAAGCGCGCCGATGTGGAGGTGCTGTGCTTCACCGCGGGCGAGGCGCTGAGCATCAGCCGCACCGTGGGCAACACACCGGGCAGTCCCAATGCTTTGCTGGAGAAGCACTTTGCCCTACCCGCCACCACGCGCAACTGGAACACCGTGGTACGGCTGGTGCAAAAGCATGGCTGAGCCACGGCGCAGGCCCATGCTGTGGGCCGCGGCAATGGCACTGCTGCTGGCGCTGGCCCTGGTAGCCGGCTGTGCGGACCTGGCCTACTTGGCGCAGTCGGCCAATGGCCACCTCAAGATCATGCGGGCGGCCCGGCCCGTGGAAGAGTGGCTGGCCGAAGACAGCACCCCCGCAAAACTGAAGCAGCGCCTGCAACTGTCGCAGCAGATGCGGCGCTTTGCAGTCGACACTCTACACCTGCCCGACAACGCCAGCTACCGGCGCTATGCACAGCTGGACCGTCGCGCCGTGGTGTGGAATGTGGTGGCAGCGCCGGTCTATTCACTGCGGCTGGAGACCTGGTGCTTCCCCGTGACCGGCTGCGTGGGCTACCACGGCTACTTCGACGAGGCAGACGCCCAGGCCCAAGCCACCACCTTGCGCGCCCAGGGACTGGAGGCCAGTGTCTACGGCGTACCGGCCTACTCCACACTGGGCTGGACCAATTGGCTGGGCGGCGACCCGCTGCTGAGCACCTTTATCCACTACCCCGAGGGCGAGTTGGCGCGGATGATCTTCCACGAGCTGTCGCACCAGGTGCTCTACATCCAGGACGACACGGCCTTCAACGAATCCTTTGCCACCGCAGTGGAGCGGCTGGGCAGCAACGCCTGGCTGGCCACACACGCCGACGGCGCAGCGCAGGCCGAATACACCGCCTTTGACCGGCGGCGCCAAGCGTTTCGCAGCTTGACTGCCCACACCCGCCAGCAGTTGATCGCCCTGTACGCAGCCGATGCCAACGCCCCCCTGAACGACACCGAGCGCAAGGCCCACAAGGCGGCTGCCTATGCCGAGTTCCGGCAGTCGTACGCAGTGCTCAAGCAACAGTGGGGCGGTTACGCCGGCTACGACAACTGGGTGGCCGAGGCTAACAACGCAGCCTTTGGCGCAATGGGTGCATACGACGATTGGGTGGGGGCTTTCGAGGCGCTGTTCCGCCAGGAACACGGCGAATGGCTGGCCTTCTACGCGGCGGCCAAGCAACTCTCCAAGTTACCACGCGATAACAGGATTGGGCGTTTGCAGCAGCTCAAAGAGAGGGACAATGAACATCGGACTGCAACGACCGTCTTGCAGCAGCGTACGGATACACCATGAACTTCGGACTCGCCGCCCACCGCCTGCACCGCCTCGGCCCCGACAGCAGCCTGCTGCGCTGGGCACGCGCCTGCGAGCCCGGCCTGCGGGCCTTGGGCCTAGGCCTGCACGCCACGGGCGGCGCCTTTGACGCGCTGAGCAAACACAAGCTGCTGGACGGCCAACTCATCGACGTGGGCAATGGGCGCGATGGCGGGTTGATGCGCCTGGTCTCACGCATGGCCGGAGGCCTGCAACCGCAAGACGCACTGGAGGGCGTGTTTTTCCTCGTCGACCCGGTGGACCCCACATCCATCTACCCCGAGGCCCTGGCCCTCAAGCGCCAGTGCGTGACCCACGGCAAGCCCTTTGTATCCACACGGGCCGGTGCGTTGGAATGGGTGGCCGTGGAGCTGGCCAATGCCGAGCTGGACACCGGCCTGGTGCCCGACGCCGCGCCGCTGTTCGCGCTGGAAAACCAGGTGGCGGCGCTGATCGCCCACGATGCATTGAAGGACACCATGGTGGCCTTTGCCGCCGAGCACTTCGACACGCTGTCGCGCTTTGCCGAGCGCGTGGCTACCGGCACCACCGGTAGCCGGCTGAACGCCATGGCCTGGTCACGCGGCTGGCCGGCACTGCAACCCTGGGTCAACTGCTACCAGAGCGGCCCGCTGGGCGGCGACGCGCAGATCGCCGAGTTGGTGCTGGACCAGCGCTGCCACAAAGTCATCTTTTTCGAAGACCCCCACGTAGCCCGCCAGCACGAAGCCGACATCCAGTTGATGGAACGCGCCGTCTGCAGCACCCAGCACGCCACCACCTGCTACAACACACCGGCCATGGCCCAGCAATGGGCTCGGGCAGCGGCGATCTTGCGTTAGGCCGCGACGGGGGGCGGCTATGCCTTGGCCGCGGAGCCAGGCTGCTGCACCAGATTCATTGCAAATTGGCCTTCACCCGAAGACCAGTCAGAGTAGTCGTTCTCGTGCATGAAGATGTACACATCCTGCGGCGCCACGCCGGCGCGCGCGTGCAGGTTGCGGACAATGGCCGCGTAGAGTGCACGCTTCATCGCGTCGCTGCGACCGCGGCGCATGGTGATCTCCACCACCACAGAGCGCTCTGAGCGCGCACCGCCATTGAAGGTGCGGCTGTACCAGAACTGCCCCGGCGCATAGGGCGCCACCATGTTGAACAGCTCGTCTTGCGGCATGCCGATGCTGTCGACCAGGGCTTGGTGTATGCCTTCCACAATGCCTTGCTGCTGGGCCGGGCTGGTGTCGTGCGGGAGGTTGGTGCGTATGAATGGCATGTGATTTTTTCTCAATGTGTAGTGGCAACGGTTGAGATTTTCAAGAAGAAACAAACCAAAGAAAAGCGACTTTTGCGGCCTTTCAATGTGACTTAAACTCAATTCATGAAACGCCGCCTGCCACCACTCAACGCACTGCGCGCCTTTGAGGCGGCGGCCCGCCTGGGCCGGATGACGGCGGCGGCCGAAGAGCTGTCGGTCACGCCCGGCGCCATCAGCCGCCAGGTGCAACTGCTGGAGCAGCATCTGGGGCAGCGCCTGTTTGAGGGCTCCAAAAACAAGCCCCAGCTCACCCAGGCCGGGCACAGCCTGCTGCCCGCCCTGTCGGCCGCGCTGGACAGCATGGAGGCCGCGGTGCGTGCGGTCAGCGACGACGCCAGCGGCACCCTGGATGTGGCCTGCTTCAGCACCTTCACCGTCAAGTGGCTGATACCCCGGCTGTTTGACTTCAATGCCCGCTACCCCGACATCGAAGTGCGCCTGCGCACGGGTGGGCCATTGGGCGAATTGGAGCGTTCGCGCTGCGATCTGGCCATCGCTGTGGAGACGCCGGAGCAGCAACAGCAGCGCACCGTTTCATCGGCCGATACGACAGCAGCCAGCACATTGGATCTGTTCCCCGAATACCTGGGGCCGGTGCTGGCGCCCTCTCTGGCGGCGCGCCTGCCCCTGCACGCACCCGCCGATCTGGGCGCGCACCTGCTGCTGCAGGCCAAGACCCGCCTCAACGCCTGGCCGATGTGGGCAGCCGCGCGGGGCTGCGCATTGCCAACGCCGGGCGGCACGGCATTTGAGCACTACTACTTCACGCTGCAGGCGGCCGTGGCCGGCTTGGGTGTGTGCGTGGCGCCCTGGCATCTGGTGGCGGACGATGTGCAAGCGGGGCGCTTGCTGGCGCCGATGGGTTTTTGCAACAGCGGTTACCGCTATGTTGCGAAGCGGCGGCCCGAGCGCAGCCACAAGCTGGACCTGTTTTGTACGTGGCTACAGGCCCAGGCGGCAGAGTTTCAACAGCCGGCTTCTATGCCGAACTCCTGAATTTGTAGCGCATTGTGCTTATTTCACGGGGGCTAGCGCCCAGAATGGCAAAAGGCGCTTGGCCTACAGCGTGGTGTTGGGGTTGGCCCGCTCGAACGCCCGGGCAAAGCGGTCCACATTGAAGCGGATGGTGACCGCGTCGTCTTCCAGCCGGGTGAAGCGCAGCGGCACCTTCAGGTAGGAGCGCACCACCAGGGCCACGGCCACCAGGGGCAGCACCATCATCACGATGCCGTTGAGCATGGAGCCCCAATTGGTGGTGGTGGGCTGCGGCGCGGCCACTTTGGCGCCGGTCTTGTGCATCAGCACGGCCTGAATGACCAGAACCACGGCGATCAGCGTGGTGCTGGCAAAGAAGTACGCCACCCAGCGCAGCGTGCGAGGCAAGCCGCCGTTTTGCGTGATCCATCGCTCGAACGATTTCCATCCCGAAGCATGGGCGCGGCACACGGGGTAGCCCAGTTCCAGCGTATGGGTCTGGGTGTGGATGCGGCCCAGCAGCAGCATCCAGGGTTTGACCACCTTGGTGTCGGTCACCTTGGCAGACACCAGGCTCAGGTCGTCCTTGGCGCCGCACTGCGCGCAGTAATTGGGCCAGCGCACCGGGTTTTGCTCGTCCGACGTCACCACCTTCACCGTTTTTGCCATGCACTGCCTCCTGGAAAAAACCCGACTCTACCCGACTGCGCAGTCGCAAAACAAACGCTCCCAAAAAGATAGCGCTATGCACAGCATTGACGAGGGCTATCGGCTATTTTGATCAAACGTGACTCTCAATAGTTGCTCAATAGACAACAATCAAATGCCATATAAGGCACTTCCAAAGCAACAAAGTGATGCCTAAACTGCAGGCATTCGCAACCACAACAGGAGTTCAAGACCATGAAAGCAGCCATCGTTAAAACCTACGGAAGCAAAGTAGAAGTCGCCGACATCGCCCAGCCCACGCTGCGCGACGACAGCCTGATGATCGCCGTGCACGCCACCAGCGTGAACCCGGTGGACAACCTCATCCGCGCCGGCTACCTGCAGGCCATGCTGCCACTGCCCCTGCCCTACACCGTGGGCAACGATGTGTCCGGCGTGGTGACCGCGGTTGGCAAAGACGTGAGCGGCTTCAAAGTGGGTGACGCCGTGTTCGCACGACCCCAAAGCATGCAATCGGGCACCTTTGCCGAGTTTGTCGTCGTCAAGGCGGCCGATGTGGCGCGTAAGCCCGCCAACGTCAGCCACGAACAAGCCGCCTCGCTGCCACTGGTGGCGCTGACCGCCCTGCAAGGTCTGGTGAGCAAAGGCAAGCTGCAGCCCGGCCAGAAGGTGCTGATCCACGCCGGCTCCGGCGGCGTAGGCTCCATCGCCATCCAGATCGCCAAGCACCTGGGCGCCACCGTGGCCGCCACCACCAGTACCGACAACGTGGACCTGGTGCGCAAGCTGGGCGCCGACACCGTCATCGACTACCGCACACAAAAATTCGAGGACATCGTCAAGGACTACGACCTCGTGCTCGACACCCTGGGCGGCGCTACCCGCGAGAAGTCGTATGGCGTGCTGAAGAAGGGCGGCCGCCTGGTCTCCATCATCGCCCCGGCCGACACCAGCGGCACCGCCGACAAGCTGGGCGTCACATCCGAAGTGTTCTTCATGTGGCCCAGCGGCGAGCAGTTGGCACAGATCGCCCAATGGGTCGAGCAAGGCGCCGTCAAGCCGCTGGTCGACAAGACCTATACGCTGGACCAGGCGCAGGCAGCGTTTGACTACAGCCAGTCGGGCCGCGCCAAGGGCAAGATTGTGGTCACGGTGCAGCAGTAGTCAGCAAGACCACCGGCGCTACGGCGGCAACAGCCCCGTCCGCACGTGCCACGGTCCAGCCACCGTGCTGGTGGTGCACCTCGATCTTGTCGCCGTTCAAAACCGGGTGCAGGCTGTTGAAAGACCAGAAGTGCGCCATCGTCTGGTGCGCGGTCCAGGCAGGGTAGAGCAACGACACACGCAGGGCCTGCATGAACTGCCCATGGCTGAAGGCGTACACCAGCGACTGGGGTGGTAGCGCGGCCAGCCGCGCCAGCGTGGCATCCACCCGCCCCAGCATGCATGCGAAGCTCTCGGCACCCGGCCCATCGCAATAAGCAGGGTCACCGCGCTCCCAATAGGCCTCAATGAACGGCAGCCGCTGCTCCCGCGCACTGCCATTCCAACGACTGGGCTCCAGGTAGGTGAACTCTTCCATCGGCAACACCTCCACCGGCACCTCCGGATAGCGGTCCATCGTGGGCTGCGCCGTGCGTTGAGCCCGCACATAGGGCGAGGTGGCAATCAGAGTGGGCGCTTCCTGCCACGACGCCGCAACAGCATCCGCCTGCGCACGCCCAGTGTCGGTCAACTCTATCTTGGACAGGTCGAAGGACGGGATGCCGATATTGCCGGTGCTTTCGCCGTGGCGAATGAAGATTACGCGCATCAGTTCTTATACCGCCAACAGCGAATCCTGCACCGCCTGCCGCACCGCCCCGGCCATCAACCACCCAACCAGGGTTGCGGGGCCCGCATAGGGCTGTGCGGGCCCGCGCCCCGTCGTGGCCACGGTGACCGTATCCGTAGAGGTGCCTGTGGCAAGCGTGCCATCCGGTGTGCGGACGTCCATCGCATGGAGAACGGCCGACTTGGCTTCTGTCACGGTGATGATGGCGTTCAACAGGGCCGCCCGGGAGAGCTTGGCGTCCAGCAATACCATGACGTTGATCGTGCCGGGCTTGGACGCATAAGGCGGCGAGATGCCGGCGCTGGTGGCGTTGCCTACCCCGGCAGTCGTGGCCACACCCACACGCAGGCCCCCTTCCTCAACGAACACCACGCGGGCCTTGCGCAGGGGCACGGCGGTCAACAGCCCGACGAATGAATCATGGACACCACAACGCGCCGCTATGGCCCGCAAGTCGGTCGCGGGGGTGTCCGAGCTGTAGTCTTTGCCCACATGGGCGTTGAGGATGTGGCGCACCCGCCGGAACCCGCCGCCGAAGAAGGAAGACGAAACCGTCGTCAACAGCTCCGAACTTTGAATGTGGATGGCCTCGGGTTTATGGTGGATGGTGATGCCTGGAATGCAAGTCGGTGCGGACATGGAAATGAGTCTAACGGGTCGGCTGAGGTGGAACCTTGCAGCACGTGCCCATGCGCGCGCCGCGCCCATACAAATTTCTCACAAATTTCTCAACTTTGATTCACCACCGGAAAGGGAGAATCCGAAACACTGGCCTTGCAATGACCCTTCATCACTGCGACACCCTTCATTCCAGGAGCCTCCCATGAAAATCTCTCTTCGCCTTCTCCCACGCTGGCGCCATCTGCTACAGGTATTGACCGCCGGCCTGCTCGCCGCGCATGGTGCGCAGGCCAAGACCATTGACTTCAGTGCCAGCCTGGCAACCCCCGTGGTGCAAGCGGGCAAGGCGCAAACCGCCTTTCTGAAAGTGGCGCTGACGGGCTTTGAGCTGGCGAGCCAGGGCGACCGGCCGCTGGCCAATGTGGCGATCGTGATTGACAAGTCCGGCTCCATGTCGGGCGAGCGCATCGAGCGCGCCAAGGAGGCCGCCACCATGGCCGTCAACGGGTTGGGGAGCAACGACATCGTCGCCGTCCTGGCGTTTGACAACACGGTCGATGTCGTGGTGCCCGCGACCAAGGTGTCCGACAAGTCCCGCATCGCGCAGGCCATCGCCAACATCCGCGTGGCCGGTGGCACGGGCTTGTTTGCTGGCGTCAGCAAGGGCGCCGCCGAGGTGCACAAGTTCTTGGACAAGACCCGCGTCAACCGCGTCATCTTGCTGTCGGATGGCCAGGCCAATATCGGCCCGAGCTCTCCGGCCGAGCTGGGGCAACTGGGCGCCATGCTGGCGCGCCAGGGTATCAGCGTCACCACCATAGGGCTGGGCACGGACTACAACGAAGACCTGATGACGCAACTGGCCGCCAATAGCGATGGCAACCATGCGTTTGTGGAGAATTCGCGCGATCTGGCGCGCATCTTCCAGCGCGAATTTGGCGATGTGGGCTCGGTCGTTGCGCAAGAGGTGGTGGTGACGATCCGCCTCAAGCAGGGCATCCGCCCGCTGCGCATACTGGGGCGTGAAGGCGAAATCACCGACGGCGTGGTGCGCCTGCGCATGAACCAGTTGTACAGCCAGCAAGAGAAGTATGTGGTGCTGGAAGTGGAAGTGCCCGCAGGCAAGGCCGGGGGCCAGATGGATCTGGCAGCAGTCGATGTTTCTTACCTGAACATGCACAGCAAGAGCAAGGACAACCTGAGCCGCGCGGTGGCGGTCAGCTTCAGCGCATCGACCGAGGCAGTTGCCAAAGCCACTGACAAGAAGGTCATGGAATCGGCGGTGCAACAAGTGTCCAACGAGATGAGCAAGGAAGCCCTGCGGCTGCGGGACAGCGGCAAGGTCGAACAGGCCAAGCAAGTCATGGAAGCCAACACGACTTACTTGGCGGATAAGGCTGCCGCGCTGGGCAGCGCCGCGGCCCCCGCACCGGCCCTGGCTGCGATGGAAGCGGAGTCGCGCAAGCAGTCCGTCCAACTGGATTCCAAAGACAATGCGCAGTGGAATGTGTCCCGCAAGAAAATGAAGGAAGACCAGTTCAAGCTGGAAAAGCAACAGCGCTGAATCGCGCCACACCCAGGAACCTGTTTTGCACAAGAAGATTGCTATCGCCCTGCTACTGATCGTGCTGCTGCCCGTGGCCGGTTTGACGTGGCTGGGTTTGCGCATGGCACACAACGAGCAGCAGGTGGTGGCAGCGCAGGTGCAGGCACTCGTCCACGCCCAATTGCAGGGGGTGGACGATGCCATTCAGGGCTATTTCCTGGAGCTGCAAGACAGCTTGCAGGCGCAGTGGGCGCAAGGTCCACTGGACAACCGCAGCCTCAAACAGATGGCACGGGAGTCCGCACAGGTGCAGCAAGTGCTGGTGATCGCTGCAGACGGTAGCCGGGTTCTGCCAGCCCCCGGAGCGGCGCTGAGCGAGGCAGAGAAACAGTTCATGCAGCGCACGTCTGCGTTATGGGACAACCCCAGCCTGCTGACCCAGGGCGGTCCCCTGCCATTGGCCCCCACCAGCACGCCAGGCTTGGGTAGCTCCGCAAAGAAGATGCGTTTGTCGCCTGTGGGCAAAGGCATGGACAAGATGGACGCTGGCCCCGCGCAATCGGGTTGGTATGCCTGGCATTGGAATGCACAACTGCACCATCTGCTCTGGTGGCGTGACCCACAAAACCGGATCGTTGCACTGGAGCTGGCGCCCGTAGCCCTGCTGTCGGACGTGATCAGCCGCCTACCCAACACCGGCGCGGATGCAAACCCGGGCCAGACCCGCACACGGCTGGTCAATGCCAGTGGCCAAACGGTCTACGAGTGGGGCGCTTACCAACCCGCGGATAAGGAACGCAGCCTGGCCATGCTGCCGCTGAGCCACCCCTTGGCGAGCTGGAAGCTGGAGTACTTTGCACCCGCTTTGCAGGGCCGCCCCGCGGCCAACACATTTGGAATCGTGGCCGCAGTGCTCAGCATAGCCCTGGCCTTGGCCGGCCTGGCGCTGTATCTGTACCGGGAACAGCAGCGCGAGCTGCGAACGGCCCAGCAGCGGGTAAATTTTGTGAACCAGGTGTCGCACGAGTTGAAGACGCCGTTGACCAATATCCGCATGTATGCCGAGCTGCTGGAGGCCGAAGTGGCCGATGGCTTTGCCGACGCACCCGCGCAGGATGGCGCCAAGGCACACCAGTACATCGGCGTCATCACCACCGAGAGTCAGCGCCTGTCGCGCCTGATTGCGAACGTGCTGAGCCTGGGCCAATCGCAGAAATCACAGCTCCGCCTGGCGCTGCAGCCAACCCGTGTGGATGACGTGGTGGCGCGGTGTGTGGCCGCCTTCCAGCCCGCGCTGGACGCCAAAGGCATTGCCGTGCAGGTGGACGCGCACGCAAGCGCGCAGGTGATGCTGGACCCGGAGGCACTGGAGCAGATTCTGAACAACCTGGTCAGCAATGTCGAAAAATACGCCGCAGCAGGCGGTGCCATCCACATCAGCAGCCAGCAAGACCAGGACATCACCATGGTGGATGTGCGCGACTTCGGCCCCGGCATTGCGCCGCAAAACCGCGGCCGCATTTTTGAACCGTTTTACCGGGTCAGCTCCCGGTTGACCGATGGCGTCAGCGGCACCGGTATTGGACTGGGCATAGCCCGCGAACTGGCGCGCTTGCACGGCGGCGACCTGGTGGCGCTGGACGTGGCCAAGGGCGCGTGTTTCCGGCTCACGCTGCACGCCCCGCAGGCACAGGAGAACACCCCATGAAGATTCTGATTGCCGAGGATGACCCGCACATTGGCGATGGCCTGTGCGCCGTGGTCGAGGCCGAAGGCTATACGCCGATGCTGGCCCGCGATGGCGAACAGGCCTTGCAGCTGTTCCACAGCCATGCCCCGCAGTTGATACTGCTGGACATCATGATGCCCAAACGTGATGGCTATGCCGTGTGCCGGGAGATTCGCCGTGTGGACACCCAGGTGCCGGTGATTTTCATCAGCGCCAAATCGGAAGAGATTGACCGGGTCGTGGGCCTGGAGTTGGGCGCCGACGACTACATCGTCAAACCCTTTGGTGTGCGCGAAGTCATTGCGCGCATCCGTGCCGTCACGCGGCGCACGCTGGCACAAAGCCCCGCCAAAGAGTTGTCCGCGGAATCCCTGCGCCTAGGCGACCTGGAGGTGTTCCCCACCCAATTGCGCGCGCGCCGGGGCGCGCAGCAAATGGACCTGAGTTTGCGTGACGTCAAAATTCTGCAATGCCTGTTCGAGCAACGTGGCCAGGTGGTGGACCGTGACACGCTGTTCAATACCTGCTGGGGCCGTGACTATTTTCCCAATAGCCGCACACTGGACCAGCACATCTCCAAACTACGCAAACTGGTGGAGCGGGATGCCAAGCACCCTGAGATCATCTGCACTGTGCATGGGGTGGGGTACCGCTTCGACTAGACCAGCAGCGACCCGCGCAGCGGTGGAGCGTGAGGGCCGCAAATCCGCGCCGGGCCGCCCCAAGCGGATTTAGCCCCCTCGGGGGGCAGCGACCCGCACAGCGGCGGAGCGTGGGGGCCTACTGTCCCCCCGGGGCCACCAACGGTATCTCCAGGGTAAATGCCGTGCCCTGCCCCAGTTGGGTCTCCACTTTCAGGCTGCCGCCCAAGGTGTCGCGAACCAGGCGTTGGGCGTAGGTCAGGCCTACACCTGACCCACCTTGATCGGGCTTGGTTGTAAAAAAAGGGGCGAATACATTGGCGGCCGTCTCCGGTGCCATGCCACACCCGTTGTCGCTGACAACGAGACGCAGACGCTCGCCGTCCATCTTGCACGCCTCGAAGGAAAGGACGCCGCTGGCGTCGTTAGCGGCGAAGGCGTGTACGGCGGCGTTCTGCACCAGATTGAGCAAGACCTGGCCCAAGGGGCCGGGGTAGCTGTCGAGCTCCAAGCCGGTTGGTACCTGGCGGGCTATACGCCAAGAGACTCCGCGCAACGTCGGCGCCATCGTGCTCAGCACCTCGTCCAACAGGCGATCCAGCGTGAACTTGCGCCGCCGCCCAGATGCCTGGTGCACCGCAAAGTCCTTCAGATGCACAGCCAAGTCACCGGCCCGCATGCCAGCGTTTTCGATGATGTTGATGCCCTCTGCCATGGCGGCGAGGAATTCGCTCAAGTCACTGCGTTTCACCGCGCCGCCAGCGACGGCATCTTGAAACTTCTTCAACCGCTCGGCCAACGCCGTGGCGCCCAGGTTGATATTGCCAATCGGCGTGTTGAGATCATGGGCAATGGCGGGGACGACTGCAGCCATCACTGCCAGTGAATGGTCTTTGTCATACTCCGCCTGCACCTGCAGCAAGGTGGCGCCGGTCTGGTGCAACTGGTCGGTGCGTTGGCTGAGCTGCGCGCCCATGTGGTTGAAGCTGGCCGCCACACGCAATAACTCGTCACGGGTTTCCAGCACGATGGGCGTGGCCAGGTCGCCTCCAGCCATACGATCGGCGCCTTCTTGCAGGGTTCGGATGGATGACATCACGGCCAGGTAGACACCAGCCGCCAGGTAGCTGAACACCAACACCGACACCAGGACCCACACGGCACCTCGCCACATCTGTTGCCGGAAACCATCGATGCGCGCCAGCAGCAGTTCTTCCAGCAAGGGCAGCAGCGGTTCATGCACATATTCAAAACCCAGGTCTATGGCAGCCGTGGTCTTGGCCACGTAGAGTGCCGGCGGCGTGGAGAACTTTGCATTCAGGATGTCTTCACGCACGATCTGCAGCGTGGCATCGGTCACACTGCGAAACTGGGCCGTAAAGTCGTAGACACGGTCCGCCACCTGCGGGCTGGTGGCCTCGATCTTGTTGAGCGTCGCCTCCAGCTCCTCGCGTTTCGCATAGAGCACCGCGACTTCACCGGCGAAACTGGTGCGTCCGGCATCATCGATGGACTGGGTCGCCAGCACGCCGGTGCCGTGGGCGCGCAACTGCCCCAGCAGCTCCAGTGTGCCGGGCAGATGGTTGGTTACCGCGGCCATCAGGTAGTAGCTATTCGCGTCCGGGTCCAGAATCAGCAAACTGGTGTCACCAACCTGGGTGACCATCAGCAGCAGCTCCTTGATGAGGTCGGTATGCGCCACGCGATTGGCGTCCACGGTCATCTGCATGCCATCGTTGCGCAGGCTGGTCCAGTGCTCTTTGATCTTGTGCCAGCGTGCCACGATGTTCAGGCGTACGCCATGTTCCGCGACCGCCACATCGACCGCGGCCATAGCCGTCTGTACCTCAGCCTGCTTGGATGTGCGTTCGGCGTCCAGTTGTGACACACCGCCCACCACGGCAGCGGACAAACCCCGGTGTTGCTGAACCTTCTGTACCAGTACCAGCAGGGGTCTGTCCACCGCCAGGCCCGCCAGCTCCTGGCGCGCGGTGTCAATGTCCCTTTGCAGGTTGGCCGCAAAGGGATAAAACAGATAGAGGATTTCAGCGAGAGCAAGGACGCCGATGGTGGCGAATTTGTACGGATACTTCAGACGAAGCATCAGCTTGACGGCAGGGGCAAACAACACTTTCAGTTTGCGCATGCGTTTCTTTCTGTTGCGCCTGTTGAAGCGGAGACCCGCTAGCAAAACGCATCATATTCCGCTGCAACGGGGCCGACAAGCGCCGCTTACCTTCCCCGCAACTGGCATCTCAGCCAGGCGTGTGCGCGTCAGCCCACAGCCTGCATACGCCCGCGGTGGGATGCGCCCAGGCTCACAACCCGCGTGGTGTCGACGCCGGCCGAAAGACTGGCCTTGGGCGTGAAGGCAGGTGACGACAGCAGCGCCGTGCACAACTCCAACACCAGTTGGTCCTTGATGGCCGGGTCGTCGTAGGCGTGAAAGGCTTGCTGGCCCAGCAGGTCCCGGGTGAACTGGCCATCGGCCTGCAGGTACAGGCGTAGCAGGGGCTGGTCGCTGCCCTCCCAACTGTGGGTGAAGTCAAACTCCAATGCCTGGATACGGCCATGCAGCGCCACCGGGCGGGGCTTTGCCTCCACCTTGCACCCCAGGCCGTAGCACGTGATGCCCGTGCTGGCAGCCGCGATGTTGCCCAGTTCCGGTTTCCAATTGGGCGACGGTGCCTTGGCGCATTGCACAAATTTGGCATACAGGGCTTCAAGCTCTTTGATGGCGACAGCGGCTGCGCGGGCAGCTTGACTCAGGTCTTGCATAGGTGGGCTCCAATGGAAGGCTTAGCGGCCTGATCACGCGCCGGGCGCATGTCGCCCTGCGCGTCAGGTGGCCCATTGTGTGGGTGGCTCGGCGGCACCAAACGCGTCAAAGTGTGTGAGTTGTAACGTGCCGTAAGGCCACGCACCGCACGGGGTTCAGGCCAGCAGGTACTCCCGCGTCAGCGTGCGGGCGCGGTGCAAGCGGCTCTTGACCGCCGCTGCTGTGAGTTGCAATTGGGCTGCAATTTCGGCGATGGACAACTCCTCAAAGTCGCGCAGCAGGATGACCTCCAGGTACTGCGGGGGCAGTGACTGCAAGGCCGCCGCCAAGTCCACCCGCAATTCATCGGCGGAGTGTTGCGCCGCCCACTGCTCGACCGCCGCCTCGTCATAGGGGTCGTAGCGCAGGGTCAGACGGCCCAGGCGCCGGCACTCGCGCTTGACGACCTGGAACAGCCAACCCGAGAATGCCGCTAGCGTACGTACCGATCGCAACTGGCGCGACAGGATCAGCAGCGCCTCTTGCACTGCGTCGTCCACGTCGCTGATCAGGCAATGGCGCTGGGCATAGCGGCGCACGTCGGGACGGCACAGACGCAGCAGGGTTTCCAATGCCCCCAGATCCCCCCCGTGGGCCGACTCCAGAACCAGGGTTTGCTGCGCGTCGAGTGCCATGGCAGTCAGGCCTTTCTACGACTGTCCAGACGGCGGCCCACCAGGGCACACATGGGGCAAAAGCCAACGAGGCCCGTCAGTGCAATGCCCACCGCGCTACCCGCGAGCAACCAACCCGTGGTACCGGCAAAGCTGTACAGCGCGAAAGCTGCGGCCACAAGCCCCAGCACAAGGCGCAGCGTGCGCTCCCAACCGGGAACGTTTTTGACATAAAAAGCAGACATGGTGTGTAACCTCATTCAAGCACAGGGGAACATTCCCTGAAGCTAAGAGGCGGCTAGATGGCAAATGGATTCGCGGCCTGAAAAATATTTCTCGTGCGGCGCACGCACCATGCTTTGCTGTCACGGAGCATGGGGCTTTGGCGTGTGACAGGCGACGCACAGCTTGTTGCCATCGGGATCGCGAAAGTAGGCGCCGTAATAGTGCGCGTGGTACTGGGGCCTGGGGCCGGGCGGCCCCTCACAGCGGCCACCATGGTCCAACGCCGTCTGGTAGACGCGGCGCACCGTCGCCTGGTCGGCCGCCAGGAAAGCCACCATCTGCCCATTGCCAGGGTTGTGCGGTTGACCGTCGAAGGGCTTGCCGATGACCAGCAGGGGGCGGGTACCGTCCACGCTGTGCCAGCCAGCCCAGCCCTTGTCGTGGTCACAGAAGCGCTGACCAATGCCCAGGCCGCCCATGACGGCGGCGTAAAAGGCGTGGGCGCGGTCAAAGTCCGTCACCCCGATGAACATATGCGAAAACATGCTGACTCAATCCTCTCTGTTCGCTGAGCGTGCAGCCCCGGTTTTGCCACCTCCCCAGACCACGGCCAAACCGGCACGGACCTTGGCGCGTAGCGTGGTGCGCTCATCCGCCAGCGCTTCCAGAAAGTCAGACAGGCTTCTGGAGCGAACGATGGCAAACAGCACCATGCCCACAAACACCAGGGTTGCCAGCACGCCATGCACCAGCCGCTCCAGCGGCGGGCCCTCGCCAAACGCAATGATATTCATGCCAAAGTAGCCCGTGGTGACCGTGGTGATGAGCCCCAATATGGTGATCACCGTCAGCCGCACCACGGTATTGGACTGGCGGCGTTGCGAGTCACTGTCCAGGTAATGGCTCATCTCCTTGATTTCGTCGCGCACCTCGCCATACAGCGCATCGTTGCGCAGGTGGTCGGAGCACATGCGAAAAGCGGCCTGCACGTGGGGCCGCTCCGACAGCTCGTGGAACCAGTAGCGGTGGGTGAAGCGCAAAAAGGTCTCGAAGTTGGCGCGGATGCGGCGCTTGAAAGCGCGCACTGAGTCATCATCGTCGATCTTCAGTGCGTTGACGGCGCCCACCAGAATGTCGGAGAACACCAGCAGGGCGGCCCGGTGCAGGTGGGCCAAGAGGAACACCAAGAAATACTGGTGGCGGAACTGCGCCAGCACGCCCCGTTCGCCGTCGGCAAAGAAGGGCGCCGCGCTGTCCCCTACCACCATCATCGAACTGCCGGTGCAGATGAAGCGGGTGTTGGGCCCATGGTCGGTATCCACCCAGAACCGGTCCTGGCAGTACAGCCTTTCGAAATCCATGACCGTGGGCTCGTTGACCGGCAGCGGCTCGTCCGGGTGCAGCTTGGATGCCAGCCCCAGGCGCACCCACTCCTGGGGTGTCAGGCTGCGGGGGTCTTCCAGGGCCAGAAAGGCGGTCAACGGCATGCGGTGGTATTCGATCAACCGAAAGCGCAGGGCACCGGGCTCATCGGAATCCGCCAGCACCAGGGGGCGCAGCACGCTGGCCCAATGCTCCGAGATGCAGGGGCTGCGGTGCTGGCAGACGAACTTCAAAAACTTCTCACGGTTGCCCGTGTCGGAGCGTGCCAGCACCTGGCCATCGTGGCCCAGCCATTCGGCCGAGTAGGCGCTGTGCAGGCCACCACCCTCCTCATCCCAGCCTGAGGGATAGGCACGGCCGAAGCGGAACAGGATGTTGCGCGCCATGTCCAGCGAGATGTTGCGGGCCCGCACCTCCAGGTTCAGTTGCACTACATCCAGGTCGTCGAAGAAATACAGGTCGGTGTGCACCACCTCCAGTTCGATCGGTGTATGGCCTTCGCGCAGCACGACGCGCAGCTTGGCAATGTCCTTGCGGCGAAACACGTGGATGGGCGAGTCCTTGGCGGCGTCGTTGCCATTGCGGCGGTCACAACGCCCCTCGCCATACAGGAAGCGCTGCACATAGGGCAGGAAGGACACGAACTCGCGGTAGTGCCGCTCGCGGAACTGGCTGGGGTCCTCGGTGAACTCGTCGTCTATGCTCTTCCAGGGGTGGGTGCCGGCGGTGCGCTCCAGCTCCTCCCAATGGCGCACCCGGCCCATCTCCAGCGACAGCGGCTCGATCTGCAAAGGCCACACCAGGCTGGCGTGGAACAAACGAACCCGGCCGTTCGAGGTGGCGGTGTCGGAGGTGGGCACGTTGGTATCCCGCGGTGGAGGTAACAAAATTCTAGTCCTCTCACACCCAACAAGCTAGCGGTGTCCAACAACGTCCTAATGCAATCCTGATGCCCGTGGTGGTACGCTGGCTGCACCATGCAAGAAGAAGCCGCCACCGCACCTGCCAAGCCCCCTGCCCCCGCCCAGTGGTCCAACTGGATCGTGCTCGTCGCCCTGTTGGCCGCCGCCACCCTGTGCGGCTTTGCGATGGACCGCCATGTCTCTCTGACCAGCCAGGCCATGGTCTATGTCTTGGCCGTGGTCGTAGCCGCCTACCTGCTGAACTGGAAGGAGTCGATTGCCGCCGCACTGGGTGCAGTCACGGCCTTCAACTTCTTCTTCGTGCCGCCCCGCTGGACGCTAGAGGTGGAAAGCCAGGAGCACCTGATCACGCTGTTCACGATGTTGCTGCTGGCCCTGGTCATCAGCCACCTGGTCGCCGGCCTGCGGCGCGAAACCGAGGTGGCCAAGCTCCACGCCCGCCGGTCGCGCCAACTGCAGGAGCTGGCCAGCGCGCTGTCGGCCTCCAGCCCCGAGCAGGACATACTGGCCCTGGGCCAGGCCGCCCTGGACAGTGCCTTTGCCGGCCCCAATGTGCTGGCGTTGGCCCACGACCAGGCGGAGCTGGATCTGCCCCCCGCCCTGCAAGCCTCGGTGGGTGACGGCCTGCGCTGCTGCATGCGCGAGGCCGCCGTGCTGGGCCCGGGCACGGGCCGCTGGCCCGGGCTCAATGCCTGGTACCTGCCGCTGCTGGTCTCGGGCCAGCGCTGCGGCGCGGCCTGCGTGCAACCGGCCAACGCGGCAGACCATGCGGGGCGCGAACACGCCCAAGCCCTGTGCACCCTGCTGGCCCAGGCCCTGCTGCGCCAGCGCCTGTCGGTATCCATGCAAGAGGCCCGGCACGAGGCCCAGCGCCAGCAGGTGCAAAGCACGTTTCTGGCGGCCATCTCGCACGACTTCCGCACGCCACTGGCGGCCGTGGTCGGGGCGGCATCGGCGTTGCAAACTCAGCGAGACAAGCTCAGCACCGCCGAGCAGGAACGCCTGCTGGGCAGCATCGTCAGCGAAGCCACCTACCTGGCCACCGTCACCGAAAACACCTTGCAGTTGGTGCGCCTGTCCAATGCCACCCAAGACATCACGCTGGACTGGGAATCGGTGGAGGAGATGGTGGGCGCGGTGCTGGCCCGCCTGCGCCAGCGCGACCCCACGCGGCGCATCAAGTCCCGCGTGCCGGAGGGGCTGCCCCTGGTCAAGGCCGATCCGGTGCTGATGACGCAGCTGCTGGCCAATCTGCTGGACAACGCCCTGAAGTACAGCAGCGAAGCGATTGACCTGGTGGTCACGGAGGCCGAGGGATGCCTGCGGGTGTCGGTCAAGGACCGCGGCCCCGGCATCCCCGAGGCTCTGCAGTCCTCCATCTTCGAGCCCTACTCCCGCAACGACCACTCGGGCCAGCGCGGCGCGGGTCTGGGCCTGGCGGTGTGCCGGGCCATTGCCACCGCCCACGGGGGCACGCTGGTCTTGCGCCGGCGCAGCGGTGGCGGCAGCAGCTTCACGCTGTCCCTGCCGCTGCACGCCCAACAGCCGGTATCGGAGGCCGCATGAGCCTGCGCGTGCTGGTGGTGGAAGACGACCGCGAAATCCGGGCGCTGATCCAGTCCTCGCTGTCGGTGGAAGGTTTTGTCGTGCAGACGGCGGTCTCGCTGCGCGAAGCCCAGGCCCTGCTGGCACATGCCCCACCCGATCTCATCGTGCTGGACCTGGGCCTGCCCGATGGCGATGGCGTGGAGCTGGTGCAAAGGGTGCGCCGCCAGCACAGTACGCCCATACTGGTGGTGTCGGCCCGCCACCAGGAGGCACAAAAGATCGCCTTGCTGGACGCCGGAGCCGACGACTACCTGACCAAGCCCTTCAGCGTGGGCGAGTTGCTGGCCCGCATGCGCGTGGCCCTGCGCCACCGGGGCACCGCATTGGCAGCGGCCGTCACCGTGCATGCGCTGGATGACCTGCGGGTGGACCTGGGGTTGCACCAGGTGCAAAGGGCCGGAGAAACCCTGCACCTGACACCCACCGAGTTCAAGCTGCTGGCCCGCCTGGTGCGCAGCGCCGGCCGTGTCGTCACGCACCGGCAACTGCTGACCGATGTCTGGGGCCCCGAGTACACCGAGCACACGCACTACCTGCGCCTCTACATGGGCCAGCTGCGCGCCAAGATCGAGCAAGACCCGGCCGAACCGCGCCACCTGCTGACCGAAACCGGCGTGGGCTACCGCCTGGCCGTCGATTGACGCGATTCCGCCTATGCCCGCACTTATGCGTTCCTGATGCCCGTACGCCGACAGTGCGATCCTCTTCACAAGAATAGTTTGCAATGGCCAACACCACCCACAAGGAAAGCCTGGCGGCACTGACACTCGGTGCGCTGGGCGTCGTCTACGGCGATATCGGCACCAGCCCGCTGTACACAATGAAAGAAGTCTTCAGCCCGGCCACGGGTATCCCGTTGGATGCCACGCATCTGATCGGCGCCGTCTCCACCATCTTCTGGGGGCTGATGCTGGTGGTCACGCTCAAATACGTGGTGTTGATCCTGCGCGCCGACAACCGGGGCGAAGGCGGCATCATGGCGCTCACGGCGCTGGCCGTCAAAACCGCGGGGCAGACCCCACGCGCCCGGACCATCTTGCTGTTGACCGGCGTGCTGGGCGCGGCTCTGTTTTACGGTGACAGTGTCATCACGCCCGCCATCTCGGTACTCAGCGCCGTAGAAGGCCTGGAGGTGGCAACGCCTGCCTTCAAGCCCTATGTGCTGCCGATTTGCATGGCCGTCATCGTGGGCTTGTTTGCCGTGCAGCGCTTTGGCACCGGCGTGGTCGGCAAGCTGTTCGGCCCGGTGATCGTCGTCTGGTTTGCCGTGCTGAGCCTGGTGGGCGTGGTGGAGATTGCGCAGCAGCCCGCCATCCTGGCGGCTCTGAATCCCTTGAATGGCTTGGCATTTTTGTACGACCAGGGCTGGCATGTGTTCGTGGCGGTAGGCGCCATCGTGCTAGCCTTTACCGGCGCCGAGGCCTTGTATGCCGACATGGGCCACTTTGGCAAGCGCCCCATCCAGATCGCCTGGACCGGCCTGGTACTGCCCGCGCTGGCCATCAACTACATGGGCCAGGGCGCCTTGCTGATGCGCGACCCCACGGCACTGGAGAATCCCTTCTTTCGCATGTTCCCTGCGCTGTGGCTGATACCCATGGTGGTGCTGGCCACCATCGCCACCGTCATTGCCTCGCAGGCCGTGATCTCCGGCGCCTACTCCATGACCAAGCAGGCCGTGCAACTGGGCCTGCTGCCCCGCATGCAGGTCCTCTACACCAATGTGAAGGAGGCCGGACAGATCTACATGCCCGGCGTGAATTGGCTGCTGCTGGTCTCCGTGCTGCTGGCCGTGGTGGGCTTTGGCAGTTCGTCGGCCATGGCCGCGGCCTATGGCATTGCGGTCACCGTGACCATGCTGATCACCACACTGCTGACTTTCTTTGTGGTGCGCTATGGCTGGAACTACCCGCTGCCCGTGGCCCTGGCCGCCACTGGTGCCTTTTTGGCCTTGGACGCCTTGCTGGTCGCATCCTGCTCCATCAAGCTCCTGCAGGGCGGCTGGTTCCCTCTGGTGTTGGGCATGGCCATCTTCGCCATCATGGCTACCTGGCGGCGGGGCCGCGCGCTGTTGATGGACAGCATCCGCCAGGACGACCCCGAGCTGCTGCCTTTCATCACGGCGTTGTCGTCCGACACCACGCACCGTGCCTCGCGCACGGCCGTGTATGCGGTGGCCAACCCCGGCACCGTGCCCCAGGCGCTGATGCACAACCTCAAACACAATCAGGTGCTGCACGAGCGCAACCTGATCCTGACCGTGGTCTTCCACGACGTGCCCTGGATCGCCTTTGACGAACGCGTGCAGGTGGAGGCCCTGGTGCCCGGCTTCTGGCGGGTGCAGGTGAACTACGGCTTCAAGAACACGCCCGACATTCCCAAGGCCCTGGAACTGTGCAAGGCCCAAGGACTGGCGATCAACCTGTTCGAGACGTCCTACTTCCTGAGCCGCGAGATCATCGTTCCCACCAAGGGCTCGGGTATGAGTCATTGGCGCGAAGCACTGTTTGCGCTGATGTCGCGCAACTCGGGCAGCGTGGCGGACTTCTTCCGCCTGCCCAACAACTGCGTCATCGAATTGGGGACGCGGGTGCAGATTTGACCAGGCGCACGCGCTGCAACACCTTGGTGGGGCCGAAGGCGTCGCTGAAGCCATAGGCCGTGAGGTCGACCCGCCCACTGCGGCGCACATCGACCATGGCCCAGGCATAGGCGCGGTCGCTCTTGGGGTGCAGCGTCTCCTCCGTCGGCTTGGCCTCCCACGGAGAGCCGCCGGTGCCTGCCAGCACCTGCCATGCACCGCCCTGCGGTTGCACCAGATTGAACATGTGCTGGTGGCCACAGAAATAGGTGGCGCCGTACTGCTCGATGACGCGCCAGAATGCATCACGCGGGTCAGGAAGTTTATCCAGGCCCGAGCCTTCGGCCTTCTTGGGCTTGCGGGTATAGACGTAGGTGAAAGCCTGCTTGTGCCCAAACACGAAGAAGTGCCGTGCGCCTCGCGCCTGGGCCGCCTGCAGGTCACTAGCCAGCCAGGCAGTGGGGGCGGTGCCGTCCTTGCCAACGGGGTCGGTGTTGATGACCGCGAAGTGATTGTCCGCCACATCAAAGCTGTAGCTGAGCTGGGATTGGTCACTGACCAAACCGTCTTGCGCGGCATTGTTCTGCACATTGACGTTGGTGGCGTCTTGGCCGACCAGGGCTTTGAAGCGCTGGGTGTCGATGATCAGATCACCCATATTGGCGCGCCACGCGTCTTCGTTCTCCGACACGGCCTTCTTGCCCGCGGCCTTGGACTGCACTTCGTGGTTACCCGGCACCGGGACCACATAGGTCCCAGCCTCCATCAGGGTCGCCACCATGCCGCGCCAGAAGCCGTACTGGCGATAGAACGCCATCAAGTCTGACCCCACAACATCCGCCACAGCGGTAGATGCTGTGGGACCGGCCACGCCATAGCCCATGACCATGTCGCCGTTGAAGAAGAGCAGTTGGTTCTTCTGTTGGCCCACCTCGCGCAGGATGCGGCTCAAGGCCTTGCTGTTTTGCAGCCAGATGCTGTCTTGCGCAGACAAGGGGCCGGTGGTCGGGTCAAAGCCCACCGGGTCCTGGCGCGAGTCCCCCACGGTGGCAAAGCGCAGAACCACGGGGTCGGTCTTGGCTTTGCCATGCGGGGCGGTGTGGGTTGCCGCCTTTCCCTGGTGGGCTGCACCGACCAAGGCCAGGCCCAATACCAGGGCCCGTGCGAGTGTTTTTGCGACCATGCTCATGGTGTTTCCAGGACAAGCGGCTGCGTCAGAAGTCTGCCTTCAGCGACACCTGGAAGCTACGCGGCGTCTGGTAGACGTAGGTGTCGTAGTTGGTGGTGGTCCCCGTGCTGATGGCGGTCACGGCATTGCCATCCAGCACATTGAACACATTGAACTGCAGCTTGAGCTTCTTGCCAAAGGCGTTGGCACCGTTCAAGGTGTAGGCCACCGCTAGGTCCAGCGTGCCGTAGCTGGGCGTCTGGTAGTAGTCGTAGTAGGCCACGCCGTTGATGGGCGCCTTGCTGGCGGTGAAGTCCTTCTGGCGCACCGGCCCTGTCACCTTGTAAAGCAAGGAGCCCGACCAGGCTCCATCGTTGTACAGCGCCCCTAGCGCTGCGGTGAACTCGGGTGCGTTGGCCAGCTGCAGGCCGGTGTCCGTGGACTTGGCGTCATTCAGCGAGGCGTTCGCATAAGTCGAGAAGCCGCCGCCCAGCACGTAGGCCATCTGCCCTTCCAGCCCCTGGTACGTGGCGCCGCCGATGTTGGTGAAATAGCTGTCCGTGCCCACCGTCACCGACTGCAGCTTGTTGGTGAATTCAATACGGTAGATGTCGGCATCCCAGGTCATGCGGTCGGACTTGCCGACGATGCCGAACTGGTAGTTTGTGGTCTTCTGCGGATCGGTGCTGTTCAAGCTGGGGTTGGCCACGTACAGCGTGTTGAGGTCGGGTATCTGAAAGCCTTTGGCGTACTGGGCGTACACCGCCAAGCCATCGCCGATCTTTTGGTTGACAGTCAGAAAGGGCAGTGTGGAGGTATAGGTCACCGAACCGGAGTCGTTGACCAGGCGCGTGGTCTGCGCAACCGGCGAAGTGTGCGAACGGGTGATGCTGATGTACTTGACGCCTGGTGTGATCTGCAGGTCCGAGGTCACCATCCACTCGTATTCCACAAAGGGCTGCGCGGTACGTATCGTGGACTGCTGGTCAAACTTCACGCTGTTGATGGGGCGGGTGCTACCGGGCAGCGTGGCACTGGTCGGCACGCCGACAATCGCCTTTTCAATGCCGTTGTAGGCCATGTTGAGCACGTTGATGTCGTACTGGTGGCGATCCGTGGTGGATGTCTCCAGCCACACGCCGCTGCGCAATTGACCCACATCCCCTTGCTTGGTGAGCTTGAAGATGTCGCCCCACACCCGGTATTTGTTCTGCTTGTCGATACCGGGGATGACGGTCACCACACCGCCCACCAGGGTGCGCGGGTCTTTGGTGGTGGCCGGTGTGGTGCCGGTCCAGGTGGGGTCGTTGCTGGAAATGGTCTGGTTGTTGTAGGCGTAGCTGTACAGCGCGTTGTCGGTCTTCCAGCCATTGCCCCAATCGCTGCGCAGGCGCAGGTAGTCGAAGTCCGTGTCTTTGTTCGTGAAGTTGTAGCCCCAGTAGTTCAGGCTGCTGGGGTCGTTGTCCAACTGGAAGTTGCGGCCATACAGTGCGGTCTGCGATTGGGTTGCACCCTTGTTGCTGTCAGGCTGCTGGTACTTGGTGTTGTTGACCGATGAGAACAGGGTCAGCACCGAACTGTCGCCGATTTTGCGCTCGTATTTCAGCGTCAGGTTCTGCGCCTTGATGGGGCTGTAGCTCAAGTACCCGTCGGACTGCAGGTTCTGGTAATTGAGTTGCAGAGTCCCCTCGCCTGCGCCCTCCATGCGGCCACTCTCATAGCCCGCGCCCAGCAGGCGGGTGTTCCAACTGCCCAGTGTGGTGAAGAAACTGGCGGACGTTTCCTTGGACGGCTTCTTGGAGAACAGGTTGATGGAACCGCCAAACGTGGCATAGCCCAAGTTGCTGGCGTTGCCAGGGCCGCGTTCGACCACGGCACCCCCGATGATGGTGCCCGGGAAAAACGATGTGGAGTGGTGGGCCGGATTGTTGGTGTCACCCCAGGGGATTCCGTCAAAGGTGATGTTGTACTGATCATCACCAAAACCGCGCAGTGACACTTTGGTCTCCCCCAGGCCGGGGCCATTGGCCGCTTCCCCTGAAACACTGGGCGCGATGTTGACGATGCGGCTGTACTCGGTGGTCGGCGCCACCGACAGGTCCATGAAGTCCCGGGTGATGACGGATTGGGGTTGGGTCGCGTCCAGGCTGGCTTGGGTGGGTGCTATGGCTGACGCCGTACCTTTGGCGGCCGTTCCATAGGCGCCGGACTGCACGGTCACGCTGACGGGCGCCAACTGCAAGGTGGGTTCAGCGCCATCGGCGTAGGCGTTCTGGATGCCCAGGGCCAGGGTCGTGAGGGCAACGGCCAGAGGGGGGCCGTATTGGCGTGCAAAGCGCAATGGATGTGTCATGGTTAGGGGGTTGGTGGTTACTGTGCAAAGCCACCGACTATCCGAAATGGATGTGACAGCACCAAGACAATCAACGCGCGCCGTTGCGCAATGTTTTCTATACTGCAACACCGTGAAAGCCAAGCCCAAGAAAAAACCGCCCACCGCGTCGTCGACGCGTCTGCGGCGTGGGTGGTGGGTGGGGCTTGCGGTCGGTACCCTGCTGGCCGCGCTGGCTTCGCTGTTGCTGCAACGGCCACAAGCATCGGACATTCCCCCGGCGCCGGCCCATTACCTTGACGACCAGGCAGGCCTGCTGTCACCCGCATTTGCCGCAGCCAAGGACCAATACATCCAGCACCTGTCGCGGACCATGCGCATTGCACAAATCAATGTGGTCATACTGCCAACGGTGCCAGACGGTGATTTGGAGGGCTTCACCATCCGCGCCGCAACGGCCTGGAAAGTGGGGGTGGGTGGCGTGGACAACGGGCTGCTGCTGTTCATCTTTCGCGATGCGCGCATGCTGCGGCTGGAGGTGGGTTATGGACTGGAGTCGGTGATAACCGATGCCATGGCCTCTCGCCTGCTATCGGAGCAAATGGTTCCAGCATTTGCACAGGGGCGGTATGAAGTTGGAGTCGAAGACTTCTTGGACGCACTCGACAAGACCCTGGAAGCCTCGGAGGCGGCAGACCACCGCGCGTCACCCATCGCGGCCATGCTGCCCTTCGTGCTCAATGTCCTGCGCAACGCGCCACGTGTTGCGGCACAGGCCTGGCGAATGTTCGTTGCCGCAGACACCCAGGGGCGTATGGTGATGTCGCTGTTCGGCTTGGTATTGGCGGCCGTGCTGGTGCGCGCACTCGTGGGTGCGCTGGTTGGTATTCCCGCCCTGTTGATGCTCCCCGTTCGGCTGTACTCCAGCCCGTTGTGGCGTGACATCGGTACGGCGTCCGTGCGAGCACAGTTTTCTTCCAAGAATTTTCTCGCCCGACCACCACCCTTCTTGCTCACCGTATTCGAGGAGCTCCAGCTCGGCGAGATCATCCATGCGGTCTACCTTCTGGTGGGGATCGTAGTTGGCATTGCATTTCTATTCGTGGGTTCCAGCGCACTGATAGGGGGTTTGGGCCACTACGGCGGTGCGGGTGCTACGGTGCAATGGCCAACGCTCTAGGCAGCAAAACCCCTGCAGTTGGCTACTCTGCGCATCCACACCGTTTTGGCACTATGCTGAGACAATCCGTCCATCCGATTTACAAGCTATTTTCATAGGTGCATGCATGCAATACCGCCGTCTGGGCCGCAGTGGCCTCCAAGTCAGTACGCTGTCGCTGGGTTCCTGGGTCACGTACCACAACCAGGTTGATGTGGCCGCCGCCAAGGAGATGCTCGCCGCGGCCTATGACGCCGGCGTCAACTTCTTCGACAACGCCGAGGTCTACGCCATGGGCAAGAGCGAGACCGTCATGGGCGAGGCCATCAAAGCGCTGAACTGGCCACGGCTCAACTACGTGGTGTCCACCAAGTTCTTTTGGGGCTTGTCACGCGATGCCCAGCCCATCAACCGCAAGGACACGCTGAACCGCAAGTACCTGATGCAGGCCATCGATGGGTCGCTACAGCGCATGGGGCTGGATTTCATCGACCTGGTGTACTGCCACCGGCCCGACCCACACACCCCCGTCGAAGAAACGGTATGGGCCATGAGCGACATGATCACCCAGGGCAAGGCCCTGTACTGGGGTACCAGCGAATGGTCGGCCAGCGATATCCGGGCTGCCTGGGAGATCGCCGAGCGCCACCATCTGCACAAACCGGTCATGGAGCAGCCGCAGTACAACGTCTTGCACCGCAAACGTGTGGAGGTGGAGTACGCCCGCCTGTACGAAGACATCGGCCTGGGCCTGACCACCTGGAGTCCGCTGGCCAGCGGACTGCTGACAGGCAAATACCGCAGTGGCGTGCCCGAAGACAGCCGCGGCGCGATGAAGGGCATGGACTTTTTGCTCAAGGGCCTGACCGATGCCGCCCGCAACGCGGCTGTCGGCAAACTGGAAGCTGTCGCCTCCGAGTTGGGCTGCACCTTGGGCCAACTGGCGATTGCCTGGGCAGCACACAATCCCCGCGTCAGTACAGTCATCACCGGGGCATCGCGCATGGCCCAGTTGCAAGAGAACCTGGGCGCCTTGGATGTGGTGGCCAAGCTCACACCCGCGGTGCTGGAAAAGATCGACGCCGCGACCCTGTCACTGGCGGAGTAAGACGGCCGGAGCCCATCCCGGGCACGCCCGTCATGGCGGGCGATGCCCCCGCATGGCAAGTTTGCTACAGTGCGGCGGTATCTTGGAGCCACCATGCGACGCCGTCTGATGCAAAGCTTCCTGCTCTATGCCCTGGCCTGCGGGGCCTTGGCTTGCGCCAACGCGCAGGCACAATGCCCGCCCGCCCAGTGGCCCCGTACCGAGTTGGTACGCCTGAAAGCTGACAACTGGAAGCTGCCTGACGAGGCGCAACGCCAAGCGTTGGCATTGGCCTTGCTGCCTTGTCTGCGTCATCCCGATCCCGAACTGCGTGACGGCATGGCCTTTGAGGCACTGAGCACCCTGTTGCGTGGCAAGCAGTTGACACCGGCCAGCCAATTGGCCATTTACCAATCCCAACTGGCGCAACTGCAACCCACGGCCGGTGACCCCGCAGGTTTTACCAAGCCATTTGCCGCGCTGGTTTTGTCCGAGATCGCGCGGGCCGACAGGCTGGCCCCTTTCTTGAGTACCGAGCAGCGCGCCAAGCTGGTCGACACGGGCACGCTGTACTTGCGCAGCACCACTGACTACCGCGGCTTTACCACCGGCGAGGGCTGGCGCCACGCGGTGGCCCACGCCGCGGACCTGATGCTGCAATTGGCCTTGAACCCTGCCATCGATGCACCCCAACTGGAACGCCTGCTGCTGGCCGTGCAAAGCCAAGTGGCGCCCGCCGGTGAACACTTCTATGTCTACGGCGAGGCAGACCGCCTGACCCGCCCCGTCATCTATGCCGCCCGCAGAGGCCTGCTCGGCGCCGATTTTTGGAATCGCTACGTGGCCACGCTGGCATCGCCCACGCCCTTGCTCTCCTCGTGGGACGATGCGTTCACCACCCAAGCTGGCCTGGCCCGCTTGCACAATACCAAAGCCTTCCTGCGGGCGCTTGACGCTGCCGTGCGTGCCAGCGGCGATGCCGGCGTGCAGGCCGTTTTCGATACCGCCCTGCCACTTGCTCTGAAAGGACTGCCATGACACCCACTGCCTTCGCAACCTTCAAGTACCAGCACGCTGACAAGGCCCACCGCAGCAAGACCCGTATGGGGATCGCGTTGGGGTGTCTGCTGGTCGCTGTATTGTTGCTGGTAGCGGCCGGCTCCCCGTTCGGGATCATGTTGCTGGTCATCGCCGCGATCGCGTGGTTTTCTGCGCCACGGCAACTGCTACTGGGGCCGCGCTATTTGCTGTGCGGCAACACCATCGTCTACTTCGGCAACGTCAAACGCATGACGCTGGCGCCCGGACAGGGCAAGCTGCGGCTGGAATGCACCAATGGAAAATCTTTTGTGCTGGAACGTGACAAGTTTCCAACCGGCGCACGCAAGACCGACAAGATCGCCAAGAACAGGGCCAAGAAGTTTGACAAGGTGTCTTCCAAGATCATCGACAAGGTGAAGTCCGCTTCGACCAATGTTGTGCTGACGGGAGCTTGAGCATGAACGCCGCCCTGCCCACAACTGCTGTGCCCCCCCCTCCGGCCAAGGCTTTCAGCCGCTCCGTTCACCTGCTGTATGTGCCTACCCTGTGTTGCAACCTCAGTTGCAGCTACTGCTACCTGGGCAAGCAAACCACGGAAGCGGCACTCAAGCTGGATACACAGCGCGCGGTGCACACGCTGCGCCATGCGTTGACCGCGATGGAAGAGGCTGGCGTGCTGGCCTTCAACGTATCCCTGCATGGGGGCGAAGTCACGACGCTACCCCAACCCGTGTTGGCCGAGTTGTTTGAACTGATACGCGGCCACTACCTTGCAAACTTTGATGCCTTGAATGCCATGGGGCACAAGAAGTCATCACCGCACATCAAGACCAATCTGTTCAAGTTCGCATCGTTGTACGAGCTGCTGGACCAGCACAAGGTCTCGATCAGCGCCAGCATTGACCTACCCCTGGCCCTGCATGCCAAGCACCGCACCACGCGCGGCGGCACCGACTGGCTGCCCCGCACGCTGGACAACATCCGCTTGCTGGCCCAGTACCCCCATGCCAAGAAGATATCGGCCACGCTGTCCAGCGAGCACCTGCAAGACATACCGGCGCTGGTGAAGGACATCTGGTATATCCACCGCGAGCTGGGGTTTGACATGAACCAGTTCAACCTGATGTTTGCCTTCGGGTCCGAACTGAACCGGGCTGCCAAGGGCGAAGCTACCTTGACACCCACCACGCCGGCGCAACAGCAAGCGTTGTACGAGGCGCTGAAAGCCGAATTCACCGGCACCGAGTTGGAAGAGGGCTTGCTGCGCAACTGGTTTGACGAGTTCAAACCCTCGTACTGCACCAATGCATCCAACTGCGGCGAGCGCTTCTATTTGCTGCAAAGCGACGGTGCCGTTTACTCCTGCGTGCGCGGC
The DNA here is from genome assembly GCF_059418585.1 of Rhodoferax sp. GW821-FHT07G04. Taxonomy (NCBI): domain Bacteria; kingdom Pseudomonadati; phylum Pseudomonadota; class Betaproteobacteria; order Burkholderiales; family Comamonadaceae; genus Rhodoferax; species Rhodoferax sp. GW821-FHT07G04. The sequence continues at coordinate 1,548,496 of NZ_JBWKQD010000001.1, forward strand.
CAGGGCATTGCGGAGTTCCGCTATGGCAATGTGTTCGAGGAGCCGATACTCGACATTCTGGACAACGGTGCACGCAAGATACGCCAGGTGCACCAATCGCTGGGTTTTGACAAGTCGTGCCAAGGCTGCGGCCATTTGTCGACCTGCCACACGGGCTGCCCGGTGGTCAAATACCAAAGCCGCAAGGCGCGCTCTTACACCTGCGGTCTGCAGAAGTCGATCTATGCGGACAACCCGCTGTCCTACCCGGCCGACAGCCCCGACGCGCAGCGGGACTATGCCCAACAGTATGCGCACAGCATGCACCCCAGTCTGGCCTTTGCCAATGTGCCCAAGTTGCCCTTACCCGACCGCCTGATGCTGCCCAACGATCTGGCAGATGCCAAGAACACGCTGCAGGCTCTGATAGCCAATGACGCCGTGCTGCAAGCCCTGTACAGCCCCACGGCCTTTGTATTGGAACTGGGTGAAGAGAGCTTAGCGCTAGACTCCCAACTCTTCAAACAGCAGCGCACCCAGCACACCCTGGTGGCGGGCGACCGCGTGGTGCTGCACCTGCGCCGCGACATCCTGCAGGCGCATTGCGACGAACCCGTACGCAACACGCTGTACCTGCAAATGCTGCGCGACACACCGGTGGTGTATGGCGATGAGCAGCGCACCAAGCAAGAGCATGTGTTCACCTACCAGATCTACAACAACTGCCTGCAGCCCAGCCAGCGCTATGGTGCGGACTACCTGGAATGCGATGTGTCCGGGCTGCTCGCACTGCACAGCGCCCACTACCTGCGTGGCGTGTTGAACAACCTGTTTGTGACCACCGGCTATTTGCGCGACTACCACTACCAAAAGCAGAAGAACAACGCCTTTTACCATGTGCAAACGGCCAATCTGCCGTTCCAGAATTTCGAGTTCCACTACCTGCCCTGACCTGGAGCCCACACCATGCCGTCCAACGACCTGCAACGCACCGCCTACACCGTCGAATGCTTTCTGAACGCCTTGCGTTTGGAAGATGGCTCGCACCGCACCGAACTGGAAGAGACCCTGGTGCGCTGGCTGATGGACGGGTCCCGACTGAAAGACGACCACCTGATCTACCAGGAGGGCGTCGTGTCCTGCTACAGCCGCGGCCAAGTGACCGCGCAACATGAAGTACCACTGGCTCGCCAAACCAAGACTCTGTGGTGCAATGCCGCCAAGTTGTCGGCCATTGACGGGCCGGCCTTTAGCCAGAACGCACAATTGGTGATGTTGGGGACGGGTGGATTGCTGCTGGCCATGCCGGGCTTGGCCGGTGCCAGTGCCAGTGCGGCAACATCTGCCAAAGACAAGCAACGAAGCAGTAATAACAATAACAACAATAATAACAACAACAATAACAACAACGGTTAGCCAGTCACCGGGCACGCCCCGTCTGCACGAGGCTCATGCGGCGTCAGGCCACAGCCGTATGCGAATCCTGCTGGGTGAAGACCCGCCCATCCTGCTGCACCGCCAGGTAGTGCACGCCCTGGGCCTGCAACCACGGCAGCGCGTCACCACCCTTGAGCATGGCGATCGTTGTCAATGCACCGGCCGATGTGGTGTTGGCGGCCAATACGCTGACCGACTGCCAATGGGCCACCGGCCAACCGGTGCGCGGGTTCAGCACGTGGCAGTAGCGCTGGCCATCCACCACGCAGTAGCGCTCGTAATCACCGCTGGTAGCCAGCCCACCCCGCGCCAGGGCTAACACGGCCAAGGGTGCGCTGTCCGCTTGTGTATTGGCGCGCGGATGCTGGATATGCACTTGCCAGGGCGCGTCCTGGCATTCCGGCAGCCCCCGCCCGCCCAGAGCATGCAGATCCCCACCCAGGTTGACCAGCGCATGGGCCATGCCATGGCTTTGCAGCACCGCGGCGGCGCGGTCCACCGCATACTCCTTGCCAAAGCCGCCAAAATCCAACTCCATGCCGGGCAGGGCCAGGCGCACGTGCTCAGCATCGCGCTCCACATGCTGCCAGCCGATCTGGGCCAATACCACTTGCAAGGCGTTGGGGTCGGGTAGGCGGCCGGCCTTGAAGTCCCAGACGCGACGCAACACACCGGAGGTGATGTCGAACAGCCCGCCGCTCTGCTCCCACAGCGCATGGGCAAAATCCAGCAGGCCGACGGTCTCCGCATCCACCGCTACGGCCGCGCGGCCTGCGGAGCGGTTGATGCGGCTGACAACACTGTCTTTGGTATAGCGCGAATATTTGCGCTCAATGCGCCGCACTTCATCAATGGCGGCTGCAGCGGCCTGGCGCATGACGGGCTCATCCTGGCCATCAATCTGCACACTGCAGGGCGAGGCCATGGCCGAAAACTCAAAACACAGGTTGCGCCAGCGGCCCATCGCTGTTGGTTTCTTAGAACCGGCGCGTCCAACCCAACTGCACAAAGTTGGCCCGGAACGGATCCAATCCGGGACTGCCCTCGCCACCCCAGTGCCAGCCCGCGGTTTGCTTGTAAGTCTCCAGCTTCAAGTCCAGCGTGGTGTCGGGCGACCAAGCGTACGCCAGCTTCAACGACAGTGTCAGCGCCCCAAAGGCGGCCAGGCGTTGGTCCGTGGACTGGTTGTCACCCTGGCGGCGGATGGCGCGCAGCAGCACGGCCAGGTTGTCGTACTGGCCTTGGGCATTGAGAATCGGGTCCAGATAGAAGCTGGCCGCGCTTTGGCTGTAGTAGCGCAGGCCGGGCGTCCAAGTCCAGGCGCCGGTGCTCTGCACCCACTCCACGCCCACCGTGTGGGACTGCACACCAAAACTGTCGTTGTAGTAGCGGTAGCTGCTGCGCAAGGCCGCGTCAAACGGTTCCAGGTAGTGATTCCAGCGGGCCAGCGCCACCCAGGCGTTGCGGTAGTCGGGCCGCGTGTCCAGGGTCTTGTAGGGGTCGTTGAAATAGCCGCTGCCCAGGCTGCGCGTCAGATTGAATTGCAGAATGTCGTTGGTGCCTACTACCTCGGTCCAGCCCAGCATGGCTTCGCTGGTCGTCTTGTGCTGGCCCACTGCGGCACCACCGGTGGAGGTGGCATCTATGGTGTCGTTGGCGCGGCCCAGGCCGAATGACCACGTCCGGTTGTTGTCATCGCTGGACCAGCGGGCCTCCACGCCCAGGGCGTTAGAGACATAGTCGTTTTCGACCGAACGCGCCACGTTTACGGCCAGGGCAGAGCGCGCCCAGTAACGCGTGAGCTTGACATCCCCCGCTCGGCGCTGCTCGTGCATCTGGCTGGCGCCGGACACGGCCGTGCCCTGGGTATGCCAGCGCGGGCTGGCGCCCGATACCGTGTCCATCGCAGCAGTGGCCTCCAGCGCCCAGTCCCCGGCGATGGGTGTCTGCAGATAGACCTGGGGCGAGACCGCGGTGACGCGCTCCCAACCCGGCTGGCTGTCGGTGTAGCTGCCGTATTTGATGGCCAGCGTGGTCTTGTCGGGGGCCGTCTCGGCCTGGACCGTGGCAGGCGCCACACAAGCCAGTGCGGCCAGGCCAGGCAGGACCAGGGAGGCCAAGAGCACCGTGGAGGTGGCAGTCGGTTGTTGCGTTTGGGTGGAGGGTTCTGTGGGCATGAATAGTGCGTCTCTATACATCATCAATTGCAACCGCAGCCACCGCCGCCCACGCCGTTGCCACCACTGGAGTTTTCCTTGCTGGTGTAGATGTGCTGCACAAAGCGCTGGTCCAGCGGATCGGCGTCAAAGGCCATGCCCGGCTTACTCAGATTGCCCTTCTCCCACGCCTGTACGGGTGCCATGTTGCTGCAGGCGCCCAAGCCCAGTACGGCACTCAGGGCCAGCAGGCTTGTCAAAATTCTGTGCATTTTCGTCACTCTTGTCTTTCTGTTTCAGAATGGGTTGGACCGCTCGGCCAGGCTTATGGCGGTAGCGCTTGCTGGATATCCTGCTCACGCTGCACGCGTTCGGCTTCGGTAAAGCCACGGTGCACCTGCAAGACCTTGCCATCGGGGCCAATCAACACCGAAGTCGGCATGCTCTGCACGGCGTAGCTCTTGGGCGTTTGGCCCGCGGCATCGAATGCGATATCAAAGCTTGCGGTATGGGTCCGCAAAAAGGCGCTGGCATCATCGGCCTTTTTGTCTACATTGATGGCCAGCACACGCAGGCCCCGGGCGGCGTAGCGGGCCTGCAGAGCATTCATCCAGGGGAATGACTGCTTGCAAGGGCCGCACCAGGATGCCCAGAAATCCAGGTATACGGTTTGCCCCTTGTAGTCACCGAGCTTGACTGTGGCGTTGCGGCCCGCGAGCTCAAACGCCGGTGCGGTATCACCCGCCACGACGGCCGCTGCGGGCAGACCCATCAACGCACCGCTGGTGAACAACGCAACGGTATGCCGCCAGCCGCGCTCAACGGCCATTGGGCAGCTGGTCCAGATAACTGCGTACCGTTCCCAGGTCCGTAATAGGCGCATTGGGCGTGCGGCTGTAGTAGATCCAGGCGTGGCCGTCCTTGGTCCCTACGTAGACGCCGGTGTCGGGGTAGAAGCGGTAGGTATAGCCCAGTTGCTGGCCCGTCTTCTGGCGGCGGGGGGACAGCAATTGGGGGAAGGTGTCTTCGCCCCAGTCCAGCAGGCGATCGGTATCGGTGCTATTGGGCAGGGCCAGGTAGGCGGCGAGATCCGAGATGGTCTGCGTGCCCAGGTCCACATAGACATTCATCTGCGGTGTGCGCTGGAAAGCTGCTGTCAGCTCGATGGGGTTGAAGCGGTAGGGCGTAAAGCGCGACGCCGTCACAGGATCGGTGTGGCAGCTTTGGCACACCGGGAAAACCAGCTTGCCCGCATCCACACTGCCGCTGGCCCAGGCCGGCAGCACCACGGCGACCGATACCGATAAACATGCAAAAAAACGTTTCATGGTCATCATCGTTTGTAAGTGAATGGCGCCGCGACGCGGCCCCCTATCCTACAAACGATGATGCCTAACAATCGGATGCAATAAATCAAATTTTTTAATCTAACCCATCAGTTATCCCAATCGCCGCCGCCATCTGAGCCGCCGCTGTCCCAGGAGCCACCGTCACTGATACCAAAGTCAGCACCACCCATATCGGGATTGCTATTACTCAAGGGTTGGTAGTCGTTGTCGTGCGTGCCATTGTTGTTCCACTGTCCGGCATCCGCATTGTTGTGGTGGCCCATCAGGTTGCGGCCGATGGCTTCGGCGGCCATGACACCGGCGCCCACGGCCAAGCCGGTTGCCACACCACCCAGGATGCGCCCACCCAACCCCGAACCGTTCGTTTGGGGGTTGCCGCCGGCTGGCGGATAGCCCGCGGGTGCAGCACCGCCACCCATGCCAAAGGTCTGCGGACCGTTCAAGCCACTACCCTGTGGGCCATAGGCGGCTTGGGGCACAGGTGCCGGATCACGGCGCCGGAAGATGAAGTAGGCGGCCAACAGGGCACCTCCCACCAGCAGCAGTGGCATACCCCAGGAGGTGGAAGATGCCCGAGGGCTGGACGGCGCTGGGCTGGTGTAGCCTGTATCGGGCAGGGTCGTCTGGCTAGGCGTTAACCCGCTTTGGACCCGCGGCGCGCTGCGGGCCGAAAGCTGCGCGCGCAGCGCCTGCACGGATTCCGGTTTAGCAAAGCCCAGACCGGGCTTTAGCTTGTCGGCCTTGGCCAGCGACTCGCGGGCATGATCCAGGTCGCCCTGGCGGGCATACAACTCGGCACGCACGTAGTGCGCCTTGGCGCTGTTGGGGTGGCTGATCAGCACCTGCTGGATCATGGTCTGCGCCTGGTCCAGCTTGCCGGCCTGCGCCGTGGCATAGACCTCATTCAACGTGGGTTCGGCCTGGGCCATGGCCAAGCCGGTACCCATGAGGGCGCCGACCAGAAGCCACTGGGCTACGCGTCGGGACAGGGAAGAAAACTGCATGGATTCATCTCCTTCGTCAAACAGGGTTGTTTGTGCTCCCCAGATGGCGGCGGGTGGGCTCAAATTCAAGGGTGTGGCGCGGTGCCACCGGCGGCTTCTATGCAGAATACTACGCTTTTAATAGCAATACAGGTATATTCCACGCGGGCTATAGGCTATTTTCACCAATGCCGTTTGCCGCAAAACGCCTGCTGGCAGGTCGCCCGTTACCATAGCGTCCATATGACGCCCAAACCCCGCATTCTTTTGGTGGAAGACGAATCCGGCATCGCCGACACGTTGCAGTACGTGTTGTCCACCGACGGCTTTACGCCGGTCTGGTGCAGCACAGCCACCGAGGCCCTGGCCCAGTTTGCTGCCGAACCACCCGCCTTGGCGGTGCTGGATGTGGGCCTGCCTGACCTCAATGGCTTTGAGCTGTTTCGCCGCCTGCAGGCCCTGCCCGGTGGCAACCAGGTGCCCATGCTGTTCTTGACGGCACGCAGTGACGAGATCGATCGGGTCGTAGGCTTGGAGCTGGGGGCGGACGATTACATTGCCAAGCCCTTCTCGCCGCGTGAACTGGTGGCCCGCGTGCGCACCATTTTGCGCCGCAGTGCCCGCCCGGCGGGGGCACCGACACAACCAGCGGCGCCCCCCGTGCCGGCGGTACCTGCAGCACCAAACCCCGGCGCGGCAACGTGGCTGCTGGATGAAGAGCGCCACCAGATCCGCTTCTATGGCCGTTTGCTGGAGCTCTCCCGCTACGAGTATGGCGTGCTGCGCCTGCTGGTGCAAAAGCCCGGCCGCGTGTTCACCCGCGACGAATTGCTACAAAAGGTCTGGGGCGATGCCAACGACAGCTTCGACCGCACGGTGGATGCCCACATCAAGACCCTGCGCGCCAAGCTCAAGACCGTAGCCCCTGGGCTGGAGCCGATACGCACGCTGCGCGGCACCGGCTATGCGCTGAATGAGGATCTGCCGGGAGTTCCACAGTGACGGGTGGGGGCAGCGACCCGTGCAGCGGCGAAGCGCGGGGGCCTATTGAGTAAAAGAACCCGTATCTTCCTGGGCATTCTGCTGATCTACGCGATCGGCATGGCCACCGTGCTGTACCACGTGGTCTCCGACCTGGACCCGCGCTACCGTGAGTCGGCCGAAGAGTCGCTGGTGGAAACCTCGCAATTGCTCGCCGCGCTGGTGGAGCAGGATGTGCGCGACGGAGCCTTGGATACCGGCCGCCTGGACACGCTGTTCAAGGCCGTCTACGCCCGCCAGTTCGAAGCCCAGATTTTCGACGTGCGCAAGACCCATGTGGAACTGCGGGCCTATGTCACCGACCGCCTGGGTACGGTTGTGTATGACTCCACCGGCCAGTCGATGGGTAAGGACTTCTCGCAATGGCGCGACGTGCGCATGACGCTGCGTGGCGAGTACGGCGCCCGCACCTCGCTGGACATTCCCGGCGACGGCAACTCGGCCGTGATGTACATGGCCGCGCCGGTGCGCTGGGTGGCCCATGGTACGCAAGGTGGCAGCGGCGAAATCATCGGCGTGGTCACGGTGGGCAAACCGGTACAGACCTTCGGCCAGTTTGTGGCCGCCGCGCGCAGCCGCACGCTGTATGCCGGCATGCTGTCGGTGGTGGCCGTGCTGGTGCTGGCGGTCACGGTGTCGGTGTGGCTGGTGCGCCCCTTTGGCCTGATCGCCGACTACGCACGCTATGTCAACGCACAACAAGGCTTTCATCCCTGGCGCCTGGTGCGCCGCGCCTGGCAATTGCTGCGTGCCGCCTATGACGAAATGCGCGACGCGCTGGCGGGGCGCAACTATGTAGCCGACTATGTGCAAACGCTGACCCACGAGGTCAAGAGCCCGCTGTCCGCCATACGCGGCGCGGCCGAGCTGCTGCAGGAGCCGATGGAAGAGGCACAGCGCCAACGCTTCCTGGGCAATATCCAGCGCGAGACGCTGCGCATCCAGGAGATGGTGGACCGCATGATGGAGCTCACCGCACTGGAAAGCCGCCGCGTGCTGGACACCGTGCAAGCCGTGGACTTGCTGCCCCTGCTCGAGGAGTTGGCCTACGCCTCGCAAGGCGTGGCCGCGCAGCGGCGCATCACCATCTCGGTGGCAGCCAGCGCCGACGCGCGGGTCGAAGCGGACGCCTTCCTGTTGCGCCGCGCCGTCAGCAACCTGCTGGACAACGCTCTGGACTTTTCGCCCGAGGGCGGTACGGTAGAGCTGGGTCTGCAGGCTGAGGGTCGCTGGGCCTGCATCTCGGTGCGGGATCAGGGCCCGGGCATTCCCGGCTACGCGCAGGACAAGGTGTTTGAGAAGTTCTACTCACTGGCCCGACCCCATTCGCGCAAGAAGAGCACCGGGCTGGGTTTGAGTTTTGTGCAAGAAATCGCCGCACTGCACCGCGGGCGTATTGAGCTTACCAACCGCCGCGACGCGGGCGACGGGTTAGACACCGTGGGTGCCATGGCCCGTCTGTGGCTGCCGCGCAGCATGGCGGCCAAGACGCACTAGGGGTGGGGTGACCGGGCAGACTCCTCTACGCCGGGTTCACCCGCACTTCACACAGTTTTCACAATCGCCGCCACCGGCTTCAAACTGCTTTCTCCCCCGCGCGGGATGCTCTCTCCACCGTGCAATGTCGCACAGCGTCTGGAGAACAGCACCATGGCCTTCGCAGCCCCGGCATCCGCCACACCAGCCCCGGCTTTTCAATCCACCCTCTCACCCATCGCAGCCCACAGCCCCCGGCACATCTCGCGCTGGCTGTGGCTGCTGACCACCACCTTATCGGCCACCTGCTTTGTGGCCCTGGTGGTGGCCAGCCCGGTCCACGCACAGGACCGTGATGCTGCCCCCCGCACCAAGACCGAAAGCCCCTACTTCTTTGTCAAAAGCGATACGCCCGGTGTAGACGCGCTCCCCCTCAAATCGACCCAAGTGGATGTGCGCGTCAGCGGCGTCATTGCCGACGTGACCGTGGTGCAAACCTACAAGAACGAAGGCCAACGCGCCATCGAAGCCAAGTATGTGTTTCCCGGTTCTACCCGCGCCGCGGTGTATGGCATGAATGTGCGCCTGGCGGACCGCCTGATCACGGCCAAGATCAAGGAAAAGCAGCAAGCCAAGATCGAGTACGACGCCGCCAAGCAGGCCGGCAAGACAGCCGCATTGCTGGAGCAGCACCTGCCCAATGTGTTCCAGATGAATGTGGCCAACATCCTGCCCGGCGACGACGTGAAGGTGGAGCTGCGCTACACCGAGTTGTTGCTGCCGACGGACGGGAACTACCAGTTCGTCTTTCCCACCGTGGTGGGCCCGCGCTACAACAGCCCGCAGAGTGAACAGGCCAACGCCACCTGGGTCGCCCAGCCCTACCTGCCCAAGGGCCAACACACGCCCAGCAGTAGCACGGCGCCGGCCTTTGACATCCACGTGACGCTGAACACGCCCATCGGCATCAAGGAGGTGCGCTCCAGCTCGCACGACATCAGCAGCTACCGCGAACAAAGCGGCGCCACGGTCGTGGGGCTCAAGACGGATGCCGGCCCTACGAACAACCGCGACTTCATCCTGGACTACCGCCTGGCCGGCGATACGATCGAAAGCGGTGTAATGCTCTACAAGGGGCAAGACGAAAACTTCTTCCTAGCCATGGTGGAGCCGCCCAAGGCACCACCAGCCACCGCCATCACACCGCGCGACTACATCTTTGTCGTCGACATTTCAGGCTCCATGCACGGCTTTCCGCTGGAGACCGCCAAGACCCTGTTGCGCGAACTGATCGGCAACCTGCGCCCCAGCGACACCTTCAATGTGCTGCTGTTCTCAGGCAGCAACCGCTTCCTGAATGATCACTCCGTGCCCGCCACCCGCGCCAACATCGACCAAGCCGTGCGCACCATTGAACAAATGGGCGGCAATGGCAGCACCGAGTTGATACCCGCGCTCAAGCGCGCCTTTGCCGAGCCCAAGGCTGCCGATGTTTCGCGCACCGTGGTGGTGGTGACCGATGGTTACGTGACCGTGGAGCGCGAGGCCTTTGAACTGGTGCGCAACAACCTGAGCAAGGCCAATGTGTTTTCCTTTGGCATTGGCTCCAGCGTCAACCGCCACTTGATGGAGGGCCTGGCCCGCGCCGGCATGGGCGAACCTTTCATCATCACCAAACCCGCCGAGGCGGCTGAGCAAGCCGCACGCTTCCGCAAGATGATCGACGCCCCCGTGCTGACGAATGTGAAACTGCGCTTTGAAGGCTTGGACGTGTATGACGTGGAGCCCCGCAACCTGCCCGATGTGCTGGCACAACGCCCGGTCATCGTGTTTGGTAAATGGCGTGGCGAAGCAAAAGGCCAGGTCGTGCTGGAAGGCAACGCCGCCAGCGGCCCCGTGCGCCATAGCATGGAACTGAGCGCCAGCAAGGGCACCGACACCGCCGCACTGCGCCAGTTGTGGGCTCGCCACCGCATTGCCGCACTCAGCGACCAGGAGTCACTGGAGGGTGGTAGCGCCTATGCCAAGGCCATTACCGACCTGGGCCTGCAATACAACCTGCTGACGCAGTACACCAGCTTCCTGGCCGTAGACCAAGTGGTGCGCAATACCAGCCCCGCAGATGCTGCCTCCGTCAACCAACCGTCACCACTGCCCCAAGGTGTAGAGAACACCGCCCTGGGTGCCGAAGTGCCCAGCACCCCCGAACCCGCGACCTGGGGCGCGATGGCCGTCACGTTGTCGGTACTGGCCATGCTGACCACGCGCCGCCGCCGTGCACGGGCTCACCACTTCACCAGTTGAGCATGAACCAACCCCGCGCCAACAAAATGTCCGCTTTACTGCAGAACCCGCAATTCGTGCGCTTCGGCATCACCATCGACTCCGCAGCCGCCTGGCGCTGGCTGGCCTTGCTGGCCGTAGCCCTGTGGCCCACCTGGTGGTGGATGGGCCAGCGCATGGTGGACGGATCCGACGACCCGCTGGGCGTGTTGGCATTGACCGCCTTGGGCGTACTGCTATGGCGGCACCGCACGCGGCTACGGGCCGCCCCGCGCCTAGGTCTGCAGATGGTGGCCCTGGCTGGTGCGGTGCTGACCACGGCCTTGCATGCGCAGTTGCCGGATATGCTGGTAGCGCTGGTGGGACTGTTGTCCCTGGCAGCCGGCCTTATCGCCTTCCTGCCAGCCCGTGTAGCGACCGCACCGGTGTTGGGTCTTTCCGTGCTGTCGTTACCGTTGCTGGCCTCGCTGCAATTTTATGCGGGCTTTCCGCTGCGGGTGGTTACGGCCGAAATCAGCCGCTGGCTGCTGTCGGCGGCGCACGCCGTGGAGCGCACGGGCAGCAGCCTCGTTGTCGATGGCCAATTGATCATTGTCGATGCCCCCTGCTCAGGCGTGCAAATGGCCTGGCTGGGCTACTTCACCGCCTGCGCAGTGGCCTTGGTCGTGGGTCGCAACAACCGCAGCTTTTTGATGCGCCTGCCCGTGGTCAGTGTGCTGGTGCTGCTGGGCAATGTGGTGCGCAACACGGTGCTGGTGGCTTGCCAGGCCACTGGGCAGGCGCTGCCCACGTGGGGGCACGAGGCTGTGGGTCTGTTCGTGCTGGCCATCGTCTGCACTGGCATTGCCGGCGCCATGGCCTGGCGGCCCCGCGCCGTGCTGAGTCACGAATGAGCCATCACACCATGAAGCTGCTGGAAAACCGATTCCTGAACCGCGTGCTGCACAAGGCCCTGTGGGCCACCGTGCTGCCGCTGTGTGCACTGGCGGGTGTGGCGCAGGCCGTCCACGACCACCAGCACGTTGCGGACATCGATGCATCGCGCACGCTGGCGCGGGCCGCAGGCGAACTGCCCATGCAATGGCAAGGCGCCACGCTGCGCCCACTGGCACTCAGCGACGTGGAGCGGCGCTTTGCTTGGCACTTCCCCGGCACCGTGGCCCGCTTGACCGACGAGCAGCACACGGTGGTGCTGCGCACAGTAACCCAGCCCACGCGCATGCTGCACCCCGCCACCGATTGCTACCGCAGCCTGGGCTACCGCATCCACAGTGAGCAACTGGAAGTGCAAGCCCCGAGCCAGGACCGCTGGCGTTGCTTTGTGGCCCAGCGCAATGGCCACAGCCTGCGCGTCTGCGAGCGCATTGAAGACGCCCAAGGCCAGGGCTTTACCGATGCCTCGTCCTGGTACTGGGCATCCATCGCCGGTCAATCCCACGGCCCTTGGAAGGCCATCACCGTTGCCACACCGCTATGAACACCACTTTGTTGTCCTTGCACAGCTTGATCCGTTCCAAGATACGCGCGCTGTACCGCCTGGCCTACTGGGTCGGCGTTGCAACTGCCAGCGTCTTCTGTGCGCTGCTGGTACTGTTCTTCGTGGCCCGTGCAGCAATACGCCCCTCGCCCGGCACCTGGGCCACGACGGTCTATGCAGGACCGGCGCCCGTCGAGATCGGTGTGGCCTCGTTGATCTGGCTGGGCACAACGCCATGGGTTGCTCAGCAGTTGGACGGCCACACACTGCCCTCACCCGCCGGGCCGCTGCACATGGGCTGGGACGCAAACACGCAGACACTGCGCCTGCGCTGCCAGCCCTGCAGCCTGCACAACGCAAGCTGGGGCACGGCCGCATTGCACCTGCCCGCCGTGGATGTACGCGTGCACCGCAGTGGCATGCAATTGCATGGCACCGTGGCCGCCGGTGCCGTCACGGCCACCTGGCACGGGCAATTGACCCATACCAACCTCTTGCTGGACATGGACTTGCCGCCCACACCGGTGCGCGATGGCTATGCCCTGTTTGCCGATGCCATGCCCGAGTTGGCCCAGACCCAGATCGACGGCACATTTGCACTGCGCGCCACCTTGAACCTGCCATCCCGCGCGCTGACGGTGGAGCCGCGCTTGGTGGGCATGGCCGTTCACGGCCTGGGCACCGAGCAATGGGCCAATGCACAGAGCTCCTGTGGCAGAGGGCTTGCGCCGCGCGCCCAAAACGTGGCCTTGGGTGCCAACAGCCTGCTGGCCCGCGCCGTGGTCGCGGCTGAAGACCAGCGCTTTTTTGAGCACACGGGCTATGACCTGGTGGAAGTGGTACATGCATTGAACAGCAACAACCGCCGTGCCACGGAAACCCCCGGCGATCCAGTCACGGGCCTGCGCGGCGCCAGCACCTTGTCGCAACAGGTGGCCAAGCTGTTGGTGACGGGCGGCGAACGCTCGCCTGTACGCAAGCTGCGTGAACTGCTGTATGCAGTGGAGATGGAACAGACGCTGGGCAAGGCCCGCATCCTGCGCCTGTACCTGGACAACGCGCCCTGGGGCGCATCCGGCCTGTGTGGCGCGCAGGCAGCAGCCCACACCTACTTCGCCAAACGCGCCGACCAGCTCACGCGGGACGAGGCCGCATGGTTGGCAGCCATGCTGCACAACCCGGCATTGGAAGCGCGCCGTTGGGCCGACACAGGCCACATCAACGAAGCACGTGCGCAGTGGGTGGCAAACGAGATGCGGATGACCGGTGAGAAGCACCGCGCATGGGTAGTGGGCTGTATCAGGCGTGCCGGTAGTGGGCAACCCTGCGCAGAGGACGTTCCCCGCCTTGGTCAGGTCCAGGTGATCCGATAGTCCAGCGAATGCCCGATGCGCTCCGAGAAACGGGCAACCGACTTGGCCGCCATGCGCTCGGCGACACCCACCGGTATCCAGTTGATGAGCCGAGCGCCCAAGCCCTGGGGCTCGCCCTGCGGCATATGCGCTCCCGACGCGGACGTGTAGCCTACGGCCGCTTCGCGCTTGCCCGCCGTGCCCAGCAACGCGTACAGATCGCGGAACAAAATAAACGATGTATCGTTCTGGTGTACCGACCAGTTGGCCACAGGGAGAAAGTCCACCAGGTGGATGAGCTGGTAGTTCAGCGCGACCCAGAGATCCTCTCCACTGAGCGTGATCCGCGCGTTGTCAATCACCCGGTGGAAGGAGATGGAGGCCATGGCATCGGGGCGGTGGATGTTGTCCCGCAGCTCCCGGCGCAGGGGGCCTGCGTAGAGCAGCCGCAGCACAGAGGGAAAGGCCTCGACCTGCGTCCACTCCCAGGGCGTCATCAGCGGGCGCAGCGCGGGGATCTTGTCCACGGTCATCGCAAAGGTGTTGGTGCCAGTGCCGAGGATGGAGTGCAAGAACATCACCAGCGGTGAGTGCTGGGGGTAGTGCTGCACGCTGTACTCGAAGCAGAAGTACAGGTGGTCCAGAAACGAACCGTCGGCATGCTCCACATCGAAATCGCACTCGTTCACCAGGAATTGCATCAGCTCCGGGCTGACCGCTGGCAACGGGTGCGCCGCGCGGGCGGCCGCATACTCGGCTTGCACAGCCCGGGCCGCAGCAGTCTCCCAGTGGGCCTCCTTGCCCACGCGGCTTTCCATCACATAACGGGCGGCGCGACCCTCCAGGGTCTTGAAGATGGTGCGGTCCAGGTCAAAGTTGGGAATCGGCTTGATCTGAACCTTGCCCGTGTGCTCCAGCGCTGCGCCGCGGGCAATAGCAGCCTTGCGTTGGCTGGTGGGGTCAGGACGTTCGGCTGCGGACTGCTTCATGGGAAAAGCTCCTTGCGAGGGGTGGTGCGGCTACTGTATCTGCCCACAAGGGGCTGGAATATTGTCTTGCATTTTCCAAGTAACCATGGGCCAGTGCCGAGCACCCAAGCCACTACACTAGGCCAACCGCACAACCCCATGGGCATCGCTACGCGCTTTTTGAGTGATCTATCCATGCAATCTATTGAGACCAGACTGCAGCAAGCGATTGAGAGAGCCACATTCCGCCACCCGAAGAAGCTGAGCGCGGTTCTATCCAAACTACGGCTCGCCCAGCAAGCGCAAGGGATCGCAACCCCATTCTCGACCGCCGTGTTGTACGCAAACTTCCGCTGCCTGGAGGTTCTGGGTCAATCGGCGATCTTGCTGGACGAACTGGTCGACGCTGCAGCATTGGCCCGCTCCAACGGCTGGGGTCTGGAGCTTTCCATGCTGTTGTGCGCCATGGGCCGAATTCGCTATACGCAGGGCGACTACCGGGAAGCCGCCACGCTATGGGGCCAGGCCATTGATGTCAGCAGGCTGTGCGGCGCACGCGCAACCGAGGTTGAGGCCCGCATAGGACTGGGCCAGGTCTACGACGCGCTGGGTGACGGCCGCACCGCGGCGCGGCTGCATGCCGATGCCGCTGTGCTCGCAGAGCAAACCCAGGACGCCTACCTGATCAGCAAGGTAGCTCTCAACCAGGGCTTCAACCACCGCATCATCCAGGACCCAACGGGAGCCGGCACATACTTTCAGCGCGCCCTGCAGGCCGCGACCGAAGGCAAGGTGCGGCACTACATTGCGGAAAGCCATTGGCAACTGGCTGCACTCCATCTGGATTTGGGAGACCTGGCGAACGCCCAATTGCACAACACCATGGCCATGAACCGCGCGCAATCCGCGGGTTATGGCTGGCTCATCAGCGGCACCACCCGCACCCAGGCCGACATACTGCGTAAACAAGGGCTCTTGCAAGACGCGGCCTCCAGCTACGAAAGGGCGTTGCGGCTTGCTATTCAATCGGGCGCCAGGCGGCAGCAGGCGGATTGCCATGCGGCTCTGTCGGAATTGATGGAGCAATTTGGTGATTACCCCTCGGCCCTGCAACACAGCCGGGAATCGCACAAGTTGCAAAGCGCCATTGTTCAGCAGTTGAATGTGGCCGAACACCTGGAGGCCCTGCGCCAGTACGACCTGAGTGAGCAGACTCCTTTGGAAACGCTGCTGGCCTTGAGCCATGAGCCCAGTATCCAGGGGGCGGACAAACAGGCCGGACTGCAGTTGCTGTGCAACGTGGGGGTGCGTGTGCTGCAGGCCTATAGCGTTGCGGTGTGGGAGCGCAAGGACTCTGGCATGCAGCTTGTCGCGCGGGAAGCCGACGCGTTGGAGCCTGCCATGCAGATGACCGACGACCAGATACGGCATCGCAGCACGCTGCTTGCAGAGCTGGAGCAATTGACAGAACCCCGGGTCCTGGACGATGTGCGGCTGCACCCGCGGTATGAGGCCCTGCTGGCCCATGGCTATCCCGACTTCATCCAATCATCCATCGAAGTGCCTCTGCGACGGCAGGGCGAATTCAAAGGCGTCCTGGTCGTTGCCAACCGCCAGGAGCACAGGCCCTGGTCCCGCGAAGGCGTGCTGTTTGCGTCCTATCTAGGTGCGCTGGCGTCCCAACTGCTCGCGGTCCATGAAATCCAAAGCATGGCCAACCAGCTGAGCCTGGCGAACACCGAATTGGAGAGGCGCGTGATCGAACGCACGGCAGAGCTCGACCAAGCCAACGCCGCGCTCGTCCAGGCCAACCAGGCCTTGAATGACGCCAGCCAGACCGATGCACTGACTGGCCTGCACAACCGGCGCTACCTATCGCTGCACATGGACAGCGACGTGGATTTGGCCACACGGGATTGGCCCGCCAGCGAGCGGGGCCTCGTGTTTTATCTGGTGGACATAGACCATTTCAAACGCGTCAATGACGACTTTGGCCACGATGGGGGTGACCGGATACTCGTTCAGGTGGCCGAGCGCTTGCGCCGCTCCACCCGAAAGTCCAGCCATGTCGTTCGCTGGGGCGGTGAAGAATTTCTGGTTATCACGCGCAATGCCGAGGCCAAGCACGCCCATCTCCAGGCAGAGCGCATATGCCAGGCATTCCGCGAACAGCCGTTTGCGGTAACCGCCCAGGAGACGCTTGCAGTCACCTGCTCGATCGGCTTTGCCACCTTCCCCATGCCGCGTGCCAACGGGTTTCTGCCGTGGAATGAGGTGTTGGACCTGGCCGATCAGGCGCTCTACCACGTCAAGCGCCAAGGGCGCAACGGCTGGATGGGGGTGACGCCCCGCGCCGGCTCAGCCCTTCCCGAGGCCAGCCTGCCGCTGGACGCGCTCATTGCCAGCAAGGCCGTCACACCGGTGAACCCCAGCTAGGGCCTACGCCCTGCCACGCTTCGCGTCTCACCGATCTTCAATACCGAAAAAGTCCCTTCACTGATGCCCTTCGCCGCCCGCGCTTGCGCGAGGTCGATCGGCGGCTGGTCCAGTGGCTCATCAGTCAACGCAAACGTGCCCCAGTGCATGGCAACACTGCGCTTGGCGCCCAAGTCCAGGTGGATCTGCACCGCCTCTTCGGGGTTGGCATGCTGCTCACGCATGAACCAGCGTGGCGCGTAGGCGCCTATGGGCAGCAGCGCCAGGTCAAAACCGCCGCCCAAGACTTCGGTCTGGCGCGGTGCGAAGTGGGTACGGGTGTCGACGAAGTCCTTGCTGTAGCCGGTGTCGCCACCAAAGTACCAATGCAGATCGGTGCCCAGTACCGCCCAGCCGCCCCACAGCGTTTCGCTGCGGTCACCCAGGCCGCGGGCGGACCAGTGCTGCACGGGGGTCAGGTGGAATGCAACACCGTTCACGTCGTGGTGTTGCCACCAGTCCAGCTCCACCACGTTGGTGATGTCCAGCTTCTCCATCCAGGGTTTGAGACCCAGCGGTACCAGGAACAGCGTCTTGCCGCCGCCGCGCGCGTTCAGTTGCGCAATGCTGCTGCGGTCCAGGTGGTCGTAGTGGTTGTGCGAGACCACCACCACGTCGATGGGCGGCAGATCGTCCAACGCCACGCCGGGCGGCTGGGCGCGTTGGGGACCCATGATCTGCAATGGCGAGGCGCGTTCGCTGAACACCGGGTCGGTCAGCACGTTGAGGCCGCCGGCCTGCACCAGCAGCGTGGCATGGCCTATCCATGTGACAGCGGGCGGACTGCCTGCACGATATCCCTGGATCAGCGGCAGATCAGGTGCGATGGTGGGCGTGGGCGCCTGCGGCGGCTTGGGATTTCCGTCACGGTAGGCCTCCCACTGCCAACGCAGCACATGCCCCAAGGGCTTCACCACCGTGTCGCTGTAGTTGTTGCGAAAGCCCTCACGCGTGTGGTGGGGCTTGGTGGCGTCGTAGTAGGGGTTGTCGGCGATCGCTTGGGTCATGCTTGTGGCTACCAGTAGGAGCGCCGCCAGCACAGGGTGGAAGGCCGCCATGGCCCAATGTACCGCCTAGCCCTCAGTCCACAAAGAAGTCAGGGACAAAGTTCTTCGTGCCGGGTGTGACCGAATATTTTTCCAGATCGGTGATGCCGTGTTCGGCCAGCAGGCTGTCGTCAATGTAGAAATTGCCGGTGTTGCTGCTGGGGCCGGTGAGTATCAGGTAGGCGGCGTCGGACAGTATTTCGGGCGTGCGGCACAGCGCAATATCCACGCCAGGGATCATCTGCATCGCAGCGGTGGCGATGGCTGTGCGCGGCCACAGGCTGTTGACGCCAATGCCGAACTTCTTGAATTCACCCGCATGACCTAGCGTGCACATGCTCATGCCGTACTTGGCCATGGTGTAGGCCGTGTGATTCTGGAACCAGTGCGTCTTCATGGACAGCGGCGGCGACATGGTCAACACATGGGGGTTGCGGCCGGCGGCGGCGGACTTTTTGAGCTCCGGCAGGCAGGTGGCCGTGCACAGGTAGGTGCCGCGCGCGTTGATGCCGTTCATCAGGTCGAAGCGCTTCATCGGCGTGACTTCGGTATTGGTCAGGCTGATGGCGCTGGCGTTGTTGACCAGGATGTCGATGCCGCCAAAGGTTTCCACCGCCTTGGCCACGGCCGCGGCGACGGCGTCGTCTTCACGGATGTCCACGGCCAGCGGCAGGGCCTGGCCGCCTGCAGCCTCCACCTCCTTGGCCGCGCTGTAGATGGTACCGGGCAGCTTGGGGTTGGGGTCGGCCGTCTTGGCAACGATGACGATGTTGGCGCCATCGGCCGCTGCGCGCTTGGCAATGGCCAGGCCAATGCCGCGCGATGCGCCGGTGATGAACAGGGTCTTGCCCTTGAGACTGCCCGCCGTTGCGGGAGATGCGGTTTTGGTATCCATGCTGGTTGTCTCCTTGTTGTGCAGCAATGCTATTTGCTACTGTTTTAATAGCTACTTAATAAGCCTGGACGAGGGCTACATGCTTTTTTTATTCAGCGCATAGCGATTTAACCCCAATTTGGGTAAGTTTGGGGTATTTACCTTACACCTTGGAGAAGTCAGGCTTGCGCTTCTCTAGAAACGCGGTGAAGGCCTCCTTGGCCGCGGGCTCCTGCAACAGGCGGGCAAAGTTGGCGCCTTCTTCCGAGATCTGCGCCAGCACCTTGTCCATCTGCCCCTTCTTCATCAGGCGCTTGGTTTCGATCAGCGATGCCAGGGGCTTGGCCGCCAGCTTGCGAGCCAGCGTCTGGACGATGTCGTTGACCTCGGTGGGTGGCACGATGCGGTTGACCAGGCCGACCTCCAAGGCCGCCTCGGCCATGAAGGGCTCGCCCAGCAGCAGGGCCTCAGCCGCGCGGTGGTAGCCCATCATCTGCGGTACCAGCAGGCTGGAGCCGGCCTCAGGGCACAGGCCCAGGTTGACGAAAGGCATGGAGAAGGCGGCGTTGTCGCCCGCATACACCAGATCGCAGTGGAACAACAGCGTGGTGCCAATGCCCACGGCCGGGCCGCAGACGGCCGCGACGATGGGCTTGGGATGCGATGCAATGCCGCGCAGGAAGTGGAACACCGGCGATTCTTCGGTGGACGGTTTGCGCTGCAGAAAATCGCTGATGTCGTTGCCGGCGCTGAACACGGTCACATCACCCTGGATGACGGTGACGCGGATGGCGGGATCATTCTTTGCCTGCTCCAGCGCGTCGGCCATGGCGCCGTACATGGCCTGCGTGAACGAGTTCTTCTTGTCCAGGCGGTTGATGGTGAGGGTCTGCACGCCGTCGGCGGTGTGGATCAGTATGTCTTGCATGGTTTCAGTCTCCTGTTTGTTGATAGCGGTCTGTCCCGCAAACCTTAATCAGTTGGGGACAGAGCTTGCCGCTACGCGGCTGCGGTCTGTCCCGCAAACACATTAATTCTTATAGTAAGCAACCTGCTGCGTGGTCACCAGCAGGACACCGGCCTCGTTCCACAGCTGTGCCGTGTGGTCGAAATAGCCGTTGCGAAAGGCCTGGGCCTTGGCCTGGGCCAGCAGGTAGCCGCTACCGGTGGCCTGCAGTTGCGCGGTGTCGGCATGGAAGTACACCGTCATCGTCACCGTACCCACGGGCACAGCGGTGGCGCGGCGCACATACAGGCGCGGGAAGAAGATGTCGGCCAGGCCGATCAGTGACGCAAAGTCCAGCGGGCGCGGTGGCTGGTCGCGAACCCACTGTTGGGTCAGGCTGCTATCACCGCTGCCATCCCACTTGGCGGGCATGCCGCCGGTGATGGGGCGCATCTCGTAGTTCTGCACCCAGGCCATGGGAATGCCGCCCGCGACGAGCGGCACGTCGGCAGGGCGCGGCACAGCCGGCAGCATCTGCTCGTCCAGACTCCAGGTGTCGCGGCGCACGGCGGTGAAGGCCGTGGCAGTCAGCACGGTCTCGCCGTTTTGCTGCACAGAGATGACCCAGTGCTGTGTGGAGCGATTGGTGCGTGCGGGGCGGGCGTCGATGGTGAAGGGGCCGTCGGCCAGCGCCGCCGCAAAGTTGATCGTCAGCGCCACCGGCTCGCCCAGGCGCTGGGGGTGTAGCAGCACCGCGTTCATCACCTGTGCGGCGCTGATGCCGCCAAAAGGGCCGACCATGTTGGCGTAGGCCGGGCTGGTGTGGCCGGCAAAGGTGCCATCGGCCTGCGGCTCCAGCGCTACCGCTGCGTCAAAAGCATGTTGGTGTTGTGTTGCCGTCGTCAAAGTCTTGTCTCCATGCAAGCAAGAAAGAAAAAGGCCACCCGCAGGTGGCCTTGTGCAGCGACGATCAGACGCGCTCGAAGATGCCTGCAGCGCCTTGGCCGGTGCCCACGCACATGGTCACCATGCCGTACTTCAGGTTGTGGCGGCGCAGCGCGTGCACCACCGTAGCGGCGCGGATGGCACCAGTGGCTCCCAGCGGGTGGCCCAGGGCAATGGCACCACCCATGGGGTTGACCTTCTTCGGGTCCAGGCCCAGCGTGTTGACCACGGCCAGCGACTGGGCCGCAAAGGCTTCGTTCAGTTCGAACCAGTCGATGTCGCTGTGCTGCAGGCCGGCATAGCGCAGTGCGGCGGGAATGGCTTCGATGGGGCCAATGCCCATGATCTCGGGCGGCACGCCGCGTGCAGCAAACGATACGAAACGCGCCAGCGGTGTCAGGCCAAACTGCTTGACGGCCTTTTCGCTGGCCAGGATCAGCGCACCGGCACCGTCGCTGGTTTGCGAGCTGTTGCCGGCGGTGACGCTGCCGCGGGCGGCGAACACGGGCTTCAACTTGGCCAGGCCTTCGAGTGAGGTGTCGGGGCGGGGGCCTTCGTCCAGGTTCACGGTGCGGGTCTTGGTACGCACTTCACCCGTCGCCAGGTCGGGCGTGCGCTCGATGACGTCGATGGGTGTGATTTCGTTGGTAAATTCACCAGCCTGCTGGGCCTTGATGGCGCGCAGGTGGGATTCCAGCGCAAAGGCGTCCTGCGCTTCGCGGCTGACCTGCCACTTCTGCGCCACCTTCTCGGCGGTCAGACCCATGCCGTAGGCGATGCCGATATTTTCATCGCGCTCGAACACAGCGGGGTTGAACGATGTCTTGTTGCCACCCATGGGCACCATGCTCATGGACTCGGCACCGCCGGCGATCAGCACATCGGCCTCACCCACGCGGATGCGGTCAGCCGCCATCTGGATGGCGGAGATGCCGGAGGCGCAGAAGCGGTTCACGGTGATGCCGCCGACGGGGTGGTCAAATGCCAGGCCGACCGCGATGCGGGCCATGTTCATGCCCTGCTCACCTTCGGGGAACGAGCAGCCGATGATGGCGTCTTCAATCGCCTTGGGATCCAGCGTGGGCACCTGCAGCATGGCGCTCTTGATGGCGGCCACCAGCAGTTCGTCGGGGCGGGTGTTGCGGAAGTAGCCGCGGCCGGAACGGCCGATGGGTGTGCGCGTGGCCGCAACGATGTAGGCGTCTTGAACTTGTTTCATGGAGTAACTCCTTTTCGGGTCTGGGTGGGTGCCGGCATCAGGCCGGAACACTGCGGGTCTTGGGGGTGGCGGCCGCCTTCTTGGTGGTCGGCACCCAGGCCCAGATGAATTCACACTGGATGGGCTCTTCACCCGAGGCATCGGTCACGGTCACGGGGACCACGACCTCGCCCTTGTCTTGCGTCTGCATCAGCTGGCGCTGCTGCGCGCTCAGCTGCGCCACGGCGCGCATATCACCCTTGGTGCGGCGTTTGAACTGCACCTTGAGTTCCTTGGCCAGCGGCAGGCAGTCGTCGCGCACATTCATGCCGACCACCATGCCAGTGGCCGTTTCGGCCAGCAGGGTCATCGCAGCGGCGTGCACGCCCTGGATATGGTTCTGCACACGGCGCTGGTTGGCTATTGCGATCTCCACCTTTTCGGGCGTCATCACGGCAAAGTCCAGGCGGGCTGTACCGGTGAAGGGCACGGCGCGGCGCAGCACCAGGTTGCGCACCAGCGGGCGCAGCGGTGCAGGCACCTTGTCCAGCTGGGCCAGCGTGCGTGCCAGGCGGTTGGGGCCTGCCTTGGGTGTCTTGGTCGTGGACATGGCGTCAGTTGCGCACGGGCTTGCCAGTGCTCATCATGCCCATGATGCGTTCCTGCGTCTTGGCGTTGGTCAGCAGCGATGTAAAAGCCTTGCGCTCCAGCGTCATGACGTATTCCTCGCTGACCAGGGTGCCGGCATCCACCTGGCCGCCACACACCACCTCGGCAATCAGCTTGCCAATATGGAAGTCGTGCGCGCTGATGAAACCACCGTCGCGCATATTGACCAACTGTGCCGTGATGGTGGCAATACCACTGCGGCCGGCTACCGGGAACAGGCGCTTGTGCGGGGCACGGTAACCACCGGCAGACAAGGCCTTGGCCTCGTTGATGGCGACGAACAGCAACTCGTCCTTGTGTGGCACGATGACGTCGCTGTCCAGCAGATAGCCCAGCTTGCGCGACTCCAGCGCGCTGGTGCCGACCTTGGCCATGGCGGCACACGTGAAGCCTTCGGTCAGGAAGGGCAGCAAGTCTTTCGAAGTGGACAGCGCCATGTTCTCGGCCGCACGGCGGGCGATGTAGGTCAGGCCGCCGGCACCGGGCACCAGGCCCACGCCGACTTCCACCAGGCCGATATAGCTCTCCATGGCCGCCACGCGCTTGCTGGAGTACACGGCCAACTCACAGCCGCCGCCCAGGGCCAGGCCGCGCACGGCGGAGACCACGGGCACGTTGGAATAGCGCAGCTTCAGCATGGCCTGCTGCATTTCATGCTCGGCACCGTCGATGGCGGCGGCGCCACCCACCATGAAGGCGGGCAGCATGGATTGCAGGTCGGCACCGGCGGAGAACATCTCGTCCGGCGACCAGACCACCAATCCCTGGTAGTCCTGTTCGGCAAGCTCCAGGCCCTTCAGCAGACCTTCGACCACACCGGGGCCGATGGCGTGCATCTTGGTCTTGATGCTGGCGATGACGATTTCGTCATCCAGCGTCCACAGGCGGATGTCATCATCCTCATGCAGCGTCTTGCCGGCTGTGGTGGCGGACGGTGCATTCGCACCCAGCACGCTTTCGGGGAAGTGCTGACGGGCATACACGGGCAGGCTGCGCGGGGCAACAAATTTGCCGGTGCTGGGGTTGAACGAACCTTCGGGCTGGTGCACACCACCGCGTTCGGCGACAGGGCCTTCAAACACCCACTTCGGCAGCGGTGCCTTGCACAAGGCCTTACCGGCGTCGATATCTTCCTGAACCATCTTGGCCACTTCCAGCCAACCGGCTTCTTGCCACAGCTCGAACGGGCCTTGCTGCATGCCAAAGCCCCAGCGCATGCAGAAGTCCACATCGCGGGCGTTGTCGGCAATCGATGCCAGGTGCACGGCGGCATAGTGGAAGGCATTGCGCAGAATGGCCCACAGGAACTGGCCCTGCTTGCCTTCAGCATTGCGCAGCAGTTTCAGGCGTTCGGCGGCAGGCTTCTTCAGCATGCGGCCATAGACTTCGTCGGCCTTTTCGCCGGCGGGCACGTACTCTTTACTGGCCAGGTCAAAGCGCGACACATCGCGGCCGACCTTCTTGAAGAAACCGGCCTTGGTCTTCTGGCCCAGGTTGCCCATCTCCAGCAGAGTCTTCAACACCGCAGGTGTTGCAAAACTTTCGTAGAACGGATCGGTCTCGATGGAGAGGGTGTCCTGCAACGTCTTGATGACGTGGGCCATGGTGTCCAGACCGACCACATCCGCGGTGCGGAAGGTTCCCGATGATGCGCGGCCCAGCTTCTTGCCGGTCAGGTCGTCGACCACGTCATAGGTCAGGCCAAAGTTCTCGACCTCTTTCATCGTCGTCAGCATGCCGGCGATGCCGACGCGGTTGGCGATGAAGTTGGGGGAGTCCTTGGCATGGACCACACCCTTGCCCAGGTTGCTGGTCACAAAGGCTTCGAGATCGTCCAAAACCTTGGCTTCGGTCGTGGGGGTGTTGATCAGCTCCACCAGCGCCATGTAGCGTGGGGGGTTGAAGAAGTGGATGCCGCAGAAACGCGGTTTGATTTCTTCGGGCAGCGCTTCGCTCAATTTGGTGATCGACAGGCCCGATGTGTTGGACGCCACGATGGCGTGCGGTGCCACAAAGGGTGCGATCTTCTTGTACAGATCCAGCTTCCAGTCCATGCGCTCGGCAATGGCCTCGATGATCAGGTCGCACTCCTTGAGCACGTCCATGTGCTCTTCGTAGTTGGCCTGCTGGATCAGCACCGCATCTTCGCTCACGCCGAGTGGTGCAGGCTTGAGTTTCTTCAGGCCTTCGACGGCCTTGGTGACGATGCTGTTCTTGGGGCCTTCCTTGGCGGGCAGGTCAAACAGCACCACCGGCACCTTGACGTTGACCAGATGGGCGGCGATCTGCGCGCCCATCACACCGGCGCCGAGCACGGCGACTTTTTTGACTTGGAAACGGGACATGAGGGTGTTCCTGCTATAGGGGGAGTTACTGGACGCGGTTCCAGATTTGCGTGCGGTAGAAGAAGCCGATGTAGCCGCGCATCTGCAGCTTCTTGCCGCCTTCAATAGGGGTTACGGTGGCCTTGTAGACCTTGCCGTTGTTGGGGTCGAGGATGTTGCCGCCTTCCCACAGATCCTTGCCATCGGCCTTCTTCAGGCCGCGCAGGATTTCCATGCCCAGGATGGGCTGGTCCTTGCGTTCGTCGGTGCACTCGTTGCACTTGGCGTCCGGCTTGGACTTGGGGTCAAGGATCTTGTCGATCTTGCCCGAGACCACGCCGCCACTCTCAACGATGCGGATTTCCGACTTGACGGTGCCGTCTTTGTCGTCAATGGTTTGCCACACGCCCACGGGCGACATCTGCGCCATGGCTGAGACGCTGAAACCACACACCAGAACTGCAATGACGGAACGCAACATGGAAACTCCTCGGTAGAAAGTGTGAAAGAAGGGGCGGCGTGCCACCGTATCACGCCAGGGCCAGATCGGTGTCCATCAACACCTTGCTGCCGGCACGTGCGTTGCGCATCAGGGTTGCGGTTTCGGGGAACAGCTTGCCGAAGTAGAAGCGCGCGGTCTGCAGCTTGGCGCCGTAGAACGGGTCGGTGTTGCCAGCCGCGATTTCGCGCAGTGCCACCTGTGCCATGCGGGCCCAGAAGTAGCCGAACACCAGGTGGCCGGCGACGCGCAGGTAGTCCACCGCAGCGGCGCCCACTTCGTCGGGGTTTTGGAAGCCCTTGAAGCCGATCTCGGTTGTGAACTTGGTCATCTGGTCACCCAGGATGGCGATGGGGGTGATGAACTCGGCCATCTTCTCGTTGACGCCTTCTTCTTCCACCAGCTTGCCCACCAGCTTGCCAAACTTCCTCAGCGTAGCACCGTTGTTGGACAAGATCTTGCGGCCCAGCAGGTCCAGCGACTGCACGGTGTTTGTGCCTTCGTAGATCATGTTGATGCGGTTGTCGCGCACGAACTGCTCCATGCCCCATTCCTTGATGAAGCCATGGCCGCCGAAGACTTGCATGCAGGCGTTGGTGGCGATGTGACCGTTGTCGGTGATGAAGGCCTTGACGATGGGGGTCAGCATGGCCAGCATTTCGCCGGCGTCCTTGCGCACCTTCTCATCGGGGTGGCCGTGCTCTTTTTCCAGCAGCATGGAGCAGTAGGCCTGCAGCACGCGGCCACCTTCGGCGTAAGCCTTGGCGGTCAGCAGCATCTTGCGCACATCGGGGTGCACGATGATGGGATCGGCCGGCTTGTCCTTGGCCTTGGGGCCAGACAGCGAACGCATCTGGATGCGGTCCTTGGCATAGGCCAGCGCGTTCTGGAACGCCACTTCGGTCAGGCCCAGGGACTGGTTGCCCACACCCAGGCGGGCGGCGTTCATCATCACGAACATGCCCTGCATGCCCTTGTTGGGCTGGCCCACCATGGTGCCTACGGCGTCTTCCAGCACGATCTGGGCGGTGGCGTTGGCCTTGATGCCCATCTTGTGTTCCAGGCCACCGCAGTAGATGCCGTTGCGCTCACCCAAGGATCCGTCCTTCTTGACGTGAAACTTGGGCACGATGAACAGGCTCACGCCCTTGATACCGGGGGGCGCATCGGGCAGGCGGGCCAGCACCAGATGGATGATGTTGTCGGCCATGTCGTGTTCGCCGGCGCTGATGAAGATCTTGTTGCCGGTGATCTTGTAGGTGCCGTCGGCCTGAGGCTCGGCCTTGGTGCGCATCAGGCCCAGGTCGGTACCGCAATGGGGTTCGGTCAGGCACATGGTACCGGTCCATTCGCCGCTGGTCATCTTGTGCAGGTAGGTCTGCTTCTGCTCGTCCGTGCCGTGGGTGTGCAAAGCGGCATAAGCACCGTGGGTCAATCCGGGGTACATGGTCCAGGCCTGGTTGGCACTGTTCAGCATTTCATAGAACAGGCCGTTGACCACCAGGGGCAGGCCCTGGCCACCAAACTCGGGGTCGCAGCCCAGCGCAGCCCAGCCGCCTTCAATATACGTCTTGTAGGCTTCCTTGAAACCCTTGGGTGTGGTCACCGCATGGGTCTTGGTGTCCAGGGTGCAGCCTTCGGCGTCACCGGAAACATTCAAGGGGAAGATCACCTCGGAGGCGAACTTGCCGCCTTCTTCCAACACCGCATTGATGGTGTCGGCGTCGATCTCCGCGTGCTGCGGAATCTGCTTGAAATCGTCCACGACCTTGAGCACTTCGTGCATCACAAATTGCATGTCACGCAGGGGAGGGGTGTATGTAGGCATGGTGTTTACTCCTTGGGGAACGGTGAACCAGAAAAGTCAGGATTTGGTGGGTGTGGATGGGGCCTTGGCGCCGTATCGCGCCAGGATGTTGTCGAAGCCTTTGTTGGCGCGGGCTATCGAGCCAGGCTTGTTCAGGAAGCGGGCCTCGTAATGCAGGGCCAGGATCAGGCCGTGGATCTCGAAAGCCATTTGTTCTTCGTCAGCATCGGCACGCAGGTCGCCGCAGGTCTTGGCCAGCACGATGGCGCGGTTCATCGCGCCCAGCCAGGTCTGCACCGAGGTGGCCAGTGCATCACGCACCGGGCCAGGCCGGTCGTCAAACTCGACAGCGCCGCTGATGAAGATGCAGCCGGACTGGATTTCGATGGCGACCCGTTTCATCCAGTTGGAGAACAGCGCCTTGACCCGCGGCAGTCCGCGCGGCTCGGACAGGGCGGCGTAGAACACATCCTGCTCAAACTGCGCAAAGTATTGGTGAATAACGGAGATCTGCAGCTCCTCGCGGGAACCGAAGTGGGCGAACACGCCCGACTTGCTCATATTTGTGGCCTCGGCCAGGGCGCCGATGCTCAGGCCCTCCAGGCCGATTTGTGTGGCCAGACCGAGGGCGGCATCCACGATGGCCAGCTTGGTTTGCTGGCCCTTTTGCAGGGCACGCCCGGATGGGGCTTTGGTGCCCGCACGCTTGGCCGCGGGGCTGGCCTTGCGGATCAACTTGGCAGACAGAGACGCGATAGACATGGATGCAATGCATAACAAAATAGAACGATCGTGCTATTTTGCAGCATTACTTGCCACCCTTGCAAGCTTTTTACAGTTCTAGGGGCGTTTTTCTAATCAACAGCCGGGTTTACCCCAGCAGCATCTGCAAAGAAGCCTCCAGGTGCTCGGAGGGCAGGCGCTTGTAACCCGAGCGCACAAAGCGCTGCAGCCGACCACCCACAAAGGCGGCCAGCATGGAGGCCCGCACCTGGGCGTCCACGGTGGGCGTGGCCGAGGCTTGGGCGGCGGCCCCATCACGCAGGCATTGCTTGAGCGTGGCTTCTATCTTGTCGAAAAACTGGTTCATGCGGGCAATCAGGCGCTCGTTTTCGAACACCAGGGCATCGCCCACCATGACGCAGGCCATGCCGGGGTTTTTCTCGGCGAACTGCACGAGCATGGCGATGATCTTGGCAGCCTGGCGCCGGCCCGCATCGGCCGCGCCATCCGGGGCAGCCTGCTCGCGCTCCAGAATCTGGTTGACCAGGGAGAAGACGGTCTGCTCGATGAACTCGATCAGTCCTTCAAACATTTGCGCCTTGCTGGCGAAATGGCGGTACAGCGCCGCTTCGCTGACATCCAGCCGGGCCGCCAGCGCGGCAGTGGTGATGCGGTCGCCGCTGGGCTGCTCCAGCATGCTGGCCAGGGCCTGCAGGATTTGCACGCGGCGTTCACCCGGCTTTGGTCGCTTGCGCACCACCGCGGCGGCTGGCGCCGGTGGCTCCAGCTCCACCGACTGTGCGTGGTCTTCTAGGGGCTCAGTGGGGGACTGGGTGAGGACGTCTGGCATGGTGCGCAAAGCGGTGGTTGTAATTTTTATTCTCGCATAGGGGCGGCAAGGGTTTTGCCTAAGTTGGTATCACCAGCCGCATGCGCAAGCCTCGACCGCCGTGCCCTTCCAGCACCAGCAATTGGCTGTTGTGCACACGGGCGATTTCCTCGGCGATGGCCAGGCCCAGGCCGCTGCCTTCACCCATGGTGCCGGCGACACGGTAGAAGCGCTCCAGCATGCGGGCGCGCTCGTGCACGGGCACGCCGGGGCCGTTGTCTTCCACCTCCAGCATGGGCTGCGTACCCTGGTCCGGCGTCACGGCCATGGCGCAGCGCAGCGTGACACAGCCCCCCGCGGGGGTGTAGCGAATGGCGTTGTCCACCAGATTGCCCATGAGCTCACGCAACAGCCACTCATGGCCGGTGGCGTGCACATCGGCCACCTCCAGCCCCAGGTCGATCTGCTTGGCGCTGGCGGCATCCAGATGGGTCTCCAGCAGCATCTCGCACAGCTGGCGCAAGTCCACGCGCTGCATCGGTTGGGTATTGGCGCTGCGCGCATCGGCGCGCGACAGGGCCAGCAACTGGTTGGCCAACTGCGAGGTGCGCCGCGCGGCCTGGCGCAGCTTCAAAACCTGGCTTGCTTCCAAAGTAATAGCAGCATTCTCAATTTCGACGGGGGCTAGGTGGCTATCTTCTCTGTAGATGTGATCGGGGTGGGCCTGCGCGGCGCTGGAGCCCAGCCCCTGCGCCCAGGCCTCTACCTGGGCCTGCAGACCGGCCAAGGGGGTGCGCAACTGGTGGGCGGCATCGGCCACGAAGCGGCGCTGGCTCTCGGCCTGGGCATTGACCAGATCGAACAAGCGGTTCAGCGACAACACCAGCGGCCGCACCTCGTCGGGCGAGCCCTGCGCGTCCAGCGCCGACAGGTCGCGCGGCGAACGGCGCTCCACCGCCTCCTTCAATTCGATCAGCGGACGCAGTGCGCGGCGCACGGCCCAGTTGACGGCGAAAAAGGCCGCCACCACCAAGACCAGGTTCGGCAACCCGACCTTGACCCACAGCAGGCGCAGCCATTGCTGGCGTGGGTCCGAGCCATCGGCCAGGCGCAACACCAATTCACCGGCCGCCGTGTTCATGCGCTGGCTGACAATGCGGTAGGTCACGCCATCAAACTCCTGGCTGGAGAACTCGGGCTCGCCGGTAGCCGGGGGCATGCCGCTGAGCCAGCTTTCGCCGGCCAGCACGCTGCCATCCTTACCCACCAGCGCAAAGGCCGACATCGCGGGGCGATCGTGCAAAAAATCTTCTATGGGCGGGGCGATCAGCAGCACCGGCGGATCGGACTCAGTCAAGCCGCGCCCTACCACCGAGCCCGCCAGCATAGGCACCAAAGACAAAAGATGCCGGTCTTGCTGCAGCGCCGCGCTGTCGGCCGAGCGCAGGTCGAACCAGGCGTTCAGCGCCCCCAGCAAAAACAGCGGCACCAGCAATAGCAACAGCAACCGCCGCTGCAGGCCTGACGCCATGCCGCTGTGCACCGACGGTGATGGCGGCGTATTCACAAGCCCGACGCGCGGGGTGCGGCAGCCGATGCAGTGGTATTGGGCGCCAACAGTTCCAGCCGGTAGCCAAAGCCGCGGATGGAGCGCAGCGCCAGGCCATGGGGTTCGAGCTTGCCGCGCAGGCGCGAGATGTAGACCTCCACCGCATTGGGTGTGATCTCTTTGTCCCAGCCGGTCAGGGCCTGCAGCAGCTTGTCTTTGTTGGCCGGCTTGGGGGCCTGCAGCATCAGATACTCCATGACCGTCCACTCGCGCGGGCCCAACTCAATGGGCTGGCTGGCGCCATCGCCGCTGCGGATGCTGGCTTGGCGCAGCGCAGTGTCCAGCTCCAGCGGACCGAAGCTCAGCGTGGCCGAAGTCGCTGCTTGTGATCGGCGCAGCAGCGCGCGCAGGCGGGCCAGCAGCTCGGGCAGCTCGAAGGGCTTGACCATGTAGTCGTCACCTCCCATGTCCAGCCCCTGCACCCGATCCTGCAGCGCGTCGCGTGCCGTGAGTATGAGTACGGGCATCGCGTGGCCGGCCTTGCGCAGGCTTTGGGTCAGCACCAGGCCGTCCATGCCGGGCAGGCCGATGTCGATGACTGCCAAGTCAAAGGTTTCGTCCCGCGTAACCTCCAGCGCGCGCTCGGCGCTGCCCACCCAGTCCACCGCATAGCCGGCGCCCGTGAGCCCCAGCTTGATGCCGCTGGCCACCATCACATCGTCTTCCACCAACAAGAGTCGCATGACAGATTGACCTCCAGCCCTCGCGGAATGGGCTTAAGTAGCTATTAAATAAGTAGCGCCACTCAATGCGAGCGGATCATGGTACCGAAAGCCTGGTCCGTGAGGATTTCCAGCAGCAACACGTGGGGCACACGCCCGTCGATGATGTGCACCGCGTTGACCCCGCTCTTGGCCGCGTCCAGCGCGCCAGCAATCTTGGGCAGCATGCCGCCGCTGATGGTGCCGTCGGCAAACAGCTCGTCGATGCGCCGCGCGGTCAGGTCGGTCAGCAGCTCGCCGTTCTTGTCGAGCACACCGCTGATATTGGTCAGCATCATCAGCTTCTCGGCCTGCAGCACCGTGGCCAGCTTGGCGGCTACCACATCGGCGTTGATGTTGTAGCTCTCGTTGTTCTCGCCAAAGCCGATGGGGCTGATGACGGGGATGAAGGCGTCATCTTGCAATGCCTTGACCACGCTGGGGTCCACGCTGATGATGTCGCCGACCTGGCCCACGTCGTGCTCGACATTGGGGTCGGCGTTGTCCAGCATCTTGAGTTTTTGCGCACGGATCATGCCGCCATCGCGCCCGGTCAGGCCCACGGCCTTGCCGCCGGCCTGGTTGATCAGGCCCACGATGTCCTGCTGCACCTCGCCGCCCAGCACCCACTCCACCACTTCCATGGTTTCGGCATCGGTGACGCGCATGCCCTGGATGAATTCGCCCTTCTTGCCCAGGCGCTTGAGTGCGTTCTCGATCTGCGGGCCACCGCCGTGCACAACGACCGGGTTGATGCCGACCAGCTTCAACAGCACCACGTCTTCGGCAAAGTCGGCCTGCAGGCCGGGGTCTGTCATGGCATTACCACCGTACTTGATGACCATGGTCTTGCCGTGGTACTTGCGGATATAGGGCAGGGCTTGGGCCAGGATTTCGGCCTTGTCGCGGGGCGGGATGTGGGCGGTATCAGACATGGTGAATGGTGTCGCTCAGAGGGGTTGGAGGAAATTGACCGGATTGTGCCGCATCATGCGCTGGCAAAGCTGACCGCAAGCCGACAGGGCGGTTTGTGTCATCGCCCGCAACTGGCTTGGCGCCCGTGCCGCCGCTCCGTGTCCCCCGCCCTTCGGGCTCCTCCTTTACCTGCGCGGCGACACGGGCGCCAAGCCAGTTGCTGGGGTTTCGGCTCTCACATCTGCAAGCACAAGCCACGCCGTATCAGTCGGGTAGCGGGTTTTGCGTAGGTAAAGGAGGAGCCCGCATAGCGGGCGGGGGACACGGAGCAAAACCCGCTACCCGACTGATACCAACGCCAGAAGATCAGCTGGAACTTAGGCCACCAGATCCCCCGACCGAGCCCTAAAGCGCTCCACCTCTCCCCGCAGCCATTCCAAAAAAACAGCAACCTGGGGCTTGTCCCGCGCGCCGGGCGGGCAAGCCAGGTAGTAGTGGTTCTCGCTTTTGACCGCCACATCGAACAAGCGCAGCAAGTTGCCCTGTGCAATCTCCTGCTCCGCCACCACATGGCGCACCAGGCCTACGCCTTCGCCATCCAGTGCGGCGCGGATGACGAAAGACATATCCTGGAAACGCACGCCGCCCGTGGGCTCGGCCATGGCCACACCGGCCGCCTGCAACCACGGGCTCCAAGGCTCGTCGGACAGCAGCAGACGCGCCCGCTTGAGCTGGGCCGGCGTCTTGGGCAGATCACCATTGCGGTAACGCGGGCTGACCACCGGGTAGTAGGAGTCGCCCAGCAGCCTCTCCACCTCCATGCCCGGGTACTGGCCGGTGCCAAAGCGTATGCCCACGTCGATGCCGTCGCGCACCAGATCCTGCAGTTGGCCGCTGGACTGCAACACCAGCTCGGTGTCGGGATGCGCTTCGATGAACTGGCCCAGGCGCGGCGCCAGCCAGCGTGCAGCAAAGGACGGCAGGCAAGACACCGTCAGACGCTGTTGCTGCCCATGGGCGCGCACCTGCTGGACACCCTTGGCAATGTCGTTGAAAGCATTGCGAACGGTTTGCGCTAGCAAGGCGGCCTGGGGCGTGATCGCCAGGCGCTTGCCGTGGCGGGTGAACAGGGCCACGCCCAGCTCGGCCTCCAGCGCACGCACCTGGTGGCTGACAGCCCCGTGTGTGACATGGATTTCGGCGGCAGCACGTGAGAAATTCTCATGCCGCGCCGCTGCTTCAAACACACGCAGCGCAGCCAGGTTGGGGAGTCGCAAGGGTGCGTTCATGGCCGCCATCTTAATGTGAGCCATATTCACAAGACAAGCGAAGTTTTATCGTTTAGCAAACCCGGCCAAGCGCCGTACTATTGACAAAGCAAGCCGCCGCGCAGGGCCAGTCGCCCCAGCGCCTTCCCACCAGCGCGCACACGCGCCAAAGCCCAAGAGCAAACATGAATCCTGGAGTCGTTTACGCCCTGCTCGCCTACATGATCTGGGGCATGTTCCCCCTGTATTTCAGGCAGGTCGCCGACGTGCCCGCGCTGGAGGTGGTGATGCACCGCACCGTGTGGTCGCTGTTGTTCGTGATGCTGGTCCTGCTGGTGCTCAAACGTTGGGCCTGGCTAGGCCAGGTTGCGAAACAACCCAAAGTATTGGGCGCCTTCGCGCTGTCAGCGCTGCTGCTGTCGAGCAACTGGTTGATCTATGTGTGGGCCGTGCAAAACCAGCATGTGCTGGATGCCAGCCTGGGCTACTTCATACTGCCCTTGGTCAATGTCTCGTTTGCCTACGCCTTTCTGGGTGAACGGCCGCGCCGCGGCCAGTGGATCGCCGTGGGCCTGGCCGCGCTGGGTGTGGTCTGGCTGACCGTGCAGACCGGGCGCCTGCCGTGGGTGGCCCTGATGCTGGCGCTGACCTTTGGCTTCTATGGCCTGCTGCGCAAGGTGGCGGTGCTGGGCGCGCTGGAAGGGCTGACCCTGGAGACCATGATGCTGGCGCCGATCGCGGCGGCCTATCTGGCTTACGGTGTGTGGCAAGGCGACAGCGCGCTGTTGCATGGCGCCAGCGGCTCGGTGGGCTGGCTGGTGCTGGCCGGACCGCTGACCGCCATTCCCTTGTTGCTGTTTGCGGCAGGTGCCCGGCGCATTCCGATGACCACTCTGGGCCTCTTGCAATACGTGTCACCCAGCCTGTTGTTTCTGCTCAGCGTGCTGGTGTTCAACGAGCCGCTGCAACTGCCCCGCCTGATCGGCTTCGCGCTGATCTGGGGTGCACTGGTGGTCTACAGCCTCGAGGGGCTGTTCAACACCCGCCGTGCCCGGCTGGCACCGGCGGGTGGCACGGCCTGACATCCGCGACCGAAGGGCTATTTGAGGCAAGTGGCTTGAAGAAATTCAGGCTCCAGCCCTCGTCATGCTTACCTCATGCGCTATCACTTAGATAGCAACTCTAGATCACTTCCAGCGCAATCAGCTCCGCCACCGTCTGCTTGCGGCGTATCAGCCGGGCTTGGCCATCGACGTCCACCAGCACCTCGGGAATCAGCGGCCGGGTGTTGTAGTTGGAGGACATGGACGCGCCGTAAGCCCCCGTATCGTGTATTACCAGCAGATCGCCAACCTGGGCGGTCGGCAGGTCGCGCTGCAGCACCACGCCGCCCTCGCCCTGCGTGAACACATCGCCGGATTCGCACAACGGCCCGGCCACGACGGTGGGCTGGGTGGCGCCCGTGGCGGCGGTGCCGTCAGCGTGGATGATCTCCATGCCATGGTGGCTGCCATACATGGACGGACGCATCAGGTCGCTGAAGCCCGCGTCCACCATCACAAAGTGCTGGCTGCCCTGGGCCTTGGTGGCGCGCACCTCGGCCACCAGCACGCCGGATTCGGCAACCAGATAACGGCCGGGTTCCAGCTCCAGCGCAACGGCGTGGCCCAGGTCCTGGGCAATCTGCTGGCGGGCATCGTTCCAGCACGCAAAGTAGTGGGCCGTATCAATCGACGGCTCGCCTGCCTGGTAGGGAATGGATAGGCCACCGCCGGCAGAAATGGCACGCAGATCCATACCCTGCGCCTTGACCGTTTTCACAAGCCCCACCATTGCACCGCAAACTTGCTGCAAATGCCCATAGTCCACGCCCGAACCGATATGCATGTGCAAGCCCTGCAGCGCAAGCCCGTTGCTGCGGACCTTGGCCAGCGCGGTCACGAGGTCGCCATGCCAGATGCCGTGCTTGCTGTGCTCGCCGCCGGTGTTGGTCTTGTTGCTGTGGCCGTGGCCAAAGCCGGGGTTGATGCGCAGCCAAACCGGGTGGCCTTTGCTGACAGCACCCAACTGGTCCAGCATGTCGATGGAGCCGCAGTTGACAGGGATGCCCAGTTCGACCAGACGAGGCAAGGTCGTACGGTCCAGCAGGTCGGCGGTAAAGACGATTTCGGCATGACCGTTGTGCAGGCCGGGCGTGTAGCCAGCCGCCAGCGCACGTTCGACTTCGCCCAGTGACACGGCGTCCACCATCACCCCCTGGCTTTTCAGCAAGCGCAGCAAGTGGGTGTTGGAATTTGCCTTCTGCGCAAAGCGCACCACATCAAACTGGCGCAGCGCCTGAACGCGGGCCGTGATGGTGGCGGCGTCATACACCCACAGCGGCGTGCCGTGTTGTTGGGCCAGGGATGCGAGGGTGGAGGGCGTAAATGGGTTCATAAGACGGATGATCCCAGCCCCTATCTATTCAATCAATGCCAATTTTGTTAAACGATTATTCAAATTGGATATAGTTAACCCATGCCCCGCCCTACCAAGCCAGCAGCGACCACACCCCCAGGAACCTGGGCGACTGGGCGTTTTGCGCAGGTAAAGGAGGAGCCCGCAAAGCGGGCGGGGGACACGGAGCAAAACGCCCAGTCGCCCAGGCTCCGAGCGCGCTCCGACCCAGCTCCATTACTAACCCACCGCCAGCTAACCCAATTCAGAGCCATCATGCTGCACGGCAACCTGAGCCGCGCAGCAGACGCCACCAATTCCAGCCAACCCACCCTGAGCCGTGAACTGGCCAGACTGGAATACCTGCTGGGCTTTCCCCTCTTCGACC
This sequence comes from Rhodoferax sp. GW821-FHT07G04, assembly GCF_059418585.1. Taxonomy (NCBI): domain Bacteria; kingdom Pseudomonadati; phylum Pseudomonadota; class Betaproteobacteria; order Burkholderiales; family Comamonadaceae; genus Rhodoferax; species Rhodoferax sp. GW821-FHT07G04. The sequence goes on from NZ_JBWKQD010000001.1 coordinate 1,584,649, forward strand.
GCGTACGCGGCCGCCTGCGCCCCACGGCACGCGCGCTAGCACTGATGCAGGAGGTAGAACGCTCCTTCATCGGCCTGGAACAGATAGCCGCCCGCGCGCAAGAGCTGCGCACCCTCTCCACCGGCCGCCTGCGCCTGGCCTGCCTGCCCGCGCTGGCCCACGCGCTGGTACCCCAGGCCCTGCAGCACTTCAGCAAGGCCCTGCCCGAGGCCAGCGTCAGCGTCGTACCGCTGGAATCCCCCTGGCTGGAGCAGGCCCTGAGCGAGCAGCGTTTTGATTTGGGCCTGGGTGAAACCACCGAGGCACCCACCGGCGTCGAATTACGCCCCCTGCTCACTGCCAACGAAGTCGCCGTATTGCCCACGGGCCACCGCCTGTGCCAGCGCAAACTGTTGCAGCCGCAAGATTTTGAGGGCGAGCGTTTCGTGAGCCTCGCCGAAGGCGATACCTACCGCCAGGCCATCGACGCGATGTTTCTAAAAGCCGGTGTGCAGCGCGCCACACAGCTGGAAACGGTCAGTGCAGTCGCCGTATGCGCCATGGTGCAGCAAGGCCTGGGTGTGGCCATCGTCAACCCGCTGACCGCGGCGGCCATGGCAGGGCCGCAACTGGTGGTGCGGCCCTTGGCTATGGCCATTCCGTTCAGCGTGGGTCTGTTGCTGCCGCAGGTGGCTACACCGCATCCGCTGCGCGAAGCGCTGGTGGCGGCCATTGCGCAGAGCGCAGCAGGTGTGTCCGCCGTAAACAGCGCCTGATCCCCACTGCACAGCCTTGAATCAGGGCCGCACTTTCAAAATGGATTGGCTGACGGTGCCGGCAAAGTAAATCGTGCCCGTACCGTCTATCGCAGGGCCATTGAGTGGCTCGCGCGCTGCGACGCCGATGTCCAGGGATGACACCCGCTTGTCAGTGGCATATTTGAATAGCTGGCTTTTGGAGAAAAGTACTGAATGCCCGCCGCCCGTGTAACGCAAAACAGCCCGGGCTGCGATGTATAGATTGCCGCCCCCATCCACCACGACGCCTGTAGGCAGGCTGTAGCTGCAGGCAAGAAAATCGCAGTCACTGGCAAATGCGGACCCCAATTGCAGGGTTGTAACCTGACCTTCGGGAGATATCTTGCGCACCGCAAGATTGTTGGAATCCACGACATAGACATTGCCACCGGCATCTACGGCAAGCGCCTGCGGTCCGTTGAAGCGTGCGCCTGCGGCCGATCCATCCACGAAACCTGCAGTGGGATCCCCTGCAACTGTTGTGAGCGAACTGCCCGGCACCAACCTCTGAATGGTGTTGTTGCTTGCGATGTAGAGCGTACCAGCACCATCCACTGTGAGGCCTTGCACAGGATCGGGAAGCTGCACCAGGAATACCATGGCGCCGGTTGGCGAGACCTTCCAAATAACCGACGCATCCACGACATAGAAATTACCTGTCCTGTCGGTAGCCACATGTTTCAGCGCGGAGAAGGTCCGCAATGGAAGGCCATACTGGTCGTTCACCACCGTGGTCCCGCCAGACGCAGCAGTCTTGGTGATCGTGTAGGTGTCCGCCGCATACACATTTCCAGCGCTGTCCGCAGCGATGCTTAGCAGGCTGGAAAAGCCCGTTGCCAAGGTGCTGACCGAGGTGGGCGTCGGTGCGGGAGCAGCAGGCGGCGCCGGATCGCAGCGCACGATGACCGATTGCACGGCAGCCGATCCTACAAGGCCCTCGCCGTTAAGAATCTCGCAGCGACGCCCGGAGGGCAGTGGGCTGGCGAGCGTCACGGAGTAGCTGGCGCCTTGCGCAACCAAGTGGGGAAACGTAAAGGATGTGGCTTGCGGGCTGATGCCCAAAAAATCTATGCCATTGTGCAATGCCAGCCCAGCCTCATCACCCAAGCCGCTGATAGTGCCACCGATGCTGTACGACTGGGCGGATGTCGGCGTGGACGTAGGGGTGGGTGTTGACGCAGGGGTTGGCGCAGTCTGCGCGTTGCCAGACCCGCTGCCACCGCCACAGGCCGATAGCAATACGATGGGGCATAGCAAGACGGCGGAACAGAAGTGTTTGAATGCTTGCATGAAGGTCGTGAAAATTGAGAGCCGGGCCAAAAGTCTTGCCGCTACCTGACCTACCGTCCGTAGGGGGCTTCTTTTCCAGGCAGCCCGCGCACTGTAGCGAAGGCGCAAGACATCCGACATCCCATAAACAGGTGGCAACCGAGCCCAAGGTGTAAGCGTTTGTAGGCCCCATACCCGAGGGAGGAATACCGTCGCGGCTATCATCTAGGCCGCAACCCGCACGCCGCTGCTCTTCCATGACAACTCCCTCCACGCACCCCTCCTTGGTTGAATTCCAGGACCTGAGCTTCGCCTACGACGACCACTTGGTCCTGGATAAGGTCTCGTTGCGCATCCCCAAGGGCCAAGTCACCGCGCTGATCGGCCCCATGGGCGCTGGCAAGACGACCACGCTACGGCTGATGGGCGGTGAGCGCAAGGCGCAAACTGGTCAGATGCTGTTTGACGGCCAGGACGTGGGCCGCATGGATACTGAGCAGCTCTATGCCGCACGCCGACGCATGGGCATGCTGTTCCAGTTTGGCGCGCTGTTTGCCGACTCCACGGTGTTCGACAACGTGGCCTTTCCGCTGCGCGAGCACACAGACCTGCCCGAGGCGTTGATTCGTGACATCGTGCTGATGAAGCTCAACGCCGTGGGCCTGCGCGGCGCGCGCGAACTGTTCCCCAGTGAAGTGTCGGGCGGCATGGCCCGGCGCATTGCATTGGCCCGCGCCATCGCGCTGGACCCCGAACTGGTGATGTATGACGAACCCTTCTCGGGCCTGGACCCCATTTCGCTGAAGACGGCGGCCCGGCTGATACGCCAGCTCAATGACTCCATGGGCCTGACCAGTGTGTTTGTGTCGCATGAACTCAAGCAGACGCTGGAGATTGCCGACCACGTCATCGTGCTGGCCAACGGCAAGGTCGCAATGGAAGGCACACCAGACGCCGTCCGAAATAGTACGGACGCCATGGTCTACCAGTATGTGAATGCCAAGCCCGATGGACCGGTGCGCTTCCACTTCCCGGGTCTGGCCGTGGAGGAAGACTTTGCACTGGTGGATAAGGCCTCTTGAGGCGGATAGTTAGCAGACAGAAGTTACCCGCCCCTGCCAACCAGTCCCCGCCACTGCGGGCGCGCAAAGAAACCGACCGCTACCCAGCCCGCGACGATGTGCAGGCCAATCACCGCCGCAAAGATTTGGGGGTGGCCGGCCAACCATTGCTCCGGCCCTGCAATGGTAGGGGCGTAAAAAGTCATGGCCCCGGCATTGAACAGCACGATAACCGCCAACAATACCCAGGAACCCCGAAACACCCACCAGCACCAGACGCCATAGGCGGTCTCCACCGCCAGTGCCAGCAGGGGTAGCGCATACAAGCCGGATCCTAGCTTCGGCGCATCGACACCGGGCGCCCAGGCGATGTCATGCACATGGGTCGCCAAATCCAGCACGATGTGGCTCGCGACCGCTACGGCCAGAGCCGTAGCCCAAGCAGGCTTCTTCCACCATTTGGCGACCACCCACCAGACCACGCATGCCAGCACCACGGTACTGGCGATGGAGTGCGAATACGGCATGAAGGCCAGATGGATATCGTTGATGGCCCGCACTGCGGGTTCGGTCGTCGTCACCTCAATGCCCAGCAGATTGAACGCCACCCATAGCACCTCAACCAGTTGAACCGACAGCAGTACCAGCAACATGGGCACACCAGGCCACTTGCGGTTGATGGCAAGCGCCGTCGCGGCGTGGTTGATGGCATTCATAGGATTGGGGAGGTGCTCATTCAGAAGCCACGCACGGGAAACTCCGCGCCGCGTTGGATCCAGTTAGCCGCGGAATACTGCGCCGTGGCATCCGTCACATGCAAGGTGTAGGCATGGCGTGACGCACTGGAACGGTTGGGCGCGCTGTAGTGCGGCAGCAATCCATGGAACACCACCAAAGCACCTGCCTCTACTTCCAAGGGGATGGCCGTGCTGGTGTCTGGCCATGGTGTCGCGTCCAGCTTTTGCATGGTGACATGATCCCCTTGGCGCACAAAGCGTTCACGCAGCGGGCTGCGGTGGGAGCCCGGTTGGGTCCACAGACAACCGTTGTGGACCGTCGCGTCTTCCAGGGCAAACCAGAAGGTGGTCACGCTGATAGGCGTGGTCTCAAAGAACGTGGCGTCTTGGTGCCACCCCACTTCACCGCCGATACCGGGTTGCTTGAAGATATACATGGATTGCCAGATCTCAGGCCGCGCCAGGCCCAGGTCGTGGGCGAGCTGCCGCAGTTCCGGCCCGCGTGAAAAATCAGAGAAAACGGGGTCTATGTCATGCATGGCATGCCCGATCTTGTTGATGGACAGCGCCTTGGCCTGGCGCAGTTCACCCTCCGGTCCGAAGGCTTCCTCTTCAAAAAAGCAACTCGTGTTGGCAGCCGAATCCAGAAAGTAGCGGTCAATCGACCGGGCCTGGTCATTGGTGGTGAAAATGGTTTTGGTGCCTGACGGTACAAACGCATCCACGATCTCCCCCGCCCGCTGGCGCAGAGCCTGTATGGCAGCGGGAGACTTGAAGTGCGGCAGCACGAGGTAGCCATCGCGTCGGTACGTAGCTTGTTGTTCGGGTGTCAGCATGCTTGGGAGCTCAGTTTTGAGCCGCCCAGTATAGGCAAGCCGGCTGGTGGAGCACCCGACAGATTCTTGTTACGCCGTGTATCTGTGTGGGACACCGTACAGATGCGCGGCGAGGCCGCGCCTACCGTTGGTCTTGCTTTTGACCAACCCACTGACGGACGGACGATATGAACACCCTCATTTCTGACGTTGCCAAGCCACTCCCGGCCAAGCTTGCAGCGCTGTACCACGGCATGCGTGCCCATGTGGTGCAGGCGGTGGCGGGCTCAGACAAAGGTACCGTGCGCGCAACGCTAGCCTATGCGGCCCTGTGGGTATTGGCCGCGCTGTCCGCGCTGGCCTACATCACACATCTATCCGCGCTGTTTCGGTAAGGCGGCGGGTTCACGCCAAGAGCGTGCAGCACGGCCAAGGCATTGGTCAGCGCAGCGCCAGACGCCGTGTTGTCGAAGATCAGCCACGCAGCCTCCGCACTCCGGTGCGCATGCTGGGCCAGCTTTGCCGCCAATTGGGCCAAATAGTCGTCGGGGTAGGACGAGTAGTAGATGTTGGGTGAGCCATGCAAGCGCATGTAAATGGCTGCCGTCGTGGGCTCGTGCTCTCCGGGCTGGCCCTGGGGCGGATCGGCTACCACGCGGGTAATGGCATGGGCCTCCAGTATCGCCGTGGCCTCCGCGCCAAACCACGACGGGTGGCGCGCCTCGCAGGCGAGCATGCAAGGGAATTGCGTGCGCATTTTTTTAAAAAAACTGTCAGCCGCCAGCGTATCGAACTCCAAACTGGGAGGCAGTTGCACTAGCACGCAGCCCAGTTTTTGGCCCAAGCCATCGGTCTCGTCCTTGAACTGCGCAAGCAGCGCATCCGCGCGTGCCAAGCGCAAAGCGTGGGTGACGGTGCGCAGCAGCTTGACGGAGAAACGGAAGTCTGACGGCACAGACGCCGCCCACCGCGCGTACGTGGACTGGCGGTGGGCGCGGTAAAAAGAAGAATTGATTTCAACGGCAGGGAAGACCGCGGCATAGCGCACCAGTTGACTGCCCTCCATGGCAGAAAACAGCGGCGCGCCGGATACCTGGCCCCAACCCGCGCAACCGACCAGCGCTGCCGGGTAGCCAGCCGGCACAGGCAGCGGAGCCACAACAGGCTGTTCCAAAGCGAAGAGCGTATCCATAGCAGAATCAGTCTACGTATTTGCCGTCAACCATCCGTATGGCGGCGCACAGATCAGGCAGACCGGGCCCGCGCGGGACACCAACGGTTACAAAAATCGAGGCGCCCCATGGCAAAACTCCGTATCGACCGACGAAGATTCGTACTGGATTCGAGAGGTCACTATGAAGTCAAAAAACAGCATGCTTGCCTGCACCGCTTGGGCGGCAGCAATGGTGTCGTTGGGCGCGCCCTTGCAGGCGCACGCCGTGGATTCGTTTGACGCGGGCAGCAAGCTGCTGTCGCTGGACAGCGTGTCCTTGGCGGGCACGAGTTACAGCCAGGTGCGGGCCACCATCAATGCCTACACGCTATTGGGTGTGGACGGCGGCACACCGTCGGCCGATACATTCGACGCCTCCACCAATCTGTTGACGCTGGGTGCGGTCAGCTTCCAAGGCACCACCTACAACAATGTACGCGTCCGCATCAACTCCTATGCCTTGCTCAGCGTAGGCAGCAGCGCACCGGGCACCGGTAGTGGCTCTGCGGTCTACGCCAACCTCAGTGGCGCCAGTCTGGGCGCGGGTGCCAGTCTCAATGGCGCCATCCCCTTCCCCGCCAACAACGCCTGGAACACCGATGTCTCGGGCGCCGCGGTAGACCCGAATTCCGACGCACTGATTGCCAGCATAGGCCTGACCCGGGGCCTGCACCCGGACTTTGGCTCCGGCCTGTACGAGGGCGCGCCGATTGGCATTCCTTATGTTGTCGTCTCCTCCGCGCAGGCCAAGGTACCCATCACCTTCACCGACTACGGCGATGAAAGCGACCCCGGTCCCTACCCCGTACCGGCCGATGCGCCGATTGAAGGCCAGTTGGCGAGCGGCGGTGCCTTTGGCGGCGACCGCCATGTGCTGGTCATAGACCGCGATGCCAATCGCTTGTACGAAATGGGCAACTCCTATCCGCAAAGCAGCGGCGCCTGGCGCGCCAGTGGCGGCGCCGTCTTCTACACCGACTCCAACACGGTACGCCCCGGCGGGCGGCCGGGCTGGACTAGTGCAGACGCTGCAGGCCTACCTATCTTCCCGGGTTTGGCGCGTTATGACGAAGCATCCACCGGCGTGATCCGCCACGCGCTGCGCTTCACAGTCAGCACAACCCGCAAGGCCTATGTGCCCCCGGCCACGCATTGGGCATCCAGCAATACCAGCGCCAATGTGCCCCCCATGGGCATGCGGGTACGGCTCAAGGCCAGCTATGTGATTCCGGCCAGCTTCAGCACCGAGAGCAAGGCCATTTTGCAAAGCATGAAGACCTACGGCATGTTCGTGGCCGACAACGGCTCCAATTGGTACGTCAGCGGCGCCCCCGATCCACGCTGGAACAATGACAAGCTGGTGTCGGAGTTGGGTAGCGTCAAGGGTTCCAGCTTTGAGGTGGTGCGCATGGACGGATTGGTAACGCCATAACCCCCGGCCTCGCCTAACGGGTCGCGGTGGGTGCGTGCGCCAGGTCTTCGTGCTTTTGCGCCAGGTATTCGTCCAACGTCAATTCGTGCAGTTGCGCCGCATGGCGCTCGGACAGCGCAAACCAGGCGCGCAGGCGGGCATCCATCTGGGGTTGGCCCGGCGCGCCGGGTACGCTGGTGTAAGCCAATAGCGCCAGGTAATTGCGGATCACATTGCGCTCGATAGAGCCGCGCTCGCCCTGCACAAACTGTGGCTTGCCATCCTTGCCGGTGCCGGTCACGCTGAAGCCGATCTTGCTGCGCCCTGCGGTCGCCAAGTACAGCCCCAAGGCCATGCGGGCCATGGTGCCGTAGCTATAGCCATAGCCAAAGTGCAAAAACGTACGCTGGCCTTCCAACGGTGTGATTTCAAAAACGATGCGGTAATCCGATGTGGACAAGGGCCCACTGGCCGCCGTCAGCGCCACCCGCACGTAATCGGCGGTAGACGCTTCCACGCGCATGCTGTAGTTCATCGTGTAGATGGACCCGCCCGTCACGCCCTGCTTGGGGCCTGCGGTCAAGACCAAACCATCGCCACTGGCGCCGCGCGTGGGCTGGCAAGCGCGCACATTGAGGTGCAGAAACATCACGCCGCACAGCGAGTCCGTCGCGCTGAGCAGGCTGCCAATCTGTGCGAACGGCAAGGACAACTCGGTGTACACGTCGGCCTGCAGATGGCTGCCCGTGTCTTGTGACACCAGATGCACCGGCTCGCCCAGGGCCTTGGCCTGCAGCTGGGGTTGGAACTCGGCGTGCTTGGCCATCAGCGTGGTGGCATTGCCCACCGGCGCGGGCGCGGGAGCCGCCCAGGCCGTGGATATACAGGAAGCCCATAGCGCCAACAGCAGCGCGGGGGCCATCAGGAGAGAACTACGGGCCATGGTGTCGTGTGTGTCCATTTCTGTTGGTGGGCAATCGCTGGGCCATCATGCAATGCCCCGGTGGGTTGGTCGGTGCGCCAACCCACGGCCCCATTCTGGCATCACTTTCAGCTCGCGCGAAAACCCGGAATCACCGGCGACAGTTCTGACATTTCGCACGGACCGAGTCGCATCACCGCCAAAGACTTCTTTGAAATCAATGACTTAGCGCTACATCACCGCTGGCACGGAGCGTGCAAAAGCATGGATGGTCTTTGTTCGCTGTACTTTCATTGGAGACAACATGACGATTAAAAAACTGCTGATGGGCGCTTTGGCGCTGTCCGCCCTGTGCACCGCGACCGCCCAAGCGCAAGAAGTGGTCCGCCTGGGGAATCTGAAATTTGCGCACTACGGCGCGATCTCCTACATCAAGGAGATCGCGCCCAAGTGCGGCATCAAGGTCGAGGAGCATGTCTTCGCCAAAGGCCCGGACGTGATGCAGGCCATTCTGGCGGGTGAGCTGGACGTGGGCGCTACGGCCTCCGAAGGCGCCATCTCCGGCCGCGCCAACGGTGCCCCCATTTACGTGGTGGCCGGCTTTGCCAAAGGCGGCGCGCGCCTGGTGGCGCGTCCCGACGCCGGCATCAAGACCGTCAAAGACCTCAAGGGCAAACGCGTGGGCGTGACCCGCGGCGGCATCCACGAGGTGCTGCTGGCCGCGGAGCTGGGCCAAAACGGGCTCACCATGTCGGACCAGCCCGGCAAGGACGTGCAGGTGGTCTACCTGGCCTTTGCCGACCTGAACCAGGCGCTGTTGGGCAAGAACCTGGACGCCATCATGCAGAGCGAACCCCAGTCCTCCCAAGCCATCAACAAGGGTTTTGGTGTGGAGGTCATGAAGCCCTATGACACGCCCATTGGTGAACCCGTGCGCACGCTGGTCATGACCGAGAAGTTCTATAAAGAGCGTCGCCCCGTGGCCGAGAAATTCATGCGCTGTTTTGTCGAATCCACCAAGGGTTTCATCGAGACCAAGGGCCTGGCCGAGAAGTATGTGCGCGAGACCATCTTCAAAGGCCAGATCACCAGTGAAGACTTTCAGGACGCAATTGCCAATTCACCCTACTCGTTTGACATCACGCCCACGCACATCCAGACCACGACCGACACCATGACCAAGTACGGCGTGGGCAAGATGGCCAAGCCCCCGGTGGCCTCCGACTGGGTGCGGACCGACCTGCTGGACCAGGCCAAGAAAAGCCTGGCCATCAAGTAGCCACAAGGAGCGATAACATGAAGAAGGCATTCAATGGACGCGCCATTGCCTCGGGGCTCATGGTCCCGGTGGCCGTGATCGCGCTGTGGCAACTGGTGTGTGTGCTGGGCTGGGTCAGCCCACTCAAATTGCCATCGCCCTGGGCCGTGGCACTGCGCTGGGTGCAGTACATCAGCCCGGCCGAGGCTTATGCTCCCGACGCCGGAAGCTGGATCAGTTGGGCCCTGTCGGGCGAATTGCTGCGTGACGCCCAAGGCAGCATGTACCGCGTGCTGATCGGCTTTCTGATTGGTGGGGGTCTGGCCTTGCCGATTGGTATTCTGATGGGGGCCAACCAGCGCATCTACGACAAGCTCTACATCCTGGTGCAGGTGCTGCGCCCCATTCCGCCCAGCGCCTATACGCCGCTGGCTATGCTGTGGTTTGGTCTGGGCAATCCGCCGGCCGTATTCATGATTGCCATCGCGGCCTTCTTCCCGGTGCTGATCAATACCATCGTCGGTGTGCGCCAGGTCGACAGCATCTACCTGCGGGCCGCGCGCAACCTGGGCGCCAGCCAGAGCACGCTGTTCCTGCGGGTCATGCTGCCGGCGGCCACGCCCTACATCCTGGCCGGCATACGCATTGCGATTGGCGCGGCCTTCATGATCGTGATCGTGTCCGAGCTGATTGCCGTGCCCGATGGCCTGGGCTTTCGCATCAACGAAGCCCGCGAATACGCCTGGACCGACAAGGTCATGGCCGGCATGTTCACGATCGGTCTGATAGGCCTGGCGTTGGACATAGCCATGAACAAACTCAATAACCACTTGCTGCGGTGGCACCGTGGCCTGGAGAGCTGATATGAACGCAAAACACATCCAAGTTCAAGCCGTCAACAAGATCTTCAAGACGGCGGACAAAGAGGTCGTCGCGCTGCGCGACATCAACCTCGACATCCCCGAAGGCCAGTTCGTCTGCCTGTTGGGGCCCTCGGGCTGCGGCAAGTCCACACTGCTCAATGCGGTGGCCGGCTTTGCATTGCCCAGTTCGGGCGCCATCACCGTGAGCGGCACCACGGTCACTGGACCGGGACCAGACCGGGGCATGGTGTTCCAGGAATACGCACTGTTCCCCTGGATGACGGTGGAACAGAACATCGGCTTTGGCCTGGAAATCAAGGGCATGGACAAGGCCGAGATACAGACCCGGGTAGCCGCGCTGCTGGCCATGCTGGGCCTGACGGACTTTCGCCAGCGCTTCCCCAAGGACCTGTCCGGCGGCATGCGCCAGCGGGTGGCCATTGCCCGCGTGCTGGCCCTGGACTCGCCGACGATGCTGATGGACGAGCCCTTTGGTGCACTGGACGCTCTGACCCGGCGCAACCTGCAAGACGAGTTGCTGCGCATCTGGTCCGAGTTGAAGAAGACCATCCTCTTCGTGACCCACAGCATCGAAGAAGCCATCTACCTGGCCGACCGCATTGTGGTCATGACCTACCGGCCCGGCACCGTCAAGCGCGACCTGCTGGTGGACCTGCCACGCCTGCGCGATCCGTCTTCGGCGGCATTCAACGCCCTCAAGCGCGAACTGGGCCAACTGGTCATGGAAGAGCAACAACGCCACCACAACGACGAACTGAAAATGGCGGCGGTAGACTAGCCCCATGCACCCATCGCGACGCATTGCTTCGTTGTCCGGCGCCTTGGCGCTCGCGGTGGCTCTGGTGCTGGCGGCCTATTGGCTGGGCGCGCGCAATGCGTCCGACAACATCCAGCTCAGTGGCGAGCGGCAATTGCAGATCATTGCCCTGGACCTGGAGGCGGTGCTGGACCGTTTTGACACTCTGCCGTATTCCGTGGCCCACCTGCCACTGGCCGCACAGTTGCTGGCCACACCCGACAAGCCGGTACTGCAAGCCGCCTTGAACGCCACGCTGCAAGACTTGGCACAGCAGGCCAAGGTGGCGGCCATCTACCTGATGGACGACAAGGGCCGCACCATATCGGCCAGCAACTGGGACACACCACAGAGCTACATGGGCCAAAACTTCGGTTTTCGGCCCTATTTTTACGATGCCATCCATGGCAAGCCCGGATACTTCTATGCCATTGGCAACACCACCAGCATCCCGGGTTACTTCATCTCGCAGGCGGTGTACCCGGCCGGCGTCAAGCGGGGTTCGGCTGCCCCCATAGGCGTGGTTGCCGTCAAGATCACGCTCGATACCTTCGAGCAGACCTGGCGCAGCAACGAAGACCCCATCGCACTGGCCGACAGCCATGGCGTGGTTTTTCTTAGCAACCGCGGTGCCTGGAACTACCACAGCCTGCGACCGCTGGAGCCGGCAGTACAGCGCGACATTGAGCAGACGCTGCAATACGTCGGCAAGACCATCGATCCCATTGCCGACCTGGCCAAAGCCGAGCGCGCGGGATTTGGCAACTACGTGGCCCGACCGGTGGGTCGGCTCGGCTGGCAGCTGATGCTTTTCCCGGCCCAGGCCAAGGTGGTACGGGCCGGCGTGCAGACAGCCGGTGTCACGCTGCTGCTCCTGGCCGTAGCGGCGGCCGTGGCCGCAGTGCAGCACCAGCGCAGGCGCCGCCTGGAAGAACGCAGTGCAGCCCAGCAGGCGCTGAAGCTGGCCGCCGACAACCTGGAGCAGAAAATCGCCCAACGCACGCAGGAACTGCTGTTGGCCAATGAACAACTGGCCACCAAGTACGACAAGCTGCAACAAACCGAAAACCTGCTGCGCTCCACCCGCAACGAGATGGTGCAGGCCGGCAAACTGGCCATGTTGGGCCAGATGGCGGCCGGCATCACCCACGAGCTGAACCAACCGCTGACGGCGATACGCGCCTTTGCCGACAATGCCAGCACCTACCTGTCGCGTGGTAACGCAGAGCAGGCCGACCACAACCTACGCCACATCAGTGCCGCGAGCGAGCGCATGGGCCACATCGTCGGCCAGCTCAAGGGCTTTGCCCGCAAGAGCCCGGAAGCGGTGACCGATGTCAACGTCAACCAGGCCATACAAGGGGCTGCACTGATGCTGGATGGCGAATTCAGCCGGCAGGCAGTGCAGCTGGATTTGCACATGCCCACCAGCCTGCATGTGCTGGGCGACACCGTGCGCGTGGAGCAGGTCTTGATCAACCTGATGCGCAATGCCTTGGACGCGGTGGAGACCGCCATCGAAAAAAGGGTGCAGGTGCTGCTGGAGGCGGACGCACAGTGCGTCACCATCCGCATACTGGACTCGGGCGGCGGCCTGCCAGCGGATGTGGTCAAGCACCTGTTTGAGCCCTTCTTCACCACCAAGGCTTCGGGCCATGGTTTGGGTCTGGGCTTGGCCATTTCCTCGTCGATTGTGCAGGCCATGAATGGCCAGCTGACAGCCCACAACCGCGCCGCTGGCGGTGCAGAATTTGTCGTGACGTTGCCCCGTAGCGCAGCCCCATCACGTTAAGCAAGGAAGCCCCCATGACCAAGCTCCACGCCATCCTGGTCGAAGACGAACATGCGGTGCGTCTTGCAACGACGCAAACCCTGGAATTGGGTGGTTTCAAGGTGCAGGCCTGCGCCAACGCCGAGCAGGCTTTCACGCTATTGGGCGCCGACTATGCCGGCATCCTGGTGACCGATGTGCGCCTGCCCAACGCATCGGGCCTGGACCTGCTGGCCCATGCCGTGCAGCTCGACGCCGACCTGCCGGTCATCATGGTCACCGGCCATGGCGACGTGGTGATGGCGGTGGACGCCATGCGCAACGGTGCCTACGACTTCATCGAAAAACCGTTTGCCGCAGACCGCTTGCTGGAGAGCTGCCTGCGCGCGCAGGAAAAACGCCGCCTGGTGCTGGAGAACCGCCAGCTCAAGAAGACCTGGGCGGCCCACCCCACGATGCCCGATCTGATCGGCCAATCACCGTCCATCGAGAAGCTGCGCCAGTTCATACAGAACATAGGCCCCACGCAGGCCGATGTACTGGTCAATGGTGCCACTGGTTGCGGCAAGGAGGTTGTAGCCCGCCAACTGCACCTGGCCAGTGGGCGCAAGGGCGAGTTTGTGGCCATCAACTGCGGCGCCCTGCCCGAGTCGATGTTTGAGAGCGAGATCTTTGGCAATGAGGCCGGAGCCTTTACCGGTGCGCAAAAGCGTCGCATCGGCAAGCTGGAATATGCCAACGGCGGCACGGTGTTCCTGGACGAGATCGAGAGCATGCCCATGGCCTTGCAGGTCAAGCTATTGCGCGTCTTGCAAGAGCGCCAACTGGAGCGCCTGGGCGGTAATGCCACCGTCGCACTGGACTGCCGCGTGATCGCGGCCACCAAGGTCGACCTGCGCCAACTCAACAGCGAGGGCAAGTTCCGCGAAGACCTGTACTACCGCCTGGGCGTAGTCAGTGTGGACCTGCCCAAGCTCAATGCTCGGCGCGAAGACATCCCTCTGCTGCTGGCCCACTTTGTACAGCGTGCAGCGCTGCGCTACCAAAAGCCGGTCCCCACCTGGACCGTGCAAGAGATGGCGCAATGGCAGCAACGCGACTGGCCCGGCAATGTGCGCGAGCTGCGCAACTTTGCCGACCAGTTGGTCCTCGGCGTGGCTGACATCGGGCTGCAGCACGCGGCAGCACGCGCCGTCACCGCAGCATCGGGCGACGACGGCCTGCCAGCTCGCGTGGACGCCTACGAGTCCTCGCTGATTGCTGCAGCCCTGCGCGCCAGTGCCTTCAATGTGGCTGCTGCTGCCGAGAGCCTGGGCATACCCAAGAAGACGCTGTACGACAAGCTCAAGAAACACAATATCCCGGTGGGCCGCCCCTAGACGCCCTTGGGCAAATGTGGATGGCCGCGCATGCGGATTTCGTGACAGCCTGGTGCCGGGTTTCTGAGCATCCAGACCCCATGCAACGCGCGCCACCCACATTCCCAGTAAAAACAAGTACTTAGCCTGCAGGCTGGTATGGCACAGAAGATGCGCAGTGGCTAAGCGACACAAAAAGCCACACCATAAGGAGACACGCGCATGTTGCAAATCCCACGCATCGCCACGCTATTGCTGGCAACACTGGGCTGGGTCGCCACGGCCCAAGCCGATATCCTGGTAGGACAAACCACGGCCATCACCGGCCCTGTGGCTGCTGCCGTCAAAGAGACCGGCGTTGGCGCCAAGCTCTATATCGACGCCATCAATGCCAAGGGCGGCATAGCGGGCGAACAGATCACGCTCATCACACTGGATGACCAATTCGACCCCAAGCTATCGGCCGTCAATGCCCGCACACTGGTGGAACAGCAGCAGGTTGTCGCCCTATTCATGACCCGCGGCACGCCCCACACCGAGGCGGTGATCCCGGTGCTGGAGCAATACGGCGTGCCCCTGGTTGCGCCGTCCACCGGCGCCATGGTCTTGCACACGCCGGTGCGCCGCTACGTATTCAATGTGAGGGCCACCTACCAGCGTGAAGCCGAACGGGCCGTCACCCACCTGGCCTCTATCGGCATACAGCGCATCGCCGTGCTGCACGTGGACGACAGCTTTGGCCTGGATGGCCTTCAGGGTGCGCAACGCGGTTTAGATGCCACCCATCTGCGGGCCGCGGTGGTCGCAAAGTTCGACCGCAGCAAGCCGGACTTTGCCAGTGCCATCCCGCTGCTGCGCCAGGCCCAGGCACAGGCCGCATTGATCATTGGCACCGGACCCGCCGTCGTTGCCGGTATCCGGGCCATCAAGGCCGATGGCCAGAAGATGCAATTCGTCACCCTGTCCAACAATGCGTCCGACGGCTTCATGCAGTTGCTGGGGACCGACGCGGCCGGTGTCATCGTGAGCCAGGTACTGCCCCAGTCGCTGAACGTGCCATTGGTCCGCGAGGCTACCCAGTTGGCCCGCGCACGCAACATCACCGAGGTGAGCCCTGCCATGCTGGAAGGCTTTGCATCGGCAAAAGTCCTGGTCGAGGCCTTGCGCCGCAGCGGTAGCAAGCCCACGCGGGAACGCCTGCAAGCGGCCCTGGAAGGCATGCACAAGTTTGACCTGGGTGGCATGGAGATCAGCTACAGCCCCGACAACCACACCGGCCTGGACTTTGCCGACCTCTCCATCGTCAGCGCCAGTAAGAAGTTCCGGCGTTGACGGCGACAATACGGCAACGCCCCCTCTACCCTACACAAAACCATGACAAGTACCGCCAACCACGAACTCAGCATGACCGTGCTGATGACACCCGACATGGCCAACTTCGCCGGTAATGTGCACGGCGGCACGGTCTTGAAGCTATTGGACCAGGTGGCCTACGCCTGCGCCAGCCGTTACGCAGCGCGCTATGTGGTGACGGTCAGCGTGGACCAGGTGATGTTCTTGCAGCCCATACACGTGGGCGAGCTGGTCACCTTCTTGGCCAGCATCAACCACACCGGTACTTCGTCCATGGAGGTAGGGGTCAAGGTGCTGGCGGAAAACATCCGCAGCCAACAGCAGCGCCATGTGAACAGCTGCTTCTTCACGATGGTGGCGGTGGACGACGAGCGCAAGCCCGTCGCAGTGCCACCACTGCAGCCCCAAGATGACCGCGCCAAGCGCCGCTACGAGCAAGCAGTGCTGCGCAAGGAGTTGCGACAAGAATTGGCGCGCCGCCTGCAGGCCATCAAGGCCATCCACTAGCCGAGAGCTCGCCTAGGACTGGCCCAGCAGGGCGTCCTTGAGTTTGAAGTCCACGGGCACGGGCCCCAGCCAGATCGACACAATCGCTTTGAAGAATTCGGGCTCCTTGAAGGGTTCACCCTGCACCTTGCCGCGAACCGTGACCACGGTGCCGGTTCCGGGAATCCACTCGATCAAGACCTTGTCGCCGACCGCCAGGGTTTTGTTGGCATTGAACACCTCGCTGACGCGTATCAGGCTGGACACCAGCTTGGAAATTTCGGCCTTGGGATAGTTGTCTTCAATGCCCCGCGTCAACGACTTGCCCATCAGGCCGGACGCTACCTCGCGCACCATGGTCAGGGTCACGCGTTTGGGTCCGGGCAGGGCTACCAGCTCGTCCAGCGAGCTGAATTTTTTGCTGGCGTGGATCTCGGTGACATTGATCTTGGAAAAGCCCTTGTAGCGCACGCCAGCGCCATTGAGTTCCAGTTTGCTGCCAGCCACGGTAATGGCCGATTCGACCACAACGCCAGCGATCTCCAGCGGGGCCGCCACCGCGCCGCAGCAAAGACCCATGGCCACCAGGCCGAGTACGAATTGGGAAAAGTGCCGCATGGTCTTACTTGGTCACGATGGCAAAGTTGCCGGGCGCCTTGTCGATCAGGCCGAAGAAGCGCACCAGATCGATCTTGCTGCCGCTGAGCTTGAGGTCGTCGCTGAGCAGCGTGTCCTTGACGCCTGCGGTACCGGCAATCATCTTGACGAAGATGTCCTTGGTCAGTGTCAGCGTGGCGTTGGCGTCGGGGGCTGCCTCTGCACGCTTGAAGTGCAACACGGCGTTCTCGATCCACAGTACATAGGTTTCCTTCAGATCGGTCAGCACCAGGTTGATCTTGAGGTCCTTGCCCTCGGCATCCGGGCCGTTCAAGCCTGCGGCCATGGCTTCCAGAAAGCGCTCAATCGGCGTTTGCAACAGCATCTCCATCAGCATGGCCTTGGATGCACCCTTGGCGGGCGGGCCGTTACGCAACTCTTGCGCTGCGGTCAGGTAAGAGTTGCGCCAAGTCGACGCCTCGGCCATGTAGCCCATCTGCTCGTAGGTCCTGGCCAACAACTCCTTGGCGGCCTTGCTCGATGGGTCGCCGAACACGGCGTGGTTCAACAGCTCAGCGGCCCAGCGGTAGTCGCCCTTGTCAAAGGCCGCCTGTGCGGCCGACACCGCCTTGTCGGCACCGCCCAATAGCTCCAGGTAGCGTTTGGCGGACTCTTGCGGCGGCAATGGGTTCAGGTTGGCCGGGTTGCCATCGTAGGCGCCGATGTAGAACTGGTACACCGCCTTCACGTTGTGGCGCAGGTCGCCGTAGTAGCCGCGCGCGCCGAAGTAGTCCGACAATGACTTGGGCAGCTTGACCGCATCGGCAATTTCACGCGGCGTGTAGCCTGCATTGATCAAGCGCACCGTCTGGTCATGCGTGTACTTGTATACGTCGCGGTGCATGGTGATGAGCTTCTGGATATTGGCGTGCCCCCACACCGGCCAGTTGTGCGAGCCAATATAGATGTCCGCATCCTGGACCTGCTCCAGCGCCTGGTCCATGTAGTTGGACCAGCGCAAGGCATCACGCACCTTGGCACCGCGCACCGGCAACAGGTTGTGCATGGTCTGGGCCAGGTTCTCGGCACCGTCGTACAGCTTTTTGCTGGGGATGCTGAAGGTCAGCTCTGCAGGGCACTCGGCACCCGGCACGTTGTGAAAGACAAAATCCACGCCGTCCAGTTGCAGGGCCTGTGCGGGCTGCTCGATCAGGCGGTTGGGCGGCAGGATGCCAATGGTGCCGTAGGCCACGTCCTTGCCCAGGCCAGTATCCACATTGCCCTTGGCCGAGCGTGGTAGGTCGCGCCCGAACTGGTACAGCGAGCGGCGCGCCATGCCGGTACCCACCAGCACATTTTCACTGGTCGCCTCTTCCAGGAAGCCGGCCGATGCCACGATGGGCAGTTTGCGCTCGGCCACTTCCTGCGGCGTGACGATACCCAGCACACCGCCAAAATGGTCGGCATGGGCATGGGTCAGCACAATGGCCGACACCGGCTTGTCGCCCAGGTGCTGGCGCGCAAAGGCCAGGGCCGCGCTGGAGGTCTCGCGCGCGGTCAGCGGGTCCACCACGATCCAGCCGGTCTTGCCTTCGATCAGCGTCATGTTGGCGATGTCGAAGCCGCGCAGTTGGTAGACACCGTCGGTGACCTTGAACAGGCCGATATTGGCATTGAGCTGGGCATGGCGCCACAGGCTGGGGTTGACCGTCTCGGGCGCCTTATCGGCCAGGAAGTTGTAGGCGTCGAAGTCCTTGAGCACCGTGCCATCCGCCAATGTGATCTTGCCGGTGGGCTTGGCCATGAAGCCGCGCTTGGCGTCTTCAAAGTCTTGCGGATCGTCCAGCTTCAGGCTCTGCGCAAATTGCGCGTTGACCTTCAGCGTTTCAGGGCTGGCATCGCCGGCGGTGCCGCCAATGCCGGTGCTTTTGCCGCAGCCAGCCAAGGTGAGCAAGGCTGCCAGTATGGCTGTATTGCGTTGCGTGGTATTCATGGGTGTTGTCTCCTCGGGATCTTTTATAGGTTCAGTGCGTGGCGCGAATCAGGTCTGCCGCCTTTTCGCCAATCATGATGGATGGCGCATTGGTGTTGCCGCCAATCAGTGTGGGCATGATGGATGCATCCGCCACCCGCAGGCCGGCTATGCCCTTGACGCGCAGCTGCGCATCGACCACCGCCATGGGGTCCGTGTCCGGCCCCATCTTGCAAGTGCCTACCGGGTGGTACTGGGTATCGGCGCGGTTGCGGATGTCCGCCGCCATGGCCTTGGCATCGTCCGCCCGCACCGGGTACAACATTTTGCCGCGCACGGCGTCGAAGGCACTGGACTCCATGATGCGCTGCTGCATCTGGCCACCAGCGACCAGTAGTTGCAGATCGCGCTCATCCGACAGAAAGCAGGGGTCTATGACCGGCGCTACTCGCGGGTCAGCACTGGCCAGGCCCACGGTGCCTCGGCTGTAGGGGCGCAGCACATCCACATGGCAGGAAATGCCATGGCCCAGGTGCGGCTTGCGCGCGTGGTCGTCCACCAGCGCAAGCACAAACACCAACTGCAAGTCCGGCACATCGGCAGCAGGTGTGGATTTGAAGAATGCGCCAGCCGATGCAATGGTGCTGGTGACCATGCCGCTGCGCTGCTTGCGCCATTCGCCTATCGCACCCATGACCTTGCCGGTTCCGCGTAGCGAGACACCAAAGGACGCGGTGTCGCTGGGTACGCGCCAGCTCTGCACGTAATCGATATGGTCCTGCAGGTTCTTGCCTACGCCCGGCAGATCGTGCACGGTGGCAATACCGGCAGTGCGCAGCTCGGCGGCAGCCCCGATGCCTGAGAGCATCAGCACCTGCGGTGAACCAAAGGCACCCGCCGACAGCACCACCTCGCGGCGCGCGCGCACCGTCTGCAATTGCTTGCCCTGGTAGAACTGCACACCCGTGGCGCGCCGGCCCTGCACGTCAATTTTGGCCGTCACGGCATGGGTGACGACCTTGAGGTTGGGGCGGTTCAAGTTGGGGGTCAGATAGCCCTTGGCCGCGCTGCAGCGCTCGCCATTCTTATGGGTCACCTGGTACAAAAAGGCGCCTTCCTGGTTGGCGCCGTTGTAGTCCGGGTTCAGGGGAATGCCGTTTTGCGCCGACGCATCCAGAAACATCTGACTCAAGGGACTGTCGTAACGCGGGTAGGTCACATTGAGCGGACCGCCCTGGCCATGGAAGGCATCGTTCATCTGCTCATTGTTCTCCGCGCGTTTGAACAGCGGCAAGACCTCGTCGTAGGCCCACCCGGGGTTTCCGAGGCTCGCCCAATGGTCATAGTCCCACCGGTTGCCACGCACATAGAGCATGGCATTGATGGAGCTGGAGCCGCCCAGCGTCTTGCCGCGTGGCTGGTAGCCCTTGCGGCCATTCAAGCCGGGCTGGGGTACGGTTTCGTAGCCATAGTTATTGATCTTGGTGGGCACCATGGCCACCACGCCAGCCGGCGCGTGGACCAGTACGCTGCTGTCCGGCCCCCCCGCTTCCAGCAGGCATACCGATACGCGGGGGTCTTCGCTGAGGCGCGCGGCCACCACGCAGCCCGCAGAGCCAGCGCCCACCACCACATAGTCAAACTCCATGACGTCCATCCAGATCTCCGCTTCTTGTAGGAAGCGCGATTGTGGAATCGCCACTAAAATCCGTCCAATGCATTCGATTGAGAAAATCCATGCAGTGGTTGCATTGGAGTTTTGGGGAAGCCCGTATGGAAATTCGACGACTCAAGCACCTGGTTGCCCTGGCCGACACCCGCAATTTTGGCCGCGCGGCGCTGCAGTGCCACCTGAGCCAACCAGCCTTCAGCCGCAGCATCCAGGCCGCCGAAGAAGAGCTGGGCCTGCAGTTGTTTGACCGCGGCTCCACCGAAGTGCATTGCACGGATGCCGGCGCCTTTGTCGTGGAGCGCGCCCGCAAGCTGGTCTTTGACAGCCGCTGCCTGGAGCGCGACGTGAGCCTGTACCGCGAACGTCTGATCGGTGACATCGCCATCGGCGTGGGGCCTTACCCCGCCGCCACGATGGTGCCGGCACTGCTGACGGACATGCGCAAGCGCTTTCCCGGCGTCAATGCGCGGGTAGAAGTGAACAATGCCAACTACCTGGCCGAGCATTTGCGCGCCGAGGAGTTGGATTTTTATGTGGCTGACCTGCGCAATATTCCAGAGAGTTCTGACTTCACCATACGGCGCATTGGCCAGCTATCCGCCAGCTTTTACGTTCGCCAAGGCCACCCTCTGCTGGCCACGCCATCGGTCAAAGGGCGAGCCCTGCTGCCATATGGATTGGCCAGTGTGCGCATACCGGACAAGATTCTGTTTCTATTGGCGCCCCTGATGGGACTGCCGCAAGGCGTGCGCCTGCCTCTGTCTATTGAATGCGACGATCTGAATCTGCTCAAAAGCGTTGCTATGGGCACAGACACGGTGCTGGCCTGCGCCGACGCCGGGGCACTTGAAGAAGTAGCCTCCGGCAGGTTGGTGCGCCTGGTGACTTCCGATCTTCCCATTCAGTACTCCGACATGGGGGCCGTATCACTCAAAGGGCGCAGCTACTCGCCGATGGCACAGTACGCTGTGGACTTCCTGGCGCTGCTGGGGCTACAGCAACCCAGGCCATCGAAGCGAGTAGCTTTGCAACTTACGGATTTTTAATGACGTCGGCGGCCAATTCCTTGGCGCTCTTGACCAATTCCTTGACATCGCCCGCGCGTTTTTCTACTTTGCCTTCCTCCTGCTTTTGCAAGCCCTTGAGCTGTTGCGAGGTACTCCCAACCAGCTTGCCGGCTTCCTCCTGCACTTTGCCGGCAATATTCTTGGCAGTGCCCTTGACTTGGTCTTTGTTCATGGTGTGATTCCTTAAAAATCGAATGGTGTGGAACAACTGTGAGCCAATCTCTGACCTACAAACCCATGGTATGGAATACCACTTGTGACATCAGTGCGCTGGCGCACGCATTGCGCTGAACGCCAGGCACGAAGATTCCGTGGCGGATGACCCAGACTGCTGCACCTGTGTCTGCAGGCGCACAGATGAATGCTCGACACATCCCTAAGCTGGCTTTGTGTGTAGTCGGAAGGCGCACATTTTTGTACTCTTTTCAACACTCTTAAGGATATGGACCATGAACACAGACCAAGCCAAAGGCGCGATCAAAAATGCCGCGGGCAAAGTGCAGACGGAAGCCGGCAAACTGACCGGTAGCAAGGAGATGCAAGCCAAGGGCCTGAAGAACCAGGTCGTGGGAAAGGCACAAAAAAGCTTGGGCGATGCCAAGGAAGCCGTGAAGAATGCAGTGA
This sequence comes from Rhodoferax sp. GW821-FHT07G04, assembly GCF_059418585.1. Classification (NCBI taxonomy): domain Bacteria; kingdom Pseudomonadati; phylum Pseudomonadota; class Betaproteobacteria; order Burkholderiales; family Comamonadaceae; genus Rhodoferax; species Rhodoferax sp. GW821-FHT07G04. Next base: position 1,606,691 of record NZ_JBWKQD010000001.1, read on the forward strand.
ACAAGCGCTAACAAGTCTTTCTAGGTCCGTGGGCCTCCATGCAAACCAAGAACCGTCACGTGCAGGCATGCATGTGGCGGTATCAGGCCCGGCCTCCAACCACAACAGCAACCGTGTATTGCGCCGAATTTCAAAAGACAGGAGAACCCCATGGACAAAGCCAATCCGCCGGAATCATTTGGGGTGTTCAAGCCCATTGACCATACGGTCATGGCATTCAAGTCCGCTACAGACTTGAATGCCGCCGCGGCCACACTCGCAGGGTGCGGGTTTGCTGAAGAAGCTCTGGTCACCTATGCCCCACAGGAGATGGCGCAGCTGGCCCGCTCTGAGCGCCACGCGGCCAGCGCCTTGGCGGCATTCGGCTACGAACTCGAATTGGTGGATACCCATCTTGCACTGGCGGAAAGCGGCTGCAGCTTTCTTGTCGTACACGCTCCACAAGAAGAGCAGTTGGCGCAAGTGGCCGACGCGGCACGTCTGCACCGGGCTGTCTCTGCACAGCACTATGGCCGCTTCATGATCCAGGACTTGATCGACCAAACTGCACCGAATGCACCCAGGCCAGACACGCCAAGCCCTGTGCGCTAGGCCGTCCACAGCCCTACCGCTTACAGCCAGTATTCCATAGTGCGCGCGGCCCATTCTTTCAAGCGATCCGAGAGTGGACGTTGTGCCCAGCGCTCAGCTATCACTTCCACAGAGTAGCGCAAATCCTCTTCAAATGCGGACTCCAAGGCCTGGGAAAATTCATCGTCCACGACCACGGCGTTGAGTTCATAGTTGTGTAGAAAACTGCGTGTATCGATATTGGTGGAGCCCACTGTGGACCACAACCGATCAATCACTGCCGTCTTGGCATGCAACACGGAGATTTGCAACTCATAGACCCGTATCCCGCTCTTGAGCATCTCGGTATAGAACGAGCGTCCGGCATGGAACACCAAGCCACTGTCCGTGACGCTCGGCAAGACAATCTTGACATCTACCCCTCGGCGTGCGGCGTTGGTCAAGGCCCGCAACACCTGCACATCGGGAACGAAATAGGCGCAGGTGATGTGCACCGATTTCACTGCCGTGTCGATCGCCAAAATATAGGACGCGTAAATATCATGGTCCTTTCCGGGTGAACTGGCCAGTACGCGAACCAGCTTGTTGCCGGCGTTGCCCAGTGGCGGAAAGAAATTGCTGTCGCTCAATTCCGGTGCCGACTGATTGGCCCAGTTGTTCAAGAACTCCCATTGCAGGGCTGCTACTGCGGGGCCTTCAATGCGTATGTGGGTATCGCGCCACCCGACCTCCTTCTCTGCGCTGCTGGACTTGGAGCGAAATAGAGAGCTGTTGGCGTAGGCGCTGCTGATATTGACGCCACCCGTAAACGCCACCTGCCCGTCCACCACCAGGAGCTTTCTATGGTCGCGGTTATTCGGCGACCAGGGACCGACGCGCTTTAGCGGGTTGACCGGATTGAACGCCACCAGGCGGATACCGGCTTCGCGCATCTTGTCAAAAAAAGCCTGGGGCGTGCCAATCGTGCCAACCGCGTCATAGATGACATGGACTTGCACGCCGCTGCGTTGTCTCGCCATGAGCAGATCCGCAAACTGCAGCCCAATCTCATCCTGGTCGAATATGTAGGTCTCCAGATTGATGTGGTCTCTCGCGGCCACTATGGCCTGCATCATCGACGCCATGGTCTGGGGGCCGTCGTAGAGCAATGTCACCTTGTTGCCTGCAATGAGTGGCTTCCCGGTCGCCAACTCCTCGAGCGAGGCCAAAGCCTTGGCGTCGGCAAAGGAATTCTTCCAGCGCTTGACCAGCAGCGCATTGCCAGCCTTCTGGCTCAGCGTACCCTGGGAGTTGGTGACCGTGGGGCCATTGGCGGTCGGCACCACGTCCTTGAGATAGCTCACGTCCGGCAAGGTGGCGCACGCAGAAAAGAGCAGGCACAGCGCGACCACGCCGGCCAGGCGCCAGGGTCGCATGATCGTGGATGTGCACCGACGTGTTGTCATGGCCTGCCCAATCGTTGGATGCGGACACCTCGCGGCAAAACACCGCATCACCCAAGCGCCTTTGCTTTCACGCAGTAGGCGGACTAGCTACGAGGCTCGCCTTGGGCATTGACGGGAATCGTCGCCCCGGGAGGGGATGTCATCTGAACGCGATGCTCTATGCCGCGGAAGTTGTAAGACACATCCCAAAACGCTGGGGCCCCGCCACTGGGGCGTGTGGCACACTTTTGCACATCGCGCGTCGTGGCGGGTGTACCGGAGTTGTTGCGCCCCACGTTGGCACCGACAGCAGCTCCAGCCACTGCACCCCCTACCGTGGCAATGTCCTTGCCAGTTCCACCACCGACCTGGTGGCCAAGAATGCCGCCGACCAGCGCCCCCAAAACCGCTCCACCCACATTGGGTTCACCGCGGGTTGCCGCCACTTCCTCGCGCTCTACCCAGCAGCGCTGCTCAGGTGGTCCCACCACAGCACGTACTGATGTGACATTGGCATCAAAGATGCGCTCCTCATCACGCCGGCGATTGTCATAGACGGGCACGGGTGCGGGGGCATAGCGACGGTCCTCGACGCGCATGTTCCAGTCCAGCGCGCGCACGGAAGAAATGCGGTCATTCATGCCCATCGCTGCCAGGGACGGGTAACGCCCCGGGTTCAGCACCATGCACTGTCCATTGAAACGGCTGTTCTCGCAAACCTCCCAACGTTGACCCAGGACGATGACGGAAGAAGCACGGTCATTGAAGCCCGTGCGCGAAAAGTCCTCCACCGGTCGGTCGGCCGAGAAAGTGCGACCCTGGAAATTTTCACCTTCATAGAAGGTGACCTGTGAAGGCAACGGTGCGGGGGCCAGTCGATCGGCAATGTCACGCCCATCGCGATCCACCGGTTTGACCGACGAGACGCGGTCGTTCAATCCCATGGCACCCAAGGATGGGTAATGTCCGGGTCGCAGGATCATGCAGCGGCCACCGAAGCGGGCATCCTCACAGACCTCCCAACGGGCGTCGCGATCACCTCCAACAATGACGGAAGATGCACGGTCATTGAAGCCAAAGCGCTGCAGATTGCCGATCTGCCTGTCGCTTGTAAATGAACGCCCTTGGAAATTTTCGCGCTCAAAGAAAGTCACTTCCGCGAACGCCTGGCTGGCAATCAGCGCCGCTACAGCTGTTGCGGTCAGTCTATAAATGGATTTCATCGAAGGCTCCTGTTGTTGTCGATAAACCCGAGCCTACGCACGCGCCCATTGCCCGTCCGTTCGGTGACGAACACAAGCCCCTGTTTATGGGTCCTTCGAGCTCTATGTGGGATAGCGCACAGTAGGGCATGCTTGCCTTCCTATACTTCCTACGCGCTTGGCGAGTTACCGCGCTGTGGACACCATGGACGGGCCCAAGTCCTGGAAGGGCCCCAACGGCCTGGTGGTGACATCCAACTCGTCCACCCGGGGCTGACCGCCCCAGGAGCGGTAGACCACCGTGTCGTTGACATACAAAATCAACGCGTTGAACCGCCAGCCGGTGGTTTCGGTGCGTTGCCGGTAGTTGATGAAGTCAGCAAAGAATCCACCTGTCCTTTTCTTTTGGATCTTCGAGGCCGTAATGTCCAGACCATTGCAGGCATCACGCGCCTCCAGGCAAGCGACGATACCCGGCTCCAGATCCTCCCGCTTCAAGATGCCAGACGGCACCAACAAACGCACGATGTCCGAGTGGGTCAGTATCTTGGCATTGGGTTGCTTCGCGAAGTCCAGGCCGTTTTTCTCCAGCGTGGCTTTGGTGCTCTGCATGGGAACGAGGGCCGCCACCGCGCTACGGGCCTCCTCATAACTCTGGAATGCGGATGCATCGGAATGGCTGACCGGCAGCATAGAGGAGCACCCGCTCGCCATAGCAACCAAGACTAGCAGATAGGCAGATTTCAACATCATTTGCGTGCTCCTCTTGGTGTTTGTGCACACGGTAGTCGGCAGCCCGTCCCTGGTCTGTTCGGCATGGCACACAGAAGGGGCTTCCGCCATGGGTTCGTCACCGCACCGACACGCGGCGATGCGCCCCTTATTGTTGCGAAAGGACTGGCGCCACAGAGTATGGTTCTGCCCGTACAACGCCGAGCGCTCCAAGCCGATCCCATGCCAGATAACACCACAGCAAAGACACCTGCGGGCACGCCAAATGCTCGGCGCAACGCCGCGACCAAGGCACTGAGCGCCTCCGAAATGCGCTACCGCAGGCTGTTCGAGACCGCCCGCGATGGCATCCTGCTACTCAATGCCAACACCGCCGAAATAGAAGACGCCAACCCCTTTTTGACCGAACTATTGGGCTACAGGCACGCGGAGTTGATGGGTAAGAAGATATGGGAGGTCGGTGCCTTTGCCGATATCGCCCAGAGCCAGGAAAAGTTCTTGGAGCTGCAAGCCAAAGGCTTTGTCCGCTACGAAGACCTGCCGCTGCGCAAGAAGTCGGGGCGAAAGGTTGCGGTGGAGTTCATCAGCAATACCTACGACTGTGCTGGCACTACGGTCATCCAGTGCAATATACGGGACATCAGTGCCCGCAAACGGGCCGACGAAAAAATCAACGCACTGGCCTTCTTCGACCCGTTGACCCAATTGCCCAACCGAACCCTGCTTGTGGACCGCCTGCAGCAAGCCATGATCGTAGGCGCGCGCAGTGCCAGCTATGGCGCGGTCATGTTCCTGGACCTTGACCACTTCAAGGCCCTCAACGATACGCTGGGCCATGACATGGGCGATCTGCTGCTGCAACAGGTGGCACAACGGCTGACCGAATGCGTGCGCGAGGGGGATACCGTTGCCCGCCTGGGTGGGGACGAATTTGTGGTGGTACTGGCCAGCCTGAATGCCCACCTCCGCGAGGCTGCGAACCAGGCCCAGGAGATCGGCGAGAAGATTCTGGCCACCCTCGGTCAAGCCTACCACCTGGGGGAAACAGAGCACCGCTGCTCGGCCAGCATAGGCGCCACCCTGTTCCTTGGAACCAAGGAGTCCATGGAAGAGCTGTTGAAGCAAGCCGATCTGGCCATGTACAAGGCCAAAGAGATGGGCCGCAATGGCCTGCAGTTCTTTGATCCTGCCATGCAGACCGCCATCCTGGAGCGCGCCGCCTTGGAGGAGGAGCTGAGCCACGCGATTGCGGAGAACCAATTTGTCTTGCACTTTCAGCCGCAAGTTGTGGGAGACGGACGCGCCGTGGGCGCTGAAGTGCTGGTGCGGTGGTTGCACCCCGTCCGCGGCCAGATACCGCCTGCCGACTTCATCCCCTTGGCCGAAGAGACCGGGCTAATCACACTGCTGGGCCACTGGGCTCTGCAGGCGGCCTGTGCGCAATTGGCGCTCTGGGCAGATCAACCCAAAACCCAGCACCTGACACTGGCGGTCAACATCAGTGCCCAGCAGTTCCGCAGGGCCGATTTCGTCAGTCAAGTGCTGGCAGCGCTGGAGCACTCCGGCGCTAATGCCCAGCGACTCAAGCTGGAGCTGACAGAGGGCGTGCTGATCGACAATGTACCTTCGGTGGTCGAGAAGATATTCATGCTCAAGGCCAAGGGCGTGTGTTTCTCGCTGGACGACTTTGGCACCGGCTATTCGTCACTGTCCTACCTCAAGCGCCTGCCGTTGGACGAACTGAAGATTGACCGGTCGTTTGTGCGAGACATCTTGAGCGACCACCATGATGCGTCCATTGCCAAGACCATCATCGCCCTGGCCCAAAGCCTGGGCCTGAATGTCATTGCGGAGGGCGTAGAGATTGAAGCCCAGCGCGACTTCCTTACCGCTGCAGGCTGCCACGCCTACCAGGGATTTTTCTTCAGCAAGCCCTTGCCGCTTGCCAGCTTTGAGCGGTATGCCCGCAGAGCCCTGTAGCAAAAGGACGGTGCGGGTACCTCGCTCGGGGAGTGGCTTCGATTTTTACTTTGGCTTGCTCACTTCGTGACCAATGACGCCACCAACCACCGCGCCAGCAGCTGTGCCGGCCGCTCCGCCACCCATCACGGCCCCGGTAGCACCGCCCAGAACAGCTCCGGTCGCGGTGCCACGCTCTTGCGCGTTCATGCCGGCGCAAGCACTCAGCCCCAAGACCGATGCCAGCAGCACAGGGGGCAAGACTGCAGAAAATCTATTGCTCATGTTCATGATGAAACTCCAAACAAGAAGGACTACAACAAACCGCGGAGCACAAGGCATGCGTCCGCAGATGAAATTCCATTGTTATGAATTGAGCGCACCACCTCTGTGCGTCGGCGTACCCAGGCAAACGCTTTTTTGCGGAGTGCTATATATTTTGTAGCGCAAAGTACCAATTACACGTGGGATACAGCCGTATTTCTCATAAACGAGCTGACCTAAGTGTGCTACCGAACAGAGCCACTTCCGGCCTTTCGCTACGCTAGGCGCACTGCCATCCACCGCGCGCTGGCAGAAGCTAAAACTTGCAAGCCACAGGATGCGCGTATAAGGGTCCGAGCAAACGCCCAACGCGAAAGTACGTCTTTTTGAAAACCACCCATAAAACAACAGTTTGGCTCGCAGCCGTACTCCTGCTCGTAGCCGCTGGCATGGTATTCACGTACTGGTCGTACACACAAATCGAGCAGGCGTCCAAGCATCGCCAAGACTCCCTGGTGACCACGACCGCCGCTGACGAACTGCTGTCGGCCTTGGCAGTGGCCGAAGCCGGCCAACGTGGGTACGCGCTAACCGGTGGCCACACCTACCTTGACCCCTACCTCGGTGCACGTGACACCATCAAAGCCCAGTTGGCTGTATTGCGCCAACTTGCCAGCGGCAAACCCACACAGCTGCAGCATGTAGAGGCCATTGCACGCCTGCTAGACACCAAGTTGGCAGAAATGGACCAAACCATTGCCCTGCGAAGCAGCCGTGACACAGTGGGCGCCGCTGCCATGATCAGCAGTGATGAGGGGAGGCAGTTGATGGAGGCAATACGCCGCAAACTGCGCGGCATCGTCCACGCCGAGGCCGACATCCAGTCACAGAACAATGCGCAATTTGACATGAATATGCGTCGCTTGCTGGCTGGCATCTTGGCCATCGGTTTGCTAGCGCTGCTGCTGTCGCTGTACTTTGCCTATTCAAGCTATCGTGCAGCCCAGCAGCGCCTGAAAAATCTGGTCCATGAGAAAACAAGGGGCTTGCTGGAAGAACAACTGAAAAGCAACGCCCTGCTACAGACCAGCAACCACGCCCTGCAGGACAGTACACAAAAGTTGACAGTCACGCTCAACTCCATTGGCGATGCGGTCATAGCCACCGATGCGCAAGCCCGTGTGACTTTGCTCAACCCTGTGGCCCAGGATATGACAGGTTGGACACAGGCACAGGCACATGGACGGCCAGTGACCGAGGTGTTCCACATCGTCAACAAGGGCGACCGCCACATTGCCACCATTCCGGTTGCGCGCGTCCTGGAGCAGGGTATCGTCCAAGGTCTGGCCAATCACACCGTGCTGATCGCGCGCGATGGCCGCGAATTTGACATTGCCGACAGCTGCGCCCCGGTGCGCGATCTGGATGGCGAAGTGGTGGGCGCCGTATTGGTGTTTCGCAATGTGACCGCGGAGTACGCCGCCCAGCAAACCCTGCGCGATAGCGCGGCCCGGGTGCAAACCATCCTCAACACAGTAGGCGACGGCATTGTGACGCTGCACGCCCTGGGCGGAGCCATCGAATCGGCCAACCCGGCCATCGAGCACATGTTTGGCTACGCAGCCACCGAACTCAAGGGCAAGGCGTTCGGCTTCTTGATACCCGAGCTGGACCAAGAACAACACAATGTGGCACTGGAGCACTATGGTGTCAGCGATGCGGCACGTGCCGTAGGCCTGGGTCGCGAGGTCATGGGCTTTCGCAAAGACGGAAGTCTTTTCCCTCTGGAGATCACGGTTAGTGAAATGACGCTCGGTGGCCAGCGCTACTTCACGGGCATCCTGCGCGACATCAGCACCCGCAAGCAAGCAGAAGAGGCACTGCGTGAGGCCGGGGCCCTGCAGAGCGCCATCTTCAGCAGCGCCAACTTCTCCTGCATTGCCACCGATGCCCAGGGCGTCATCCAGATTTTCAATGTGGGCGCGGAGCGCATGCTGGGCTATACCGCGGCAGAGCTGGTCAACCAGGTCACCCCCGCCGACATATCGGACCCCAAGGAAGTCGTGGCGCGGGCCTATTCCTTGTCCGCAGAACTGGAAACCGACATTGCCCCTGGGTTTGAGGCTCTGGCCTTCAAGGCCTCGCGTGGCATGGAAGACATATATGAGCTGACCTACATCCGCAAGAATGGAACCCGCCTTCCGGTCGTGGTGTCGGTATCGGCACTGCGCAGTGAAGACGCCACCATCATTGGCTACCTCTTGATTGGTACCGACAACACCGCACGCAAGCTGGCCGAGACAGAGCGTGCCCAGCTTGACCGGGCACTGCAAGTGAAGAATCTGGAGTTGGAAGCCGCTCGCTCCACGGCGGACAAGGCCAACCTGGCCAAGTCCGAATTCCTGTCCAGCATGAGCCACGAACTGCGCTCACCACTCAATGCCATTCTGGGCTTTGCCCAGCTCATGGATTCTGGCGTACCACCGCCGACGGCCACGCAGCGGGGCAGTATCGAGCAGATACTGAAGGCGGGCTGGTACCTGCTGGAGTTGATCAACGAGATTTTGGACCTGGCCTTGATCGAATCCGGCAAGCTATCCATGTCCATGGAGCCTGTTTCGCTGCAGGAAGTGCTGCGCGATTGCCAAACCATGATGGAGCCCCAGGCCAACCAGCGCGGCATCCAGATGCGCTTTCCCAACTTCAAGGCACCGTGCTACGTGGAGGCAGACCGCACCCGGGTGAAACAGGTCTTTGTGAATCTGCTGACCAATGCCATTAAGTACAACCGCACGGCGGGGTCGGTGGACGTCACCTTCCGCCCTGCCGGCAAGACGCGCATGCACATCAGCGTGCGAGACACCGGCGAAGGCCTCTCTTCCAAAAAGCTGACCCAGTTGTTCCAACCCTTCAACCGCCTGGGTCAGGAAGACAGCGACGAAGAAGGCACGGGCATTGGCCTGGTGGTCAGCAAGCGGCTGGTCGAACTGATGAACGGCAGCATAGGCGCGCACAGCACCGTGGGTGTCGGCAGCGACTTCTGGATTGAGCTGAACCTGGCAGCCCCCCATTCACTGGAACTGGACGCCGAAGAGGAACTGGCCCTGAACCCCTCCTCGGCGCAGGCCGACGGCGCCGTGCGTACCCTGCTCTACGTGGAAGACAACGAAGCCAATATGGAACTGGTGGCACAGCTGATTGCCCGCCGGACGGACATGCGCCTGCTGCGCGCCGAAGACGGTGTACGGGGCATCGCCATGGCCCGTACCCATCTGCCGGACCTGATCCTGATGGACATCAACCTGCCTGGCATCAGCGGCCTGCAAGCGCTAGGTCTGCTACACGATGACCCTTTGACCACCCACATACCCGTGCTGGCGCTCAGTGCCAACGCCATGCCACGCGACGTTGAAAAGGGCCTGGAGGCCGGCTTCTTCCGCTACCTGACCAAGCCCATCAAGATTGCCGAGTTCATGCAGGCGTTGGACCAGGGCCTTGAACTGGCGCAGCCCGACCCCAACCAAGTGGCTATTGGCAATTAGGCCTGTAGCCCTCTTAAAAGCTACGTGTATTGCTGCTATTTTTGTAGTGCACGCTGCTGCTTAGATTTGAAACGTGTGTAAGGAAAAATCATGATCAATCCAGACGACATCCTTGGCGCCAGAATTTTGATCGTTGACGATCAAGAGTCCAACGTGCAGCTGCTGGAGCAATTGCTGCAGGCGCAGGGGTACACCGATGTGACCAGCACGATGCGACCCGAAGAGGTTTGTGTACTGCACGGCAAGAATGCCTACGACCTGATTCTGTTGGATCTGCAGATGCCGGTGATGGATGGCTTCCAGGTCATGGAGGGTCTGAAAGCCAGCACGGCAGACCCCTACCTGCCAGTCATCGTGCTGACCGCACAACCCGGCCACAAGTTGCGCGCATTGCAGGCAGGTGCCAAAGACTTTGTCAGCAAGCCTTTCGATCTGGTCGAGGTCAAGACCCGCATCCACAACATGCTGGAGGTGCGTCTGCTGTACAAGAGATTGGCCGACTTCAACAAAGTGTTGGAACTGACGGTCCAGGAACGCACGGCCGAGCTGCTGGAAAGCGAAGCGCGCTACCGCAGCCTGACCGAGCTGGCATCCGACTGGTACTGGGAGCAGGACGAGTATGGCAACTTCACCAAGATTTCGGGTCCGGTGCTGGCCATGCTGGGCATGCAGAACGATACCGCCAATGGGACTTCAACGGAGAGAGAGACAACCGGTTGGGATGCGTCCGACCGAGAGGCGCTGCGTGCCGCTATAGCGGCACGCCAACCCTTCTTGGACTTCATCGTCCACCGCCACCATGCGGACGGCACACCCCAGCAGTACCGCGTCAGTGGTGAACCCATGTTCAGCCGCAGCAGTCGCTTTCTGGGCTACCGTGGCATCGGCGTGGAAATCGTGACCGGAGCCTGAAATGACACACACAGGTATGCCATGTATGACTGCACTCCACCGCCCGCGCCAAAACCATTTGCTGGCAGCCCTGCCGCAATCGGACCTCGAGCTCTTCGCCGCCCATCTGGAACTGGTACCCATGGCATTGGGCCAGATGCTGTATGAGCCCGGTACACAACTGCGCCATGCCTTCTTCCCCACTACCTCCATCGTGTCCCTGCACTATGTAACCGAGACCGGCGCGTCGGCCGAAACCGCCGGTGTGGGCAACGAGGGGGTGGTCGGTATCTCCCTTTTTATGGGTGGCGACACTACGCCCAGTTCAGCGGTGGTGCAAACGGCCGGGCATGCCTATCGGCTGGACCGCCATTTGTTGCAGAGCGAATTCAACCGCGCCGGCGCCTTGCAACGCCTGCTGCTGCGCTATACCCAGGCCTTGATGACGCAAATGGCGCAGTCTGCCGTGTGCAACCGGCACCATTCCGTGGAACAGCAGCTATGCCGCTGGCTCCTGCTGACCATAGACCGTGTACCAGCGCGGGAGCTGGTGATGACGCAGGAACTGGTAGCCAGCATGCTGGGCGTGCGCCGGGAAAGTGTGACCGAGGCCGCGGGCAATTTGCAGAATGCCGGTTACATACGCTACCGGCGTGGTCACATCGCAGTCCTGGAACGCCAGGGTCTGGAAACCAGTGTCTGCGAGTGCTATGGCGTGGTCAAGAAAGAGTTGGATCGCCTGCTCAGCGACGTGCACCAGCGCAACCCATAGTCCGCAGGGCCGCTTGTGGGACGATGCCGCACTCGGGTGCGGCATTCCGGCACTACTTCTTGATGCTCATTTCGTTGCGCACCAGGCGCACGCCTTCAATGCCACGCGTAACTTCCATGGCGCGGTCTACCTGGGCCTGGTTGTCGACAAACCCGGTGAGCAGCACTTCATCGTCCCGCGTGACAACGGCAATGTCAAAACTCTTCACACTGGGATCACCCAGCAGCGCGGCCTTGACCTTGCTGGTGATGATGCCGGCATCTACTTTCTTGCCGACCGTGGTGGGCTTGCCTTTCAGAACGACGTTGTTCTGAATGGCCCTGACACCGGCGACCGCACGCACCGCGGCTGTTGCACGATCAACCTGCGCCTGGTTGTCCACAAAGCCGCTCAGCAATACTTCACCCTTGCGGGTTTCCACCTTGAAATCAAAGCTCTTGATGTCGGCATCCGCCAGCAATGCAGACTTTACGCTGCTGGTGATGACGCTGTCGTCAATATCGGTGCCAACGGTTGTACTGGCTATCGGCAGACCACTGCTGTCCACCGGCTTGCTGCAGGCCACCGCCGCAATGGCCAGAAAGCCGACCCACGCGGTGCTCAGCAACAAGGTTTCCATACGGGTTTTCATAGGGCAACTCCAAAGGATTCAGCCACGGATGTGTGACGGTACCGCCAAGCTTGCGCCGATTCGCCGCGGTTTTCTGTTCGCTTGCGAACAAACAGGACCGTCGTTGCAACCTAAGCTCGATTCCACCTATGCAACACCGCAGCGAACCCTGTGCCAGCGCCCGACTGTCGGCCCCCCAGGCGCTGACACTGGGTGGCGCGTGGACCGCGCGCGGGTTGCGCAGCATCCCGGCCCAGCTAGATACTTTGGAAAGTGGGTCAGGCTCTGTGTTGCAAGTCGATGCGAGTGACATCCGCAGGCTGGACACAGCCGGCGCATGGGTGCTGCACAAGCTGCTGACCCGCATGCGCAGCCAGGGTAACCCGATCACATTGCAAGGCCTCCATCCAGACCACACCCAGTTGCTACAGGTGGTAGGCCAGCACGAAGAACAGCATGCCCGTGAATACGCCGCCCCGCCACAGCCTCACACGCCGCAGGTACTGGAGCGCGTTGGCCGCAGGGCCGGGGAGGCTTGGGAACAGCTGCTCGCAATGTTGAGCTTCGTGGGACAAAGCGCCCAAGCCTTTGCCACCTGCATCGTCCACCCCGGGCGCATGCGGTGGCGCCCTATTCTGTTCAACATCCGCAGGGCAGGCTTTGATGCGCTGCCGATCGTCGGCATGCTGTCTCTGCTGCTGGGGATTGTGGTGGCCTACCAGGGGGCCGACCAACTTCGCCAGTATGGCGCCAACATCTTTGTTGCAGATTTGGTGGGCCTGTCCATGTTGCGCGAGTTCGCACCGCTGATCACAGCCATCATCCTCGCCGGCCGATCGGGTTCGGCCTTTGCAGCTCAGATCGGAACGATGTCGGTCACCGAAGAAATAGATGCCATGCGCACGCTGGGCATCGCACCGCTGGAGCTCCTGGTCGTGCCAAAGCTCATTGCGCTGGTCATTGCCCTGCCCTTGCTGACAGTGTTTGCCGATGTGCTGGGGGTGGCGGGTGGCATGGTCATGGCGCGCACCCAGCTCGATGTGGGCTACGCCGAGTTCATGGACCGCATGGCCAAAGCCGTCAGCGTCACCTCTTACATGGTGGGTATTGCCAAGGCACCCATATTTGCCATCATCATCAGCCTGGTGGGCTGCTTCCAGGGTTTTCGCACCCGTGGTGGTGCCGACAGTGTGGGGCAGCAGACCACGCGCAGCGTGGTTCAGTCCATCTTTCTGGTGATTGTGGCGGACGCTTTGTTCTCCATTGCCTTCAGCATCCTGGACCTGTGACATGCAATCCGCCGACACGACAAACGATGAAACGGTCATAGAGATGGACCAGGTGGTTACCCGATTTGGCGACCATGTGGTGCACAAGGGTGTCGACCTGAAGGTGCGTCGGTCCGAGATCTTTGCGGTGATCGGCGGCAGTGGCTCCGGCAAATCCACGTTGCTGCGTGAAATGATTCTGTTGCAAACGCCCACGCAGGGCACGATCCGCATACTGGGCGTTCCCTTGAGAGACATAGACGATGCCGCGGCCCTGGCTTTGCGCCAGCGCTGGGGTGTGATGTTCCAGCATGGAGGCCTGTTTGGCTCCTTGACGGTTCTGGAGAACATAGGCCTGCCACTGCGCGAACACACCGATCTGGGCAACAGCTTGATTGATGAAATTGCGCACTGGAAGCTGTCCATGGCGGGACTGCGGCCCGAGGTGGCTGCCCAATACCCCTCCGAGCTCAGCGGCGGCATGATGAAGCGTGCGTCGCTGGCCAGGGCTTTGGCCCTGGACCCCGAACTGCTGTTTCTGGATGAACCCACTGCGGGGCTGGACCCCAGCAGCGCCGCCGGTGTGGACGACCTGGTGCGCACGCTACGCGACCTTTACGGCCTGACCGTCGTCATGATCACGCACGACCTGGATCTGTTGTGGCAGGTAGCGGATCGCATCGCTGTGCTGGGTGACGGCACGGTACAGGCAACCGGCTCCATGCAAGAACTTTCCATTGGCGACAACCCTTGGGTACGGGCATTCTTTGACGGCCCGCGCGGGCGCGGTGCGCAGCAACAGCAGCAGGCACTACCGGCAACAACACCCCAGGAGACGCCATGGAAACCAAAGTGAATTTCTCCATCGTAGGGGCCTTCGTGCTGGTACTGGGTGCGGTGTTGATTGGTGCAGCGTTGTGGCTGGCATCGGGTGGGGCCTGGCAGAAGGACTACGACATTTTCTGGGCCATAGAGAATGAATCCGTCGCAGGCCTCAACTTGAACGCACCGGTCAAATACAACGGCGTGGAAGTAGGCAAGGTGCGGCGCATAGACCTGGACCGCGCCAACCCCGAACGTGTGGTGCTGTCCTTTGCCATAGAGCGTGGCACCCCAGTCAAGGAAGACACCATCGCGGTCCTGAAAACGCAGGGCCTGACAGGCATCACCTATGTGGAGCTCAGCGGCGGAGCGATCAACTCGCCGCCGCTACGCGCCGTCGCCCCCAACCCCTACCCCGTCATCCGAACCAAGCCTTCTCTCAGCGCGCGATTGGAAAATGTACTGACCAACGTACTGGGCAAGCTGGACAGCACCTCCAATAACATCAATTCCATTCTCAGCCCGGACAACCAGGCCGCATTCAAGAGCATCCTGAGCAACACCGTGCAGGCAACCGCCAGGCTAGGCCCGCTGATGGACCGTGTGGGCCGCAGCGCGGACGCTGTTGAGAAGATGGGCGACGACCTGTCCAAGGCCGGTGCCAGCGCCTCAAGAGCTGCCGATGGATTGGGCGCAGGCGTCAAGCGTTTGGGCACCGAAACCTTACCCGAAATTGAGCACCTCTTGGGAGAGCTCGGCAGTCTCAGCAACTCGCTGCGCCGCCTGAGCGAGCAAACCACGCGCGACCCCAGTGGTCTTTTGTTCGGTCGCACACCGGTGCCCAACGGTCCCGGAGAACAGGAAGCCAAACCATGAACAATACGACTACCTGCTGTGCACGCCGGCTGGCGACCTGCACGGCGATCTTCGTGCTGAGCGCCTGCAGCGTGTTGCAGCCCAAGGCCAGCACACCATCGAGCTTCTATGCGCTGGAGTATGGACGGCCCATTGGGTCATCCGACGCTTCGCGGGCGGCGCCCCTCAACGCCCCTACCTTGATCATCAGCCCGGTGCGAGCGGCATCCGGCTTCGACAGCCAGCGCATCATCTATGTGCGCGAGCCGCACAAGCTGGAGTACTTTTCGCACAGCGAGTGGATCGACGCACCGGCCCGCATGCTTGGCCCCCTGATGGTGGCTTCCATCGAGCAAACAGCCGCGTTCCGGGCCGTGGTAATGACCCCGGGCTCCGCCGGTGGCGACCTGCGCCTGGACAGCGAAATCGTCCGGTTGCAGCAGAATTTTCAAACCCAGCCAAGCAGCGTGCAATTCACATTGCGGGTCTACTTGGTGGACGAGAAGACGCGAAAGGTATTGGCCTGGCGTACGCTGGACAGCCAAGTCACGGCCAGCAGTGACGACCCACGTGCGGGCGTCGCGGCGGCGAATCGGGCGATGCAAGCCGTGCTGGAAGAACTCGCACAGTTCCTGGCGCAAAGAGCACCCTAATTCAACGTACAAATAAAGAGCCCCAGTGCTCCTCCACGAAGCCTGGGGCTCAGTTCGTTGTGTTCAGGGACGGACAGCAACCTCGTTGCGCACGGCGACCACACCCTTGACACCCCGGGCAATGGATTCCGCAGTATTGCGCTCAGCGACATTTTTGGCAAAGCCGGACAGCATGACGGTGCCATTCAAGGTTTCGACCTTGATCGACGCGGCATCTACCTGTTTGTTTTCTATGAAGCGGGTCTTGACCATCGTCGTGATGCCGGCGTCGTCGACATAGGCACCCACGGTTTCCTGGCCGCGCTGGACCGCGCAACCGGTGGCGCTGAGCAAGGCGACGGCTGAAATAGCGATAGCAAGTGTGTGACGGATTTGCATGACGAATCTCCAATAAATAGTTAATACAAAGAATGGACCAGTCAACTGTAAAAGTTCGGATCCAACGTGTCGGTGTGATGGCGCACCCAGCGGCATGGCTTGCTCGCAGCCCATGGCTACTTCATCGGAAGGGGGATGACAAAACAGGCCTCCCCCACCAAGCCCACCCAATTCAGGGCTTGCCCGGGGCGCAATGCATGGGCGGCCAGGTCGGTTGTAGCCTCCAACGCATCCCCCAGGTTGGCCCGCATGAAGATGAAACGCATGCGGCGTGAACCACGCACCAGTGTCATCTCCGCCCGCTCCCAGTGGGACGGCAAGCAAGGATGGAACACAAGCTCCTCTGCATTCCATTGCAGGCCAAATAGAGACTCCACCGCGGCACGGTGCATCCACGCCGCAGCGCCGGTGTACCAGCTCCAACCGCCGCGCCCGACATAGGGTGGTTGTGAATACACGTCACCGGCCATGGCATAGGGTTCTAGACCGTAAGCAATGCCGCGGGTCAAGTGGGCGGCACGGTGTGCCGGACTCAGATAGGTGAAGTAGCGGTAGGGCTCGTCACCTCCGCCCTGCGGATGTTGCGCATCCTTGGCACGTGCCGCCTGGGCCATCAATGCCCAGACCCCCGCATGGGAGTATTGGCCTCCGTTCTCCCGCACCCCGGGAGGATAGGCCTGTATGTAGCCGGCACTCGGCACGGATTGGCTGAAGGGCGGGTCCAGCAACTTGATCAGGCCCTGCTCGGCGTCAACCAACTCGGTGTCCATGGCCGTCAGCGCCATGCTTTGCATATCGGCTGGCGCCGCTTGCGACAGCACGGACCAGGCCTGCGCAATCAGGTCTATACGCGCCTCCGTGTTGGCGCTGGAACCCAAAGGCTGGCCATCGTCAAAGTACGCGCGCGTGAACCACCGGCCATCCCAAGCAGGTCCTAGCAAGGCGGCTCTCCAGCCCCGGATGGCAGCTTCCCAGCTTTGCACGCGCGCATCCTCGCCGCGGTCTCGGGCCAGGGGCACAAAATCGGCCACCAGGCGGCACAGGAACCAGGCCAACCAGACCGACTCACCTCGACCGTCAATGCCGACCCGATTCATGCCATCGTTCCAATCCCCGCTGCCCATCAGTGGCAAGCCATGCACCCCCACCCGCAAGCTGCGGTCGATCGCACGCGCGGCGTGGTCGTACACCGACGCGGAGTGCGGGCTGGCGCTGGGCGTGTAGTACGCGTCCTCCGCGCCTTCGGGAATGGCTGCTCCCTGCAGAAAAGGAACCTGTTGGTCCAAGAGAGCCGTGTCTCCGGTTGCCCGCACGTAACGCGTACAGGCATAGGCCAGCCACAGCAAGTCGTCCGAGAAATGGGTGCGCACACCGGCTCCCAAGGGCGCGTGCCACCAATGCTGCACATCACCTTGCTCAAACTGGCGCGATGCACACAAGACGATTTGCTCGCGCAGCATCTGTGGTGCCGCCCAGGCCAGGGCCATGGCGTCTTGCAACTGGTCACGAAAGCCGGTGGCACCACCGGCCTGGTAAAAGCCTGCCTTGGCCCACATACGGCAGGCCACGGTCTGGTAGAGCAACCACCGGTTGACCATGGCATCAAACAGGGGGTCCGGGGTTTGAACCGTGGTGGCCCCAAGCAACTGGTTCCAGGTGTTGTGCACTGCCTGCAAACGCTCCCCGGTCGACACCAGCGCGGCCGACGTCGCCAGAGCCAAGGCCGCGTCGGCGCTTTCAGCATAACCCAGTAGGAAGCTACGCTCTGCGCCTGAGCCTGCCCCCAGGTCCAGGCGCGACGACAAGGCCGCACAGGGGTCTAGCCCTATACCACTGCGGTGTCCAAAGTGGTCGGGCAGTTCGAAATGCCCGCGTGCGTCGAAACACTCACGCCGGTCACAGGTCCAGTCGTCCACCTCATCGATTCCGCCAGCCAGACTGAGAAAGGCCGTTCCGTCACCAAAACCGGCCGAGCGCTCCCGCTGGGTGCAGAGCAATACGGCGAGACTGCCACGGGTCAGGGGTTGCCGGCAAAAGTCCGTCTGCACCGTGCCACGGTCGGCCCGATTCGCGCCCATCATCCATTCCACCATGCCAATCACGCGCAGGTGTACGGGCTTGGGACCGCGGTTGGTCACTGCGAGTGTGATCTGCTTGACTGCCGTCTGTGGGTCCACGCACCAGTGGGCCTCGATTTCCAAACCCGCGTATTGGTGGCTGATGGTGGTATAGCCCTGTCCATGACGAATCAGGTACTGGCTCGCATCTGCTCCCCAGGCATTAGGCGTCACGCTCCAGACCTTCATCGTCTTGAGGTCTTGGAGCAAGAACCACTCCGAGGGTGGGTCTGCCACCGGATCATTGGACCAGGCGGTCAACTGGTTCAAACGGCTGTTGACCGCCCAGGTATAGCCTCCGCCCGCTTCGGACAATTGCGCCCCAAAGTGCGGGTTGGACAACACATTGATCCAAGGCTTGGCAGGACGCACTCCGGTGCCAACCCCAAAAACGAATTCACCAGACGCTGCGTCAAAATCCCCCTTGGGCGCGGTCACGGCTAAGCCTATGCGGGCGCTAGCCGGCAGCTCCATGCTGGATACCGCCAGACGCTCCTCCAAAGCTTGCTCATGCGCGGCACTCCACTCCTTCACATGGTGTGCCAAGGGGCGCCCATCGGCATAAAGCCGCACGCGAGCCTGGGCCTTCAGCGTCGTCAACTCATCGGGAGACAGGTCGCCGGCGCGCAGCAGCACAAAGCTGGTGACAGCGGGCCGTGCAGGCCCCGTGGTCTCAAAAACATGGCGGTCGCGCAGTGCCACGACCTCGCGCTGCAAGGCCATGTCATAGGAAGCAGGCTCGGAGTTCACCACCACCAGGTCACAGGCCACACCGCCCCAGGCCCACAGATTGAGCGCCTGCGCCATGGCGCGCAGCAAGCCCAATCCCTGCAGCACGCCGGCCGACACCAAGATCAGAGGCCGTTCCCCCGAGATGCCAAACCGCCATAGCAGACGACGGTCGCACACACCCCACTTCACAACCTCGGTCGTGGACGTTCGCTTGGAGGGCCGCGTCAGCGTCAACACCAAGGCAGTCGTCAGCGTCTGCATGGCAGCAAAGTTCTCGGCACTGATGCGCAGCCCACGCAAGCGAATGCCCATCAACGTCGCTGACATCAAGGAAGCGCGCTTCACATTGTTGGCCTGCCGGTACTTGTCGATCACTGCACGCAGGGTGGAGCCGTTGTCCGACACCGCCGTAGCAAAGGTCAATTGCATGCGCGCTCCGGGGGCAATGTGCACCCGCACCCCCAAAGCGCACATAGGGTCCAGCCCCGTTGCCAGCACGGTGCTGCCCTGCAAGGATGGGGGAGGCAAGGGGTCCAACGCCGCCAGGGGGGTCGCCGTGCAATGGTTGCGCCCCAGCCAATGTTGCCGGTCCGTCTGCACGGACATGCCCAGTATGCGGGGATCTGGTGTGGTGAGGAAATGCGCCATCTGCAAACCGGGTTCCGTGGGCAATCGGGGCTTGCGTTCAAACAGCAGTGCCTGGTGGGCGGCCAGCCACTCTGCGCGCACAAAGAGATTGGTAAAAGCCGGGTGCGCCTCGTCGGCCGAGCGGTCTATCAGCGTGGGCTCGAATGCAGAGATCACTTCGATGTCCAGCGGCTTGTTCCCTACATTGCGCAGCTCAAGCATGCGAAATTCAATATCGTCCTCCGGACTCACCCAGACAGTTGTCTGAACATGGAT
Source organism: Rhodoferax sp. GW821-FHT07G04 (assembly GCF_059418585.1). Lineage (NCBI taxonomy): Bacteria > Pseudomonadati > Pseudomonadota > Betaproteobacteria > Burkholderiales > Comamonadaceae > Rhodoferax > Rhodoferax sp. GW821-FHT07G04. The sequence goes on from NZ_JBWKQD010000001.1 coordinate 1,626,385, forward strand.
GTCTGGCCACTCCGAGACGAAACACACGCGGTCCGCGTGGTAGATGCTGCGGTAGCTCGTTTGGGGGTCCGGGCTGGGATGCTGGGTCAGTGATACCGGCTTGCCCTGCGGCTCCCAACGCAGGTACAGAAAACTGCCACGGTCATCCCGCAAGGCATCGTCGCGCTGGCGGGTGATGCCGGTCTGTCCCCAGCGGCTCCAACCCGCACCATTGGCCCGCAATGCCACGCTGTACCGGCCGTTGGACAACACATGGGTGGGCTCAACCGCCGCCTCGCCTGGCTGCACCTCGCGCAACAGACTGGGAATGCGCCGGCGCTGCCGCACCAAATGCCGCGACGCTGTGGGCGGCGCATACAACAGAGAAATCTCATTCGGCACCGGCTCGTGCAGCACCGAAGCCACCGATTCGATGGCCGCATTGGCCATGCCCCAGCGCTGCCCGGGACCTTGCAGCAGCACATGGGCCAAGGCGACGATGCTCATGCCCTGGTGGTGGGCCATGACGGTGTCGACCACGGCAAAAGTCTTGCCGTCTACATGACGGGCAGGCGTGTAATCCAGCGCTTCGACGAAGCCATAGCGTCCGCGCGCTCCAAGCTCCTGCAGTACACGGAAGTTATCCACCGCGCATCGGGGCGCAACCACCGCGGCCAGGGCCGTAGCGTAGGGTGCAATCACCAGCTCATCCGCCGGCGTGCGGCGCAGGGCCAAACGCGGAACACCTTGCGGAGCGTACTGGTAAGCCAGCGTATGGTCGCTAGCGGCATAGGCCGACTCGGACACTCCCCACGGAATGTCCTGGGCGCGTGTGAACGCCATTTGCTCACGCAAAGCGGCGTGGCACGCCGCGTACAAGACACTTCCCTTGGGCTCGGCAAGAACCAGGCTGGGCATCAGGTACTCAAACATGGAACCGGTCCAGGAGCGCAGACCCACGCTATTGCCAACAGCGAAAAACGGACGCCCCAGCGACGCCCAATGGCGTACCGGAACATCGCCTTTGGCGATTGCCAGCAGGCTGGTCAACCGTGATTCGGAGGCCAGCAGATCGTAGAACGCGGCATCCCGTTGATGTTCGGCAACGCGGTAACCAATATGGAAGAGCCTCCGTTTGCCGTGGTACAAAAAAGAGAAGTTGGGCTGCCAGGCGAGATCCGCATAGGCACGGGCCAGAGCACGTAGGCGCTGGGCCGCATGCTCCGCACTGGCATCCAGATCCAGGGCTGCCGACTGCAGCGTTGCGCGGTGGTCCGCCAGCATCCATCGCAGTTCCTCGCGCTGTGTGGGGGGCAATTTGGGGCGCTGCGCCAGCAGCGGAGCCATGCGCGCGCATGACGCCGCGATGGCACGTGATGCGGCAGTGCGATCCAGCGGCGCGCGGGCCAATTCCCGACAGGCTTCGGCTACCGCGAGCAAGTGCCCGCTGAGGTTGCCGCTGTCTACCGTCGATACATACAGGGGAAGCAGCGGAGCACAGCTTTGCGTGTCATACCAGTTCAAAAAATGGCCCCGATGGCGCTCCAGCTTCAGCAGCGTCGCCAGCGTCGCCTCTAATCGGCCGAGCAAGTCCTGCGTACCTATCCAGCCAAACTGCCGGGCACAGGCGGTACTGAGCAAGTACAAGCCGATATTGGTCGGCGAGGTGCGGTGCGCCACCATGTCGTGCGGCGCCAGTTGCAGGTTGTCAGGCGGCAAATGGTTGTCCTCTGCACCCACGCAACGCTCAAAGAGACGCCAGGTATCACGGGCGATACCGTGCAGGTAGGCGACATCGTGTGCGGACAACAAAGCGTCAGAGACCGGCGGCCGAGGCCGGCTGGCCCACCACGTCCATAGTGGCGAAGCGGCCCACACACCGCACAAGACCAGTGAAAGCCCGACGTGTGCGGTGTGTGTCAGCAATAGCAGGACAAACAGCGCCAGTGCGAGCAAGGGCTCCATGCGGTGCAATCGTGCTATGGCCAACAAGGTGGTTTCGGCATTGGCTTGTGCCGCTGCTGCGGTGGTCCATTGCAGCAGATGGCGCCGGCTCACAAACGTGCGGTACAACGCACGCCCAATGGCGTCTGTCGCCAAGACCGATTGCTGCAACAACTGCGCCACATGCCAAAGCCCGCCGCACACAGCACGCCCCAGGGCAATGAAGGCCTGGGCAAAGAAACGCCGTTTGGCAATATCCACATGGCGCGGTGTGAAACCCGCCAAGGCGCCCATCAGAGGCCCGGCGGTAAACGCCAGAAACACCAGAGCCAATGCAGTCCAGGGCGAGACAACGTCACCCATCAACGCGGTCAACAGGAAGAGCAGGGACAAAGGCGCTACCAGGGAGCGGCGCAGGTTGTCCAGCATTTTCCACAGGTTGATCGCACGTATTCCGTAGTGTCCGGGCCGCAGCAGTGCAGTAAGCAGGATGGGTAGCAGTTGCCAGTCTCCGCGCGTCCAACGGTGCACGCGGGCCGCGGCCACATCGGCATGAAAAGGAGCGTCTTCGACCACAGCGATATCCGTCACCGCAGCACAGCGCACAAGCGATCCTTCCAGCAAATCGTGACTCAGTATTTGTCCCTGAGGCAATCGACCCGTGAGCACCGCATGGAGCGTCCGCACATGCAGCAAGCCCTTGCCGGTAAATGTTCCCTCGCCAAACAGATCCTGGTACACCTCGGAACTGGCCGCGCTATACGGGTCTATGCCACACTGCCCCGCGAACAGCCAATGGAAAGGTGTGGCCTGATTGGCGGCAGGCAGGGGCGTCACGATGCGGGGCTGCAAGATCCCATAGCCGCTGGTCACTTTGTGGCCGCTGGCATCCAGTTGGGTTTGGTTGTGCGGATGTGCCGCCACCCCCACCAGCTCGCGCAGGCGTCCGGGTGGCAACAAGGTATCACTGTCCAGGGTCACGATGTACTGGATGCTGTCGGCCAAGCGCGAGGCGGGCCCCAGATTCAGAAATACGTTGTCGACACCTGTCGCCAAGACCGTGACCAGTTGCTCCAGTTTGCCGCGCTTGCGCTCCCATCCGATCCAGCGCTGCTCGCTGTCGCTGAACCTACGCTCGCGGTGCAAGATGATGAAGCGCGGTGCAGCAATGGTCTCATCGCTTGCACGGGGATAGCGGGTATTGAGCTCATCCACCCCTTGCTGCGCTAGGGTCAGCAAAGCGGCGTCACCGGCAAGATGTGGCGCATCGGCGTCTGCCCAGTCCGTCAACCCACAAAACTGGGCCTCACGCTCCGGGTTGGCGAGGTAGTGCAACTCCAAATGGTGGACGAGGTCCTGGACGGACGCGGCCGCGGTCAGCATGCCAGGGATGACAACCAGAACCCTATGCTGCGGTGGTATGCCTTCGACCAGGGCCAGGCGAGGTAGATGGTGAGGGCGGATCGACTCGCTGATCAACCGGTTGACCAGGGCGACCACCGCTTCCGACGCGGGGAACAACATTGCGAACACACACACGATGCCCAGCCATCCCTGACCGCCCACCCCCTGTGTCCCCATGCCATGGTGCACCAGCCACCATACCACCCAGGATACGCCGCCCAGTAAAACCAGCAAGTAGCCCGGCAATGCAAGCCTGCGGACGCAGCTTTGCCATAAGAGCCCGGCCCTGCTAGGTAAGCCAATCGCACGGTGCAGCGTTGCCTGGCCGGCTCCCCGCAGCCAATGGTGGGCCACGCGATCCGTGCCATCGGAAGCGTGCATCACATTCAGCAAAGCCTGGGCCAACGACACCTCACTCATGCCACTGCGCCGGGCGAGCTTTTCAACCGCATGCAGGGTCTGGTCACGCGTGGCATCGTCTTCTGCCTGAAACAGCTGGGAGGTCAACATCAGTTGCATCAAGGCACTGGTCCGCGCAATGATGCCGGACCAATCCGCATCACCAATGGCGCGCAATGACATGACGGCATTGCTGACGCTTAAATTGTCCTGTGCCTGGTCCGCACTGTGCTGTATTTGCACAGCACCCAAATCAGGCAGGGCCTGGCGCAGCCAAGCTTGGACGACGCTCTGCCCGTTGTCATCCCCTGCCGTGCGCCTGTCTTGCAGGCGCTGTGCCATTTGCGCCAAAAACACCCGCCCCACGCCGCGCATGCCCAAGAGCGCGAGTAGCTCGCCCAGTGCGTCCGCATCATAGCTTTCAATGTGGTCAAAGCAGATATTGGCGACTTCCCGCGCGGCCTTATTGGTTGCCACACGCTCGGCCAAACGGCGCAGGTTTTCAATCAGAAGCACCCGCAATGTAGTAGGCAGGGCCCAGACTTCGCTGAGCTTGAGCTCGCGCACTTCCTGATAGGCCTTCAGAAAGTGTGCCAACAAGTCTTCATCAAAAGCACCGTCGGTGTGCGCGACAAATGCCCAAGCCACACCGTAGACGCGTGGCAGCCCCGCCAAAGGCTCATCGAGCAACACCGGCAGACTGCGAAAGTAGCTGCGTGGCAAGCCGTCGTGAATCTCTTTGAGCTGCGCTTCGATGGTATGGAAATTGTCCAGCAGCCACTCTGCTGCCGGACTGATGTCATACCCGGTGCTGGCTTGCACGCCAATATAGTGGTGTGCTTCCCGTAGAACGGCGATATTGCTTTTCAGGCGCGGGAAGAAAGTGGCAGCGTAGATGGAGACCAGTTCCGCGCGATGGGTGGCCGCCAGGCTCTGGCCATGTTGCTTGAAGCGTTGTGCACCAAATATCTCGGAGCGTATCGGTGGTTGCACCACCCCACGCGACGGGTCCAGCATGTCGCACAATGCCGGCGAGGCGCCAGGCACCAGGCCGAGCAAGGCAGATCGCGCCATGGCCTACAGCACCGCTGCGGCTATACCAATCATGAGCGCGATACCGACCAGCGTTGTCACGAATCGGGTCGCCATGAACCCACGCACGCTTTCAGCCACGCAATGCAGTGCGAATAAATGTGCATTCGGGCTCCTGCAGACGCCCAAATGGTCTCCCAGTGACAGCAATTCGACAGAGGATGTATCCGTGTTGCCCCCAAATGAGGCCGTAGTCCAGAAGCGGGTGGTATAGGTATTGGTTTTCATTGGGTGCTCCCTGTTCTGGTATGTGGAGGTCAGAGCATGGGTCGTGGGAGGCCCATGCTCTGTTCGCTGTCCCACACTCTCGTGGACAGCGTCGACAAGGACTAGCGCGGCGTGATCACGCCACGTTCGTCGGACAGCACAATTTCCACGCGACGGTTCAACTGGCGGTTCATGGCGGTGTCATTGGGCGCGACGGGGTAGGACTCACCATAACCCCGCACTGAAACCTGTCCGCGGGCAACACCCAGGTCGAAGAGCCCGTCCCGCACGGCCATGGCGCGGCGCTCCGACAGCTCCTGGTTGTGCTGTGTGCTGCCGGTACTGTCCGTGAATCCCTCGACCAGAACGGCGCGCTTGGGGTTCTGCGTCAGCACTGTGGCCAGACGTTGCACCATGCGTACGCCGTCTGCGTTCAAACGCGCCTGGTCTACAGCAAACAGCACATCGCCCAACGTGATGATGAGACCTCGCTCGGTCTTCTTGGCCGCCAGCTCGGCAAGCTGCGCTTCCAACTGCTGGTTTCTTGCATTGGCTTCGGCCGCCAGGCGCTGTGCTTCCAGTTCATTGGCCTGGGCAAGATTCTTTTGCTGTGTGGCAGAGGCTGCCGCATCGCGTGCGGCCTGTGCCGCTCGCTCGGCATCCTGGGCCTTCATCCGTGCCTGATCGGCCTCCTGCGTGCGCTGGTCCAGGCGCACCTGGTCGCGTATGGCAGTCGCACTGGCGATGTCCGCCTCGGACGCCTTGCGGGTCGCTACCTCATTGGCCAATGCGATCTTTTGCTTGCTCAGGTATGCCAGCTTGTCCACGGTTTCCAGGCTCTCGCGACCTTTTGCGGCGGCATCGGCTTTGGCCAGTGCCTCCGTTGCCGCCTGCATTTCCAGTGCGGCATAGGTCGCAATCTTCGGATTGCTCTGGGCCTGCGCGTATTCGGCGTGCGCCTGGTCCAGCAGGCTCGTCGACTTGGGGCCGCTGGCGCATGCACTGACCAGCAGGAGCGCACCAACCAGCAGGATGTGGGGGATTCGGTTTGTTTTCATGTGATTGCCTTGGAAATAGTTACTGGGAACCAGCGCGGTCCAGTTCAACCCGCAATACGCGGATGTCTTCTTGCAGCGTGGCCGAAACGGCCTGCGCCTTCGCGGACCCGGCCTTGGCCTGCGCCAGCTTGGCATCCGCTTGCGCCTGGTTGGCGTAGTCGGTGGCGGCCTTGTAGTCCTTGGCTGCCAAAGCCTGCTTGGCCAAGGCCAGCTTTTCACGTGCCTTGCGCATGTCTTCCGGCGCGAACTCGGTTCCATCGGCACTGCTGGCGTTTTCCACGGCCGCCTGCGAGACGGCGACATCGGCTGTGGCCGGCGCCTTCATGCTGCTACTGCATGCACCCAGAGCCATCCCACCGACCATGCATGCACCTATCAACCAGGATTTGGATAGATCTTTCATATTCGACTTTCTTGATAAAGAGGTTCGTCATCCGCAGACGCGTTTGTGACGACTTGGTTGTAAAGCGCATCGGGCTCCTCGTCTGTGTCTTGGCGCACGCAGGCCCTGGGGGTCGTATGTGGTGGTAGCGCTTGTGCAACACCTGGACCAGGTGCCCCGCCCGCACAACGGCCAATGTGCAATGGCGCACCGACCGGACGCTTGTGTCCCTTGACCATGCAAGGCGTACACACGGTACTCACCTACACACAAGGAAATGAAATGAAGAAAATCACACCGCTCTGCCTACTGGGCATTGCAGGCCTGGGCTCTGCCCTGGCAAGCCCAGCGTTGGCACAGGACAGCAAATACTATTACTGGGGTCTGGGGGTCGGACAGTCCCAATCGCAGATGGACGACAGGCTCACCACCGACAGCTTGCTGCGCTCATCCAATAGTCCCGGTTCGTTTACCAGCGAACGGCAGGACACTGGCTACAAGCTGTTCGGCGGCTACCAGTTCAACCGAAACCTTGGCGTCGAATTCGGATACTTCAATCTCGGCAAATTCACCTACAGCACATCCATGCCGGGCGGCACCCTGAACGGCCGGTATGAGACGGAAGGCGTCAATCTGGATCTGGTCGGAACCCTGCCCATGAGTGCGAAATGGTCTGCACTGGCCCGCGTCGGCGTGCAGTACGCCAATACCCGCGATGCGTTCAGCGGACCCGGCCTGCCGGCAACGGCGTCCAATGACAACAGCCAGCGCGCCAACAACATGAAGGTGGGTCTGGGACTGCAGTATGAGCTGACACCCGCCATCTTTGTGCGCGCAGAGGCTGAACGCTTCCGTGTCAAGGACGGACTGGGCAGCAACGGCGACGTCAACTACTACTCGATGTCGCTGGTGTTTCCGATCGGTCGCCGTGCGGCGCAGCCCGTCGCCGCCCCCGCGCCAGCGGCCTATGTCGCCCCGCCACCGCCACCCCCGCCCGAACCGGTGGTCACCCCCCCGCCACCACCGCCGCCTCCCGTGGCAATGCCCAGGAAGGTTCAGTTCTCAGCCGATTCGCTGTTCAGCTTTGACAAGGCCGTGGTCCGACCCGATGGCAAAGCGGCGCTGGACTCCTTTGCCCGTGAATTGCAAGGCACGCGCTACAGCACCATTTCTGTGGAAGGCAACACCGACCGCCTCGGCTCGGATGCCTACAACCTGAAGCTGTCGCAAGAACGCGCGGATGCCGTCAAAGCCTACTTGACCAGCAGCGCCGGCATCGATGCACGCAAGATCACCGCCGTGGGACGCGGCGAGACCAACCCGGTGACCAAGCCCGGTGACTGCAAGGGTACCAAGCCTACACCCAGCCTGATTGCCTGCCTGCAACCCGATCGCCGCGTCGACGTTGTCGTCACCGGTGAACGCTAAGCCTTTTCTATTTTTTCACCACGAAGGAAATCCCATGAAATCAAACTCTTTGAACTACGCTCTTGTCGCACTCTGCCTGTCCTTTGGTGTTGCCGCCCACGCAGACACCCTGTCCAAGGCAGAATTCAAAACCGCCAAGGAAAAAATCGAAGCCGAATACAAGGCGGCGCTCGTGCCATGCGATGCGCTGTCCGGCAATGCCAAGAAGATTTGCGTGACAGAAGCCAAGGGCAACAAGAAGGTCGCGCTGGCCAACCTGGACGCAAGCAATGAACCATCGCCAAAACACCAGCGCAATGCCAGTGACGCCAAGGCAGACGCAGCCTACGACCTGGCGCACCAAAAGTGCCAGGACATGGCGGGCAACGCCAAGGATGTATGCGTCCAGGAAGCCAAGGCTGCCCGTGTAGCCGCCCAGGCCGATGCAAAAGCCCTGCTCAAGACCAAAGAGGCCAATGCCGACGCGCGCGTGACCAGCGCGCAAGCCGCAACCAAGGCCCGCGAAAAGACCAGCGATGCCCGCAATGAAGCAACTGCCGACAAGACCGACGCCCAGTACAAGGTCGAAAAGGAGAAGTGCGACGCCATGGCCGGCGCGGCCAAGGACAACTGCCTGAACCAGGCCAAGGCGCGCTTTGGCAAATAACGCACCCATTCACCCACACTAACCCACCACAGGAGTCAACACCATGTCCAGTAAAAACACCGAAACCTCTGTCAGCCTCGTAGACCAAGCCGCCCAATCGGCAGCTGCCGCCATCGACACCACCCAGCGCTTCGCCAACCACGCCGTGGAGGGCGCTGCCCACACGCTGCAGGTCGCCCGCAAGCAGATGGTGGATAGCGCCAACCAGGCATCGGACAAGACCATCGCCTACATCCGCGACGAGCCGGTCAAGTCCATGCTGATTGCAGCGGCGACCGGCGCAACCCTGATGGCCTTGGCCCGCTTCTTCGGCGGCCGCACCAGCAGTTCACATTAGCCAAGATTCGGTCGGCGCTGCAAATCAGACATCGCCAATCACGAACCACAAAGAAAAAGGGCAGTGCCATACAGGCACTGCCCTTTTTGCTGTCACCCTGAAACGCATCCAGCGTCAGAAGCGTCCCGTCAATAGCAGAAGCAGCAGTATCAAAACCAGCAGCCCCAAGCCACCGCTAGGCCCATAGCCCCAACTGCGGCTATGGGGCCAGGACGGAAAGGCGCCCACCAGCATCAGTATCAACACAATCAGCAAAATCGTTCCAAGGCTCATACCGTTCTCCTCTAAATGGTCCTATCGAAATGAAATGCAGCGCGAGGCCATTTGTCAGGCACGGCACGGATTCAGGTTACGCAGATCGTCCAATCCCATCTGTTCGGTGGAACACATGCAGCACGGCAAGGCGGCGCTCAGTCGCCCAGCAGTTCGCCCACAGGCTTGAAGTCGTCAATGCAGTCACAGACGACCTTGATAACCACCAGAATCGGCACCCCCAGCAGCAGGCCCCACACACCCCATAGCCAGCCCCAGGCCAGCACACCGACGAAGACCGCCAGAGGATTCATCTTGTTGGCGCGGCTGGTGAGCCAGGGCGTCAGCAGAAAGGCTTCCATGCCATGGATGAGCAGCGACACGCCACTGACCAGCAAGGCCATATCCAGCGTGCCAAACTGCAGAAAGGCCACCATGGCCGAGCCCGTAGCGATGGCCACGCTGCCAACGTAGGGGACCAGGTCGAGCACACCGGCAGCAATCCCCCACACCGCCGCGTTCTCCAAACCCAAGGCCCAAAAGGCCAACCAGGTGGCCAGGCCCACGACGACGCTGGTGAACAGCTGCACCAGCAAGTAGCGTTGGATTTGGCCATGGATCTGGTTCAGGGCCTGTAGCGTGACCCTCTTTTTACCCAGGGTCGGTCCGGCAAGTCGCACGAGCTTGCGTCTGAACTGGTCGCCCGAAGCCAGCAAGAAGAAGGTCAGCAGGGCCACCGTTCCTGTCTGTCCCAGCATGGTCAGCAAGCCCATGGTACCGGTCCACAAATGGTCTTTGATGTCGAACTTGGGCTTGACGAGCTGCACCCGTTGTACTCCCCGCTTGGTGGGTACCTCTTGCGTGCTTTCCTCGGCCACCTGCTCGATCTGTGCCGCCGCTTTTTGCACCGTGGTGAGCGTGCTATCGGGTCGGCCCAAGGGCGAACGCACGGAGTCGTGCAGCTTGCGCGCGGCAACCGGCAAAAGCTCGACCAGTTTGCTCGCATCGTCACTGAGCGAATAGGCAGCGGTGCCGGCCCCTGCAGCCAAGCCCCCAATGAGCAGGGCGGCAGCGATGGTGCGCGGCACATGCCTGGCCTGCATCCAATCCACAGTGGGGGACAAGGCATAGCTGAACAACAGGGCCACCATCACTGGTATGAACAGGGCGCTGGCCCAATGCAGCGTAAAGAGGCTGGCCAGCACCGCCAGCAACACCAGCGCGGCGCTGCGCACATCCACCGGCATGTGCAGATGCACACGCGGGGGTTCCAGGGGCTCGGCTAGTACAGCGGGCGGCGGCGCGTCGTGTTCAAACGGAGGGGGGCGCCTGGGGAGTCGCGTAAAGTCTGCGTGGGCCATAGCGGCCTCCGCTCTCGCCCGCCCTACAGGTGCAGGCTCCTGCCATGGCCCAAAGCGCGTTGTGCCGATGCCTGGTGGTCACCCTGCCGTTTTTCGGCCCCACCCAGCACTTGGCGCTGCAGACCCCGCAGCGCCTGCGTCCGACTCCCCACCAATAGGCCTGCCTGCTCTTGCACCCGGCCCAGCAGGCTTTTTACCGTGCCGTTGAATTGGTTTGCGTTCATGTTGGCCTTTCGTGCGAGGGGTGAACACATCCCCCCGCACACTGGCAGAGGGCTTGTGTTTGCATCGTAGAAAGCACCGCCCTACGACTCCGTTCGCTGCCGCACACAAGCGCGCACGCAGGCCTAGGGTTTGCCCGTACGCATCACCGCCTCCGCGGTCTGGCGTATCAGCTGCAGCGTGGCCTGTTGGGTCAGCGTGCTGGGGCGTTGCGAACTGGTCGCCACCGATACGCGGGTGCGCAGCACCGGCTCGCAAATGGCCCGCAGTGTGTACACCCCTGGCCGTACCGAACTGGCCACCGCATTGCGCGACAGCACGGCGCTACCTGCGCCGTCAGCCACCAGGTCCAGGATGGCGGACACGCCATCGATCTCCAGCGCCACGGTGGGGCGGCAGCCGATATTGGCCATCTCCGCCTCCACCTGCATGCGGATCGCATTCGGCCGGCTGGGTATCACCAGCGGCAACGGTGCCACATCCCGCAGCGCGATGGGGCGCGGCTTGGGGTCTTGGGGCAGGCCTGGCGGGCGCAGTTGCACCAGGAACAGGTCTTCATCCTGCAAGGGACTGGTTTCTATTTCAGGGCTGGACTGGGCGTTGTACAGCAGGGCAATGTCCAGCCGCCCGTTGACCAGGGACTCCTGCATGGCCACCGACAGCCCCTCGCTGATCGAAATGGTGGCGTCCGGCATCTGCTGGCGAAAGGCCCGGGTCAGCGGCACGGCCAGCAAGCGCGCCAGGCTGGGCGGCATGCCCACCGCCACGCGACCGGCCAGCACGCCGCGCACGCGACCCAGCTCTTCCTTGGCGCGCTCCACCTGGTGCAGGATGCCGCGGCCATGGGCCAACAGCAGCTTGCCGGCCTCGGTGGGCACGGCGCCGCGGCCATTGCGCGTCAGCAGGTTCTGGCGCAGCTCCACCTCCAGCAGGCGCACCTGACGGCTCAGCGCGGGCTGCGCCACGTCCAGCGCAATGGCCGCGCGGGTGAAGCTGCCCATCTCGGCCACGCGCACGAAATACTCCAGTTGCTTGAGGTCCATAGTCTTTGCCGAAATAACTTGGCTTCAATTATGCCGATTTGGGATAGCTGCTAGTACCCACCCGGGCTTACCAAAACCCGGGCGGGGGCACAGAATGGCGTCCATGCACAGCGCTGCCACGTCCTCTTCGCCGCCGCCCCTTGTCGGCATATCCTCCATGGCCACGCGGCTGTTGCTCGGTGAGCTGGCGGCGGCCTATGCCGAGCGCGGCGGCCAGGCCATCCGGTTCGAATCGGTCGGTGGCGTGGATGCAGCCAAGCGCGTGCAGGTGGGTGAGGCCTTCGACGTGGTCGTTCTCGCGTCCGACGCCATAGACAAACTCCTAGCCACCGGCCACTTGCGGCCCGACAGCAAGGTGGATCTGGTGCACTCCGGCGTAGCCGTCGCCGTGCGCGCGGGTACGCCGCCGCCGGACATCACCGATGAAGAGGCGGTGCGCCAGGCCGTGCTGTCTGCCGCCACGCTGGGCTATTCCACCGGGCCGAGTGGCGTCGCACTGGCCCAGCTGTTCGAACGCTGGGGTATTGCCGAGCAGATCAAGCCCCGCATCGTCACCGCGCCGCCCGGTGTGCCGGTGGGCAGCTTGGTGGCATCGGGCGCGGTGGCGCTGGGTTTCCAGCAGCTCAGCGAACTGCTGCATGTGGAAGGCATTGCCATTGTCGGCCCGCTGCCACCGGCCATACAGATCACGACGACGTTTTCAGCCGCCATCACCACGGTGTGCACACGGGTGGAGGACGCACGCGCGTTGCTGGCCTATATGGCCTCCAGCGACACAGCGCCCGCCAAACGCCGCCAGGGCATGGTACCCGTTTGATATGAATTTGATAGCGGTATACGCAGGATTGACGAGGGCTAGAGGCCAAAACGCCAACAGAGGGACTAGAACATGATTATCGACTGCCACGGCCACTACACCACGGCCCCCAAGGCGCTAGAGACCTGGCGCAACCAGCAGATTGCGGGTATCAAAGACCCCGGCGCCATGCCAAAGGTCTCTGACCTGAAGATCAGTGACGACGAGCTGCGTGAATCGATTGAAACCAACCAGTTGCGCCTGATGAAGGAGCGCGGCAGTGATGTCACGCTGTTCAGCCCGCGCGCCAGCTTCATGGCCCACCATATTGGCGACTTCAATGTCTCCAGCACCTGGGCGGCCATCTGCAACGAGTTGTGCTACCGCGTTAGCCAGTTGTTCCCCGACCATTTCGTACCGGTGGCCATGCTGCCGCAAAGCCCCGGGGTGGACCCGGCCACCTGCATCCCCGAACTGGAGAAGTGCGTCAAGCAATACGGCAATGTGGGTATCAACCTGAACCCCGATCCATCGGGCGGCCACTGGACATCCCCGCCGCTGTCCGACAAGCACTGGTACCCGATCTACGAGAAGATGGTGGAGTACGACATTCCCGCCATGGTCCACGTGTCCACCAGCTGCAACGCGTGCTTCCACACCACCGGCGCGCACTACCTGAATGCCGACACCACAGCCTTCATGCAGTGCCTGACCAGTGACCTGTTCAAGGACTTCCCGACACTCAAATTCCTGATCCCCCACGGCGGCGGCGCCGTGCCCTACCACTGGGGACGGTTCCGCGGCCTGGCCCAGGAGCTGAAAAAGCCGCTGCTGCAAGACCATTTGTTGAACAACATCTTCTTCGACACCTGCGTCTACCACCAACCCGGCATCGACCTGCTGAACACGGTCATCCCGGTCAAGAACGTGCTGTTTGCCAGCGAGATGATCGGCGCTGTGCGCGGCATAGACCCCGAGACTGGCCACTACTACGACGACACCAAGCGCTACATCGAGGCCTCCAAGATCTTGAGTGTCGCCGACCGCCATCAGATTTACGAGGGCAATGCCCGACGCGTTTTTCCACGGCTGGATGCATTGCTCACACAGAAAGGCCAATAGCCATGACCACTTTAGGCATCGTCAAACGCAACATCACCCGCGCCGACAAGTCCGCGGTAGACAAACTCTCCCGCTTCGGCGTCGCCACCATCCACGAGGCCATGGGCCGCGTCGGGCTGATGAAGCCCTACATGCGCCCCATTTACACCGAAGCAAAAATCTGCGGAACCGCAGTCACCGTGCTGCTGCAACCGGGCGACAACTGGATGATGCATGTGGCGGCCGAACAGATCCAGCCGGGTGACGTGGTGGTGGCGGCCTGCACCACCGACAACGAAGACGGTTTCTTTGGCGATCTGCTGGCTACCTCGTTCAAGGCGCGCGGTGCGGTGGGCCTGGTCATCGACGGTGGTGTGCGGGACGTGAAGGATTTGACAGAGATGGGCTTCCCCGTGTTCAGCAAGGCCATACACGCCAAGGGCACGATCAAGGCGACGTTGGGGTCGGTGAATATTCCAGTCGTTTGCGCGGGTGCGCAGGTCAATCCAGGCGATGTTGTAGTTGCGGATATCGACGGAGTTGTAGTTGTGCCGGCTGCGATGGCGCAGAAGGTGGCGGATGCGGCTGAAGCGCGTGAAGCGAATGAGGGGGACAAGCGGGCTATCTTTGCTTCCGGTGTCTTGGGACTGGACTATTACAAGATGCGGGAGGGGTTGGAGAAGGCTGGGCTCCGCTATATCGACTGAGCGCCTGGGCGGCTGGGCGTTCTGCTCCGTGTCCCCCGGCCGCAAGCGGCCTCCTCCTTTACCTGCGCAGAACGCCCAGCCACCCAGGCTTTTGGCACTTGGACAAATCAACCTCTAGCCCTCGTATTGATTACATGTATCGCTATTTAATTAATAGCAAATATTTGAAAACCTATGGAATTCACTAAAACCCCAGGCTGGCTGGATTGGTATTCAGGCCCCAGCAAACCCCGCTTCTCGCTCCCTGCTGGCAGTGTGGACGCGCACTGCCATGTGTTTGGCCCCGGCGACACATTTCCCTATGCGCCCGAGCGCAAGTACACGCCGTGCGACGCGTCCAAGGACCAGTTGTTTGCACTGCGCGACCACCTGGGCTTCGACAAGAACGTCATCGTGCAAGCCACCTGCCATGGGTCAGACAACCGGGCACTGGTCGACGCGCTGCTGGCCTCCAACAACCGGGCACGCGGCGTGGCCACCGTCAAGCGGGATGTGACCGACGCGGAGCTGCAGGTCATGCATGCGGCAGGTGTACGCGGCACGCGCTTCAATTTTGTCAAGCGTCTGGCCGACTTCACGCCGCGCGAGGTGCTGCTGGAAATTGCCCAGCGCATCGCGCCGCTGGGCTGGCATGTGGTGGTCTACTTCGAGGCACAAGACCTGCCGGAGCTGTACGACTTCTTCACCACACTGCCGACCACGGTGGTGGTGGACCACATGGGCCGCCCCGACGTCAGCAAGCCGGTGGAGGGCCCGGAGTTCGCGCTGTTCGTGAAGATGCTGCGTGAGCACCCCACTATCTGGAGCAAGGTGAGCTGCCCCGAGCGCCTCAGTGTCGGCGGACCGCCCGCACTCAATTGCGAACAGCATGCGTATGCCGATGTGGTCCCCTTTGCCAAACACCTGGTCGAAACCTTTCCAGACCGCGTGCTGTGGGGCACCGACTGGCCGCACCCGAACCTGAAAAACCATATGCCCGACGACGGCCTGCTGGTGGACTACATTCCCCACATCGCAACCACGCCGGAGCTGCAACGCAAGCTGCTGGTCGACAACCCGACGCGGCTGTACTGGAGCTGAAACCCATGTCACTCGACAAACCTTACCTGGACGTACCAGGCACCACGGTCTTCGATGCCGAGCAAAGCCGCCGGGGCTACCACCTGAACCAGTTCTGCATGTCGCTGATGCAGGCCGCCAACCGCGACCGCTTCAAGGCCGACGAGCGCGCCTACCTGGACGAATGGGCCATGAGCGAGGAGCAGAAGCAAGCCGTGCTGGCCCGCGACCTGAACCGCTGCATCGCGGCGGGTGGCAACATTTACTTCCTGGCAAAGATTGGCGCCACCGATGGCAAGAGCTTTCAGCAAATGGCCGGCAGCATGACCGGCATGACCGAAGAGGAATACCGCAACATGATGATCGCTGGCGGCCGCTCGGTGGAGGGCAACCGTGTCATCGGTGAAGACGGCGACGCGCAAGCCCATCGCCAACCCCAGGGCAGCGCAGGCCACAAGAAGAGCATCTAGAACATGGCAAAAATCACCGCTTCCGTCTACACCTCCCACGTGCCCGCCATTGGCGCCGCCATCGACCTGGGCAAGACCCAGGAGCCGTATTGGCAGCCCGTCTTCAAGGGTTATGAATTCTCTAAGCAATGGATGCGGGACAACACACCCGATGTGATTTTTCTCGTCTTCAATGACCACGCAACGGCCTTCAGTCTGGACATGATTCCCACCTTTGCGATCGGCACCGCGGCGTCCTACCAGCCCGCCGACGAAGGCTGGGGGCCGCGCCCGGTGCCGGTGGTGCAGGGCCACCCGGAGCTGGCCGCGCACATTGCGCAGTCCGTCATCCAGCAGGACTTTGACTTAACAATAATCAACAAGATGGCGGTGGATCACGGACTGACCGTGCCGCTGTCGCTGATGTGCGGCCAGCCCCCCGCGTCCGACTTCCACTGGCCCTGCCCGGTGATCCCGTTTGCCGTCAACGTGGTGCAGTACCCGGTGCCCAGCGGCCAGCGCTGCTTCAACCTGGGCAAGGCGATCCGCAAAGCGGTGGAGAGCTACGACCAGGATCTGAAGGTGCAGATCTGGGGCACCGGCGGCATGAGCCACCAGTTGCAGGGACCGCGCGCAGGCCTCATCAACCGGGAGTTCGACAACGCCTTCCTGGACCGCCTGATCGCCGACCCCGCCGGCCTGGCCCGCATGCCCCACATCGACTATGTGCGTGAAGCCGGCAGCGAGGGCATTGAGCTGGTGATGTGGCTGATTGCCCGCGGCGCGATGGATGACGTGGCGGGCAACGCAGATGCTTCCAAAACGATAGCATCACAGTCAAACTCCGCGAGGGCTAGGCACCGCTTTTACCATGTGCCTGCCTCGAATACGGCCGTTGGCCACCTGATACTCGAAAACCCATAACCCTTCCATACCCATGAGCACCAAACCCATCAAAGTAGCCCTGGCCGGCGCAGGCGCCTTCGGCATCAAGCACCTGGACGGCATCAAAAATATAGACGGCGTAGAGGTCGTATCCCTGGTCAGCCGTGAACTGGACAAGACCCGCGAGATCGCCGCGAAGTACGGCATCGCCCACGTCACCACGGACCTGGCCGACAGCCTGGCGCTGAAGGAGGTGGACGCCGTCATCCTGTGCACGCCCACGCAAATGCACGCCGCACAAACCACCGCCTGCCTGCAAGCCGGCAAACATGTGCAGGTGGAGATTCCGCTGGCGGATTCGCTGCAAGGTGCACAGGATGTGGTGACGCTGGCCCAGCGCAGCGGCCTGGTCGCCATGTGCGGCCACACGCGCCGCTTCAACCCCAGCCACCAGTATGTGCACAACAAAATCCAGGCCCAAGAATTCAACATCCAGCAGATGGATGTACAAACCTATTTCTTCCGCCGCAGCAACATGAATGCGTTGGGCCAGGCCCGCAGTTGGACGGACCACCTGCTGTGGCACCACGCGGCGCACACGGTGGATTTATTTGCCTACCAGTGTGGCAGCCCCATCGTGAAGGCCAACGCCATCCAGGGACCGATACACCCAACGCTGGGCATTGCGATGGACATGAGCATCCAGTTGAAGGCGGCCAATGGCGCCATCTGCACACTGAGCTTGAGCTTCAACAACGACGGCCCGCTGGGCACCTTCTTCCGCTACATCGGCGACAGCGCAACCTACATCGCGCGTTACGACGATTTGTTCAATGGCAAAGAGGAGAAGATCGACGTGAGCCAGGTGGCGGTGTCCATGAACGGCATCGAACTGCAGGACCGCGAATTCTTTGCCGCCATCCGCGAGGGCCGCGAGCCCAACAGCAGCGTGGCCCAGGTGCTGCCGTGCTACCAGGTGCTGCACGACCTGGAGCGACAACTGCAAGCCTAGGGCAGCGCTTACTCCACAGGCGCCTTGGCCGCATCGATGTACTGCGGCGTCAACCGAGCCCGCCCTATGCCATTCCACAGGCGCTGCGCCACGTCACCATGCTGGGCGATGAACTGGTTGGACAGCGCGAGGTAGTAGGTCGCGTTGGAGAACGTGGCGGGAAGCGCTTCGATCTTGCCGGCGTACTGCGGACTCAGCAGCAGCCTGCGCCCTTCTGCCTCGGTGCCTATGACGATATCGCCACGTCCGGCCAGCATTTTCTGGAAGTTGGCCTCCATGCTCTTGCCGTGCTCGTCCGTGGGCACATGCAGGCTCTTGAGACGCTCAGGGATGACCAGGCTGCCGTATTGCGACAGTACCGGCTGGACCACGGCCGTGAAGCGCTTGCCATCCCAATCCGCGCTACTGCCCACCCGCCGGTACGCAAGGGTGCGGACGACGGCGGTGGCACGTGCAGGGTCGGGCGCATCACCCTTCATCGGAAAGCCCACCAGCGCCACCACGGCAGGTGCATAGGGCGTGACCGGGTAGCCATCCACATCCCCGGAGCGCACCCCTTCCAGGCAGCGCCGCGCGGGCGCGGGCATGTACTGAATGACGACACCCGCTTCTTGTGCGGCCATCTTGACCAGGAGGCCGGCGGTGCCGCCGCCCGACGCATCGATGAACGGCAACTGGGCTTTCTCGCCCAGGCAGAGGCGCAAGGTCACCATTGGCGCTGGCTGCGCCTGCGCGGACGCACACAACAGCAGCACGGGTAAGCACCAGCGGCACCACGACGACAGCATCGACGATCCTGGTTGAAGCGATGCGGAAATTATAGGCAGCGCACCGCCATGCATCCCCCAGCAAGGCTGAGGGATCGGGGATGGGTTTTAGGGATTGCCCAGGAAATCTCGCTTGCCGATCTCCACGCCGTTGTGGCGCAAGATGGCGTAGGCCGTAGTGATATGGAAGTAGAAGTTGGGCACGGCGTGGCCCAGCAGGAATTGCATGCCCTTGTAGTGGGTTTCTTTTTCACCGCGCTTGGTGACGATGTCCTTGTCTTCGGTGCCATCGATCTGCGCCGGTGTGATGGTCTGGATGAAGGCAATGGTCTTGGCGACGCGGGCTTTCAGCTCGGCGATAGTTTTCTCATTGTCTTCAAACACCGGGATGTCCACACCGGCTAGGCGCGCGACCACGCCCTTGGCGGAATCGCAGGCGATCTGCACCTGGGTGGTCATGGGCAGCATATCGGGGAACAGGCGAAAGGCGGTCAGGCTGGCGTCGCTGAGTTTTTTGGCTTCGACATGGGCCTGGGCCTTGTCGAGAATATTGGACAGATTGCCCAGGATGTTGACGAAACGGGGCACGCTGGCTTGGTACATGGAGATGGTCATGGGAATCCTCTTATGGGTCGTCGCGGGTTCGCGGCGCGCCATGGTAACGGGTATCCCCAGATCCTGCAGGCGACCCACCAATCTCCTTGGCAGGGCCAGCTTCGATGCCCCGGCTGCTCTCAGGCGAACACCTGCTCCAGCACCAGGCCATGGGCCGGCGTGGCCGGGCGGCGTCCCGTGGACTGCGGCCGCTGCGCCATACCGGATGTGACCGCGATGCTGGACGGTTGCATGGCATAGATCAGCGCGCGCTTGTGCTCGGCATTGGTGAAGCTGTCGCCGGCCTCCAGTACATAGTCGCGCAGGTCGTTGTCCAAGGTGATCCACACCGTGCCATCGCGGCAGACAATCTGCACGCCTGCGGCATCCGGCAGGTTGAACATGGCCCGGCGCTCCAGGTTGAGGTCGAAGTGTTGTGGGCTGCTGGTGGTGGGATTCGGGTTTGTCATGGTGGCTCCTTTTACATGCACTATGGGAATGAATATACTGACATGCACCCCTTCATTCAAACGGCGAATTGGAATACTTTGCATGCGCTATCGGAATGCGAACTCAGTCACCGCCGTGCCCCAGGGGGCCGGCATTGCCCGGGGCGAGCTGCCCCGGCTGGAGTTGTTGCGCGCCTTTGAAGCGGCGGCACGCCTGCTGAGCTTCACGCTGGCCGCCGATGAGCTGGCGCTGACACAGTCTGCCGTCAGCCGGCAGATCCAGACCCTGGAAGCCGACCTGGGCGTGGCCCTGTTTGAGCGGCGCCACCGCGCACTGGCGCTGACCGATGCGGGCCGGGTCATGCAGCGCGCCGTGGTGGAGAGCCTGGAGCGCCTGCGCGATGCCACGGCCCGCGTGCGGGCCAGCACCGGCGCCCAGATGCGCCAGGTGTCCATTACCACGACACCCGGCTTTGCGTCGCTGTGGTTGATACCGCGGTTGGCAAAATTCACAGCCAGCCACCCCGGTGTGGATGTGCGCGTGTCGGCCACGATGGAGGTGCTGGACCTGGACCGCAGCCGCATCGACCTGGCCGTGCGCTTCTGCCCCATGGCCCCGGGCCTGGGGCCGCCGCTGTTTGAAGAATCGGTGCTACCGGTTTGCGCCCCCCAGCTCGTGCGGCAGGGCAGCCACCCGCTGCGCAAGCCGGCAGACCTGCAGCACCACACGCTGCTGGCCGTGGAGACCCCGCAGGGCATGGCGCTGACGGCCGACTGGGCGCCCTGGTTTGAGATCATGGGCCTGTCGGACCTGCACATGAAAAACACGATGCGCTTCACCCAGTATGCCGACGCCATTGCCGCCGCCATCGCCGGCCAGGGCGTGGTCATAGGCCGCATGCCCCTGCTCAACGAATTACTGCGCGATGGACGCTTGGTGGCACCGTTCCAGGGCCAGGCCGCATCGCGCCGCGGCTACTACATCGCCGCCTCGGCGCGCGCGGCCAACAACCCCGACGCGCAGGACTTCGCGCGCTGGCTGCGCACCGAGGCCGAAGGCTTGCACCAACCATGACGACCCACACCATCACCTCTCCCCTACCATCGGCACACCGTTTGGCGCTGGCAGTATTGGCCTGCACAGCCCTGCTGGCCCATGCCAATGCAC
This sequence comes from Rhodoferax sp. GW821-FHT07G04, assembly GCF_059418585.1. Lineage (NCBI taxonomy): Bacteria > Pseudomonadati > Pseudomonadota > Betaproteobacteria > Burkholderiales > Comamonadaceae > Rhodoferax > Rhodoferax sp. GW821-FHT07G04. The sequence continues at coordinate 1,647,126 of NZ_JBWKQD010000001.1, forward strand.
CCGACGAGGCCGCATTGGGCAAAGCCCAGGGCTACCCCGCTGCACCCAAGCTCTCACAGGCTTACCAGGAGCGCTACATCGTGGGCTCGTTCAGCGCCATGGACAGTCTGGTTCCGCATTGCACACTGCCACCATCACCCCAACCGCTGGCCCTGCCCCAGGCCGAAACCGAGACCGCTTTCCACTACCGCTTCCGCGGCCAGACCTACACGCTGGACGACTACATGCAGCGCCAACGCGCGACTGCGGTGCTGGTGCTCAAAGACGGTGTGGTCGTGGCCGAGCGCTACAACTACGGACGCGGCCCCGGCATGCGCATGCTGTCCAACTCCATGGCCAAGACCATTACCGCCTTGGCCCTGGGCCAGGCGCTGGAAGAAGGCCTGATCCGCTCGCTGGACGACACGGCCGCCACCTATGTGCCCGCCCTGCAGGGCAGCCTGTATGGCGAGACCCGCATCGTGCACTTGCTGCGCATGGCCTCGGGCGCCCGCTATGTGGAGGACTACACAGCCTATGACGACCGCGCCCGCTTCAACGCCACGATGCGGCGCGATGGCGTGGTGTCGGCCGCGCGCAGCATCACCGAGCGCGAAGCGCTAGAGGGCGAGCGCTTCAACTATGCCGGCGCCCAGACCCAGGTGCTGGGTCTGGTGCTGCGCGCTGCCACCGGCAAGACGCTGTGCGACTACGTGGCCACCAAGCTCTGGCACCCCCTGGGTGCAGAGGCCAGTGCCACGTGGCAAACCAATACGGTGGACCAGGTAGAGCTGGCCCAAGGCGGCTTCAATGCCACCGTGCGCGACTACGCCCGCCTGGGCTGGATGCTGGCCAACGATGGCGCCGTCAACGGCCACCAACTGCTGTCGCGCGAGTACCTGCTAGACATGACCGACGCCACGCGCCAACCCCAAGCATTTCGTCCCGGCCACATGCTGCACAAAGGCAACGCCTATGCGGGCTATGGCTACCAGACCTGGCTGCTACCCGGCAGCCACCGTCGCTTTGCGCTGCAAGGGGTCTATGGCCAAGCCATCTTTGTCGACCCGGAATTGAAGCTGGTCATGGTGCACACCGCCGTGGGCAAGGATGCATCCGGCGATGCCAGCGGCAACCACCTGGGTGCGGAGCGCGACGCGTTGTTCCGCGGCGTGGTCGCGCAGTACGGCGCGTGGTAAGCCCTACAACACACCTACCGCGGGGCCTGGCAGCTCCAGACCAGGGAAGTATTGCCGGAAGGTTTTCTCGAATGTCTTGTCGCGCTTCATCTGGACCAGGGTCTCGTTCCAACGCGCGACCAAGGCCGGGTCCGTGCCTTGCGAGGCCGCGATGTACAACTGCTTGTGCATGAACACAAACACCAGCTTGAAGTCCGATGCCCTGTAGCCCGCCTCTTCTGCCAGGGCCTGCAGATTGGTCGGCGAGCCGGCGAACAGCGTGATGCGCCCGGCCATCAGCTTCTTCACATTGGAGAGGTTGCTGTTGGCACGGTCCAAGTTGTTGAAACCCAGCGTGGTCAAGACCTGGTCACGCACATCACCGCGGTAGACACCGATGGACGCCACCTTCTTGGCATCCTCCAGGTTGCCAATGCTCAACGTAGAGTCGGAGCGCACGTAGAAGGCGTAGGTGTTGTCAAAGATGGGCCCAATCCACTGGTACAGGCTGTCGCGCTCGGCCGTGCGAGCCATCGAGAACAGCAGCGTATTCGGCGCTGCGCCCAGGCGATTCAGGCCGCGGGCCCAGGGTACGAGCTGGATGTCGTCGCCGTTGTCGGTGCGCCGCTGGATCTCACGCACCACATCGGCTGCGAAGCCCGCAGCCCTGCCGTCGGCACCTTGGAATTGCAAGGGCTTGTTGTCTTCGCAGTAGATGCTCAAGCTTTGGGCCGAGAGCATCCCGCAGGACAGCAGACCCGCCAGAAGGAGGAACAAGATTTTCATGCAGGGGCCGGCCAGGCCTTGGGGCCCGGCACTACAGAGGCGCCAGCAGCAGCGGTCCGAGAGGGACAGCTACTTCTTGGCGTAGTCTTCCATGGGCTTGTCGTTCAAGTTGGCCCAGGCGGCCTTGGTAGTCTCGGTGGCCGGCAGGCCTACGCGGGTGTTCTTGGGTGGCACGGGCTGCACAAACCACTTGTCATAGATCTTGGCCAACTCGCCGGACTGTTGCAGTTCGCGGATGCTGTCGTCGGCCAGCTTTTTGAAGGCCGCATCGTCCTTCTGGAACATGATGGCAATGGGCTCCACGCTCAAGGCTTCCCCCACGATCTTGAAGTCGGCCGGCGTCCTGGCGGTGGCGATATGGCCCGCCAGAATCTGGCCGTCCATCAGGAAGGCATCAGCCCGGCCGGACTCCAGCAACTGGAAGCTGTCGGCATGGTCATTGCCAAACGCCTCATTGAACTCCACGCCATTGGCCCGCGCCTGGCGGCGTAAGGTTTGCACGGAAGTCGTGCCGCGGGTGGTGGCCACCGTCTTGCCGCCCAGGCTCTTGACGGAAGTAATACCCGAGCTGGCCCGCACGGCCAGGCGCACTTCTTCCACATAGGTGGTCAGCGCAAAGGCCACTTCCTTTTGGCGCGCCTGGTTATTGGTGGTGGAGCCGCATTCGATATCCACACGACCGGCCTGCACCAGCTCGATACGGTTTTGCGAGGTGACCGGCAGGTAGCGCACCTCCAGCTTGCGGCCAATGGCTTTCTCGGCATTGGCGATGATGTGCTGGCAGATCTCCACATGGTAGCCGCCATACTTGCCGGCACCCAGCGCATACGACAGCACGCCGGAAGACTCGCGGACGCCCATGGTGACGACCCCACTGCTCTTGAGTTTGGCCAAAAGATCGGCGGGCTGGGCACTGGCCATCTGGGGGGCGGAAGCCACAGCCATCAGTACGGCCGTCGTTGCAAATATGTGTCGTATGTTCATGCCAGCCTCTGTGCGATGTTTCACTGTGAACCAGACGATTGCAGCCCTGCCTTATTCGCAACCGGGGTGCTCCGTCTGCCATAACCTGGGCGAATGTTAGTACGGCACAGCATGCAAGTGGCTGTCAACTTGCAAATTGGCGATGCCGAATCGGCATGGGCCAATGCAAGGCCAATGCAAGGCCAATGCAAGAGAAGGTTGCAGCAAATATTGTCCAGCACCAACCGGCCGCGCACAACGCCGTCGGTCCTTTCCCGCTAAAACACCGACAGCCCCGTCTTGGCCACAAACAACTCCAGCGCCATACGCCCCAGGTAGGAGTTACCGGTTTTATCCAGCGCCGGTGACCACACACAAAGGCTCAGCCGGTCGGGCACCACGGCCACAATGCCGCCGCCCACGCCGCTCTTGCACGGCAGGCCAATGCGAAACGCAAACTCCCCTGCCGCGTCATAGGTGCCGCAGGTCAGCATGATGGCGTTGACGCGGCGCACCTGGGCTTCGCTGATGACCGGTGTGCCGTTATAAGGGTGGCGGCCATCGCGGCACAGGTAGCCAGCCGCACGTGCCACCTGCACGCAGCTCATGCGGATGGCACATTGGTTGAAGTAGGCGTCCAGCACGCGGTCCACCGCGTTGTCCAGCGTGCCAAAACCTTTCATGAAATTGGCCAGGGCCGCATTGCGGTAGCCGGTATCGGCCTCGGACTGTGCCACCTCGGGGTCTATCGCAATCGGTTCCGCGCACAGGCTGGACAACAGGGCCAGCAAATCGGTTTTGGCATCGCCCAGCGTCAACAAACGGTCGGCCACTGCAATGGCCCCGGCATTGATGAAGGGGTTGCGCGGGATGCCGCGTTCGGTCTCCAACTGCACCAGAGAATTGAATGGGCTGCCCGAAGGCTCACGCCCTATGCGCTGCCACAGCGCGTCACCCAGGCCGCGTATGGCCAGCGTCAGCGAAAACACCTTGGACATGCTCTGGATGGAAAACGGCGTGGCACTATCGCCCGCCGCCGCTTCCTCGCCATCGCAAGTGCGCAGCGCCATGCCAAATTGCCGGGGCGACACGCGTGCCAGTGCTGGAATGTAAGTGGCGACCTGGCCGCCGCTACCGAGCAGCGGGGTGATTTCAGCAGTGATCTCGTCCAGTACGGATTGGAATTCCATGGCAGTGGGGAGCGGCATGGCGCGAGGGCCTGGCAATAGCGCCAAGGCCATAATAAACCGCGAAGCCCCGATCGTGGGGCGCGAACAAGAGGTAACGCAGGAAAGCGGCTAGTTCACGGTCTGCAGCGCGACCTCGGCCGGTTCAAAGAACAGGCAGGCCCGCTCGTAACGCTGCACTTCCTCAAAGGGGTATTTGATAGCCCCATCCACCTTGATATAGCGCGGCCCCGTGCCCACTGCGGCCGCCAGGCTGATGGACGACTCCGAGCGCCCCCAGCGCTTGGCCAGTTCGCCCTGTGACAGCAGTTGCTTGGATGTGGCGTCCATCGAATTCTCCCGGTTTCGTTTCTCACTTGTGCCATTGTTGTATCGACCGGCCCGCCAGAAAGTGAAGATGTGTGCGGATTTTCCGGCCTTTATTCCATACACCCGCTTTGGGTAGGTGGCTCGCTTTGTGTACATTGGATGCTCACTCCATTTCCCCCGACGCCATGCAAGCACTCCGCACCCGCTTCATCTCCCAATTGGCTGCTCTGCTGCTGTGCAGCGGCGCCTGCCTGTTGTCTACCGCCCTGGCTCAACCGGCGACGCTCTCGCCTGCTCAGGGAAGCTGGGGCAACCTGCAAGGCGAAAAGGGCGCGCGTACACTGCAATTCCAAGGGACTGCCAGCTTGCTGGGCAAGACGGTCCCCGTGACACTGACGTTCTTTTGCAGCACAACACTCAGTAAGAACGCGCAGGGGGCATTGGGTATGGACCTGGAGGTGTCCCAGGTCGCATCTCTGGCACCCTTCCCCTTCGATGACTTTGAAGGACCGGACGCAAGCACCAACGGCCAGAACTTGTTGACAGCCAAGGTCTACACAAGCGACGGTGCGCCGGCCCTGGGCTTCAGCGCATCACCCAGCGGCTCATATGCCCGCGCGGATGTTTTTATGTTTGAAGTGTCAGCCGTGACGCGCCAGCCCAAGAGCACGGCCAGGTCCATTTTGACGGCGCTGGCCAACGCGAAAAGCGAGCGCCTGGATATTCGCATCGCAGACCCACGCGATTCCAAGCGTGCGTTGGAGATTTCGATTCCTGTGGCGGGCCAGCATATGGCCTTCAAGGCCTTGTTAAAACCTTAAGCGAGCGCCCATGAAAAAGGGCACCAGGTTTCCCTGGCACCCCCAAACCGACCAACAGTTTGAATCAGTTCACTTGGTCGCAGCGTCCGCTGGCTGAGCGGCAGTCTTTGCAACAGTTTTGTTAGTGCGGCTGTGCTTGACTTTCTTAGCTGTATGTTTCACTGGCGTGGCAGTGTCGGTGGGTGTTGCAGCCGGTGCAGCAGCGGTCACCGTGGCGGTGGGCGCTGTGGTGGGCTTTGCAGTAGCCACCGGGGTTTGTGCGAAGGATGCAAGGGCCACACCGGACAACACGGAAGCAGCGATCAGGGACTTGATATTCAACATGGTTTAACACTCACTCATTGGCAACAGTCGCATAAGCTCCGACCGTCTCGAGCGGTCCAACATATGCGTCGGACTTGTACACACAACGCCGCGTTTTTCTGCACCGTTGACGGCGTTTACTTTTATTTACCTATTGCCTTTTTCAACACACAGACCACTTGTGCTGGCGCCTAGGTGACCGACAAAGGCGTGGCTTGCTTCTAAGCTTGCCGCGATTCATTCCATCCGCATGCATGAAAAGGAATAGCGAAGCATGAAAGATCTCTTCTCACTCCAAGGCCGCACGGCATTGATCACCGGTGGCTCACGCGGCATAGGCCGCATGATTGCCGAAGGCTTTCTCGCGCAAGGGGCCAGGGTATATATCAGCGCACGCAAAGCCGTGGCCTGCGATGCAACCGCGGCTGAGTTGTCGGCACTGGGGCACTGCGTGTCTTTGCCCGCGGATGTGTCGACGGTGGAGGGTTCCAAAGCCTTGGTCGCCGCCTACGCGAAGCATGAGGACCAACTCGACATCCTGGTCAACAACGCCGGTGCGGCCTGGGGCGCGCCCTTTGATGACTTCCCCGAAAGCGGCTGGGACAAGGTTGTGGACCTGAATCTGAAGACCCCCTTCTTTCTGACCCAGGCCCTGCATGCGCACTTGCGCAAGGCTGCGCAAACACGGCCCGCCAAGGTCATCAACATCGCCTCCATCGACGGCGTTTCCGTCAATCCCATGGAGACCTACTCCTACGCGGCCAGCAAGGCCGGTCTGATCCAGTTGACACGCCGCATGGCGCTGCGATTGGTGCAGGACAACATCATCGTCACCGCGATTGCGCCCGGCGCCTTTGCGTCCGACATGAACAAGGATGCGCGCGACCACGCGGACGAAATTTCGGGCCATATCCCCGCAGGCCGCATTGGCAGCAACGAAGACATGGCCGGCGCCGCTATCTACCTGGCATCGCGCGCGGGCGACTACGTGGTCGGGTCCACACTGGTCGTGGATGGGGGCGTCACACACGCGCGGGGTTGAGGCGTGCACGGCACCCGCAGGGGCAACCGCGCTTTACAACCCGGTGCTAGACTGGTCGCTCTTTCGGAGACGCCCTCAGCATGTCGCCTTTTGAGAAGTTCCTGCTCTTCGTTGCCGCGCCCGGTGTGCTGGGCCTGTCGCTGCTAGAGGCCATCGTGCTGTCCCGATACCAGCACTACGACTGGCGCGCGTTTGGCGTCTCTTTCTTCGATTTTGTGTTGCGCATTGCGGTGTCGATCTTTGTGCCATTGACCATCGCAGCGCCGCTGATCAGTTGGACCATCCAGCACCGCATCACCACCATTGCACTGGACAACGTGGGCGCCATCGCCCTGCTGTTCTTGACGCTGGAGTTTTTTTACTACTGGCTGCACCGTGCAGGGCACCGGGTTCGCTGGTTCTGGGGCAACCATTCCGTGCACCACTCGCCCAACCAGTTGAATCTGGCTGCTTCTTTGCGCATAGGCGCCTTTGGCAAACTGACAGGCAATGTGGTCTTCTTGCTGCCCTTGGTGTGGATGGGTTTTGACCTGCGCCTGGTGGTTACTGCGCTGACATTGAACCTGCTGTACCAGTTCTGGTTGCATGCCACATGGATACCCAAGTTGGGTTGGTTGGAGTATGTGCTCAACACGCCCTCTTCCCACCGCGTGCACCATGCCGCCAATGTGGAATACCTGGACGCCAACTACGGTGGCGTGCTGATCGTCTTTGACCGCCTGTTCGGCACCTATATTGCCGAACGTGACGATTTGCCCTGCCGCTATGGCCTGGTACACCCCATGACCAGCTACAACCCCTTTTATGTGGAGTTGGCGCAGTGGATCAGCCTAGCCCGCGATCTGGCCCGAGCCCGCAGCCTGCGCACGCTGCTGGGCCATCTGATGCTGCCACCCGGTTGGTCACCCCATGGCAATGGGCAGACCACCGAAGACATGCGCACACGGCACCAGCAATTGGCCGACGCACCAACACCGACCACGTCACCCGCCCTGCAGACGGCCGCACAACCCTAAACCACTGCGCCAAGGCGCAGTTCCAGGCGCACCTCCAGGCCACCCCCGGGCCGGTTGCATAGCCTCAGCGTGGCGTCCATGGCACCCGCCAGTTCCTGCGCGATGGCCAACCCCAGGCCCGTGCCACCCGATGCGCGGTTGCGCGAAGACTCCACGCGGTAGAAGGGCTGCAGCACGGCCTGCAATTCGGCCTCGGGAATGCCTGGCCCGTTGTCGCAAACGACGATGTCCAAGCGATCGGCGGCGACGGATTCAATGTGCAGGTCCGCGCTGCCGGCAAACTTGATGGCGTTGTCCAGCAGGTTGGTCACCAGGCGTTTCAGGGCCAGGGGCCGCAACTGCAATGGCACCGGCGCCACGCCCTGCAATCGCACAGGCTGGCCTGCATCAACGTAGTCGCAGACCAGGCCGTCGAGCAAGGCGTTGAGATCGACGGCACGCACGGCTTCGCTGCTGGCTTGCGCACTGCGCGCGTAGGCCACGCCCTCTTCCACCAGGGCCTGCAAATCAACCAGGTCGTCTTGCAACTTGTCGCGCAAGGCCCCCGGCGCCAGCAGGTCCGCACGCAGCCGCATGCGGGTGATGGGGGTCTGCAGATCGTGCGACACCGCAGCCAGAATGCGCAGGCGCTCGGCCAGGTGGTGGGTAATGCGCCGCCCCATGGCATTGAAGGCACGCGCGGCCCGTGCAACTTCGGTGAGACCGGTCTCGGGCAAGGGCGGGGACACGCGGTTCAACTCCATGCCATCGGCGGCATCCGCCAGTTGCGCCAATGGCCGCACCACGGCGCGCACCGCCAGCCAGGTGACAAGAGCCAACACCATCAGCTGAACCAACAGCAACCCCGCCGTCACGGGCGAGATGTGCATGCGCGGGCGGTCCATGCGCAGGGTCACCGGACTGCCATCGCCCAGACGCAAACCCAGCTCGACATGCTCGCCCAGGCCATCGGCATAGGCCGCAGCATTTCCCACCACCCGCTCAGCACCCAGCGCATCCACCACCGATGCGCGCACCACGCGCGCCAGGTCGGACTCGGCTTGTGGCGGCGCGCTTGGCGCGTTGGGAGCAGCCAGCCGGTAGTGGTAGTCTTGGCGGGCAATGCGGTCCAACCAGTTGGGCCGCTCGGGGGGCGGCAAACGGTCCAGTATGGCCATCGAGGTCGCTACATCGCGCCCGATGTAGGCCAGCATCATGCTGCGTCCCAGTTGCGCGCGCTCGAATACCACCCAAAAAAGGGTCAGTGCGTGGGCGGCCACCAGGCCGCAAAACAAGATGACGGCCAAGCGGCCAAACAGCGAGCCCCATAGCCGTTGCCACCAAGGGCGTGCAACGCCTGCCGCAGCCATCACACCTGCCCCGCCAGGGGCTCTACCGCGCCGCAGAACACATAGCCTTCGCTGCGCACGGTTTTGATGAAGCGCGGCTCGCGGGCATCGTCGCGCAGGCGCTGGCGCAGGCGGCTGATCAAGAGGTCGATGGAGCGGTCAAACGGGTCCGCGTCGCGTCCCTGTGTCAGATTGAGCAATTGGTCGCGGTTCAGCACACGCTGCGGGTGGTCCAGCAGCACACGCAGCATGCGGTACTCGCCGCCCGTCAGGTCCACCATCGTTCCCTCGGGGTCCAGCAAATGGCGCGCCCGGGTGTCCAGCCGCCAGCCGTCGAAGCGGATGAAGGGCGACGGCTCCACCCCTTGCAGATTGGGCGGCAGCATCATCGTGCGGCGCAGCACGGCGCGGATGCGGGCCAACAACTCGCGGGCCGCGAACGGCTTGCTGAGGTAGTCGTCCGCGCCCATCTCCAGGCCGACGATGCGGTCGGCCTCTTCGCGGCGGGCGGTCAGCATCAGCACCGGCACATGGGCACTGTCCCGCGCACGCAGGTCACGGCACAAACTCAGGCCGTCTTCGCCCGGCAGCATCAGGTCCAGTACCACCAGGTCCACACGGGTGTCCGCCATCAAACGGCGCATCTCAGCGCCATTGGCGGCGCTGCTGACGCGGTAGCCATTGTTACTGAGGTAGTCGCAGACCAGTTGGCGTATGTCGCGGTCATCATCGACGACCAGTATGTGGGTGGGTGTGTCCATGGTGCTGGCTACCTTAGCAGCGCGGTTGCCGGGCCACGGGCCCGTTTTGTATCGCAGTGTATCCAGCCCCCACAGGGATACATGGTGTGGCACTTCAGGGCCCGGGCATACACGCCGCAGATACACCGCGCCGCTGTAATTCCTATGTGCCTTTCGTTTTCGCGCAAACCGCGCCTTCTAACCCCGCATGGACCAACAAGGAACCTCTGTATGCGTACACCCACTCTTCGCCCCACCCTGACCGCGCTCACCGCTGCCATGGCCCTGCTGTACAGCGGTCTGGCCCTGGCCCAGCCCAAACTGCCCCCCCCCGAAGCCACCGATCCGGTTGCACGTGGCGTCATGGTGGGCACGCCACCACCTGCCGACAAGCGCGTGTCACTGGCGAACGTGCTGGCCTATCCGAATGGCCGCTGGGCCTTCCACCACATGCGCGAGCTCGGCCCCACGGTAGCGGTTTCGCGCGGCACGCAAGCGCCTTCCAAGCTGGCCGCTGCACCCAAGACGCTGGATGACAGCTTCAGCTTCGACACGGGGCCGGACGCCCGCACCACGCTAGGCCAGTGGCAGACCAACACCTACACCGATGGTCTGCTGGTGCTGCACCGTGGCCGTGTGGTCTACGAACACTACGCCGCGGGTATGCTGCCCCAGCAAGCCCATGCACTGTGGTCGGTGAGCAAGTCATTCGTGGGCTTGCTGACCACCTGGCTGATCCATGACGGCACACTGGATGCTCGGGCGCCATTGGTGCGCTACGTGCCCGAACTGGCCGGCACCGCCTGGGCCGACGCCAGTGTGCAGGACACGCTGGACATGACCACCGGCGTGGCCTACACCGAGGTGTTTACCAACCCCCAGTCCGACATTCACCGGTACCTGCGCGCCACGGGCCTGGTGCCAATGGCCCCCGACTACACCGGGCCACGGGCCGTGTATGACTTCCTGGCCAGCGTCCAGAAAGAGGGGGAGCACGGCGCGGCCTTCCGCTACAAGTCGGCCGACAGCGAAGCGCTGGGCTGGGTGCTGCGACGGGTCACCGGCAAGAGCCTGGCCGCGCTGCTGTCCGAGCGCATCTGGAGTCCACTGGGCGCGCAGGAAGACGCCTATTACTGGCTGGATGGCATTGGCACCGACGTGGCCAGCGTGGGCCTGAATGCCAGCCTGCGTGACCTAGGCCGGTTTGGCGAGCTGATGCGCCAAGGCGGCAAGTGGGAGGGGCGGCAAGTCATTCCCACCGCCGTGGTGGCCGAGATCCGCAAAGGTGCGGACCCGCAAAAGTTCGCTGCCGCCGGGCAAACCGCGCGCAAGGGCTACAGCTACCACAACCAATGGTGGATCGCCCACGATGCGGACCAGACCTTTGAGGCGAAGGGCGTATTTGGCCAGCATATCCACATCAACCCGGCGGCCGAGCTGGTCATTGTCAAGCTCTCGTCGCATGCGGTACCGGACACGCTGTTCACCCACCCGCTGGACCGCGCGGCGTTTGCTGCCATTGCCAGCGCCGTACGCGGCAAGCCCTGAGACCGCAGCGGCGGGGCATGGCACCTACAATCACGCCCTTTGCCTGCCCCCTGCTGCTGTAGACATGAACATCGTCGTCAACCAAGACCTGAAAGCCTATATCGACCCGCTCACCCCCGATGAGCATGATGCGCTGGAGCGCAGCCTGCTGGCCGAAGGCTGCCGCGACGCGCTGGTGCTGTGGGGTGATGTGCTGGTGGATGGCCACAACCGCTATGGCATTTGCCAGAAGCACGGCATCCCATTCCAGACCTTGCAAAGCACGCTGTTCAAGACGATGGAAGACGTGCACCTGTGGATGATCGACCAACACCTGGGGCGGCGCAGCGTGTCCGACTTCCAGCGCGGCGTGCTGGCCTTGCGCAAGCGTGAAATTTTGAGCAGCCGGCAGCAGCAACAGCCTGCCACGCCCGTAGCAGAGGCGCCAGCCGGTACCGATGCGGAGCAGGCTCCGACAACCTCCACTCTATCGCCGGCCGAACCGCTGAAGACCCGCGAGGGCATCGCCAAGGCCGCGCGCCTGAGCAGCAGCCAGGTCGTGATGATCGAGAAAATCCAGAAGCAGGCCACGCCCGAAGTGGTAGCGGCCGTGAAGTCGGGCACCATCTCCATCAACGCCGCCGCGGCCGTGGCTACCTTGCCCGAACAGGAGCAGGTGGCCGCCGCCCTGGGCGGCAAGGAGTTGCTGCAGCAAGCCGCCAAGCGTGTGCGCGAGACCCGCAAACGCGACAAGCCCGAAGCCACCGAGTCCGCACAACCTCCCGCAGCGGACAGCACGGAAGCGCTAAAAGCCCGCATACAGGAACTGGAAGCCGAGAATGCCCAACTGCGTGCGCAGTTGGCGGCAGCGCTGATCGACCAATAGCCGCGCCGTCATGCGTGCAGGGCGCCTAAGAACTGTTTGAGTTCCTGCGTTTGGGGGTTGGAAAACAAGGCATCCGGCGCACCCATCTCGTGCACCAGGCCCTGGTGCATGAAGATCACGCGGTCGGCCACCTTGCGCGCGAAATTCATCTCGTGCGTCACCATCAGCAGCGTCATGCCGTCCTCGGCCAGGCCCTCCACCACGCGCAGCACCTCGCCCACCAGTTCGGGGTCCAGCGCGCTGGTGATCTCGTCGCACAGCAGCACGGCAGGTTCCATAGCCAGCGCGCGGGCAATAGCCACACGTTGCTGCTGACCGCCCGACAGCTGGTCCGCATAGGCATCAAATTTCTCCGCCAGCCCCACGCGCTGCAGCAGCTTGCGCGCATGGGCTTCGTTGGTCTTAAAGTCGGTGCGCTTGACCAGGCTGGGGGCCAGCATGATGTTCTTGCCGACGCTCAAATGGGGGAACAGGTTGAAGCTCTGGAACACCATGCCCACATGCTGGCGCAACTCGCGCATGGCCGCGGCATTGTGGTGCAGCAGCGGCTTGCCATCGACACTGAGCGTGCCGCTCTGGAAATCTTCCAGGCCATTGATACAGCGCAGCAGCGTGCTTTTGCCCGACCCGCTTTTGCCAATGATGGCGATGACCTCGCCCTGGGTTACTTGCAGGTCAATGCCCTTGAGCACTTCATTCGCGCCAAACGATTTGCGCAGGCCGGCGATTTCAACGATGGACATGGAACTTCCTCTCCAGGTGCTTGGCATACAGGCTGACGGGGTAACACAGCACAAAGTACAACAGCGCCACCCCGCTAAAAATCAAAAACGGGCTGAGGGTGGCATTTGCAATCGTCTTGCCCACCTTGGTGAGCTCCATGAAGCCAATGACCGACGCAAGCGCCGTGCCCTTGATCACCTGCACCAGAAAGCCCACCGTAGGCGGTATCGCGATCTTCAGAGCCTGCGGCAGGATGATGTAGCGCAGCTGCTCCCGAAAATTCAGCGCCAGACTGGCGGATGCCTCCCATTGCCCCTTGGGGATGGACGCAATGCAGCCCCGCCAGATCTCGGACAGGAAGGCACTGGTGTACAGCGTCAATCCCATGCCCGCCGCCACCCAGGGCGAGGTGTTGATGCCAAACAGCCCCAGCCCGTAATAGGCCAGGAACAGCTGCACCAGCAGCGGCACCCCCTGGAACACCTGCACATAGGTGGCCACCATGGCTTCCACCCAGGGTGCCTTGCCCAGGCGCAGCAGCACCAGCAGCATGCCCACCAGCCCACCGCCGATAAAAGCGAGCAGCGACAGGCCGACCGTCCAGCGCGCGGCCAGCAGCAGGTTGCGCAGGATGTCCCACAACGAAAAATCAACCATGGCCTACCTCCTTCCGCCAAACAAGAATTTGGCGCCCACCCAGTTGAGCAATTGGCGCAGCAGCACCGACAGCAGCAGGTAGATGCCACCCACCACGATGAAAGCCTCGAACGAGCGGAAGTTGCGGCTCTGGATCAGGTCGGCCGCGTAGCTCAGCTCTTGCGTGGAAATCTGCCCGCACACCGACGACCCCAGCATTACGATGATGATCTGGCTGACCAGACTGGGCCACACCTTCTTCAGCGCGGGCGGCAGCACCACCCGCACAAAGGTCTGGCGGCGTGACAGCGCCAGGCTTTGCGCCGCCTCGATCTGGCCCTTGGGCGTAGCCTCCAGCCCGGCGCGCACGATTTCGGTGGCATAGGCACCCAGGTTCACAACCATGGCGATGAAGGATGCGGTCTCGGCCGACAGCCGGAAGCCCGCCGCCGGCAAGCCAAAGAAGATGAAGAACAGCTGCACGATGAAAGGCGTGTTGCGGATCAGCTCCACATAGGCCGACACCACGCCCCTGAGCCAGGCCGGTGCCAGCGCGGCGCCAAAGCCTCGGGCACGCACCCATGCGCAGCTGATGCCCAACAGCATGCCAACGATGACCGAGGCAAAGGTCAGTGCCAGCGTCCACCCCACACCGGTCAGCAGCAGCGGCCACTCGGACAGCACCGCGGCAAAGTCAAGTTGGATCTTCATCGCAACCGCGCAGTCATGCTAAGCGTGTGTCGGTTTACAGCGGCAGGTCGCCCGCGGGGCGGCCCAGCCACTTCTTGGCCATGGCATCGAGCTCGCCGCTCTTCTTGGCCTCGGCAATGATTTCGTTGACCTTGAGCTTGAGCTTATCCTCGCCCTTGGCAATGCCGATGAAGTTGGGGCTTTCCTTCAGCAGCAGCTTGTATTCGCTGGAGAGCTGCGGGTTCTTGGTCATCATGTTGCCTGCCACCGATGCGCCCAGTGCCACGAACTGCACCTGGCCCGATGCAAAGGCGGCGATGGTGGCGTTGTTGTCTTCAAAGCGTTTGGTGTCGGTGGTGGGCGGCGCCACCTTAGCCAGCTCCTGGTCTTCCATCGCGCCGCGGGTCACACCCACGGTCTTGCCGGCCAGATCGGCAAAGCTCTTCACGCTGACCGTCTTGGGGCCAAACACGGCCTGGAAAAAAGGCGAGTAGGCGGCCGAGAAGTCAATGACCTTTTCACGCTCGGCGTTCTTGCCCAAGGTGGCGATTACCAAGTCCGCCTTCTTGGTCTGCAGCGCGGGGATGCGGCTGCCGCTGACCACGACGACCAACTCCACCGGCACGCCCAGCTTCTTGGCTATGTAGTTGGCCATGTCAACATCCAGGCCGATGGGCTTGAGGTCGGTGCCGACAAAACCGTAGGGCGCAGAGTCGGTCTGCACCGCCACCTTCAGCACCTTGGATTTGAGGATATCGTCCAGCGCGGTCTGGGCCTGCGCGGTGGAGGCAGCAACCAACCAGCCGGCCGTGGCCATGGCGAACAGAAAGCGGCGTTTGCTGAAAAGTGTGTGCACGGGTGTCATAACAGGGCTCCTAGGTAGGTTGACGGGTCGGGGACTGGGTTGTGGGTTGGCTTGGACGAAGATCTTGTATGCAAGCCCCGTGCCTGCGAGGCGCTGGCCGGTGCATCAGTTGCGGCGTTGTTGTTCTTCAAAGGTTGTAGCGCGTGGCGCAGTTCGGCCAGCGGGTCGCCACTGGCGGTTTGCAGCCGCAATGCAGCCTGCACATTGCCGATGTGGCGCTGCATAACGGCCTCGGCCTGCGCCCAGTCGCCCCGTTCGAGTGCGGCCACAATCTCGGCATGTTCGGCGCAGGAGTGCGCGGCGTCGTGCGACGACTGGTAGCGCATGGCGATCAGCGTGGTGCGCGCGGTCAGGTCGCACAGCGTGTCGGCCAGCAGGCTGTTGCCCAGGCATTCGGCCAGGCAGACATGGAAGTCGCCCAGCAGAAAGCTGCGCAGGCCCACGTCGTCGCCCTTGATGGCGGCCTTTTCTTTTGCCAGGTGGCCCTTGAGCAGTTTGATGGCGGGCTTGCTCACCGTTGTGGTGCAGCGTATCAGCCCCATTTCGATGACACGGCGGGCCTCAAAGGCTTCGCGCGCCTCGGCCAGCGAGGGTTCGATCAGGTACCAGCCGCGCCGGCTGCTGACGGTGACGATGCCGCGCGCGGCCAAGTGCGTCAGGGCTTCGCGAACAATGGTGCGGCTGCAGTCGAACAGCATGGCCAGTTGCTGCTCGCCCAGCCGGGCGCCAGGTGCGAGCTTTTGGGCCATCACGGCTTCGATGATGCGGTCGCTGATTGCGTTGGCAGTGGTCATAGCCACATCACCAGCAAAATGCGTGCCACTGGTATACAAGATTTGCGCACCAAAACCATGCAAGTCCACGATTAGCTACAAAAACAGTAGCTACATGCGCATATTTCACGAGGGCTGTCGTCCAATTTAATCTACAAGTCACCCAGAAGTGACTTATTAACCCCAGATTGGGGTTTTTAGATGCCCCGATGCTACCGATGGATGACGGGGTTCCCGAACTCCGTCAGGATTTGGGCTTTGCAGACCGGGGGGGCTTTGCAGCAATGGGAGCCACCCGGTCGCCCTGCTCCAGGCACAGCAGGGTGTCAACATAGGACATGAAGCGGTTCAGGTAGTCGGGTGAGGTGTCGCGCATCAGCGCCAGTGAACGCAGCGCCACCACATGGGAGTTGATGGGGCCGGCATTCTTGGGCGCCTGGCCCAGGGCCTGGTTGACCTGCTTCTCGGCACTGAGCTTGGACCAGGTGTTACGGAACAGGCGCACCGACTTCAGCTCGGCACGCGGCGCAATGGCGGCCACGGCTGCGGCGGCTGTGACGGCCGGCTGAGGGCGAGCGGCATCTGCCGCCGCCGGAGCCTGCTGCGCCATGCTGCGCACCAGATCACCCAGGGTTTCGCGGGGAACGGCCGTCTCCAGCGCGGCTGGTGCAGCGCCCTCGTCGGCCTGCAACACTTGCTGCATCCGCGCACGCAGGGCCTGGACCGCGGCCTCCAGCTTGTCATCCAGCAGGCGGCGAGCGCTGCCCTGGTGGGAGGCTGCCCGTTGGGCCAAGGCTTGCAGGTAGTGGAAGCGCACAGGGTCGAAGGCTTGCGCGCCATCCTGCTGCAGGGCCTGCAACCGTGCGTCCAGCCCGCCACCGTCCACGCCACCCGCCTCGCTCATGGGGAGGGCTGCTTGTCAGCACTGCCGCTGTTGTTATTGGCGGCCCTGGGCACCGGCGCCATCTCCACGCGGCGGTTTTGCGCGCGCGACTTGTCGTCCAGATTGGGCACCAGGGGCTGCTCGGCGCCAAAGGCAGCGGCAAAGACCATGGAGGGTGGCATGCCCTGGTCGATCAGCGTGCGCGTCACCGTCAGCGCCCGCTGGGCCGAAAGCTCCCAGTTGTCTGCGAACGCGCTGTTGCCGCGCACCACCTTGTCGTCGGTAAAGCCACTGACCATCAGCAATTCGCTGCGGGCCGCCAGGTAAGACTTCAACGGCGTCACCAGGGTGCTCAGCAGTTGCCGCCCCTCGGGCTGCAGTTGGTCAGAGTTCATTGCAAACAGCACGCGGCCGCTGATGCCGATGCGGCCGTTGTTCAGCGTGATGCGCCCGGCGGCCAGCGGCTCGGCCAGGGCCTTCTCCAGCGTCATGCGGCGCTGCTCTTCGATCTGGCGCTTCTTGACCTCGTCTTCCAGGTGCGATGCCATCTGCATCTGCACCACCAGCACGCCCACCAGCAGCAGCACAAAGGCGCCCAGCAGGCCCGACATCAGGTCGCCAAACACGGCCCAGACCGGGGCCGTTTGCTCCATGCCTGCGTCTACATCGTCCATGCTCAGGCGACCTCTTCCGCCAGTTGCGCCTGCTTGGCCGGCAGTTGGCGCATCTCTTCAAACACTTCCTTCTGCGACAGGATGCTGAGGTCGATGATCTCGCGGGCTTGGGCTACGTAGTAGGCCAGTTGCTCGTCGCTGCGCGCCATGGATTTGTCCATGGCCGCTTCGATGCGCTGCAGGCTGGCGATCAGTTTCTCGTTGGCCGTGTTGAAGGCGTTGACCGCAAAGCCAAAGGATTCGCTCAGTGCAGAAACTTCCACCGCGCTGCTGGTCACGTGGGCCGCGATGTCGGACAGTTTGCCGGCCTCGGCGTCCACCTTTTCCGTGAACTGCGTGCCGGCTTGGCCCAGCGCCACGGCGGAGGACGCAACCAGGTTGTCGATGACTGCACGCTGCTCCACCGAGGCATGGTGGATGGAGTCCAGCAAACTGTTGAGCGTGGCCATGATGCGGCTGCGCTCTTCCAGCAGTTCGTTGTCGCGCGCGGCGCTGCTGGACACCTCTTGGCGCAGTTTGCCAATGACTTCGGCCGCAGCACGGGGTGCCTCGGAAGCGGTTTCTATCAGGCGGGTGATGGGCGCTTCCAGCGCCGTGCCCAGTGTCGCCAGGTGCTCGGCCAGTGCGGCTTGCAGGGCACCCAGGCGGTCTACCGCGGCCTGGCCGCGCTGGGCCTCTTCGTCACGCAGGGCGCTCCACTCCGCGCGCAATGTGCCGACAGCCTGGTCCATGCGGGCCTGGTGCTGTTGGGTCCACTCCGCTTCGCTGGCCATGCGGGAGAGCACCAGGTCTTCGGAGCTGGTGACCAGGCGTGCGAGTTCGGCCAGGGTCTGCTGGGTGCTGGCCTGTGCCTGCGCGGCGATCTGCTGCGCGGTCTGCTGCAGCGTGGTGCTGATCTGTTGCTGCTGGGCCAGCGTGTCCGCGCCCGCCTGGCGCCAGGCCTGCTGCAGATCCACTGCCATGCTTTGCAAAGACTGGCCCAGCCCGGTGACAACGGCCGCGTGGGTCTGCTCCTGACGCGCCAAAGCCGCTGCGTAGGACTCGGTGGTGGTCGTAGCCGTGGCGCCCAAGCGTGCGGCCAGGCCATCGAGTTGCGTTTGCGTGGCCGCCACCATGCGCTCGTGCATGACCTGGGCCTCCTGGGCGATGCCGGCCATGGCCGCGGTCACCATGGGGCGGATGCTCTCGCTGGCGGCGTGGGCGCTGTGGTTCAGGCTGTCGCGCAGCGAGCGGTCCACGGACTGGGCCAGTTCGGTGTAGACGGCCTTGGCGCCCTGGTGGAAGTTGTCCTGGTTGCTCAGCAGGCGTTCGTTGAGCTGCTGGCCCATGCGTTCCATCTGCACCATCATGGCCTGCATCTGGTTGACCACGGCCGGCAGCGCTTGCGATTGCAGTTGCAGTGCCTTGTAGGTTTCCTGGCGTTGGTGCGCCAACGAAAAGCCGCGCAAGGACGAGCCGGCAATCGCCGTGTCCAGCATTTGAACCGCGGCCAGGCGCTCGCGCCGGCTGATGGCCGACATCAGGCCCAGCATGGCCGAACTGGCCACGCCCGCAACCGAGGTGCCAAAGGACAGGCCCAGGCCCTTGATCGGTGCGGCAAAGGCGCTGCGTATGGCCTGCAGGTCGGCCGTGCCCTCCAGCGCGAACACCGCGCCATTGAGCGTGACCACCATGCCCAGGAAGGTGCCCAGCATGCCCAACATCACCAGCAGGCCCACCAGGTAGGGCGTGAGTGCTGGGCCGGGCATGGCGATGCGTTCGCCCTCGATGCGCAAACGCACAGGGTTGTGCAGCGAGACGTGCAGGCCACCCAACCACGCGCCCAGGTCTTGCATGGGGCTGGGGATGTTGGCCAGCGTAGCGGACAGGCTGGCCGT
Organism: Rhodoferax sp. GW821-FHT07G04; assembly: GCF_059418585.1. Lineage (NCBI taxonomy): Bacteria > Pseudomonadati > Pseudomonadota > Betaproteobacteria > Burkholderiales > Comamonadaceae > Rhodoferax > Rhodoferax sp. GW821-FHT07G04. The sequence goes on from NZ_JBWKQD010000001.1 coordinate 1,666,312, forward strand.
GGCCTGGCGGAAGCGGTGCAGCTCCAGTGCACCCGCGCCATAGACGGCGGCGATGACCAGGGTCACGGTCAGGGCCAATAGGTGGGTGGCGCCCAGGAAGCCACTGGCCACCCAGACAATGGCCATGGCGCCGAGGGCAAAGGCGCCGGCAAAAAGAGACTTGTTCATACGGCAGCGGGTGTTTGTTGTTGTCGTGTTATCGGGTTGTGGTGGTGCAGGGCTTCGAGCAGACCCACGGCCGGCTGCAGGCGCAGGTCTAGCTCGGCCAGCAGCACGGCTTGCAGCTCTGCGCAGAAGCGGGCCAACCAGGCGCCGGGTTTCATCCACAGGGCGGGGTTGTCTGCAGTATCGGGGGCGGCCTGCACGGTCTGCAGGTGCGCCTTGCGCAATTGGTTGAAACGTTTTTCGAGCAGGGTCGGCAGCGACGCGAGCAACTTGGCTTCGCGCTCGCACAGTATGCCTTCAAAGGCCCCATCCAAGGCGACCAGTTGCTGCAGCGCGGGGGCTGCCTGGGCCACACCCTCTCGCACCTTGGCACGCAGGTTGCGGACCTGGGTCTCCATGTCGCGCTGGTGGGCCTGGTGGTAACGGCGAAACGGTGCGTAGGCCTTGCTGTCCTCCAGCGGACCTTCCAGCGTGGGCATGACCAGCTCGGCGCGGACTTTGGCACTGCCACCGGTCGTGCCCTTTTGTATCGTGGTCTCCAAGCTGCCGCGCAACTTGGCAAATTCGGCGGCGAGGTCGGTATCGGTTGCTGTTGGAACGGTAATGGCGTCCAGCCCTTCCCCTGCGGCAGCACCGGCGTTGTGCACGGCACTGAGCGCAATCGCATCCGTGAAGGCGATCCACTGCCCCAACTTTTCGCCCAGCGCAGACGCCGGCTCGTGCGCATCCAGCACAGACAGATCAGCCAGGGTGCGCAAGAGTTGGGAGCTGTGGAAGTGGGTACGCGTGGGCGCTCGCGCCATAGATCGAAGGGGTCCAGGTCAACGCATCACCGGCCAAGCCAGAGATGGGGCGGCAATTTTACCTTGGGATTGGATGGCAGGGAAAAGCGGCGGAACGGGTGCCGATGACGATACGTCCACTTACGTTTGAAACAAGTCTTATACGCCCCAATGGGCGCTTGAACCGTTAGCTTGAACATACCCTCAACAGGGTCAACATCTGATGGAGCTTTTTCAATGACGATTTCTCAAACGCCCAACCGCATCCACCCCTTGATCGCCGTAGCCGCCGTCTCGGTAACCCTGGTGAGCGCCCTGGGCATTGCGGCCCTCACTGGCGTGCTCCCCAATTCACACGGCTCGGCCGCAGACGCGGCGCGTGCACCCACCGAGTTGGTGACGGAATCGAAACAATCTGTAGCGGGCAATGCCAGTACCGCAACCGTGCTGAAGCAAAAGCCCACACAGCAAACACACGCTGGCAACGGCACGGCCGCGCAGCACACGTCTAGCAACAACGGCAACCTGCCACCGCAGCCCAGTGGTCAGGTAGTGGTCAACAACGAGGCGCCGCCCCCTGCACCGGCGCCCGCCGCCAAGCCAGCACCGCACAACAGCCCCGTAGGCATTGGCGTGGGCGCCGTCATCGGCGGTGTGCTGGGTAGCCAGATGGGCCACGGCGATGGCAAGACACTGGCCACCATTGCCGGGGCCATTGGGGGTGGATACATCGGCAACGAAGTCGCCAAGAAGAATCAATAACCGGCGTAGTAGCTTTGCAGGCCCTGCAACAGGGCCTCAAAGGTCACCTTGCAGCGAGGGCTGCTGCGCAGGTCTTCGTGCATGGTGAGCCAGGTCTCCAGGTTCAGCGCAACCGCATCGGGCAGCACACGCACCATCTGCGGATTGCGCGCCGCCACGGCCACTTGGCAAATGCCCAGGCCGCAGCCCGCGCGTATCAATGCCAGCTGGGCCACGTCGCTGTCGGCGCGCAGCACAAAGGCTTCGCGGCGCCAATAGGGAGCGCCCTTGCGCGCGGCGCGCAAAAAAGGTGTCTCTTCATCAAAACCGATGACCGCGTGCTGCCCCAGGTCTTGCGGGCTGCTAGGTGTGCCACGGGCGCGCAGGTAGCGCTTGTGCGCATGCAGGCCTAGCACCACCGTGCCCACCTTGCGGGCGATCAGCGCCTCCTGCTTGGGCTGGGTCATGCGGATGGCAATGTCGGCCTCGCGCTTCAGCAAGTCCTGCACGCGATTGGAGAGCACCAGCTCTACTTTGAGATCGGGGTGCGCTTTTTGTAGGTCAGCCAGAATGGGTGGCAACACCTCCACCCCCACGACCTCGCTGGCGCTGATACGCACCGTGCCTTTGACACCCTCGCCCTGGCTATCAGCCGCGCGTTGCAGCGCGGCGGCCGAGCTGTCCATGGTCTGGGCAAAGGTCTGCAAGGCCAATGCCGCCTCGGTGGGCAGCAGCCCGTGCTGGGAGCGGGTGAACAGTGTCAAACCCAGAGCTTTTTCCAACGCCGCGATGTGCCGCCCCACGGTCGGCTGCGCCACGCCCATGGCGCGCGCCGCGCCCGACAGCGAGCCTTCTTTCAGCACGCCCAAGTACGAGCGGTAGAGTTCCCAGCCGATATCGTTATCCATGCATAAATGTATAACGTCTAGTACATGTTCGTCAATTGCATAGCAACCGCATTGCGCCGAAACTTCATCCATCGCAACACACTTTCGGGTGATTTAAAGGAGTATCAACATGGAAAGCAAAACAGCCTTGGTCTTGGGTGCAACGGGTGGTATCGGCGGCGAAGTTGCACGCCAACTGCGGGATGCAGGTTGGCAGGTGCGCGCACTGCGCCGCGGTGGCGAGCAGGCCGTGGAGCGGCGCGACGGCATGGTCTGGGTACGTGGCGATGCGATGAACCGCGCCGATGTGGTAGCCGCCGCCGAAGGCTGCTCTGTCATCGTGCATGCGGTCAACCCACCCGGCTACCGCCGCTGGGCCGAACTGGTGCTGCCCATGATCGACAACACCATTGCCGCCGCGCGCAGCCAGGGCGCCACTATTGTGCTGCCCGGCACCGTCTACAACTACGGCCCCGATGCCTTCCCTCTGCTGCAAGAAGACGCGCCGCAGAACCCCACCACCCGCAAAGGCGCCGTGCGGGTGGAGCTGGAACGCCGCCTGCGCTCGGCCAGCACAGAAGGCTGCCGCATCATCATCGTACGGGCCGGGGATTTTTTCGGCCCCAAGGTGGGCAATAGCTGGTTCTCCCAAGGGCTGGTCAAGCTCGGCAAACCCGTCGCCAGCGTTAGCCTGCCTGGCAAACGGGGCGTGGGCCACCAGTGGTCTTACCTGCCCGATGTGGCCCGCACCATGGTGGAACTGCTGCAACGCCGTGCGTCTCTCGAGTCCTTTGCCGCATTTCACATGGCGGGCCATTGGGATGCCGATGGCTCGCAAATGGCGCAAGCCATACAGCGGGTGGTGGTGCGTAGCGGCCATGCGCAACCGAAGTTGCGTGCTTTCCCGTGGTGGGTGACGGCCCTGGCCGCGCCCTTTGTCACGACGCTGCGCGAACTGCGCGAGATGCGCTACCTGTGGAAGACGCCGGTGGGCATGAGCAATGCCAAGCTGTTGGCGGTGTTGGGCTACGAACCCCACACGCCGTGGGACCAGGCGGTGCAGGCCGCGCTAGTGGGCATGGGCTGCCTGCCAACCCAGCGCGCCTGAGGGGAATGGTCAGTGCTTGGCGGTGGAGTTGCTGCGCTTCTTGGCCTGTTTGTCGGCAATGGCCAGATCCAGCAGTTCCAACAGCGGCACGGTGGCTGCTTCGGTCCAATCAGTGTAATGGCTGGCCTTGACCAATGCAGACCGCGCGGACTCCAGCGAATCAACGCGCATGTGCTCCAAGACGGCCGCCTCGTGGGCGCGTTTGACGACGACACTGAGTTTGAGCGTGGGCCGGGTCGGGTGGCTGATCTCGTCAAACGGAAAGGCAATGGCCCAGATGGCGTCCAGATTCGTGGATTGGACCAGGGCTCCCACCAGAGGGGCGACAAAGCCGGCGACCTGCATGCTTTGGTAGAGGCTACGGTCCTCTGCAGTGGTCGGGGTCGCGGAGGGAAGGGCCTGGGGCAGAGATAAAGTGGTCATGGTTTGCATAACGGCACATGGGCGTAATGCGATGACAAGCCCTGCGGCGCAATAGCCCACAAAAAAGCCACGCAGATCGTCAGGGCTTAACGGCTTTACTCAGCGAGCGCACCAGATCAGACTGGGTCAAGATACCCACGAGCCGGTTGTCCGCATCGATGATGGGCAGGTGGTGGTGCCCGGCCTCCGAGAACAGCGGCAGCAGCTCTACCGCGTGCCGTTCCGCACTGGCCACACGCACCTGGCGCACCATGATCTGACCCACCACTTCCGGCCGGTCGCTATGCACCAGGCCCGAGGGCCGCAGCATGCTTTGCAAGCGGTCGGCCAGGCCGGCGCGCTCGTCCATACGGGCATGGCGCAAGAAATCCGCCACCGTGACAATGCCCACCACGCGACGCGCCCGGTCCACGACCGGCAGCGCCTTGACCTTGTACTGGCGCATCAAGGCCCAGGCCTCGCTGAGGCTGGTGCCAAACTCCACCGCCTGCGGTTGAGTCGTCATGATGTCTTTGACCCGTAGTTCGCCCAGCGTGCGCTGGTAGGCAGCGGCCTCCGCATACTGCAGCAGCTCCACCAGGTCTTCAGGGTCTACGTCCATCACCTGGTTGTAGTGTTGCAGGGCCATGTCCAGATCGCCGCGCGTGAAGCGTTGCGCGCTACCGGTCGATGGTGGCTGCGGTACTGCATGCTTATGCGGGTAGGAGCGCCCCGTCAGCGGGTTGAACACCAATCCCACCGCGACCAGCAACAAGGAGTTGTACACAACGGGAAAGGCCACGAACGACCACGCATCGTTGTGGGCCAGCACCACCAGCAGCGCGGCCGCGCCACCAGGCGGGTGCAGGCAACGCAGGGTCATCATGGCGGCCATGGCCAAGGCAACGGCCAGGCTGGCGGCCAGCACCATGTCGGGCACCAACAGCGCGCAGGCCGTGCCTATCAACGCCGACACCGCATTGCCACCCACCACCGACCACGGTTGGGCCAAGGGACTGGCGGGCAAGGCAAACACCAGCACGGCACTGGCGCCAATCGGGGCGATCAACCATGCCGCGGCACCGGGGTTCCACCACCGGCTCAGCAGACCTGTGAACAAAATGCCGAGTGCCGCGCCCACCACAATCCGCCAGCGCTCCTGGGCTGGCACCGTCAGCGAGGCCGGTTGCAGGCGTTTGAGCCACGCCAGCGCGACAGCGGCGAATTGACGGTTGGTTTGCATAGGCTGTAAATTATGCGGCACCCCCTGGTGTGCGCCGGCCCCGCTGGCACGCACCGTCTCCCTCATGAATACCCACCACTCGCCCACGCGACGACTCCACATTGCACGATGAAAAGAACCCTCAAATGGTTGGCGATAGCCACTGCCGCACTGCTGGTGATTGCCGCTCTGGCCCTGGCCTGGATGCTGCGACAACACCCCTCACTACTACCCTATGCGGCCCTGGATTGGAAGAAGGATGCGGCGCCCCAGGCACCGCTGCGCATGCGTTTTCTGGGCGTGGCCACCGTGCTGCTGGACGATGGTGAGACCGCGCTGTTGACCGATGGCTTTTTCTCGCGGCCGGACCGCATGCAGAGCTTCCTGGGCAAGGTGGAGCCGGACCTGAACAACATCGCCCAAGGCTTGGCAAAGGCCCATATACGACTCAAAGACCAGGCACCCGCACCCGGGCTCAGCGGCAAGCTGGCCGCGGTGATTCCGCTGCACTCGCATTACGACCATGCCATGGACGCACCCGAGGTGGCACAGCGCACCGGCGCCTTGCTGCTGGGCTCAGAGTCCACGGCCAATGTCGGACGCGGCTGGGGTTTGCCAGAGGCACAAATCCACATTGCCAAGCTGGGCCAGCCCATGCCGTTTGGTCGCTTCACGGTCACGCTATACCCCGCCGTGCACGCCCCCACCGGCTTTACCGGCGGCGTGATTGCGCAGCCGCTGAAGCCACCGGCGCGGGCATCCGAGTACAAGGAGGGCCAGAGCTATGCCATGCTGGTTCAGCATGACGGACGTTCAGTGCTGATCACCGGCAGCGCCGGCTTCGTGCCTGGCGCGCTGCAGGGTGTCAAGGCCGACGTCGTACTGCTGGGCATTGGCACCATGGGCAAGCAGAGCGAGGAACACCGCCAGGCCTATTGGCGTGAAGTGGTGCAGACCACCGGCGCCAAACGCGTTATCCCCATCCATTGGGACGACTTCTGGCTGCCGGCAGACCAACCCATGCAGCCGCTGCCACCACCGCTGGACGACTTTGACGTATCCATGCGCTTCCTGACCGCACGCGGCGCCGCCGAGCATGTGGACATACGCCTGCCGCTGGCGTGGCAGGCCATGGACGTCTTCAGCGGATTGTGAAGAAGCCCTAGACGTGGCGCAACAAGGTGGCGTGCCCACCGGGCGAGCGCCATATCTCAGGCGGTTTCCAGGACGCACACCACGGCGCGATCTGTGAGGCCGGCATAGGCCGCGCAATGCAATAGCCCTGAGCCACTGTGCAACCCAGCCCGATCAGGCAAGTGCCGTGGTCCACGGTCTCCACACCTTCGGCGATGCAACTGCGCTGGAATGCCGCAGCCAGACCGATGACGCCTTTGACGATGGCCAGATCGTCGCGATCCTCCAGCATGTCGCGCACAAAACTCTGGTCAACCTTCAAGGTTTCCACCGGCAAGTGACGCAGGTAGGTCAGGGATGAATAGCCCGTACCGAAGTCATCGATGGCAAAGCGAACACCCAATCGGTGGCATTCCTCCATGATGGTGGCGGTCGACGCAATGTCCTCCAAGGCGCTGGTCTCCAATACCTCCAGCTCAAGGCAATGGGGCGATACATCGGGGTAGTTGGAGAGCGATTCGGCCAATTGCTTGACAAAGTGGGGATGCTGCAACTGCCGCGCGGGGATGTTGATGCTGACATCCATGGTCAGCCCTTGGGCTTTCCATTCGCTCATCTGTTTGAGCGCCTGGTCCAGCACCCAGGCACCGATGGCTTCGTTGAGTGGGTGGCGCTCGATGGTCGGCAGGAAGGCCCCCGGCGACAGCAGGCCACGCTCGGGGTGCTGCCAGCGTATCAGTGCCTCCGCGCCCAGCACGGCGCCGCTTTGCATATTGACCTTGGGCTGGTAGTACAGCACAAACTCCTGCCGCGCCAGACCCTGCGCAATCAGGTCTTGCTGGACACTGCGGCTCTTGGCCTCCGCGTCCTGGGCCGAATCGAACAGGTGGAAGCGGTTCTTTCCACTTTGCTTGGCTTCGTACATGGCCTGGTCCGCGTGCCGCATCAGGTGGTCGGCGTCGGTGTTGTCTTGCGGAAACATCGTGATCCCTATGCTCACGGTCACATGCATCAGCGTGTCCTCGACCAGCACCGGACGGGCAAAGGCATCCAATATGCGGTGGGCCATGTGAATGCAGTCCTGAACATTGTCTACATCGGTCAACACCGCGACAAATTCGTCTCCGCCCAGGCGCGCCAGGGTATCGACATCGCGCAGCACGGCCTTTACCTGGCCGGACACCGCGACCAGAAGCTCGTCGCCGGCCTTGTGCCCATGGCGGTCATTGACGGCCTTGAACCCATCTAGGTCCATGTAGAGCACGGCCAGGCTGCGGCCGTGGCGCACACACATGGTCATGGCCTGGTTCAAGCGGTCAGACAGCAGGGTGCGGTTGGGCAAATCCGTTAGCGCGTCAAATTGCGCACTGTGCTCCAGCTTCTCCTGCTGCAGCTTCAAGGCGGTGACGTCTGAGAACAGGGCCACATAGTTTCTGACCTTGCCCCGGCGCCCCCGCACTTGGCTGACCGTGAGCCAGACCGAGTAGGCTTCGCCGTTGCGGTTGCGGCTCCACATCTCACCTTTCCACTCGCCATGGCGCACCAGCGCCGTATGCATGGCCTTGAAGACCTGTGGCCCTTGCCGGCTGGACCGGAACATCTGCGGCGTGTTGCCTAGCACCTCATCCCGGCCATAGCCTGTTATGCGCGTAAAAGCCTCGTTGACCTCGACCATGCGGCCCTCGCGGTCGGTTATCAATATGCCTTCGCTCGCATTGGTAAAAACGCTGGCCGTGAGGCGCAGGCGCCGGGTCGCAGCCAGCTGATCGCTGATGTCGCGTGCGATCTTGGACGCGCCGACAACGGCGCCCAGGCTGTCGCGTATCGGTGAGATGGTGACCGATACGTCAACCACGTGCCCATCCTTGTGCACACGCTTGGTCTCGAATGGCTCCACTTTGAGCCCTTTGCGGATACTGTCCAAGATGGCGCCTTCTTCTCCCTGTCGGTCGAGCGGCAAGAGTTTTAGCACCGGTTGGCCCAGCATCTCGGCAGCGGAATAACCAAACATGCGCTCGGCACCGGGATTCCAACTGTTGACAGTCCCGTCCAACGATTTGCTGATGATGGCGTCGTCAGTGGACTGCACAATGGCGTCGGATATACGGGCCGCAGCGTATGCACGCATGAGCAACATACTCACCCATATGCAGACGACCGACAGCAGGGTGGCAACACCCGCCAAAATGGCCGTATGGATGCGCCAGGATTCCAACACGTCGTTCTTGTCGGCGCTGACATACACCACCAGCGGAAGACCGTTCACCCGCGCAAAAGACACCAGCCGGGGTCTTTGGTCGAAGAGACTGGTCTCTGACTCATAGCTTCCCCGGACCATGGGCCCCATATACTGCTTCCAGGCCTGCCCACCCGCAATGGATCGGCCCACGAATTGGCTGCTGGCCGGACTGCGCAGCAGCACCAGGCCATCGTTGCGGACAATGCCTATCGTGCCGGCCGGCTTGATGCGCTCTGCTTCGAACGGGGCCGCAACCCGGTCCAGGTCCAGGGCGACCATGATCACGGCGATGTCCCCCTTGGCGTCTGGCAGGGATATGGAAATGGGAATGAGACTGCGGTTGGTCATGCGGCCCACAATGGGCTCCCCTACAAAGAGACCGGGAGAGGAGCCATCCATTTGGGCCCGAAAATAGTCCCGGTCACTCACGTCAACGGTCGCGCTCTTGGGCGTTCCGGTAATCGCGTGCGCCTGGCCGCCACGGGTGACCACCCGCAAATTCAGCAAGCCATCGGACTCTTGGCGCAGGGCATCGCCCAAGGCCACGAACTCAGGTGACTGCGCAGGATCGCTCTGGGGGTGCTGTTCAATCCAGTGCCGCGCGACCGTCAACGTGAGTTCGGCCTGCTTGAACAATCCCTGGGTTTGGGACTGTACGGCCGCTGCCAGTTGGTCCAGCAACAGCGCATTCGACGACAAAGCGCTGGCGCGCGCCCACCAGGACCAAGCCCCCACAACCCCCCAGATACACAGAAGGATGAGAACCGTCAGTCCTATGGGACTGTGCCGACTGGCAAACGCCAGCCGGTGTGAAAACCGTTTCGTGAACTGCCACATCCGGGGTGCCTCCGCGACCACTAAGCCGTCACCACCAACGCCATGCAACGGGTATTGCTATTTTTTATTTCTACCTGACAGTGAATTATTAGACCGCTTTTCTCGCATGCCAGGTCCATAGAATGGCGCGATGAAACGAATGCAGTTTGCCCCCACGCTGTTGTCCATACTCGCGCTCGCGGGATGCACGTCCACACCACCGATCGCCAGCACGGCCCCCACGCCGCCCTCGCCACCTGTGTCCGCCGCCCAGCCGGCTCCCGTCGCACCAACAGAGGTGCAAGAAACGCACGACCAGCGGTTCGCTCACTGGGTGCAGGACTTCAGTGTCGCCGCCCATGCAGCCGGCATAGAGCAGGCCACGCTGCACCGCGCGTTCGACAACGTGCGCTTTCTGCCCCGCGTCATCGAGCTGGACCGGTCGCAGCCCGAGTTCACCCGCGCAGTGTGGGACTACCTGGATAGCGCCGTGTCGGCCACCCGCGTCAGCCGCGGCCAGGAAAAGCTGCGGCAACTGCGCAGCCAGATCGAGACCGCTGCGGCGCGCTTCGGCGTGCCCACCGAGACCCTGATGGCTATCTGGGGCGTGGAGAGCAACTTCGGCACCCATATGGGTGACATACCGGCCATCGATGCGCTGGCCACGCTGGGCTTCGAGGGCCGCCGCGAAGAATGGGCACGCGGCCAACTGCTGGCCGCGTTGAAGATCTTGCAAAGCGGCGACATCAGCCGTGACCAGATGGTGGGCTCCTGGGCCGGCGCCATGGGCCAGACGCAGTTCATTCCATCGGTTTTCCTGGCCTATGCGATCGACGCCGATGGCGATGGCCGGCGTGACATCTGGGGCAGCATTCCGGATGTGTTTGCGTCCACCGCCAACTTCATTGCCAAGTCCGGTTGGCAAAAAGGCCAACCCTGGGGCCTGGAAGTACGCTTACCGCCGGACTTTGACTTTGCGCGCGCCGACGGCGATGTGCGGCAGGCATCCGCCGCCTGGGCCCGCGAAGGCATCAAGGCCATGGATGGCTCCGCGCTGCCCGCCAGCCTGACCGAGGCCTCTATCCTGCTGCCCGGCGGCGCACGCGGACCGGCCTTCTTGATTGGCCCCAACTTCCGCACCATCCTGCGCTACAACAACTCCAATAGCTATGCGCTGGCCGTCAGCCTGCTGGCGCAGCGCCTGGCCAATGGCCCGGCCGTGCAAGCCGCTTGGCCACGCGATGCGCAACCGCTGAGCCGCAACCAGACGCTGGAGTTGCAAACCGCGCTGAATGCCAACGGCTTTGACACCGGTACACCCGATGGCATGCTAGGCCCTGCCACGCAGCGCGGCATCCGTCGCTACCAACGCAGCATCGGTTTACCGGCCGATGGTTTCGCCACGCAAGAGTTGTTGCAGCGCTTGCAAAGCAAACCGTGACTCGGAGAAAGCACGATGCTGCCGGGCCCATGCGTGGGCCGCAGCATCATCACTATTTGAGTTGCAGCTTGGCCCCGTTCAGAGGCACGGCCGTCAAGCTGTTCTTGGGGGAGCCGTCGATCAGCTTGTCGGTATAGGTCAGATACAGCAGCACTTGGCGCACCGGGTCCACCATGCGCACTACGCGCATCTTCTTGAACAGGAAGGAGCGGCTTTCGCTAAAAACCTCTTCGCTCTTGGGGATGGGCACGGTAGATGAGATGGGCCCCACTTGCCGGCAGGCGATGGACGACTCCGACTTCTCGGTAGCCACACCCAGCGCACCTTTCAGGCCACCGGCCTTGGAGCGCGACACATAGCAGGTAACGCCCGCGACCTTGGGGTCGTCAAAGGCCTCGACCACAATCTTGTGGTCCGGTCCCAGTAGCTTGAAGGCCGTATCCACCTCACCAATTTGTTGGGCCATGGCGGTGGACGCGAAGGGAACGCTCAGAGCGAGAAGCGCAATGTGCAGTTGGTTCAATTTCATGTCGTTCCTGATTTTTTGGAGAAACGGGAACAGTTCAACGGCATCCTGTCACCGAATACCAACTGCTGGCCAGACCTTCATCGTGCATCACGCCAGACGACAAGAAATACAGCTTATTGTCCTCGGACGAGACACCCAGGTAGCTGTTGGTCGGTGGGTAGTAGCGGTAGTAATAAGGGCCGTAGAACTGCGAGACAGCCGTTGGGTTGAAGGTGCCGCCGTACACCCGCTCAGCATAGTTGAACAGACAGTCATGGCTCTGCGTGCCCAGCACAATGGCCAATGCGCGGCCGGCGTCCAGCATGCCGGCGCCACAAGTGGTGGTGGTGCAGTAGCACTGCCCCTGGTCCACACCGTCAGGGGCATGGCAGGCCTTGATCGGCCCGGCAGTCGGGTCGTCCGCCGCACCGCTGCTGGGGAAGGGGCGGGCCGTGGATTGCAGCATGAGCTTGACCATGGCCGGCGTAAGTATGGGCTGGGCCGACAGCATCAGTGCCACCGTGCCGGCCACCAAAGGGGCCGAGAAGCTGGTGCCCACGCTGATCCTGAAAGAGTCTGTATAGGACGAAGCCACTGGGCCTGTCGTGCCCGTATTACTGGCCGCCAAGATGGGGTACAGGCAGGGCGCATTGGCGCCTGTGTTAACGCAGTTGCCCCCTGGTGCGCTGATGGTGATTTCCGGCCCCAGGTCGGAAAAACCCACCTTGGTTCCAATGTGTCGCAAGCCGGCGACAGCGATGACACCAGGGCAATTGGCCGGTGTACCCACCGCGTGGCCGGTGCTATTGCCGGCAGCGGCCACGATCACCGGAGGATTGTCTTTGCTGGCCAACTGGGTGAGCGCATCGCGGTAGCTCAGCGAGCAAGCGCCGCTGGAGCCCAGGCTCAGGTTGATGACGCGGGCCGGGTTGGCATTGGTCGGGACGCCCGGCACCGCCAAGCCCGCGGCCCACAGCATGCCGGCAATCACGTCGGAGTCATAGCCTCCACATTTGCCCAGTACCCGCACCGGCAAAAGCTTCACGCCCCAGGCTACGCCCGCCATACCCACGCCGTCGTTGGACGCTGCACCAATCAGGCTGGCTGTCATCGTGCCATGCCAGGAGCTGCCGGATACGTCGCAGCCAGCCAGCGCACTGGTGCGGCTATCGGATTCGGCCTGGGTCACCCAGTCGCCCGGGTCTGAGGCGTCGGCATCACGCCCACCACCATCGTTGGCCGCCGTCGATTCGCTGACCATGTCATAGCCGCTCACCAAGCGTCCGACCAAGTCGGGGTGCTCGGGCCGCACGCCGGTATCCAACACGGCAACCACAATACTGGGGCTTCCAGTACTGAGCTCCCACGCCTTGACCGCGTTGATGCTGGCCGCCACTTCGCCAGTCGGCGCGCGCAGGTACCACTGCCCCACAACCGGCCCGCCCGTGGTGCCATTGACGGCCGGCCCGGCGTTGTACAAGGGGTCGCTGGGCACGGCAAAGTGTGTGCGCCGTTGGTCCACTACCGCGTACTCCACGCCGGGTTCGGCGCTCAGCCGCAGGGCCAGTGCCGCAGCACTGATGCCAGTGGCGTGCAGCACCTGCGAATCTGGTGTCAAGGCACGCCCCGCGCGCAAGGCAACACCCAAGCGACCGCTCAAGCTGTTGGCCCGTGCCGCGGCCACATCACCCACCTCACTCGCACTGGATTGGGCGGACATGGCATGCACGCGCACCATATCGGCATCGGCCTTGAATTTCACAATCACCCGCGCCGCCTCGTCGGCCACGGCGGGGCGTGCGGAATAGGCGGGGTTGTATTCGCCTTGGGCACTTTGGGCGAGTGTATGAGCGCCTATGCCGAGCAATAGGCAGACGCTAGCGCGCCGAAACAGAGATATGGGGTTCTTCATCAAGCTTTTAGGTTTACAAAAAAACAGCATGGATGGGGCTTGGAGCGCGTTGCCGCGCCGGCAAAGTTGCCATCTCGGTCCATCATAGTGCGCCTATGCCATCCCACCCCCCACGGCGACTGTAAAGACACCCAAACTTGCAACAAACGGTGACGCCTGCACCTTATGTCGCTGGGTAGGCGGTCGCCGTCATGGCGCATCGGTATTGGCCGCATACGCGGCCTGGTTCGGTGCCAGATACGCGTAGACCAACTGTACAAGCTCCCTCTTCAGCAGCTTGGACTGCAGTGCGCCCACTCTGGCTGCACTGTGGATCACGCCTTCGACTGCTGCGCACAGCACATGCGCAGCCGCGTCGTTCGCGGTCTTGCCCTTTCCCTTTGATCGGGGAGACGCAGCCACGATGGCACGGTAGCGGGCCTGGTACTGCTCCTGAAACAGGGCCTGCGCGGCGCTGGCACCGGTATGCGGCGGGGCCAGCTCCAGCAATTCCCGGTGCAGCGCTGGATAGACGCTGTGGGCGGCAACCATGCCGGTGACCAAACCCTCCACCAGTTGCAGGAGCGGCATGCCTCCGCCCTTCCTGGGCTCTGGCAAAAGCGACAAAACGTCATCCAGATGCCGCTGCCGGATCGCTTCGACCAAGGCCTGCTTGTCGGGAAAGTATTGGTACAGCGATCCGATGCTGACTCCGGCCGTTTCGGCCACATCATTGGTGTTGAAACCGGCCCAGCCGCGCTCGCCCAAAACGCGAGCACCCGCCTGCACGATGGCCGCCACCGTGGCACGCGAACGTGCTTGGCGCGGCTCTTTGCGCATGGGCGGGCGTTCTGGGGGAAAGCGAGTAGTCAAAGCGGCCTCTCAAACCTAGGATATGAGCACATTACTCATATTTTAGAAATGCAGAAAAAGGATTCCACCGCCATGGACACACCCACATTGCTCCGCACGCTCTTCCAGTACCAGGCCTGGGCCAACCGCGAGTTCCTGCAAAAGATGGAGGGCTTTGACCCGGACCGGCACTCCGACGCGCTGCACACGGCGCTGCGGCTGATCAACCACTCCTTGGTCGTCGGCCGTATATTTGCTGCGCACCTCACCGGGGAGCAGCATGGATTTGCAACCGACAACACCGCGCAGACCCCGTCGCTTGTGGAATTGCGCACGGCCGTCACCGCGTCTGACCGCTGGTACCTGGAATATCTGGAGACGGTGACGCCCGAACGGTTGTCCGAAGCCATACCGTTTGTCTTCACCGACGGCGACAGGGGCTCTATGTCGCGCGCAGAGATACTGCTGCATGTAGTCACCCACGCCGGATACCACCGCGGTGAAGTGGGGCGCATCATGCAGCAGCTTTCCCTGGAGTTGCCTTGGGACACACTTGCGGTACACCTGCACAGCCAGGAACCCCAGCGCCGCACCATGCACGCTGGCGCCAACGCTGCGCGGGCCTAGAAGCCGGATGACGACTTGTAGTATGGCGTGGGGGCTTGCCCCGAGTACGCATCGACCACGGTCGTACCTGTTGCGTCAAACCACACATTGATCAGCTTAGTCTGAAAGGTCGTAGGGCTGGTCCAGGCCCATGCGTAGATCGTGAAGCTGCCTTGGTGCTGCGAAAACGTGGGGGAATTGACACAGCCCATGATGGACGTGACTTGCGAAAACGTCATGCCCATCGTGATTGCATTGAACTTGGCATTGGTGAAATCCCCGGAGCCACAGGTTGCGGTCACCGCTGCATAGGGTGCACTGGCACCTACGCTATTGAGCGCATAGGAATTGAGTGTGACGACCACGTTGTTGTAGATAACACCGTTCACGACCACCGAGTCCAGCGTCAGCTTGTTGGTGGCGGGGTCAAACGTGTTGACGGCCATCGCACTGTTCGCCGCCAATACAAGGGCCAAAGAGCCCAAAAATCTACGCATACATTTTCCCTGGGTTGATTGTTATGAATGGAGTGATTTCTCAAATCCGCCGCGGATTCTAGTGGCGCAAAGTGGCCGAAATACTCACTTACAACTCGGCCTCACAAACCCCGCGTTTAGGGGATTGCCATTGCTGCAAATATGTGCATGGCCTGCTTGAACAGAGTCAAGACGAGTCCTGTTCGACAACCTCTCGCACAATGGCCAATGCCCCGGCTAGCGCATGGATGGGAACCGACCCCAGCGCCACGCGTATTGCATGGGGCACGCAGGTCGTCGTCGCAAACCCCTCTGCGGTGGATACCGACACGCCACGCCGGGCCAGCGCCGCCGCAATGCGGTCCGCACGCTGGTCTTCACCCAACGGCAACCAGACAAAGTAGGAGTGGGGATGGCGCACCATGGCCAAACCTGCGAGCGCCTTCTTGGCAATGGTCTGCCGCCGTGTGGCGTCTGCCCTCTTTTGCGCCTCCAGCCGTGCGACGGTACCGTCCTCTATCCAGGCGCAGGCGATAGCGGTGATCACCCCGGCGGTATTCCACGACGTAGCGCGGATTGCCCGCTCAATGGGCTCCATCAACGTCTGAGGACCGGCGACGAAACCAAACCGTAGACCGGTGGCAACGCTCTTGGATATGCTGGACAAGTAAACCGTGCGCTCCGGTGCCAAGACCGCAATGGGCGCTGGCGCCTCGGGCGCCAGGTAGGCATAGGGTGCGTCTTCTATCACCAGCAGGTCATGCGCGCGCGCAATCGCTGCCAGCCGTGTGCGTGCGCGTGTATCCATCACACAGCCCAAGGGATTGTGCAATGTGGGCATGGTGTATACGGCCCGCACAGGCCGCGCATCGCACAGACGTTGCAAGGCATCCAGATCCGTACCCGCCGCGCCGATGGGGACGGGCGCCAAGTCCAGTCGCAAATGCTCGGCCAACACCCGAAAACCGGGGTAGGTCAACGCGTCCACCGCCACCACGTCACCTGGGTTCAGCAAGCCCATTGCAACCACCGCCATGCCATGCTGCGCACCGTTGACGATCAGCACCTGATCCCCACCCACATCGAGTTGACGCGCCCGCAAGTGCCGCGCCACGATAGCGCGCTCATGGGGGCGACCGCCGTAGGGGTGGTAGTGCAACATGGATTCCAGATCACCCGATGCGGCCAGCTTGCGCAGGGCCTCGCGCAGCAATTCGGTCTGACCCGCAACGCTAGGGTAGTTGAACGACAGGTCGATCGCGCTGGCCGCAGGCCTTGCCAAATCGTCACCCAGGCCGCGCGGGTATGTCTGGTCGCGCACAAACGTGCCTCGCCCCGTTTCGCCCACGACAAGGCCTATGGTTTCCAACTCCGCATAGACCCGGCTGGCCGTGGCCAGCGCCAGACCGTGTGCCTGCGCCAACTCTCGGTGCGTGGGCAAGCGGGAGGCAGGTCGCAGACGCCCGGAACGAATGTCCGCTGCCAGTGCATCGACGACCTGCTTGTACCGAACTTTCCCCATGGGCTCCGCCTTGGAATGTATCTATGACAATTTTTTGATTGTATTAAATATCCTCGATAAGATGAAATCTCCATTCACCCCCGCGGGAACATCCCGCCTAGGAAAAGCACCATGCGTATTGCCCTATTGGCCTTTGAAGGCTTCAACGAACTCGACTCACTCATCGCGCTGGGTATCCTGAGCTGGGTGAAAAAGGAGCGAGCGGATTGGGAGGTGTCTTTGGTCGGCCCGTCGCAACAACTGCGATCCATGAATGGTGTCACGATAGAGACCCATGCCGCACTGGCCTATGCCCGGAGTGCGGACGCGGTATTGGTAGGCAGCGGTTCGCAGACCCGCAATGTCGTCCAGGACGCGGCGCTGATGGCACAGCTGGACTTTGACCCTGGCCGCCAACTCCTGGGTGCCCAGTGCTCGGGCGCGCTGGTACTGGCCAAGCTGGGCTTGCTCAACGGCGTGCCTGCCTGCACCGACCTCACCACCAAGCCCTGGGTCGAAGAGGCCGGCATCACGGTGCTGAACCAACCCATTGTTGCCAAGGGCAATGTGGCCACGGCCGGTGGGTGCCTGTCCGCGCCCTACCTGGCCGCATGGGTGATCGCAAGGCTGGCGGACACCGACGTGGCGGCACGTGCCATGCACTACTTTGCCCCGGTCGGGGAGAAAGACGCGTACGTGGCTCGCGCGATGGGCCACATCGAGCGGCTATCGGCTGCGAACACTGATCGGGTGTAGTCCGCACAGCGTGCGCCTACATGCGCACGCTCCATCGCAAGCCTATACTGCAAACCCCAATTGCGAATGGAGATTGCCATGGCCTTGTCTGACCAGGTTCCTGTGAAATCCGGCTTCGGCGCCAAGTCCACCGGTGCCGACGTCATCGCGGATTGCAAGCTCAGCGGCAAGGTCGCCATCGTGACCGGCGGCTACAGCGGCATAGGACTGGAAACTGTGCGTGCGCTCGCCAACAAGGGGGTGCGCGTGGTCGTTCCGGTTCGTGACCGCGCCAAGGCCGGCCCGGCACTGGCGGGCATCGCGGGTTCGGTGGAAATGGCAGATATGGATTTGGGAGACCTTGCCTCGGTACGCCGCTTTGTCGAAGGCGCCGCGGCGTCCCTGCCCACACTGGATTTTCTAATCAACAACGCCGGCATCATGGCCTGCCCGGAAACGCGCGTCGGCCCCGGTTGGGAGGCCCAGTTTGGCACCAACCATCTGGGCCACATGGCCTTGGCGCTGGGGCTGATGGACTTGCTCACCCGCACCGGCAACGCGCGGGTGGTTGCACTGTCGTCGACCGGCCACAAGATCAGCGGCATCCGCTGGGACGACATCCAGTTCCAGACCAGCCCCTATGACAAATGGCAAGCCTACGGTCAGTCCAAAACCGCCAACGCGCTATTCGCCAATGCCCTCAGCCGCCGCTTGAAGCCCTCGGGCGGTCACGCCTTTGCCGTCCACCCCGGCGGGATATTCACCCCGCTGCAGCGCCATCTGGGCATTGCCGAACAGGTTCGGCTCGGTTGGATCAACGAAGATGGCTCACCATCCGAACTGGCCAAGGCCGGGTTCAAGACCACCGAACAGGGCTGCTCCACCACATTGTGGGCCGCCACCACACCCGCCCTGTCCGGCAAGCCCGGCGTCTACTGCGAAGACTGCGATATTGCCGCCCCAACCGACATGGGAAGCCCCTTCGCCCGCTTTCGCGGTGTCGAAGCGCACGTCTGCGATGAGGCGGCGGCAGAGCGCCTGTGGGTGGAGAGTGAAAAGATGTTGGCTGGGGTGTGAGATGCCGTAGTACGTCGCACCAACTAGGTCCGTCAAGGCTTTATCGACTTTGGTCTCAATCGACTGGCCGCTTTTAAGCAACGTCGTTCCCGCTGGGCATCACTGCTTCATTCGCATTTACTACCAAATTGATAGCTCCTGAAGCATATTTGACGAGGGCTAGCGTCTCATTGGCCTTGATCCATACCCGCAAATACCCCATCCCCTAAACTAGGCAGTTCTCCACCCCGTCCACACGCCACATGCAAACCCGCACCCTAGGCCCCTTCCAAGTCTCCGCCATCGGCTTCGGCTGCATGAACCTCAGCCACGGGTACGACGCACCGGTGTCTGCCGAGCAGGCCGAGCGCGTGCTGTTGTCGGCGCTGGATGCAGGGGTCACGCTGTTTGACACGGCCGCGCTCTATGGCTTTGGCGCCAACGAGACGCTGGTGGGCAAGGTGCTTAAAACCCACCGCCACAAATTCACGCTGGCCAGCAAATGCGGCATGCAGGGCGTGGATGTCAACGGCGATGGCAAGCTGGTGCGCGTCATCGACGGTCATCCGCAAACACTGCGCAAAACCTGCGAAGACAGCTTGCGCCGCTTGCAGACCGATGTGATCGACCTCTACTACCTGCACCGCTGGGACAAGCGCGTGCCGATCGAAGACAGCGTGGGCGCTTTGGGTGACCTGGTGCGCAAGGGCCATATTCGCAGCATTGGCCTGTCGGAGGTGTCCGCCGTCACGCTGCGCCGCGCGCATGCCGAGCACCCGATTGCAGCGGTGCAGACCGAGTATTCGCTGGCCACGCGCAACCCCGAGATCGCGGTGCTGGATGCATGCAAAGAACTGGGCGTTGCCTTTGTGGCATTCAGCCCCGTAGGCCGAGGGCTGCTGTGTGACAAGCTGCTGGATGTGTCTGCGCTCTACGCTGGCGACATACGCCGCAGCATGCCGCGTTTTGCGCCCGACAACTATGCGGCCAATCTGCGCTTGCTCAGCGGTATTAAACAGGTTGCCAAAGAAGTAGGCTGCACGCTAGCCCAGTTGGCCATTGCCTGGCTGCTGCACCGGGGCGAGCACATCATCCCCATACCCGGCACCACCAGCGTGTCGCACCTGGCCGAAGACCTGGAGGCGGCCAGCGTGTCATTGAGCGCGGCCACGATGGCCAAGCTAGATGGTCTGATCAACCAAAACACGGTGGTGGGCTCGCGCTACAACGCCCAAGGTAATGGCGAGGTGGATACTGAAGCATTCGCCTCTTGACGATAGCTACAAACTTTATAGCTACTCACGTCCAATCCAAGAGGGCTAGCGGCAAGTTTACTGTTTGTAGATTTTCTTCAGCAGCACCAACAGGTTTTTGCGCTCGGTTGCGGTCAGCCCGTTGGTGGCATCGATTTCCAGCTGGCTGACGGCCTTCTCGGCCTCCGCCACCAGCTTCTGCCCTTTGGCGGTCAGGTGCAAGCCCATGGCCCGGCCGTCCAGTGGATGGGGCTTGCGCACAATGACTTTTTTCTTTTCCAGGCTGTTGATCATGGCTACCAGGTTGGGCGCCAGGATATTCAGGTGGCTGCACAGCTGGCGCGACGTAATGCCGGCGTTGTGGCGGATCAGGGACAGCACCGAGAAGTCCACCGTTCGCAGATCGAACGGGGCCATGCGCTGCATGAACTGGTCGATGACGACCAGCGCGGCACGCCGGGCGTTGTAGCCCACCAGGGTTTCCAGAAAGCTGGTGTCTACGGTTTCCACGTAGGGCGTCTGATTTTTTTCATCCATGCGCCTATTTTGCCCTCACACCGCAACCGGCTTGCGCGCAGCGCCCAGGTAGGTGTCTATGACCCGCGCATCGGTCGCCAGGTCTTTGGCCGGGCCGTGCAAGGCCATGTCGCCCATCTCCAGCACATAGCCGTAATCCGCAGCTTCCAGTGCAGCGCGGGCATTTTGCTCCACCAGCAGAGTGGTCACACCGGTGCTGCGCAAGGCGTCAATCGTGCGAAAGATTTCCTTCACCACCAGCGGCGCCAGGCCCAGGCTGGGTTCGTCCAGCATCAGCAGCGTGGGGCGCGACATCAGCGCGCGGCCCACGGCCAGCATTTGCCGCTCGCCACCTGACAGCGTGCCCGCCAGCTGCGTGCGCCGCTCCTTGAGGCGGGGGAACAGTTCGTAGACCACATCCATCTGCTCACGCCAGGCCTTGTTGCCCAGGCGTACCTGGCGAAAGGCGCCCAAGACCAGGTTGTCTTCCACCGGCATGGTGCCAAACAGTTCGCGCTTTTCAGGCACCAGCGCAATGCCCAGCATCACGCGCTCTTCCAGCGACAGCGCGCTGATCGCTTGGCCATTGAATTCAATAGCGCCCTGCGCGGGCAACACCCCCATCAGCGCATTGAGCAGCGTGGACTTGCCCGCGCCGTTGGGGCCGATGACGGTGATGACACTGCCCTGTGGCGCTTGCAGGTCGATACCGTGCAGCACCTCGGCACGGCCGTAGCCGGCACGCAGGCCTTTGACAACTAACAACGGTGGTTGGCTCATGCTTGGCATCTTTCAGTGTTCCACACCCAGGTAGGCGGCGCGTACCTTGGGGCTTTGCTGCACTTCCTGCGGCGTGCCGTCCATCAGCTTGGTGCCGAACTCCATGACCACGATGTGGTCGGTCACGTCCATTACCAGGTCCATGTCGTGCTCCACCAGCAGGATGCTCATGCCCTCACTGCGCAGCTGGCGCAGCACGGCGATCAGCGCTTGTTTCTCTTTGTGGCGCAGGCCAGCGGCTGGTTCATCCAGCAACAACAATGCCGGATCGCTGCACAGCGCGCGCGCAATCTCCAGCAGGCGTTGCGGCCCCATGGCCAGGTTGCCGGCCAACTCGTGCATGGTGTGGCCCATGCCTATGCGCTCCAACTGGCGGGCGGCCTCACGCAGCAGGCTTTGTTCCTCGTCGCGGTCCAGCCGCAGCATGGATGACAGTGCGTCCTTGTTGCCGCGCAGTTGCGCACCCAGGGCCACGTTTTCCAGCACCGTCAACTCAGGGATCATCTTGACGTGCTGGAAGGTGCGGCTCACCCCGCGGCGCGCAATCTCGCGTGATGGCAGACCGCCTATGGGCTGGCCACAGAAGCTGACCTCGCCCGACGTCAGGCCCAGCACGCCGGTGATCAGGTTGAAGGTGGTGGACTTGCCGGCGCCGTTGGGTCCAATCAGGCCGACGATCTGCCCGGCCTTGATGGAGAACGTGATGTCGTTCACCGCGGTGAGCCCGCCAAACTGTTTGCGGATTTTCTGAACGTCCAGCACGGTGTCGCCCACGGCGGGCTTGACACGTTCAGCCAGCGGCTTGGCATTGTGCCAATCCACCACTCGCTGTGCCTTGGGCAGATAACGCGCCACCAACGACCACACGCCATCCGGTAAATACTTCAGCACCAGCACCAGCACTATCCCAAACACAATCACTTCATAACTGCCACTGGTGCCCAGCAGCTTGGGCAGCAAGACCTGCAACTCGTCTTCCAGCAGCTTGGTCATCAGCGCGCCGCCGATGGCACCCCACACATAGCCCGCGCCGCCCAGCACGGCCATGAACAAGTATTCAATGCCAAACTTCAGGCTGAACGGCGAGGGATTCACCGTGTGCTGAAAGTGCGCGAACAACCAACCCGAGATGCTGGCGAACAGCGCCGCCAGCAAGAAGATGCCGATCTTGTGCCGCAGTGTGTCCACGCCCATGGCCTCGGCCATCAGCGTGCTGGCGCGCATGGCGCGTATGGCACGGCCGGTGCGCGAGTCCAATAAGTTTTGCAGCGCAAACGCAGCACACAGCACCATGCCCCAGGCCAGCACAAAGAAGCTGCGCCCCTGGCTGATGTCCCAGCCAAACAGCATGATGGAAGGCACGCCCAGAATGCCGTCGTACTTGCCCAGGCCGTCCACATTGCCCATCAGGTAGTACAGCGACAAGCCCCAGGCGATGGTGGCCAGCGGCAGGTAATGGCCCGACATGCGCAGCGTGATCCAGCCCACAAGCAAGGCGCTGACGGCGGTGATGAACAAGCCGGCAAACACCGTGAGCCACGGCGACCAGCCCATGTTCACGCTCAGGTAGGCGCTGGTGTAGGCGCCAATGCCCACAAACGCGGCCTGGCCAAAAGATGTCAGCCCGCCAATGCCGGTCAGCAGCACCAGGCCCAAGATGACCAGGCTGTACATGGCGATGTAGTTGAGCTGGGTGATCCAGAACTCGGGCACCGGCGACACCGCATACAGCAACATGGCGGCCACCAGCGTGACGCGCTGGGCGCGTGCCGAGTACACCCAGCGCTGGAGAGTGGCAGATAACACGGTCATATCAATGCTCCTCCGCGTGGCCACCGGCCACCGAGCGCCACAACAAAATCGGCAGCACCAGCGTGAACACAATCACCTCCTTGAAGGCGCTGGCCCAGAACGAACCAAACGCTTCCACCAGCCCCACAAACAAGGCCCCCAACGCGGCCAACGGGTAGCTGTGCAGCCCACCCATCACCGCCGCGACAAAACCCTTGAGACCGATCAAAAAGCCCGAGTCGTAAAACACCGTGGTGGTGGGGCCAATCAGCAGACCCGACAGCGCACCGATCAACGCGGCCATCGCAAATGTGGTTTGCCCCGCGCCGTGGGTTGATATGCCCATCAGCCTTGCCCCAAGGCGATTGACCGCCGTGGCCTGCAAGGCCTTGCCATACAGCGTGCGGCTGAAGAACTGCCACAGCAAGACGATCAGCGCCACCGACACACCGAAGATGATGGTGGCCTGGCCGCTGAGGGACAACGGTCCCACACTGAAGCGTGCATCCCAGAACGAGGGGTTGCGAAAGCCCTCGGCACCAAAGAACAAAAGGCCCAGTCCCGTCATCGCAAAGTGAACGCCCACTGACACAATCAACAACACCAACGAACTGGCATCGGCCAGCGACTGGTAGGCCAGCCGGTACACCAGCGGCCCAAACGCGGTGACGATCGCCACCGTCAGCGCCGCCTGCACCGGCAAGGGCAGGTTGTGCGGCGCGGCCCAGATGGATAGGCCCGACACCACCAGTGGCAGGGCCAGCGTGCGCAACCCAGCCTTGGCGGCGCGCCCTGCACTGCCGGTGTGCAGCCAGCTCTGGCGCACATCCATGGCAGCCGCCAGCCCCGCCATGATCAGCAGCAGCCACACCGTGCCCGGCACCTGGCCGGTACGGAAGATGGCCAGCGTCAGCGCACCATAGGCCACGAACTCGCCCTGCGGAATGAAGATGACGCGCGTCACGCTGAACACCAGCACGGTGGCCAGGCCCAGCAGCGCGTAGACAGCGCCGTTGGTGACGCCGTCCAGCATCAAGATGCTGACGATGGAAAAGTCCATGGGAAACCTATTCGACTTTCCAGTCACCATTGACCACCTTGACCATCACGCCGGTTTCCAGCGTGAAGCCCCAGTGGTCGTCCTTGGTCCAGTTCAGCACGCCCTGCGAGACCTCGGTGCGGCCCATGGTCTCCAGCGCGTTGCGCAGCGCAGCGCGAAACTCCTTGGTGCCGGGCTTGCCAGCTTTCAGCGCCAACGGCACGGCCTTTTCCAGCACCACCAGCGCGTCGAATCCGTGTGCGGCAAACTGGTTGCGTGAGCCGGCGCCATAGGTTTTTTCGTACTGCTGCACATACTGCACCGCAACCTTCTTGGACGGGTGGCTGTCGGGCAACTGCTCGGCGATCACGGCCGGGCCGGACACCACAAAGGCGCCCTCCACGTCCTTGCCGCCCACGCGCATCAGGTCGCGCGAGGCGGCTGCATGGGTCTGGTAGATCTTGCCCTTGAAGCCGCGCTCCACCACGGCCATGTGCGGCATGGCCGCACCGCTGCCGGATGCCACGACCAGCATGGCATCAGGGTTGGCGGCCACCAGTTTCAGGGCCTGCGCGGTGACACTGGTGTCAGACCGTGCAAAGCGCTCGGTGGCAATGAGCTTGATGCCGCTCTTCTCGGCCTCGGCCGTGAAGTCCTTGAGCCAGCTCTCGCCATAGGCATCGGTGTAGCCCAGGAAGCCCACGGTCTTGACGCCCTGCTTCTTCATCAGGCCAACGATGGCATGCGCCATGACGGGCGTCGACTGGGCCATGCGGAAGGTCCAGCCATCCTTGCCCGGTGGCAGCGGAATGGGCGACAGGGCCAGTTGCACGGTCTCGGCCTCGGTGGCAACGGCTGCCATGGGAATGGCCACCGGCGTGGCCACCGAGCCCAGGATCACGTCGGCCTTGTCATCGGTGACAAAGCGCTTGGCGTTCTTGACGCCGTTGGTGGGGTCGGTCGCATCGTCCAGCACGATGATCTTCAGTTTTTCGCCGGCGATGCTGGCGGGCCAGAGCTTGATCTGGTTGTTCACCGGAATGCCCAGGCCCGAGGCCGGGCCGGTCAGGGACAGGCTCACGCCGATGGTGATGTCAGCCAGCGCGCTGCCTGCAACGGCCAGTGTGGCGGCTGCGGCGATCAGGGATTTGACGAACTTCATACGATGTCTCCTTGGTGTAGTTAGAACGGTACAAAAGCAAAACGGAGTGTGACCTGGATTCAGCGCGGTGCCATGCGCAAGGCGCCATCTAGGCGAATCACTTCGCCGTTCAGGTGGCCATTGCTGACGATGTGTGCGGCCAGTTGGGCAAACTCTTGCGGCTGCCCCAGGCGCTGCGGGAACGGGATACTGGCCGCCAGCGAGGCTTGCACCGCCTCGGGCAGTTGCTGCATCAGCGGCGTGGCAAACAGGCCCGGGGCCACAGTGCAGACGCGGATGCCGTGTTGCGCCAGATCACGTGCCATGGGCAGCGTCATACCGACCAAACCGCCCTTGGACGCGCTATAGGCCTGCTGCCCCACCTGGCCGTCAAAGGCCGCCACCGATGCGGTGAACATCATCACGCCGCGCTCACCGTCCTCCAGCCGCTCCAACTGCGCACAGGCTGCAGCAAACAGACGGCTGACGTTGTAGGCGCCGATCAGGTTCACATTCACCACCCGCACAAAATCTTCCAGCGGCGCGGCCGAGCCGTCCTTCTGCACAATGCGCTTGGCGCTGCCGATGCCGGCCACGTTCATCAGCACGCGTGCCGGGCCATGTGCGGCGGTTGCCTTGGCCAGTGCCGCGCCTACGCTGTCGGTGTTGGTGATGTCGCACTGGCAGGCCACGGCGCAGCCGTTTCCAAATTGCGCGCCAATATCCGCCGCAACCTTTTCTGCCAGCGCCATGTTGACGTCGAGCACCGCAACCTTGGCCCCCAGGCGGGCCAGCTCACGTGCGGTGGCTTCGCCCAAGCCGGAGGCGGCACCGGTGACGAGGGCGGATTGTCCTTGAATGTTCATGTCAATTCTCTTTGGGGTTTGGGGGTGGAAAGCTCAGGCGTACTTGTCGCCCACTTCTTCGCGCAACGGATGGGTGTCGTAGATGATGGTCATCTTGGCGATGCGGTCGCTGCCAGGCGCGAAGTCAAATACGTCGACGCAGGTGAACGTCACCACCTTGCCGTCTTTGAGGGTCCAGTCATAACGAAAGTAGGCCGCTACACGGGTGCCTTGGGTCGCCGGTTCCACGCTGGCGAACAGGTCGATCGGGGTGATCACGCTGAGCGACGATGCCTGTGCCAGCTTGGGGAAGAAATCGCGCGCCACCATGTTGCCAAGAAAGGGTGATGCCACCATGCCCTCCGGCTCAAACGTGGCAATCAGCGCGGCGGTATCGCTGGCGTTGAGCGCCTTCAGGTAACCGCGGATCGTGTCGAGTTGGGGCGAGTTCATGGTTGTGTGTCCTTGGCCGGAAGCAACGTAAAGTCCAGCGTTCCTGCGTGCAGGGCTTCGACCAGGTCGGCGCGGTGCTGCAGTACGGCCCGTTGGTTGATGGAACCTTTATCGGTGATTTCGCCGCGGTCGATCGATGGCGGCTCGGCTAACAGAATCAGACGCGCGATGCGACTGGCACTACCGGTGGCGGTCTTGGCCAGGTCGTCCACCACGCGTTGAAAGTGCGCTTGCACCGGCGCGCTGGTCAGCACGGCATCCATAGGTGCCGATGCGCCCAGACCCGAGAGCTTGCGCACCTCGTTGGTCGGGAACACCATGGCCCCCACTTCCTTGCAGTTCAGGCCAGTGATCACCGCGTCTTGCACATACGGCGCGCCGGCAGCGATGATCTTGCTGCGCATGGGGCCAACACTGACAAAGGTGCCGGTGCTGAGCTTGAAGTCTTCGGCAATGCGGCCGTCAAAACGCAGGCCCTGGTGCACATCGTCAGCGTCGATCCAGGTCACGGCGTCACCACTGCAAAAGAAGCCCTCTTCGTCAAAGGCTTGTTGCGTGGCCTCGGGGTTGCGCCAGTAGCCGGGCGTAATGTTCGGGCCTTTGTAACGCACCTCGGTTTTGCCATCCACGACTACCAACTTGACCTCCAGACCCGGCGTTGGCACACCCAGGTCACCGGCCTTGACCTTGGCGCGGTTGACCGACAACGCAAAGGGACCGGACTCGGTCATGCCCAAGCCAGTGCACATGGTGATGCGCTCGCCCACCTCGCGCTCCTGGGCTTCATGCAGTGCATCCCAGATGGGTTGCGACAAGGCCGCTGCGGCGTAGAAGAACATGCGGACGCGGCTCAACAGCGTTTTGCGCAGCACATCGTCGGTCTTCATCGCGTCGGCAATGGCTTCAAAGCCGGTGGGCACATTGAAGTAGACCGTGGGCGCAATCTCACGCAGGTTGCGCAGCGTCTCGTGCATCAGTGCCGGCGTGGGCTTGCCGTCATCGATGTACAGCGTGCCGCCGTTGTAGAGCACCATGCCGAAGTTGTGGTTGCCGCCAAAGGTGTGGTTCCACGGCAGCCAGTCCACCAGCACCAGCGGCTCTTCCACCAGCGGCGTCAGCGACTGGCGCATTTGCTGCTGGTTGGCACACCACATGCGGTGTGTGTTGACGACAGCCTTAGGTAGCTTGGTGGAGCCCGAGGTGAACAGAAATTTGGCGATGCTGTCCGGGCCTGTGCGAGAAAAGGCCTCATCCACTGCGGGCGTTGGTTGGGTGGCAAGCAGTTGGTCAAATGTGCTTCTAGCCCTCGTCGAATAGGCGTATTCCGCTATTGAATTGAGAGTAACCTCACAATCCTGCGGAACCGCGGCCGTGATCGCCGCACCATAGCGCCGGCCGTCGCTGGCAAACACCAGGCCCGGTGTCAGCGTGGCCATCACATGCTTGAGCTTGCCGTGGTCGGTGCTGACCGTGGAATAGGCCGGCGACGTGGAGCAATAGGGTATGCCCACATAAATGCAGGCCAGGGCCAGCAGCGCGTGTTGCAAGTCGTTGTCGCTCAGGATCACCACCGGGCGCTCGACGCCGAGCTGGCGGTCCAGCAGGGCCTGGCCGATGCGGCGCGCACCATCGAGCGCTTGCGCAAAACTCAGGCGTTGCCAGTCGCCGGTGCTGCCATCGTTGTGGCGGGTGCGGTGCGCAAACAAGGTGCGGTCTGGTGTGGCCTGGGCCCAATGCAGCAGGCGCTCGCCCATGGTGTTGGCATAGGGCTGCAAAGAGGCTTCGGCGCGCAGGTAGCGCACGCCCTGCTGGCTGCCTTCACGCAGCACCACGCGGGTTACGCCAAAGCGCATCGGCCGGTATCGGGGTTCACTGCTGACGGTGGTGGTCATGCGGGTCTCCAATGGTTCTGGCGGCGGCTCAGTCTTTTTGAACCTTGGCCGCGCGGCCTTCGAGGAAGGCCCGCACACGTAGCTTGGCTTCGGGTGCCGACTGCGCAATGGCCGCCATCAACGACTCGGTCATCAGCCCGTGGTCGGCCGTCTGATCGGCAATGCGGGGCAACACATGGGTCAACGCGTAGTTGGTGGCCGGTGCGTTTGTGGCCACGCGCTCGGCCAACTCCAGGGCCTTGGTGAAGGCCTGGCCCTTGGCCACCAGGTACTGTGCAAAGCCGGCGCGTTCACCGTCCTCTGCGTTGTAGACGCGGCCGGTCAGCATCATGTCGGTCATGCGGGCCACGCCGATCAAACGCGGCACCCGCACCGAGCCACCGCCGCCGACAAAGATGCCGCGCGAGCCTTCGGGCAACGCATAAAAGGCCGTGGTGTCGGCCACGCGGATGTGGCAGGCGCTGGCCAGCTCCAGACCGCCACCCACCACGGCGCCATGCAGCGCAGCGATGACCGGCACCGGGCCAAACTGCACGGCGTCCAGCGCCTTGTGCCACATGCGCGAATGGTGCAGGCCTTGCAGCGCATCGCGCTCGCTCAGTTCGCTCAAGTCCAGGCCGGCGCAGAAGTGCTCACCATCACCGTCGATGACGGCCGCACGCACCTCGGTACCAAAGCTTTCGAAAACACGGCGCAGCTCCAGCACCAGCGCGTCGTTGATGGCATTGCGTTTGGCCGTGCGGGTGAGCCGCACCACGGCAACGGCGCCGGTGATCTCGACCGACAGGTCAGCGGAATGGGAGGTTGCAGACATTCGGATTTCCTTGCTTCAGTGCATCAATTTAGTTATAGTCTATAACCAATTAGCAGCATTTACAAGACAAGAAATGGTCGAAATGCTGTGGCCTAGGGTTTGTACTAGGCCCCGCCTGTGAAACGGAACAGGCACACGAATGTGATGGCTTTCAAGTAAGGAGACAAGGTAATGCAAGCGTTTATTCCCTACGGCATGTACTGGTCCACGCCCTTTGCCAAATGGCAGGGTTCGCTGGCCAACCTGAACGCGCTGCCGCTGGCGGCGCAGGTCGGCAAGCAGGCCATGGCCGCGCGTGGTTTTGATCTGGACCAGGTGGATCTGGCCATACTGGGCATGACCAATCCGCAGAAGGGCAGCTTCTATGGCCTACCCTATGTGACCGGCATGATGGGCATTGACCGCGTGACCGGCCCCACCATCCAGCAGGCCTGCGCGACCAGCGTGCGCGCGCTGCAAATGGCGGCACAAGAGGTGGTGTGTGGCACGGCCCGCTGCGCCCTGCTGGTGATGGCCGACCGCCAGTCCAACGGCCCGGTGCTGTACTACCCCGACGCCACCGGTACCGGTGGTTACGGCATCACCGAACACTGGGTGCCCGACAACATGGGGCACGACCCCTACGCCAAAAACCCCATGCTGGACACTGGCGAAAACGTGGCCCGTCGTTATGGCATCAGCACTGCCGAGCAGCACGATGTCAAGCTGCACCGCTACCAGCAGTACCAGCAGGCACTGGAAAACGACCGCGCGTTCCAGAAGCGTTATATGGTGGACGCACCGCTGTCGGATTCCAAATTCCGCAAGCAGACCGGCGTGCTGAGCAGCGACGAAGGCATCTTCCCGACCACCGCCGAGGGCCTGGCCAAGCTCAAACCGGTCAAGCTTGACGGAACCGTGACCTTTGGCGGACAAACGCACCCGGCCGACGGCAACGCGGGCGCCATTGTGACCACGCGTGATCTGGCGCGTGCGGTGTCCAAAAACCAGGGCATAGAAATTGAAATTCTCAGCTTTGGCATGGCCCGCGTGGAGCCCGGTTATATGCCGATGGCACCTGCCCCTGCCGCGCTGCGCGCACTCGAACAAGCAGGCTTGGGTATCCACCAAGTGGATGCCATCAAGACGCACAACCCCTTTGCCGTGAACGACATCGCGCTGGCGCGCGACACCGGCTTTGCATGGGAGCGCATGAACAACTATGGCAGCTCCATCATCTGGGGCCACCCACAAGCGCCCACCGGCATGCGCGCCATCATCGAGCTGATCGAAGAGCTGGTGTTGCGCGGCGGCGGGGTCGGCCTGTTCACCGGCTGCGCAGCGGGTGACAGTGGGTATGCCACGGTGCTGCGCGTATCGGATGCCTTGAGCACTTAAACCTAGGGTTGAACCATGACAAAACACTTCTCTGCACGTTTTCAAAATGCCTGGCTGGTCGATGGCGTTCGCACCCCCATGGTCGACTACTGCGGCGCGCTGGGTGCGGTGTCGCCCACCGACATGGGCATCAAGGTGGCGCGCGCCGTCATCGCCCGCAGCGGCCTGCCCGCCACCGATGTGGACTCGGTGATCACCGGCTCCATGGCGCAGGCTGACTTCGATGCCTTTGTGCTGCCCCGCCATATCGGCCTGTACGCCGGCGTGCCGGTGGCGACGCCGACCATTCTGGTGCAGCGCATTTGCGGCACCGGCTTTGAGCTGTTCCGCCAGGCGGCCGACCAGATCGCGCTGGGCTATGCCGAGCTGGCGCTGGTGGTGGGCACCGAATCCATGACGCGTAACCCAATTGCCGCCTACACCCACCGCAGCGGCTTCAAGCTGGGCGCGCCGGTGGAGTTCAAGGACTTTCTGGTCGAAGCCTTGAACGACACCGCCGGCCCCGTCACGATGATCCAGACCGCCGAGAACCTGGCCCGGCAATACGGCATCAGCCGCAACGATGTGGATGCGTATGCGGCCCAATCATTCGAACGTGCGCTAAGGGCGCAGGCCGAGGGCTTTCATGCGGGCGAGATCGTGCCGGTGGCGAACGAGAGTTTTGCGTTGGAAGGTTATGCCACGCGTGGCATCGCGCTGCCGCGCAAGGTCGCGCAGTTGGACCATGACACGCACCCCCGGCCATCGCCGGTGGAGGCACTGGCCAAACTGCGCACCGTGTACGTGGGTGGTGTGCAGACCGCCGGCAACAGCTCGGCCCTGGTCGACGGTGCGGTCGGCGCGCTGGTGGCCAGCGATGCCTATGTGCAGCGCAATGGCCTGCAACCGCTGGCCCGGCTGGTCGGCGCCGCGGCAGTCGGTGTGCCACCCGAGACCATGGGCATAGGCCCTGCCCCAGCCATCCGCGCGCTGCTGCAGCGTTGCGGGCTCGCGCTGGCCGACATTGGCCTGTTTGAAATCAACGAGGCCCAGGGCGCACAAACCATTGCAGTCGAACGTGAACTGGGCCTGGACCGCGACAAGCTCAACGTGAATGGCGGCGCCATCGCACTGGGCCACCCCCTGGCAGCGACCGGCGTGCGCCTGACCGTGACGCTGGCGCGTGAACTGCGCCGCCGTGGTCTGCGCTACGGCATTGCGTCCGCCTGTGTGGGCGGTGGCCAGGGCATGGCGCTGCTGATCGAAAACCAAAACACTTAACGGAGACACCCCATGAAAGTCATTACAGCTGACCAAGCCGGCGCCTTGATCCCCGACGACGCCACCATCTTCCTCGGCGGCCTGGCCGTGACCAGCCTGCCCGAGGAAATCCTGCAAGGCGTGGAGCGGCAATTCCTGGCCAGCGGCCACCCGCGCAATGTGACCACCTGGGCCTGCGGCGCGGTGGGCAATTCGGGCGAAGCTGGCATGAAGCACTTTGCGCACCCCGGGCTGATCAAGCGTGTGGTGGCCGGCCACTTTGGCCAGACCGGCAAGGAGATGATGAAGATGGTGTTCGACGGCGAAGTCGAGGCCTACAACTTCCCGCAGGGCAGCCTGTCGCATCTGACGCGCCAGATCGCCAACCGCTCACCGGGCTTGCTGACCCAGGTTGGCCTGGGCACCTTTGTCGACCCGCGCCTGGAGGGCGGCAAGATGAATAGCCGCTCCACCGAGGACCTGGTGGAACTGGTTGACTTCAAGGGCGAAGAATGGCTGTTCTACCCACCGCCCAAGATCGACGTGGCCATCATCCGCGGCACGCTGGCGGACGAGAAGGGCAACATCACGCTGGACAAGGAGGGCGTGCTGCTGGAGCAGCTGTCCATCGCGCAGGCGGCCAAGCGCTGGGGCGGCATTGTCATCTGCCAGGTGGAGCGCATCGTCAAGGCCGGCACGCTGCACCCCAAGGCCGTCAAAGTGCCGGGCTTGCTAGTGGACTATGTGGTCGTGGCACAACCCGAGAACCACATGCAAACCATCGCCACGCAGTTCAACCCCGCGCTGTGCGGCGACGTGAAGGTTCCGGCCGGCAGCCTGGCCCCCATGCCGCTGGACGAACGCAAGGTGATTGCGCGGCGCGCCGCGATGGAGGTCACACCTGGCGCCATCACCAACCTCGGTATCGGCATCCCGGCCGGCATTCCGTCGGTGGCGGCGGAAGAGGGGGTGTCGGATTTGCTGAGCCTGTCGATCGAAAGCGGCGTCAGCGGTGGCATTCCGGCGCAGCTGGGCGACTTTGGCCTGGCCTACAACGCCGAGTCCATCATCGAGCAAAGCGCGCAGTTTGACTTCTACGACGGCGGCGGGCTGGACGCCAGCTTTCTGGGCCTGGCGCAGACCGACCGCCACGGCAACGTCAACGTCAGCAAGTTCAACGGGCGGCCGGTGGGCTGCGGCGGTTTTATCAACATCACGCGCTCAACCAAGAAGCTGGTGTTCTGCGGCGCCTTTACCGCCGGCGGGCTGGATGTGGAAGTGGCCGATGGCCGGCTGCACATCAAGACCGAGGGCAAGTCGCGCAAGTTCATCGACCAGGTCGAGCAGATCACCTTCAACGGCCACGACGCCGCGCTGCGCCAACAAGAGGTGGTGTTTGTCACCGAGCGTGCGGTCTTCAAGCTGACCGCCGACGGCCTGGAGCTGACCGAGATCGCCCCCGGCGTGGACCTGGAGCGCGACGTGCTGGCCCACATGAGCTTCAAGCCCATCATCACGAACGTGAAGCCCATGGACGCCGGCATCTTCCGCGCGAACTGGGGTGGGCTGGCGGCGGCGTTGGGTTGATCCGGGATGGGCCGGCCAAGTGCACGACAGTAGACGCTATTACTTTGATAGTGGCATACGCATATTCCACGAGGGCTAGCGGCCAGTTTTCCTCTGAAGTATCGCCAATAACCCCAATATGGGTAGAAATAGGGTGTTTTTGAGATGACCAGGTGACCCAGCGGCAGCCTGGATAGGCTCCTGCCCCCGCTTTGAAAGGGCTGTTTTGGCTCCGCATGCAAAAAATTTTTCCTCCAATGGTTCTTATTTTCAAATTATGAAATTTGATTGCAAAAAAATGCCCCCGGGTCAGACCGCTGAAAGCACAATCACGCACGATCCCATGACTGCAGCTTGTAACCCCAGCAAGCTGGCGGCAGTTGCCATAACAATTTTTGGAGACAAGTGATGACGACCCAATCCCCCACCATCATCTACACCTTGACCGACGAGGCCCCCCGCCTGGCCACGGCGTCCTTCCTGCCCATCGTGCGCACCTTTGCCGCACCCGCCGGCATCAACGTGACCGAGGCCGACATCTCGGTGGCCGCACGCGTGCTGGGTGAGTTCCCCGAAAGCCTGACCGAAGCCCAACGCCAGCCCAACACGCTGGCCGAGCTGGGCAAGAAGACGCTGCAGGCGGATGCCAACATCATCAAGCTGCCCAATATCAGCGCATCGGTGGGCCAGTTGCAGGCCTGCATCAAGGAACTGCAGTCCAAGGGCTACGCGGTACCAGACTACCCCGAAGCCCCCAAGACAGAAGAAGAAAAATCCATCCGCGCCCGCTACGCCCGCTGCATCGGCTCGGCCGTGAACCCCGTGCTGCGCGAAGGCAACTCGGACCGCCGCGCGCCCAAGGCCGTCAAGGAATACGCCCGCAAGAACCCGCACAGCATGGCCGAGTGGAGCCAGGCGTCGCGTTCACACGTGTCGCACATGCACGCTGGCGACTTCTACCACGGCGAGAAGTCCATGACCTTGGACCGCCCCCGTGATGTGAAGATGGAGCTGATCACGAAGAGCGGCCAGACCATCGTCTTGAAGCCCAAGGTCTCGCTGCTGGACCGCGAAGTCATCGACAGCATGTTCATGAGCAAGAAGGCGCTGCTGGAGTTTTATGAGCGCGAAATCGAAGACGCACGCAAGACCGGCGTGATGTTCTCGCTGCACGTCAAGGCGACGATGATGAAGGTGTCCCACCCCATCGTGTTTGGCCACTGCGTGCGCATCTTCTACAAGGACGCGTTCGAGAAACACGGTGCCGTGTTCAAGGAACTGGGCATCAACGTCAACAACGGCATGGCCGACCTGTACACCAAGATCGCCACCCTGCCGCAAAGCAAGCAGGACGAGATCAAGCGCGACCTGCACGCCTGCCACGAAAACCGACCCGAGCTGGCCATGGTGGACTCGGCCAAGGGCATCACCAACTTCCACTCGCCCAACGACATCATCGTCGACGCATCCATGCCCGCCATGATCCGCAACGGCGGCAAGATGTGGGACGCCAATGGCCGCCTGAAGGACGTGAAGGCCGTGATGCCCGAGTCGACCTTTGCCCGCATCTACCAGGAGATGATCAACTTCTGCAAATGGCATGGCAACTTCGACCCCAAGACCATGGGCACCGTGCCCAACGTGGGCCTGATGGCGCAGCAGGCCGAAGAATACGGTTCACACGACAAGACGTTTGAAATCTCCGAAGACGGCGTGGCCAACATCACCGACCTGGCCACCGGCGAAGTGCTGCTGAGCCAGAACGTGGAGCAGGGCGACATCTGGCGCATGTGCCAGGTCAAGGACGGTGCTATCCGCGACTGGGTCAAGCTGGCCGTCAACCGCGCACGCAACTCCGGCATGCCCGTAGTCTTCTGGCTGGACGCCTACCGCCCGCACGAGGCGCAGCTGATCACCAAGGTCAAGATGTACCTGCATGAGCACAACACCACCGGCCTGGACATCCAGATCATGAGCCAGGTGCGCGCCATGCGCTACACGCTGGAGCGCGTGATACGCGGCGAGGACACCATCAGCGCGACCGGCAACATCCTGCGTGACTACCTGACCGATTTGTTCCCCATCATGGAACTGGGCACCAGCGCCAAGATGCTATCCATCGTGCCGCTGATGGCCGGTGGCGGCATGTACGAAACCGGTGCCGGCGGCTCTGCCCCCAAACACGTACAGCAGCTGGTGGAAGAAAACCACCTGCGCTGGGATTCGCTGGGCGAATTTTTGGCACTGGCGGTGTCGCTGGAAGACCTGGGCCTGAAAACCGGCAATGCCAAGGCCAAGGTGCTGGCCAAGACGCTGGACGCGGCCACCGGCAAGCTGCTGGACACCAACAAGAACCCCTCACCCAAGACCGGCCAGTTGGACAACCGCGGCAGCCAGTTCTACCTGGCCCTGTACTGGGCACAGGAACTGGCTACGCAGACCGACGATGCGGCACTGGCTGCACAGTTTGCGCCTCTGGCTAAGCAATTGGCAGACAATGAGCAAGCCATCGTTGCGGAACTGGCCGAGGTGCAAGGCAAGCCCGCCGACATCGGCGGCTACTACCTGCCCGATGTTGCCAAGCTGGACGCCATCATGCGCCCCAGCGCCACGCTGAACCAGGCCCTCGCGTCGGTCAAGGCGTAACGGTCATCCAGGAGCCAGCCGCCCGCGTCAGCGGTGGCGCACGAGGGCCTACCATGCGCCCCCGGGCTCCGTTTTCGGCACCGCCTCGCAGTCAGGCGGCAACAGCAGGTGTGCCACCCAACACTGCACGCAATGGCAAATCGAATTTCACGCTGCGCCTTGACTCTCAAGTCGGGCAAAACGTAAGCTCAACGCGTGCAAGCGTCCCATCGACATCACCAGCCGTCTTGGCGGACTGAATCCAGCGTTCCACTCCATTAATCCAAGCGGGAAGACTCGATAGACCTATGGAAACACAATCGCTGGGGCGCAGGCTGCTGGTGCGGGTCAACCTATGGTTGACGGTGATCCGTGATGCATTCATCGCACTCATGCCCTTGACCTTCTTGGGGCTTGTGGCGCTGCTGCTGCAACACTTCCCCTGGAGCGTCTACCAGGATGCGATGCGCTCGCTCTGGGGTGACGGTTGGGCGGGGCACCTGGAGAAGGTGATCAAAGCCTCACATGGAATTTTCGGCATGGTGCTGGCGTCCGTTGTCGCCACCCTGCTCACGCGACGGTTGACCCCTCCGTCGTTCGACATGACCGAAGTGCCCTCCGTGATCGTGGCCATTCTGGCATTGATCCATTTCATGCTGATGGCGTCCGCGCGCCCGCTGTTTGTGGATGGCCTGGGGCACGGGGCCATGCTGCACGGCATTGTGGTGGGCATCACGACCGCCGAAGGGCTGCGGCTGGCCATTCGGTGGCGTTGGCTCCAGATGGGCGATAACCCCTACGACGCCGATTCCATTTACCACCACGCGCTACGCCTTACGCCGGCAGTCATTGTGGTGGGCCTAACTTTTTTCGTGTGCATGGAGTTGCTAGCCACCCTGCCAGGGGTCTCGCCCTATGTGCTGTCCCCGGTGGTGGCCTGGGCCCAGTCCCAGCAGGCGGATGCAACCTGGATACTGAGCGGTTTGGCCACGCTGCTGAACCAGGCCGCATGGTTCTTCGGCATCCATGGCGGCAAAATTCTTGACACCTATGGTGCGGCGCTCTTTACCCCCATGGGTTCTCCCTATACCAGTGCGCTGGCATGGCGGCCCTTGTTCGACCACTTTGCACTAATGGGGGGAGCGGGTGCCACAGTGAGCCTGGTCATTGCCATCTTGCTGAACGTTCGGCACGGACCGCAACGCCAGATTGCCAAGTGGTCCGTGCTACCCGCCATCTTCAACATCAATGAAGCCGTGCTCTATGGGCTGCCGATCGTGTTGAACGGAGCTTACTGGGTGCCGTTTCTCTGCACACCCCTCCTCTTCGCAGGGATGACGGTGGCGGCGGCCGAGTCCGGCCTGGTGCACTTTGTGGTGGCGGACATTCCGTGGACGACACCACCGCTGTTGTCCGGCTGGTTGCTCACAGGCTCCTGGCTAGGCGCCGCATTGCAAGCTGTGGAGATCGTGCTGGGGGTCGCCCTCTATCTTCCGTTTGTGCGACGGGCCGAAGCCACGCGCAAGGAGCGCGAAGCCACGACGGTGAACCATGCGCTGAAGCGCATCGTGGAAGAAAGCCAGAAGTTTGGTACGTTTGTCATGCGCCACGACCAGACGGGCCTTGTTGCCAGACATCTGCTCGCAGACCTGTGCAATGCGTTGAAGACGCGTGACGGCGGGCTGTGGCTGGCCTACCAGCCCAAGCACGACACCTCGGGGCGCATGGTCGGCGTGGAAGCCCTGGTGCGGTGGAACCATGCCACTTACGGGCCCATTTCACCGGTCGTGATGGTGGCCTTGACCGAGAACAGCACACACATCCACAAGCTGGGGCTCTGGGTTCTGGAGCAAGCCTGCGCGTGCAAGGCGCGGTGGAATGCCATGGGCCACCGCGACCTGATCATGGCGGTGAATCTTTCGCCCTCGCAGCTGGAAGACTATGCATTGACCACCCAGTTGGAGGAACTGCTGCAACGCCACGGCTTGGCCCCTTCGGAAATCGAACTGGAGATCACCGAATCCGCCGTGATTCCAGACAGCCAGACCGTGGAACAAACCTTGCGCAAATTTGCGGACATGGGTGTCCGGCTTGCCATGGATGACTTCGGCATGGGCTACTCCTCACTGCTGTACCTGCGGCGTTTCCATGTGCATTCCATCAAAATTGATGGATCCTTGACGCGCGACGTCCTGAGCAACGCCACCAATGCCGACATCATTCGCACCATTGTGGCCCTGGGGCGATCCCAGAAGGTGGAAGTGGTCGCAGAGTATGTGGAGACCCTGGAACAGCGCATGATGCTGGCAGACCTGGGTTGTGACATTTTTCAAGGCTATTTTCACAGCCCCGCGTTACCCGAGCAGGACTGCCCCGGGTACTTTGCCAAGGACCAGGGCACGCCAACCGCGCCGCGTCAGAACAGGCCACAGCCGGTGGAGCCTGCACGCATTGACAAATCGAATTTCATGCACATCCTTGACGCAGCGCGGCCCTGAAACGTAAGCTCAATCGGTTCAACTGTTCCACCCCAAGTCAACCGTTGGAATACGGAGACTGCTGCTGGCGGTAGTTGGCGGTCTGCGCTGAAAAGAAGTCCATCAAGAATGAATAAGCTGTCCGCTCCCGCTGGTTTCAAAGACGACATGGACGAGTCGAATGTTGCCGTTGAACTCGGTTTAGCCCACAGGGGGTGGTACATCTACAGGCCGCACCGCGAGCAGGCCATTTTTGCCTACAACCGCGTCAAGGTCTCGGGGATGCAGGTGACGGAAACCCGGCTTGGACATTGCATCGGGCGGTTTGATCCACACAAGCAAGACGGCACCTATCTATCCATGGGTTTCTCCGTGTCTGGTGTCAGTGCCGTGGAGGGTCCGTATGGCCGCATCACCTTGCAGGCAGGGGACATATCCCTGTGGCACGGCAGTGTCCCCATGAACTTTCATATTCAGGAGCCCTACCATCTGTTGAATCTGGTGTTTAGTGACCAGTACTTGAAATCGGAAATACTGGATATTCCGTCGGTGACCGGCATGCACTTCAGGCCACAAGATCCCTTTGGGTCCATCCTCAGCGGCTTCATGCAAGGGCTGTTGAACGAATGGCAATCCCTATCCGAGGCCGATCTGACACTGGCTTTGCTGGCAGCGCGCAGCCTGATGGTCAAAGCGATACAGAAGAAGCGGGGCGAGCAGTTGGTCAACCCCGACGCAAAGCGCATCACGTCCGCCATGCGTTTCATTGACCAGCACTTGTACGACCCGGAACTGACACCCAACAAGATAGCGACGGCTCTGCATATGTCACTGCGCAGCTTGTACCTCCTGTTCGCGCGGCAGGACTTGACCGTGCAAGGCTTCCTGCGTGATCGCCGCCTGGAGGATTGCCGGCTGACTATCGCCAGCAAGCGCACCGACCTGAACATGAAGCAGTTGGCGCTGAGCCGTGGCTTCAATGACCTGTCTGGCTTCAGCCGCGCATTCAAGCGCAAGTACGGAATATCACCCATCGAATTCCAAAGGTGGGTCTTCACACCCTTGGAATGAATGTGGGCATTGCGCAGCAGGCATGCGCACCACGCCTTTCCACCCCGTTGGTTCAGCCAACAACAAG
The DNA here is from genome assembly GCF_059418585.1 of Rhodoferax sp. GW821-FHT07G04. Lineage (NCBI taxonomy): Bacteria > Pseudomonadati > Pseudomonadota > Betaproteobacteria > Burkholderiales > Comamonadaceae > Rhodoferax > Rhodoferax sp. GW821-FHT07G04. Next base: position 1,705,820 of record NZ_JBWKQD010000001.1, read on the forward strand.
CAAAAGTGACAGTGTCGAAATCTACTGAAAGGAAAGTGCGAGATGAACGATATGACGGTGCGCGCCAAATTGGCTTGGGCGTTTGGGGGACTTGCGCTGCTGGTCTTATTGATTGCGGGGCTGGCCATCAAGATGCTGGGCGATGCGGACGAACGTTTCAGCAAGTATGTCGACGGCATCAGTGCGCGAGCCGACATGGCCCACCTCGTACGGGAAGCCATTGACCTTCGCGCCATCGCCGCACGCAATCTGGTGCTGGTGACCAAGCCGGAAGATGTGGCAGTCGAAAAGGCCGTGGTGACCAAGGCCCATGCGGATGTGGGCGCAAACCTGCGCAAGTTGAAAAAATTGGCGGAGGAGGAAAGCACCTCGGATGAGGCGCGCCGCATGATTGCGGAAATCGACAGGATTGAGCAGGCCTACGCACCGGTGGCGCTTGCCATTGTTGATCTCGCGCTCAACAAGAAGACCGAGGAAGCCATTGCCAAGATGAACAGCGAGTGTCGTCCACTGTTGGCGTCTTTGGTGAAAGTATCGGTCGAATACTCCAACCTCGCCGCGGATCGCGCATCCAAGCTGGTGGATGCGGCCGCCGCCGACTACGCCGCGCAAAGGAACTACCTGATCGCCGGATGCCTCGTGGCGCTCATGGCAGCCGTGGTCGCAGGTGTTCTCATCACGCGCAGCCTGACGCGGGCGCTGGGGGCCGAGCCCGCTGAATTGAGCCACGCGGCCAACCGCGTCGCCGATGGGGACTTGGCGTCCCGCCTCCACGTGCGCGACGGTGACACCCGCAGCGTGATGGCCGCGATGGAGCGCATGCAGGCCTCGCTCACGCGTGTAGTCTCCGCGGTGCGCCAGGGCTCGGACAGTGTTTCCACAGCTTCCGCAGAAATTGCGCAGGGCAACCACGACCTCAGCGCCCGTACCGAGAGCCAAGCCAGTGCCCTGGAAGAAACCGCTGCTTCCATGGAAGAGCTCAGCTCCACCGTCAAGCAAAACGCCGACAACGCCCGCCAGGCCAACCAGTTGGCCCAAAGCGCCAGCACCGTGGCGGTCAGAGGTGGCGACGTGGTGAACCAAGTCGTGGACACCATGAAAGGCATCAACGACTCCTCCAAGAAGATATCGGACATCATCAGTGTGATCGATGGCATAGCCTTCCAGACCAACATCCTGGCCCTGAATGCGGCGGTAGAAGCCGCCCGTGCAGGCGAGCAAGGTCGCGGCTTCGCCGTGGTGGCCTCCGAAGTGCGGAGTCTGGCTGGGCGCAGCGCCGAAGCCGCCAAGGAAATCAAGGCCCTCATCAACGCCAGCGTGGAGCGGGTCGAACAAGGCTCGGTGCTGGTGGACCAGGCGGGCGCCACCATGACCGAGGTGGTCGACTCCATCCGCCGTGTAACCGACCTCATGGGAGAAATCAGCGCGGCCAGTTCGGAACAGAGTATGGGCGTGGCGCAGGTGGGAGAGGCTGTCACGCAGATGGATCAGGCCACGCAGCAGAATGCAGCCTTGGTGGAGGAAATGGCCGCCGCGGCGTCTAGCCTCAAGGGCCAGGCCCAGGAACTGGTGGCCACCGTTGCGGTGTTCAAGCTGTCCCAGGGAGAGCGCCCATATGCGCCGGCCCGGCATTTGAATGCGGTACCAACCGGGTCCAACATCCTCCCGCAGCCTACGCAGGCCAGGCTGATTGCCCAAAAACTGGCGTAACCCGTCACAATAAGCCCACCAACACACCACCACGGGGGCTTGTTCAAAACATGGAAGTGGTACCCAGGCGCGCATTTGCTGTCCAGCCGGAACCGGAGACCCCGACGTGAACCGGCTGTGGCGCTGGGCGGGGCTGCTTGCGCTGGGCATCACTTGGCATGGCGGTGCGTGGCCGCAACAAGAAGTTTTCGCGCGCCTCGACGCCATCTACCTGCTGTCGGAGCGGGACAATCTGGCAGCGCTGGAGCAGATGCAAGCCTTTGGAAAGAGCCTGGATGGCGGCACCCCCTACCCCGTGCAGCGGGAGTACCTGTCCAACCGTATTGCCATGGAGTTGGATTCTGACAAGGGCGATACCGTCAAGGCAGCCATCGCCCAGTTGCGGGCGCTGGCCCGCGAGCAACGGGATGATGCCGGCATGGCGCTGGCCGCAGCGTTCGAAGCCGCGACGCTCTTGGTGGCCGCCCAGTCCACTACCGCCATTACCAAGCTGGACGAGGCCCGCCCCCTGGCCGAGCGCTCCGCCGATCCGGCCGTTCTGTGGCAGTTCTATCTGGTACTCAGCAATGCCCAGGTGAATCTGGGCCGGTTCGAGGCGGGGCTGGACAGCGCACTCAAATGCCTGCAATACGCTGAACAACAACAACGGCACGCCCGCCAGTCGCGGCTGCGCGCGCTCAATGTCCTGGGGACGCTGTACGCGATCATGAAAAACTACCCCCGGGCGCTGGCGGCTATCGACGAAGGGCTGGCGTTGGCCAAAGACCTGGACTCCCGCAAGATGATGGCGTTGCTGTACATGAGCCAGGGCAATATCCACTCGGCCATGGCGCATTACCAAGACTCCATCACCTCCAATGCGCGTGCGCTCCAGGCCAGTCGGGACGCAGGCTTTACCCGAATGGAGTCCCTCATCCTCAATAACATGAGCGATGGCTATTTGCGCCAGCGCGCCTATGCCAAGGCAGAAGCCCTGGCGCGCCAGGTGCTGACCCTGGCGCGCCAGCGTGATGCACAAGGCTTGGCCTCCACCGCGATGGCCAATATTGGCTTTGCCCTGATCGGCCAGGGACGCATCGCGGAGGGCGCGGCCGAGGTGCGCGCGGCGCTCAAGCAGTTCCATGCGGCTGGCGCCATCGCGGGAGAGGAAGATGTGTTGGGCGAACTCGGCCGCATGTACGAGCAAAAAGGCCTCTACCGTGAAGCGCTGGCCACGGTGCGCGAACAACAGCAACTCAGCGAGCAGCTGTTCCGGACCGACCGTGAGAAAGCGGTGGCAACCCTGCAGGAGCAATTTGATGCCGTGCAGCGGCAGAAGCAAGTTGAAGTGCTGGCCCGCGACAACAACCTGAAGGACGCCGAGTTGCGCAACCAACGCCAGCAGCAGTTGGTAACCTTGCTAGGGGCGGTAGTGGCCATCATGGGCGGCGCGGGGATCTTCCTGCTGTACCGGCGCGTCCGCGCGGCCAATACACGGCTGCGCCAGGCCAATCAGCAACTCGCCATCAGCGCGGTGCGCGACCCGCTGACAGGCCTGAACAACCGCCGTGCCTTTCTGGACCTGATGGGCCGGCGCAACCCCGGAATCCCGCTCGGCCGGCGCGAAGGTGACAGCCCCGATGGTTTGATGATCCTCGACATCGACCACTTCAAGACCATCAATGACACGCTGGGGCATGCAGGTGGCGATGCCGTCCTGGTGGAGATCGCCAAGCGCCTGCGCGGCTGTGTGCGCGACAGCGACATGGTCGTGCGCTGGGGCGGTGAAGAGTTCCTGATCTACTCCCCCAAAGCCAGTACACCCCATTTGCGGAGCTTGGCGCAGCGGGTGCTCAAGGCCGTTGGGGAAACACCCATGCGCGTGGGCGACAAGCCGATGGCCGTCACGGTGACGGCTGGCTTCCTATTGCTGCCGTTTTCAGACATCCCCGAGACCGCATGCAATTGGGAGCGGGCACTGCAAATTGCCGACGCCGCCCTGTACATGGGGAAAGTCAATGGGCGCAACCGCGCCTGCGGCTTGGGTCGCGTGCTGGTGCCGTTCGAACAGGCCTTGCCAGTACTGGAACACGACATTGCAGCCGCAGTGCAGGATGCGCTGGTGGAATGGGTCGAGGTGCAAGGACCGGTGTCCTCCGATGGGGCGGCGGCCCCTGGCTGAGGAAGGAACTCCGGGATCTGGTGTGGCCCGCCCTCAGTGCAACAGGCCCACTGCGGCCCTCTGCGGGTAGACGGACGGCCCGCTGAGCTTGAAGATGGCCATTACGTCCACCAAGGCCTTGGCCTGGACGCGCAAACTGCTGGCCGCCGCGGCCATCTCCTCCACCAAGGCGGCATTTTGTTGGGTAGCCTGGTCCATCTGTGTCACCGCCTGGTCCATTTGGCTTACGCCGGTGGCCTGTTCGCTACTGGCCGAGCTGATTTCACCCATGATGCTGGTCACACGTTGAATGGCGCTGACAACCTCGGTCATGGTGCTGCCGGCCCGGTCCACCAGCAGCGTGCCCTGCTCGACCCGCTCCACACTGGTGTTGATGAGCGTCTTGATTTCCTTGGCCGCTTCTGCCGAACGTCCGGCCAGCGCCCGCACCTCCGAGGCCACTACCGCGAAGCCACGCCCCTGGTCACCGGCGCGGGCCGCCTCGACCGCGGCGTTCAAGGCCAGGATATTGGTCTGGAACGCAATGCCGTCAATGACACTGATGATGGCCGATATCTTTTGCGATGACTCGTTGATGCCCTTCATGGTGGCAACGACCTGCCCGACGACCTCGCCACCCTGAATGGCAACGGTCGATGCGCTGGAGGCCAGTTGGTTGGCTTGGCGCGCGTTGTCGGCGTTCTGTTGCACGGTGGAACTGAGCTCGGCCATGGAGGCCGCCGTTTGCTGCAGCGCCGCTGCTTGCTGTTCGGTGCGCATGGACAGGTCGTTGTTGCCCTGGGCGATCTCGGCGCTGGCGGTGGACACGCCCTCGGCATTGCCTCGCACCTCACCCACAATATGCGACAGGTTGTCGCGCATGGCCAGCAAGGCATTCATCAACTGCGCAGCCTCATCCTTGCCATCGGGAAATATCCCCACCGACAAGTCCCCCTCCATGATGGCTTGCGCCGACGCCACCGAGCTCCCAATCGGCCCGGTGATAGAGCGGGTGGTGAAGTAGGCCAGGCTGACCCCAATCAGGGCTGCGGCCAAAGCACCAGCGCTGAGCATCCACTGCCCGGTGCGCGCCACCGCATTGGTCTCGGCCTGGCTCTGCGCCAAGCGTTCATCCATATGGGTATCGAGGGCCTGCAGGGCATTCAAGTAGTTTTGGGCCAGAGGCCGCAAAGTCGTGGTCAGGGCTCCTGCGACATCTTCACCGGCCAGTTTCTTTTTCACCAACTCGCTGCGCGGACCGCGGTAGAGCTCGCGCAGCTTGCCGATGCTGGCGAACAGCTCTTGGCCACGCGCATCCTGGATCAAGGGTTCGAGTTGCTTTTGCGTTTCGCCAATGGTCTTGGACGTGCCATCCATCTGCGTTTGCAGGGCCTGGATGTGGGCCGCGTCACTGGCTTGCAGCAGGGCTTCGGTCCGCACCCAGTTCAGATGGATGTCGGCAGACCACTTCTGGGCCAAGGCATTGCGCTGCAGTTCGACGGTAGCCAGGTTGTTGGTGGCGTCATTGAGTATGCCCAGGCGCCACGCACCTATGACCGAGATCATCGCGGTGACGATCAGTACCAAGCTAAAGGCCAGGCCCAGGCGGGTCCCGATTTTCCATTGGTGGAGTGTCATATGCATTCTCCTTAAGAATCAGCGGCAATGGGTACAGGGTCTGTGCGGGCACTCACTACTTGGCGCTCGGCACTATCTTCGACAAGGCTGCGTTCAGCTTCGCAATCGTCTCATCGCTGACGCGTCTGCTGCACAAGATATGGCGGGTGGAACCTTCGTGGATGTCCGAAAACGTCAGCACGGTCAGGCTTTCGCCCAGCCGCCCCACATTGGCCAGCAACATATCGGCTTCCTCTTGCGGGGAAAACATGAAATCGGCACGGCCTGAAGCAACCATGCGCGCCAAATTGGTTTGTTCGGTGGTGACGGTTTGCACTTGCGCCTTGGCCCGCGCCATGGTGTTGACGACATCCAATCCATAGGTCAACCCGACTTTCATGACGACGCGGATCGATGGATCGGCAACCATCTCCGCGAGCGTTTTGTGCTGCGATTGAAAATTGGACCGCGCAAGAGCAATCGTCGGTTTGTCGCGGTACAAAGGTGCGGTAAATTTTCCAAACTTTTCACGCTCGGGGGTCTTGTACCAACCCACACCGCAGTCCAGACCCGTACCGCTCTCAATCACCACGAGCTGGCGCTTGGCCGGTGTGTGCTGCCAACGAAAGCGCACGCCCGCTCTGTCGAACGCCGCTTTCGCCGGGTCCGCCGTCAATCCACTGGCTCCTGCTTCGCCATCTTTCACCATGTAGGGAGGACGTACGTAGTAGTGCAAGTCGATGAGATCTTCTGCATAAGCGGTTCCCGCTACCGCCCACAGGATGCAAAGTACTGAACGCATTGCCCTCCAGGCACCTTGGAGTTTCGCTAGTGCCCGATCCTCCTCTCCATTTTGGTGCGTGTCAATGCAGGTCCTGTGGCGACGCCGCCGATAAATTGAATTAATTACAAATTAGAACTATATTTGCCGCTATGACCGCTTCTTGATGGGCCTTGCCCACCGCTCCCATGCACCATCGCCCCATACAAGGCCCGGATGGCCTTTTCAATGTCTCCAGGCAGCCCCGCTTCCTGGTCGACAGCAGTGCCATTGGCTGGGACGGTGCGTATTTCACCGACATCCAGGCCGCGGAGGAAGGCACGGTCGAACACAGCCATACCCGGCTCTGCATTCAGCACGCGTCCGTGCCCTTCCGTGCGCGTGAGTTGCGGCGAAACGCCGTTTGGACGACGGTGAATCCAGGCCTGGGCGTCTGGCAACCCGGCGATGAGCAGCGCCTGGACTGGAGGGGCGGGGGTGGTCGACAGTTCCTCTTCGTGGATCCGGCACGCGTCGAGCAGATCCTGGAGTCTCCGGCCAGGCTGCGGCGTTTTCCACACAACGTGGGCATCGCTTCACCCGTTGCCGAGATGATTGTGCGGGCGCTGGCGCGCGACCTGCACGACGGCAGCCCGGCGGGCGCGCTGGTGGGAGACGGATTGATCGTCGCGCTGGTCGCCCATTTGCGTGGCATCGGCCTGGGCACGCCCAGGGGCGCAGGGCTCGCGCCCACGGTATGCAAGCGGGTGCAGGCCCATATGCAGGAGCATTTGGCCCATCCGCTGCGCCTGGCCGAACTGGCGGGGTTGGCGCGCATGAGCGAGCGGCACTTTTGCAGGGCCTTCCGTGCCAGCACAGGCGACTCTCCCCACCAATATCTGCTGCGCCAGCGCGTGGAGCGCGCCAAGCTGTTGTTGGCTGAGGGCCGGATGCCGCTATGCGACGTTGCGCAGTCGGTTGGCTTTGCCGACCAGAGCCAGTTCACGCGCACGTTCAGGCGGCACACAGGCGTCACTCCCGCAAGGTACCGCGCAGGCTGCTAACAAAAAAGCCATGGCCGGATTCGACCAATGCGTCCTGAAACGACAAGACGGTTGGCGCCCAGTCCCCTAGATTCAATTTCACCCGAGATGGCGCCAGCCGCACGGGTCGAATCCACAATTTCAGGAGACACAGCACCATGGCCTTTCAACCCGCGTTGGCGATCAACCCCCCTTTAAACATCCCCCACCCCCAACCCAACTTCCGCCGCGCCAAGCGTGTCAACCTACCCGGCGCGGTAACCGCAACCGCTGCCGTGGTGGCCGTCGTCACGCTTGCCGGATGTGGTGGTGGTAGCACGATCAGCGTGCCAACCAACCTGGCCTGCGACGCCATAACGACTGGCGCTCTTGCCATTCCCGGTCTCAAGGTCGCGTCTGCCGTCAACGTCGCGGCCAAGACCGACGGCACGACGGGCGGTGACAACTACCCGGCGCATTGCCGGGTGCAAGGCAGCATCAACGACCGCGTCGGCATCGACGCCAAGCCCTACGCCATTGGCTACGAGGTCCGGCTTCCCGCAAGCTGGAACGGCAAGTTCTTCTTCCAGGGCGGGGGCGGCACCAATGGCGTGCTGGTGCCGGCGGTGGGCAATCTGCTCAACTCCAGCACGTCCAATGCGCTGAGCCAGGGCTATGCGGTGGCCAGCACCGATGGCGGGCACAACACCGGCCAGAGCGATGTAGGCTTTGGCCTGGACCCGCAGGCACGCGCGGACTATGGCTACAACGCAGTCGGCATGCTCACACCAGCGGCCAAGCAGATCATCGCGCGCACCTATGGTCGCTCACCCGAACGCTCCTACTTCATGGGCTGCTCCAACGGCGGGCGGGACGCCATGGTGGCCGCTACGCGCTTTGCCGACCAGTTCGACGGCATGGTGGCCGCCGACCCCGGCTTCAACCTGCCCAAGGCGGCGATTGCGCAGCAGTGGGACACGCAGCAGTTCATGTCGGCCGCGGCGGCGGGCCAATTGCCCAAGGACGCATTCCCGCAGTCGGTCATGAATGCCGTGGCCAACAGCATCCTGGCCAAGTGCGACGCGCTGGACGGCGCGGTCGATGGCATGGTCAACAACCGCAGTGCCTGCCAAAGCGCCTTCAACCTCGCCACCGATGTTCCCACCTGCGCCGGCACACCCGACGGCAGCTGCGTGACCGCGAACCAGAAGTCGGCGCTGCTGAAAATCTTTGCCGGGCCTAAAAATACCGCCGGGCAAAGCCTGTACGCCACGTGGCCGTGGGATCCGGGTGTTGCCGGCGCCAACTGGCGCTTCTGGAAGCTGGACGCGGGTTTTGCGCCGCTGCCATTCAACACGCTGATCGGCGCCAGCGCCATGGGCTACGTCTTCACGGCACCGCCCGACGCGCCGAACCTGGCCGATGGCGGCATGGGGTACCAGATGCGCTTCAGCATGGATACGGACGCGCCCAAAATCTTCGCCAAGACCGCCACCTTCAAGGAATCGGCCATGGACTTCATGGCGCCGCCCAACGCGACCCAGCTCACCGCCCTGAAGGCCCGCGGCGGCAAGCTGATCGTCTACCACGGCACGGCCGACCCGGTGTTCTCGCCAGACGACAGCATCGCCTGGTACAACGCGGTGAACGCCGGTGACAGCAAAGCACCAGACTACACGCGGCTATTCCTGGTGCCGGGCATGAACCACTGCAGCGGAGGCCCCGCCACGGACCGCTTCAGCATGCTGCCGGTGCTGGAGAACTGGGTCGAGCGCGGCGTGGCGCCGGACAGCGTGGTGGCCGGCGTCAACCCCGCCGACCCGGACGTGGTCGCCAAGGGCTGGCCGGCCAAACGCACGCGGCCCTTGTGCGCATACCCCAAGCAGGCCACGCTGAAACCCGGCGCGACAGATCTGGAGAGCGCTGCCAGCTTTGTCTGCCAGTGAATGGTGCGTTGCAGGCTCGCTGCCTCTTCTATTTGCTACTATTTTTGTAGCTACACACGAATATTCCACGAGGGCTAGCGGCACATTTTGATCAAACCCATCGAAAACAGGCATAAACAAACCCATTTGGGGTATTTTTGATGCTCTGCCACCCCGCATGCGGCCCGCGCGCAGAGCCCCACGGCGTGCATGGCTCAAACCTGCGCGCGCAGCCACCCTGCCAGATCGGTCATGACCTTCAGACCAACTGGCGACACCGCCGTGAAGTGGATGCAGGCGTGGATGGCGCTGGGGTAGTGCAGGTGGTCCACCGCCACTCCGGCGTTGGCAATGCGTTGGGCAAGCACATGGCCTTCGTCGCGCAGCGGGTCGTGGCCCATAGTGGCTACCCAGGTGGCGGGCAGGGCCTCAAAGCTGCCGGACTTCAGCAGCGCGTAGTCCGGGTGCTTCAGCACCTCCGCTTGTCCGCCGAGGTAGCTGCCCATGAACCACTGCATCACGCCGGTGGTCAAGAACTTGCCATCGTTCTCCTGGTACGACGCGCTGGGTTCGTCGGGGTGTTGCGCCACCGGGTAGATCAGCCCCAGCGCACGCACGTTGGCAGCCTGCACACGCCGCGTGGCCACCAGGGCCAGTTGCGCGCCCGCGCTGTCGCCAGCCACGGCGATGCGGCTGGCATCACCGCCCAGGGCCGTTGCGTGGGCCAGCACCCAGCGCAGCGCCGCCTCGGCATCGTCACGCGCCGCAGGGAATGGGTGCTCGGGCGCCAGCCTATAGTCAACCGCCACCACCAGCATGCCCGCGTGGTGGCACAGCGTGCGGCAGACCTTGTCGTGGGTCTCCAGGTCGCCAATCACAAAACCGCCGCCGTGCAGGAACAGCAGCACGGGTGGCGGCGTATTCGCGGCCTCCGCTTGCGGGGTGTAGATGCGCAGAGGCAAGGCACCAGCCGGTCCGGGACACGTGGTGTCTTCCACTGCGCCAATGGCGGGTGCCGGCAACCCCAAACCTTCCGCCATATCGCGGTAAATTTGCCGCGCGACGGACGGCGGCAGTGACTCTATGGGCGGGTTGCCCTGGGCCGCGGCCTGGGCCAGGAATCCGGCCAGAGCGGGGTCGATATCGGCGACTTCGAGCATGGGTTTGACAGCGGCATTCATGGGGTGTTCTCCTGTGGGTGTTGTGAATGAAAGTGGGATGGCAAGGCTCAACGCAGCAGCCTGCCGTCGCGTGCGCGCATGCCGATCTCGACGAAATCCGAGCCCTGGTGGCGGTCGCGCCCAAACACCAGACGAAAGCCGCCCAGGTCCAGCGTGCCCAGGCTCTCCAGAATCTCACCCAGGCGTTGGCCATCGGCACGCGGCCCGGCGCGGCGCAGTGCCTCGGCGCACAGGCGCAGGTTCAGGTAGGCCTCCAAGCCCTCGAAGCTTGCCGCCTCGGGGCCGATAAAGGCGTCGGCGTCCCGCTGCAAATCGCGAACAATGGCCAGGCGGGTAACGTCCAGATGTGGGACCACGCTGGTGTAGCCAATCATGCGGTCTCGGAACAGGCGCGTCAGTTGCGTCAGCCCCGCAGACGACAGCGTGGCCACCGTCAACGGCACACCCGCGCGTGCGGCGGGCGGCAGCCGGTCCAGCGCATCCAGCGCCGCATAGCCCAGGCTGATGACCAGGGCCTGCGGGGCGGACTTGGGCAAATCCTGCAACGCGGCGGTCAGTGATGCTTCCCGCCCGTCGGTGCCGCTGCGAACGACCTGCTGGCCGGCGCGTTGCAGCGCGGCCACCAGTGCGTCGGTGCGCGCGGGCTCGGAATCGTCGCTGAGCACAACGACCCTGCTGATGCCGACGGACTGCAACTGGCGGGCCAGCGCGTCGGCCTCGCGCGCATCGTCCGGCCGGGTGCTGAAGACGTGCTGCACGTCCGCTGCGCGCAGTTGCAGCGCGCCCGACATCGGCCCCACCAAGGGCACATGCAGTTCGCGCGTGACCTGGGCCGCCTCCAAGCAGGCAGGCTCGCCCAGGCAGTTGGCGATGACGGCCGCGCCGCGCTGGCGCACCAGGGTGCGCAGATTGGCGGCCACACGCCCGGGTTCACCACCGTCGTCCAGCGTCACCAGCTCCAACGGCCGCCCCAGAATGCCGCCGTTGGCATTGACACGCTCCACCTGCGCCCGGGCGCCGGCCAGCACACGGTTGGCCACCGGGAAGCCGGCGCCGGTGAGTGGCAGCGATTGACCAATTACCAACGACTCGGGGGCCGCCAGCGCCGTGGCGCAGGCGCTCCACAACGCCAGGCATGCAACGACAGCAAAAGCGCGACGGGCCAGCATCTGCGACGCCACTTACACGAGCACCGTGGCGGCTGCGGGTGCCGAGCGCACCGCAGGCACCGCGGTGGGCCGCAACAGGAAATGCGCCAGCGCCGGCATCAGCACCAGTGCCCCCACCATGTTCCACACGAACATGAAGGCCAACAAGATACCCATGTCAGCCTGGAATTTGATCGGAGAGAAAGCCCAGGTCGCAACCGCCAGCGCCAACGTGATGCCGGTGAGCATGACCACACGGCCAGTGAATTCCAGCGCGTGCAGGTAAGCGGCCGACAAACTGTCGCCGGCCCGCAGCCGCGCCAGCATCACCGACAGCACATACAAGGCGTAGTCCACACCAATGCCCACACCCAGCGCAATCACCGGCAGCGTTGCAACCTTCACCCCCATGCCCAGCCCCACCATCAATGCCTCACACAAGATGGACGTCAACACCAGCGGCAACACCGCACACACCACGGCGCGCCAGGAGCGAAATGTGAACCAGCACAGCAGCAGCACCGCGCCATAGACCCACAGCAGCATCTCGTGCATGGCCTTCTGGACGACGATGTTGGTGGCGGCGTCGATACCGGACGAGCCTGCGGCCAGCATGAAGCGCACGTCGCCAACGGGCTGGGCAGCAATAAAACGCTCCACTTCGTCCACGACGCGGCTCAGGGTCTCGGCCTTGTGGTCCTTCAGGTAGACATACAGCGACAGGAAGGAGCAGGCCTGGTTGAACAGCTCACGCGGCGCGCGGGTCTGCACACCGCCCAGCGCACTGGCGTTGGGGAACAGCTCGAACCATTTCAGGTTGCCCTCGTTGTAGCCCACCATCGCCAGCTTGGAGAGCTGGGCCATGGAGTTGGTGGATTCCACGCCCGGTAGCTGCTCCAGTTGCCAGGCCAGCTGGTCCACCCGGGCCAAGGTGCCGTACTGCGTGCACTGGTCCTCGGGCGTGGAGACCATGACCGTCAGGATGTCGCTGCTGGCGGCGTAGTGGCGGGCCAGGTAGGCGTTGTCGCGGTTGTAGCGCGAGTCGGCCCGCAGCTCGGGCGCGCCGGGGTCCAGGTCACCAATCTTCAGGTGCAGGCTGACGGCATAGCCCCCAGCGGCCAACAGAAGGCAAACCAAGATCGTGGCCAGGGCCGGGCCACGCTGGGTGAACAGATCGAGCAGCGCCCACAAGCGGGTACGGCGCGGTGCATGGGCGCCGTCCTGCACTTCAAGCTGCAGGCTGCGGCGCGCCCCCCGGGCGCTGACGCCGACATAGGACAACAGAATCGGCAACAGCACCAGGTTGGTAAAGATCAGCACGGCGACACCGATGCTGGCAATCACGGCCAGGTCCTGGATGACCTGGATCTGGATGATGGCCAGCACCGCAAAACCCACCGCATCGCACAACAGCGCGGTGGCGCCGGCCACGATCAGGCGGCGAAAGGTGTAGCGGGCTGCAACCACCTTGTGTGTGCCGCGGCCTATGTCCTGCATGATGCCGTTCATCTTCTGCGCGCCGTGGCTCATGCCGATGGCAAACACCAGAAACGGCACCAGCACCGAGTAAGGGTCGAGTTCGTAGTGGAGCAAGGCCAGCAGGCCAAACTGCCACACCACCGCCACCAGCGAACAGGCCACCACCAGCGCGGTGCTGCGCCCGCAGCGGGTGTAGCCGTAGAGCACGGCGGCGCAGATCAGCAGCGCCAGACCGAAGAACAGCAAGACCTGTTGCAAACCCGCGATCAGGTCACCCAGCACCTTGGCGAAGCCGATGACATGGATGCGCAGAGATCCGTTCTCATACTTGCTTCTCAACACTTCAATCTTGCGCGACAGGTCGCCATAATCCAGCGCCTCGCCGGTCTTGGGGTTCTTGTCCAGCAATGGAACAAAAATGATGCTGGACTTGAAATCACCCGCCACCAACTGGCCGATCTCGCCCGAACGCTCCACATTCGCGCGCACCTCGGCCAGCGCGACGGGTGATCCGTCGTAGCTGTCACCCATCACCGTGTTGCCATCCAGCCCCTCCTCGGTCACCGCCACCCAACGGGTGTTGCTGGTCCATAGCGATTTCATGAAAGGGCGGTCGACACCGGGCAACAAAAAGATTTCGTCGCTGAGCTTTTGCAGCGTGTCCAGGTAGGCCTTGTCGAAGATGGATGCACCCGTCGTCTCCACCACGATGCGCATCGCATTGCCCTGCCCGGCCAGATTGCTTTTATTGACCAGGTAGTTGGCGATGTAGGGGTGCGTGGTGGGAATGGTTTTTTCAAAGCTGGCGTTCAGGCGCAGCCCCCAGGCCTGCCAGCCCAACAACAGCGTGACAGCCAAGCAAATGCCCATCACCCAGGGGCGGTGGTTGAAGAAGGCGCGCTCCCAGACGGTGCCGGAGGCAGTATCGAAGTCTTGCAGTCGGGCGACGACCGGTTGGGTGTCCAGGGATGTATCGGCGTGCATGGTGTGGTGATCGAGAAATTGCGTGGAAGGCCTTGGGGTCATCCGGTGTTCACGGCGCGCTTTGGCGGCGCAGGCCGCGCAGGCTGGCCAGCACCAAATGGCCATTGGCCACAGCGGCGCCAGAGGCTGGTAAGGGCCCGCCCTGTGGCGTGATGGCGGTGACCGTGCGCCCGTCATCGCGGCTCAGCAACAGGTCGCCGGTCTGGCTCAACAGCGCCAACGCGCCACCGTCCAGTTCCACGGCCGCGCTGATGGACACCGGCACACCAGTCGGCACCTCGTCCCAGTGCGCGCCCTGGTCGGCCGAGCGCAGCGCGTGGCCCCGCAGGCCATACGCGATCAAGGTGCCCGAACGTGCCGCCAGCAGGCCGAAGAAGCTACCCTTGTAGGGCGAGGCCAGCGCAGTGAACGTGGCACCGGCATCAGTAGACTTCAACAGCAGACCTTGCTCGCCCACCACAAAGACATTGCTCCCCACATGGCGCACGCCATACAGATGCAGGCTCTTGGCATTGGGCAGCCGGTCCAGGGCCGGTGTCCAGGTCTTGCCACCGTCCACGGTGGCGAAGGCCAGGTTGTAGGCGCCGACTGCGAAGCCGTGTTGTGCGTCGCTAAAGTCCACATCGAAGAAGGGTTTGTCCGGCCCTTCCTCGGCAAAGCGCTGCGCGGCGCTCTGCACACGCGCATCGCTGCTGCTGCGCGCCGCTGTTGCAACGACCTGGGCCGCCTGCACACCATCGAGCTGTAGCGCCCAGGTTTGCCCGGCGTCCTCGGTCTTCAGGATCACGCCCAGGTGGCCCACGGCCCAGCCGGTGCGCGCGTCGACAAAGCGCACGGCCGTCAGTGTGACCTGCACCGGCACCCGGGCCTGTTGCCAGCTCTGGCCCGCGTTGTCGGACCACAGCACCGTGCCGCGCTCGCCAACCGCCACCAGGCGCTGCCCGGCGCGGGTGACCGCCAGCGTGGCGGCCAGCAGGGCCTTGGGGCTTTGCAGCGCGGCCTGCGTCAGCACGCGCGGTACCGCTCCCGCCGCAGCGGGCGACGACACCTGGGCCGCTGCCACGCCGCTCGCAGCCCACAGGCATAGCGCCAGCGCCAAGCCCCGGCCTGCACGCGCCCTCACAGCGCCCGCATGCATCAGCGTGTCCCCTCGTTGGCCAGCTCTTCGGGGCTGAAGAAGGAACGTGGGATCGGCGCCACCGGTTGGTACTGCGTCTTCAGTTCGTTGGACGCCATGTTCAGGTAATAGGCGCCGGTTTGCAGGTCGTAACCACCCCAGGCCATATTGCCGATCAGTGCAGGGATATCCGGCGCCAGCAGCGTCAAGGTGTAGTTGGTGCGCCAGAGGTCGCCCTTGGCGTCCCAACCGTCGAACAGCATGATCTGCCAGCTGTCCTCGTCGATGTAGTACTTGCGCTTGGGCACCACGTGGCGCTTGCCCGCAGCCACTGTGGCCTCCACCTCCCACACGCGGTGCAGCTCCCAGCGCACCTGGGCCGGGTTCAAGGTGTTGGGCGTCACCAGATCGGCCACCTTGGCGGCGGCGGCCCTGTTGTTGTTGTACGGGATGTACAACTCCTTCTTGCCGACCAACTTGAGCTCGTACTTGTCGATGGGGCCAAACAGGTTGAAGGCCTCATCGAACAGGCCAATGCCCGAGGTCACCGAGTCCGGCGTGTCATAGGCCACCGAAGGCGCCTTGCGCACGCGGCGCTGCCCCACCAGGTACTGCCACAAGCCGCGCGGCTTGCTGGCGTTGAGGTTGTCGTGCGCCAGGATGGCTTCGCCGGCCTTGGAGCCGGGTTCGCTGACGGCGAACTTGCCCAGCGCGTAGTAGCCGTCAAATTTTTCCAGGCTGCCTTCGGGGTCGTAGTACTGGCGGCGAAAGCTCTGCGTGCCGCCGGAGGCCATGGCGCGCTTGCCATCGGCCGTCACCACCCAGACGCGCACCGGCGCCTGCACATAGGTGCCGGTCCAAGCCAGGCGGTGGTTCTGGATCACCTCATAGGCGTCCTTGGGGATGGGGAAGGGCGTGCCGCCGTAGGCGCCCTCGGTGCCCTGGCCGCCGTCGACCAATTGGGCGCGCGTCGCATTCTTGAAGGTGTTGTCGTACACCCATTGCGGTGCCGCCGCGCTGCGGTGCGTGGGGTAGACGTCGATGCGGAAATCAGGGTACTTCTTCATCAAGGCCTTGACGCCGTCGCTGAGTTTGGCGGCGTGCTGATCCATGTTCTTGGCGTTGATGGACAGCACCGGTTTCTCGCCGGGGAAGGGGTCGGGGCGCGCGTCGCCGCTCTTGTAGCCGGCGGGTGCCTTGGTCAGGCCACCGGTCCAGGCCGGGATGCTGCCATCCGCATTGGCGCCACGCTCGGCGCCCAGCGGTGTCAGCGTGGTCTTGAGTTTGGCGGCCTCGTCGGCAGAGACAGCGGCCCAGGCGCTGGTACCGGCCAGCGGTGCGATGAGAAGGCCCGCAACGAATGGGGCCAGGAATGGTTTGTGGTGCATGGAAAAACTCCGTTTCAGGAAATGCGGATTAGTCAGAACGTGCGCGACACGGTGAAGGACAGGTTGGCGCGGTCCTTAAGCGTCTGGGCAAAGGTGAGCTGGCGCGGTGAGCCACTGCCCGCGACCAGGGTTTCGGTAAAGGTCTTGGTAGGGCCAAAGAAATCGCTGTAGACCAGTGCCACATTCCACACGCCCTGGTACTTGCCCTTGATGCCTATGCTGTAGTCGCCGGCGTTGGATGCGCCGCCAGCGAAGTTGGCAATGGCCGAGGAACGGCCACCAAAGTTGTACCCCACGCCCATGGGTATCGAGACATCCAGACCCGGCAGCACCTGGAAGTACTGCGGCTCGAACAGCATGCGAAAGGCCCAGGCATCCCGCGTGGTGTTGGGGTCCAGGCCACCCAAGCCCACGCTGGTGCCGCCGGGTCCGATGGCAAAGATGTCCTTGGTCACCCGCAGCGTCCGGTTGAATGCCAGTTCGGCCACGATGGCGCCGCCCTGCCACAAGGCATTGGGTTGCAGCACATAGATGCCCGAGGCCTGCAGATGGGCGGTGTCGCCCACGGCGTAGCAGGGGTTGTTGTCGCTGGTGTCGCAGTTCAGGATGGGGCCCAGGCCCAGCACGGCGGGGTCGCTAGTCAGCGGCGCATTGGTGCGGACCGAGCCTTCGACCGCCCAGTTGAGTTGCCCCACCGACGAGGTGACGCTGGCGCCCATCGTGCGGATGTTGCTGGCGTAGGCCAGGTGCACATTGCCGTTCACAAAATCGAACACCGGCACGGCGGGCGTCTTGTCGTGGTACTGCGCGGCATAGAAGCCGAACTCGTATTCGCTGCCCGTGGGGCTCCAGCGCAACTGCACACCGCCCTGCCCTGAGTCCTTGGGTTTGAAGTCCTTTTCAGGGTCATAGCCCAACAGAATGGGGTTGCCGCTGGCGTCGTTGCCAAAGTTGACAACACCGGTGCCCACGTAGTCCTGGTTGGAGAAGTAGCTGCCGACACCGGGGATCTTGCTGGGGCGCCATTTGAGCTGGTAGTAGGCGCCCAGCGACAAGCCCTCGGCCACTTGCAGCGAGCCGGAAACTTGCTCCACCGGCAGCAACACCTCCTTGAACTGCCAGCCCGGTACCGAGACGATCTTGGCGATGTCCACCGGGCCTTGCGCATTGGCAATGCCGTTTTGGCCGAAGAACAGGCTCTCGCCCCACTGCAGCGTGTGCTTGCCGACCCGCAGCGTGCCCTTCATGTCGCCAACGTCCCCCTTGAAGTAGACAAAGGCGTCGAGGATCTCGCTGCCCTGCCCGTGCTGGGCGCGCGTGGCGGCCAGGAAGTCGTTGGGCGCCTGTGTGGCCACCGCGTTATTGGCCAACGGGTAGTTGCCGACCACGGTGCTGCCGGCGTTGACCGGTGTGCCCTGGTAGCTGTTCTTGCGCAGGTAGACGCTGTCGTGCCAGGTGGTGGCGCTGATGCGCGCGCCAAAGTTTTTGCCGGTCACATCCAGCTCGGCCAGCAGGTCCCAGCGGTTGGATATCTGGCCTTTCTGGAAGTTGTGGTCACCATCGTCTTCGTTGATGGTGCCGGGGTCCGTCGTCACGTCAAAACGCGTCAGCTCCGGCGACGGATCTTTGAGGCGGGTGGCCGTGCTGTATTTGGGCGTCAGGTCGAGCCGGATCTTGAAATCCGAGTTCGGCGTGTCGATGTCAAAGGCATGGGCAGCCGGCAGCGCGAGCGCTACCGCTGCCGCTACCCAGGTGCGGCGAAATTTCATGGTTTTGTCTCCTGTTAAATGGGGTAAGGCCCGGGCTTGGCGCCCGGTGTTTTCTTGGGTGTGTCTTAGCGTTGCAGCACGAACTGCCCGCCTTCGATCTTCAGCATCACGACGGCGCGGTCGTCAAAGCCGATGTGGTCGGTCGGCGTGAAGTTGAGAACGCCGTGCGAGACGACGATTTCCTTCTCGCTCTCCAACGCGTCCCGCAGCGCCTGGCGGAATTCGGGTGTGCCCGGTTTGGCTTTTTTGAGCGCGACCGGCACGATGCGTTGCAGCACCTTGAGTGCGTCGTTGGCATGGGCACCAAACTGTGTGCGTGAATTGGCACCGTGGGTTTTCTCAAACGCATTCACATACTCGGTGGCCACCGGTTTGATGGGGTTATTGGCGGCCAGTTGTTCGGCCACCAGCACCGGGCCTGCGGGCAGAATGGCGCCATCCATGGCCTTGCCACCCACACGCACCAGGTCCGGTG
This sequence comes from Rhodoferax sp. GW821-FHT07G04, assembly GCF_059418585.1. NCBI lineage: Bacteria > Pseudomonadati > Pseudomonadota > Betaproteobacteria > Burkholderiales > Comamonadaceae > Rhodoferax > Rhodoferax sp. GW821-FHT07G04. Next base: position 1,724,535 of record NZ_JBWKQD010000001.1, read on the forward strand.
ACGCAGCACCATGGGTCTGGTAGATGGGGCCGCTCCAGCCGCGTTCACGCAGGTTGATTTGGGGCATGGCGGCGGCCGAACCGGCGCCCACGATGAGCACCGCATCGGGCTTGGCAGCAATGACCCGCAAGGCCTGCGACGTGATGGCCGTGTCCGGCGGTGCGAAGCGCTCGGTGGCCACGATCTCCAACCCGGCCTTCTTGGCCGAGGCGGTAAAGGCCTGCAGCCACATCTCGCCATAGCCTTCGTTCCAGCCCAGGAAGGCCACGCGTTTAACCTTGTCGGCCACCATGCGTTTGGCTAAGGCGTCCGACATCAGCGACACCGGTTGCGGCAGTGGAAAGGTCCAGTCGTCTTTGCCTCCGGGGCGCGGTGCGGGTGCAAACGCCAACTGCACGGTGCGCGTCTCGGCGGCTACTGGCGCCATGGCCAGCACGGCCGGCACGCCCGAGGAACCCAGCAACAGATCGACCTTGCTTTCGATGATGAAGCGGCGTGTGTTCTTGACCGCGCCTGTGGTGTCGGAGCCATCGTCCAGCACGATGAGCTTGATCTTCTCGCCACCAATGCGCTCGGGCCACAGGTCCAACGAGGTCTTGACCGGCAACCCCAGCGAGGACAGTGGGCCAGTCAACGACAGGTTCACGCCAATGTTGATGTCGGCGTGCGCTGCGCCCGCCAGTGCCAGCAGCGCCGCTGCGAGCGTTATGCCCAAAATGGGTTTCTTCATGGTGTCTCCTCTTTTTTTTTGTTTTTAGAAGCTGTCAGAGGTAGGTCGAGGCCAGGCCACCATCGACCGGGATATTGACGCCGCTGACCCAGCGCGCCGCGTCGCTGCACAGCCAGGCAATCACCGGCGCGATCTCGTCGGCAAAGCCGGGGCGCAGCATGCGGTGAGCGTCGGCCTGCACGCGCTCCTGGCCCAGCATGGACACGAAGTCACCCAAAATGGGCGTGAAGACCGGGCCAGGGGCCACGCAGTTCATGCGCACGCCTTTGCCCATGAACCATTCCTGCGACTGGGTGGCGTTCCACACAATCAGCGCTTCCTTGAAATACTGGTAGCAGGTTGCGTGCGGCACCGGGTGGTCGCGCAGCCAATGGGCACCGGCGGCAAAACTCTTCATCACCGCCAGTTCCTTGTGCAATGCCAGACGCAGGGGCCACTCGGCTCCGAGGATGGATGCCACATTGACGATGCTGCCGCCACGCGGCATGCGGGCCAGCACTTTTTCGGTCAGGTGGCGCACGCCCAGGTAGTTGACGCGGGCCACCAGATCGCCATCGGCCGTGCCGGGCACGCCGGCCACATTGCACAACGCGTCGATACGGTCTGGCAGTTGCGCCACGGCCGCATCAATGGCCTCGGCCGTGCCGAGATCGGCTTTGACGAAATGGTCCAGCGTCAGGCTGGGGTCGTTGCGGTCCAGGCCAATGACGGTGGCGCCCTGGAAGCGGGCGAGCTTGGCCACCTCGGCGCCTATGCCGGAGGAGGTGCCTGTGATGACGATGGTTTTGCCTTGCAGTTGCATGGTCATGCCTCCCGACGAGCCGCCTCTAGGGAGGCGTGCGCCCCCTTGGGGGGCAGTGAACGGATGTGAGCTTGGGGGTTCATAGTTTTCTCCTTGTTGTTTGACGAATGGATATGCGGGGGTCAGAACGGATACATCGGGGCCGTGTCTTTGACGGTCATCCACTGCCACTGCGTGTATTCCTCCCAGTCGGCGGGGCCACCCACGCTGGTGCCGTTGCCGGCGATGCCGGGGCCGCCAAAGGGGTTGACGCAGTCATCGTTGACCGTCTGGTCGTTGATGTGCACCATGCCGCACTTGAGCTGCTGCCCCACGGCCATGGCGCGGCCCACCGAGCGGGAGATGACGGCACAGGCCAGGCTGCCGGTGTTGTTGTTGGCCAGCGCAATGGCCTCCTCATCGGTGTCAAACGTGATGATGTTGGCCACCGGGCCAAAAGTTTCCTCGTCAAACACGCGCATGCCGGGCTTGACGCCGGACAGCACCGTGGGCTTGTAGAACAGGCCGTCAAACGTGCCGCCCGCCTCCAGCTTGGCACCGGCCTTGACGCTGTCTTGCACGATGGCATGCACGCGGTCGCGCTGCTTGGTGTCGATCAGCGGACCCAATGCGACCTGGCCGCTGGCACCGTCACCGACGGGTAAGTGGGTGGCCTTGGCGACCAGGCGTTGCGTGAGTTCTGCGACGATGCTCCGCTGCACCAGGATGCGGTTGGACGCCATGCAGATCTGCCCCTGGTGCAGGTAGGCGCCCCAGGCCGCGTTGCTGGCAGCAACGTCCAGATCGGCATCGTCCAGGATCAACAGCGAGTTGGCACCGCCCAACTCCAGCGACACCTTCTTCAGGTGTTTGCCCGCCAGTTCACCGATGCGGCGGCCCACGGCGGGCGAGCCGGTGAACGCAATCATGGGCACCAGGGGGTCGGTCACCAGCGCCTCGCCGGCCTCGGCATCACCGGGCAAGACCTGCAACAGGTCCTTGGGTAAACCGGCCTCGGCAAAGACGCGGGCGATCATCAGCCCGCCGGTCACCGGCGTGCGGCTATCGGGTTTGATGACCACGGCATTGCCGGCAGCCAGGGCCGGCGCCACGGCGCGTATGGTCAGGATCAGCGGAAAGTTGAATGGCGAGATCACCCCCACCACACCGTGTGGCACACGCCGTGCAATGCTGGTACGACCCGGCACGCTGGGCAGTACATGGCCTTGGGATTGCAGAGGCATGGCGGCGGCCAGGTGGCAGAGGGTGATGGCCTCGCGGATCTCGTGCTGGCCCTTGGGCAGGATGCCGCCGGTCTCCCGCGTGGCGTACAGGGCCAGCTCGTCAAAGTGCTGCAAAAACAGCGCACCGGCGCGGCGGAACACCTCCGCCTTTTCCCGTGGTGGCACCTCCACCCAGGCCTTTTGCGCAGCGGCCGCGGCGCGGGTGGCCACGGCCACATCGGCCGCATTGGCAATGCCCACGGTGCACAGCAGGCGACCGGTGGCGGGCTCCAGCACCTCGCGCACGCCGCCGCCCTTGGGGGTGGGCGCCAGGCCGGAAAAATTCAAAAATGCAATGCTTTCAGAAGCGCCCATCCGCTGTCTCCTTGGGTTGTTTGATCAAGTCACCACATCCGTGTGGCGTATCACTTCATTGCAATGCGCGGGCCAAGCGCGGCCACTACGTGGCCATGCTGGGCTGCACAAGACGGCCGGATGCTGGGGAAATTAGGGACATACCCTAGGACGATTTATTGCAGTGCAGCAGCGCAAATTTGGATAAAAATTTTTACCAAATGGTTAAAAAATGCCGCTACATTTATCCAAATCATCAAAACAACGCGCAAATCCATGCCACCCTCCAAGCGAATATCCCTGGCCGACGTGGCCCGTGCCACCGGCACCACCTTGGGCAACTTCGACAGCACAGCCGTGGCCAAGGCCATGGGCAGCTTCACCAGCGCTACGGCCGGTGGCGGCATGCCACCCAGCGCCGCCCACCCCAGCGTGGCTGACATCAGCGAATGCCTGTTCTTCTCGCCCGGCGACGGCCGCATCTGGCTGCAGGACCAGCGCATGGTGCTGTTGCACACCGAGGCCCTGGGCTCGCTGCGCCGTGAAATGGTCGACAGCCTGGGCCAGGAGCGCGCCCGCGGGCTGTTCACGCGGGCCGGCTACGTCAGCGGCGCCCGCGATGCGCAACTGGTGCGCAAGCAATGGCCCGACGCCGACCCGCTGGCCGCCGCCATCGCCGGCACGCGCCTGCATGCGCTAGAGGGCGTGGTGAAGGTGGAACTGGTGCGTGCGTCCTACGACCCCGACACCAGCCGCTACGAAGGCGAATTCCTGTGGCACAACGCCAGCGAGGACGACGAACACATTGCCGCCTATGGCATCGGCGGCTCGCCAGCCTGCTGGATGCAAGTGGGCTATGCCACCGGCTACGTCAGCACGCTGCTGGGCTGCCTGGTGGTGTTCCGCGAGATCGAGTGCCGCTCCATGGGCGACGCGCATTGCCGCGTGCTGGGCAAGTCGGCCGAGCTGTGGGACGACGTGGAAGAAGACATGCGTTACCTCAACGCCAAGGAGTTCGTCGACACCGCCGCCTATGCGCGCCCTGCCGCCAGTGCCGCCGAGCTACCGACAGCAACGTTGGCCGGTGACGCCATGGTGGGCGCATCGTCCGCCTTCAACGCGGCCTGCCACCAGCTCAGCCGCGTGGCCCGCACATCGGCCACGGTGCTGTTCACCGGTGAGTCCGGCGTGGGCAAGGAAAAGTTTGCCAGCATGCTGCACAAGATCAGCCCACGCAAGGACCAGCCGTTTGTGGCCGTCAACTGCGCGGCGATTCCGGACACGCTGATCGAGTCCGAGTTGTTTGGCGTGGAGCGCGGCGCCTACACCGGCGCCAGCCAGTCGCGGCCTGGCCGGTTTGAACGCGCCAGCGGCGGCACCTTGTTTCTGGACGAGATCGGCACACTGAGCTTTGTGGCCCAGGGCAAGCTGTTGCGCGCGCTGCAAGAAGGCGAGATCGAACGTGTGGGTGGCACGCGCAGCATTGCGGTGGATGTGCGTGTGGTGGCGGCCACCAACGAAGCCCTGCGCCAGGCCGTGCGGGACGGCACGTTCCGCGAGGATTTGTTCTTCCGCTTGAATGTGTTTCCCATCCACCTGCCACCACTGCGCGAGCGACGCGATGACATCCCCCTGCTGATGAACCACTTCCTGAACCACTACCGGCACAAGCATGCCTGCGCGGTCCGCGGGTTCACACAGGCGGCCGTACGCGCGCTGCTGAACTACGACTTTCCCGGCAATATCCGCGAGCTGCAAAACCTAGTAGAACGCGCCGTGATCACGGCGGACACGGACGGGTTGATCGACCTGCACCATTTGTTCACCAGCGGTGAGACCTTGAGCGAGGACGTGATGACCCTGCGGCTGCAGGCCAGCTCGGGCACGCTGAACCTGGATGCCGTGCGCGCCACACCCGATGCAGGCAGTGGCGGCAGTAGCGGCAATAGCGCCGGTGCTGGTCCTCAGTCACTGGAGCAGACCGAGAGCGAAACACTGCAACGCGCCATCACCGCCGCGCACGGCAACCTGTCCGCGGCCGCCCGGCTGCTGAACACCACGCGGCCCAAGCTGGCGTACCGGGCGCGTAGGCATGGGTTGATTGACTGAATGCGAGACTGGTGCACTCTGGTCAAGCAATTGCTATGTTTTGTATAGTGAACAAGGCATATTCTACGAGGGCTGCTGGCCTATTTTCTCATCACAGGTCCAGCACCAGCCGCGCCGACTTGGCGCGCGAACAGCAGGGCGTGAACTGGTCGTTGGCGGCCTGCTCATCGGGGGTCAGGTAGACATCCTTGTGGTCCGGCACGCCGGACAGCACGCGGGTCAGGCAGGTGCCGCAGACGCCTTGTTCGCAGGCCGTCTGCACCTCCACACCCGCCGCGGCGAGCGCCTGCGTGACGGTCTGCGCCTTAGCCACGGTGATGACGCGGCCGGAGCTGGCCAGTTGGACTTCGAAGCTGGCATCGGTCTCGGAGGGCGCCACTTCGGCGGCAAAGAATTCGTAATGCAACTGGCTCTCGGGCCAGCCGCTTGCGCGCGCCGTGCTGAGCACCGCGTCTATGTACCCCTTGGGGCCGCAGACATACAGGTGCACGCCATTCTGCGGCTCCTTCAGCAGCGCGGCCAAGTCCAGTTGTTGCGCGGCATCGCCATCGTCGAAATGGAATTGCACATGCTGCGCGAAAGTGGACGCGGTAATGCGTTGCACAAAGGCTGTGCGCGCACGTGTGCGGCTGCTGTAGTGCATCGCGAAGTCCGCGCCCGTCAGCGCCAGGCGCTCAGCCATGCACAGGATGGGGGTCACGCCAATGCCACCGGCCAGCAACAGGCTGCGGTGCGCGTCGTGCGCCAATTCGAAATGGTTCTTGGGTGCGCTGATGTTCAGTAACTGCCCTTCCTGCACCTGCGTGTGCATGGCCTGCGAACCGCCACGCGAGGCCGGGTCGCGCAGCACGGCGATCAGATAGCGGTGGGTCTCGTGGGGGTCGTTGCACAGCGAGTATTGGCGTATGAGGCCGCCCGGCAAATGCACATCGACATGCGATCCCGCCGAGAAGGCGGGCAGCGGCGCGCCGTCCTGCTCCACGAGTTCAAAGCTGCAGATGTCGGTGGCTTCCACAGTCTTGCGCGCCACGCGGACTGACAGGCTGGGTGCTGCACTACTGGACATGGTCAGACCCCAATGGCTGGAGCCGTGGGTTGCTGCTGTGCAATCAGGCGCTCCAGCACCTTGCGCGACTGGATGCCACCGGCGTCGATATTCAGCATCAGCAAGGCGCGTCCCGGATGGGCCAATAGATTCCTTTGCTGCAGCTCCAGCATCTCCAGGTCTTCACTGAAGATCTTGCCCTGGCCTTCGCGGATGGAGTCGGTGAGGGCCTGGTCCGCCGGGTTGAACTGGCGCGCCATGCCCCAGAAATAGTGGATGGAGGTTTCGGTCTCGGGCGTGATGAAGTCCACCACCACGCTGTTGGCCTTGTGTTCGGGCGCGGCGTCATATGCCCCCTTGCCGGCATGCGCCACGCCAACCTCGATCATCACACTGCTGGGCGGTGTGAAGCGGCAGATCTGCCAGCGGTCCACCGGCACATCGTCGGCCAGGTTGTTGCCGCGCAGCGCCATTTGCCAGAAGGGTGGCGCCGTGATGTTGTGCATGAAGCGGCTGGTGACGACCTTGTCGCCATCGACTGTGGTCTTGCTGGGCGCCTCGTCAATCTCTTTCTGGCCAATGCTGTTGGCGTGCACGTAGGTCTCATGCGTCAGGTCCATCAGGTTGTCGATCATCAGCCGGTAGTCGCACTGGATATGGAACAGGCCGCCCCCATAAGCCCAGGCGGGGTTGTCGTGCCATTCCAGATGCGGGATGGTGTCGGCATTCGCCAGCGCCGCATCACCCGGCCAGACCCAGATGAAGCCATGGCGCTCGACCACTGCATAGCTCTTGATGGCCGGAAAGCCACGCACGCGCTGGCCCGGCATGGCAATGGTCTTGCCGTCACAGCCCATCTGCAGGCCGTGGTAGCCGCAGACCAGCTTGCCCTCGCACACCCGGCCCAGTGACAGCGGAGCGCCGCGGTGTGGGCAGAAGTTTTCGACCGCCGCCGCACGGTTGGCTTCGCCCCGGTAGAAGGCGATGTTCTCGCCACAGATGGTGCGCCCCAGCGGTTTGTCGTCTATCTCGTCGGGCGTGCAGGCGACATACCAGGCATTTTTGAGAAACATGATGCGGTCCTTGTTGGGTGAAACCGTCCGGTGGTTTACGGTTGGGTTTGGGCGCTAGTGTGGTTTATATTCAGTATACTGAATGATATTCATTGTACGGAATGACTGTTCGGAAGGATAGCCCTTTGGGGTTGGTATTAACCCTTGCTCGTTAGGGTCGGGAGCGCGCAGTGGTGGCGTTGGTATCAGTCGGGCAGCGGGTTTTGCTCCGTGTCCCCCGCCCGCTGCGCGGGCTCCTCCTTTACCTGCGCAAAACCCACTGCCCGACTGATATGGCGCGGCTGGGTTTGCACCGATCGGATGGGAGAAAAACCCGTTCGTATCAACGGTCCCACGTTGGTCTCGGCGTACCAGCGTTAGCAAGCCAAACTTCAAGCAGCAGGCATGGGGTGGCTGTTCTGCGCAGGTAAAGGAGGAGTCCGAAGGGCGGGGGACACGGAGCAGAACGGCCACCCCATGCCTGCTGCGAGCGTGCGCCAAAAACGCACACGGTCCATGGGCGCTAGTTAGTCTGGCCCTGCTGGTCGTTCAAATGCACAAACTTGCGCAGCAGGCGCATGAATTCGCGTTGCTCGGCAGTATCCAGGCTGTCCATCATTCCGACATACATCTGCTCAATGCCCGGGCGCATGTCCGCCAACACCGCAGCGCCCTCCGGTGTCAGCGACAGGCTGCGCTGGCGCCGTGGCAGCACCTCGCGCAGTATCCAGCCCTTGGCCTCCAGCCGGGTTGCTATGTCGGCGGTACTGGAGGTGTCCAGCGCGATCAGCTGCGCCAGCGTCACCTGGTCCACGCCTGGCGTCTCATGCAAGGTGCGCAGGATGGCGTACTGGATGGGCGTGACATGGCGGCCATGCACTTCGTGGAACTTGGCCACCGCAATCTGCTGAGCGCGGCGGATCAGGTGACCGGGCTCGTCGTGGAGCTTGAAGTTGGGCGGAATGTTCTCTGCAGAGGTCATGGCGGGATTTTGCCCCACGGGGTATTGGGGGGACATACGGCCACGGACCACGGTGATATTCCCTGGTAGTTGCTACTATTTTTATAGCTAAGTTTTATTATTACACGGGGGCTACAAGCATATTCTATTCTGAATGCCATCCAGACAGACGCAATAACCCCGATATAGGTATATTGATACTGGGCCTTCTACATAGCTCGTCAGTTGCCAAAATCCAGCGGCAAGCCCACGTAGTTTTCGGCAATGGTGCGCGCGCCGGCTTCGCTGTGCAGCAGGTAATCCAGCTCCGCCTGCTGGAAACGCGCACCCATGGCGCCGTCATCGGGAAAACGGTGCATCAGCTGCGTGAACCACCACGAGAAACGTTCGCCGCGCCAGATGCGCTTGAGACAGCGCGCCGAGTAGCCATCAATACCAGCTTCGGTCTTGTCGTTGTAAAACGCGATGAAGGCTTGGGACAGGAACTTGACATCGGTGGCCGCCAGGTTCAGGCCCTTGGCACCGGTTGGCGGCACGATGTGGGCCGCATCCCCGGCCAGGAACATGCGGCCAAAGCGCATGGGCTCGGTGATGAAGCTGCGCAGCGGGGCAATGCTTTTTTCTATCGATGGCCCGGTGATGAGTTGGTCCCGGCCTTGTGGGTCCAACCGCAGGCGCAGCTCGTTCCAAAACGCATCGTCGCTCCAGGCTTCGGCTTTTTCAGTCAACGGCACCTGCAGGTAGTAGCGGCTGCGCGTGTGGCTGCGCTGCGAGCACAGCGCAAAGCCGCGCGGGCTGTTGGCGTAGATCAGTTCATCGTGCACCGGTGGTGTTTCGGACAACAGACCCAACCAGCCAAAGGGGTAGACCTTTTCGAACTCCTGCATGGACGATGGTGGCACGCTGGCGCGGCACACGCCATGGAAGCCGTCGCAACCGGCAATGAAGTCGCAGTGAATCTCAAAGGACTGGCCGTCCTTCTCATAGGTCACACGCGGCTGTTTGCCGTCGAAGTCGTGCACCGCCACGTTGCTGGCCTCGTACACGGTGGGCAGATCGGCGGCGCTGCGCGCCTCCATCAGGTCACGGGTCAGCTCGGTCTGGCCGTAGACCATGACACTCTTGCCGCCGGTCAATTTTTGCAGATCGATGCGGTGGCGTTGGTTGTCGAACAGCATCTCAAAACCGCCATGCACCAGGCCCTCGCGGTGCATGCGTGCGCCCACACCGGCTTCGTCCACCAGGTCGGTGGTGACCTGCTCCAGAATGCCGGCGCGGATGCGGGTCAGCACATAGTCGCCACTCTGGCGTTCCAGGATGATGGTGTCAATGCCGGCCTTGTGCAGCAGTTGGCCCAGCAGAAGCCCCGAGGGGCCGGCGCCGATGATGGCGACTTGTGTTCGCATACGTGTAGGTGGTGTGACTGATGATCGGTATGGGTACAAGCTTAGGACTCTGCGCACCCTTTGTCTGCGCCGCGCACCATTGTTTGTGCGATGATTGCACCTATTGTGCGATCACCGCGCAAAGAAATCACAAGTACCCATGACGATTGCCAAGGCGGATTTCATCGAAGGCATGGCCAAGGGCATGGCGGTGCTGGAGAGCTTTGACACCGAGCGCCAGCGGCTCAACGCCACGCTGGCCGCCGAGCGCGCCGGCATCACCCGCGCCGCCGCGCGCCGCCATTTGCTGACGCTGGCGCACCTGGGTTATCTGGAAACCGATGGGAGCTACTACTGGCTGTCGGCCAAGGTGTTGCGCTTCTCGGGCAGCTACCTGGCATCGAGCCGGCTGCCGCGCGCGATACAGCCCACGCTGAATCGGTTGGCGGTGCTAGCGCAGGAGTCGTTCTCGGCCGTGGTGCTGGACGGCGACGAGGTGGTCATCGTGGCGCGCAGCGGCAATGACCGCAACACATCCGAGACGCCCACGGGCCGCGTCATTGCCTACGGCCTGCACATGGGCGCCCGTCTGCCGGCGCACGCCACGTCCACCGGGCGGGTGCTGTTGGCGGCCAAGACCAAGGCCGCGTTCAGTGCGTGGATGAAAGGGCGCCATCTGGCCCGGCTGACCCCGCTGACGACGACCGAACCCAAGGCGTTCCGCGCCTTGATTGACACCGTGCGCAAGCAGGACTTTTGCCTCAGCAGCGAAGAGCACGAGCTGGGCGTGCATGCGCTGGCCGTGCCGCTGCGCAACAACCAGGGCGACACGGTAGCGGCACTGAACACCGTGGCCTCGCACAGCCGCTTGTCCACGCAGGCCATGCAGCGGGATCTGCTGCCCTTGCTGCTGGATGCAGCGCGGGAATTGCGGCCGCTGCTGTAAGGCAAGGCCCTTGGCTAGACCCGCACTGCACTCCTGAACGCGGCCGCCAGGGCGGCCAGCGCATCGCGCGCCCGGCCATCCTTGACCCGCGTATGCAGCAGAACCGGCAGGCGCGGCAACTCCGGCAGCCCAAGCTTGGACCCCACATCCACCGCGCCAAAGGGCAGCATGCGCGGTGCCAATGCGGCCACACCAATCCCGGCCATGACGGCCGCCGCAACCGCCGCCACGCCACCACCGACAAAAATTTCGGTCCAGGGCACGGCCGCCTGGTCCAGCAACTGGCCGGCCAGCGCACGCACACCGCAGGGCTCGGCCATATTGGCCATGGGCAAGGGCTCGCCCGCGCGGTGCTGCCAGTGGGGCGCCGCGAACCAGCCAAATTGCTCTTCGGTCAGGACCTCACCGTCGCTGCGCCCGGCATGCAGGCGCACGATCACGGTGTCGAGCTCCCGCCGGTCGAAGCTTTGCAACAGGTCGCCCGAGGACGCTATGCGGATTTCGATCAGCAGCTGCGGGTCTTGTGCATTCATGCGTGCGATCAACGTGGCAAGGTCCGGCCCCGCCACATGGTCGCTGATGCCGATGGTCAAGCGCTGGCGGGCTGCGGCAAAAGCATGGAGGGCGCGGTCGTGCACTTCCAGCAGTTCGCGGGCATGCTCGAGGAAGGCCACACCCCGCGCCGAGAGCTGCACCGACCGGGGCGTGCGCTCGACGAGCCTGCATCCCAGCCGGTCTTCCAGGCGCTTGAGCTTGAGACTGACTGCGGCCTGTGTCGTCCCCATCGCGTCTGCGGCCTGCGTGAAGCTGCCCAGCTCGGCAATGCGGATGAAAGCCTGGACGGCATCCAGGTCGAGGGGGCGTTCAATCATTTCATTTTTTTATTACTGATATACAAATCAATAGCATATCAAAATAGATACCATAAGGCCAGCCCAACACCCCCGTCGAAAGGATCGCCATGCCACTCGCCCACATTTCGCTGCGCGCCGGAAAGCCCGAGGCCTACCGGCAGGCCATCTTTGACAGCCTGTACCGTGCGCTGCGCGAAACCTTCAACGTGCCCGAAGACGACCAGTTCATGACCATCACCGAGCATGAGGCCGCGAACTTTTGCTACAACGCGTCGTACCTGGGCATTGCGCGCAGCGACGATCTGGTGTTCATACAGATCACTGCGAACAACACGCGCACGGTGGAACAAAAGAAGGCGCTGTTCAAGCGGATAGCGGAGTTGCTGGGTGAAAAACCTGGTATCCGGCCAGAGGACGTGTTTGTGAACCTGGTTGAGGTCGTGAAAGAGAACTGGTCCTTCGGTCACGGCCTCGCGCAATATGCGTGAGGCGCGCAGGCGGTGTCAGCGCTTGGATGTATCGCGCGCGGCCAATAGCCGGTCGGCGTAGTCCTGCCAGGGCGCGCCTTTGGGCAAGTCCTGGAACACACCAGCGGCACTTTGTTGCGCCACCCAGTCGTGCTTGCCGGCAATGGCCGTTGCCATCCACGGCTCAAAGCCGGCCTCTTGCACCGTATTGGCGGCCTCGCGCATTTCCTCGGCGCGGCGCTTGCCGTGCTGGGCCACGCGGCTGAAGAAATAGGCGCCGGTCTGCTGCCAGTCTATGGACGGAAAGGTTTCCATCAGCGTGGGGATCATGTGGTCTTCCACACCGTAGTGGCGGGCGGTGGTGTAGCTCTCGATGACCAACGCCTCCAGCCCCTTGATCATGACGCTGCGGCACATCTTGATGGCGGAGGCCACGCCGATCTCGGCGGCGACCGCCTTGGCATCCATACCCCAGCCATTCAGCGTATCGGCCAAGGCCGCCGCGTGCGCGCCACCCAGCAGCATGGGCACGCGCAGGCCGTAGGGCGGCACCGAGGTCATGACACCGGCCTCCACATAGTGGCCGCCCGCCGTATCGATCAAAGCAGCGGCCTGCTGCTTGGTGCCGGGTGATGCGGAGTTGAGGTCCAGAAAGACGGTGCCCACGCGGATATGGGGTGCGGCCGCTTGCGCGACGGCCAGCGTATTGGAAGCCGTGACGGCGGAGATGATGCAGTCCACACCCCCCTCGCACAGGTCTTGCAGGGATGTGCTGGCCCGCACACCCGCCTGCGCAGCGTGGGCCAGTGCCGCATTGCGCGGGTTGACAGGCGTGGCCTCGGGGTCAAACTGGGTGTCCCAGGCGCTGACCTGGGCCACCTGGCTGAGCAGCCCCGCCGCAAAAATCTTGCCGACTTCGCCGTAGCCGACCATGCCTATGTGTTGGATGCCCATGGTGTTTCCCGCCTATGCCTTATAAGAAATTCGGCGCCAGCCCTCGTGGAATATGCATCGTTTGCTATTAAATCAGGAGCAACGCTAAATCAGCGCGCCACCCCCAGCAGCTTGTCCAGCAGCGCCGGCTGCTCCAGCAAACCACGCGCCGTGCCGCTGTGCACCACGGTGCCGCGGTCCAGCACGGCGGCCGTGTCCGATATCGCCAGTATCGCCTGCGGGTGCTGCTCCACGATGATGGCGGACAGCCCCTCCTCGCGCGTGATGCGGCGTATGGCGCGCAGCAACTCCTGCACGATGATGGGCGCCAGGCCTTCGCAGGGTTCGTCCAACAGCAGCAGCATGGGATTCAGAACCAGCGCGCGGCCCAGGGCCAGCATCTGCTGCTCGCCGCCCGAGAGTTGTGTGCCCAGGTTGGTCTTGCGTTCGGCCAGGCGGGGGAAAAGTTCGTAGACACGCTCCGGCGTCCATGGGCTGCTCGCACGGCCCGGGCGCGCCGGGCGGGCCACGGCGGTCAGGTTCTCGTGGACCGTCAGCGACTTGAAGATATTGCGTTCCTGCGGTACCCAGCCTATGCCGGCTGCAGCGCGTTCATGCGATGGGAGCTTGTGCAGGGCAACGACACCCAACGATTCCGAGGTGCCCAACGCGATGTTGCCCGCATGCTGGCGCGTGGCGCCGGCCAGCGTGTTGATCAGTGTCGTCTTGCCCGTGCCATTGCGGCCCAGCAGGGCCAGCGTTTCCCCTGCGTTGATGGAGAGGGATACGCCATGCAGGACGACGGCCTCGCCATAACCCGCACTGAGTCCTTCGACCTTCAATAGCTCAGCCATTGGATTTCACCCCCACGCTTGCCACTGCGTGTGCTGCGCTGCCCCCCGAGGGGGCTGCCTCACCTTGGGGCGGCCCGGCGGTGTGGCATCCCTCTTCTTCGCCATGCCCCAGGTACACCGCCTTGACGCGCGGATCATTCGCGATCTGGTCCGGGTCGCCCTCGGTCAGCACCGTGCCATTGACCAGCACCGTCATGCGTTTGGCAAAGCTGAACACCAAGTCCATGTCATGCTCGATCAACAAAATGGATACATCGGCCGGCAGCGCCGCAACCGTCTGCAGCAACTCTTCCCGTTCGCCCGCCGGCACACCGGCCACGGGTTCGTCCAGCAGCAGCACCCGTGGCTCGCAGGCCAGTGCAATGGCGATCTCCAGCAGGCGGCGTTTGCCGTATGCCAGCACGCGGGTCTCTTGCGCCATCACGGTGGTCAGGTGGAACTGTTCCAGCAATTGCTCACAGCGCTCGGTCACTTTGGCAGAACTGCCCAGCGTTTGCCACCACTTGCCACCCAGGCCCTGCTGCTGCGAGACCACCATGGCCAAGGTTTCCAACGGTGTCAGCGTGTCGAACAACTGGTTGATCTGGAAGGTGCGCACCATGCCGCGGCGCACGCGCTGGTGCGGTGCCTGCGTGGTGATGTCCTGGCCCTCCAGCACGATCTTGCCGGATGAAGGCTGAAGCACGCCGGTCAACAAATTGATCAACGTGGTCTTGCCCGCGCCGTTAGGGCCGATCAGCGCATGGCGTGCGCCCTGGTGCAGGTCCAGCGTGACATTGTTGGTGGCGGTGATGCCGCCAAACTGCATGACCAGTCCTTTGGCGGAGAGTACGGTTGCGCTCATGCGGCACCGCCCTTCTTGCCCTTGGCGCCGAACCAGGTCCATGGGCGAATCAGCCGCTCACGCCCGACCAGCACCAGCACCACAAGGAACAAGCCAATCCAGAAGGTCCAGTATTGCGGTGTGATGCTGGATATCGCGTCCTGCATCAGCTTGAACACAATGGCCCCGGCCACGCCGCCATACAGCCAGCCCACGCCACCAATGACGAGGATCAGCATCACGTCCGCTGAGCGGTGGAACTCAAACACATCCAGCGACGCAAAGCCCGTGGTCTGCGCCAACAGCGCACCCGCCGCACCGGCCAGCATCGCAGCCACGGTGTAGACCACGGCCAGGCGGCTGTTGACCGAGATGCCAATGGCCATGGCGCGCAGCCGGTTGTCGCGTATCGCCTTCAGCGTGGCGCCAAACGGCGAGCTGACAAAACGCCGCGCCAGCACAAACACCAGCAGCAACACCGTCAGCGAATACCAGGCGGCAACGCGACCCGACAGATCGAATTCAAACTGCCCCAGCAGTGGTCCCATGACCACACCCTGCAGGCCATCGGCGCCACCGGTCAACCAGTCCAGCTTGTTGGCCAACTCCATCAGGATCAGCCCCACACCCAGCGTGACCATCAGCCGCGTCAGATCGGTACCGCGCAAAATCGTCGCGCTGCACAGCGCGCCCAGCAGCCCCGCCGTGCCCATGCCGACCAGCAGACCCACCAACGGGTCGGGCATGAAATGCTTGGCAAACAATGCCGCGCTGTAGGCCCCCATGCCAAAGAAGGCCGCGTGGCCCAGCGACACGATGCCGGTGTAGCCCAGTATCAAGTCCAGCGACAGCGCGAACAGCGCGACGATGGCGATCTCGTTGATGATGAGCGCATGGCTGGACAGCAGCAGCGGCGAGGCCAGTGCCAGCGCCCACAGCAGCAGCTCCCACCAGGTCCAGCGCGCACGGCTGAGCAGCATGTTTTGCGAAGGGGTTTGGTTCGACATCACTTGCCCCCCTTGCGCACAAACAGGCCATGGGGCTTCCACACCAGAATGGCAATCATCAGGCTATACACAATGAAGCCACCCAGTTTGGGGATGTAGTACTTGCCGGCCACATCGGCAATACCCAGCAGCAGCGCAGCCAACAGCGGCCCGGTGATGCTGGACGTGCCGCCGACAGCGACAACAATCAAAAAGTAGATCATGAACTTCAGCGGAAAGCTGGGGTCCAGGCCCAGCACCTCGGCACCCAACGCACCGCCCAGACCGGCCAAGCCCGAGCCCACGGCAAAGGTACCCAGAAACACCCAGTTCACATTAATGCCCAGGCCCGCCGCCACACGCTGATCGTCCACTGCGGCGCGCAGGCGGCTGCCAAAACGGGTTTGCGTCAGCACGTACTGCAAAGCCACGGTCAGCGCCGCACACACAGCAATGATGAAGAGACGGTAGTGGCCCATGCCCAGCATCCAAGCGCCCTCACCCAGCTCGGTGCGGCCCTTGAGCCATTCAGGTAGTTGCACGATCTGTTGGCTGGAGCCAATGAAATAGTCGGCCGTGGCCACCGCCATGAACGTCAGGCCGATGGAGAACAACACCTGGTCCAAATGCGGCTTGTGGTACAGCGGCCGGTATAAGGTGCGCTCCAGCACGGCACCCAATAACGCGGAACCGATAAACGCCAGTGGCAAGCACACCAGAAACGGTACGCCCCACTTTTGCATCAGCAACACGGTGATGTAACCGCCGACCATGGCAAACGCACCGTGCGCCAGGTTGATGAAATTCATCAACCCCATGGTCACGGCCAGGCCCACCGCGAGTATGAAAAGCAGCATGCCATAGGCAATGCCGTCAAAGAGAATGGTCAACATAAAGAGTCAGCCGAAGGAGAGTTTTGCATGGTGATTGGGTAAAGTGACCGGGCTTTGGGGTGGAAGGCGTGCGGCCAACCCTCTCAGCGCGCACAGACAGCAGTCGCGCGTGATTTCACCCCAAAACCGCAGCGCTTTGCCCAGTCGCCGGGCAAAACGTGCGCGCAAAACCAGGTTACTTACTCTTCCCAGGATCCTTGACATCCTTGATCACATCAAACTCCACGTTGTGCAGTTGCCCATCCAGCCGCTGCACCTTGCGCAGATAGATGTTGTGCACCACGTCCCGCGTCTGGCTGTCGATAAACATCGGCCCACGTGGACTCTCAAAAATCTGACCCTTCATGGCCGCCAGCAAAGCATCGCCACCACCCTGCCCCTTGGTGGCCTTCAACGCTTCGTAGATCACACGCATGCCGTCATAACCACCGACCGCCATGAAGTTGGGCCGCATACCCTTGTTAGCTTTTTGAAAAGCCTCGACAAACTTCTTGTTGAGGGCCGACGGGTGGGCCGCCGCATAGTGGTGCGAGGTAACCACGTTCAGCGCGCCATCACCCATGTCGTTCAACTGGTCGTCATCCGTCACGTCGCCCGTGCCGATCAGCTTGATGCCGGCCTTGTCCATGCCGCGCTCCAGAAACTGCTTCATGACCGCGGCACCGGCGCCGGAGGGCACAAACACAAACAAGGCGTCGGGCTTCAGATCCCGCACCTTCTGCAAAAACGGCGCAAAGTCTGGGTTGCGCATGGGTACGCGCAGGGAGTCTGCCACCTGGCCGCCATTCAACAGCAAGCGCTCGATGAAATACTTCTCGGCATCAATACCCGGGCCGTAATCGCTGACCAGCGTGACCACCTTCTTCATGCCGTTCTTGGGCGCCCAGTCGCCCATCGCAACCGCGGCCTGCGCCAGCGTGAAGCTGGTGCGCACGATGTAGGGCGAGGCCTGCGTGATGCTGCTGGTGGCTGCGGCCATGACCACCATCGGCGTCTTGGATTGCGTGGCGATCGGTGCGGTGGCCAAGGCTGCCGGCGTGATGCCAAAACCAGCCAACACATTCACCTTGTCGTTGACGACCAGCTCCTGCGCCAGGCGCTTAGTCACGTCGGGAATCGTGGTGTCGTCCTTGATGATGAGCTGGATCTTCTTGCCGGCCACGGTGTCACCGTTTTGCGCCATGTAAAGCTTGGCAGCCGCCTCGATCTGGCGGCCGGTGCTGGCCTGCTGGCCGGTCATGGGCAGGATCAAGCCGATCTTGAAGGTGTCGCCATCGGCCGCTATGGATTGTGTAGCTGCCAACGCAGTAACCACAAGGGCCACCGCCTTCAATACCTGTCTCTTGTGCATCGTGAGTCTCCGGATTTTGGGAAGCATGTTTTGGCTTATCGCAACTATGCTTGCAAAGCCCAACCCATGCAATAGGGATTTGTGACTCCTTGTTATAGCAATAGTGAATAGCTTGGGCAGCGCCAATCAGCGTCACGCGGTGTCCGCGGAGGATGGAGGAAGCTAATAGGAAGAGGCGTGTTGAACGGGTGTTGGCGGGTTGAGAGGTTTGGTATTCCCAACGCCCCCCCCTGCATGGTGCATGCTGACGCCACAAAGCAAAACGCCCACTTAGTAGTGGGCGTTTACTGTCAGCGGAGACCGCTTACTGATTTGGTTGCGCGAGAAGGATTTGAACCTCCGACCTTTGGGTTATGAGCCCAACGAGCTACCAGACTGCTCCATCGCGCGGTAGCCTTCTATTATAGCTTATTCTGCAGCAGCTTCAGCATTTACTTCAACTTCAGCAGGACGATCAACCAATTCGACCAAAGCCATGGGTGCATTGTCACCAACGCGGAAGCCCATTTTCAAAATACGGGTGTAGCCGCCGGGACGGGCCTTGAAACGGGGACCCAGTGTATCGAACAGCTTGGTCACGCTGTCGCGGTCGCGCAGGCGGTCAAATGCCAGACGGCGGTTTGCAACAGTGGCCTCTTTGGCCAGAGTGATCATGGGCTCAACCACGCGGCGCAGTTCCTTGGCCTTGGGCACTGTGGTTTTGATGACTTCGTGCTCGATCAGCGAATTCATCATGTTGCGCAGCATCGCCAGGCGGTGAGAGCTGGTGCGGTTGAGTTTACGTAGTCCGTGTCCGTGACGCATGGTAGATTTCCTTTGAGTTTTAAATGGGCAGCCGTGTCAGGTACTGCCCTTTGCGTTGAACCCCTTAGAGGTTCGAAAAAATTAACGCTTTTCCAACGCTGCGGGTGGCCAGCTTTCCAGCTTCATACCCAGTGTCAGACCGCGGGAAGCCAAGACTTCCTTGATTTCATTGAGCGACTTGCGACCCAGATTAGGAGTCTTGAGCAACTCGTTCTCGGTGCGCTGGATCAGATCACCGATGTAGTAGATGTTTTCGGCCTTCAGGCAGTTGGCGGAACGCACGGTCAGTTCCAGCTCATCCACGGGACGCAGCAGGATAGGATCGAATTGCGTGTTACCACGTGGTGCGGGCGCATCGAATGCGGCCAGTTCGCTGCCTTCCAGCTGTGCGAACACTGCCAGTTGTTCCACCAAAATCTTGGCAGAAGCACGCACTGCGTCTTCAGCAGAAATGGCACCGTTGGTTTCGATTTCGACAACCAATTTGTCCAGATCGGTACGCTGTTCGACACGGGCGCTTTCGACGGTATAGCTCACGCGCTTGACGGGCGAGAACGACGCGTCCAGAACGATGCGGCCGATAGACTTGTTGGGCTCATCAGCGTGGCGACGCATGGTGCCGGGCACATAGCCGCGACCCTTTTCAACCTTGATCTGCATATCCAGTTTGCCGCCGTGCGACAGGTTGGCGATGACATGACCGGGGTTGATGATTTCCACGTCGTGCGGTGTCTGGATGTCGGCGGCTGTTACCAAGCCTTCAACATCTTTGCGCAGGCTCAGCGTGACTTCGTCGCGGTTGTGCAACTTGAAGACCACACCTTTCAGGTTCAACAGGATATTGACGACGTCTTCTTGAACGCCGTCGATAGAGGAGTACTCGTGCAAGACACCGGCAATAGTCACTTCGGTAGCCGCGAAACCGGGCATGGAAGACAACAACACGCGGCGCAACGCATTGCCCAGCGTGTGGCCGTAGCCACGCTCAAAAGGCTCCAGAGCGACCTTGGCACGGTTAGTGCCAAGTTGCTCAACGCTGATGGACTTGGGTTTTAGCAAACTATTTTGCATGCAGACTTCCTCTCAATACCCCCGACTCGTTACGTCGGTAAGGCTGGTGAAGCACCTTGACTGCGGTGCCCCACGGCCAAGGAACGATTTCAACAATTCAGACGCGATGATTAGCGTGAATACAACTCGACGATCAACGATTCGTTGATGTCTGCGCCAAACTGGTCACGGTCGGGGACAGTCTTGAAAGTGCCTTCGGCTTTTTCAATGCTGACTTCAACCCATGCAGGCATACCGACTTGTTGCGCCAATTGCAAAGCTTCAACCACACGGTTTTGCTTCTTGGATTTTTCGCGCACGGAAATCACGTCGCCGGCCTTGACCATGTAGGAAGGGATATTGACCGAATTGCCGTTCACGGTGATCGCTTTGTGGGACACCATCTGACGCGCTTCAGCGCGGGTGGAACCGAAACCCATGCGGTACACGACGTTGTCCAGGCGGGACTCCAACAGGAACAACAGGTTGGCACCGGTGTTGCCCTTGCGGCGGTCGGCTTCTTCGAAATAGCGGCGGAATTGGCGCTCCAGCACGCCGTACATACGCTTGACCTTCTGCTTTTCGCGCAGTTGGAGACCGTAGTCGGAGGTGCGAGCACCCGAAGTGCGGCCGTGCTGGCCGGGCTTGGAGTCGAATTTGGCCTTGTCACCGATAGCGCGACGGGCGCTCTTCAGGAACAGGTCGGTGCCTTCGCGGCGGGAAAGTTTAGCCTTGGGGCCGAGGTAGCGTGCCACTTGATCTTCCTTTTATGTCATCTTCCGCATCAGAAATGCGGGAGCCACCAGCGTTTGCCGGTGGCGGTGGGCTTGTTAAAAAAACGACTATTAGATACGACGGCGCTTTTGAGGGCGGCAGCCGTTGTGCGGAACGGGTGTCACATCAGCAATCATGTTGATGCGAATGCCCAGTGCCGCCAGCGCGCGAACGGAAGATTCGCGGCCAGGACCAGGACCCTTGATTTCAACGTCAAGGTTCTTGATACCTTGGTCCAGAGCGGCGCGGCCAGCCACTTCGGAAGCTACCTGGGCAGCAAACGGAGTGGACTTGCGGGAGCCCTTGAACCCTTGACCACCGGACGAAGCCCAGGACAACGCATTGCCTTGGCGATCGGTGATCGTGATGATGGTGTTGTTGAACGAAGCGTGCACGTGTGCAATGCCGTCGGCAACATTCTTGCGAACTTTCTTGCGAACGCGCTGGGCGGCGTTATTGGCGGGAGCTTTTGCCATGGTGGTCTCTCAATCCCTGTTATTTCTTCAATGACGCAGCAGCCTTACGCGGGCCTTTGCGGGTACGGGCGTTCGTGCGGGTACGTTGACCGCGCATGGGCAGACCACGGCGATGGCGGAATCCGCGGTAGCAGCCGATGTCCATCAAACGCTTGATGTTCATCGTGGTTTCACGACGCAAATCGCCTTCGATGGTGAATTGAGCGATCTGATCGCGGATTTTCTCCAGATCAGAGTCAGTCAAATCTTTGACCTTCTTGGAATATGCAATGCCACAGGCTTCGCAGATCTTGCGAGCGCGGGTGCGACCGATACCAAAAATGGCGGTCAGGCCAATCTCGGAATGCTGTTGCGGCGGAATGTTGATGCCAGCGATACGTGCCATTTTCGTCCTCTAAAACTCTTGCAATTAACCCTGACGCTGCTTGTGGCGTGGATCTGTACAGATCACGCGCACAACGCCCTTGCGTCGGATGATTTTGCAGTTGCGGCAAATTTTCTTGACCGAAGCCGAAACTTTCATATTTCTCTCCTAAAACCCTTCGCTCCGTTCCGACTTCGATTCGCGCGGAACATGCGCTATTTACTTTGCTCTAAACACAATCCGCGCACGACTCAGGTCGTACGGGGTCAATTCCACTGTGACCTTATCGCCAGGCAGGATTCGGATGTAATGCATCCGCATCTTGCCGGAGATATGCCCCAACACTACATGACCGTTTTCCAGCTTGACGCGAAATGTCGCGTTGGGGAGGTTTTCTACCACCTCACCCTGCATCTGAATTACGTCATCCTTTGACATATGAAACCGCTGTCGCTCAAGAAGATTTGAAATTAGCCTTCTTCAGCAGCGATTCGTATTGCTGGGACATCATGTAGTTCTGGACCTGGGCCATGAAATCCATGGTCACCACAACAATAATCAACAGTGAGGTACCACCGAAGTAGAACGGCACGTTGTATTTGAGAATCAAAAACTCTGGCAACAAACACACAAAAGTGATGTATATCGCACCGGCCAGCGTCAAGCGAAGCAGGATTTTATCAATATATTTTGCCGTTTGGTCACCAGGACGAATCCCAGGAATAAACGCACCACTCTTTTTCAGGTTATCGGCGGTTTCTTTGCTGTTGAACACCAGCGCGGTGTAGAAGAAGCAGAAGAACACGATAGCGCTGGCATACAGCATCACATACACCGGTTGACCAGGGCTCAGCGTGCTGGCGATATCTTTCAGCCAGCGCATCGAATCACCCGAGCTAAACCAGTTGGCAACCGTTGCTGGCAACAGGATGATGGAGGAAGCGAAGATCGGAGGGATCACACCCGCCATGTTCAACTTCAAAGGCAGATGGGAGGATTGACCGCCATACACCTTATTTCCAACCTGGCGCCGTGCATAGTTCACCAGAATCTTCCGCTGACCACGCTCAACAAACACCACAAAGTACGTCACCAAGGCAACCAATACGACCACCACCAGAGCAACAATAATGCTCATGGCACCGGTACGCACCAGTTCCAGCAGACCGCCAATGGCATTGGGCAAGCCTGCCGCGATACCACCAAAGATCAAGATCGAGATGCCGTTGCCCAAACCGCGCTCGGTGATCTGCTCACCCAACCACATCAGGAACATCGTACCGGCGGTCAGCGTCACAACCGAAGTCATGCGGAAACCAAAACCGGGCGAAATCACCAGACCGGCGGATGATTCCAGGGCCAGAGCGATACCCAGCGACTGAAACAATGCCAGACCCAAAGTGCCGTAGCGCGTGTACTGGGTAATCTTGCGACGACCGCCTTCGCCTTCCTTCTTCAACTGCTCAAAGCTTGGCAGCACGTAGGTCAACAATTGCATGATGATCGACGCCGAGATATACGGCATGATCCCCAGGGCAAAAATCGTGAACCGGGACAGTGCACCACCCGAGAACATGTTGAAGAGACTCAGGATACCGCCCTGCTGGCCCTTGAACAGCTGCTGCAACTGCGTGGGATCAATGCCCGGCACAGGGATGTGCGCGCCCACGCGGTACACGACCAGCGCGAGCAGCAAGAACACCAGCCGACGACGCAAGTCACCAAACTTGTCCGTCTTTGCTATTTGAGCACCGTTAGTTGCCACTGAGTTCTCTCTCAAGTTTTGACTTAAGCGACGCTACCGCCAGCGGCTTCGATCGCTGCCTTGGCACCAGCCGTAGCACCAATACCGTTCAGCTTGACCGATTTGGTCAGCGAACCAGTATTAACAACCTTGACCACCTTGGCCAATTGGCCAACCAGCTTTTGTTGCTTCAGTGTCAGCAGATCGACTTCTGCCAGGCCCAACACTTCCAAATTGGTCAGTGTGATTTCGGCATTGAATTGCAGCAAGTGCGATTTGAAACCGCGCTTGGGCAAACGGCGATGCATAGGCATCTGACCGCCTTCAAAGCCGACCTTGTGGTAGCCGCCTGCGCGGGACTTTTGTCCCTTGTGGCCACGACCTGCAGTCTTGCCGATACCAGAGCCGATACCACGACCAACACGGCGCTTGTAATGCTTGGCGCCATCGGCTGGCTTGATGCTATTGAGTTCCATCATCATCGACCTCTTAGAGCACTCGGACCAGATAACTGATCTTGTTAATCATGCCGCGAACTTCCGGTGTATCCACCAGTTCGCTGGTGCTGCGCAGCTTGCGCAGGCCCAGACCACGCACGGTAGCGCGGTGCGACTCTTTGGTACCAATCGGGCTACGCACCAATTGGATCTTTACGGTTTGTTGTGTTGTCATTTTGAAGTTCGCTTTCAGACGAAGAGTTCTTCAACAGTCTTGCCACGCTTGGCCGCCACTTCGGAAGGCGTTGTCGACACCGACAGCGCGTCCAAGGTAGCACGGACCATGTTGTAGGGGTTGGTCGAACCATGGCTCTTGGCCACGATGTCGGTGATACCCACTACTTCGAACACGGCGCGCATAGGACCGCCGGCAATGATGCCCGTACCCTTGGGTGCCGGAGCCATCATCACATTGGCTGCGCCGTGGTGGCCCTTCACCTGGTGGTGGATGGAGCCATTCTTCAGCGAAACCTTGATCATGTTGCGGCGGGCTTCTTCCATAGCCTTTTGCACGGCTGCAGGCACCTCTTTGGACTTGCCCTTGCCCATACCGATGCGACCTTCGCCATCACCGACCACGGTCAGAGCTGCGAAACCGAGAATACGGCCGCCCTTAACCACTTTGGTGACGCGATTGATCGCGATCATTTTTTCGCGCAGGCCGTCTTCAGGCCCTTCAGCCTTACCCTGCATCTTCGCTTGAACTTTAGCCATTCTGTATTCCGATCTGCTTAGAACTGCAAGCCAGCTTCACGTGCCGCATCGGCCAGCGCCTTGACGCGGCCGTGGTACGCAAAACCTGAACGATCAAATGCGACTTTTTCCACGCCAGCAGCCTTGGCCTTTTCCGCCACACGCTTGCCGATGATTTGGGCCGCGGCAACATTGCCACCCTTGCCCGCCGCACCCAGGGCCTTGCGAACTTCGAGTTCGGCCGTGGAGGCTGCAGCCAACACCTTGCCGCCGTCGCCAGAGATAACGCTGGCGTAGATGTGCAAGTTGGTACGATTCACGGTCAAACGCGCAACGCCTTGCGTAGCAATGCGGATGCGAGTTTGACGGGCTCTGCGAAGACGCTGCTCTTTTTTGGTCAACATGTTGCAGCTCCTTATTTCTTCTTGGTTTCTTTGATCGTGATCTTTTCGTCCGCATAGCGGATGCCCTTGCCCTTGTAAGGCTCTGGCGGACGAACAGCACGAACTTCAGCGGCGATTTGACCCACACGCTGACGGTCGGCACCCTTGATCAGGATTTCGGTCGGGGTGGGTGTCGCAACCGTGATGCCAGCGGGCATGTCAAAGTTGACGGGGTGCGAATAACCCACAGCCAGATTCAGCTTGGCACCGCTTGCCTGGGCTTTGTAACCCACGCCAACCAGGCTCAGCTTCTTCTCGAAACCCTTGGTCACACCGACCACCATGTTGTTCACCAATTGGCGCATGGTGCCGGACATGGCATCGGCTTCGCGGGACTCATTGGCCGCCTTGAAGCTCAGCTTGCCAGCGTCACTGGCCACCGTCACCAGGGGGTTCAGTGTCAATTGCAAAGTACCGCCTGTACCCTTGATACTGATTTGGCTGCCTTGAATAGAGACATCCACACCAGCGGGGACAGTAACGGGAAGTTTACCTACACGGGACATTTGTATTTCTCCTCAATGTAGCGTTAAGCGACGTAGCACAGCACTTCGCCACCGACACCGGTAGCGCGCGCTTTGCGATCTGTCATCACGCCCTTGGGCGTCGTCACGATGGCAACACCGAGGCCGTTTTGGACCTGGGGGATGGAATCGCTACCGCGGTAAACACGCAGACCAGGACGGCTGACGCGCTCGATACGCTCAATCACAGGCTTGCCTGCGTAATACTTCAAGGCGATCTCCAGCTCGGACTTGCCTTCAGCTGTAGAAACCTTGAAATTGTCGATATAACCTTCGTCTTTCAACACTTGGGCAATCGCAACCTTCACTTTGGAAGAAGGCACGGAAACGGTTGTCTTGGCAACCATTTGTGCATTGCGGATGCGTGTCAACAGGTCGGCGATGGGATCACTCATGCTCATGTTCAGTTCTCCTATCGCTTACCAGCTGGCCTTGACAACACCGGGGATTTCACCGGCGAAGGCCATTTCACGAATCTTGGCGCGACCCAGGCCGAAATGCTGGAACGTGCCACGGGGACGTCCAGTGATGGCGCAACGGTTACGCTGACGGGTTGGGTTGGCATTGCGGGGGAGCTTCTGCAGCGCCAGACGGGCGGCAGCACGCTCTTCTTCGGTACGCTTTGCGTCACCGGCAATTGCCTTGAATTCTGCGTATTTCTTGGCGTACTTGGCAGCCAATTGATCACGCTTCAGCTCACGCTGGATTAAAGCCATTTTAGCCACAGGTCACCTCAGTTCTTGAACGGGAAACGGAAGCCAGCGAGGAGCGCCTTGCACTCTTCGTCGGTCTTAGCCGTCGTGGTGATGCTGATATTGAGGCCACGCAAGGCATCCACCTTGTCATATTCAATCTCAGGGAAAATGATCTGCTCTTTGACGCCGATGTTGTAGTTACCACGGCCATCAAACGCGCGACCAGAAATACCACGGAAGTCACGCACGCGGGGCAGAGCCACGGTCACGAAACGGTCCAGGAATTCATACATTTGCACACCGCGCAAGGTCACCATGCAGCCGATCGCCTGGTCTTCACGGATCTTGAAGCCCGCGATCGCCTTCTTGGACTTGGTCACCACAGGCTTTTGGCCAGCAATCTTAGTCAGGTCGCTGACCGCATGGTCCATGACCTTCTTGTCGGCGACGGCTTCGCTCACACCCATGTTCAAGGTGATCTTGGTCAGACGCGGCACTTGCATGGGCGAGGTGTAGCCAAACTTGGCCTTCAACTCGGGCGCCACTTTTTCGCGGTAATGTTGTTGCAGACGTGCCATGTTTATGCCACCTTGATTTCTTCGCCGCTGGACTTGAAGACGCGTGTGCGCGTACCGTCAGCCAACACCTTGATACCTACACGGTCCGCCTTGCCAGTTGCAGCATTGAAAATTGCCACATTGGACTGGTGGATGGGCATTGTCTTTTCAACAATACCGCCAACCGCACCCTTCATAGGGTTGGGCTTGGTGTGTTTCTTCACCAAGTTAACACCCTCGACAACCAGATGGGAGTCATCTTTGCGCAGGGACACAGTCCCGCGCTTACCCTTATCGCGACCAGCGATAACAATGACTTCATCGCCCTTGCGAATCTTATTCATGGCGCGTCCTTACAAAACTTCAGGAGCCAGAGACACGATCTTCATGAACTTCTCGGTACGCAGTTCACGCGTAACGGGTCCAAAGATGCGGGTGCCGATGGGCTCCAGCTTGGCGTTGAGCAGCACTGCTGCATTGCCATCAAACTTCACCAAAGAACCGTCGCCGCGACGGATACCCTTGGCAGTACGAACCACCACCGCACTATAGACTTCGCCTTTTTTGACGCGTCCGCGGGGAGCTGCTTCTTTGATGCTCACTTTGATGATGTCACCGACGCTGGCGTAGCGACGCTTGGATCCGCCGAGCACCTTGATGCACAGCACGGACTTCGCGCCGGTGTTGTCAGCGACTTCTAGTCGAGATTCAGTTTGGATCATTTCAATATTCCCAACTTGCACTGGTGAATCCGCGCCCACCAGATCTCTGGCAAACACCGACACCGAGTCAGTCTTGGGCCCGCTGTACTTGACGCGAACCACTCGCGCCACATCCATTTGGGCAGAAACTTCTGCTTTTTCAAGCGAAGCCCGCTAGTTTGCCACAGCGTTTTTACTTTGTCAAAGCTTTTTTGTGGATTGTTGCAAGAAAATCAGCCTTGCGGGCCATGCCGACCAAGTGCGCTGCGACAATACCTGCTCTGCAAGGCCCCTCTTCCCTTCTTTTATATAAGAGACCGGCTTGTGTCCCAGCTCCCGGAGAATCCGTCCATGCGTGAACACCACATCGCCTTTATCGGCGGCGGCAATATGGCCACCGCCATGATCAGCGGGCTGCTGAAGCAGGGCTTTCCCGCCGCCCAAATCGATGTGGTGGAGCCTGTTGCCGAGGCCCGTGAACGCCTGCAGTCGCAAATGGGCGTTCAGTCCCATGCCCAGGCCGACGCCTTTTTGAAGAAGGCCAGCATGGTTCTGTGGGCGGTCAAACCCCAGTCCTTCAAGGAAGCCGCGCTGCAAACCCGGTTTTACACCCACGAGGCCCTGCACATCAGTGTGGCTGCCGGCATTGCCAGCGACAGCATCGCCAAATGGCTGGGCAATGAGCGCGTGATACGGACCATGCCCAATACCCCGGCCCTGATCGGCAAGGGTATTACCGGCCTGTTTGCCCGCCCTGCCGTGACGGACGCCGACCGCCAGCACGCCGAGCGCGTGGTATCGGGCATGGGCCAATTCCTGTGGCTGTCCAATGAGAGCCTGTTGGACGCCGTGACCGCCATTTCGGGCTCAGGCCCGGCTTACATGTTCTATTTCATGGAGGCTATGACCGCAGCCGGTGCCGACATGGGCCTGGAACGGGAACAGGCCTATCAATTGGCCGTCGCCACCTTCATAGGCGCCGGAGAGCTGGCCCAGTCCAGCCACGAACCCCCGGAAATCCTGCGCCAGCGGGTTACCTCCAAGGGTGGAACCACGCATGCAGCGATCACCTCCATGGACGACAGCCACATCAAGGACGCTTTTGCCAAGGCGCTGCACGCGGCGCACCGGCGTGCCCAGGAGATGGGTAAGGAATTCGGCGAGGCCTAATTGGCTATTTAGGCGGTAGCCCTCGCAAAATCTGCGTGAGCCGCTCCGCTATTGATAGCAAAATGAAGGCTCCCCGCTAACTACTGAGATTCTCCATCGGAAAGCGTGCCTCTAGCGCGTCACTGGGCAGCGGCTCGCTGAGCAGATACCCCTGGATGCAATCGCAGTGCAGGTCTGCCAGAAATTGGCGCTGCTCCTCGGTCTCCACCCCCTCCGCTACAACCTTGAGGCGCAGATTGTGGGCCAGGGAAATGATCCCCGACACAATGGATGCGTCGTCCACGTTCTTCGCCATGTCGCGGGTAAAGGCACGGTCGATCTTCAGCACGTCGACCGGGAACCGCTTAAGGTAGGCAAGCGAGGAATAGCCGGTGCCGAAATCGTCAATGGCCAGTTCCACGCCGGTGGCCTTGATGGCGCGCAGCAGCAGCAGTGTTTCTTCGGCATGCGCCATCAGCATGCTCTCGGTGATTTCCAGCGTCAGCCGCCGCGGATCCACGCCTGTATCCCGCAGGGCCGTGCGCAAGGTATCGATAAAGTCGACCTGCTGCAGTTGCAGGCCAGACAGATTAACAGTCACATACAGGCCCGTTGAGCCGGCGTCGTGCCACTTCTTCAACTGCCGGCAGGCCGCCCGCAGCACCGCTTCGCCAATGGGGATGATCAACCCGGTTTCTTCGGCCAGGGGAATGAACTCCAGCGGCGAGACCAGACCGCGGGACGGGTGGCTCCAGCGCGCCAGCGCCTCCATACCGACGATGCGGCAGTCGGACGCATTGGCAATCGGTTGAAAGTACACGACGATCTCGTTGCGCTCCAGGGCGCGGCGCAAGGCGCCCTCAAAGCGCAAATGCTCGCTGGCCGAGGCCTCCATGTCCTCCTCGAAGAACTGGAAACCGCTGCTCTTCTTCTTGGCCCGGTACATGGCCGTGTCCGCATGGCGCAGCAGCGTGCTGGAATCAACCCCGTTGGTGGGGAACACCGCGATGCCGATGCTGGCCGACACCACGAGGTCATGTCCATCGATCTCAAACGGTGCGGTCACGGCATGGCAGATTTTTTGCGCGGTGCCAGAGGCTACGCCCACGTTGGGCAGGTCATCGATGACGATGGCGAACTCGTCACCGCCCAGGCGCGCCACGCAATCGCTGCCCCGCACACAGCCGCGTATGCGCGCGGACACGCTTTTGAGCAGTTTGTCGCCGATCTCGTGGCCCAGCGTGTCATTGACGAATTTGAAGCGGTCCAGGTCCAGGTACAGCAGGGCCAAGGATTTGGCCATGGGCTGCGCCCGCTCGATGCAACGGCTGAGGTGGTCGTTGAACAGCGTCCGGTTGGGCAGGCCCGTCAGAGAGTCGTTGTATGCCAAATGGCGCACATGGCGCTCTGCGCGGGTTGCATCCACCAGGCGCCGCACGCGCTGGTTGACCACCGCCAAATGGATGGGCTTGGGTATGTAATCGCTGGCACCGGCGGCAAAGGCGCGCTCAATCGAGGCGCTGTCTTCCAGCGCGGTAATCATCAGTATCGGGATTTGCCGCCACTCGGGAGATTCTTGTAGGCGCGCGCAGGCGGTGAAGCCATCCATGACCGGCATCAAGGCGTCCATCAGGATCACATCCGGCCGCATGCGCTGCACCTCGGCCTCTACCTCGCTACCATCCGCGGCCTCTGTCACCACAAAGCCGCTGCGCTGCAAGGCCGCGCGCAGGGCCGACCGGGTGCTGCGGTCATCATCCACGATCAACACCAGCGCCTCCCCCACCACGGGCAGGGGCGCCAGACTGTCGGCCTCGCGCTCCAACTCACTGTGCAAGGCCTGCTCCACCACCGCATATTCGGCCCGCAGGCGCGGCATCAGGCGTCCTGCCGCATCCACTTGGTCACTCTCGGCCAGCGACTCGATGTTCTTGGCCAACGCGGCCAGCTCCAGCGCGCCGAAATTCCAGGCCGCACCTTTGATGGCATGGGCCACGCGGCGCAAAGTCTCATGCTCCTCGACCACGACGGCCGCTGCCAATTCGTCCAGGTAGCTGGGCATATCCTCCAGGAAGGGGCGAATCGCCTGCCCCATCGCACCGCCAAGCGCCTCGCGCAGGCGTGCCAGCACCGCCTGGTCGATCGGTCCCTCCACCGCGGGCGCATCGCCCACGCCCGGCTGGGCACCCTGCGCGGACGCCGGCACGGCGATCTCCAGGCCACCCAGCCAGCGCTGCAGGCGCGCAGTCAAATTGCCCAGCGTCAGGGGTTTTGACAGGTGGTCGTCCATGCCGGCCGACAGGCATTTTTCAATATCGGTGGGCTGGGTGTTGGCCGTCATCGCCACAATGGGCACGCGGCGTCCGCTGTCGGCCTCCAGCCCCCGTACCACGGCGGTCGCTTGGTAGCCATCCATCTCCGGCATATTGCAATCCATCAGGATCAGGTCCCAGGGCTTGCGCTTGAAGGCCTGGATGGCGATACGGCCATTCGCGGCCACTTCCGACTTGCAACCCAGCATTTCCAGCATGCCGCTGGCGATGGTCTGGCTGGTGCGGTTGTCCTCCACCACCAGAATCTGTGGCAGGCGCTTGCGCACCGCGGGTGCAAAGCGTTGCAACTCGCTGGCCATGCCCATGGCCGCGCCTATGCACTCCAGCAGGCGCTCCAGGCGCAAGGGCTTTGCCAGGTAAGCGTCGGCGGCCGGAGTCACAGCCGGGCTTTCGTCGCCATAGCGCCGCATCAGCACCAGGCGGGGTTGCGCATGCATGGACTGGCTGCGCATATCGCGCAGGGTTTGCCCGCCCGCCGTGGCCATTTGCAAATCGACCAGTAACAGACCAAAAGGCACCCCATCCACCTGGGCTTGCGACACGGCCTGCTGGGCCTGCACCAGACCGGCCACCGCCTGGCATTCGTAGCCCACGGCCGACAGTGATTGCTGCGCAAACTGGCGTACGGTGGCGCTCTCGTCCACAACCAGCACCCGCCCGGTGCGCGCCGCGCTCATGGCCAGGGCTGGCGGGCTGCTACCCAGTTGCAACGGCACGACAAACCAGAACGTGCTGCCAACGCCCTCGGTACTGTCGACGCCAATTTCCCCGCCCATCAGCGTGCACAGCTGCTTGCAGATGGACAGGCCCAACCCCGAGCCATCATGGCGGCGCGTGGAAGAGGTATCTGCCTGTGTGAAGGCATCGAAAATGCCGGCCTTGGCATCCTGCGCCACACCCACGCCACTGTCGGTGACAGCGATGCGCAGCATCCCCTGCTTGCCAAACGGGCCAACGGCCGACACGCGCACGGCCACCTCGCCGCGTTCGGTGAATTTGATCGCATTGCCCACCAGGTTGAGCAACACCTGGCGCAGCCGCCGCGCATCGCCACGCAGGCAAATCGGCACGCCGGGGTCTACCACGTACGCTATCTCCAGGCCTTTGTGGCCGGACTGGGGCACGACCAACTCAATCGTCTGTTCGCACAGCCGGGCGATTTCAAAGTCGGCATCGGCCAACTGCAGCTTGCCCGCCTCCAGCGACGAAAAATCAAGAATGTTGTTGATCAGGTCCAGCAGGTACTGCGAAGAGTCCCAGGCCAGGCTGACATAGCTGCGCGCCATGGGCGGCAATGGCGAAGCACGCAGCATGTCCAGGGTACCCACCACACCATTGAGCGGCGTGCGCAGTTCATGGCTCATGGTCGCTGCGAACTCGGCCTTCAGATGGGCCAGGCGCAGGGCTTCTTCACTGGCCAGGCGCAAGGCCTGCTCCCGTTCATCCAGCACGTGCATCATGCTGTTGAAGGCATGCGCCATATTGGCAATGTCGCGTGGCCCCGTCAGCTGTGCCCGCACCCCGGATTCGCCTTGCTCGGCCCGCCCCATGGTCTCTGCCAATTGCACCAGGGGTTGGGTCATGCGCCGCGTCAGCGCGCGCGTCGTCAGCAAAAAGAACACGGCAAACGACAGCGCAATGGCCATGTTCAGCGCAAACAGCGTCAGCAGTGCTGTGCCCAGGGACGCCTTGGACAACACCACCCGCACGTAGCCAATGGTCTGCGGCCGAGCCACCTCCGCTTCAAATGGCGAGCTAGTAGGCCCAATACGCACTGGCGCCACAAAGTGCCAGGCCTCGCTGTCCTCGGACTCCAGAAACGCAGACACCGCGCCGGACAAGCCCATGGGCGGTAACTCATCCCCGGGCGTCAACGGTGCCCCGCCGGCACCGTGGGCAGTCAACAAGCGGCCATCAGCGCGCCGCACATCCACACGGTCCACATCGGGAAAGGCCAGGACGCCGGAAACGGCGTCGGCAATGTTTTCACCGGCATCCGACAGCAGCGCCAAGCGCGCCTGGCGTGCCAGGCTGTCCGCCAACCGCTGCCCCTGCAGTTGCCTGTTTTGCCGGATGTCCCGGCTGCTTTGCCACGAGATCACCAAGGACGACAGCAGGGCCAGCAGTAACACGCCCGCCGCGACCATGATCGAGAGCTGCTGGCGAAAGGTCGTCCGGCGCAGCAGCGAGAGGACTGGGTTACGAGGGTGCATGGACATAGAGACGGGTCAGCGAACGGGGAATACGAGATCGAAAGCCTGCTGGCGGGACGACAACTGCAAACCCAGGTGACTGGCCGTGCGGATGTTGACCGCCAAAAGCGCATCCTTCATTGGCACCACGGGTGCTGCGCTGCCCACCGGCAGGCTCAAGGCCGATACGGCGAGTTGGCGCCCCAGCGCCAGGTTGTTGGGGTACAGCGAGAACAGCGCACCGCGCTTGACATGGCTCACATTGCTGGAAAAGACCGCCAAATTGCGGTTCCATGCGTTCTCCAATATCAGCGGCAGCACCGAAGACTCCTCCACCGCCGTAGAGTCCTGGGGCAGCCATAGCGCGTCCTTTTTGGGATCTGCCGCGGTCAGCACTTCCTGGTAGACCCGGACTGCGTTTTTCAGGTCCGCCACCTCAATAGCCTGCAACTCCAGCCCCAGGCTGCGGGCCGCGTCGCGGGCCAGGCGCACCAACCACGCGTTCTGCTTGGGGTCAAAGACCACGGTGATCCGCCGCACCTCCGGCATGAAGTGTTTGAGCCGCTCGAACAAGACCCTCGGGTCCGGCGCCAGGCTGACGGTCGGGAAACTACGACCGTCCCCGGTGGGCGGAGAGACCACGCCGCCGGCCAGCACGGCAAACTCCGCGTCCAGGCTGGACGCGGCCTTCATGCCCTGGCGCCCCAGCGCAATGACCACCTTGATGTCTTGGCGTTTCAATTGGGCGACAACATCCTGCCCCGACTGCGCACCGCCGACCGCATAGCTCGTGACCGAGGTGCCCAGTTGCGCTTCTATACCTTCAATGATCTTCGCAAAGATGCTGCGGTAGGGCTCTTCCAGGTCAGGGTACAGAACCGCAATGTTGCCACTGTCTACTGCCGGCGCACTCTTGCTGCGTTCGGCCCGCACCGAGGGGGTAGAGGCTGGGTCGGCGGACAGCGCCACCGCAGGCCAGACCAAGCACAGGGCCAGCAGCGCAGCAGGGGGGCTGGCGTGAATCTTCACGCCCTTTCCCGCAGGGATGCGTGCGGCCAGATCTTCACAATCGGTACACCGCCTGCGCATAGGCCGACATCGGCGCCATGGGCAGATCATTGGGAATAGCGGTGCCCGGCGCAACGCTGGGCTCACGCACATCGGCGTTGAACAGATTACGCACCCCCAGGCTGAAGCTCCACTGTCGCCGCTTGCTTGCCGAGGTGCTGATATTCAGGTCCACCGTCGTGTAGTCGGCTATGTTGGGCCGCAGGTCACCGGCGGCCCGTCGGCGGTCGGCAACCCAATTGAGCTGCGCGCCCAGCACCCAGTCGTTGGCAATGTGCCAATCCAGCCGCGTGTAGACGTGGTTGTGCGGTGCATAACCGGCATCCGTGTGGGTGGACTCGTCTATGGAGCTTTGCCACGAGTAGGCACCGGTCAGGCGCACACTGCGGTTGATGTCCCACACGCCCTCCAACTCCCCACCGTCCCCGTATTGGGAGCCGGTATTGAAGTAAGTGCCGCCCACGGTGCGGATGATGTCCTTCATGTCGTAGTGGAACAGGCTGACGTTCACCTGCAGATCGCGCCGCGCTTGCCAGCTCACCGCCGCTTCCACCGTAGCGACCGACTCCGGCCGCAGCGCAGCATTGCCCAGCGCCACCGGATTGGTGATGCCATACACCTCCACAAAGGAAGGCGCACGGAAGGCCCGCCCTGCCATCAACTTGGCGGTGACGTCCAGGGACGCATCCCAAACCAGGGCCAAACGGGGGTTCGTGGTACCTCCAAAGTCCGAGTAGTAATCGCGGCGCAAGCCCGCGGTCAAGGCCCAGTCCTTGGCAAAACCCCATTCGTCCTGCACGTAGGCGTAGTCCACCAGGCGTTTGTGGGGAAACACGAAGGGGTTGCTGTTGCTGAAGTCCACCAGCGCACCGCCGGCCACGGGTATCAAGGCACCGGTGGGCGAGTAGTTGAAGTTTCTAACCTCCGCCGTCTTGTAGAGGTCCAGATCATCGTGACCCAGGCCCAGGCGGATGCTGTGCTGCGCAAACCCCGAATAGGTCACAAAACTCGACAGCCGGATTTGCCGCTCCCAGGTTTCCGGTCCACCGAAGAACCCATTGGCCGACACGCCACCGCCAATATTGGCGCCCGGGGGGAACAACTGAAACGCGCGGGGAATGATCTGCGCGTAGTGCAAATAACTGGCGACAAAGCCAACGCCCCAATCCTGCGCGAACTGCGGATCGGTCCAGGACACATCGGCCGTGATGCGTTCGCTCTTTTGTTGACCCACCGGGTCCAGCGCGGACGCGATACCGGCCCCCACGCCCACGTTGTTGCGCAGCTTGTAGCCCGCATGCGCCCGCCACTTGTCCAACCCCAGGTCCAGGTTGCCATCCACGGCCTCATAGCCCGTGCGCACCGGGCCGGGGGCCAGGCTGGCGCGGGTGCCGAAGATTTTGTCAAACCGGGTTTGCGCGTCGGCGGCAATGGTTTCCTGAAAGCCGTCACTGCTACCTACGCGCAGATACCCGGCCACATCCACCGCCCCCATCTTGCCGCCGTGCTGCACCCACGCGTTCTTGGTCGCGAACGATCCCACGCGCAGACCGGCCTCGGTTCCCTGCGTTTCCGCTGCGGATTTGGTGATGATATTGATGACCCCCGAGAAAGCGTCAGCCCCGTACAGCGCGGA
This sequence comes from Rhodoferax sp. GW821-FHT07G04, assembly GCF_059418585.1. Classification (NCBI taxonomy): domain Bacteria; kingdom Pseudomonadati; phylum Pseudomonadota; class Betaproteobacteria; order Burkholderiales; family Comamonadaceae; genus Rhodoferax; species Rhodoferax sp. GW821-FHT07G04. The sequence goes on from NZ_JBWKQD010000001.1 coordinate 1,759,982, forward strand.
GCCGGGTCCACGGATGACCTCAATGCGGGCGATGTGCTCCACCGGGTAGCCACCCCACAGATTGCCCTTGTTCCCGACATACAGCGTGGTGATGGGCACCCCGTTCTGCATCACCAGGACCTGCGGCGTGAACTGGGTATAGACACCACGGATCACATACAGCGGCGCATAGACATTGGCACTGCGGCTGACGTGCACACCGGGCACCGTTTCCAGCACCTCGTCCAGGTCCGTGGCGCCCATGGCCGCAATGTCTTCGGCTGTGATCACGGTAGCCACCGCGGGTGCGCGGCGCAGGGACTGCTGGCTGCCGGTCGCGATGCTGACCGTGGCCTTGTCGCCATAGGACAGCAACAGCTCGTCCTCTTCAGCAACGGCGTTTTGTGCCAAGGCGGCCTGTGTGGGCAGAGCCAGGCTGGCAAGCAAGGTGAGTTGGCCAAGTCGCTTCATGATTCAAGTCCCCTTTGAATGTGCGCTCCAACTCCCCATGGTCTTTGGCCCCATTCTAGGGGCAGAAGTTGTGCGCAGACACGGCCCCTCATGTTGGCCAAACCCGTATTTCTACGCCCTCGTAGGTCACATCGGTGCAAGGCGTGGGGAACAGACTGCCCTGAGGCTTTTGGGCTGCCTCCACGATGCAAGGCGGCATGCCACCCAGCGTCTTCAGGATGTTGAACAGTTGGTACTGCTGGGGTGTAAAGCCCATGTCAGCCGCCAGCGCAGCGGTCAGCGCGGCATAGTTCATTTTCAGGAATGGCTTCTTCTCCGCCAGCAAAATCGCTTCGACCGCAAAGGCCAAGCGGTAGTGGCGCCCCTGGTCCATCTGCTGCGCCTGCACCAGGGCGATCAGGTGTGGCAAGCGCTCGTCCGTGGAATGGATGGGGCGCCCGTAACCGTAAATTCTGCGACAGGCCAACTCCTCATGCACAAAGGAGCGGATGTCTTGCCCACCCTCTTGGGCACGACCGGCCCGTAGGAAGAAGTCAATCGCGCGCAGGCCCGGGCCGCCCCCGTAGACACCTGCTTCGGTCACGGCAATGGCGGCCGACAAGCCCAGCACCGGGGCGCTGCGCGCACTGGCCGCCAGCGCACCGACCCGGTTGTTCCACAGACGCGTATCCGGGTAGCTGGTGAGTGTCCAGATGCCATGGAGCAGGGCAATCTCGGGCTGGGAAAAGCGCCGCCCGGTGATGCCGAATGCATACAGCTCCAGCCAATCGATGCCCTGCAGGTCGCCATGCAGATCGTGGCCGCGAAAGACGGCACGGCTGCCCGGCCAGCAGGCGCCGACCTGCGTGGTCAAGACCCCGACATGGTCTTGTAACTGCGTGGGACCTGTCATGGCACCTCCTGGCGGTGCAAAGGGTCGTCAGTCAAATTGACCGGGTAGAAGGGGAATTTTTTGACACCGTATTCCTGTTGCTCCAAGGCATGGGCGGCGGCCCCCGGCAGGCGCAACAACAGGTACAGCATTTCGCCTTGCTGGGGCGAGAAACCCAAATCGCCCAATGCAGCCGCCGCCACGCCCGCCATGGCCAATGGCAGGCCCAGCGCCGACTCCAGGGTGCTGCGGTGGCTGCGCAACCAGGCCAGGTTTGCAAAGGGGCCAAGGCCCGTCAACTGGTCCAGTGTTTGCAGCACGGTAGTTGCTGTGCTGATGCCGTGCGGGTCAAAGCCCGCCGGGTGCTCGGCCTGGGGCCAGATGTCCAGGCTGGGTGACTCCCATGCGGACGCCTGTTCTACCCAGGCCGCCGGGTCGTGGCCCGCCTGGTCCCAGATGTGCATGGCCTCCCGCACTTCGCGGGCGCCGCCGCAGCGCCCCGCGCCGACCGACAGCGCCGCCATCAGTGAGGCCGCCGCCGTGGAGCCTGCCACACCGCCGCACATGGCCGCATGCACCGCGGCATCGCGCGGCCCCGGGTTGGCCAATACCAGGGCCAGGGCATCCAGCAGATGGGTCTGCGCAGCGCTGGGCGCCTCGCCCCGGAACAGCAGGTACAGCATCTGCGCCCAGCGGGCCTGGCCCAGCATGTCGCCAAAGACATCGTAGCCGTGGCAGTAGGCGGCGCGCGTCGCAAAGGGATTGTCCGGCTCGGGCTCCTCGCGCCAGATGCGGGTGTGCAGGCTTTCCTTGGGTGGGGCCGTCATACGGCAGACCCCAGAGTCTTCATGCGCAGGCCCATGGGCGGCACCTCTTCGCCGTCGATGCGCACATCGAGCAGCGTGGGGCCCTTGCGCGAGAAGATGGCCTCCATGTCCAGCGCCTCCATGTCTTCGGGTGAGCGGATGATGAACCCCGGAATACCCATGGATTCGGCCTGCATGCGAAAGTCCACGGTCGGCAGCTCGAACGCCGTGGGCTCGGCGCCGGCCAAGCGCTGGCCATGCTTGACCATTCCCAGGGCGCCGTCATTGAGGATGACAAACACCACGGTCAGTTGCTCCACGGCCGCCACCGAAATCTCCTGGCCATTCATCAAATAGCTGCCGTCGCCGGTGATGCACACCACGGGACACCGGGGGTTGCCACGGGCGCACCCTATCGCCGCGCCAATGGCCCAGCCCATGGGCGCAAAGTCCATCAGCACGCGCAGCCAGCCGGCATCGCCCTTGCGGCGCTTGCCACCGTCGCTGCGCGCCGCATAGTCATGCTGACGGGCGACGCGCCGGTCGTGCGGCTGCAGGTAGTGGATGGCCCATGCGGTGCTATTGCCCGCGTCCGCAAAGAAGCGGGTTCGGGAGGGGCACAGGCGCGACAGCTCGCGCATCAGCCGTTGGGGTTTGATGGGGCTGTCGTTCGACACAAACTTGGCGGGCTCCTGCAGCATGTAGTCCGGGTTCTTCAGGCCCACCGGGGACGCAAGGGCGACTGGGGCCGCAGGCTGGACGGCACTGGAAACTGCGGGTTGCGCCAGCAAGGCAACCAGGCGCTCGCACACCGAGCGTATGCGGCCGCGCACATGCAGGCGCGCCATCGGCGAGCGCAACAAATGCTCTTCGGACGAGTCGATGTGCACCAGTCGCTGGTTCAACACCGCATGCGACCAGGCGCCGCTGGTCCATTCGCCCAGCGTGGTGCCAATGGCCAGTATCAGGTCAGGCTCGTCGTGCAAGAGCGTGTCGGCCGTGTGGTGCCCGGCAAAACCAAACACGCCGCGGTACAAGCGGTGGCGCGTGTTGATCAGGCCCTTGCCATCGGGCGAGGTGACAAAGCAGGCGTTCGTCATCTCCGCCAGTTGGATGATGGCCTCGATGGACTCGCCACAGCTATGCCCCCCTCCGATGAGGATGACCACGCGACGGGCTTGGCGGATCTCGTGGCACAGGGTCTGCACCAGCGCGTCGTCCACCAGCGCCGGGCGGTGCAGCAAGGAGCGCAGGTTGTAGGCCGGCACCATGCTGTGAATAGGAGTTCGCAATATGTCGACCGGGATGGACAGGTGCGACGGCCCGCGCGGTGCCTTGGACGCACGCGTCACAGCGTTGACCAGCTTGCTCTCCATCTGGTCGGCATGCGAGACCAGGGTGTCGTAACGCGTGCAATGCCGAAACATGCCCAGCGTATTGACGCCGGTGCAGGCCGACTCCTGCAGCGCCCGTTTGCCAAACGACGGTAAGGCAGGCTGACCGGTGATGGCCAGCATGGGGACGCCGTTGTCATAAGCGCAGGCCACGCCCGTCAGCAAGTTGGTCGCGCCCGGCCCGGATGTGGCGCAGCACACGCCGATCTTGCCGGTCTCTCGGGCGTAGCCATCGGCCATGAAGGCGGCGCCTGCTTCGTGGCGTGCCAGCACATGGCGCGGTCCACCACGGCGCGCACTGCGGGCCAGCGCGTTGTACAGGGGTTCGATGGCCCCTCCCGGTACGCCAAACACATACTCCACGCCCAACTGCTCAATGTAGGCGACGATAAGGTCGGCGACCTCCGGCGCAGCGGCAACGGGAGGGTTGCGCATAGGCGCGGTGTCTTCGAGCAAGGGACGCGCCAACTCCAAGCGGTCTTGCAACTCACTGTGATTCATACGGCTTGTTTCCAACGACGGGGGACGGATCCGCTTTTTTTGGCGCGGATTTGTAGTGCCGCAGCATCGCATCGAACGTTCAAAACCGCAACACATTCAGAGCCTGCAAAGGCGCTTTGTCGGCAAACACACCACAGTGGACCTGCGATCCGCGTGCCGGCTGTGCGATCCCGCACGGCATGCCGCCACGGAGCATCCCGCAGCCAGTCGTTTACAGAAAACTACCTGCTAGCCCTCGTGGAATATACACAGTACGCTCTTATTTTTATAGTGCCTGCCAAAAACCGGGGCGGCCATAATGCTGCTTCAGGAAGTCTATCCACAGGCGCACACGCAGTGGCAAGTGCTTACGTTGGGGGAACACGGCGTAGATGCCGTTGGGCGGCGCCGAGAACTCGTCGAGCAGCACGACCAGTTCACCCGCGGCGATCTCGGCCTGCACCTCCCAGGTGCTGCGCCAGGCAATGCCATAGCCCGCCAGGCACCAGTCGTGCAGCACCTGGCCGTCAGAACAATCCAGCGGCCCCACGGGTTTGAAATGGATGACTTCACGCGCCGCCGCCGACCCCACGCTGAAGGCCCAACCCCGCGTTTGCGATGCGTCACTGGACAGCGTCAGACAATCGAAGCGCGCCAGGTCCTGTGGATGCTGGGGCTTGCCATGGCGCTCCAGGTAGGCCGGCGTGGCCACGCACATGCGCCGGTTATCGGCCAGGCGCACGCTGACCAACGACGAGTCGGGCATGTCGCCCACCCGCACCGCGCAATCGTAGGCCTCGCCGGCAATGTCGACAACGCGGTCGCTGAGGTTCAGCGAGATCGTGACCTCGGGGTGCAGCTCGCGGAACTTGGGCACCAGCGGCGCGACGCGGCGTCGGCCAAAACCGGCCGGCGCGGTGATGCGCAAATGCCCGCTGGCCTTGACACCGCCGGCACTGACGCTAGCCTCAGCATTGGCCAGGTCGGCCAGCAAACGCTGGCAATCTTCCAGGAAGGCGCTGCCCTCGTGCGTCAGCGTGATGCGCCGCGTGGTGCGCAGCAGCAGCTTGACGCCCAGGCGCTCTTCCAAAGCGTCCAGGCGCCGGCCCATGATGGCGGGTGCCACGCCCTCGGCATGGGCGGCCGCAGTCAGACTACCGCGGGTGACGACGGCGACAAAGGACTCCAGTTGCTTGAGCTTGTCCATGATGACCTATGCCTTCCGATCCTCCAGGCGCACCACACCGGCGCTCTGCAATTGCGCAATGTCGGTATCGCTGTAGCCCAGACCCCGCAGAATCTCGGCGCCATGCTCGCCCAGGCGTGGCGGGCTCAGACGCAGGCCCGGCCGCTCGCCGCCCAGCGTGATGGGCAAGAGCGGCACCTGGGTGGCGCGGCCGTCGGGTAGCGTCATGGGTGCCAGGCCGCCGGTCTGCTGCAGGTGCGGGTCGTCAAACAGGTGCTGCGGATCAGTAATGGGGGCAAAGGGCAGGCCTACCTGCTCGAAGCGCTGCGAAAGCTCGGCGCGGTTGAACTGGGCCAGCCGCTGGCGCAGCTCGGGGATCAGCCAAGAGCGCGCCAGCACGCGGTCGTTGTTGGTGGTGACGCGGGGGTCGGCAAACAGGTCGGCATAACCGAAGGCTTCGCAAAAGGTCTTCCACTGCCCGTCCCCCACCACGGCCAGGAAGATTTGTTCTGCGTCTTTGACGCTGAACACGTCGTAAATGCCCCAGGGCGAAATGCGCTCGGGCATGGGCGCGGCGGCCTTGCCGGTCACCGCGAACTGCAGCATGTGCTGGGCCACCAGAAAGATGTTGTTCTCGAACAGTGCGCTCTGCACTTCCTGGCCCTTGCCGGTCTGGGCGCGCTGCATCAAGGCAGCCATGGCGCCGATGGCGCCAAACATGCCGCCCATGATGTCGTTGACGCTGGACCCCGCACGCAACGGGTCGCCGGGGCGCCCGGTCATGTAGGCCAGGCCGCCCATCATCTGCACCACTTCGTCCAGCGCGGTACGGTGGTCGTAGGGGCCGGGCAGAAAGCCCTTGTGGCTGACGTAGATCAGGCGCTCGTCCAACGGGGCCAGGCTGGCATAGTCCAGCCCTAGCTTTTGCATGGTCTCGGTCTTGAAGTTCTCGCTGACGATGTCGGCCGTGGCGATCAGGCGCAGCACGATCTCGCGGCCCTTGTCGCTCTTCAGGTCGATCGCAATACTCTTCTTGTTGCGGTTGAACAGTGGGTAGAAACCGGCTCCACTGCCCAGCAGCTTGCGCGTGCTGTCACCGGCCAGCGGCTCTACCTTGATGACCTCGGCCCCCAGGTCGCCCAGCACCATGCCGCAGGTGGGGCCCATGACCATGTGCGTGAACTCCACGACGCGAACGCCGGCAAGCGGCAGGTTTTTTGCTTGGGTTGGGGGCATGCACTACATCCTGATTTGTCACAAATCGTTTCCGATCTACCCCTATAGTAATCCGCAAGGGATTGAATGCGGATTGGCCCGCTAAGATTCCCACAGATACAACCGTCCAAGCCCCGCCCATGAGCTTTACCCTCACCGCCTGGCCCCAGCCCACCGACCAGCCACTGCCCACCACCGTGATGCAGGCGCAGGCCCAACTTGACGCCCTGTGGGAGACGCAAGGCGCCGCACCCGAGCCGCGCTTTCTGGCCCTGGCGCGTGCACTGGAGGCCCGCTTCCCCAGCACCGAGGACGGTGAAAGCGAACTGTATGACCACGGCCTGGACCTGATGGAGCGCAGCCCGGACACAGACCGCGCCTACAACATCGGCCTGTGGACGCGGGCCGAGCGCTTCACGATCGGCTTCAACCACCTGGTGGTGCAAGCCAACGACCTGGGCCTGCACGTCATGGACGGCCAGAATGGCGTGGCCTACCTGGCTAATGGCGAGGTGTTGACACTGAGGCCTAATAGCGCCGCGTCGCTGACCTGCCGCCTGGACGATGCCACCAGCCGCAAGGACTGGCGGGCTTCGTGGCTGGAATGCCGCCGCCTTGCGCCGCAACGCATGCCGGAGGCGCTGACCGTCTGGGCCCTGCTGGTCAGCCAGGGGCGCCAGGCAGCGCCCCACCCCGCTTTGGGCGCAGCCCTGGCCAAGCTCAGTGGCACCGACCCGCGCAATGACAAACGCGTGCAATGGTGCATAGCCAAAGTGCTGCCCTCCCAATTGGCGCAAGAAGCGCAATTGCTGGAGGGTCTGCGAGGCGCCAAGGATCTGGTGGCCTTTGTGGATGCAGAGTTGCAACGCGGTCCCACCACGGCTACGGCCGCCTCCGGTGGCACAGGCTCCGCCGCGCCGCATGCCGTGCCCGACGCCGCAACCGCCGAGGCTGCACAGGCCCTGGGCATAGACCCCGACCTGGTGGCACGCGCCGAGGCAGGCAGCGCGCAGGCGCAGTGCAAGCTGGCGCTGAAGTTCATGGAGGCGCCGGGCAAAGCAACACCCGCCATCAACAAGCTGATCCTGCTGTGGCTGGAGCGCGCCGCCGCACAGAATCAGAGCCTGGCCCAGGCCCTGCTGGGCGACGGGCTGCTGAGTGGATGGCGCGGCTTTCCAGTGGAGATGGAGCGCGGGTTGGCCTTGCTGGAGGCGTCTGCCGCGGCGGACGATGTCGACGGGTTGAATTACCTGGCGCAATACCTGTACCGAAAAAGCGTGCGCAACCGGCCGGGCGATGCCGATATCGAAAAGCTCAAGGACCCCACCAGCCTGCGCTACCAGGCCCGGGTGCCCCAGCTGCTGATGCGCGCCGCCACACTGGGCAGTGCGCGAGCCCTCTTCTACCTGGCTGTGCGCCTGTGGGACGAGATTGGCACGCCGCGCGACGATGTGGCCGCCAAGGCCGTGATGCAACTGGCTCGCACCCGGGCCGCCAAATACTGCGTGGAGCAGCCCGAGGTGCTGAAGCTGATGGAAGCCACGCCCGCCGACTCCAAAGAGGTGATGGCCCTGGCCCAGGAGCTGGGCCGCGACATCAAACAGTTGCCCGCCCTGCTGAATGCCCGCCACGCGACCTTGGCCCGTTCTACACCCATCGCTGCGGCTGCGACCGCATTGCCAGCGGCAGCGGCACCCACTCCCTCTCCGCGCCACCGCGCACCGCAGCCGGACGCAGACGATGACAGCCATTGGCAAGATACGCCCATGCAGCGCCCTGCTCTGCACATAGGCCACATCGCCTTGGGTTTGGGCGTGATCGGCTTTGTCGTGTGGCTGATGCTGATCACCTCACTGGGCAAGGGCAGTTTCAAGCCCATCGCTCTGGCCTTGGGCGCGGTGAGCGCCTTTGGCGTGTGGCGCTGCACAGCCGATCTGGACTGGGGTGGTTTGAAACGCGGCCTGCTGAGCGCCATGGCACTGGCACCCGGTGCGGGCTTTATCGTCTGCGTATCCGTACTGCTGCAGGTGGTGCGTGCCCGCACTTGATTACGCACTTATTTGTCACAAATAGATTGATAATTTTCCACACAGTAATCGACAAAGTATGGAATACAGTACATCCATAGCCTGAGGCTCGGCCTCAGGCGACCCATTTCTACGAATCCTTCCCCCTGAAAGGCACCCCATGACCACGTCCACCCCACGCAACACCGAGCACCGCCTGCAGGTGGCCACCAGCCTGCACAGCTTCATCGAAGACAAAGTGCTGCCCGGCACCGGCATTGCGCCCGAGGCGTTCTGGAAAGGTTTTGACGCCATCGTGGCCGATCTGGCGCCCAAGAACATCGCCCTGCTGGCCGAACGCGACCGCCTGCAGACCGAGCTGGATGCCTGGCACAAGGCCAACCCCGGCCCCATAGCCGACATGCCCGCCTACAAGGCCTTTCTGCAGAAGATCGGCTACCTGGTAGAGAGCCCCAAGAAGGTCAAGATCAGCACCAAGAACGTAGACGCCGAACTGGCCACGCAGGCCGGCCCGCAGCTGGTGGTGCCCGTGCTGAACGCCCGCTACGCACTGAACGCCGCCAACGCGCGCTGGGGCAGCCTGTACGACGCGCTGTATGGCACCGATGTGATCAGCGAAGAGAACGGCCAAGAGAAAGTAGGCCCCAAGGGTTACAACCCCAAGCGCGGCAAGCAGGTCATTGAATACGCACGCCACGTGTTGGACCGCACGGCCCCGCTGAAGAAGGGCTCGCACGTCGGCTCCACCGGCTACCGCGTCAAGGGTGGCGAACTGGTAGTCACGCTGAAAGACGGCAGCACCTCCAAACTGGCCGATAAGGCACAGTTCATCGGCTTCCAGGGCAATGCCAAAGACCCATCCAGCGTGCTGCTGCAGCACAACGGCCTGCACCTGGACATCACCATCAACCGCGCCACGCCCATCGGCAAATCGGACGCCGCCGGCGTGGCCGACCTGGTGCTGGAAGCAGCCCTGTCCACCATCCTGGACCTGGAAGACTCCGTGGCCGTGGTGGACGCCGAAGACAAGGTGCTGGCCTATGGCAACTGGCTGGGCATTCTGCAAGGCACACTGGTCGAGCAGTTCGAGAAAGGTGGCAAGACGCTGACCCGCGGCCTGAACGGCGACCGCGTCTACACCGCACCCGATGGCAAGAAGGACGTGAAGCTGCACGGCCGCAGCCTGATGTTCGTGCGCAACGTGGGCCACCTGATGACCAACCCAGCCATCACCTACACCGCTACTGACGGCAGCACGAAAGAAATCCCCGAAGGCATCATGGACGCAGTGGTCACCACCACCATCGCCCTGCACGACCTGAAGAAGACCAAGAAGGACGCCATCCGCAACTCGCGCAAGGGCTCGGTCTACATCGTCAAGCCCAAGATGCACGGCCCGGCCGAAGTGGCCTTTGCCGCCGAGCTGTTCACCCGCGTCGAGAAGATGCTGGGCCTGGCCGACAGCACCGTCAAGCTGGGCATCATGGACGAAGAGCGCCGCACATCGGTCAACCTGAAGGCCTGCATTGCTGCGGCCGAAAGCCGCGTCGCCTTCATCAACACCGGCTTCCTGGACCGCACCGGCGACGAGATGCACACCGCCATGCAGGCCGGCCCCATGATCCGCAAGGCGGACATGAAGAGCAGCGCCTGGATCCAGGCATATGAGAAGAACAACGTGCTGGTGGGCCTGTCATCCGGCCTGCGCGGCAAGGCGCAGATCGGCAAGGGCATGTGGGCCATGCCCGACCTGATGAAGGCCATGATGGAGCAGAAGATCGCCCATCCCAAGGCCGGCGCCAACACCGCCTGGGTGCCCAGCCCCACCGGCGCCACACTGCACGCCCTGCACTACCACCAGCTCTTGGTCAGCGATGTGCAGAAGGAATTGGAAAAGACCAACTACGAGAAGGCCCGCGACGGCATTCTGGACAACCTGCTGCAGATCCCCGTGACCGCCACGCCCAACTGGAGCGATGCCGACAAACAGGCCGAACTGGACAACAACGCCCAGGGCATCCTCGGCTATGTGGTGCGCTGGGTGGACCAGGGCGTGGGCTGCTCCAAGGTGCCCGACATCAACGACATCGGCCTGATGGAAGACCGCGCTACGCTGCGCATCAGCAGCCAGCACATGGCCAACTGGCTGCACCATGGTGTGGTCACCAAAGCCCAGGTCGAAGAAACCTTCACCCGCATGGCCGCCAAGGTCGACAAGCAGAACGACGGCGACAAGCTCTACACCCCCATGGTGGGCAACTTCAACGGCGCGGCCTACCAGGCTGCAACGGAGCTGGTGTTCAAGGGCCTGGAGCAGCCCAGCGGCTACACCGAGCCGCTGCTGCACGCCTGGCGGTTGAAGGTGAAGGCAGCCGCCTGAGCTTCAGGCTCTGTAAGCCGCTCCTGATTTAGGAGCGGCTTACGAGCATTCCACGGGGCTAGCGGCCGATTTGGCACTTGCCCCTCGCTACAGAACGGCGCCTTCGGGTGCCGTTTGCTTTTGGGGCATACGCCCCACTGCGGCTTGGTACCATCGTCCCCCATGTCTGCCGCAAAACTCACCCTCTCCCGCCTCGAAAACCTGCTGATGACCGCGTGCGATGCGCTGCGCGGCAACATGGACGCCAGTGAGTACAAGGAATACATCTTCGGCATGCTGTTCCTCAAGCGTGCCAGCGACCTGTTTGACGAACGGCGCGAGGCCATCAAGGCCGAGGGCAAAGCCGCTGGCCTGCGTGCGGCCGACATTGCGCTGAACCTGGAAGACAAAGACCAGTACTCTGGCAAATACTTCTACGTGCCACCCCGCGCCCGCTGGAGCGACGAATGGATCGATGAATCCGGCAACCGCCAGCCCGCTCTGAAGCACACCAAGGTCAACGTCGGCTCCATGCTCAACAAGGCGCTGGAGGCTCTGGAAGACGACAACGCCGACGCATTGCAAGACGTGCTCAAGGGCACCATCAACTTCAACCGCAAAATTGGCCAGACCACGCTGGACGACGACACGCTAGTGGACTTCATCCAGAACTTCGACAAAATTCCGCTGAAAGACAGCGACTTCGAATTCCCCGACCTGCTGGGCGCAGCCTACGAATGGCTCATCAAGTACTTTGCCGACTCTGCGGGCAAAAAAGCGGGCGAGTTTTACACCCCGGCCGAAGTGGTGCGCATTTGCGTAGAAATCTGCGATCCCGCCGATGGTATGCGCGTGTATGACCCTACGGTGGGGTCCGGCGGCATGCTCATCCAGGTACGCGACTACGTGCGCGAGAAAGGCCAAAACGCTACCAACGTCCCCCTCTTTGGCCAGGAGAAGATGGGCACCACCTGGTCCATCTGCAAGATGAACATGCTGCTGCACGGCATCCCTGATGCAGACATCCGCCAGCAAGACACTCTGCGCGAACCCCAGCACCAGGACGCAAATGGCCAACTCCGCCGCTTTGACCGCGTGCTGGCCAACCCCCCATTCAGCCAAAACTACCTCAAGAAAGACATTAAATTCCCCGGCCGTTTTCCGGTGTGGATGCCAGAGAAGGGCAAGAAGGCCGACCTGATGTTCGTGCAGCACATGCTGGCGGTGCTCAAGGCCGATGGCCGCCTGGCCACCGTCATGCCCCACGGCGTGCTGTTTCGCGGTGGCGAAGAGCGCGAGGCGCGCAAACACTTCATTGACAGCGGCTACCTGGAAGCCGTCATTGGCCTGCCCGGCAACCTGTTTTATGGCACCGGCATACCGGCCTGCATTCTGGTGCTCAACAAGGCGGGCGCGGCGCAACGCAACCATGTGCTCTTCATCAACGCCGACCGCGAATACCGCGAAGGCAAGGCACAAAACCACCTGCGCGCCGAAGACATCGACAAAATTGTCCACGCCTACCGCGCGGGGCAAGACATCACCGCCTACGCCCGCCGTGTGCCGGTGGCCGAAATCAAGGCAGACGACTACAACTGCAACATCCGCCGCTATGTGGACAACGCTCCACCGCCCGAGCCGCACGACGTGCGCGCCCACCTGCACGGCGGCGTGCCGGTCAACGAAATCGGCAACCTGGTCCATTACTGGCAAAACTACCCCGGCCTCATCGATAGCTGCTTCTCGCTGCGCGCAGCTCCCGAACATGGCACCCACTATGCCGACTTCACCCCCGCCCTGCACAGCCAACGTGCCATTGCGGACCACATCGCCCAGCACCCCGGCGTGCAGCAGGCCCAGAGTCAGTTCATGCAGCAGCTGGGGGCATGGTGGCAAGCGCACCTGCCCATCATCGAAGCTCTGGCCCCCGACGCCACCAACCAGCACGCCACCCGGCGCAACGTGTACGCCGTGCGCGCCGCGCTGCTGCAAGACCTGGAGCGCAGCTTCTGCGGGGCGCCCAATGAAGAATCCGCCGCTAGCCCTCGTCAAACCTTGCTCACGCGCTATCAAATCAGGGGCGCGTTTGCCAACTTCTACCGAAGCCTGGCGTCTGACCTCAAATCCATTGCAGCCAGCGGCTGGGGCCCGGAGCTGATCCCCGACGACGACATCCTGCAAAGCCAGTTCCCCCAGGTGTTGGCCGAGCTGGAGAGCCAATACGCCCGTCTGGCCGAACTGCAAGCCCTGTTCGCCGCCGCCAGCGAAGAAGACTTTGAAGACACCGAAGACACGGGCGTGCTGCCTGCCGACGACGTGAAGTCGCTAAAAACCTCACTCAAAGACGCTAAAGGCATGTCCAAGACCGCCAAGCGCGACCCAGCATTGGGTGACTGGAAGACCTTTGCCGAAGAAGCCGAGCGTATCGAAGCACAACTGAAGCGCCACAAGGCGCTGGAAGACGAGGCAAAAACCCTCAAGGCCCACATCAAAAGCACCACCGAGAAGCGCGACGCGCTGGTGGAGCAAGCCCGCAAAAAGATCAGTACGGATGAGGCCCGCATCATCATCATCCAGCGCCTGGGCCAGGTGCTGATGGCCAACTTCCAACACTACCTGCGCGCCGACCAGCGGGCTTGCGTGGCGGCGGTGGAAAACCTGTGGCGCAAATACGCGGTGACCGCCAAGCAGATTGAGGCGCAGCGGGATGCGGCGGCGGAGCAGTTGCAGAAGTTTTTGGTGGAGTTGGGGTATGCGTGACCCACTACAAACCGAGCGAAGTGTGCGCTTGGACTCGCTGGCTGAAATTGATCCTGAAGCTTTGCGTGAGTCCACAAGCCCACGATACAAGTTTAAGTACGTCGATATTTCGTGCGCTTCCAGCGGAAAGTTGACGCTTCCGTCTGACTTCATCGAATTTGCTAATGCGCCGAGCCGAGCAAGGAAAATACTCAGGGACGGGGATGTGATCGTTTCCACGGTACGCCCCAATCTCAAAGCATTCGCTTATTGCCGATTAGCCGATGGGCCGTACATCGCATCCACGGGCTTTGCCGTGTTGCGCGCTAAAGAAAATGTCGATGCTTATTTTCTTCTCTCTGCGCTGTTGAGTGATGATCTAGGCAAGCAAATTGAGAGCCATGCTGTAGGGTCAAACTATCCGGCAATCAACTCATCCGATGTTCGTCGCCTCAAAGTTCCAGCCTTTGATTTCAAAACTCAACGTGCAATCGGAAAAGTTCTTGGCACCATCGACACCGCCATCGAACAAACCGAAGCGCTGATCGAGAAATACCAGCACATCAAAGCCGGCCTGATGCACGACCTCTTCACGCGTGGCGTGCTCCCCAACGGCCAACTGCGCCCACCCCGTGAACAAGCGCCCGAGCTGTACCAGGAAACGGCGATTGGATGGATTCCGAGGGAGTGGCGCGTTGCTAACTATGGCTCTCAGGTTCAGATCATCGACCCCAACCCGAGTCATCGTTACCCGAACGAAGTAGCTGAAGGTGTCCCAATTTGCTCGACAGAGAATTTCGACGGCACCGACAACTTCGACCTATCGCGAGCCATTGCTGTTCCGCATCAGTCTTACGTAGACCAAAACAATCGTTGCTGCTTTGAAGCTAGTGATGTCGTCTTCGCTCGAAAAGGGAGAATCGGTCTAGCCCGGCGCTATGGTGAGGTCAAAAAGGTCTTTAGTCACACCGTTGTGCTATTTAAGCCAAAGACGGATGACATTGATGCCCAATGGTTACTGTGGGCCGCTCGTTCATTTTGGTTTCTTGGTGCGATTGACAGGACGATGAACTCCAATTCGGGGGTTCCTACGTTGGGGGTCGACTTCATCAGCAAAGTTTCCATTCCGTTCCCCGCCGTATATGAGCAGTCGATCGCTGCTCAAAAGCTCAACGGCGTTAGTATCAAATTGAATTCGCTCCACCAAGACCTTGAAAAATTAAAAGCGAAGAAACTCGGCCTCATGCAAGACCTACTCACCGGCAAAGTGCCGGTCTCGGTAGATGCTGAACACAAGGAGCTAATGGCATGACTCCAGAGCGTCCGGTGTCCTTGACCCCACCGCCCAGCGGCTACGCCCAGTGGCTGGCGGACCTGAAGAACCGCATCCACACCGCCCAGCAGCGTGCGACGCTAGCCGTCAACCGGGAATTGGTGGCGCTGTACTGGCACATTGGCCACGACATTCTGGCACGCCAAAGCAACGAAGGCTGGGGCGCCAAGGTGATTGAGCGGCTGGCGCATGATCTGCGCACGGCGTTCCCGGACATGAAGGGGTTTTCACGCGCCAACCTGATGTACATGCGCGCTTTTGCCGAAGCATGGCCCAGTGTTGAAATTGTCCAACAGGCTGTTGGACAAATGCCCTGGGGACATAACCTGGTGCTGCTTACCAAGCTCAAGGACCCTCAATTGCGCCTGGCCTATGCCGACCGAGCCATCCAGCATGGCTGGTCGCGAGCCATGTTGACGATTCATATCGAAACCCGTTTGCTAGAGCGTGAAGGCAAGGCCTTGACCAATTTTGCAGACCGCTTGCCTGAGGCTGGCTCGGACTTGGCGCATCAAACGCTCAAAGACCCTTATGTATTTGACTTTCTGGGGGTTGGCAGCGAGGCCCATGAACGCGAACTGGAATCTGCTTTGGTGCAACACATCACCCGCTTTTTGTTGGAGCTGGGCGCAGGCTTTGCGTATGTAGGCCGACAGGTGCCACTGGAAGTTGGGGGTGACGACTTTTTCCTCGATCTACTGTTCTATCACCTCAAGCTGCGTTGCTATGTGGTGGTTGAATTAAAAGCCGACAAGTTCAAACCCGAGCATTTGGGGCAACTGGGCTTTTACCTCGCCGCCGTCGATGCGCAAGTCAAGGCCGAGCAAGACGGCCCCACCATTGGCCTGCTACTGTGCAAAAGCAAGAACAAGGTGGTGGCGGAATACGCTCTGCGCGACTCCTCCCGGCCCATGGGGGTGGCCGAGTATCAGCTGGTTGAGTCTTTGCCTGCCACCCTGAAAACCAGCCTGCCCAGCATTGAACAGTTGGAGCGGGAGTTGACAGACGACGAAGACGGGGATGTAGTGGGCTTGCCATGAGCGAATACAGCGAGGTAGAGCGCCCCTTCTTGCAGCAACTCGCCGCCCAGGGCTGGACGGTGGTGGACCAGGGCTGCGCCAACATCCCCCAAGACCCGGCGGCCAGCCTGCGCACCACGTTCCGTGAATGGCTGCTGCCCGGTGTGTTTGATGAGGCGGTGCGCCGCATCAATCCCCTGCCCAACGGCACGCCCTGGCTCACCGACCGCCAGTTGGATGACCTGCGCAGTCAGTTGCTGCGCCAACCCAACCGCACGCTGCTGGAGGCCAACGAGGCCATTCAGGCCCTGCTGTTCAAGGCCCAGGTCGATGTGAACGAGGCCACGGGCGAGGCCGACCCGGTAGTGCAACTGATTGACTTTGCGCACCCTGAGAACAACACGTTTCACGCCATCAACCAGTTCCGCATTGACACGCCAGGCTGCGTAAAGGCGTTCATCATTCCGGACATTGTGTTGCTGGTGAATGGCATACCACTGTGCGTGGTGGAGTGTAAAAAGGGTTCGGAGACCTGCGCCAACCCCATGGCGGAGGCTTTTGTGCAATTGCAGCGCTACATGAGCAAGCGCCCCGAGACGGCAGCCGCGGGCCTGCGCGAAGGGGAGCCACGGCTGTTCCACAGCAACCTGCTGCTGATTCGCAGCTGTGGGCTGGAGGCCGACTACGGCACCATCACCTCCAGCGAAGAGCACTTTTACGACTGGAAGACGCTCTATCCGCAAGACGATGCGGCGCTGGAGGGCATGAGCGCGCAGCGGCGCCTGGTAGCGGGCATGCTTACCCGGCACAACCTGCTGCACATACTGCGCACCAGTGCCCTGTTCATGGACACTGACGGCGGCCCGCGCATCAAGGTGGTGTGCCGCTACCAGCAGTACCGCGCGGCGGCCAAGATACTGCAACGTTTGCGCACGGGCGCCACCAGCCTGGAGCGCAGCGGCGTGGTGTGGCACACGCAAGGCTCCGGCAAGTCGCTGACCATGGTGTTCTTGGCGCGCATGCTGCGCAGCAGTAGCGACCTGAACGACTACAAGATTGTGCTGGTGAACGACCGGCAAGACCTGGAAGAGCAGTTGGGAGAGACGGCCACTCTCATCGGTGCGCGGGTGAATGTGATTGAAACCCGCAGTGAATTGCGTCACCAATTGGGCACCGACAGCTCGGACGTGAACATGGTGATGGTGCACAAGTTTCAGGAGCGCAAGGAAACACTGACCAACACCGTGGCCGAGGCCTTGGGCACCTACTTGGCCATACCTTCGGGGCAACCCTTTGGCGTGGTGAATGCGTCGGCGCGCATTGTTCTGCTGGTGGATGAAGCGCACCGCACGCAGGGGTCTGACTTGGGGGACAACCTGTTTGAGGCCTTCCCCAATGCAACGCGCATCGCTTTTACCGGCACGCCGCTGATTACCGAACGGCATGCAGGACGCAAGACGCACAAGCGCTTTGGCGAGTACATCGACAAGTACAAGTTGATGGATTCCGTGAACGATGGGGTTACGCTGCAAATCCTTTACGAAGGCAAGACGGCAGACACAGCCCTCAACGAAAAACATGCGTTTGACACGGCATTTGAAGACTTGTTCAAGGAACGCAGTGCAGAGGACTTGCTGGCCATCAAGAAAAAGTATGGCGCCACGGGTGATTTGCTGGAAGCAGAAAACCGCATCAATGCCATTGCGAAGGACTTGGTAACCCACTATGTGGACAACATCTTGCCCAATGGCTTCAAGGCGCAGGTCGTGTGCCACTCCAAGCTGGCATGCATTCGCTACCAAAACGGCATACGCACCGCGCTGAATGAACGCATCGCCAAAGAGGGGCAAAGGGCAGCGCCAGACGCCGAGCTGATTGCGCGGCTGAAGTTCTTGAAGACCGCGGTGGTGATTTCGTCGGACGGCACGAATGAGGCAGCCTTTGTGACACAAGCGCGCAAGGAAGCCGTTCGCCTGAACGCAACCGGCAACTTTTGCAAGGCGTTCAACCAGGACGACCCGGATGCCATCAACACCGGTATTGCCTTTTTGATTGTGTGCGACATGCTGCTCACCGGCTTTGATGCGCCGATCGAGCAGGTGATGTACATCGACAAAAAGCTGCGTGAACACACACTCTTGCAAGCCATCGCACGTACCAACCGTGTGTCGCGTGACAAGAAGCGTGGCTACATAGTGGATTACATCGGCCTAGCCAACCACTTGACCGAGGCACTGACCATTTACGCCGCCAGTGACGAGCTGGACGAACTACAAAGTGGTCTGCAAAGCATCAGCACAGAGCTGCCAGTGTTGGAAGAACGCTACCAGCGGCTGCTTCAGCACTTCGATGCCCTAGGCGTTCAGAACATCAAACAGTTTGTCAACGGCGATCTCCCCGACCTAGAGGCAGAAGCTGCGGTGGTACACGCGGCGGTCAGCGCACTCAAGAACGAGAGGCAGCGCGCCGATTTTGATGTGTACTTGAAGAAGTTTTTGATGAGCATGGACATCGTGTTGCCGCATGCATCTGCCCAGCCCTACCGCGTGCCTGCGCGTCGGTTTGGCTACATCTTGGCAGTCACCAAGGAGCGCTACAAAGACACCAGCCTGAACCTGGGCAACGCGGGCGAAAAGGTGAAGGCGCTGATCAATGCGCACCTGATCAGCCTGGGCATCAACCCCAAAGTGGAACCCGTGGAGCTACTGGCACCGGACTTTATGGAGAAGCTGGCAGCCCACGCGGGAAAGAACGCCGCGGCCAAGGCCAGCGAAATGGAGCACGCCATTCGCAAGCACTGCACGGTGCACCATGACGAAGACCCAGCATTCTTCAAGAGCCTGTCCGCCAAGGTGGATGCGTTGATAGAAAAGCACCACGAGCAATGGGACTTGCTGGCAGAAAAGCTTGCCGAGCTGCGTACGGAAGCCGTAGCAGGCCGCAAGCAAGGCAGTAACGGCATGGGCCGCGAGGCCACTACCTTCTTTGAGCACATTGTGCAGGTAGGGTTTGCGGATGGTAGGGTGCCCGACGCTGACGCGCCTGCACTCAAGGTTTTGATGGAAAAGTTGGTCGAGGTCTTGCAAGAAACCATTGGCAGCCTGGATTTTTGGATGAACGCGGACCAGCAGAAACGTGTACGCGGTGCCATCAAGACTGAAATTGCGAAGGCGAGCATTGAAGAACTCAAGACCAACCGCGAACGTGTGACCGTTGAAGTGATGAAATTAGCTAAAAATCGCCACGAAGCACTGATACGTGGCGACAAGGCAAAGGAGGCGTAAATGCAAGTGCGCCAAGTACAAGACATTCAGTACCAGTTGCTGCCGGGTGCAGAGCGACGAACCACCGACATCGTTATTGAGCGGGACGGCATGGTAAGCGTGCGCCCCCCGCTGCGCATGACGCCCGAGCAGGTGGACGCAACCGTGTTCTCCAAGCGCATGTGGATCTACCGCAACCTTGCGGAATGGCGCGACCTCAACGCCACCAAGGTGGTGCGAGAGTGGGTCAACGGCGAGTCATTCTTGTATCTGGGCAGCAGTTATCGCCTATTGCTGGTGGAGGAGCAGGACACAACCCTCCAACTCAAAGACGGGCGCTTTCAGTTGCTTCGCTCGGTCGTTGCGAAGGGTGGCAAACATGCAGCCCAAAAAGCGTTTGAAGCTTTCTTCAGAGACAAAGGCTTGCCACGCATTCAACAAAGGGTGGCTCACCTTGCACCCCGTGTGGGCGTCACAGCGGGCAACGTGCAGGTGAAGGACTTGGGGTTTCGCTGGGCCAGTTGCATGCCAAACGGAGACTTGCACTTTCACTGGAAGTGCTTGATGGCCCCGCTCACAGTGATTGACTACATCGTGGTGCATGAGCTCTGCCATATGCGGCACCGCGACCACTCGGACGCGTTCTGGAATGAAGTGGACAAAGTGTTACCAAACTACCGCGAACGCAAGGAATGGTTGCGGCAGCGTGGGGCGCACTTGGACCTTTGAGTGCCCGATATCCAAAACATCGGCCTGATGGAAGCCCCCGTAAACCGCTCCTGATTTAGGAGCAGATTACGCACATTCCACGAGGGCTAGCGGCCAATCTGGAATTAGCGCCCGGCCTGCATCGCCGGCCGCGCCTGGACACGCCCCAGCCATCGCTGCACGTGGGCATGGTCGGCCACTGGGGCGCCGATAAAGGCGCTGTAGCCCATCACCGATCCCACCAGAAGGTCCACGAGCGAATACGTGTCACCCAGCATCCAGGGCTGGCGCGCCAGCCTGGCATCGAGCAGGGCCAGCAGTGCATTGAGCTCAGCCTTGGCAGCGTCGGCATGGGCGCTGCTGCGCAGTGCCTCGTCACCCAGGGTCGCGCGGTGCAGACGCGTCAACACCGCGCCATAACTGACATAGGCCCAGGCACACCACGAGAGGGCTTGCAGGCGCTCGGGTGTGCCGGCCGCCGGCCACAGCCCGCGCTCCACGCCATAGGTCTCGCCCAGCCACAGCTGGATGGCCAGCGCCTCGAACATCGGCGCGCCGTCGACGGTCAGCGTCGGCACCTTGGCATTCGGGTTCAGGGCCAGGAAGTCCGGGCGGTGCTGCTCGCCGGCCCGGATGTCGATCTTGACCCGCTCGTGCGGCAGGCCCAGCTCGGCCAGAGCGCAGGCAACAGGGGAGGCGCTGGACATGGGATGCCAGTACAAAACGATGGAGGACATAGTGTGTTTTCCTTGTGAAACACCGGCACAGCGCCGATGACGGTGTCACTGTAGAAAGCATTGCGGACAAATTCGGCCCTCAATCGTGGCTATAGTGGCCAGATATGTTGAGTGCTTCCTCACGACTGCTGCGCCTGCTGTCCCTGCTGCAAACCCGGCGCCATTGGGCCGGGCCCGAGCTGGCCGAGCGCCTGGCCGTGCATGCGCGCACCCTGAGGCGGGACATCGACCGGCTACGCGCGCTGGGCTATCCGGTTGCAGCCAGCAGCGGCGTTGCGGGTGGTTATGCCTTGCGGCCGGGCCAGGCCCTGCCGCCGCTGCTGCTGGACGATGACGAGGCGCTGGCCGTCGCCATCGCCCTGCGCACCGCCGCCTCCGGCCGGGTCGGTGGCATCGAAGAGCACGCGCTGCAGGCCATGGTCAAGCTCGAACAGTTGATGCCGCTGCGCTTGCGCCAGCGCGCCGATGCGCTGCGCTCGGCCGTGCACGCGCTAGATGCAGTCGGGCCCAGCGTGGATGCTGGCCTGCTGACTGATATCGCCGGTGCCTGCCGCGACCAGTTGGGCCTGGCATTCGACTATGTGGATGCGAAGGGCGGGCCCAGCCGGCGGACGGTAGAGCCACAGGGCGTGGTCCACACCGGCAGCCGCTGGTATCTGGTGGCCTGGGACTTGGCACGCAGCGATTGGCGCACCTTCCGCATCGACCGCATTGCCGGCGGCGTAGCGGTCGGCGGGCACTTTGCGCCGCGCGTCGGCCCCGATGGCGGCGATCTGCGTGGCTTTGTTGCACGCTCCCTGGTCATTGCGCCCGATGCCGAGCAGGCCCGGGTGATCCTGCACGCGCCACTGGCCCAGATGGCCGCCCGCATACCGGCCACATCCGCGCGGCTGGAGGCGGTCGATGGCAACGCAGAGCGCTGCCTGCTGCAATGCGGCGCCCATGCCATCGATTCACTCGTCTACTGGCTGATGGTGCTGGATGTCGAGTTCGAGGTGCTGGAGCCGCCGATCCTGCGGGACCGGCTGGCACTGGCAGGACAGCGGCTCATGCGCAGCGTGGTCAGGCGGCCTTGACCCAGGCGCTGCGGTGGTCGGCGGCGTACTGCTCCAGTGTGATGGGCGGGCGGCCCAGCAAGGTTTGCACGGCATCTGTGGTGCGCTCGGAATAGCCCAACTTGAAGTAACCCAGAATCATCAGCAAAAACTCGGCATAGGCCGGTGGCAAGCCCGCCTGCAACAAGGCACTGCGCATATCGCCCTCCGGGATGTCCTGGTAGGTGATCGTCTGGCCGGTGGCCTTGGACAAAATGGCGGCCACCGCATCGTGGTCCATCGCCACGCCGCCGGTCAGGTCAAAGTCGCGGTTGTTGAAGTCATCTGTGCTCAGCAGCCGCGCCGCCACGGCGGCGATATCGCGGGCATCAATGAAGCTGCCCTTGGCGTTGGCCACCGGCAGAAAAATCTTGCCCTGCGCCAGAATGCCCTGGATCCAGAAGGTATTGAAGTTCTGCATGAACCAGTTGGGGCGGATGATGTTGTACGCCAGCCCCGAGGCCTCCAGATGCAGCTCGGCCTTGCGCATGGGCGCGTTGTCATCGGCATTGGCCCCCATGGCCGACATGAAAACGACCTTCTGCACCCCTTGCGCCTTGGCAGCGTCAATCACCGGCTTGAGCAGTTCGTCCTGGTTGGTATAGCCGGGTGGGGACAGCATGAACACCTTGCTGACACCGCGCAGCGCAGTGTCCAGGCCGGCGCCGGTCACCAGGTTCAGGTGGACCTCGGTGGCGGCGTCGGCGACGGGGCGGCTGGTGGCTTTGCGCACGCTGTGCCCTGCCGCGCGCAGCAAGCGCACCAGTTCAGAACCGACCGTGCCGTTGGCACCGATGACGAGTGTGTGGGACATATTCATTTCCTAAGGAAGAGTGGTTGATGGGCGAATGATCCGCCCAAACATCCGTACTACGAATAGACAAAAATACGCTTTTCATGTCCAATAGTACAAAACCAGCACTTCTTCCCATGGATCTATTGACCGACATCTTCCGCCAGGCAGGCCTGCGCCGCCGGCTTCTGGACCAACGCCACCTGCGCGATGCCACCGCCCTGCAGTTCCCGTGCGAACGCAGCATGGGCTTGCACGTGGTCACTGCCG
This sequence comes from Rhodoferax sp. GW821-FHT07G04, assembly GCF_059418585.1. Lineage (NCBI taxonomy): Bacteria > Pseudomonadati > Pseudomonadota > Betaproteobacteria > Burkholderiales > Comamonadaceae > Rhodoferax > Rhodoferax sp. GW821-FHT07G04. Next base: position 1,782,726 of record NZ_JBWKQD010000001.1, read on the forward strand.
GGCAGGTGTATTTGCATTCCACATCTCTGCCCCAACCCCTGTGTCTGCAGGCCGGAGACATGGCGATCATGGCGCGCGGCTGCGTGCACTTTGTCAGCACCCATGAAGACCTGGGCGCTGTGCAAACAGTGGCCCTGGACCACGCATGGCCCGCGCCCGAAGCGGGTGCGTCTGATAGCGCTGTGCCGCAGAACGCACTCATCAGCGGCGCCTACCAGTTCTGGCACACTCCCGTGCACCCCTTCTTTGCCGAGATGCCCGACTGGCTGGTGCTGACCACACAGGATGGTCCCTACCCCCCTGCCATCGCACACAGCATGCAACTGCTGCAGCAGGAGCTGACGCTGGGCGCGCTGGGCAGCGAAACCCTGGTCTACGGCCTGCTGGACGTGATTTTTGTATTGCTGATGCGCGAGATGCTGCAACGCCAGGGCAAAGACACACCACCCTGCTGGAGCCACGGCATCCAGGACCCGCAGGTGATGAAAGCCGTGCAAGCCATGCACGACGACTGCGCCCGCGCCTGGTCGCTGGACGCGTTGGCACAGCATGCAGGGCTGTCGCGCACCAGCCTGGCCGAGCGCTTTCGCGAATCCATGGACAACACGCCCCTCAACTATTTGCGCACGGTACGCATGCAAAAAGCCATGGCCGCGCTGAGCGAGTCGGAGCGCTCACTGGAGCAGATCGCGCAAGAGGTGGGCTACACCGATGCGTTCAGCTTTTCCAAGGTGTTCAAGCGCACCGTGGGTGTGGCGCCGCGGGACTTTCGTAGGCAGGATATGCAGGATAGGTCGCTGGCCTGGCGGATTGCCTGACGCCAAGCTCTTTCGCAGCGTCGCTTGCGACATTTTTGCGGAATGAGTAGGCCCCACACCGCTCGCGACACCCCTCTGCCTGAACGGACTAACGCGTGGAACGAAGCCGATCATTTGCAAAGACACCTCTATACTTTGGATTTCGCTGAGAGGTTCGATGCGCCGCTTCGTCTTTCTGTTTCTGGCTGCCTACTCTGTCAGCGCCTGCTTACTCTTAATTGTTGCAAGCCTGTTAAGTCTCAAGAGTGCCGCCATATTGGGAATAGCGCCGTTGCTCGCTGGCGCGTTCTTCTCAGCCCATTTCTTTGTCAAGCGAAATGCTCGACTTCCCAGCGCTACGGAAGCGACCTCCTTTGCCTGGCAGTCACTCGTCAGTGTTGTGGTGCTGTCAGCAGCTATGGTGGCGGCATCAGGTGACATAAATGCATTTAACAGTCTGAAAAGTCTGGGAAAGCTCTTTCAGGCAGGAGTACTCGGCGCGTTCTTAATCATGGCGATCATCGTGATGATTGCAATTTCATACTTCGCTGTTCGCTGGGCCTTCACTTGGTATGCAAAGCAAACATTCGCTGATAAACAGCGAAAAATGCATAACAACGGCGGTGGCCAAGTCGGCTCTGGTTCCAGCGCTGGGTCTATTTCTACGCTAAATGCGACACCTCGCTGGGTCAGGACATCGTTGACAATCTCCGCTGTGTGGGCGGCAATCATCATTGGGCTTGCGGTGAAGACGATCGTCCAAACACCGTCTTTTGAGATTGTTGCCGCTGAGCCATGCCCTCAGCTACTGCCGCGACTGGCTGAAAGTGTTGAACGGAATTTGCAGTCGATGAATTCACGCTTCTTCGTCAAATTTTTTGTCTGGCAAGACGCCAAGACGGGTACTGAACTCTCACCGTATCGAACAGGTGAGCAAGCACTCAGTTGTGATACTTTGGAACGCCGCGCAAGGTCATTTGCGCTTGGCGCTCAAGCTGGAGTCATTCAGCCTCAGGTTTACCCGCGCAAGGGAGTTCTGGGACTACTCATAGTCCTTCCCATGTTTGCCTTTCCGCTTATCGCGTATCTCTGCCATCGACCATGGTCAACCCGGTAGCCACCTCGGTGTGAGCACAACCATGGCGTGCATCTTTAACTACCGAGGCAACGTTAAGTCCCTAGCCTACGCGCTATTCGGACGCCGCCGACCGGTTCAAAGTCAATGAAGCAGTCACAGGGCCAGGGGCGCGCTTAAGCGTGCCGCGTGCGATATTCTTGCGAGATGCCCACAGCCGACACCCTGCAAGCGATAGACCACATCTACCGCCGCGATGCGCGGCGCGTCTTCGCCACGCTGGTGCGCCTGCTGGGAGACTTCGATCTGGCCGAAGAAGCCCTGCACGAAGCCTTTCGCGCCGCGCTGGAGCAGTGGCCCGAGCAGGGTGTGCCAGCCAACCCCACGGCCTGGCTGGTGTCGGCCGGGCGCTTCAAGGCCATTGACAGCATCCGCAGGCAGGCACGTTTCACGTCCACCGAAACCATGGAACAGCCGCTGGATGCGATTGCCGATGAGACGCTGCCTGCCGCCGACGCGTCATCCGCCGAGCTGGAAGACGACTCGCTGCGCCTGATCTTCACCTGCTGCCACCCGGCCCTTGCGCCCGATGCCCAGGTAGCGCTCACGCTGCGCGAGGTCTGTGGCCTGACCACCGAAGAGATCGCCCGCGCCTACCTGACGCCTGCGCCCACGCTGGCGCAGCGCATTGTGCGCGCCAAGGCCAAGATCCGAGACGCAAAAATCCCCTACCGTGTGCCCGAGGCGGATGAGCTGGCCGAACGCATGCCCAGCGTGCTGCGGGTGCTCTACCTGGTGTTCAACGAAGGCTACTCGCCATCATCCGGCGCGCTGCTGACCCGGGCAGACCTGTCGCACGAAGCCATACGCCTGATGCGGCTGATTGCCACCGTGTTGCCGCCACCGCCCCTGGCCGAAGTGCATGGTCTGCTGGCGCTGATGCTGCTGCACGAGTCGCGCCGCGCTGCGCGTACCGACACGGCGGGCAACCTGGTACCGCTGGAGGAACAGGACCGCGCGCTCTGGCAAGCCGGCCTGATAAGCGAGGGCTGTGCCCTGGTGGAGCAAGCCCTGCAGATGCCCGGCATTGGCCCCTATGCCTTGCAGGCCGCCATTTCCGCGGTGCATGCAGAGGCCACAACCGCCGACCAAACCGATTGGGGCCAGATCGTCGGGCTTTACGACGAACTGCTACGCATAGAGCCTTCGCCTGTGGTCGCGCTCAACCGCGCGGTCGCTGTGGCCATGCACAGAGGGCATGCAGAGGGCATTGCGCTGGTGGATGATCTTTTGAAACTGCCTGCCCTGCAGGATTACCACCTGGCCCACGCTGCACGGGCCGACCTGTGCCGCCGCTTGCAGCGCTGGGACGAGGCGCGCGCCGCCTACCAGGCGGCCCTGGCCCTGGTGCAGCTGGAGCCCGAGCGCCGCTTTCTGGAGCGGCGGCTGGCAGAGCTCACCCATTAATTAATTTCAAAAATATTTTTCTGTGGATGTCGAAAAGGCCGCGGCCCGTTCGATTAGTTGTTTTAAAACCTGCCGCACACCGGCAACCAACCCCAAGGAGCCCTCCCAAATGCAAATCACGGTTGAAACTCTTATCCACGCGCCCGTCGCCAAGGTCTGGAGCGCCTACACCACCCCGGCCGACATCGTGCAGTGGAACGCCGCGTCTGACGACTGGCACACCACCAAATCCACCGTCGACCTGCGCGAGGGCGGTGCCTTCTCGTCACGCATGGAGGCCAAGGACGGCAGCTTTGGCTTTGACTTTGCCGGCACCTACACCAAGGTCGTGCCCAACCAGCGCATCGAATACGCCTTTGGCGACCGCACCGGTACCGTCGAATTTATCGAGGGGGCCGATGGCGTCACCGTGCGGTCCACCTTTGATGCCGAGACCGAACACCCGATTGAACAACAGCGCTTCGGCTGGCAATCCATCCTCAACAAATTCGCCCAACACGTGGAGACCTCCAAATGAACAAGTCCACTCTAAAAGCGATAGGGGCCGCGCTGGCCCTGGTTGCATCCGGCTGCGCACTGGCGGCACCGGTCAGCTACACCATTGACCCCACCCACACCTTCCCCAGTTTTGAGGCCGACCACATGGGCATCTCGGTCTGGCGGGGCAAGATCAACAAAAACGCCGGCACCGTGGTGCTGGACAAGGCCGCCGGAACCGGCACGGTGGAGATCGCGATTAATTTGGCTTCCATCGATTTCGGATTACCCGCGTTGAACACCTGGGCGACTGGCAAAGACTTCTTCAACGTGAAGAAGTCGCCCCGCGCAACATACAAAGGCACATTGGAAAAGTTTGTGGATGGCAGCCCTACGCAGGTCAGCGGTGAGCTGACGCTCAATGGCCAAACGCACCCGGTCAACCTCACCATCCACCGTTTCAAGTGTGTCCCCCACCCGATGCTCAAGCGCGAGCTGTGTGGCGCAGACGCCAGCGGCACGTTCAACCGAGACGCCTTCGGCCTGTCTGCGGGCAAGGACTATGGCTTCAACATGGATGTGGGCCTGCGCATCCAGGTGGAAGCCATCGCGGCGCAGTAAAAGAGGAACCTGCCATGAAGTACCTCTGCCTCGTCTACCTCTCCAAAGAGAAGTGGAGCGCCTGCCCCGACGCCGTGTGCTTTGAGGCCGCCAAGGGCCTGCAGGCCAGCGGCCACCTGCTGGCCGCCGAACCCCTGCACCCGGTGGAGACCGCCACCACGCTGCGCGTGCGCAACGGCCAGCTGTCGATGACCGACGGCCCCTTTGCCGAAACCAAGGAGCAACTAGCGGGCTTCTACCTGCTGGAAGCCAAGGACCTGAACGACGCCATCCGCCTGGCCAGCAAGATACCGCCAATACAGCACGGCAGCATCGAGGTGCGGCCCGTGCGGGAACTGGATGTCAACGGATTCCAGTCGTTCACGCCCGTCACCCAGACAAGCCTCTGAGGAGTCACACCATGACCCACACGAAGACAATTTTCATCAGCCTGCCCGTGGTCGACCTGGCCAAGTCCGTGGCTTTCTACACGGCCCTGGGTTTCACACAGAACGCCCAGTTCAGCGACCCCACGGGCGCCTGCATGGTCTGGAGCGAGACCATCAGCGTCATGCTGCTCACCCACGAGAAGTGGCGCACCTTCACCACCCGGCCGATCCCGCCGTCCACGTCCAGCGAGGTGGGGTTCAACCTGTCCTGCGAAAGCAAGGCGGTAGTGGACGCGATGAACGCAGCGGCTGCGGCCCATGGCGGCATCGCCGACATCAACCCGATACAGGACATGGGCTTCATGTATGGCCGCGACATGGCGGACCCTGACGGGCATATCTGGGGCGCGATGTGGATGGACCCGGCCGCGATGCCGGGCGCTGAAGCCAAAGCTTGAGCCTGCACGCCACCACAAGAGAGCCGCTACCAAATCAGTAGCGTCTTTCTCATATGGGATGAGGGCTGGTTGCCTATTTTTGCGTGGGCATCCCGCCACAGGCCAGCCCCTAAAATGGGGGCCATCTGATCGCTTGCCAGCCCGGCCGGCGCACCATCCCCCCATCTATGACCCCAAAATTCGCCCCCATCGCCCTGCTGCTCGCCTCCCTGCTCACAATGGGCAGCGCATGGGCCGCCTCCACCGTCCCCCTCATCGAGCAGGGCACAGTGTTTGACACCAAAGCCCCCCGCACACCGGAGCAGATGCGCGGCTACATCCTGTATGCGGCGGAGACCTTCCGCCCGGAAATCAGTATCAAGGTCGAATCCGACACACCCGGCGCCTTGCAGCTGGAGCTCAACAAGGAAAACCAGTACTACATCTCCTTCCTGTTCACCTACGACGGCGCGGGCTTCAAGGCCAACTACGTCACCAGCAAGAATTTGAACTATTCCGAAGACCGCGACGGCAAGCGCTACATCCACGAGAACACCATGGTCTGGGTCAGCGAAATCATCCGCAGGGCCAAGGCCGTTTACGGCATGCAGTTGACAGCCAAGGGCGAAGTGACCGCCCCCGAAGCCGTTGCCGAGCTGCACTTCCGGTCCACCGGCGCGTCCGACAACGTGTCATTCCGCAAGACCGACGACACCCATGCCTGCGGCAAGTACGACGAAGTGGCACGCATCGCCAACTGGACCGATGCGGAGATCGCCGCGCGAGAGCAAGAGGTGAAGGACTGGAACGCCAAAGGCCCCAACATGACCTCGGCCGAGCGCAGGGCCGAGCCCAAAGCCTTGTTGCCAAACGCCGCCGTGTTTCGCATCCCCGCACTGCGCCCGGTTCAGATCCAGATCGCGTCCTCCGGATTTACCAATATAGACCTCAGCAGCAACGGAGCTCTGAGCGCAAGCCAGACCCGCCGCGTGCGGCGCACCTGCGGCCCGCTCACATTCCGATTCACGCCCCAGGGCGCCAAGAAATATGCCGTGGAGTATGCGGTGAGCTATGCCGAGTCTATGAGTGGCACCTGCACGGAAACGGTGTACGACGTCACCGACCCCGGCCAACGGATCGTCGTGCCCACGCTGGCCGCCGACAACTGCCCGCGTTAGCACAGAGGCTGTGCGGTGGCGGGGGCCCTGCACAACCCGGATTACTATGAATTTGATAGTGCATTGCGTAGCACCGACGAGGGCTAGCAGCCCATTTTCTTTAAATGCCCCTAGCAGAACTAGGCGGAATGCCGTTGCGGGCGCATCCGCGTTTGGGGCAAACTAGGCGCCTTCTTCATAACAACATCAGCAACGGCGAGGGCACACCCACCATGACCAAACGCGAATGGCAATTGGCTATCCCCATCCTCATTGGCTTTGCACTGAGCCTGGCGGCCTATTTGCATGGCCAAAACATGGTCAAGCCGGATGACAACATCGCCGCGATGCGCGTCGTCCAGACGCCGCAGGGCGAGCGGGTGGCCGTCGTCGCCAACAACGCCCTGCATGTGCTCAATGCCCAGGGCAAGCGCCTGGCGCGCCAAGACTTGAAAACGCTGGGCCTGACCGAAAGCCCCAACGACATGGACTGGACGGTGGACGCCCAACAGCGCGTAGAGGCCTGGTTCTTTGACGATGCCTCCGAGCCGCGCGTGCTGCGCTGCGCCTGGAGCGAGGCACAGGCCCAGTTGGTGGACTGCCGCACCGCGATGTCGGGTTCGCAGCTCAAGTCCAACGCCCGCTCGCTGGCCGTGCACCTGGCGGTAGACCGCATCGGTGAGCGCGTCTTCATCGCCGATGCCAAGGGCGGCCATGTGCAGGTGTTTGACCTGAATGGCAAGTCCCTGGCCAGCACCGACTCCAACACCCTGCCTCTCTCTTTCCCCAACCGCTTGCGCTACCTGGGCGACAACACGCTGGCCGTGGCCGACAACGACCACCGCCGTTTGAGCTGGCTGCGCGTCACCCCCGGCCAGCCCATGCAACTGCTGCGCAGCCTCACGTCCGCCGAGCATGGCCAGGCCCGCAAGGGCCGCGGCAAGGTCACCGATGCGGCCTTCGGCCCCGATGGCACGGTGTGGATGCTGGCCGTCAAGCAGGGGCAGAAGGATGGCGACGTGCTGGTGTTTGACGCCCAGCAGCGCCCGGTGGCGAGGGCCGCACTGCAGGACGATGCCGACCCGCTCATCCTCGAAGCACTGGGCGACAACACGGCCCTGGCCGCCGACTACACCCTGGTCAAGCTGCACCACATCGACGCCCAAGGCCGCGATCTTGGTGAGTTTGGCGACGCCAGCCTGCGCGGCGAACTGCAGCCCCTGCAAGAGCTGGGCCGGACCAGCACGCTGTGGAAGACCGGCGCGCTGGTCGCCGGCGGCGCAGTCATCGCGCTGGGCTTGATCCTCGGCCTGCTCTTCGGCCAGAAGCCCAAGCGGCCCGGCCAATTCGACGGCGAAGACAAGGCAGCCCTGGCGACGCTCAGCCATGAGGGGGACACACTGCAGTTCCCCATGGTGCTGCAACAAACGCCCCGCTACCGGGCCGAGGTGCGCAAGCAAATGTGGGCCTTGGGTTTTGGGTTGCTGCTCTTCATCTTGGCGCTGACTGTCCTGCCCCGGCTGATGTCCGTGGATCTGGGGCTGGTCTTCCGGCAGGGAAAGCCCCCGCCCCTGCTTTTGCTCATTTTTGTCATCCCCCTGGTCAGCCTGTTTGTGGTCTGGCGAGACCTTCTGCGCCCCGGTGAACTGCGGGTCAGCCAGAACAAGCTGGCCTGGTTCCAGGGCGAGAAGATGGTGTGCGTGGCGCCACTGGTAGAGGCCTATGCATCGACCAATGCCCTGCTGTTGGGGCACAAGACCGTGCGGTTCCGCATGGGCGCCCTGCGCCACAAGCAGGGCACCCCCATGTTTGACATGGACTTGTTCAACCGCGCCGTGCTGGCCCGCCTGCCGGCGGACAACCTGGTCAACGACCAGGCGCTGGCCTGGCAGGCCGTCAAGAACCGCCCGCTGCTGTTCCGGGCGACGCTATTGGCGCTGCTGGCCATCCTGGTGCTGGTCAACCTCTACCCCCTCTTTCGCTAAGCCCGCGTCCTGCCATCCATGACGGCCCTGCAGTACTTGATCTTCGACGCCAGCGACGACGGCGAGGGCAATGGCACCTGGGAGGCCATGGCCAGCGTGCGCGCAGCACAGCGCTCCGCCCTGCAGGCCGAGGTGCAGCATGTACTGGACTGGGCAGAGGCCAACCGCCCCGGCCCGCGTGGCCCGCTGGACGAAGGTGGTGTGTGGGACGCAGACCTGCACACCCAGGCCGAGGACGGTGGCGAATGGACCACCGTGACACTGACCCTGATCGGCCCCTGGGACTGGGGCGAGGCCCTGCTGGCAGGGCTTACGACAGACACAACCTAACTAACGCACACCGCTCCTTAAAGCCGCACCGTAAAGCAAGTGCCTTTACCCGGCGTGCTGCTGGCGTGGATCGTGCCCCCGTGCAGATCAACGGAGTTTTTGACAATCGCCAGCCCCAGACCGGTGCCGGGAATATCGCCCACATTGCTGGCGCGGTGAAAGGTCGAAAACAAGTCCGCCATTTCCTCTGCGGGGATGCCAATGCCGTTGTCCTGCACCTGAAAGACCATGGCCTCGCCTTCGCGCCGGACCGAGAAGCGCACCTCCCCACCCGCCGGTGAGTACTTGAGCGCGTTGGACAACAGATTGTCGAAGATATGGCGCAACAGCTTTTCGTCAAAAACACCTTCACTGTCGGCGAAGTCAAACTCCGCCACCACCGTTCCCGTGTGCTGGGGTTGCTGCAGCTTGGCGTTGTCCACAATCGCCTGGCAAACAGTGCGCAAATGGATGCTGCCGGGACGGAATTCCAGCATGCCCGCTTCGGCCTTACCAATGTTCAATATTTTGTCCAGCATCTGCGTCATGCGTCGCACACCGGCTTCTATGCTGTCAATGATGCCGGCCTGCTCGTCCTCCGGTAAACGGGCGCCGTAGTACTTCAGGAGCTCGGCCGACGACAAAATAGTGGCCAGCGGTGTTCGGAATTCATGGCTGGTCATGGCCACGAAGCGTGAGCGCAACTCGTTGAGCTGCTGCTGGCGCACCAAGGCGTTGCGGGTGTCTTCCTCGGCCGCCAGAATCGGCGTGATGTCGATGAAGGAGGCCAGAAACTTCTGCGCTACCCCGCTAGCGTCGCGCACGGAGATGGCATCGCTGTGGACCCACACGGTGCCACCGTCTGCGCGCAGCAGCCTGAAGTCGGAGGGCTCCACTTGGCTGACCAGTTCTGTCCCGTCGGTGGGGTCGACTAGCGCCGCATAACGCGCTGCCACGTCCGCACGGTCCCGCGGGTCTATGAGTTGGGCTGCGCGCCATTGGCTGGTTTCCGTGTCGGGCGCGTAGCCCAGCATCGCTATCAGGCGTGCGGAGTAGACCGCTTTCTTGCTAAGCGCATCCCATTCATAGCTGCCCACATTGGAGCAGCGCACCAGCAGGTCCAGGCGGCGGCGCTGGTCTTCCTCGCGGGCCAGCAGATCGCTTTTGAGTTGGCTGGCGGCGTCGGACTCGTCGCGGGCCATGCGCAGCTTGCGCTCCGACCGCCCCAGCGCGCGCGAGCTGATCACCGCCACCGCCAGCATGAAGCCCCCCGCAACCAACAGAGTCAGGACCCCCAGCAGCAAGCTTTGGCGCCAGGACTGGCGCAGTGTCCCGGTCGGGTCCTGCAGGTCCACCCGCAACCCGGCAGCCGCCAGTGCTGGGGGGAGCACCACGGCCTGGTGCATGGTGGGGTCCTGCGGTAGTACGGAGCCGGGGGTGCCTGGTGCTACCAAATCGATGCTGACTTTGACGCCGGTTGCCATTTCGAGCTTGCTGTCGAACTGGTCTTCCAGCAGGGTGCCTATGACGACGAAGCCCGCCAGGCCATTGAGGTCTTCCACCCGTGCGCCGGTCAGCAGGTACAGGTGCTGGTTCAGCAGGGCGGCCGTGGCTTGCGGGGCCTGGTCCTTGGCCAGCGTGTCGAGCAGCCAGGCGCGCAGCCCATCCGGTTGGCCAAAGATTTCAGGTCGGTGGGATTGCACCGCAATGCGGCCGTCCGCACCGTAGATGTTGGCAAGCTGCACGTGGGGCAGCTTGAGCAGGGGGACACTGGTGTCCAGGAGTTTGTTGTGGTCGCTGAACTGCAGGCCCTCTACGATCAACTGGTTGCTACGCAACAGATGGGCAACCGCGAACGCCTCTTCCTGTGCTTTAGCCAAGACATCGGCCGCCTTCGTTTGGTGCTGTTGCTGCTGATCCCACTCCAGGGCGCTGTAGCGCAGGTTCTCTACCGTGACCCAGCCCACCACCGCCAGCACCCAGACCAGTAGCAGCAGCCCGTTGAGTATGCTCAGCGGACGGTTGAAGGTGCTCTTGGCAACGGCTTTCACCGAATCAGTTTAGCAGTCGACTGATACGGTCATAGGATTCGGGCGAGCGCACCACATAGCCTGCGGCCGAGAGGCCCTTGAGCTTGGCGGGGTCGATCTTGGTCAGGGTCTGCTGTATGGTGTGCCGGTCGGCCGCGCTGACCGACGGGTGCACCGCCACGCCCAGATTGGGTATGTGCTCTGAGCTGACCAGCACCTTGAACACATCGCCATGTTTGGCTATGGCCTGGTTCAGGTTGAAGTCCCAGGTGGCGGCGGCGTCTACGCTGCCGGCAACCAGCGCGTCCGTCACCCGAGGGTGCGAGCCTAGGAAGAAGCTTTGCGAGAAGTAGCTCTGCCAGTCCACACCCTTGTGGGCCAGCATATTCTTGGGCACGATGAAACCGCTGGTGGACTCACGCGCTACAAAGGCAAACTTCTTGCCTTTGAGGTCCTCCAACTTGTTGATATCGGTACGGCTCTTCAGCGTGAGGATGTAACCCTCGTAATAGTCATGCTTGGCGCTGCGGTCCGCATTCCAGCTCAGCTCGGTCAATATCATCGTGATGCCGGGGTTCTTTTGCCGAGCCAACAAATAGGGTACGGGGGAGATGGAGGCCAGATCGATCTTGCCGTCGGCCAGCAATTGGGTGATCTCCGCATAGTCGCGCGCGCCGACCAGCAAAATGCGCCGCCCCAATTTGGCCTGCAGTTCGTCCAGCAGGGGGCGGTAAAAGCCCTTGATGTCGTCCCCGCTGAGATCCTTTTGCCAGGGCGGCACACCAAATCGGTAGGGTGCAGGTTCAGCTGGGGGTGGTGCCCCAGCGGATTGCGCCGCTACCCAACCGGGAGCAAGCAGCAGCCCGAGCCAGAGCCCGCTCCAGCCCCACCCAACCCAACACCGTACAGCCTTGCCGAGCTCCGTCCACCACTGTCGCATCGCTTTACTCCCGAATCGGGCACATGGTAACCATTGCGCACGCGGCAAGGCAAGCGGTGCCGCAGGGGCCTGCACGGCTGGTGAGTCTCCGCAGAGACTGCGCGGGGATGCGGCGGCCAAGCACTTTCGGTAGACTGGCCCGACCATTATGAGGAGCACCGCTATGAGCAAAGCATTCGACGTCGTCGTGCATGGCGCCACCGGGTTCACCGGCCGCCTGGTCGTAGAGTATTTGATGGCCCGCTACCCCAACGGCGGCAACGACGCCGGCCTGCGCTGGGCCATGGGCGGGCGCAGTGCGCAAAAGCTGGCGGCCGTGCGCGATGAGATCGGCGCCCCGGCCGACACACCCCTGGTCGTCACGGAGGGCACAGACCCGGCCAGCCTCAAGGCCCTGACCGACCGCACCCGCCTGGTGCTGACCACGGTCGGCCCCTACCAGTTGTACGGCAATGAACTGGTGGCAGCCTGCGCCGCCTCGGGCACCGACTATGTGGACCTGTGCGGCGAGCCGGTCTGGATGCGCAAGATGATCGACGCCCACGAAGCAGCCGCCAAGGCCAGCGGCGCGCGCATCGTGTTCTCCTGCGGCTTTGACTCCATCCCGTTCGACCTGGGTGTGCTGATGCTGCAAAACGAGATGAAGGCCAAGTTTGGCACCAGTGCCAACCGCGTGCGCGGGCGGGTGCGCAAGCTCAAGGGCACCTTCTCCGGCGGCACGGCGGCCAGCCTGAAAGAAACCATGGTCTCCGCCAAGCAGAACCCGGCCGAGATGGCCCTGCTGCGCAACGCCTTTTCATTGACGCCGGGCTTTGAAGGCCCGCCCCAGCCCTTTGGCAACAAGCCGCTGTTTGACGAGGCCATTGGCGCTTGGGTCGGCCCCTTTGTGATGGCCGCCATCAACACCCGCAACGTGCACCGCTCCAACTTCTTGCTGGGCCACCCCTACGGCGCCGATTTTGTCTACGACGAGATGACCGTCACCGGCACCGGCGAAAAGGGCGAGGCCCGCGCCAATGCGCTGGCCAATGACAAGTCCATGCATTCCGACGACGGCCCCAAGCCGGGCGAAGGCCCGTCCAAGGCCGAGCGCGATGCGGGCCACTACGACGCGCTATTCCTGGGCCAGGACGCCGCGGGCCACACGGTGCGCGTGGGTGTGACCGGCGACCGGGACCCCGGCTATGGCTCCACGTCCAAGATGATTGCCGAGTCGGCGGTGTGCCTACTCAAGGACGCCACCGACACCAAGGGCGGCATCTGGACTCCCGCGTCGGCCATGGGTACCCGGCTCATCACACGCCTGAAGGCGAACGCAGGGTTGACATTTGCGGTTGAGGAATAGCCGGAAACTCCTAAATTAGGAGCAACAAAGGCATATTCGACGAGGGCTTTCGGCCAGTTTTACTAAAAATCTGCTGCGGGCCCCTTCAATAACCCCGTTTTGGGGTATTTGAGTGCTCCGGGCCCTCGTCAGTCCAGCGTCTGCCGGTACCGCTTCAGCGCCACCACGCTGACCACGGTCATGAACAGCAGCATGGGCCACAGCTCGCCCAGCAGTTGCGGGGCCGCATTGCCCTTGAGCAGAATGCCGCGCACGATGCGCAAGAAGTGCGTCAGTGGCAACACCTCGCCAATCGTCTGCGCCCACTCGGGCATGGCGCGGAACGGGAACATGAAGCCCGACAGCAGCATGGACGGCAGAAAGAAAAAGAACGTCATCTGCATGGCCTGCAGCTGGTTGCGCGCGATGGTCGAGAAGGTAAACCCAACGGCCAGGTTGGCAATGATGAAGACACCGATCATGGCCATCAGCAGCACAAAGCTGCCCTCCATCGGCACCTGGAACAGCGCAAACGCCGCGCCCAGAATCACGCCCAGTTGGATATAGCCGATCACCACATAGGGCAGTATCTTGCCCACCATGACCTCACTGGGGCGAACCGGTGTGGCCAGCAGGTTTTCCATCGTGCCGCGCTCGCGTTCGCGGGTCATGGCCAGGCTGGTCAGCATCACCATGGTCATGGTGAGGATGGTGCCGATCAGACCCGGCACGATGTTGTAGCGCGACAGGCCCTCGGGGTTGTAGCGGCGGTGGATGCGCACCTCGTATGGCGCGGGCGCCGCCTGCAAGCCGCGCAGCGGGCCCTGCTGCACATCGTGGCGCAGGGCCAGGCTGGCCACGGCATTCAGCGCGGCAATGGCGTTGCCCGAAGCCGAAGGATCGGTCGCGTCCACCGACACCAAGAGCGCCGGGTGCTCGCCGCGCACCACGCGTTTGCTGAAGTCCGGCGGAATGACGATCAGGAACTGCACCTTGCCGGTTTCGACCAGGGCCTCGGCTTCGGTCTCGCTGGTGCCCGTGCTGTCGATGCGGAAGTAACCGGTGTTTTGCAGGGCCGCGACGATGCTGCGCGACAGCGGGCCGCTGTCGGTGCTGACGATGGCCGTGGGCAGGCCCTTGGGGTCGGTGTTGATGGCATAGCCAAACAAGACAAGCTGCAGAATCGGCACGCCCACCGCCATCGCAAAGGTCAGGCGGTCGCGCAGCATCTGCTGGAATTCTTTGATGAAGACGGCCCCCATGCGGGCCAGGCTGAAGCGGCGGTGGGTGGTCATAGGTTTACCCGCCGCTTCACGCAAAGTTGTCCTGGGCCTGGCTGACCAGGCGCACAAAGGCGTCTTCCAGGTCCTTGGCGCCGCAGGTGGCCACGATGTCCTGCGCCGTGCCCTTGGCCAGCACCTTGCCATAGGCAATGTAGACCAGTTCGTGGCAGCGCTCGGCCTCGTCCATGTAGTGGGTGGAGACCAGCACCGTCATACCGCCATCGGCCAGGCGGTGGATCTGGTCCCAGAAATCGCGCCGCGCCTTGGGGTCCACACCGGCCGTGGGTTCGTCCAGCAGCAAGAGGCGCGGTTCATGGATCATGCAGGCGGCCAGTGCCAAGCGCTGCTTCCACCCGCCAGAGAGCGACCCGGCCAACTGCTTTTGGCGCGTGGCCAGGCCCAGTTGATTCAGCGCGTCGTCCACGGCCTGCTTGCGGTTGGGCATCTCGAACAGCCGGGCAATGAAGTCCAGGTTTTCGCGGATGGAGAGGTCGTCGTACAGGCCAAACTTCTGCGTCATGTAGCCGACCTGGCGCTTGATGGTGGCGGCGTCTTTGATGATGTCCAGCCCCAGGCAGGTGCCGCTGCCGGCGTCGGGCGTCAGCAGGCCGCACAGCATGCGGATGCTGGTGGTCTTGCCGCTACCGTTGGGGCCGAGGAATCCGCAAATGCGGCCGGTGCCAACCTGGATGTCCACGTTGTCCACCACCGCCCGGTCGCCGTAATGTTTGCTGAGGCCCTTGACGTCAATGGCCAGTGTGGCGCTGCTGTTGTCGCTCACGGCTGCTTCCCGGCATTGGACGGTGTGTTGGAGGGCCGCACATCCAGTGGCTGGCCCGGCCGCAAACGCGCCGCATCCGCGGCATTCGCTTTGGCCTCGACCATGAACACCAGCTTGGCACGCTGGGCGTTGGAGTAGATGACGGGCGGCGTGTATTCGGGTTGCGTGGCGATGCGGCTGATACGCGCTGCAATGGGGGCACCGCAGCCGTCGCACAGCAATTGCACGACCTGGCCGACCGCCAGGCTGGTGATTTGCGCCTCGGGCACAAAGAAGCGGGCCTTCAAATTTTCGGGCGGCAGCAGCGACACCACGGGCTGGCCGGCGGGCACCAGTTCACCGGCGCGGAAGAATGTTTCGGCGACCACCGCGGTAGTCGGCGCAGCTTGCTGCTTCTGCGCGGTGCGCCATTGGGTCTGCTGCAGTGACGCCGCGGCCGCCGTGGCGCTGGCCTGCGCGGCACTGCGCTCGTCCACGCGGGCAGGCAGCTTGGCCACCTGCAGGGCTGCGCCCAGCTCGGCCACGCGGGCCTGGGCCTGGTTCATTGCGGTGGTGGCGTCTTCGACCCGGGCCTTGGCGACAAAGCCCTGGGTCAGCAGTTGCTGCTGGCGCGCCAGCTCGTTGCGCGCCAGCGTGGCCGCCGCCTGGGCCTGGCTGTACTGGGCCTGGGTGACGGCGACCTCTTCGGCGCGGCGCCCCTTGTCGGTATTGGCGGCCTGGGCGCGGGCGCTGTCCGCACGGGCCGTGGCCTCGGCCTGGGCCGCGCGTTCGGATTCGCTGTCCAGCGTGAACAGCGGCGCGCCCTTGGCCACGCTTTGGCCCGGCTGCACGGCCAGGGACTCCAGCTTGCCGGCCAATGGTGCCGACACATAGACATAGTCGCCCTCGGCATAGCCGGACCAGCCGGTGGCGGGCTTGTCGCTGCAGGCACTGACGGCCAGCAACAGGACCGCGATGGCCGATGGCAGCCGCCAGCGCCGCACAGATTGGAAAAAGGCTTTAGCCATGGGGTGCGTCCTTTGCGGATGGTGTTTGTGCGTTGTTGTCGGGTACCGGCCGGTGCGTCAGCGCCCACAGCGCATGGTCCACGCGCTGGGCGATGCCGGCGTCGCTGAGCACATCGTTCTGGATGCCGGCCGCCAGCAAGGGCGGCACGATGCCCAATTGCATGGCGCGCGGCGCGATCACCATGGGCGCGACAACGGCGCCCATCAGAAAGGTGACCCGCTGCATCGGCTGCATGGGCGCCACCAGGCTGCCCTCTTGCACCGCCTGTTCCAGCAGCCCCATCAGCAGGGCCACATGGCGCGTGCCGTTGGCTTGCAGAAAGGCCATGGCCACCGCCTCGCCATGCGAGGCATCGGCCAGCACCCGGCCCAGCCAGTCGCCGTGCTCGCGCATCAGCCGCCCCAGCCGGCACAGGGCCTGGCGCAGGCGCTGCAGCGTGCTGCCGTCCATGCTGGCCTCTTGCTGCAACTGCTGAAACAGGTCTTCGTACAGGCGGTTCAGCAGCTCGCGCAGGAAGTTGTCCTTGCTCTGGAAGTGGTAGTGGAACATGCCCACATTGACCCCGGCGTGTTCGGCCAGCAGGCGCAGCGACAGGCCCGCGCAGCCGTGCTGCGGGTACAGCACGCGGCCGCTTTGCAGCAGGACCTGGTCGATATTGCGGGAGGGGCGGGGCATAGGGTGGCGAGGGCTCAGTGATTACTAGTCAAATGACTAGTAATGCGCAGTTTGCGGGCATTGGTGGCGTTTGTCAAGCGGCGGTGGGGAGGGTGTTGGCCGAAGCGCGCCGCGGACCGGGCGTGCTGGCTGGGGGCATGGGCGCGAGGAACGCTCCCAAGTCAGGAGCGCTACATGCCCATTTGACGAGGGCTAGTGCCCGATTTGTCTTAAGCCATCTGCACCGGAATGGTGGAGCGCTCTTCCTTGATGCGGTTGTCGGGGTTCACAAACACCAGCTTGGGCGCGTGACCCTGGACTTGGTCCTCATGCACCTGGGCAAACGAGGCGATGATGACCAGGTCGCCCACCGCAGCACGGCGCGCCGCCGAACCGTTGACCGAGATGATGCGGCTGCCCCGCTCGGCGCGGATGGCGTAGGTGATGAAACGCTCGCCGTTGTTGATGTTCCAGATGTGGACCTGCTCGTTTTCGGCGATGTTGGAGGCATCCAGCAAGTCCTCGTCGATGGCGCAGGAGCCTTCGTAGTTGAGTTCGCAGTGCGTGACGGCTGCGCGGTGGATCTTGGATTTGAGCAGGGTTCTGAACATGGGGCTATTGGCAGGTTGAAAGGTGAGCCTGTGGCCAGATGTGTACCATCTGAGGCCACTCTGAACGACGCCGCGTAGTGTATGGCACCGCATGGCGCGCTTTTTGACCCCATTACCTATGCAAAAGTCATTTGATTTCTCTGCCCCAGCGCTGGAAAAGCTGGCCCAGTCCGACGTGGCGCGTGCCCTGGCCGAAGACGTGGGCGATGGCGACCTGACCGCCGGCCTGATCGACCCCACGCGCCGCGCCCGCGCCCGGGTGTTGGCCCGCGAGAGCGCCGTGGTCTGCGGCCAGGCCTGGGTGCAGGCGGCCATCCTGGCCCAGGACCCCAAGGCCCAGATCACCTGGTATGTGCAAGATGGCGGCCGCTGCGAGGCCAACCAGGTGGTGTTTGAAGTGGAAGGCCAGGCCCAGGCCCTGCTGACGGCCGAGCGCACGGCACTCAACTTTTTGCAACTGCTCAGCGCCGTGGCCACCAAGACTGCTCGCTATGTGGCCGCGGTGGCCGGCACCCGCGCTGCGATTGTGGACACCCGCAAGACCCTGCCCGGCCTGCGCCTGGCACAGAAATATGCCGTGCGCTGCGGTGGCGGCACCAACCACCGCGTAGGCCTGTACGACGCGGTGCTGATCAAAGAGAACCACATCGCCGCAGCCGGCGGCATTCCCCAGGTGCTGGCACAGGCCGACAAGGTCGCGGCCGAGGCCGGCTTTGTCGAGATCGAAGTGGAAACCCTGGAGCAGCTGCGCCAAGCGCTGGACGCCGGTGCCCGCATGGTGCTGCTGGACAACATGGGCCTGCCCACCTTGCATGAGGCGGTGCGCATCAACGTCGGTCGGGCGATCCTCGAAATTTCGGGCGGCGTCACGCTGGAAGGCCTGCGCGCGCTGGCCGAAACGGGCGTGGACCGCATCTCCATCGGCACGCTTACCAAAGACGTGCAGGCCACGGATTATTCGATGCGCTTTGACACCTTCGCGGGAGCCTAACGATGCAAACCGCAACCATCACCATTGACTACGAGCAACCCGACACCCACACCGGCGGCGTCTGCAGCACACGCCACGCCTGGGCCCGCGTGCCCGTAGAGCCCACGCAGACCGAACGCGCCGCGCTGAAGGACAAAGTGCGCCGGCTGCTGAAGGAAAAAAACGCGGTCATGGTGTCCCACTACTACGTGCACCCCGACCTGCAGGACCTGGCCGAAGAGACCGGCGGCATCGTCAGCGATTCGCTGGAGATGGCCCGTTTTGGCCGCGACCATGCGGCGCAAACACTGGTGGTGTCCGGCGTGCGCTTCATGGGTGAGACGGCCAAGATCTTGTCGCCCGAAAAGAAGGTGCTGATGCCGGATCTGGACGCCACCTGTTCGCTGGACCTGGGCTGCCCCGTCGACGAGTTCTCCGCATTTTGTGATGCGCACCCGGACCGCACGGTGGTGGTCTACGCCAACACCAGCGCGGCGGTCAAGGCACGGTCCGACTGGCTCGTGACATCGAGCTGTGCGCTGGACATCGTGCGCGCGCTCAAGGACCAGGGCCAAAAAATTCTGTGGGCGCCCGACCGCCACCTGGGCGGCTATATCCAGCGCGAGACCGGTGCCGACATGGTGTTCTGGAACGGCGCCTGCATCGTGCACGACGAATTCAAGGCCTTTGAACTGGAAGCGCTGAAAAAGGACCACCCCAAGGCCAAGGTGCTGGTGCACCCCGAATCGCCCGCGGATGTGGTGGCTCTGGCCGACGCCGTGGGCTCCACCAGCGCCATTCTGAAGGCTGCGCGCGAGATGGATGCCGGCGAATTCATCGTCGCCACCGACAACGGCATGATGCACAAGCTGCGCACGCTGAACCCCGGCAAGGTTTTTTACGAGGCCCCCACCGCCGGCAACAGCGCCACCTGCAAGAGCTGCGCCCACTGCCCCTGGATGGCGATGAACGGCCTGGCCGGCCTGGCCCATGTGCTGGAACACGGCACCAATGAAATCCATGTGGACCCCGCACTGGGCCTGCTGGCGCGCCGGCCTATAGACCGCATGCTGGCGTTCACCGCCGCACTGAAGGCCGGGCAACCGACGAGCCATTTGGTGCCGCATCTGGGTGCGGCTTAAAAGCTGACGTTTTGGACAGGGTCTGGTGTAACCAGGCCGTATCCCAGGCAGGTTTTAGTTGCTCCATCGCAACGTTTTCACCACCTGCGCCTAGGTGAATACGCGTATCAGGGAAAGTCTCAATAAGCCCCCAAACTGCCTAGTACAAACCACTACGCAGCAGCAAAAGATCCAATGAAATCAGGCCACTAGCGCGATTGGTAACGCCTATGTAATCGGGCCGTCGATAGCAGACAGCCCGGTACCCGCCGACCCGGGGAGCCTGAGACCCAGATTCGCGCACAAAATTCCCCTCCTCGATGTAAACGTCTTGTAAAGCCACCGCTTTGACTTTGTGCCGCTGTGCGGGCGAACACGCTACACAACGAGCCCAAGCGTTTGCCAATTAAAACCATTAATTGTCTTAGGAGCACTCGCGATATGTTGAAACCTACGAAGTTGAGCATCGGCCTGGCCATTGCCTTTGGTGGCATGGCGCTGGCGCCGCAGTGGGCATCGGCTCAAGAAAAATCCACGTTGGAACGCGTGACGGTTACCGGCTCCAATATCAAGCGGGCCGACAAGGAAGGCACCTCTCCCATAGAAACCATCAGCGCGAGGGACATACGCGACAGTGGTGCGAAGACGGTTTTGGATCTGATGAAGCAGATTCCGTCCATGGGCACCGACGGCTACAGCGACACGGCCTCGCAGAACGGTTTTTCCAAGGGCGTCGCCACGGCTTCCCTGCGCTCCCTGGGCGCAACATCCACACTCATCTTGCTCAACGGCCGCCGCCTGACCCCGTCCGCCTATGCCAACCCCAACAATGGCCAGTCAACGCTGTACGACCTGAACTCGATCCCCATCTCCGCACTGGAGCGCATCGATATTTTCAAAGACGGGGCTTCTGCCGTGTATGGCTCCGACGCCATTGGCGGCGTGATCAACTTCATCACCAAGTCCGACTACCAGGGCTTCGAGATCGCAGCGCGGGCCGGTGCCAACGATGACGGCAAGTTCGGCCGACGCGGCGCCAGCCTGACGGCCGGTGCGGGTGACTTCCAGGCCGATGGATACAACTTCCTGCTGACGGCCGACATCACCAAACGCGATGCCACGTCGATCCGCGAAGGCTCCAACGACATTGCGGCCGCCGACTATGCGGCCATCAACTTCCGTCTGAATCCCTATAACAGCAACATCTCCAACCAGCCATTCTTCTACCGCGAGCGAACCCCCGGCAGCTTGGCATTTGTGACGGGTGCAACGGTTGTCAACCGGACCAACTGCGACCCCTCGCGCCTGATCACTGGCGGCCCCCAGCACAACATCACCAGCGGCACGCTGTTCGGCCGCACCTTTTGCAACTACGACACCGACCAGTTCGCCGACGCCCAAAGCAAGGGCGACGACCTGAACCTGCTGGGCCGTGGAACTTTGCGCATCAATGGCGACATGTCTGCGTTTGTAGAAGCCGGCTACACCAGTTCGCAACGCACCTACCGTGGCGCTTCGCGCAGCATCAACGGCCAGGGCGGTCCGGTGACCAACTTCCTGGCCGGCGGCCTGGCCGAACCCTTCCAAGCGGTTTTGCCGGTTGGGCATCCTGACAATCCATTTCCCGATGTCCGCGCGGCGCTGGTCTACCGCTTCGAAAACATCCCCTTCAGCACAGATTTGACCAACAAGCAAGCGCGCTTGCTGACAGGCTTGAAAGGTACGTCAGGGGCCTGGGATTGGGAAACCGCCGTGCTGTGGAACCGCACCGACCGCGATGAGGTGAACTACGGCTTCATCTACCTGCCCACGCTGCGCAAACTGCTCACCGGAACACCGATTGCGACCATCGCGGCCGACCCCACCATCACACGGCCCCTGTTCAACAAGGGCATTGGTGAAATCCTGCAATACGATGCCAAGGTCAGCACGGAATTCGGCAGCATGGCCGGCGGTCCCATCGGCTTTGCGGCTGGCATCGAACTCCGCCGCGAAAGCCTCAAAATTGACCCGGACCCATCCAACGCAAATGGTGAGATTCTGGGCTTGTCCACGACCCAGATCGATGGCAGCCGCGACGTCAAGTCTGCATTTTTCGAATTCAGGACACCGTTCCAGAAGAATTTCGAAATGGATTTCGCAGGCCGGTTTGATGCCTACCCCGGCATAGCGACCAACTTCGTACCCAAAGTCGGAGCCAAGTGGACCGCAACCGAGGGCCTGGCGCTACGTGGCTCCTTTGCCAAAGGCTTCCGCGCTCCGGCCGTGTCGCAAGTCACGCCCGGTGGTGCCCAGTTCTTCCTGAACAACACCGTCGACCCCATCCGCTGCCCCAATGGATCGACCCCAGCACCCGGTGCCGACAACATCGACTGCAGCAAGAGCATTTCGGGTGTGGGCGGTGCAAATCCCAACCTCACCCCCGAAACATCCAAGAGTTTCTCGCTGGGCATGATCTACTCGCCAACCAGCAGCCTGGATGTGCTGGTTGATTGGTACAAGATCCGCAAGGAAGGCGAAGTGGCCCTGGTCTCCGGAACCACCGTGCTGGAACACCCCGAGCGCTTCCCGGTCGGCTCCGTCATACGCGACACCAACCCCGCCAACCTGCTGCGAGACGGCAATGGCAACCCCATCCCCGGGTCTGGTCCGCTGCTGGGCGTAGCGACACCCTGGGTCAACCAGGGCAGCACCGAGGTATCGGGTGTCGATCTGGAGTTCAAGCTGCGCAACAACCTGGGCGAACTGGGCAAGATGACGTCGTCCATGAAGGTGGCCTACATCCTGTCGTACAAGCGCGCAGAGGCCCCTGGTGATACCGAGACCAATGTCGTGGGTACCGCTGGCGGCCTATCCGATTGGGCCACATCCACCGGCCCCATTCCCCGCGTACGGCTGGAATTCAATTCGGCGCTGACCAATGGCCCCCACACCTTCACCGGCGCCCTGCACTACGTCAGCCAGATCGACCAAAACCGCTACACCGATGGCGCTACCGTCTACACCACGCCAGCCTGCCATTGGGGTGGACCGGCCAACGGTGTTCCCTCGCGCACGGTGCTGGGCACGTCGCCAAACGGCTACATCGACCGGTTCCCCGATTGCACGGTTCCCAGCTGGACCACCGTGGACCTGGGCTACTACTACACCGGCATCAAGAACTTGACGATGGGCTTGCATGTGGCCAATGTGTTCGACACCAAGGCCCCCTACTACCCCGCCGCCAACACCAGCACAACCACCACGCTGGATGGCTACAACTCGTCGCTGCACAACCCCTACGGCCGGTACTTCACGCTGACGGCAAGCTACGTCTTCAAGTAATGTGAGCCAGCAGGCGCTGTTGCAGCGTGATCCGCTGCAACAGCGCTTTTTTTATGATTCGAATCGACTTGTACAGACCATGACATACCCGACCCACCGAATTTGGAACATCCTGGGAGCTTGGCTTTTGGCGGCATTTGCGCCTGCAGCGCTGGCACAGACCGCAACCCCTCCCAGCATCGCAAGCTTTTTTGCCAAGCCGAATTTTTCATCGGCAGAGCTGTCTCCATCGGGCAAATACCTATCGGTCATCATTCTGGGTAAAAACGGGCGCCAGTTTTTGGGTGTTGTGGAAACAGCCAACACGGCAAAGATCCAGGTGGTTTCCAAATCGGACTCCGTGGACATGCTGGATGCCCACTGGATCAACGATGAACGCCTGTATTTCTCCATTGGCGACACACAGGATTCCGACGACAACCGCAATGGCGAGGTGTACGCCATCAACCGCGACGGCAGCGACCAGGTGCAGATCATCACGTCGCGGGACGCCAGCAATGGCCGCAAGCGCTCACCGCTGCGGGGTGACTACCGCGTCCATGGATCGCTGGACGACGGCAGCGAAGACCTGCTCGTGGGCAAGCTGAGCCTGAGCGCAACCGATGGCTCCGCCAAAAGTGAGCGCCTCTACCGCATCAACAGCAAGACCCTGGAGCTGACAGACGTGCTCGGTGACTTGCAGCCGCGAGAAGTGACCGGCTGGGTGTTAGACAAGGACAACCAGCCACGCTTTGGTTTCTCTCAGAGCAAGGGGCGCTCTATCGTTCACTACCGCGAACCTGGGTCCAGGGACTGGATCGAGCTGAGCAACTTCGATGTTTTGGATGCAAATGGCTACAGCCCCAAGTTCATCGACGGGGCCGGACAGGTGTATGCGCAGAAGAACAACGCCCAAGGCTTCAACGCACTCTACTTGTTTGACCCGAAGACACGCAAGCTGGCAGATGCACCCCTCTTCCAGACAACCGGGTTCGACGCCAATGCCAACCCCATCTTTGAATACAAGACCCGCAGACTGCTGGGTTTGCGATACGAAAGCGATGCGCCGGGAACGCAGTGGTTTGGTGCAGAACAGCAGGCCGCCCAGAAGGCAGTAGACGACAAGCTGCCGGGCATGGTGAACCGCATTGCCTGCCGCACCCCGACCGTGTGCCTGGTCTTGTCCTTTTCGGACCAGGACCCGGGCCGCTACTTTCTGTTCAAACCCCAGCAGAATGATTGGATCGCTATCGGACCGCGGCATGTGGACATCGACCCTTCCCAACAGGGGCGCCGGGACTTCCACCGCTACCCCGCTCGAGATGGAATGGAAATTCCGGTGTATGTGACGCGTCCAGCGATCAAGGCAAAAGGACGCAGCCCTGCCGTGGTGCTGGTGCACGGCGGCCCCACGGTGCGCGGAGCCCACTGGGCATGGAGCAACCAGGCGCAATTCCTTGCCTCGCGTGGTTATGTCGTTATTGAGCCAGACTTCCGGGGCAGCACCGGTTACGGTGACAAGCACATGCGGGCAGGCTGGAAGCAATGGGGACTGAGCATGCAGGATGACTTGGCCGACGCCGCCAACTGGGCAGTGGCGCAGGGCTGGGTGGACAAAGACCGCATCGCCATCGCAGGGGCCAGTTACGGCGGCTATGCCACGTTGATGGGGCTTATCAAACACCCGGACATCTTTCGCTGTGGCATCAACTGGGTGGGCGTCAGCGACATCGAATTGCTGTACTCGGTCACGTGGAGCGATGCCTCCGAGGCAGGGCTGCGTTATGGCATGCCCACCATGGTGGGAGACCCCGTCAAGGATGCGGTCCAATTACGCGAAACCTCACCCCTGGTCCAGGCGCAGCGATTGAGCAGCCCCTTGCTCATGGCCTACGGCATCAAGGACGTTCGCGTGCCGCTGGTGCATGGAACCAAGTTCCGCGACGCGGTGACGCAGCACAACCCCCATGTCGAATGGGTCACCTACAAGGAAGAGGGCCACGGCTGGCGCATGGAGAAAAACAACATCGACTTCTGGGGCCGGGTGGAACGCTTTTTGGAGAAGAATCTGGCGCCCAAGAGCACGCTCTAGCGATAGTGCGCCGATACTCCCTTTCTTGAAACCCCTTGCCCAAACCCTGCTGGGGCCGCTGGCGGCGCTGCTGCTGTGCCACACCATTTGCATAAGGCACGCCCACGCGGACCCCACCACACTGCCGGCCTACACACTGGACTACCCGCCCCTGGTCATCGTGGACCACGGCCAGGCCAACGACCAGGGTTTGGCAACGCGGGTATTGCGCAACGCCGCCCAACGAGCCGGAGTGAAACTCGACATCCAGATCATGCCCTGGGTGCGCGCACAAAAAACCACGCTGGAAGGCTCGGGCGAACTGCTGTACCCGGTCATCCGCACGGCGGCACGCGAACCTCTATACGAGTGGATAGGCCCGGTGGCCCGCGTTGACTACCAGCTGTTCCGCAAACGCGGCGCGCAGGCCGTGCCGGTGCCGGCCCGCATTGAAGACTTCCCCGCGCACCGAGTAGGTTTGGTGCGCGCCGACCCCGTCACCGCCATGCTGGCCGACCGCGGGCTCAAGGTGCGGGACGAGGCCACCAGCGTGCTGCAGCTGATCAAGATGCTGCTGGGCGACCGGATTGACTTCATCGCACTGACGCCCGAGGCCATGGCCTATGGGCTGAACTTGCTGGCGATGGACCCGCAGACCGTGGAACGGGTCAAGCCGCTGAACGTGCTGCTGACCGATGGCCTGGCCTACGTGGTGACGCGCAAGGGCATGGCATCCGATGCCAGCCGCAAGCTGCAGCGCAGCCTGGGTGAGATGCGGCGCGACGGCAGTTGGGACCGCGTGTACGACGGCCCATAGCGCGGCATACGCCCCTCGCGGGCGACCATTGCATTGCATTGACGCGCGGGCTTCCCAGCCGGATACTGGTGGCATTGTGAAACCCCTTGCCACATTCCTGTTGCTGGCGCTGTTGTACGCCGGGCCCCAGGGCGTTGCCATGGCCCAATCTGCAGCCCTGCGCACGGCTGCCCAGGAGGGCTCGGCCCCCAAGTACCTGGATGGCGAAAGCCCCGCCAGCGGCCACTGCCCCGACATCTTTGCCGCGCTTGAAAAAGTGGACAAGGGCCTGCGCTTTGCGATCGACCCGCGCCCCACCCCAGTGAAACGCATCGAAGCCGAACTCAAGGACGGGCAGTTGGATGTGGTTTGCGCGCTGCTGGACACCCCGCTGCGCAAAGAGATTGCGGTCCGCATCACCACACCATTGTTCACAGTGCAGGAGCGCCTGGTGGGCCGCAAAGACGATAACGGCGCTATCCACTCCATGAAGGACCTGGCGCAATCGGGCGATCTGGTGGTCACGCAGTCCGGTGCCAGCTACGCGGCCGAACTGCGCCGCAATGGCGTGCAGGTCGTGGAGACGCCCGGCGGTAGCGTGGTGGCGTTGCGCAATGTAGCCAACAAGCGGGCACGCTTCTACTACACCAACGAGTTGACCGGTGCCCACTACATCAAGGCCGAAGGCCTGAGCGACCAATTGCGCCTGCACCCTGGCGTGCTGCAGTCCAGCCTGAGCTATATGTGGGCCAGCCGCAGCCTGGACGCCGCCACGGTGCGCCGCCTGGAGCAGGCCGTGGCCCAACTCAAACGCAGCGGCGAGTTGGACCGCATCTACCAGCGCTACCAAAAAGAACAGTAAGACCCACCCGGCTCGGCGGTGCAAGTTGATACTGGCTGGTAACCGGCCACCGACCGGAGACCGGTTTAGCTGCTAAGGTGTGCCCCCATGACAACGCCCCCTCCGCTAGACGCCTTCACCCGCCGCACCGCCAGCCAAGTGGTGTACCAGATCTTCCCCGAGCGCTTTGCCATTGGCGGTGGCCTCAGCAGCGCCCAGAAACTGACCGACCCTGCCTATGACCTGCCCGGCGCGCACAAGCGCGACTGGAACGACAGCACGCTGCAGCAGCCCTGGGGCCAGCAATTCTTTGGCGGCGACCTGAACGGCATTGCCGACAAACTGGACTACCTGACGGACCTGGGTGTGACCGGCATCTACCTGACACCCATCTTTGCATCGCCCAGCAACCACAAATACGACGCCACCGACTTCTTGCGCATCGACCCCATGTTTGGCGGTGAGGCTGCGCTCAAGCGCCTGACGGACGCGCTGCATGCGCGTCAGATGAGCCTGACGCTGGACGCGGTGCTGAACCATGTGTCGGACCAACATCCGTGGTTCCTGGCTGCCAAGGCCGGTGATGCCAGCAAACGCGACTGGTTCACGTGGCTGGGCGACGGCAGCTACGAATGCTGGCAAGACTTCACCAGCATGCCCGAACTGAACCTGGCCAATCCCGCGGTGCGCGATGCGCTGTACCGCAAGCCCGACAGCGTGGTACAGCACTGGCTGGCCCAGGGTGTGGACAACTGGCGCTTTGACGTGGCGCAGGACGTGGGCATACCGGTGGCGCAAGAGATGCGCGCCATCGTTGGTGAGCGCTTTCCCAGTGCCGGCCTGCTGGGCGAACTCAACGGTTTCTCCGGCGCCTGGTTCCAAGCCGGCGGCGGCTACCAGGGCATGATGAATTACTGGTACCGCACGGCCACGCTGGCCTGGCTAGCCGGAGACATTGACGCCGTACAAATGAACCATGCCCTGCGCGATGCGCGTGCCGACTATGGCCTGCCGGGCCTGCTGTGTTCGTGGAACATGCTGTCCAGCCACGACACACCGCGCCTGATCACCACCGTGGGCAGCGCCGAAAAGGCGCGCCTGGCCATGCTGATGCAGTTCACCATGCCCGGCGTACCCCTGGTCTATTACGGTGAAGAGATTGGCATGGAAGGCGGTGCCGACCCCGATTGCCGCCGCCCCATGCGTTGGAATGCTGCCGACTGGAACCCCATGCAGCGCGATTGGGTCCAACGCTTGATCACCCTGCGCCAGGCCAACCCGGCGCTGCAGTATGGCGATGTCAAAGTGCTGGGCGACAGGCTGACCGGCAGCAATGCACTGGTCTTCTTGCGCCATACCGATGTGCCCGGCGAGGCCGCGCTGGTCGTCATCAACCTCAGCGACCAGCCTCTGAATGCCTTGCTGCTACTGCCCTACTCACACTGGTACGACGGCGTGCCGTTGCAAGACGCACTGGGCGGCGCACCCGCTACCCGGGTGCAGGCCGCCAGCGTGCGCCTGGCCATCGCGCCGCACAGTGGCGCGGTCTACCAAGCGGTGGAGCCGCATAAGCACTACACTTTCTTCAAACCGCGCAACACCCTGACGCTGCTGTGACCGAAGAATTGCAACCCCCATCGCGCAATGACAAACGCCACAGCCACATTGGCATACGGCTGCAATACCGAAGCCATCCGGATGACAAATGGGCCTACCTGGAGGCACTGGAGTGGAATGCGGTGGGCTTCAATTTCTACCATGCCGATGACCTGCCCGGCACGGCATTGGAGTTGCGCCGCGGCCTGACCCGCTTTACCGGAACCATTGCCTGGCAATCGGTCAACACCAGCGACGACATCGTGCTGGCCACCGTGGTGAACCGGCTGCTGTATGCCCGCACGCAGGAGGTGGCCAACGCCAACCCACAACTGCAAACCCGCTTGCTCAAACTGCTGCGCGTACCGGGCATGGTGGACGACAAATTGAAAATCCTGGCTTCGCTAGGCCCCATGGTCAGCGTGGCCCAGATGGCCGAGCTGGTGGCCCAGCGCAAGCAGGATCACCCCATGTACCACTACGGCGTCAAGGTCCAATCCGAGGCCTGGGCGGGTATTGTGGAGAATGCGCTCAGCGTGTCGTCGGTGCTGGTGTCGCTGGATAAATTGTCGGGGGCCTTGGGCAAATCGTCTTAGGCGCTGCCAGCATTCGTTGCCCAAGCACTGGCTATCAGAATCGTGCCTTCAGAAAAACCGTTGGGCCGTTCATCTTCAAGTCCAGGCTTCCGTTGTTGTTGCCCTCGCCATTGATCTTGACCCGCGTCGCGCTGTATTCCGCACCGACACCGAAGTGCTGGGCGAAGTACCATTCGCCACCAACCGCCAGGTTGTAGATGTGCCCACTCAAATCCCCACCGCTCTTTTCGACGCCGGACAGGTCGGCATACAGGCGCACGGCAGGGGAGATCGCGTGGCGCCAGCCAAACTGCACCAATGGGGCCACTGCGTCCGTGCTGTAGCTGGCGTTCCCCGATCCCGACACATTGTTGTTGGCATTGCTCACCGCATTGCCCTCCACACCAAAGCGGATGCGGTAGTAGGCGACGCCAATGCCGACACCAAAGACATCCGCACCGTCGCCGACCCACCATCTGTACGACGCGTTCGCCAAATCCAGCCCCACGTTGGCATTGACGTTGCCCGTGAGCGCGAGGTTGTTGGGCTCGGCCGTGAACGACCGGTTGAAGGTGTCGGAGTACTGGCGGTAATACCCGTAGTAGTCCAGCGCAAAGCCTTGGCTGTGGCCCAGCAAAAAGTCGGCCTTCAAGCGCGGCACATGGATTTCGTGGGAAGAAACTTCGCCCGAGCTGGCTGAACCATAGGGCGTTTGGAGATTCAGATTGGCATTGGGACTGACCACATAGTCCCCAATGGAAATGCTGACGGAGTCCAGCGCTTCGGACGGCGCTGCATGTGCGGGCATCGAAGCGCCGCCCGACAGGGCCAGAAGCAGAAGGCCTGACGCAACCGCGGTACGGCGGATGGGATATTCAGACAGCGGCAGCGGCATGGCGTGTGGCTTTCGGGTGGTTGGAAGTCCGCCACTCTAGAACCCGCACTGATCAGGGTCTGTGCGATTGTGAACAAAACAAAGCAAGCACTAGGTTTGACGTGAGGAACGTCGCTGCGGTTCGAAGCAGGCTAGACCAGACTCCGACGAACAAACACCCGGCCCTCTGCGTCTGTGCGATGCACCTGAAATCCGGCGGTCAGGTACATGCTCAGCGGGCCGAAGTGGTTCTGCGCCTCGCTCGACGCTTCGGCCATTGGCATGGCCTCTGCGATTTGGAGGCCCTGTGCCTTCAGCCCCGCGCATGCTGCATGCAACAGAGCGGTGGCAACCCCCGAACGCCGATGGGGCTTGGCGATGACAAAGCATGTGATCTGACCCATTCGAGTGGCGTCTGGGTCTGGTTCATCTGCAAAGGAGTCCATCATTGTGCGAGGCGCTGCATTGCACCAGCCGACGGGCTTGCCGGCGCGGTAGGCGAGATAGCCCTCCATGCGGTTGTTGCAGATTCGATCACAGGCCGCGGCGCGGTTCTCTTGTACGGTTCGAGTCGCCCAATTGACCTTCGCATGATCCACGTACAGGAACTGACAGAAGCAGAAGCCCCATTTCGGATTGTCGGCAAAGGCCTCGCCGTCGAAGAACAGCAGGAAGTCCTGCATCAGCTCCGGGCAGAGCTTACGAATCTCAACGGGCGATTCGGTCATGCATCAACTCCAAGGGCGTCGTCGCGTCTAGTGACCCCCAACGACAACGGTTAGTGGCGGATCAGCGACGCTGTTGGCTGACAGCCGCTGGATTGATAGGATAGTGTCGCTTTGAGGCTAGGGGTGACAGCAAGGACTGGACCGCATCTACCAGCGATACGAAGAGACCAATGACGGTACGGAGCAAGGTTTGCTGAACGTTGCATCCAGGCGCCTCGCGCAAGGCGGGAAGGGATTTCTTTGGGGGAAATTCGGCACGCATCATCGGCTTCCAAATGTTTCGAAAGCTACCAAAGTAGCATCCAAATCAGATCTCGCTTGGAACGACTGAAGGTGACGTATGGGTCGACTGCCAAATTAAAAACCGGACGCCACCGTTCCTATAGGGGTTTAAATATGGATTGCCCATCAGAAAATAATCTCGTGTGGAGTTCTGCAGCATGTCCGTCCGTCAGTGTGGCGACATAGTCGCAAACAACGCGATTAGCTTGTTCTACGCCATCTTGCTTTGCTTTGGAATAATCCTCTTTCCACTCCTCGGGCAACAGCGCACCGTCACTCTTCACTAACGCTTCAAAGATCTGTGTCACAAGTTCGTGGCCTCTATGTTCTATTACGGCAAGGCGAGAAGACCTGATCACGAGTTCATAGTTAAGTCGCTTGAGCAGTTCTACTTCTATGAGTTTGTCTCGAGGAAGCCGAACAGTTGATAGCTGTGGAAATTGAGTGTTGGGAACAAATTCGACCGAGTGAATAAGCTCCCCAACTCTCCGGGACGTAAATTGAGTTCTAACCAAAGCAACTTTTGCCAGATCCTGATCATCATCATAGGCGAATACTCGGGATAAGACATTTTTAATATCACCGACATCATTCGAATGCAAATCGCCTTCGAAGCCTGATTGCTTGAGGACCTTTTCGGTTTGCCCTTTAACGTCTGTTAATAGCTGAAATATATTTGCAACAAATATTATTAACTCACTTGAGTGTTTCAATTTTTTAAATTGAGCTTCCTTGAGAACCTTGTTTACCTTTATAAGTACTTCATCCCGCATTTTTTCGTCACGCATTAGCTCAGATACGAGCCGGAGAGGGGTTGTGAATCCCGCATGAAGAGAATCTTCTAGATCATAAGTTGAATATGCAATATCATCAGCAAGATCCATAATTGCGCACTCAATGGTTTTGAGTTTTTCATTCTTTCCGACAAACCCTGGTGCGACATTAGCCTTGATCCTATTTACCAAATCTTGATCAATCGCATAGTATCCTTTTGTGGGCGCAGATATAGTGGTCCGCATATGTGGGATGCGATGGTCATATTTCAAAACTGAGGCTAAGGCTCTATACGTCAGGTCGAGACCATGCTCAGAAGTTACCCTATCGTCCTGTTCGCGCCTTATTAGTTTCTTTTCCGTTATTGCGAGTATTCGTAGTGTTTGTGCATTTCCTTCGAAACCACCAAATTGACGCATAAGTTGATCAAGCGCATGCTCTCCATTGTGACCAAATGGCGGATGGCCTAAGTCGTGCGCAAGGGCCGCGAACTGAACTAAATCGACATCTATCTCTGCCTTCTTTTGCCAGAGTGGTAAATCCTTTTTATTTAATCGCCGTGCAATTCCAACGGCAATTTGCGCTACCTCCAAGGAATGCGTGAGTCTATTGCGGAAGAAATCTGATTCGACGCTCGGAAACAGCTGAGTTTTTCCCTGCAATCGCCTGAATGATGCTGAGTGTAAGAGGCGAGCATAATCCTTTTGAAAGGGAGACCAACCACATTCGCGGTTTTCGTCTACGCCTTGGTTGCCACTTAGGCGGATTGTGTCACTTTTGATGTACAGCGGATTATTTTTTTGAATCGCCACCATAACTCCTAATATTCGCAAGCCTTACAGTTGATCATCAGTGCTGGTAATTTTAAGAATCCAAAATTTCAGATCAAAAAAAAAGAGTCGGGCTATCCGACTCTTTGTTTTTGATCTGCATCTAGATCAGGAATTAGCGAGATTTGCTTGCAGTTTTCTTTTGATGTGAAGACTGCTCAGGCTTAGTTTTATTCTGATGGTTTGTGGTTTTCACATCTCCTCCAAAAGCTGCAAAAATACGTTTTCCATCCTCAACTCTCTTGTGGAACATATATTCAAACTCAAGAGGTTTTTTCACCGTCATGGCATATCCTTCTCATTAATGAAACCAGCCGTGCGAGGCACCGTGCTCACTAGCGTCTTTGCCGCCATCCCCTTCGCGTTGAGAGGCATTCCCAGTAGGCAGCCACACCTGAGTGCACTTTGGGACATTTCTTCATCAGGTTCTCCCGGGTAGGCGTACCAAGAAGCAAGCTTACCGCCGCAGTATTGCTACTTTGCAAGTTTAGCTTAGCCATTACGATGCCGTATGTCAACGACAGATATAGCTTGCAATGTGATTGATCAGCTTTTCGTCAGTTTTCGGCGAACACCCCGCCATCGTGTCACTAATATGAGTAAGACGTACGACAAGCCCAAATAAGCCGCGAATAGCTTGTCACTGCACTTTCTACGAACGCTGTGGTTGAAACGAGTCCTCGCTCCTAAACACAAGTAGATTTCGCAAATGGGTGAACGCAGTCATGGAGCGCTACTTGGAAAACGTTGCAAAAACGTGCTGAAGGAATACATAAAGGGTAGAGTTTGCGCCCTGCTATCGCTACCCGTTTGACCACGTACCTAGATGTCCGCAGTTTCACCAAACGCATATTCCCTTCATTCGCCACCCGACTTGGCGGATCGGACGTCCATCATCGGCCATGACTCACGGTTGCAATAGAGCGAGCGCCCCTCCTATGAGGTTAGCAAAAGAACGCTTGCAAACCCGGACACAGACGCTTGCGACTTACGGCCGGGGAACGGAATCTGCACGCCCGCATATATCTGGGCGAACTACATGTGAGTGCAACACCAGCGGCTATAGCTACAAGAGCTGCAACCAGTCCGAACTTAATCCGGAATTAAAGTAGTCGGAACCGCCTTGTCCATCATCTCAGGATAGTCCCGGCTGAAGTGCAGCCCCCGGCTCTCATGCCGCGAATGCGCCGAGCGCACGATCAGCTCGGCCACCTGCACCAGATTGCGCAGCTCCAGCAGGTCGCGCGTGACGTGGAAGTGCGCATAGAACTCCTGGATCTCACCCTGCAACAACGCGATGCGGTGTGAGGCGCGCTCCAGGCGCTTGTTGGTGCGCACAATGCCCACGTAATCCCACATGAAACGGCGCAGTTCGTCCCAGTTGTGGGAGATGACCACGGCCTCGTCGGCGTCGGTCACGCGGCTGTCGTCCCAGGCGGGCAGCGCCGGCGGCGGCGCCAGCGGCGTGGCCAGAATGTGGGTGGTGGCGGCGCGGGCGAACACCATGCACTCCACCAGCGAGTTGCTGGCCAGGCGGTTGGCGCCGTGCAGGCCGGTGTAGGCGGTCTCACCGATGGCGTGCAGGCCGGCAATGTCGGTGGCACCCATGAGGTCGGTGTGGATGCCGCCGCAGGTGTAGTGCGCGGCCGGCACCACGGGAATGGGTTGCTTGCTGATGTCAATGCCCAGTTCCAGGCAGCGGGCGTAGATGTTCGGAAAGTGCTCCAGGATAAAGGCCAGCGGCTGGTGCGAGATGTCCAGGTAGACGCAGTCGAAGCCGCCCTTCTTCATCTCGAAGTCGATGGCACGGGCCACCACGTCGCGCGGGGCCAGTTCGGCACGCTCGTCGTGCTGGGGCATGAAGCGGGTGCCATCGGGCAACAGCAAGCGCCCGCCTTCGCCGCGCACCGCCTCGGTGATCAAAAACGACTTGGCGTGGGGGTGGTAGAGGCAGGTGGGGTGGAACTGGATGAACTCCATGTTCGTGACCCGGCAGCCGGCGCGCCAGGCTGCGGCAATGCCATCGCCGGTGGCGGTGTCGGGGTTGGTGGTGTACAGATACACCTTGCCGGCGCCGCCGGTGGCCAGGATGGTGTGCGGGGCGCTGAAGGTGTGGACTTCGTCGGTGGCCTCGTCCAGCGCGTACAGACCCAGGCACTGGTTGTTGGTGGACCGCGGGGTATCGACTGCGTGCTCCAACTTGTTGCGGGTGATCAGGTCCACCAGCGTGTGGTTCTCGAACAGCGTGATATTGGGCGTGCGGCGCACGGTCTCGATCAGCGTCTTCTGCACTGCGGCACCGGTGGCGTCGGTCACATGGACGATGCGCCGGGCGCTGTGGCCGCCCTCGCGGGTCAGGTGCAAATGGCCGTCTTCTTCCGAGAACGGAACGCCCAGCTCGCGCAGCCAGGCAATGCTTTCGGGTGAATGCTCGACGACGAAGCGGGTGGCCTCGGGCTCGGACAGGCCGGCACCGGCCACCAGCGTGTCCTGCACATGCGAGTCAAAGCTGTCACCCTCGGCCAGCACGGCGGCAATACCGCCCTGGGCCCAGTTGCTGGAGCCGTCGCTCATGGCGCGTTTGGTCAGCACAGCCACGCGGTGCGTGGGCGCCAGGTGCAGGGCGGCCGACAGGCCGGCCAGGCCGCTGCCGACGATCAGGACGTCGAAATGGTGTTGCGTTGCGTGGGGAGTGGAAGTCATTCGATTGCTACTACATTTATAGCTGCATTCGCAGCATTCACGAGGGCTAGAGGCCAATATTGCGTATGGTGTCTATCCCAGAAACGGCCTAGACCGGTGGCAGGCTTTGCAGCAGCAGGCGCTGCACATTGCCACCCATGATGGCGCGGATATCGTCTGCGCTGAAGCCGGCCTGGATCAGGCCTTCGGTGAGCTGGGGTAAGCCCGTAACGTCAAACGGCGTGCGGGTGGCGCCATTGAAATCAGAGCCCAGGGCGACATGGCGCACGCCAATGGTGTCGACCGCGTAGCGTATGGCCTTGACGATGCTGGGCAGCGTGGGCTGGCACACCGCGCCCTCCCAGTAGCCAATGCCCACGACGCCACCGGCGGCGGCGATGCGCCTGAGGTGGTCGTCGCTGAGGTTACGCGGGCCGGGGCAGGTGCCGGCCACGCCGGTGTGCGACACGATTACAGGGCGTTTGGCCATGGCCAGCACGTCGTCGATCAGGGGTTTGGACGCATGGGCCAGATCGATCAGCATGCCACGGGCTTCGAGCTTGGCCACCACCTGGCGGCCAAAGGGGGTCAGGCCGCCCTTGTCCATGCCGTGGGCCGAGCCGCCGACCTCGTTGTCAAAAAAATGCGTGAGGCCGGTGATGCGAAAACCGGCGTCATACAGCCGGTCCACGTTCTCCAGCCCGCCCTCCAGCGGGTGCAGGCCCTCGGTGGCCAGCAGGGCAGCCACGCGCTGGTGGTCGGCGTCCCAGGCCTTGACGAAGGCGGCCATGTCCTGTTGGCTCTTGACCCAGACCAGGCGGCCACCGCTGTCCTGGGCGGCCTGGCCCAGTTTCTCGCTCTGGTACAGGGCGCGCTGCAAAAGGCTGCTCCAGGTGGCCACCGGCCAGCGCTGGGCCATGGCCAGCATCGTGATGCTGTCGGTGTCGGCGCTGTTGCGCTCGTAATTCATGCCCTTGGGGGTCTTGGTGACCGTGGCAAACACCTGCAGCGCCACATGGCCGTCCAGCAGGCGGGGCAGGTCGGAGTGGCCCCGGGTGTAGCGCTGCAGCAGGTCGCGGTTCCACAAGAGTGCATCGTCATGCAGGTCGGCCACAAACAGCGCCTGGTGGGTGGTGCCCGCCTGGGCGCTGGCCGGGTAGGGAGCCGGGTGGGTGACGGTGTTCATGCTGCCGTCCACGATGCTGGGCACCAAGAAGAGGACGCCGACCGCCACCGCCGCCAGCACCGCGATGCCGCCGAATACCAGCCTGCGCTTCACCGATATGCCTTTGTCACTCAATTTGGTGCAGCGAGGCCAGGTTGATCAGCGCGGACAACACCTCGGACTTGAAGCCGATCCGCTGATGGCCGTCCTGGTGGCCACCGCTCATGATGAGCTTTTGCAAGTATTCCACGCAGTCGCGGTGGCCCCAGAATTTCTCGATGGCCAGTGCGATACGCATGTGGTGCTGGGCGATCACGGCCATTTCATTGTCGATACGGGCTTGCAGCGGCCGCTCATGCAGGGGCATGGGGCGCGTCGGCAAGTCGTCTTCTTCCCACTGCAAGGAGGGGAAGCCGGTCTCGTGAAATCGTGAGTCGTTCGGATCTGGCACCGCAAAAGATTCCTGCGAAATGGATGGGCCAACAAGCCCTATTGTTCCAGAAGAGCCCCCTGCATGCCTGCCATATCGGCTAATGATTGCAAATTTATTAAATAGTTCGCACTCTACTCCACCATGCCCGGCCCTGGGGCGGACGCCCATCAACGCCCCGTCACAGATGCGGCAACAGAGCACGGCACAATAGGCCCATGTCAAACCTACCTCCCTTTATTGCCCCCGAACGGTTCACCGACGCCAAGGCGGCGCTGGCCCAGGTCACACGCATTTACGACGGCAGTATTGCCCACCTGCGCCAGGCCATGCAGCGCTTTGTGGGCGGCGACGATGGCACCGGCCACGTGCGCGCCTGCTACCCGCTGGTGCGCATCCACACCGACACGGTGTCGCGCAACTTCATCCCCGACAGCGCCCGCCTGAGCTACGGCTTTGTGGCCGGCCCCGGCCGCTTCGAGACCACGCTGACGCGGCCCGACCTGTACAGCGACTACTACCTGGACCAGTTCAACCTGCTGCTGCAAAACCACGGCGTGGAGCTGGAGGTGGGAACCAGCTCTCAGCCCATTCCCGTGCACTTCTCGTTTGCCGAGAATGACCACGTGGAAGGCAGCATGAGCGCTGCGCGGCGCACGCTGATGCGCGACGTGTTCGACCTGCCCGACCTGGCCGCCATGGACGACGGCATCGCCAACGGCACCTACCAGCCGCGCGCGGGTGAGCCGCAGCCCCTGGCGCTGTTCACCGCACCGCGGGTGGACTATTCTCTGCACCGCCTGCGCCACTACACCGGTACCGGGCCGGAGCATTTCCAGAACTTCGTGCTGTTCACCAACTACCAGTTTTACATCGACGAGTTCATCACGCTGGGCCATGCGGCCATGCAGGACCCCAATAGCGAGTACATCGCCTTTGTGGAACCGGGCAACATCGTCACCCGCCGGGTGGGATTGAGCGCCGAGGCGACCGACGCCCTGGGCAAGGAACTGCCCCGCATGCCACAGATGCCGGGCTACCACCTGGTGCGCGCCGACCGCGCCGGCATCACCATGGTCAATATCGGCGTGGGCCCGGCCAATGCCAAGAACATCACCGACCACATCGCCGTGCTACGGCCGCACGCCTGGATCATGCTGGGCCACTGCGCCGGCCTGCGCAACAGCCAGCAGCTGGGCGACTACGTGCTGGCCCACGGCTACGTACGCGAAGACCACGTGCTGGACGAAGAGTTGCCGCTGTGGGTGCCGATTCCCGCGCTGGCCGAGATCCAGGTCGCACTGGAGCAGGCTGTCGCCGATGTGACGCAGATCAAGGGCGCGGCGCTCAAAAGCATCATGCGCACCGGCACCGTGGCCAGCACCGACAACCGCAACTGGGAGCTGCTGCCCGACAACCAGCCCCAGCGCCGCTTCAGCCAAAGCCGTGCCGTCGCGCTGGACATGGAAAGCGCCACCATTGCCGCCAACGGCTTCCGCTTCCGCGTGCCCTACGGCACGCTCTTGTGCGTCAGCGACAAGCCGCTGCATGGTGAGATCAAGCTGCCCGGCATGGCCAACCACTTCTACCGCGAGCGAGTCGACCAGCATTTGCGCATCGGCATGCGCGCCGTGGAGCTGCTGCGTGCCCAGGGCGCCGAGCAGTTGCACAGCCGCAAACTGCGCAGTTTTCAGGAAGTTGCTTTCCAATAAGCGCGTAACAATGTGTTCCATACCGAGCAACAAAGGTGTAAGGTGCAGGCAGTGCATGCACCTACACCGCCATAGCGAACCATGAACGCAAGCAGACGCAAGCAAATTCGTTGGATAGTGGGTTTTCTCTTTCTGTTGATGGTCTATTTCATCTGGACCACTGACAAGATCACCATGCAGGGCGAGCGCACGATCTACACCGTCAACTGTGCCAATGGCGCCTGGGACGGCAAACGCTGCACCGGCGAGCTGGACGCCGGCCCCCGCTACCGCTACCGGGCGCTGCGCGCGCGCGGCGAGGTACTGTTCTGGGTGATAGGCGCCACGGAGCCCTCGTCCAAACTCACGGGCTGCACCATCCAGGACGGTCGCAACTGGAACTGTCCCATCACCGCAGACGCTGCCAAATCCATCACGCTGGCCCTGACCTCGGGCGACCCGCAGAGCAACGCCGCCTGGCCCACGCGGCCCTTTCACGCGGTGTCCAAGATGACCTGGATCTTTCTGAGCTGGGGCTGGAAGTTGACCAATGTCTGCAACTGAGGCGGCCTGAGACCGTGCAGCACGGGGCGCCCGCCACGGACGAAGACGCTCGGCCAGACGGCCTGTTGCTGTGCGCCCAGCACTTGCGCAAGCGCTATGGCGGCGTGGCCGTGGTCGACGACCTGTCCTTTGGTATTGGCGCGGGCGAATGCCTGGGCATCATCGGCCCCAACGGCGCCGGCAAGACCACCACCATCCGCATGTGCCTGGGTCTGACCGCCCCCGACGGCGGCAGCATACAAACCCTGGGCCTGACCATGCCGCAGGACGCGCTGGCCATCAAGGCCCAGTTGGGGGTGGTCAGCCAGATGGACACGCTGGACCCGGACTTCAGTTGCGCAGAGAACCTGCTGGTCTACGGCCGCTACTTCGGCATGAAAGACGCATTCATTCGCGCCCGCATACCGGCGCTGCTGGAATTCGCGTCGCTGAGCGCCAAGGCCAACGCCCGGCCCGGCGAGCTGTCGGGCGGCATGAAGCGGCGCCTGTCGCTGGCCCGCGCCCTGGTCAACGACCCCAAGCTTTTGATGCTGGACGAGCCCACTACCGGACTGGACCCCCAGGCACGCCACCTGATGTGGGAGCGCCTGCAGTTGCTGCTGCAGCAGGGCAAGTCCATCCTGCTGACCACCCACTTCATGGACGAGGCCGAGCGCCTGTGCAACCGCCTGCTGGTGCTGGACCACGGCAAGAAAATCGCAGAGGGCAAGCCACGCGACCTGATCGCGCAGCACCTGGAGCCTGACGTGGTGGAGGTCTATGGCATGGGCGCTCTGGCGCTGGCCGAAGGGCCCATGCGTGCACTGGCCGCGCGGGTCGAGGTCAGCGGCGAGACGGTATTCTTCTATACCGCCAATGCCGCCGCCCTGCTGCAGGCCCTGCAAGCCCAGCCCCACCTGCGCACACTGCACCGGCCAGCCAACCTGGAGGACCTGTTCCTCAAGCTCACCGGCCGCCAGATTCGGGAGGATGCCTAGTGAACATCTGGCGCCTGCCCCGTCTGTCCTGGCGTTTCTGGCCCGTGTTCCAGCGCAACCTGCTGGTCTGGCGCAAGCTGGCCCTGCCCAGCCTGGTGGGCAATATTGCAGAACCCTTGATTTGGCTCGTGGCCTTTGGTTACGGCATGGGCGCCCTGGTCGGCCAGATCACCGTGCCCGGCCCCACGGGCCCCACCACCGTGCCCTATATCCTGTTCCTGGCCAGCGGCTCCATTTGCATGAGCGCGATGCAGGCGGCCTCGTTCGAGGCGCTGTACTCCGCCTTCTCACGCATGCACATGCAAAAGACCTGGGACGGCATCATGAATGCTCCCGTGGGCCTGGACGACATCGTGCTGGCCGAAATGCTGTGGGCGGCCTTCAAGGCCTTGTTTACGGTCACGGCCATCATGGGTGTGATGCTGGTCCTGGGCATCAGCCACTCGCCCAAATTGCTGCTGGCCTGGCCGATTCTGTTTGGCGTGGGTATCACCTTCAGTTGCATTGCGCTCATCTTCAATGCGCTGGCCCATGGCTATGACTTCTTCACCTATTACTTCACGCTGTTTTTGACGCCCATGATGTTCTTGAGTGGCGTGTTCTTCCCGCTGGAGCAGTTGCCGACCATCGTGCAGGTGGTGGCCGACTGGTTGCCACTCAGCAATGCCGTGCAGTTGGTGCGGCCCCTGTTCATGGACCAATGGCCCAGCGGCGTGCTGCGGCATGTGGCGGTCTTGGCGGTGTATGCGGGTGTGTCGTTCTGGGTGGCGTTGGCCTTGACCCGCAGGCGGTTCAAAGCGTGAGCGCGCGGCCACCACAGCACCTACCGCAGCCCCAACTGTCGGCCGAGATGGTGGCCATGGTGCAATCCGGCGTGTCCACCATCGTCAGTTCCTGCGACGCCGCTCTGCGTCCCAGCATCATGCGGGCCATGGGTAGCACCATCACCGCCGACGGGCGCACGGTGACGGTCTACCTGGCGCGCAAGCAGTCCCGCCAGCTGCTGCAGGACATTGCAGCCAGCGGCTGCCTGTCCGTGGTATTTTCTCAGCCGTCCAACTACCGCACACTGCAGCTCAAGACCCGGCAGGTCCGCAGCCGTACCACCAACGCCGCCGACCACGCCCTGCTGAAGCGCTACCTGGTGGCTATGGAATGGGAACTGACGCAGGTCTATATTCCCCCGGTGTTGACGCGGGTCATGCTGGCCCACGACATCGACGACCTGGTCGCCGTGGAGTTTGAATTCCAGGAGGCATTCGACCAGACCCCGGGGCCCAATGCCGGCGCCCCCATTGCATCGGTGCGCACGGGCGGTGCGGCATGACGCGCCCCACGCTGAGCGAGATACGCCCCTGCCTGGAGGGTGTCATCCCGGCGGTCATTGCGACCGTGGCGGCCGATGGCACACCCAATGTGGCCTACATCTCGCAGGTCTTTTTTGTCGACGAGAGCCACGTGGCCCTGTCCTTCCAGTTCTTCAACAAGACGCGCGCCAACATCCTGGCCAACCCCTATGCCAACCTGCTGGTGCTGCATCCCCAGACGGTGCAGTTCTTTCGCCTGCACCTGCGCTACCTGCGCACCGAAACGCAAGGCCCCCTGTTTGAAGGTATGAAAGCCCAGCTGGCCGGCATTGCCTCGCATACCGGCATGTCCAACGTGTTCAAGTTGTTGGGCTCAGACGTCTACGCCGTGCAGGAGATCGAGGCCGTCGAAGGCTCGCCGCTGCCGGAGCAACCACCGCGCTACAGCATGCTCAATGCGGTGCGCCGCTGCAGTGAGCGCTTGTCGCGCAGCACATCGCTGGACGAAGTTCTCAACGCCGCACTGGCCACGCTGACCGATTTCATGGGCGTGCAGCATGCCATGGTGCTGATGCTGGACCCGGTAAGCCAGCGCCTGTACACCGTGGCCAGCTGCGGCTATGCCACGTCCGGTGTGGGCTCGGAGATAGACCTGGGCCACGGCGTGATCGGCGTGGCGGCACGCGAGCGCACACCGGTGCGCATCCAGCACATGGCCACGGCCTACCTGTACAGCAGCACCATACGCAGCAGCCTGCAGGCCAGTGCGCCCGACTTTGCACCGGACGTCGACATCCCCTACCCCGGCCTGCGCGAGCCGCACAGCCAGTTAGCCGTGCCTATCGTCTCGGCATCACGCCTGCTGGGCGTGGTGTTTGTGGAGAGTCCGCACGACATGCAGTTCGGCTTTGAAGACGAAGACGTGCTGGTGGCCATGGCCGGCCACCTGGGTGCGGCCATTGACCTGATGCAGTCTGTGGCCGAGCCCCAAGAGGTCGTAGCTGCAGAGCCGCCTGCACCCCTGGCACAAGGCTCTGCACTGCAGGTACGCCACTACCGCGCCAACGACAGCATCTTCATCGGCGACGACTACCTCATCAAGGGCGTGGCCGGCGCCATCTTCTGGAAGCTGGTGCGCAACTTCTCGGAGCAGGGGCGCACCGCCTTCAGCAACCGCGAGCTGCGCCTGGACCCCGACCTGGGCCTGCCCGATGTGACCGACAACCTGGAGGCGCGACTACTGCTATTGCAGCGTCGGCTCACGGAGCACGGTCCGCTGATCCGCATCGAGAAGACCGGGCGCGGACGCTTCCAGCTGGTCGTGCAGCGCCCACTGGAACTGCAGGACATGGCGTAGCGCGCTCAGTTCAACGTGTGAACGGTCTGGTAGCGGCCCGCGCGGAGCATTTCCGTGACGGCAGCCACATCGTCGCCCAGGCCATAGCCCACCAACAGCTGCACACCTTTCAGCCAAGCCAGGTTCTCACCAGAGGCAAGGCGCACAGGCACCGACCGCGGCAGCGGGCCAGACAGATAGGGTGGTATCGCGGCGACCGTGGTGTAGGGCACCCAGCCTTTGGAACCCAGAAAGAACAGGCCTGATCCCGTTTGTGCAGCCACATAGACGCGGCCTGTCTTGCCACGGTGCAACGTAGACACGGTGGCAGCGACGTCCACCGTGGCATTGCCCAGCGGGCCAGCCTGCGATCCGGCAAAGGTACCACCGGCTTCGCCCACCCGACCCGCATCGAATGGCGCGCCACCCATCTGCGTCACACGCACGGGCGTGGTGGACTTGCTGGCAGCGCCGGCGGCGAGATTGGTAGCCCTGCCCCACACCCACACACTGCCGTCCACCCCGATGGCTGCTGAGATGGCTGAGCCCGCAGCCGCGGCCACGGCGGGCGGCAGACCTGCGATGTGCGCAATCTTGGGCGCTTGGGTAGTAGGGTCTACCAGCGTGCCGTCGCCCAATTGTCCAGCGCTGTTGATGCCGCACGCATGGAGCACGCCGTCGGCATCGACAAACAGCGTGTGGCCGTCACCGGGCTCGATCTGGCTGATGCGCGCCAGGCCCTGGATGGGTGAGATGTCAATCAGCGGAAAAGACGAGGTACGTACCCCCGCCTGGCCGCAGAACGTGGCATTGGTGGACGCCTGACCCCAGGCCACCACCGAACCATCGTTCTTCAGCGCGTAGTACTGGCCTGCGATATTGATGGAGGTGGATGCGACGGCCTGCACCGAGGGCAGGGCATCGATGACGACGGGGGCCGTCGCAGTGCCCGCAACGGGCGCCAAAGCCCTGTTGCCGTTCGCCCCCCAGGCGAGCACCTTGCCGTCCTGGCGCAGCGACAGCACTGCTGCGTCCGACGCGCTCACCGCCACGGCACCATCGGCGCCGGCCACCAGACGGGGCACCGGATTGCCACCGGCGCTGGTTTGCCCGGTGCCCAATTGGGCGCTGCTGTTGCTGCCCCAGGCATAGACCCGGCCAGACGCGTCCGTGGCGAAGGCCGCAGCAGTATCGGTGCCGGCATTGATGCTGACGATGTTGGACAGGCCGCTGATCTGCACGGGCACCGCGGTGCCATTGCCACCGGTGCGACCACCGGAATTGTCACCCCAGGCCCAGACGCTGCCGTCGGCCTTGAGTGCCATGGAGAACGAGCCCCGCGCCACGACCTGCACCACATTCTCCAGCGTAGGGATCTGCGTGGGCACGGTGCGTGTGGTGGTGTTGCCCAGGCCCAATTGCCCGCTGCTGCCATAGCCCCAAGCCCAGACCGTGCCGTCGGCGCGCAGCACCAGGGCATGGTCGTAACCCAAGGACACGGCGGGCTGTACCGCTTGAGTGGGTGTGGCAAAGGCTGCACAGAGTGCAAGGACGCCCATGGTGGTGGTGTTTCGAAAATTCTTGTTCATCATCATTCAGACCCATTCGTTGCGTGTACGGAAAACCATGAAGCACATGGTGGCCGCGCCCAGCAGCACCGCTATCGAGGAGAGGCCCAGCAGGGGCTCCAGCACAGCCGGCGCGACAAAGCCGCCGTACAACAGGAACAAACCCGTGGACATGGCCAGCACACCAACCTGGTGGGCAATGAACTGCACCCAGGCCAACACCGGCTTGGCGGCGGGCAGCCACAGCTTGTAGACCACGCCATACACCATGGAGGTGATAAAGCCCACCAACAGGATGTGTGCATGGGTGACATGCTGGCCATGGTTTTGCGACGCCGCCATGTAGATACCCAGCCCCATGCCTGCCAGCGCGTAGCACAGCGCACAGAGAACTTGTTTTTTATCAAATCCCATCGTCTGCTCCCGCTCTCAAACCGTCACCAGGCCCGGCACCGGGGGCAGGCCCAACGCATGGCTGAGCTTGACCCATTCGGCCGGTGTCAGGTGCGGCTGCACCACGCCCAACGCGGCGGCAAAGGCCGGCGCCGGTGCATGGGCCTGCATGCCGCCCAACATGCCCGCCCGCTCGGCGGGGTTCATGGCCGGCACCAGCCAGCGCAGGCAGAACATCATCTCGGCGGGTGGAATGGATGCCACCAGCGCATCATGGATGGCGACCAGCTCGGCATCGGTGTAGCGGGCCCACAGCACGGCGTTGTGCGCGGTTTCCTCCATGTGCATGTGCTCGAAGTTCTCCGCCACAAACAGCGTCAGGCTCAGATACAGCTCCTGCGCCAGCGCCGCGGCACCGCTGGCTTCGCTGGCGCATAGAGCGGCTACCTGGCGCTGGAGGCTGCTGATGTGCGCCAGGTGCTCGTCATGCTCATGTGCAATGCGCGCGCTGGCGCCGGGCGCGCGCGCCTCCATCGCAGTGTGCACAAAGGTGTTTTCGTGCTCCAGATGGCTGGCGCAGAAGTCCAGCAACTGCAGCACCCGCTCGCCGACGGTGGCCCGT
This sequence comes from Rhodoferax sp. GW821-FHT07G04, assembly GCF_059418585.1. Taxonomy (NCBI): domain Bacteria; kingdom Pseudomonadati; phylum Pseudomonadota; class Betaproteobacteria; order Burkholderiales; family Comamonadaceae; genus Rhodoferax; species Rhodoferax sp. GW821-FHT07G04. Next base: position 1,827,546 of record NZ_JBWKQD010000001.1, read on the forward strand.
TCTTGCGGGTCTTGGGAGTCCATGCGCCCCACGGCCACCAAGGTGTCGGCCATCAAGGCACGCATGGCCTTGTGGATGCTGGCATACATGTCAAAGCGGGGGGTGGCCTGTGCGGCGGCCACGGCCTGGTTTTCCTGAGCAGTGTTATTCACGGTGTTCTTCTTTCCTGGGGTTCCTGGTGCCCACATAGGGCGTGGCCAGATGACGCCCTATGCGCCAGTGACCATGGAAAGAAGTCTAAAAATTAGCCGCCCCAGGCGTTGCTAAATATTGCCTACGAACTTGCTACGCAAACCCTCAGAATTTGCTAAAGAAACCTTAAGCGCCGCAAAGTGCGCGTTGCGCACACTCAAGCCACGGCCGCAGCGGCCTTGATCATGTCGGCCGCCTTCTCGGCAATCATGATGGTGGGGGCATTGGTATTGCCACTGACCACCTGGGGCATGATGGAAGCGTCCACCACGCGCAGGCCCTGCACGCCGTGCACGCGCAACTGGTGGTCCACCACGTCCAGCGCGCCCTGGCCCATGCGGCAGGTACCCACAGGGTGGTAGATGGTGTCGGCATAGTCGCGTATGAACTGTTCGATCTGCAAGTCGGTCTTGGCCTGGGCCGAGTGCGCCATCTCCTGGCCGCCCAGGCCGGCCAGTGCCGGCTGGCTCAGCAGTTCACGCATGATGCGCACGCCACGCACCAGACGCTCCATGTCGTCGCGCACACCCAGGAAGTTGGGGTCTATGACCGGGGCGGCCATCGGGTCCTTGCTGGCCAGGGTCACACTGCCCCGGCTCTGGGGACGCAGCAGACACACATGACAGGAGTAGCCGTGGCCAAATACCGTGGCCCGGCCGTGGTCCATCAACTTGCCGATGACGAAGTGGAACTGCAGGTCCGGCGTGCGTTCGCTGGGCTGGCTTTTGACAAACCCCCCGGCCTCGGCGAAGTTGGTCGTCAATGGACCGGTGCGGTATTTGCGCCACTCCAGCATGCCCTTGAGCACGTTCAACGAGCCGGTCACCGACAGGCCAAAGGTGTCCTTGAGCTTGGGTGCCCGCATGACCTGCACCACGTCCACATGGTCGTGCAGGTTCTGGCCCACACCCTCCAGGTCGTGCACGCAGGCAATGCCCTTTTCGACCAGGTGCTTGCGGGGGCCTATGCCCGACAGCATCAATATCTGTGGCGATTGCAGCGCCCCGGCGCACAACAGCACCTCGCGCGAGGCCCGCAGTTGCTTGGTTTCGCCCGCGTGCTCAAACTCCACGCCCACCGCACGTTTGCGCTCCATCAGGATGCGCGTGGTGTGGGCGCCGGTGAACACGCGCAGATTGGGCCGCTTGAGGCTGGGTGTGAGATACGCCTTGGCCGCGCTGCAGCGCTCACCGGCGCGGTGGGTCACCTGGTACATGCCCACGCCTTCCTGGCTGGCGCCATTGAAGTCGGTATTGTGCACATGGCCGGCCTGCTGGCCCGCCTCCACGAAGACGGGCCCCAGGCGGTTGGGACTGGTCAGGTCCATGACATGCAGGGGCCCTTCGATGCCGTGGAAGTCGTCGGGGCCACGCTGGTTGTCTTCAGCGCGCATGAAGTAAGGCAGCACATCCTTGTAGGACCAGCCCGGATTGCCTTGGGCTGCCCAGTTGTCATAGTCTTCACGTTGGCCGCGGATATAGACCATGGCGTTGACCGAGCTGGAGCCGCCCAGCACCTTGCCCCGCGGTTGGTAACCCTTGCGGCCATTGAGCCCTGGCTGCACCGTGGTCTCGAACGCCCAGTTGGCATCCCCGGTCTTGGCCAGCAGGGCCAGACCGGCAGGGCAATGGATCAGCACGCTTTTGTCCGCCGGGCCCGCCTCCAGCAAGGCCACATTGACGCCCAAGTTCTCGGTCAAACGGGCGGCCAGCACGCAACCCGCTGAGCCGCCACCAATGATGATGTAGTCGAAGGTCGCGTTTGCCAGATCCATGTCGTCATTCTTTCTGTCTGTCAAATAGGTGTGCCGTCCAACCTGCGGCACGCAAGCCACGATAGCCCAGGCCCCGTGGACTGCCAAGCCCCGGTTTACCCGAGGGGTATTTTGAAATTTCTATTGCACACAATTTAATTGCTCGCTACAATTCAGTCCATGCCTTCCAAAGCCCTTGCATCCAAACCCAACCCGGCCCTGTTGCTGGACAACCAGTTGTGTTTTGCGCTGTATTCGGCATCGCTGGCCATGACCAAGCTGTACAAGCCCATGCTGGACGACCTGGGCCTGACCTACCCTCAGTACCTGGTGATGCTGGTGCTATGGGAGGCCGATGGTCCTAGCGTCTCCGCCCTGGGCGAACGCCTGAACCTGGATTCCGGCACGCTGACCCCCCTGCTCAAGCGCATGGAGACCGCCGGCTGGCTGGTGCGCCAGCGCTCCAGTGCCGACGAACGCCGCGTGCATGTGTGGCTCAGCCCCACGGGCCAGCAGTTGCAGGCCCAGGCGGCCGCCATCCCAGCGTGCGTGCTGGCCCAGAGCGGCCAGTCGCTGAACGAGCTGGTCGCACTCACCCAGCAGGTCAAGGCGCTGCGCGATGCCGTGCAGGCACCGCTGACAGACGCCACCGCCTAAGCCCTTAGCCCTCAGAAACACCATGACCACACCACCCAGCCCCACCTCCACCCGCCAGCGCCGAGGCCTGCTGCGCACCCTGGGATCCCAAGCCCGCCTGGTCGCCACCGCCATGACACTGAGCCTGGGCCTGACCGCCTTCAGCCAGATGGCCGACGCGGCCACGGCCCTGGTCAAGGTCGATGACAGCAGCTTTCGCTGCATGCGCCAGATGACACCGGTGCGCCATTTCTTCGTCGACAGCCTGACCGGCGATTTGGCTGCCACACTGGCTGCGGCCAATGCACCCAAGGGCGCCGTCTACCCCGCGGGCTCGGTCGTGCAACTGGTGCCTACCGAGGTTATGGTCAAACGCGAGGCCGGCTTCAGCCCCGCCACCGGCGACTGGGAATTCTTTGAATTGGCGGTCGATGCCAGCGGCACCAAGATCGGCAAGCGCGGCTTTGCCGAAGTCAACAACCGCTTTGGCAAAAACTGCTTTGCCTGCCACGCGCCGGCCCGCGAGCCCTGGGACTTCGTTTGCGAGTCCGGCCACGGCTGCGACCCCATCCCCGTTGACCACAAGATGACAGGGGCCTTGCAACGCTCCGACCCCCGCTGCGGCCCTGCCGTACCAGAATCCGGCGACACGCTGGCGCTGCTGAAGCTGCGCACCCTGGTCGCCATTGGCAGCACCGTCGCATGGTTCAAGAATCTGTTTTAAGTACCACCACCTTCCGTTTTACCCACCCGCTCCTTGTTGGAGCACCAACCTAGAAAGCAGCACCACCATGGCAACCAAAGTTGAAAAAGTGATTTACCAAGCCCACGCCAAATCCACCGGCGGCCGTGACGGCACCACCCGCACATCGGACGGCCTGCTGGACCTGAAACTGGCTGTGCCAAAAGAAATGGGCGGCCCCGGCAATGGCGTCAACCCCGAGCAGCTGTTTGCCGCTGGCTACAGCGCCTGCTTCATCGGCGCAATGAAGTTTGTCGCCGGCACGCAAAAGATTGCACTGCCCGCCGACACCAGCATCGACGCCACCGTCGGCATCGGCCAGATCCCCCAAGGCTTTGGCATTGAAGTGCAACTGGCCGTCAGCATCCCCGGCATGGAGCGCGCAGCCGCCCAAGCCCTGGTGGACAAGGCCCACGCCGTGTGCCCCTACTCCAACGCCACCCGCGGCAACATCGAAGTGACGATCACCGTCGTCTAAGGCCCCCGCCGCATAGGCGGCGATGCCCAGCAGGCCCTTGAAAGCGCGCAAACAACCTAATTTGGGTTTTATGCGAAGCTTCAAGGGCCTTTTTACAGCGGCTTTAAAAGAATCAGGCCGTAGCCCTCGTCAAATATGAATGTAATGCTACATTTTTAGCAGCAAACCGGAAAACCAGCCACCGCCCCTTGCATTTCACCGACACAGGTTTAGCATAGCCCCAGGTGTACGCCGCACAGGAGGGGCCGATGAACCTGCGACTTGTCTCCATGCTGATCGTCTGGGCAGCCCTGGCCCTTGCGGCAGGCCCTGTGTTCGCCCAAAAAGTCTCCGTCGTGACCGAAGAGATGGCCCCTTACAACTTCGTCGACGAGAAGGACAAATCGGTCAAGGGCCTGTCCACCGAGCTGGTGCACGAAATCCTCAAGCGCGCCGCCATTGACTACCAGATCGAGATCTTCCCCTGGGCACGCTCCTACCGCATGGCGCAGGAGACACCCAACGTCGCCATCTACTCCATGGGCCGCAATGAAGAGCGGGAGAAGATGTTCAAGTGGGTGGGCATCATCGTCAACCGCGAGGTGTTCATGTACAAGCTGCGAGGCCGGCCCGAGGTGCAGGCCGCCAGCCTTGCCGAACTCAAGTCCTACAAGCTGGGCGGCATACGCGAGGGCGCACGCACCATGTACCTGAGGAAGGAGGGCCTCGTGGTGGAAGAGGCTACCGACGACGCGAGCAACCTGAAGAAGCTGCAGACCCGGCGCATAGACGCCTTCCCCATCGACGAGCCCAACCTGGTCTACCTGGCAGAGCGCAATGGCATCGACTTCGACTCCATGGAGCGCCTGCTGAAGCTGGAGAAGATGTCGGGCGGGCTCTATATGGCGTTCAGCCTGAAGACGCCCGACGAGACGGTGGACAAGTGCCGTGCCGCGCTGGACGGCATGGTCAAGGACGGCACGTTTGCCAAAATCACGGCCCGGTGGCTGAAGAAGAGATAGGCTGCACCGGATAGCCGGGTAGCGCAATCACAAATTGGTCACGCCAGGTGGGGGAGGGGCCATACCTTGACCCAGCCGCTTGGCGGCGGTGGCCATGGATTTTTCCATGGCATCGTCCATAACCGCCATCAATGCTGTGCCCGACTTGGACGACAGGAATTTCACATACTGCGCCAAGTCCTTGTCGCTGGCGCCTTTGTAGGTCCGCGCAAAGTTGGACATCGCTTCCGCCAGAGAAGACTCCACCAGCTGCGGACGCTGGGCCTCCATGCTTTTACGCACCTCGTCGGCGGACGGCTTGGCCGGCTGTGGCATGGCATTGGCCAGACCTTGCAAGACCGCTACCGTGATCGAGATTTGCATGTTGGTCATGGAGTCGGCCGCATGCGTTGCTTTGGCGATCTGGTTGAGCAATTGCACCCGCTTGGCTGAGGCCTTGCTCAACGCCGCATTGCCGTCCACCACCGCCTGCTCACCAAACTGGGTCGACGCAGCCTCCTCCAGGCGGGTGATCTGGCGTCCTGCGGGCGTGTCATACCACTTCAGGGCATCCGCATTTTGGGCTTCGGTCACGTCGCGCGCCAAGACCTGCAGGGCAGCGTCCCGCACACGGGCAGCGGCAAAAGCATCATCGGCGACCTGCTGCAGGCGCAGCATGTCTTCCCTGTTCAACTGCGAACTTAGTGGGGACTGGGCGAAACCTGCCTTGACCGGCGCCGACAGTTCACCCAACTGCGTCCACATACCCGACTTGCGCATCAGCGTCTCGGCGGCTTGCGGTGAAATTTCCGCCATGACCGCCCCCTGCAGACCCAGCAACGCCAGGCAAACCCCAAGGCGCTGCAGTTTCTTCACCACCGTACGGAATGCCATATGAATCCTCCCTGTTGACTCGAATCCATGCATGGTAGTGCCTTGCTCAAGCCGGCCGGGCCGCACCCAGCGCCTTGAACATATTGATATTGGTCGTCACAAACCCCAGTTCGCGGTACAGCGCTTGCGCGCCGGTGTTGTGCCCGAACACATGCAGCGCAATGCCCGAGAGTCCGCGCTGGCTGGCCTCTGCCTCCAAGGCCGCGAACACGCGGCGGGCGTGGCCTTTGCGTTGGTGCGCGGGGTGGATGGCCACGTCGTACACATAGGCCACGCGCTCGGCGCCGCGTTGCACGGCGGCGAACCACAGCATGCCTATGCCGTCGGACCCGGTATCGGCATCGCGTACCGTGAACAAAAAGTTGTCCGGTGTGGCCAGGTCCTGGGGCAGCAGCTCCGCATACCCCTGGCGGGCCAGTTCCAGCGCCTGGTCTGGCGCCCACTGTCCCGACGCAACCTTGTCCTGTGCAAAGTCGGGAATCGCAGATGCCAGGTAAATAGCGTATTCGGATTCGCTCATGGCAGACAAGTGGGTCATGGTGTTCTTATCTTCTTTTTTGTTCACAAAGGTGGCCGCAATCATAGGTCCGAAAATGGCCAGCCAAACCGGATGGCCCGGCCTAGCATGCACACCATGACTACCGACACAAGCACCACCCCTCTCACCGCCATCCCCTACAAACTGATTCCCTTGCACGGCAGCTTTCTGACCCGCGCGCGCGGCCAAGGACTGGACGACCAAGGCCAGACCGTGGAGCGCCATATCGCCAGCGGCGGCGAGCCCTGCCGCGACGTGCTGCGCCGCGCACAACCCGGTGAAGCCATTCTCCTGGCCAGCTACTGCCCCTTTGAACTGGCTACGCCGTACAAGGAGTTTGGCCCAGTCTTTGTGATGGCCGATGCGCTACCGCCATCGGCGCCTCAGGCCGGCAGCCTGCGCGCGCTGATGGACAATGGCTACTTGGCCGAGCAATTTGTGCTGCGCGCCTATTCTGCGGCCGAGCGCATTGTGGACGGTGTCGTCGTCACCCGCGAACAGGCCGAAGGCCGTTTGCAAGACATGCTGCGCCGGAAGGACGTAGCCTTTGTACTGACCCGTTTCCCGGGCTACGGCTGCTACGCCTGCCGCATTGAGCGGGCTTAGCCAGGCAATGCGGCTCGGCGTGGCCTACGCAAGGCCCACAGCACCAGCCCCACCAGGGTGGCCGGCAACCACACCCATAACAATTCGGACTGCAAGACCTGCCACCCCCTGGCGCTGAGGACGCGGCGCAGGCTTAGCGGCGACACCTCAATGACCTGCCAGGGCGCAAACACCCGCATGTCCGACAGCGGCCACCCCAGCGCCACGCCCATGCCGCCATTGGTGAACATGTCCAACAGACCATGCGATGCGGCGCTCACACCCACGTACACAAATGCCGCGCGGCGGCTGGCGCGCAGTTGCGGGGCACAGGCCATGGCAACCAAGCCCAACAATAGGGCGAACAGCAACGAATGGCTGGCGCCCCGGTGTCCGAAAGCATCGGCATACGCCACATGCAAGCGAAAGGCGAGCACGTCCAGATCCGGCAGGATAGAGGCCACCACCCCAGCGACCAACAGGGGTTTGGAAATATGCCGCGCACCCAAACCCAAACCAAGGGCTAAGGGAACGGCGGCATGGGAGAGAATAGTGGGCATAAAGAGTGGGAGTTATTGCTTACATGGTCAGGCTGCGCAGAAAGCCCAGCACAGCTGTGGCAGCGAGGCGCGGGCAAGCTTGCAACAGTTGGTGCGGCCCGGCCAACTGCACCACAGTTGCGCTATTGAGGCTGGCCTTTACCTCGGCCGCCGCGCTGGCCGGTACCAGGAAATCCTGGCGGGCTTGCAGATACAGAACCGGCACCGTGGCCGCCGCCAGACGGGCGCGCACATCCACCTGCACCACCGCACGCAGCCGTGCGCGCAAGGCCGCATCGGACACCTGGGCCAGCGCCCGTAGCAGCGCAGCACGCAAGTCTGGCGTTGCATAGGTCCCCAGCATGACGGCCGCCTTCACCAAATCGGGTGCTGCCTTCAGCGGCATAAAAGGCAGCAAGCCGCTGAACACCGCCAGCGGCGGCCGTGGGTTGCGCACAAAGCTGCAGCACAGCACGACCCCAACCATGCCAGAAGGCGGTGCGGCACACAGCGAAGCCGCTATCGGGCCGGAAAACGATTCGCCCAGCACCACGAATGGGCCTCTGCGCGGCAACTGGGAGCGGACTAGCGCCTCCAGTTCTGCATATCCCATCGCCGCATCGTCGGGATAGCGCACGCATTGGGTTCTGCACAACGGGCCTAAGGCCTCCACAAAGGGGGCGAATAAATCGCCCGTTCCATCCATGCCAGGCAACAGGACCAGTGTGGGTTCTTGCATGCCCCAGTTCCTACCGCTTCCCACGCAGCGGGGTCAACGCGGGCGAGCCGGACGGGTCCGCGAGATCAATGGCCACAGAGATCAGCAAGGTGCAACGGACGCCACGCCGCCCACAATGTCCATGAGCCGGTTCAGCAACCAGGCCGTAACCCTGGCGCGGTTGAACAGCACATCACTGAGTGCCGCAAACGCCAGCGCCAGATAGCCCAGGTAGGCGAACCCGACGAAGTCGCTGAACACCAGCGTGTGCAGCCAGTTCTGGTTGAACAAATACAGATAGGCTGTCAGCGTGGCCGCGAACACCAGCACCACAGCGGCGGGCAGCAATTGGATGCCGGCTGCGGGCTTGCGCAGGGCCGCGACCAGCAGCATGGCGAAAACCAGTGCGTTGGTCCCGCTGAAGATGCGGAACTCCCGCAGCAATTTTCCCGCGGTTTCCAGATACTGTGTTTGGATCAGGTGGACCAGTCGCTCTTGCGCCTGGCTTGCGGAGACCAGCCAGCCCTCAATACCTTCGCGCACGCGGGTTTCAACGCCTTTGCGGCAGGTGCAACTCAGGTCCTGCATCTCGGCCACCACGGCGGCAACGCGGGCTGGCAATTGTTCGGCCAACTGTCGCTTGAGCACGGCGATCTCCTCACCATGTGCCTTGGCCAGGCGCTCGGCCCGCCCAGCCAGGAATTTGCTATCCAGAGCGGTGATCTTTTCGTGCACACGCTGCTCCACCTGTTGGCGTAGCAAATCCTTGGTCACGCGCTCGACAAAGCCGGGGCTGGCGTACGACGCGGCGAACACGCCGCCAAAGACCAGCATGCCCAGCAATGCCAAGCCCATAACCACGTTCCGCAACCACGATCGCTGCATGTTCAAACCTCCCCATCGGCCGTTGTGGCCTGCCACAAAGGATGTGGCAGCGCATTGTTCCCATGGTTACAAAAACCTGGCGCTAGCCCTCGTCATATCTATGCAATTTGCTACAAAAATAGTAGCGAATAGGCTATCAACCCCTGCAAACTTGATGCGCATTGTGCATCGCTTTACCGCACCAAGGCTGCGCCCAGGGGTGCCCATTCATGCCCCGGATTCTGCAATCCGTCCCTTGGCGCTGGCAGGGCGGGCGCACAGGCCCTATTCTGCGACCTATGGCGTATCGGCCCCGGCCTGCGCCCTTCCCCACAATCTGCAACGGGCACCCGCACCATGTTCAAAGCGATCGGCAACCTTCTGTACAAAACCCCCTGGTGGGCTCTGCTGCTGGCCGGCATGCTCACGCTGCTGCTGCTGGTGATGTCAGCGCTGCCGGTGCAGGTCATCCACCTGGTCGATAGCGCGGGCACGCCGGCCGAGCGCCGCGCCGTGCAGCAGGAGGTCGAGCAGGTGATCGGCAACCGCTTCCTGGACCTGGCCCAGGGCGTGGTCAGCACCATCAAGGAGCGCAGCAAAGACCCCGAACGCCAGCGCGAGATGGAACGGGCCCTGGCCCAGATCGAACGCGCGCGCAGCGAGCTGGCCCGCTCCGCCGATGCCCGCTCGCTGGACCGGGCGCAAGAGGCGGCCGAGTCGGCAATGGAAGCCGCCAGTGACGCAGCCGAAGCGGCCTTGGAGGCTGCTGTCGATGCGCGTGAGGCTGTGCAGGAGACCCAGGCCGAGGCCTTGGAGCGCCTGCGAGATAAAGGCCTGGACATCGCCGCCGCGCGCAAGTCGTTCGAGGTTTTGCTGGCTTCCGCGCGCGACAACGAGAACGCCGCCCGCGAGGCGCTGGCCGCCATCCACAAGGCCCAGCACGAAGCATCGTTGGCGCCGCAGACGACGACAGCCGTGCCTGCACCACCGGCCCTACCCAAGCCCCCCGTCGTGCCCACGCCGACCCACCCCGCGCCGGCGATCGCCTTGCTGCCTCATCCACCGCCGGCCGTGGCGCAGCTGCCGGATGGGGATAACGGGCGCACGGTGGCCGTGCTGTCGCCGGAACGCAAGGACAGCATCCAGACCAAAGTCCGCGGCGACGTGACCCGGGTGGCCGTGGGCTCGGCGCTGCTGTTGGCCTTCATACCGCTGTTCCTGGTCTTGCTGATCACCAAGTTCTTCCTGGGTCGGTCGCGCCGCGCCCTGGCCCTGGCCGAGCGCAAGACCCGCGAGGCGGAGCTGAGCGATGTCAGCCGCCAGGTGACCGAGGCACGCCTGCAGACCTTGCAGGCCCAGGTCGAGCCGCACTTCTTGTACAACACGCTGGCCAATGTGCAGGCCTTGAACGAGGTGGACCCGCCCGCCGCCAACCAGATGGTCGGCCACCTGATCCAATACCTGCGCTCCTCCTTGCCCAAGATGCGCGAGAGCAGTTCCACCGTGGGGCAGGAGCTGGAATTGGTGCGGGCCTACCTCAACATCCTGCAAATGCGCATGGGCGAGCGCCTGGCCTTTTCCATCACGGCACCCGATGATTTGCTAGCCTATGCCTTCCCGCCAATGATGCTGCCCTCGCTGGTGGAGAACGCCGTCAAGCACGGCCTGGAGCCCCAGCGCGAAGGCGGCCGCATCGACATCGTCTTCCAGCGTGTGCAGCAAGCCGACGGCGAGACCCTGCAAGCCGTGGTCACCGACACGGGCAAGGGCCTGTCGGATGAGCCCAGCCAAGCCAACGGTGGTGGCGTGGGCCTGAGCAATCTGCGCGAGCGTCTGGCCGCACTGTATGGCGCACGGGGGCACTTTACGTTGGCATCCCACACACCCAAGGGCGTTGTGGCGACGCTGGAGGTGCCGCTGCAGTCGGTCGCTGCCTATCAGGCCTCGCAGCCCGAAAACTGGGCACCGGCTGCCACTGCACCGCAAGCGGCAGCGGTCGCAGCACCCACCGGCTGGCGCAGGCTGTGGCATGCCACCAGCAAGACACACAGCCTGTGGGCCCGCCTGCTGGCCCGCACCTTCCTGGCGCTGATCGTGGTCTTGTTGGGTGTGCTGGTGGTGGGCTTTTTGGCCCTGGTGACCGGCTGGCTACCGGTCGTCGTGGGTGATGTGCAGTTGGACGGCATCGAGAGCCTGGCCATCGGTTCGGTCGGCCTGTTGATCGGCTTTGGCGCCTGCGCGTTGGCCGTTACCGTGGTACTGGCCGTGGTGTATGGGTTGGGCTTCATCCTGGCGGGCTTGATGGTGTTCATTCCCACCGTGATCCTGCTGGCGCTGTTCCCTTTCCTCGCGCCCTTTGTGCTGATGGTGCTGGGCCTGTGGTGGCTGGCGACCCGGTCGCGCCGGGCTTCGTAAGCCAAAGAAACAGTTCGAACCCAGGCAACAATGCGCACCACCATGCCAGCAAACTACACCGCCGTCATCGCCGAAGACGAACCCATTCTGCGGGCCCAGCTCAAGGCCAAGCTGGCCCGAATGTGGCCCGAGCTCAGCATCGTCGCCGAGGTGGGCGATGGCGAGGCCGCGCTGGAGGCCATCGACACGCACCGGCCGCAGCTCGCCTTTCTGGACATCCAGATGCCGGAGATGACCGGGGTCGAAGTGGCCAAGAGCCTGGCGGCCAACCACGACCTGCGTTGCCACATCGTGTTTGTCACCGCCTTTGACCACTACGCGGTGGAAGCCTTTGATGCCAATGCGGTGGACTATGTGCTCAAGCCCTATTCCGACGAACGCCTGCTGGCGGCGGTGGGCAAGCTGCAAGAGCGCCTGGCCCTGGTGCCCGCGCCCACGCAAGATCTGGAGGCTCTGGTCGCCCGGCTGTCCGCCCAGCTCAAACCCGATGCCCAGCGCCTGAACTGGATCAAGGCCAGCGTGGGTAACCAGTTGCGGCTGATTCCGGTGGACGAGGTCTTGTTCTTCCAGTCCGATGAAAAGTACACACTGGTCGCCACCCAGGCGCTGGACGCGCTGATACGCACGCCCATACGCGAAATTCTGGATGGGCTAGACGGCGACGCGTTTTGGCAGATCCACCGCTCCACCATCGTCAATGCGCGGGCCATTGAATCCGTCTCACGGGACTTCCGGGGCCAGGCCACCGTCAAAATCAAGGGCCGGCCAGAGAATCTGGTGGTGAGCCGCCCCTTCTCCCACCTGTTCAAGCAGATGTAGGACGGTGGCCTGCGCCGGGCCCCTAGCGCAGGGCCAGCGCGCCGCCGTCTTCCAGGCGGAATACCGACACGGCCTGCACCAGGTCCTGCGCCTGCGCCTGCAGGCTGCTGGCCGAGGCCGCCATTTCCTCGACCAGGGCCGCGTTCTGCTGGGTCACATGGTCCATCTGGGTGACGGCATCGCCGATCTGGGCAACGCCCGCTGCCTGCTCACTGCTGGCCGAGCTGATCTCGCCCATGATGTCGGTAACGCGCTTGATGCTGCCCACCACCTCGGTCATCGTGGCACCGGCCATGTCCACCAGCTTGTTGCCCTGGTCCACGCGCTGCACGCTGTCGTCAATGAGTTTCTTGATCTCCTTGGCGGCCTCGGCCGAGCGGCCGGCCAGGCTGCGCACCTCGCTGGCGACCACGGCAAATCCACGGCCCTGCTCGCCAGCGCGAGCGGCCTCCACGGCGGCGTTCAAGGCCAGAATGTTCGTTTGAAAGGCAATGCCGTCGATGACACTGATGATGTCGGCGATCTTCTTCGAACTCTCGTTGATGCCCTTCATTGTCTCCACCACCTGGTCCACGACCTTGCCGCCCTGGATGGCCACCGACGATGCCGTCATCGCCAACTGGTTGGCCGTACGGGCGTTGTCGGCATTCTGGTTGACGTTGGAGCTCAGTTCTTCCATGGACGCGGCAGTCTGCTGCAGCGCGCTGGCCTGGCTTTCGGTGCGTGACGACAAATCCAGATTGCCCTGCGCGATCTCGGCGCTGGCCGTGGACACGGTGTCCGAACCGCGGCGCACGTTGTGCACCACCTGGACCAAGGCGCTCTGCATGTCCTGCAGAGCTTGCAGCAATTGTGCGATTTCGTTCTTGCCCGTGCTGTCAAAGCGCACCCCCAGGTTGCCCGCCGCCACGGCGCGGGAAATGCCCACGGCTTGCACAATGGGCCGGGTGATGGAGCGGATGATCCACAGCGCCATCAGCACACCCACCACCAGGGCGATGGTGACGGTGCCGCCAATCACCACCGACATGCTGGCCGCGGCGGCCTGGGTCGCGCCGGTGGATTGGTCCAGCAAAGCGTCCTGGTATTTGAGCAGGCCATCGAGCGCATCGAAATAGGCTTTTTGTGCCGGCCGCACCTTGTCCAGCAGCATGGCCTTGGCCTCAAACACCTGGCCATCGGCGGCCAGTGTCGTGGTCTCGGCCTCCAGCGGGTCGTAGATAGCGCGGGTCTGGCTGACCTTGGCCAGCACCGCCTTGCCTTCGTCGCTGGTGATCTGCTCGCCCAGGGTCTTCAGGCGCTCGCCAATGCGCTTGCGCGCGCCTTCGACGCGGCTGCGCTCCTTCAGGATTTCGGCGGTGTCGCTGATCATGATCATGTTGCGCACGGCTTCGGCGATCAGTGTCACATCGCCTTTGATCTCATTGGTCAGCACGATCTTGGGAATGCGTTCGGAGACCACCTGGGCGAACAAGCCGTTCATCGCTGACACCTTGAACTGCGCCACCGCGCCCATGAAGGCAATCAACAGGCCCAGTATTCCGAAGCCCAAGACCAAGCGGGTGGAAATGCGCATGTCGTCGATTTTCATGGGGCACCTGTCTCCGTATCGTTATGGGAGCCACCCCAAGCAAGGCGGCCTGCGTGATTGTGGGCAGTGTGGCAGAACTATCAAGTGTGGGAACCCACACACGGGTAAACCCGAGCCTGTCTACCCGCCCGCCCAGCCCGTCTGCCCGCTTGTCACACACGCGCCCGCCACGGCTTGTTGCGCCATGCGCTTTGCATTAAGGTGGTGGCATGAACACGACCATTGACACATCCACCATCACCGAACTGCTGGTCCGCAAGGACCAGCTTGGCACCACTGCGGTGCACACTGCCCCAGCACCCGCCTTGGCCCATGGCCAGGTACGCGTGGGCATAGACCGCTTCGCATTGACCTCCAACAACATCACCTATGCCGCAATGGGCGATGCGATGCAGTACTGGCAATTCTTCCCGGTGGCAGACGACCCCCTGCGCGATGGCGCGCCCTGGGGCCGCATTCCCGTGTGGGGCTTTGGCACGGTTCTGGACTCCCGCCACCCCGAAGTGACCGTGGGCGAGCGCCTGTATGGCTACTTCCCCATGTCCAGCGCGGTGGATCTGACACCCGCCAAGCTGTCGGCCACGTCCTTCTTCGACGGCGCACCCCACCGTGCAGCCTTGCATGCCGTCTACAACCAGTACATGCGCTGCGCGACGGACCCTTTCTACACACCGGGCAGCGAAGACGTACAGGCCCTGCTGCGCCCGCTGTTCATCACCTCGTGGTTGATTGACGATTTTCTGGCCGACAACGACTTCTTTGGCGCCACGGCCAACCCGGCGCAGCCCGCGCTGCTGTTGCTGTCCAGCGCGTCAAGCAAGACCGCCTACGGCACGGCCTTTCAGCTGGCGCAGCGCGCCGGTGTCGAGGTTGTGGGTCTGACATCCCCCGGCAATGTGGCGTTTTGCGAAGGCCTGGGCTGCTACCACCGCGTGCTGACCTACGACCAACTGGAGCAGATCGCGCCCGATGCGTCCAGCATTTATGTGGACTTTGCTGGCAATGCGGGCTTTCGCAAGGCGCTGCACACGCACTGCAAGGGTTTGGTCTACAGCAGCTCCATAGGCGCTACCCATGTGGCCGATATGGGTGGCGCCAAGGACGTGCCCGGCCCCAAGGCCACACTGTTCTTTGCGCCCGCGCAAGTCAAGAAACGCAGTGCCGATTGGGGCCCGCAGGGCCTGGGCCAGCGCCTGGTGCAGTCGTGGCAAGCCTTTACCGCGCGGGTCACCGACGCCAAGGCGCCTTGGCTACGGGTAGAACACCACCACGGTACCGCCGCCGTGCAGGCCGCCTACCAGCAGGTGCTGGGCGGCAAGGGCGATCCGCGGCTGGGCCATATGCTCTCCCTCGCGCAAACTTAGGCCTGCCGCTGCAAACTTGGCGTCAGTCAAATGCGGCATGATGGCGTAAAGGCCTTCAACCCGAGAGGTCCGTGAATAGGGAACTGTGTGCGTATCGCTTTGCTGTCCGACATCCATGCCAACCTGCACGCGCTAGACGCCTGCCTGGCCCACGCCCGCACGCAGCAGGCCGAGCGCTTTGTATTCCTCGGCGACATGGTGGGCTATGGCGCCGAACCAGGCGCCGTGGTGGACCGCATCATGCAACTCATGGACGGGGGAGCGCTGGCCATCCAGGGCAACCACGATGCCATGGCCGTCACGCCACCGCTGGAGGTCAAAACCGTCGGCGATAGCACCGCCGCCTGGACCCACCGCCAGTTGATGCCAGACCAGCGCGACTGGATCAGCCGCCTGCCGCTGACCGCGCAAGACGGCCAGGCCCTGTTCGTGCACGCCAGTGCGAATGAGCCCCAGCAGTGGCACTATGTCTACGATCCCCGCGCCGCGCAGGACAGCCTGCAGGGCGCCAGTGCCTGGCCTGGCGTGAAATATGTGTTTGGTGGCCATGTGCATTTCCAGACCCTGTACTACAAGGGCGCAGGCAAAGCATTGATGCCCTTCACGCCACAACCCGGTGTAGCCATACCCGTGCCTTCGCACCGCCATTGGGTGGCCACCGTGGGCTCCGTCGGGCAGCCGCGCGACGGCAATACCGACGCCATGTACTGCCTGTTCGACACCGAGCGGGCCCAGCTCACCTTCCACCGCGTGCCGTATGACCACCTGGCGGCCGCGGCCGCGATCCGCAAGGCGGGGCTGCACGAATTCTTCGCCGACCGCCTGGAGCGCGGGCGATGAAGCTGCTGGAGCCGGGAGCTGTCGTTGACGGCTTCACCGTGGACGACTGTCTCCACGCCGGCGGCATGGCCCACATCTACCGCGTGCACTATGCCGATGGCGCGGCCGACCCGGGCTTTGCGATGGCCATGAAGGTGCCGCGCATGGCTGCAGGCGACGGTGCGGAGAACATTGTCAGTTTCGAGATCGAATGCCAGATTCTGCAGGTGCTGCAGGGCCGCCACGTGCCACGCTTTGTGGCCGCGGGCGACCTGAGCCGCCTGCCCTACCTGGTCATGGAATACATACCCGGCGAGACGCTGGAGCACTGGCTGCACCCCGAGGCGCCGCCCAGCGTGGAGCAGATCGCCAAGCTGGGCACGGCCATGGCGCGCGCCGTGCACGCCCTGCACCAGCAAAACACCGTGCACCTGGACCTGAAACCCGCCAATGTGCTGTTCCGCGACGATGGCAGCGCCGTGCTGCTGGACTTTGGCCTGTCCTGCCATGCGCACTACCCCGACCTGTTGGCGGAGCAATTGCGCAAGGCCGTGGGCTCGCCCGCATGGATGGCGCCCGAGCAGGTGGTGGGCGTGCGTGGCGACCCGCGCAGCGATATTTTTGCCCTGGGCGTCATGCTGTACCAGCTGTGCACCGGCGAATTGCCTTTTGGCGAACCGGTGACGCAGGGCGGCCTGCGCCAGCGCCTGTGGATGGACCCGGTGCCGCCGCGCAAGCACAAGGCCCTGCTGCCCGAATGGCTGCAGGAGGTGGTACTGCGCTGCCTGGAGCCCGAAGCCGTGCGGCGCTACCCCTCAGCGGCGCACCTGGCCTTCGATCTGTCGCACCCCACACAGGTAACGATCACCGCCCGTGGCCGTAGCGCCAGCGGCACACCCCTGGCCACGCATCTCAAACGCTGGTTCAAGGCCGCCGGCATGCACTACAAGCCCAGCCCCATCCCAGCGCAGCGCGTAGTGGAAGAGGTGCCCATCGTCATGGTGGCCGTGCCGCACCAGGATGCCAGCGACGCCACGCTGTACTCGCTGCGCCAGGCCGTGGCGCGCAGTTTGGGCACGCGGCCCGGCGCGCGGCTGGCCTGCCTGACCGTGGTCTCACCATCGCTGAGCAGCAGCACGGACGACACGCACAGCGAAACCAAGCTCCACCGCCACCACCTGAACCGCTTGCGCCAGTGGGCCCAACCCTTGGACCACCCCGGCCACCAGACCTCATACCACGTGCTCGAATCGGGGGACGTGGCGCAGGCCCTGCTGGAGTACGCCCGTAGCAACGCCGTCAGCGTCATCGTCATGGGCGCGGCCACGCACGGCCTGAAGACCCGGCGCTTCATTGCCACCGTGCCCATCAAAGTGGCGATGGACGCGCCCTGCACCGTGGTGCTGGTCAAGCAGACGCTGCCGTTTGCGTTGCTGGGTGCAGTCGAAGCCGAGGCCGAAGACACCGTTGCGGCGGGTTTCTCCGACTCCGACCCCGAGGCCAGTACCGTGTTCGGCGATAACCTAGGGCCGCTGGGCTGAAGCGAACTGCGTCTAGGGCTGGGCTTTAGGCCTTGTCGCCATCCAGCGTTCAATGGCCTCTGCCGTGCGCGGCAATCCGTCGGACAAATAGCGGGCACCAGTCTCGGTGACAACCACCTCGTCTTCGATGCGCACGCCCAGCTTCTTTTCGGGGATGTAGATGCCGGGCTCCAGCGTGATGACCATGCCAACTTGCAAAGGCTCGTGGTAGGCGCCTGCGTCATGCACATCCAGACCCACGAAGTGGCCCAGGCCGTGGATGAAATAGTCGCCGTACCCCGCGTCGTCCACCACTTTGCGCGCGGCCTTGTCCAGGTCTTCAAACACCACGCCAGGTTTCACCAAGGCCAGGGCAGCCTGCTGCGCCTTCAGCACCACGTCGTACACCTTGCGCTGCTCGGCCGTGAACTTGCCATTGACCGGCAAGGTACGGGTGATGTCGCTGGCGTAGTGGGCGTATTCGGCGGCCATGTCCATCAGCACCAGCTCACCGTCTTGCATGACCCGCTCACTGCGCGGGTAGTGCAGGATGGTGGAGTTGTCCCCCGAGCCCACGATGCTGTCATAGGCGTTGCGGCGGCTGCCCGCGCGCCGCCAGATGCGTTCGGCCTCGGCACGCACGGCGGCCTCCGTTGCTCCGGGGCGCACCAGCTGCCAGGCGGCCAAGTGGCCTTCTTCGCTGATGCGGATGCCCCGCTGCATCAGCGCCAGTTCTTCCGCATCGTGCTTGGCACGCATTTGCGCCAGCGCCCAGCCCAGGGTCTTGGTGGACACGCCAGGAATCTTGCCCTGCACCTTGCCATAGACCTCCAGGTCCTTGGGCTTGCCCTCGCCGCCCATGGGGATGCTCACTTGCCACAGCGTGGGTGAGCGGCCGGCCAGGCCTGTCAACGTGCCCATCAGGGAGCCGGTGCGCAGGATTTTTTCAAAGCCGTACTTGGCCCGCAGGGCGGCGGCGATGGGCTCGCGCTCGCCGGTCCAGCGTTCGGCCTCAGGGTCGCGGCTGGGCAGGAATAAAAACTCTTTATAGGTCCGCTCCTTGGGGGCCAACACCAGCACGGCCCCCTTTTCCTCCACGCCGGTCAGGTAAAAGAAATCGCCCGACTGGCGGTAGCCCGCATAGTCTTCTTCGCCCTGGGCGTAGACCACGGCCACGCCTTCACCGCCCATGGCCTTCATCAGCGCGGCGCGGCGGGCCGCGTAGACGCTGGTGGCTTGCGCCTGGTGGGGTTCGCTCAAGGTGGGAATCGATGGGTCAGCCGCCTGGGCGGTTGTAGCCAGACCGAGTGCACACAGGCACAGGGCTGCGAGGAAGGTGTTGACATGCAAGAAGGCTTGTTTCATGCGCGCATTCTAGGAGCGCCCGCCCGCGCCCAAACCTTGCGACAATGCCGCTTCCATCTATTTGCAAAAAAGGGACTCACTATGCGAGGTAATGTTGCAGCGATCGCCTTGGTTCTGTTCGGCTCGTTTTTCCTGCTCAGCAACCTGGGCCTGATCAACGTCAGCCTGGCCGAGCTGTTCCGCACCTGGTGGCCGGTGATTCTGATTGCGGTGGGACTGTCCATGTTCTTCATGCCCCGCGACGGCCACCACAACAGCAGCGACAACAAAAAGGACTGAATGCCCCATCCCTTCGAGGCGCTAACCCCTGACCTGGTGCTGGATGCCTTGGACAGCGTGGGCCTGCGCGGCGATGGCCGGCTAACGGCCCTGTCATCGT
Source organism: Rhodoferax sp. GW821-FHT07G04 (assembly GCF_059418585.1). Taxonomy (NCBI): domain Bacteria; kingdom Pseudomonadati; phylum Pseudomonadota; class Betaproteobacteria; order Burkholderiales; family Comamonadaceae; genus Rhodoferax; species Rhodoferax sp. GW821-FHT07G04. Next base: position 1,846,737 of record NZ_JBWKQD010000001.1, read on the forward strand.
ATGAGAACCGCGTCTACCAGGTGCAGCTGGAAGACGGTAGCGCCGTCGTGGCCAAGTTCTACCGCCCCGAGCGGTGGACGGACGCACAGATCCAGGAAGAGCATGACTTCGCCGCCGAGCTGATGGCGGCCGAGGTGCCCGCCATTGGACCGCTCAGGCTGATGGATAAGACACTCCATCACTTTGGTGGGTTTTCCTTCAGTGCCAGCCCGCGCCGCGGCGGGCGCCCGCCCGAACTGGACGATGGTGAGGTGCTGGAGTGGATAGGCCGCTTCCTGGCCCGCATCCACACCGTAGGCGCCGCCAAGCCCTTTGCCCACCGCCCGCAACTGGATGTGCAAAGCTTTGGCGTTGAGCCCATGCAATGGCTGTTGGAGCACGACAAAATTCCGCTGGACGTGCAATCCCGCTGGAGCAAGGTTTGCCAGGGCGCTATTGATTTAGCAGCATCTCATGCAGCGTTGGCGAGGGCTAGCGGCCAGAATGGCATAAACGACTCTGGCATCAGCCTGCTGCGCCTGCACGGCGACTGCCACCCCGGCAACATCTTGTGGACCCCCACCAGCGCCACCGCGGCAGCCGGCCCCGGCCCGCACTTCGTCGACCTGGACGATGCCCGCATGGGCCCGGCGGTGCAAGATCTGTGGATGCTGCTCAGCGGCGACCGCAGCCAGCGCACCCGGCAACTGGGCGCCTTGGTCGATGGCTACGAGCAGTTCCGAGACTTCAACCGCGACGAACTGGCGCTGATCGAACCCCTGCGCACGCTGCGCCTGATCCACTACAGCGCCTGGCTGGCCCGCCGCTGGGACGACCCCACCTTCCCCGCCAACTTTCCGTGGTTTGGTTCCAGCGACTACTGGCAAGGTCAGGTACAGATGCTGGAGGAGCAGATCGAGGCGATGCAGGAAGAGCCGCTGGTGGTCTGATGGGTTGGTGATCGCACGTCGCCCGCCGCAAACCTTGCCATCCGAGCCCTATGAACGTCAACCTAGTCAATGAATCCCAGCACGAATCGCTCATAGACCTGCTCTGCGAGCTGCATGCCTACTACAACGCGGGTGCCGTCATCTCCCGGGAGTTGGTGCGGGATCACCTGGTCGAGAACCTACTGGGCACACAGTCGCCCCACCGCCTGGTTGTGGCATCACAAGACGATGGCCGCGTGCTTGGTTTGGCCGTCGTCACACTCGTCTACTCCGTCGTCGAGTTTGCCGCGGACAAGCGCCGCCATTGCCAGTTGAAGGAGTTGTATGTTCGCGCGTCCGAGAGAAGCCTGGGGGCGGGCAAGGCTCTGATGGTGTGGGTGGCGCAATACGCTGCAAGCCACGGCTGCGGGCGCATCGACTGGCCCGTCAAAGCGTCCAACACCCGTGGCATAGCCTTCTATGAAAGTCTTGGCGCAGAACGGGTGCTCGAACGGCTCAGCTACCGGTTGACCGAGCCCAGCCTGGGTGAACTCGCCAAGGAACGCTCCGTCGGTTAGCCCGAGATCCCCGTCTCCGCTAAAATACACCCTTGGCCCGCCGCTCCGACGGGCCTTGCATCCCTTGTTTTTCGGAGCCATGTAGAGGACTACCATGTACAAAAACCTCGTATCCCCCATCCGCGGGATGCACAGCCATGCGGGGCACAGCACCCCATGAGCTACCAGGTCAAGGAAATTTTTTACACACTGCAGGGCGAAGGCTCCAATGCCGGCCGGCCTGCGGTGTTTTGCCGCTTTGCGGGTTGCAACCTATGGAGCGGCCGCGAGCAGGACCGCGCCACCGCGGTCTGCAAGTTCTGCGACACCGATTTCGTCGGCACCGACGGCACGCTGGGCGGCAAGTTCGCCACGGCCGCCGATCTGGCCGCACGCATCGCCGCGCAGTGGCCCGATTCCGACACGGCCAACCGCTTCGTGGTGATGACGGGTGGAGAGCCGCTGTTGCAGGTGGACGCCGAGCTGATTGACGCGCTGCACGCCCAGGGCTTCCACATCGCGGTGGAGACCAATGGCAGCATCGCTGCGCCCGCCGGTATCGACTGGATCTGCGTCAGCCCCAAGGCCGGCTCTACCTGGGTGCAGCGATCGGGCCATGAGCTGAAGCTGGTGTGGCCACAGCCCGGCATTACGCTGGAGGAATGCGAGGCGGCCGACTTTGCCCACCGCTACCTGCAACCCATGGACAACCCCCAACGCGGAGCCAACACCGAGGCCTGCATTGCGCAGTGCCTGCAGCGCCCGGCCTGGCGCCTGTCCTTGCAAACCCACAAGATCACGGGCATACGATGAGCTACCCCCACAAGCGCTGCGAGATCAGCCAAAAGTTTTACTTCGACGCCGCGCACACCTTACGCCGCGAGATCGAGGCCGAGGGCAGCCGCCGCATCCACGGACATACCTACCATGCCGAAGTCAGCCTGTCCGGCCAGATCGACCCCGCTACCGGCATGGTGGTCGACCTGGGCCTGGTGCGTGCCGCCATCGAGCAACTGCGCCCGCGTCTGGACCACCACCTGCTCGACGAAGTGGAAGGCCTGGGCCCCGCCACGCTGGAGAACCTGGCCAGCTTCATCTGGCGCGCCATCGCCGAGCAACTGCCCGGTCTGACCCAGGTGCGCGTGTGGCGCGACGGCGTGGGCGATAGCTGCACGCTGCGCTAAGCACCACCCACAGCCCCGCACCATGGCCCACCACGACGACAGCCGCCTGCCCACGCTGAACATCGTGGGCGCCGGCCGCGTGGGCCAAACGCTGGCCAGCCTGTGGCACACACAGGGCACGTTTGTGATCCAGGATGTGCTGACCACGTCGATGACCAGCGCGCAGGCGGCGTGTGCCGTGATCGGCGCAGGGCAAGCTGTGGATCAGGTGCAGGCTATGCGCGCCGCCGATGTGTGGATGCTGGCGGTGCCCGACGCGCAGCTGGCGGCCTGTGCGCAAGCCTTGGCGGCTGCGTGGACTACACGCGGCACTGCAGCGGACACGACACAGCAACCCGCCAACGCGCCCACCGTCTTCCATTGCAGCGGTGCACAAGGTGCTGCCACACTCGCCCCGTTGCGCGCTTTAGGCTGGCGGGTTGCCAGTGCGCATTGCATCCTGAGTTTTGCGTCGGTGCCCGCTGCAATACAACAGTTTCCCGGCACGCCCTGCGCGCTGGAAGGCGATACAGCGGCCTGCGACGCACTGCGCCCCGCCTTCACGGTCATTGGAGCCCAATGCTTTGATGTCGCCAGCGAAGACAAACTGCTGTACCACGCAGCGGCGGTGTTTGCGACCAACTTTCTGCCCGTGCTGCAGGCCACAGCCGAAGACCTGTGGCAATCCACCGGCATGCCCGCCGAACTCATCCCCGCGCTGCGCACATCGCTGTTGCGCAACGCCGTGACCAACATCACCACACTAGGCCCACAGGCCGCACTGACTGGTCCCGCAGCGCGCGGAGACACGGCTGCCATTGCCCGCCAGGGTGCGGCGGTAACGGCATGGGACGCACCCACCGGCGCTGCCTACGAGGCCTTAAGTACGCTAGCCTTGCGACTGGCGCAACGCACACCCACCTCCTAGGAGTCTGGGCGGCGCAGCGTTCTGCGCAGGTAAAAGGAGGAGGCCGAAGGCCGGGGGACACGGAGCAGAACGCTGTGCCGCCCAGGCCCTCCCCGCGCTACACCTGTCTGAGCGAAGGCTCTTAGCGCCCGGTTTCCTTCAAGTACGTAGCCCGCGCCGCCACACCGGTATTTGCAAAGTCGGTAAACACGCCATCAATCCCAGCGCGGAAATAGACCAGGAACTCGGCCGCGGGGTCGCCACCGTACAAACCGGCCAGATACTTCTTCTCGTTACGGAAGGTATAGGTGTGCACGAACAGGCCGGCCTTGTGCGCGTCGCTGATCAGGCTGGTGGGCGTGACGCTGTTCACATCCGCCAAGATGGGCGCATAGGGCGTCGTACCGTTGGCGTTGGCGGCCTTCAGCGGCGACACCTTCAGCGACATCACTTGGGGCTTCCAGGGGCCGATGCCGTCGGCATAGGTCTTGATCTCGGCCAAGCCCGCAGGCGTCAACATGGCGTCGAAGTAGCGGCCATCGCCGGCTACGGTCCAGCTATAGGGGCGGCCGTCGACGAAGTTGTAGACATCATCGGTCTTGTAGACCATGCCGCCAGTCGCGTAATTCACGTCGTTGCCGTCGATCAACTGCACCATGCGGGTGTTGAGACCGGCGGCGCGCATGTACTTCAGGCTGTCCGGGTCAAAGCTCTGGACGAAGATGGGGGCTGTCTTGCTGTTGAGGTTGTTGTCCTTGATGAGCTTGATCAGCGCGTCTTCAAACGGGTGGTTGCCGCTGCCACAGCCGTTGGCCTTGGCCTGGGCGTTGTTCCACAGCGGGTTCTTGGTCTCGGGGTAGACGCTGATGGTGCGACCGGTGGCAGTGCTCTTGGCCTTGGCGATGTTGATGATCTCCTGCATGGTCAGTATCGGGTACTTGCCATTCAGGTTGGAGGGGCGCTCGCTGGCGGCGTCATACGTGGTGCCGCCGATCCATTGCTTGAGCTCGGCCACCGTGAAGTCGGTGATGGACCAGTCGCCGGTGTGGTCTTCACCATCCACCACCAGTGACTTCAGCACCGACGTGGGGTCGGCCGGGTTGGTCAGGTCGCTCAGGTATTGCGCCGGGCCGCCGTAGGTGGCCAGCGAGTACTTGACGTTGACCAGCACGCCGGGCACGGTGCGTTTGCGTGCGGCGACCGTCGCATTGGTCTGGGCCACGGTGGCGATATTGGTGTTGTCGCTGAGCCAGGGGTTGTGGCGCGCCACCAGCACGCAGTCCTTGGTCAGGTGCAGGTCGGTTTCCAGCGAGTCCGCGCCCACATCGGCGGCGGCCTCGTACGCGGGCTGGGTCTCTTCGGGGTACAGGCCCGGCAGACCGCGGTGGCCCAGCACCAGGGGGGCGTTGCCGTCCAGCGTCAAGAAGGGGGTTGGCACCACGCTGCCACCGCCACAGGCGGTCAGGCCCAGCGCGATACCGCCTGCGCCCAGCAGGCTCAGCCAAAAGAGTTTTTTATGAGGTTGCATTGCCATAGGTGAAAAGGTCTTCCGTGTCCAAGTTGGAGATCGGCTGGACCATAGCCCGGCAATGTGACAGTTGGACGACAGGGCATGCACTGCGGCCACTTCGGGATTCTTGGCAAGAACCCATGCGCTACACATTTAGTAGCTACACAGCCATATTCTACGAGGGCTATGTGGCATTTTTACTCTGACATGGCAGAGAAAGCTGTCAAAATACCCAAAAAAGGTATTTTGGAGACTCTGCGGGACCCTGGCTACCGCTGTGCTGGCTTAGCGGTCGCGTGGCGCCGTGACGCTGGGACGCTGCACACGCCGGTTGGTATCGACCGCAGCCCGGCGGTGGTAGCCCCGGTTGCCACCCAGATCGTGCGCGACGGCACGACGGCGCAGACGGCGTCGGTCGGTGGCTTGCTGCTGGCGGATCGCCACGGATGCGGCCGTCGTGCCCTCTTCGGCGCCGGCCAGCATCAGCCGCGTCATCGTGCCGAACACGGCCGTCCATGCCTCGCGCAGGGGTTGGGAGAAAAAGTCTTCGCCCAGCAGCTGCTCCAGCGTCTGGAACAGGGCGACTTCGAAATACGGATAGTGGTGGGCCTGCACGCCGCAGATGGCGTTGACGCGGCCAATCTGCATCAACAGCGGCGCGTGGGCATCCAGCTTGTGCATGCCCATGACGGCGCGGCCAAAGGTGCGCAGGACCATGCTGTCGCGGCCGTCCACATAGCCGGTATACAACGCCGTCAGCCAGGGGCGCTGCTCCAGCAGGTTGCGCTCGAACAAGGCCAGCGCCTGCTGGCGCTGCTCTTGCACCCGGCTCCAGGAGGCCTGCACCAGCGTGACTGCGTTTTGGTTCATGGTTGTTGTTCCTTTTGCGATGCCTCTGCGGGGTGGTCAGGCGCTGTTGTCCGCGCCCCGGCCGCCGCCCAATTCTGCCTGCCAAATGCATACAGCGAACCCGCCGTCAGCAGGGCCAGCACGTACTGTATCGGTTGATTTTCGTCAAAATCCTGCGCCTCGGTCAACAGCGTGTACACCGTTGCCACTAGCAGCACGGCGACCAGCCGCAGGCTCCAGTGCGAGGGCTGCAGATGCTGATTGCCCATGCAGGCCAGCAAGCGCGTGCCCAGCATGCCGGCCAGCAGGCCCAGGCAGAGGCCCACGGCCACATCACCCGGCCAATGCGCGCCCACGGCGATGCGCGACAGACCAGTGCCCGCCGCCAGCACAAACAGCCACAGGTGCTTGGCACGCCCCGCCACCGGCAGCGAGAAATAGATGGCACTGGCCACGGTAAAGGCCGTCAGGGTGTGGCCCGAGGGCATGGACACGTTGTGCAACAGTTCACCGACGATGCGCATCTGGTCGTTGTCCACCACGGCGGCCGGGCGCGGGCTCTCGATCAGGCCCTTGCCCACACGGGCGAACACCACGGCGAAGGGTGCGGCGCACAGCCAGGCCCACATCAATCGCGGGGCAAGTACCAGCAGCGGCGAGGTCAGCGCCAGCACGCCCCAGGCATTGCCCATCATCGACAAGCCGGTCCAGAAGGGTGCCGCCACCGGCGCGCACAGGCTGTTGATGAACACGAAGTTCGCCGGCTCAAAGCTATGCAGCCACAGGGGTGCGCCCAGTGCAAACAGCACGAAGGGCAGCAGCCACAGGCGAACAGAAATGGCGGGAACTTGCATCAGCGGGAAGCAGGAGAAGCGGCGGTGTCCAACAGCCGCGGTTGCGGCTGACCCGACCAATTATGGCAAGCATAAAAGCGAAAGAAAGCCACGTCGCGGCCCAGGCGCTGCACGGTTTGCGTCTCCAGCAGCGTGCAATCGGCAAAACCATGGCCCACACCCACCGGCGGCGCATAGCCCAGTTGGGACCAGTCCACCAGCAATGCGTCCCCGCCCTTGGCCAAGTCACCAGCCCACAAATCGAACTGGTCAAAGCGGTCTTCCAGCACCTGCACGGGCAAGGGCCGCGCATACCAGCCCAGGCGGCTGGCCAGCGTCCAGTTCTGTACGGCGACGCTGCGCAGGCCCTGCTGTTGGGCCAGGGCCGCGGCGCGTGCGCCGGCGGCGTCCCAGCCGTGCAGGTCGGCAAAGGGGTTGGAGGGGTGGGCGCTATTACCCTGGCCGCTGGTGCTGGTGAACACGGGCCAGCCGGCCGTCAGCATCAGGCCAAAGGCCAGCACGCAGAACAACGCTTGGCCGGCCACCAGGCTAACCACCAGCCAGCGGCGCCCGCGCTGCAGGGCCTGGGCCAGCCCTATGCCGGCAAAGGGCGCCAGCGCCACGCAAGCGGGCGCCGTCCAGTGCGGCAAGCTGGTGCCACCGCCCGAGAGATAGGCCAGTACGGCAAAGGGCAACATGAAAAACAGGCCCAGGCTGCGCACCCCGCTGCTACCGCGACGCCGCCAGCCCGACCAGCCCCATAGCAGCAGCGGCCCATAGACCAACAGCTGCACCACCAAAAACCGCAGCAGGTGGATGGCCTGCCAGCCACCACCGGCACCATGCTGCGCCTGGTAGGTAAACGATATCCAATGATTCTGGTAGTTCCAGTAGGCCACCGGCACGACCAGCAGCAGGGCCAGGGTCAAGGCCATCCACAGCCAGGCATTGCGCAGCAGCGCCAAGCCATGGGCGCGCAACAGGCAAACACCCGACGCCAGCGCCACAAAGATGGCCGTGTACTTGCTGAGACCTGCCAAGCCCAGCGTCAGGCCCAGGGCCAGCCAGGGGCCGGGGCGGCGCACGGCCTGGGCATCCATCAGGTCCAGCGTCCACCACAGGCACAGCGCCGTGAAAAACACCAGCAGCGTGTCGGGCAACAACCCGATACCCAGCACATGCAGCAACGGCGCCAGGGCCAGTACCAGCACCGCCCACAGGCCGGCTTGTCCGGGGAGCAAAGCGGGTTCACTAGCCATGGCCCGCAGGCGTTCAGCCAGACCATGCACCACCAGGGCGGTAGCCAGCCACAGCAGCTCGGGCACCAGGCGCAGCAGGCCGGTGGGTGCGCCCAGCGCCACCAAGGGCCATTGCGCCCAGCCCACCAGCGGCGGGTGGTCGAAATAGCTCCAGTCCAGATGCGCTGCATACAGGGCATAGTGCGCCTCGTCCACCGACAGGCCCAAAAGCGCACCCAGCGCGGCATGCAAAGCACACACCAACGCCAACACGCACAGCGTGGCGGGGCGCAAGGGGGAGGACGGAGCAAAAGGCAGGCGCAAAGACAGCATGGGAACGGTTGAAAACCCTCGCAGTTTAGACTGCGGGGTCCACGCAGAGAATCACCATGCCCGAAACACCCGCCCCCTCTCAAAGCGCCATTGACACCAGCCTGTGCCCCCTGTGCGGCCAAAGCAACCAGTGCGCCAACGAGGTGGAGCGGGTCACGGGCGTGCAACAAGGTCCCTGCTGGTGCACCACGGCGGTCTTCACACCCGACCTGCTGGCACGCGTGCCAGCCGAGGCACGCCGCCTGGCCTGCGTCTGCGCGCGCTGTGCGTCTGCGGCCGCGGCCGACACCAACACCCTATCCACCCACTGACACAAGGAGTCACACCATGCCCACCTACCACGTTGAAATGCTCGAAGGCCGCACGCTGGAGCAAAAGAAGAAGCTCGTCCAAGAAATCACGCGCGTCAGCGTGGAAGTGCTGGGCGGATCGCCCGAATCGGTCGACATCCTGATCACCGATGTCAAGCGCGAAAACTGGGCCACGGGCGGCCGGCTGTGGACCGAGCCGCGCGAGTAATCACCCCAAGCGCCCTCCGGGCGTCTACCATCGGCCAATCCGCAACCCACAAGGTCACTATGAAAATCCACCACCCTCTCATCGTGTCTTTGTGCCTGTTGCCTGCCTTGGCCTGGACCGCGGATGCGCCCAGCAAGCCGGGTACCACCGCAAACCCGGCGCCCGCGTTGCGCACGCCAGCGGCGATGCCCGGCGTACCTGAGATCAGCGCAGAGCAGGCCACCGCAGCCTTCTTCAGCTTGGCGCCACTGATGCAAGAGTTCGAGATCGCGGTACAACCCCTGGGCAGCCACTACGCGCCGTTCACGCAATGGGCGGGCAAAACCCGGCAGGAATTGCGCGCTCTGATCGATGCCGCAAAATTTGGCAAGACCAGTGGCGAAATCCTGCTGCTGAGCAACAAGGCCAAGCCCCAGTTTGAGAAGGCGATCAAGATTGCCAAGGCCATAGCGCCGCTGGACCCCGACATCCACTTTCTGAACAACCAGATCGCCATTGCTTCGGCCTGCCTGGCCAAGCGACAGGCGGCGCTGCAGCAGGCGGACGAAAAGGGCAAACAGGCGGTCCAGTTGGCAATGTCCGGCATGCCAACCACCGTGGCCTCGCTCAAGAGCCTGGTGGCCGATGCCAACGCTGCCTGCAGCTGATGCGGGGCACCCGTCTTCACAAACTTTTACAGACGTTCCGGCATCTTGCGGTCATCCGGTCCGGAACCGAGCGGCGTTGTAGTCCCATGGAGTCGTTCCATGCAGTCCAACCAAGAACCGGAGTTCCCCATGAAGATCAAGACACTTGTAGCCGCCGTTGCAATGACCCTGGCCGGCGTGGCGATGGCGCAGCCCTCTACCCCCAACCTGGACAAGCGCGAAGCCAACCAGCAGCAGCGCATTGACCAAGGCGTGGCCTCCGGCCAGCTCAACGCCAAGGAAGTCAACCGCCTCGACAAGCGCGAGGCCAAGCTGGCCGCCGATGAGGCTGCCGCCAAGGCCGACGGCAAGGTGACCCGCGCCGAGCGCCGCAAGCTGCAGCGCGAAGCCAACCGCGACAGCCGCGCCATCCACCGCCAAAAGCATGATGCGCAGACCGCTGCTACGGCAGCCGCCAACGGCAAATAAGCACTGACAAAACAAAAGGCCCGCCTCTGTGGAGAGTGGGCCTTTTTGCCGCGCTATGTGTCAGGGGGTGCTGCCAGGTTCGTCCCCTTCCGGCCGGCGGTCCGCCTGACGCTCCTTGCGCACGCGCTGGTTTTCCTGGCGCTGCAAGGTGCCGATTTCTTCACGGGCTGCGGCGCGCTCGGCCTCTAGTTCCTTGCGCTTTTCGCGCACATCCCGCAACTCCTCACGCAAAGCCTGTTGGCGGTCCTGCGTGGCTTGGTACTGCGCATCCACCCGCGCTTCCACCGCCGCCTGGAAAGCCTTATGCCGCGCCTCCCAGTCGGCATGGGCACGCTCCAGTGCGCCGTGGGCTTCGACCAGCGCCTGGCGGCGCTGGCGCAGTTCGGGCCACGTGGCCCGGCCGGAGCGGGCCAGCGCCCGCAGTTCATCCCGCTGCGCCTTCAGCGCAGAGAAGCGCTGTTTGAGTTGCTGCGCCTCCTGGTTCAGGGCCTCGCGCTGCTCGGCCGCCGCCTGCCGCTGTGCCTGGGCCGTCTGGCCGGCCTGCTGACGCTCGGCAATGGCCTGGGCCACATCGGCCTTGAGGTGCTGGCGGGCCTGGACCAAGGCCTGCAATTTCTCGGCAACCAGCTTGCGGCGCTCGCTGCGGCGCTGGTCTATCCAGGCCTGGATCTCTGCGTGCTTCTTGGCGATCTCGGCCTCATGGGGCCCCGGCCGGAAGAAGCCCGGGATGCGATTCAACACACGGGGCTTGTCTTGCGGCTTGGCGGATGCGAAGCCGGCCTGGTCGGGCGCCACGGCGGTGCCCCCGCCGCCCTCGGTCTCGATGAAGGTCTGGCCAGCATACACCTTGTCATAGGTGCCGGGCTCCCCCTCGTCCGATCCCTCGGGTATGACGCGGGTCTCGTGGTCCGTACCCCGAATGCCCACTGTGGCCGTGGGCGTGCGCACCTGGTAGGCCGGTGCGTTGAAGCGGCCAATCCACCCAGTGATGGAGCGCAGGCCTCCGGTCAAAAGCCGGAAGACGCCCTTGTCATCGTCGCCGCCATCGGCCTTGTAGTTGACCACGATCAGGCGGCTATTGGGACGCAGGACCATGAAGCCCGTGTCTTGCATCACCATATGCAGCTCGCCGTCCTTGGATGTGAGCAGCACATCGCCCTCGCTGACCACATCACCCACCTTGGCTGGGCGGACAGCGCCACCGGCGGGTTGCACACGCGCACCGCTACCGACCAGGGTCACTACGCCAGCTTGGTTGGGGACCGCGGCGGGTGCAGGCGTCTGGGCATGGGCCGCAACGCATGCCCAGCAGAACAAGACCCAGATGCGCAAGCCGGACATTGGCACCCCATGCAGTTTGGGCAGCAGCGACCGCGTGCGCATGGCAAGCAAAGCCTCAATACACACCTGGGATGCTGCTGACATGCACGTCTTTGGCCTGGGCCACCATGGCGGCCACCTTGGCGTTCATATTGCGCGGCTGCAACTGCACCCGGGGGTGCTCCCGTGCGAACACGCGGAACAGCTCGTCGGCAAATCCCTGGCCTATGGCATCCACGCCCTCGAAGTCCAGGTCTACCGTATCAAACGCGTCCAGGCGGTTGGCAATGCGCTTGGCCTGGGCGCGCGATTCCAGGGCCTCGCCGGCGGCATGGGCCAGCCGCAGGGCGACTTCAGTGCGCGAGAAGCTCAGGTCTTGCTCGCCCCGGCCATGGGCAGCAAACACCTCTTCCAGCGTGCGGGTGGAATTCAAGGCCAGCGACATGAAGATCGCCGTGCCGTTGGTGCCCAGCGGGTTGGCCCTCAGCCACTCCTTGCGCTGCCAATGGTTGTGCTGGTAGGTGAGTTGGTTGGCATAGAGGTCGAACACGTCAAACAGGCGCGAGGTGAAGAACAGGCCGCGCCCGGTGTGGAATTCGGGCTGTGTGGTGAGCTTGCCCTTGCTCAGCTCCAACAGCGCCAACTGCGGACTGGTGATGTTGAAGGCCTGCTGGATGCGGTCAAACACGCCACAACCATCGTCCTTGATCAGCAGGTGCAAGTGGGTGGGGTTTTGCCGCATGGAGAGGGACACGCGAGTCCCACCACTGTGGTCCACGGCGTTGTTCAGCAGCTCGGTAAAGGCATGGTGGGCCAGCCGGGCGACATTGGGGCTGAGCTCAAAGCAAGGGGCAAAGTCGTGCTCCCACGGGGTTTGCTCGTCCAGGCCTTCCAGTTGGTAGCTGCGGTTGACCTGGCGCAGCACACTGGGCTTGTAAACCGGGTGGCTGCGGCTGCCCTGGCGGGTGATCCACCCCTCTTCGATCAAGGCCCGCAGCCACTTGCCCATCGTCGAGCGGCTGACGCCGAACTGGGCGGCCAATTCGGCGCACAAATGGGTGGGGTTGGCCACGGCCTTGGCCGTGATGACGGTCTTGAGTTCCTTCAACTGCGCTAGGGACATTATTGGCCACTCCACAATCTCTGTACGTAAATACCACCGGGCAAGGCTGCGAGTGTGCCATTGCTGTCCGTCTGGCGCCAGCGGAATCCTCCTTGCTCCGCTCTTTCATTCTTGCTGCCCTTCTACGGGGGGGGCCATTGACGGGTTCTCAACTTCCGGAATCCCGATCCTCACTCCCCCAGCTGCTGCAACAAATACAAGCGCTGATAAATCCCCTGATCAATCGCCATCAACGCCTCATGCGTACCCTGCTCATGGATACGCCCGTGGTTGAGCACGACGATGCAGTCCGCCGCGCGTATCGTCGACAACCGGTGGGCAATGGCCACCACCGTGACCCGGCCGCGCAACTCGGACAGCGCCACTTGCACAATCTGCTCCGTCTCGGAGTCGATGTGGGCCGTGGCCTCGTCCAGGAACAAAATGCGGGGCTGGCCGGCCAGCGCGCGGGCGATGGCGATCAACTGCTTTTGTCCCACCGACAGGCGGGCACCGCCCTCACCCAGCAGCGTGTCGTAGCCCTTTTCCAGCCGCGCGATGAAGTCGTGGCAATGGGCGGCGCGGGCGGCGGTTTCGATCTCGGACTGGCTAAGCGTGCGCCCCATGGCGATGTTGTCGCGCACGCTGCTGGCCAGCAAAAATGGGTCCTGAGGCACCAAGCCCACATCGGCGCGGAAGTGGTCGTCACTGAAGCGGGACAACGCAACACCGTCCAGCGTGATGCGCCCGGACTGCGGCTGGTAGAAGCGCAGCAGCAGGCTCAGCAGCGTGGACTTGCCGCTGCCAGTATGCCCCACCAACCCATAAAAGCCCCCGGCAGGAATGTCCAGCGACAGCTCATGCAGCACCACGGTGGCAGGGTCGTAGCCGAAGCGCAGTTGTGAAATGTGGATGGCGCCGTGGCTGATGCGCTCGGGCCCTACCTTGGCCGCGGGGCGGCTCTCCTGCAGCAACGCGTCCACCCGGGCGGCGGCCACCACGGCCTGCTGCAACTGGCCAAACTGCAGCGTGATCTGGATCAACGGGTCCACCACCCGGCCGATATAACTGACAAAGGCGTACAGGATGCCGATCTCCAGCCCGCTCAGGCTGCGCTGGCCAAAGCTGTAGATGACCAGGGCCAGCAACACCACGTTGATGAAGTCCAGCATGGGCCTTAACAGCCAGGCATTGACCCGCATCTCGGCCATGCGGGCGCCCAGATGTTGCTGGTTGGTGCGCTCAAAGCGGTCCCTGAAGCGCTGCTGGGCATTGCTGGCCTGCAACACCGCCATGCCGGCAATGGATTCCGACATCTGCGCATTGATGTCGCTGCGCTTCTGGCGCGCACGGGCTACTGCGGGCGCGCTCCAGCGCTGGTAAAACCAGACGATGACGACCACGGCCGGTATCAGCATCAGCACAATCAGCATCAACCGCCAGTCCAGCCAGGCCATGGCGCCCAGCGCACCCAGCACCACGATGCTGCTGTCCAGAATGACAAACAGCACCTGCACATAGAGGCTCTTGACCTGCTCGGTGTCGTTCGTCACGCGGCTGACCAGTTGACCCGTAATGGCCTTGTCGAAGAATGCCATGGGCAGGCGCAGCACATGGCCATACACTTCTTCCCGCAGACGGCGCACCGAGCGCATGGCCACGCCCGCCAGACGCGTCAATTGCAGGTAGCGGACCACGCTGGCCACGCACCCAGTCAGCACAATGCCGGCCAGCAGCAGGCCCATGTCCCACAGCACCAGGTGGCGGGGCAATAGGTACTTGTCGATGAAGTACTTTCCCAGGAAAGGGCCTGCGGCTTCGAGCAAGGCGGCCGCCACCAACCAGGCCGTGCCCCACACCACATGGCGCCGCTCGGGCGCGGCGGCGTGCAGCAGCAGCGCCACGGCGCGGCGTGTGTTGCGGGGCGGTGTAGCCGCCGTGGCGCCCGAGGTCTGGGTGGGCTCAGGCTGCATCGAGGCTGGCCTCCAGTTGTTGGTAGCGCCATTGTGTGGCGTACCAGCCATTCAATTCCAGCAGACTGGCGTGGTCGCCCTGCTCGACCACGCGCCCCTGCTTGAGCACCAGGATATGGTCCGCATCCATGACGGCGCTGAGACGGTGGCTGACGATCAGCGCCGTGCGCCCCACCCGCGCGCTGCGCAGGTGCTGCAGGATGTCGGTCTCGGTCTGCGTGTCCACGGCCGACAGCGCGTCATCCAGCAACAGCAGCGGCGCGTCGGTCAACAGCGCGCGGGCAATGGCCACGCGCTGGCGCTGCCCGCCCGACAGCGCAATGCCCTTCTCGCCCACCGGCGTGTCATAGCCCTGGGGCATGCGGGCGATATCGTCGTGGATGGAGGCCAGGCGTGCGGCCTGCTCGATCTCGGCGCGGCTGGCATCCGCTTTGGCCAACGCGATGTTGTCCGCAATGGATGCGGAGAATAAGAAAGGTTCTTGCGGCACCCAGCTGATGGCGCGGTTCAACGCATCCAGCTTGTAATCCGACAACAGACGCCCACCCCAGACGATGTTGCCCGACTGGGCCACATACTGCCGCAGGATCAGCCGCAGCACACTGGACTTGCCCGAGCCCGTGGCGCCCACCAAGCCCAATGTTTGGCCCGCAGGCAAATTCAGGCGCAGCCCCGACAAAGCCAGCGCCTGGTGGCCAGGGTAGGAGAAATTGACGCCGTCAAAAGTCAGCGCACCGGGCTGCACGCGGTCCCGCACGCCGTGGTCGTCGATCGACAAGGGTGCGTCCAGCGTAGGCTGCAAACGGCCCCAGGCCGCACGCCCGCGCTCCAGCAGCGCCAGCACCCACCCGGCGGCAAACATGGGCCATATCAACTGGCCTAGGTACATGCTGAAGGCCGTCAGTGCACCGATGCTCAACTCACCGTGCCAGACCAGGTAACCACCCAGCCCCAAGGTCAACGCAGTGGCACTGACCAGCGTGATGCCCACGGCTGGCTCGAAGGCCGCTTCCCAACGCTGGGCACGCAGGCTGGTGGCAGCCGCCGTCTCGGCCAGTTCCGCAAAGCGGGTGGCGCTGCGTTCCTCCAGGCCCAGGGCACGCAGTGTGCGCACGCCGGTCAGGGTTTCCTGCACGTGGTCATTGAGCTTGCCAAAGGCATCCAGTGACTCTTTGGACGCCTGGTGGATGTGGTTGGAGATGCGCCAGAACGCAATCGCCATCAGCGGGAACGGCAGCAGTGCCGCACCCGCCAGGCGGCCGTCCACGCCCAAGGTCATCATCGCCACCACCATGATCAGCGTCAGCGTGCCGTCGAAACCGGCCAGCATGGCCTCACCCGACGCCATTTCCACCGAATCGATGTCGTTGGTGGCCAGCGCCATCAGGTCGCCAGTGCGCTTTTGTTGGAAGAAGTGTGGCCCCTGCGCGCACAGGCGCGCATAGAGGCGTGCGCGCAATTGCGCACCCAGCCGGTAACTGGCAGCAAACAATTGCAGACGCCAGCCCACCCGCAAGAAATAAATGGCCAGCCCGGCCAGCACCAGCCAGCCCAATTGGCGCAGCAGCGCCTCGCCGCCCAGCGTGCCCGCCACCAAGGCATCGACCACGTGGCCCACTTGGCGCGGGATGTAGACCGTGAGCGCACTCACCGATGCCAGCATCAGGGCCGACAGCAGGTAGGGGCGCCAGTTCTGGCGAATGTAATGGCCAATCAGGCCGGTCAAACTCATGCGTGTTACTGCTGCTGGCCGCTAGATGCGGCGGCGCTCCAACTTGGCTTCTTCATAGAAGCGCGTCTTGTCCTTGAACATGGCCTGATCTGCTGCATGCAAAGCGGCCTCCACCTGAGCGGCAGACGCGCAGGTTGCATTGCCCATGGCCATGCTCAAGCTCTGCCCAGGGTAAAACTGGTTGTTCAACTCGATCATGGATTGGATGCGCTCCTGCAGGCCTGCCGCCACCCGCTCGTCGCAGCCCGGCAAAAGCGCGATGAATTCATCGCCGCCGATGCGTGCCACACAGTAAGGATAACCGGCCGTGGCACTGGTCAGCACTTCGCCGGCGCGGCGCAGCACGGCGTCGCCCGCGGCATGGCCATGTTCATCATTGATGCGCTTGAGGCCATTCAGGTCCATGGCCATCACGGTCAACGGCCAAGGGCCCTTGCGGCTGATGCGGTTGAGCTCGTCCACATAGAAGGCGCGGTTGCGCAGCTTGGTCAGTGCATCGTGCTTGCCCAGGTATTCCAGGTAGGCCTCGGCCTTCTTGCGGGCCGTGATGTCGATCAGCGAGACCAGCACCAGGCTCCAATCGGCCTGGTGGGCGGGCAGCACGGCGAATTGCATGTGGATATTAATCAACTCGCCGCTCAGCGCATAGTTCACCACCTCGCGCAACTGCACGGTCTTGCCATCCCACAGGTCGATCAATTGCTCGGCAAACGAGTCGTGCATTTCGTCCCGGAACACAAGGCTCAGCTTGCTCAGCAACTCTTCCTGGCTTTGGGCCGCGAACATGGTCAGCGTCTGGCGGTTGACGTTGATGACACGGATCTCTTCGGCGCATTGGCCCACAAACTCCGGGTGCACGCTGATGAAAACGCGAAAGTCGCGTATGCCCTGGGCGCGCACCTCGTCCAGCAGGCGCTTGACCCCGCTGAAGTCCTCCACCCACAACGACACGGGCGAATAGTCAAACAGGTCGCGGGCGTACTGTTCGCTGAAGGCCAGCTTCTGCTGGGCCTGCGTGGCCTGCGTCGTGTCCTCCAGCGACACCATGACGCGCTCCCAGCTGTGCTCATAGCCGTGCAGCACCCGCACATGGATGCGCACGTCAATGCGCCGGCCATCCAGCGCGTAGTTCACCGTCTGGTTGGAAAACTCCAGCGTGCCGTTCCACAGAAAATTCATCTCGGTCAGCATCTGGCCGAGGGTATCGTCGCGAAAGACTTCGGATAGCCGCGCCATCAGCTCGGCCTGGCTGCTGGCCGCAAACACGGTGAGCGTCTGCCGGTTGACCTTGAGCACCTTGAGACAGGCCGCGCACTGTTGCAACAGCGTCGGGGTTTGCGCCACATGGGCCACCAGATCGGTGACGCCTTGGGCGCGCCAGCCATCAAACAAGACCTTGAGCGCGCTGTAGTTTTCCAGCCACAGGGAAATGGGGGCCGATTCAAACATCAGCTCGAAGTCCGTCTCAGGGTTCACTAACTGCGCCATACCAGCACCTCCAAACGAGCATTGTCCACCAGGGCGCGCCGGGCTGTCACCTGCCGATTGCCTTACGCCAGCGCACCAAACTTCACAAATACTTTGCGAATAGGCCCAGGGCAGCCGAGTAAACTGTTTATATGTGCCAACTCCTTGGAATGAACAGTCTGCTGCCCGCCAGCCTGACCTTGAGCTTTACCGGGTTTTCGCAGCGCGGTGGCTGCACCGACCACCACTCCGACGGCTGGGGCATCGCTTTTTTTGAAAGCGATGGCCAAAAGCCCGGCAAGGCGGCGCGCTATTTTGTCGACAAGGAAAGCGCCGCCACATCCCCCATAGCGCAGATGCTGCGCACCTACCCGATCAAAAGCCACAACGTGGTAGCCCATGTGCGCAAGGCCACGGTGGGCGAGGTGCGGCTGGAAAACTGCCACCCCTTTGTGCGCGAGCTGTGGGGCCGCTATTGGGTGTTTGCCCATAACGGCGACCTCAAGGACTTTCATCCTCCGTTGCACGGCGCCTTCAAACCCGTGGGCGATACCGACAGCGAGCTGGCTTTCTGCTGGCTGCTGCAAGAGCTCAACAAGTCGCACTTCGGCGTGCCCAGTGTCGAAGAACTGACCCACACGTTGCGCGAGTTGGTGCCCCGCATCGCCAAACATGGCACCTTCAACTTCCTGCTGAGCAACGGCCAGGCGCTGTGGACGCACGCCAGTACCAAGCTGCACTATGTGCTGCGCCAGCATCCATTCACCCATGTGCAGCTCAAGGACGAAGACGTGAAGGTCGACTTGGCCGAACTCAACAGCCCTGAGGACCGGCTGGTCATCGTTGTGACGGAGCCACTAACCACCAACGAAAACTGGGTGGCCATGCAGCCGGGGGAGTTCAAGGTGTTTGTGGACGGCTCGGTTCTGGCCTAGTTTCGAGCAGCGCTCAGAGCCTGAAGCCGCTCCTGGGCCATGGCGTTCCCCTGTGCTGCTGCTTTGCGGTACCACCCGATGGCGACCTCTGCGTTTTGCGCAACGCCATCGCCACGCTCATACACGAGTCCCATATAACACTGTGCACCGCCGTGTCCCTGCTCTGTGGCCTGGAGTGCCCAGTGCGCGGCCAAGCGAGCACTCTCCTCTACCCCGACGCCCTGGCAGTAGCGCAGGGCCACAGCGTACTGCGCATCAGCGTCCCCTTGTTCGGCCACTTTCAGATACCAGTAAAAAGACTGCGCGTCATCCTCCGCAACCCCATCGCCGCGCGCATACATGGAGGCCACGTTGTACTGTGCAGAGCGGTTCCCACCCTCGGCCGCCTTCAGCCACCATATAAAGGCCTGGTGGGCATCTTGCGCGACACCTTCGCCACGCACGTAGCAAAACCCCAGCGCGTATTGGGCCTCGGCGTAGCCCTGCTCCGCGGCCCGACGGAACCAGGCCACCGCTTCAGCATGTTTGTCGGCTCTGGCGAACTTGACGCCGACGTCAAACTGCGCCGCCGGGTGCTGTTGGCCCGCCGGGTCTTCCTCTCCAGCCCCCAACAGCCGCAATTGCGTGCGCAACAACCACTGGTACAGCGCCTGGTGTTGCTCAAAATCATCTACCGTGGATGTGATGCTGAACGACACAAACCCGGCCTCTGGCCGCAGGCACAGGATGAGTTGGTGCGTCGGCTCCGCATCGCCCGGCACCGTGCCGCGAAACTCCCCAACAATGGCAAGACCGGCAGTGGTCTCCAGGGTATAGGGTTCGCGGTAGGCCTTCAGGTAGGACATCTTGTCCGGCACGACACCAAACCGTATCTCGGCATGGACTTGCAGGTCAAGCCCCGGTGTGCGGTTCAGGCTGGACGTGACATACGTCTTGGTACCCGTATGGTGGACTTTGAAAAGGCCTTCGTCACTCCCGTCGCGCCAATCCACCGGCGCCTGCAACACCAGTTCGACGGTGCGGTTCACGAACGGGCGTGTAGCGAGCCCCTCAAAGTTGCCAGGCAATGGCTGGGCCTTCGGCGGCATGGGCTCGGTCGACTCCAGCGTGCACGCGCAGCCTGTCTTGTCGAACCGCTCTTTCATGGCGCGCGCGCCCCGCAAGTCAAGCCCCTTTATGTTGACGGAGATCCGCTTGCGCGCACGCAGCACGGGTACGAGTTCTTCAGCGGGGTGCTTGAGTTGCGGTGACAGCGCAGTAGCCACTTGTTCCTCGGCGTAACCACTCTGCACGCCACAGATGGCGATCCTGTACCCAGTGCTCATTCCATTCCCTATGCCTCAACCCATGACAGGAACGATTATGCCGACGGCGCAAGCCTAGACAGCCGCCTCCAACGCATCCACAAACATTGCCGCCACATCAAAACCGGTCTGGTCGGTGATTTCCTGAAAACAGGTTGGGCTGGTCACATTGATCTCGGTCAGGCTGTCTCCAATCACATCCAGGCCCACCAGCAGCAGGCCACGCGCAGCCAGTATCGGTCCCAGAGCCTCGGCGATGGCGCGGTCGGAATCGCTCAGTGGCTGGGCCACGCCCTTGCCGCCCACAGCCAGGTTGCCGCGTACCTCGCTGCCCTGGGGGATGCGCGCCAGACAGAAGGGCACGGGCTTGCCGCCTATGACCAGTACGCGCTTGTCACCCTCGCTGATGGCAGGCAGGAACTTCTGCACCATCACGGTCTCGGCGCCATCCTTGTTCAGGGTCTCGATGATGCCGCCCAGGTTGAGCCCGTCTTCCTTCACGCGGAAGATGCCCATGCCACCCATGCCGTCCAGCGGTTTCAGGATGATGTCCTTGTGTTCGGCGTGGAAGCGTTTGATGGCATCTGCCTCGCGCGTCACCAGCGTGGGGCCTATGAACTGCGGGAACTCCAGAATCGCCAGCTTCTCGGGGTGGTCACGCAGCGCGCGGGGTTTGTTGAAGACCTTGGCCCCCTCGCGTTCGGCCTGCTCCAGCAGGTGGGTGGCGTAGAAGAACTCGCTGTCAAAGGGCGGGTCCTTGCGCATGACCACGGCGCCAAAGTCTTTGATGGCCCGCACGGATGAGGCCGTCTCCGTGAACCACGCCGTCTTGTCGCCGGTCAGCGTGATGGCGCGCACCTGGGCTTGCACTACGCCGCCACGCTCCCATCGCAACTGCTGCGGTTCGCAGGCCAGGATGCGGTGGCCGCGGCGCTGGGCCTCGCGCATCATCGAGAACGTGGTGTCTTTGTAGATCTTGAAAGACTCCAGGGGATCGCTGACAAAAAGGATTTCCATAAGGTGCTACCGGCCAGTGGGTGAAGAAAAATGAAAACTCCCTGACTCTACCGCCAGCGCACCAACCCGTGTTGGGTGGGGACAAACACGCCGTAGCAGCCTAGCACCCGGGGTTTGTTGCTAAGGTGATAGGCTGCGGCGCCCGGCGTGCTGCACCAGCAGGGCCAGCGCACCCGCCACCACGCCCCAGAAGGCCGAGCCCACGCCTGCCACCACCACGCCGCTGAGCGTGACCAGGAAGGTGATGATGGCCGCCTCACGGTGTGTCTCTTCACGCAGCGCCGAGGCCAGCGCCCCGCCTATCGTGCCCAACAACGCCAACCCGGCAATGGCGGCGACCAACTCTTTGGGAAAGGCTGTCAGCACGCCGGTGATGGCCGCGCCAAACAAGCCAATGACCACATAGATAGCCCCGCAGGACACAGCAGCCGTGTAGCGCCGCTGTGGCTCAGCATGGGCTTCGGGACCCATGCAGATGGCGGCGGTGATGGCGCTCAGATTCAGCGCAAAGGCGCCAAAGGGCGCCAGTACGAACGTGGCCAGGCCGGTCAGCGTGACGACCTTGGAGATGGGAATGCCGGCATCGCCGCCCGTGGCGCGCTGGTCACCAAAGCCGCTGGCTTGTATGGCAGCCACGCCCGGCAGATTCTGCGAAGCCATGGTCACGATGAACAGCGGCAGCGCCAGGCTGACAAAGGCCGCAAAGCTGAAGCTGGGCGTCACCCAGACCGGAGGGGTCAAGCCAAATACGATGTCAGCCCTCGTGAAACCTGCATGAGTAGCTACGAAAATAATAGCAACCAGCAAGGTAGCCGGCACCGCATAGCGCGGCCAGAAGCGCTTGCCGACCAAGTAGGCCAGCAGCATGACCACGACCAAGGGCAGGGCCGTCTGGGCCGCGGTAAAGCCCGACAGGCCAAAGCGCGCCAGCACACCGGCCAGCAGCGCCGAGGCCAGCGCCAGCGGGATGCGGTTCATGACGCGCTCAAACAAACCCGTCGCGCCGGCCAATGTGATCAACACGGCACTCAACATGAAGGCGCCAACCGCCTCGGCCATGGAGAAGCCGCCCAAGACACCCGCGCTGGCCAGCACCGCCGCACCCGGCGTGCTCCAAGCCACCATGATGGGTTTCTTCAACCACAGCGAGGGCACCAAAGAGCACAGCCCCATGCCAATACCCAGCGCCCACATCCAAGAGGCCGTCATCTCGGGCGTGGCATGGAAAGCCTGCGCGGCCTGGAACACGATGGCCACCGAACTGGTGAAACCCACCAGCACGGCCACGAAACCGGCCGTGAATGCAGAGAGGCTCAAGTCTTTGAAAAATTGCATGCGGGCCATTGTGACAGCGGCCCTTAAGACCTACGCGTCAGCGGGTTGGGAAGCGCACCCCCATGTCTTCAGGCGGCATGCGCAGGGCATTGGTCAGGTAGCTGACGGTGCGGTAGAAGCCGGCCAGCATCAAGAGTTCGATCAGCGCGTTTTCCGAAAAAACGGCCTGCAGGCTGCTCCACAGCGCATCGTCCACGTCGCACTGGTCGTGCAGCGCGTCGCACAGCCGTATCAGCAGCCTGTCTTCATCGGACCAGCAGGCGTCATCCGCGGAGCCCAGCACCGTGGAGCGGACTTGCTCGGCGGTCAGCCCGACATGCTGCGCAAACCCGGCGATGTGGACGCCCCATTCGTACTCCGACCGGCAGCGTGCTGTGGTTCGGTCGATGACGATCTCCCGCTGGCGCAGGCTCAGGTTGCCGCGGTCCAAGAGACTGCCGGCAAAGAATTTGTTGAACAGGCGGGGATCACGCGCCAGCGTGGTGAACAGGCGCAGCGGTGGCCGCCCCTTCATGACCTGGTCGATGCGCTCTGCGATTTCGGCGTCCAATGGCGGTTGGGCGGGGGCCATGCGTGCAGTCATATCATTCCTCTCTGAAATGGGGTTGGAGTGCGGCCCAATGCACCGCCGCGCAATGCCCTGGACCTGAACCACAGCCTAAAGACGGCGCTGTATAAAGTAAAGCACACACGTGACAACTGCAAAAATCGGACAGCCCGTCCGCGGCTCCAAGACCGGCCGGCCGCTGATGGTCGTGCTGGACCTGCTCGGGCGCAGAACCACACTGCGGATTCTGTGGGAGCTGCGGTCCGACGCGCTGACGTTCCGCGCCTTGCAGGAAGCCTGCGAGACCAACACGCGCCTGCTCAATATGCGCTTGGGCGAGTTGCGGGAGCTTGGCTTGGTGGAGCACGCGGACGGCGGCTACCGCCTGACCGTGGACGGCAAGACGCTGTGCCAATCCCTGATGCCATTGACGGAGTGGGCCCACGCATGGGGGCTTCGCGTTCTGGAAGAGCGCCGTTTGGCGGCCGAAGATACGCCGCCCTAGCGCATCAGGCCGGTTGTTGGGGGTTCACCAGCGCGTTGAGCACGTGGTCCTCCCAACGCCCGGCGATTTTCAGATAGGCCTTGGCATAGCCCTCGCGCTCGAAGCTCAATGTGCGCAGCAGCTTCTCGCTGCGCACATTCGCCGGCATGTGGTTGGCCATGACGCGGTGCAGGCCCTGGGTGTCAAACATATAGGCAATGCCGGCCCGCACCACCTCTTGCGCCAGCCCCTTGCCCTGCCAGGCGTGGTCCACCGAGTAGCCCAGATGGCAGGCCTGGAAGATGCCGCGCACAACGTTGGTGAAGTTGCAGGCCGCCAGCATGTCTCCGGATTGCGGATCGGTGGCGATGAAATGCACGGCCAAGCCATCGGCAAAGGCCTGTGCAGACCGGGCGGTTGCGCGCTGGCAGGCATCGGCCAGCGTGCCATCAGCCGGGTTGGGTGTGGGTTCCCACGGGCTCAGGTGGGCAACGTTGCGCTGGCGGTAGGCCAGTAGCAGGTCGGTGTGGTCGGGTTGCAGTAGCGCCAGATGGCAGCGCGGGGTTTGCAGGGCGGGAAGTTCGGTCATGACAATCTAAGCGGTTGGGGACAGAGCGTCGCGTTGCTCCGGTCTGTCCCACAAGGTCTCAGATTTCGATTTTAGAACCCAGCTCCACGACCGCGTTATTCGGCAAATTCAAGAAGTCCGCGGCGCCGCTGGCGTTGTGGTGCATCTGCGCAAACAGCTTCTCGCGCCACTGCGCCATGCCCTTGCCGATGGTAGGCACCACGGTGTCGCGCGACAGGAAGTAGCTGGTCGTCATGCTGTTCATCTCACAGCCACGGCCCTTGATCTGCTGCAGGGCCTTGGGTACGTCGGGGTCGTTCTTGAAGCCGTAGTGGATGACCACCTGCCAGCAGTCGTGTCCCAGCGAATCAATCTCCAGCCGCTTGCTCAAGCCAATCCATGGCACCTCGTGGTTGCGCACCGTGACGAACAGGTTGTTGGCGTGCAGCACCTTGTTGTGCTTGAGGTTGTGCAGCAGCGCGTTCGGCACGGTGCCCACGTCGGCCGTCAGGAATACCGCAGTGCCTTCCACGCGCGCGGGCGGGCTGACAAACACCGCCTCCAGAAAGCTGGACAGATCGATGGCATCGGCGCGCAGCTTTTCATTGAGCAGACGCCGGCCATCCTTCCAGGTCAGCATCAGCGTGAAGATGGCTCCGCCAATCAGCAGCGGGAACCAGCCACCGTCCAGCAGCTTGAGCAGATTGGAAGCCCAGAACGCAAAGTCCACGACGAAGAAGAAACCGGTAGCCGCAATGCACAGTGCCAGGGGGTAGCCCCAGCCATAGCGGATAACGAAGAAGGTCAGCACCGTGGTGATCAGCATGTCGGTGCAGACGGCAATACCGTAGGCTGCAGCCAGATTGCTGGACGAACGGAACAGCACCACCGCCAACACGATGGCCACGAACAAGCCCCAGTTCACAAAGGGCAGGTAGATTTGGCCCGTGTCCTTGACGCTGGTGTGCATGACCTGCAAGCGCGGCAGATAGCCCAGCTGTATGACCTGCTTGGTCACCGAAAACGCACCAGAGATCAGCGCCTGCGAGGCGATCACGGTGGCCATCGTGGCCAGGCACACCAAGGGCACCAGCGCCCAGTCCGGCGCCATCAGGAAGAAAGGATTCTTCACGGCTTCCGGGTGCTGCAACAGCAGTGCGCCCTGGCCAAAGTAGTTCAGCGTCAAGCACGGCATGACGACGGCAAACCAGGCTAGGCGAATAGGCCGTTTGCCAAAGTGCCCCATGTCGGCATACAGCGCCTCACCGCCGGTCACGCACAGCACCACGGCACCCAGGATGATGAAAGTAGTGCCAGGCTGGTTCCAGATGAACTCCAGCGCATAGAGCGGGCTGATGGCCAGCAGGATGCTGGGCCGGTCGGCAATCTGCACCAGGCCCAGCACGGCAATGCAGGCGAACCACACCAGCGTGATAGGGCCAAACAACTTGCCAATGCCGCTGGTACCGCTTTTTTGCACCATGAACAGACACAGCAGAATGACCAGCGTGATGGGGATGATGAAGCGGTGCAGGGCCGGCGAGATGACCTCCATGCCTTCCACTGCCGACAACACCGAGATGGCCGGCGTGATGACGCCGTCACCGTAAAACAAGCAGGTGCCGAAAATGCCGACCAGCAGCAGCACGCGGCGCAGTTGGGGCTTATCTTTGACCGATTGGGACGCCAGGGCCAGCATGGCCACCAAACCGCCCTCGCCGTGGTTGTCGGCTCGCAGCACCAGGGCCACGTATTTGATGGAAACAATGACCGTCAGCGTCCAGAAAAAGATGGACAGGATGCCGTGCACATTCGCCGGGGTGAAGGGAACATGGCCGGAGCCAAAAACCTCTTTGACTGCATACAGAACACTGGTTCCGATATCACCGTATACAACGCCAATGGCGCCGAGGGTAAGCGCCGCGAGAGACGATTTGGATGCTGACGACACACATTCACCCGGCTTCTGTTTGGCGCGGGTTCCATTCCATTGGGGACCGCCATTTTGCGCCAGCCGCCTTGGCTTGCAAGTCCCTATGGAATCATTTCAAACGAAATTGCAAACATGTTGCAGCGCAGCAACTGAGGGGCTGGCGCTAACGCGCGATCAGTCGTAATGCTCGGCCTGCGGGTCGGTGGCTTCCATCTCGTAGCTGGCGGCCAGCATGGCCAGGCGTCCGATGACGCCATACATATAGAAGCGGTTGGGCGCGCTGGCACCCGGCTTGATACCCGGTTGGGGTAAGTGCGTACTCTCGGCAAAAGCCAGTGGCACAAAGCTGGAGCCCGGTGCGTTAAGGTTCTCGTCGGCCTTGCGCTGCGGGTGCACGCGGTAAAAGCCGCCTACCACGTAGCGATCCATCATGTAGACCACCGGTTCAGCCACCGAGGTGTTGACCCGCTCACAGGTCAGCACGCCTTCTTGCAGCAGCACGTCAAACACGGGCGGGGTGGCGCCCTTGGGCAGGGCTTGGCACAGGGCCTGGCTGCGCAGGGCTTCCAGGTCCTTGGTGTCGCGCACCGTCAGGATGGCCATGCGCGGGTCGCCGTTGTCGGGCTTGAGCACGACAAAGGGTTTTTCCTTGATCCCGTATTCCTTGTGTTTCTTGCGGATGCGCGACAGCAAGGCCTCGGTCTTGGCGGTCAGCTCCTGCACACCGACCTCGCTGGAGAAGTCGACCTGGGCACATCGGTCAAACATGGGGTTGATCAACCAGTGGTCCACGCCGATCAGTTTGCCAAAGCGTTTGGAGACTTCTTCAAAAGCCTTGGCATGGGCGCTCTTGCGCCGGTTGCTCCAGCCGGCATGCAGCGGGGGCAACAGGTATTGCTGGTGCAGGTCTTCCAGGATGCCGGGCACCCCGGCGCGCAGATCATTGTTCAGCAGGATGGTGCAGGGGTCAAAATCTTTGACGCCCATGCGCCCCTTGTTGCGCACCACGGGCTCCAGCGTGATGCTTTCGCCATGCGGCAGGTCGATGGTCAGCGGCTTTTTCACATCCGGGCTGATGGAACCCACACGTACATTGAGCCCGGCCATCTGGAACACGCGGCGCAACTGCGCCAGGTTGGTCAGGTAGAAGATGTTGTCGGTGTGATTCTCGGACACGACCAGCAGGTTGCGTGCCTCGGGGCAGATCTTCTCGATGGCGGCCTGAGCGGCCTGCACGGCCAGCGGCAGCATGGGCTGGGTCAGGATGTTCCAGCCATTGGGGAAAAGGTTGGTATCTACCGGCGCCAGTTTGAAACCGGCATTGCGCACATCGACCGAGGTATAGAAGGGGGGCGTGTGCTCCATCCACTCCAGGCGGAACCAGCGCTCGATGGCTGGCATGGAATCCAGAATGCGTTGCTCCAGTTCATTGATAGGGCCGGTCAAAGCGGTAACGAGATGGGGAACCATGCGGGCCTTTATGAAATGGGGGCGGTGGCAACAGAAGAGATTCTAGGATTTATGGGCGGGTTTTCCCTATTCAAGAGCCTACAACAAACGTTCGGATACCAAAGGTGATAAGAAAAAAAGTTTGAGTCGCGCCCAGAAACCCAAATTGGGCTCCGTGGTGTGCACAATCTCGCGCCCGTTGTCCAATTCCACCCATTCGATCTCGCCGGTCGGCCCCAGCCGCAGGCGGTAGGACACATTGGCCTCACGGATCATGCGCCGGATGTCGTTGGTCAACTCGGGGCTGTCGATGATCATGCCCAGCTCGGTATTGGCCACTGCCGAACGTGCATCCAGGTTCATCGAACCGATGAACACCCGCTGCTGGTCCATCAAGGCGACCTTGGCGTGCAAGCCCCCCCTGGCCGAGCGAAAGTCGCCAAGGGTCTTGAATTTGACCGGGTCGTCCGGGTTGATCTCGTACAGTTCCACCCCGCTTTGCAGCATGGCCTTGCGCCGCTTGGCATAGGCGGCATAGACCAGGGGTTCGTCGGTTGAGCCTATGGAGTTGGTGATGACGACCACCCGCACGTGCGCCTCGATCCTCTTGCGCATATTGTCCAGGTGGTGCCGCTGCGGCACGAAGTAGGGCGACAGCATGATGACCTCGTGCTGGGCCGACTCCAGCACCTCCAGCACGCCCTTGTTGACGGTGTCCAACAGGTCGGCTACCGACGCGATGTGCTTGTACACCTTGTCCGGCTGGTCGGCCAGCACACGGGCGTGGCCCGCCACCAGGGGCAACTTGCCGTGCGCCAGGGCCGGTTCCAGCATGGCACCAAAATCTCCATAGTGCCCCACCAAATCGGCGCGCTGCAGCGCAAACTTGCTGTCCAGCAGAGCCATTCCACCGGCCACGGCTTCAGGCGTAGCCGGACCGGCAATGCTCTCCAGCGGAAAGACCTGGGCACTGTTCCAGTACAGATCAAAGGCCTTGGAGAGCTGCGGCACCACTTGCCCGGCACTGAGCACGTCCATGTCGATGAAGTTGCTATCGGCATTGTGGTTGAAGTACTCGTCGGCAATATTGCGCCCGCCCGAGATGGCCAGCGCGTTGTCCACGACCAGCAGCTTGTTGTGCATGCGGTGGTTGACGCGGTCCAGGTCCCCCACGGCACCCAGGAAGCGGCCCAGGTTGCTGAAGCGTCCGTTCACAAAGGGGTTGAACAGCCGCACGTCGACATTGGGCAGGCTGGCCATGGCCCGCAGCACGATGTCGGATTCGACAGTGAACAGGTCATCGACCAGCAAACGCACCCGCACACCGCGCTGGGCCGCCGCACGCAGTGCATGCAAAAAGGCCAGGCCGGCGCCGTCTTTTTGCACCAAGTAGTACTGGGCATCGATGGTCTTCTCGGCCCGCTCCAGCAAGGCCAGGCGCGCGTCCAATGCCGAAGGCCCTACGGGCAACAGATGGAAGCCCGAATCGGACGCAGGCCCGTCGGGCGGCAACGACGCCTGGGCGATCACGCCCAGCGGCGTTTGCGCGGCCTCGGCCACGGCAATGGCCGTGGTGGGCGGCAGATCCGGGTGATTCGGCAGACCGGCGCATGCACTCAGCAGTGCCGCACAGGCGGCTGCCAAGGCGATGCGCCAGGATTTCATGACCGCACTTCGCCGTCGCCCAAGACCACGTACTTCAGCGAGGTCAGGCCTTCAATACCCACCGGGCCGCGGGCATGGAATTTGTCGGTGCTGATGCCGATTTCGGCCCCCAAACCAAACTCGAAACCATCGGCAAAGCGCGTGCTGGTGTTGACCATGACGCTGGCCGAATCCACCTCACGCAAGAAACGCTGGGCGTGCAGGTGGTTGGTGGTCAGGATGGCGTCGGTATGGTGGCTGCTGTACTGGTTGATGTGGGCGATGGCCTCGTCCAAGCCGTCCACAATCTTGATGCTGATGATGGGGGCCAGGTACTCTTCGGACCAGTCGGATTCGGTGGCCTCAACCAGGTTTCCCTCGGAGTTAATGCCACCGTAGCTACTCAGGATGCCATAGGTGCGTGGATCACAGCGCATCTCTACACCCTTATCCGCAAAGACTTTGCCAATCAGTGGCAAGAACTTTTCCGCGACACCCGCAGCCACCAGCAGGCCCTCGGCCGCATTGCAGGGGCTGTACTTGTTGGTCTTGGCGTTGTCCACCACCTTGACTGCCATGGCTATGTCACACGGATCGTCCACATACACATGGCAATTGCCGTCCAGGTGCTTGATGACCGGCACCTTGGCGTCACGGCTGATGCGCTCGATCAGGCCCTTGCCGCCACGCGGGATGATGACGTCCACATACTGCGGCATGGCAATCAACTGGCCCACGACCTCGCGGTCCGTGGTCTGCACCAGTTGCACGGCGTCGGCCGGCAAACCGCTTTCCACCAGCGCCTGCTGCACCAGCTTGGCCAACGCCTTGTTGGATTCGATCGCCTCGGAGCCGCCGCGCAGGATGCAGGCGTTGCCACTCTTGATGGACAGGCTGGCGGCCTCGATGGTCACATTCGGGCGGCTCTCGAAAATCATGCCGAACACGCCAATCGGCACGCGCATCTGGCCCACGCGGATGCCGCTGGGCTGCTGCTTCATGCCGATGATTTCACCGATCACATCGGCCATGGACGCCAACTGCTCGCAACCCTGGGCGCAGGTCTCCAGCACCTTGGGCGTCAGCTTGAGCCGGTCCACCATGGGGGCCGAGAGGCCGTTGGCGATGGCCCGTTCAATATCCTTGGCGTTGTCCACCTGCAGCGCGGCGGTGTTCTCCCGCAGCAAAGCGGCCAATTTGCGAAGTGCTATGTTTTTAGTAGCTGCTTGCGCACGCGCCATGAGGGCTGATGCTACTTTTGCCTGAGAGCCCAAGCCGTGGGCGTATTCGGTGGTGTTGAGCGCATTCATGGAGGGATTTTCGCAGGTTTTGGCTCTTCGACCCCTAGAATCAATTGAAGCCCGCCGCGATGTCGGGTGAAATTTCCAACGCCCTACAGGCTCGACTTGAATCCCCATGAAACTTCTCTCTGGTAGATCGCCGTTCCTCTCTCGCCCACTGCGAATGGGCTTGGCCATGGCAGCCTCGCTGTTGTGGTTTGCGTCCACCGCCAGTGCCGACGAGCACATCACACTCAAGACGCGACCCGGCGTAAGCCAATCGGTGTTGCTGTGGGAGCCGCATGGCCCCAGCCCGGAGACCGTCATCCTGCTCATCCCCGGCGGCCCGGGAAACATAGGACTGACGCTGAAGGATGGGCACGCGCAAGCCCAAAGACCGCACCTCTTCTCGCGCCAACGAGACGCGCTTCTGCAAGGGCAGTTTGCCGTGGCGGTGGTAGACGCGCCGTCTGACCAGGAAGACATGACGCAAGACTTCCGCATGTCTGCCCAACATGCCACCGACATGCAAGCCGTTGTGCGTGAACTCCAGACCCGCTTTCCCAAAGCCCGGCTTGTGCTGATGGGCCACAGCCGGGGTACGGTCTCGGTGGGCCACATCGCAGCCAAGATTTCCGACCAGATCAGCGCCATCGTGCTGCTGTCAGGACTGTACCAACCCGGTCAGGCCAGCGAACACGTATCGTCCGGCGGACCGGGTCTTTCAAAGATCGATTTGCCTGCGCTGAAGGTTCCCATCCTCCTCGTCCACCATGCCGATGACGCCTGCCCGATCGCACCGATGGCTGCGACGGCCGATGTGTCCAAACGCCTGCCGATGATCACCGTCCGTGGTGGCACCACGGTTGACGGCGGCCCGCTGTGTGGCCCGGGCGGCGGCCATTGGTTTGCAGGAAATGAAAAGGCAGTCGGCAAAGAAGTTCTGAACTGGTTGTCAGGCAAGGCCTGGAAGCCTGCACTACCGTGAGCCCGCCTGGCCGTTCGCGCCACCCAGCTCTGATCGTGGCGACCCGCTAGCCACGCGCTGCGAATGGTGGCGGGCCAAGGCCCCCAGCGCGCCCTGCAACTGGGGATATACAAACCGATACCCCGCCGCCACAGCCGCCCGCGGCCTGGCGTTCTGCCCATCTAGCAGCAGCGTAGACATCTCACCCAGGAGCGCACGCATAGGCGCATCGGGCACACGTATCCACACCCGGCGGCCAAAGGACGCGGCCAGAGCCTTCGCAAATCGCGCCTGCGGCAGGGTGTGCGGTGCGACGGCGTTGACGGCCCCGCGCAGGCTGTCTTGTGCCAACGCGAAGCGCACCAAGCCGACCGCATCATCAATGTGTATCCACGGCGCAGCCTGGCGGCCACTGCCCAGCACCGCACCCAGACCCAGACGGGCACTGAAGGCCAGCATGGGGTAGGCACCGTCGCCCCGGCCCAGCACCACGCCAAAACGCATACGCACCACGCGCACACCCAGGCCCTCGGCACGGCGGGCCTCGTGTTCAATGGCGGCGCACAGATCGGACTGGAACTCGCCAGGACGCGGGCCGGCACTTTCGTCCAGCGGTTCGAAGGAGGCGTTGGGTGACGCGCCGTAGAAACCGACGGCCGACGCGCTGACCAGCACACGGGGAGGTTGCTGCAGGCGGCGCATCAGGTCGACCACGGCGGCCGTAACGCCCACGCGGCTGTCCAGCAAAGTGCGCCGGCGCGCGGCCGTCCACGGCATGCCCAGCACGCGTGCGCCGGCTAGGTTGACGACAGCGTCGATGCGGGTTTCGCTGGGAATCGCATCCAGGCGATCGACCACCCACACGCCCGGCCCGAATGTGGCGCGAGCCTGCAGCAGGTCACGTGACAACACGATGACGCGCTGGCCGTCGCGCAACAGATCGGCCACCAACGCGCTGCCGACAAAACCGGTGGCACCGGTCACCAGCACCGCGGGGGCGATGCGGTGGCCATGGGCCAAGGGCAGCGCGGGAGGCAGCTGTTGCGCGATACGGTTCAGCTGCCGCACGGCCAGCACATTGCGCACGCTCCAGGCCAGCACGCCTACACCGTAGATCGTGCACAGCCACGAGATCCAGCCGTGCGGCGTCAGAACCATGGCGGTATCTTGTTGCGCCCAGCCCCACAGCACCGGGGCGAAGACACCCAGGAACAGGCCGTAGCTGATGGTCAGCACCGTGTGGAGCAGACGTTCAAAGGCGGGCAGTTTGCGCGTGCGGTCCTCCTCCAGAAAATCCGCCAAGGTGATGCCCACTTCGGTCAACAGCATCGCGGCCAGCACGATGGCAAAGGCGCCACGCCATTCAAACCAAGCCAGGCCGATGAAGACGATGCCATAAATGGCCTCGCGCGCGGCATGCAGCGCCAGTTCGTAGCGGGCCGATATGCGCTGCGGCAGCTTGGCCTCCAGCTCGTGGTGCCACAGGTTGTCAAAGGCGCCCATGACGGCCTGGACGGACAGCAGAAAAAAGATGGTGTTCATGGTGGTGGCCTCGCTCTCAGAAAAATCAAAACAGGATCAGACGGTGGGGTCGGCAAACACGCCGGTTTGGTGGAAGGTTTCGCCCCACAGCGGGTGCACCATGGACAGCGTGAAGCGGAACAGGCCAGCGCCAAGATCGGTGTGGACGACGCGGCACACACCGGGGGTCAGCAGCGCAGGCACTGGCAGGCGCAGGCGGCCCCAGACCAACCAGAAGCTGCTGCTTTGGAAGACCAACGCACCGGCTTCTTCAAACACGTCCAGCGACATGCTCAGGCCACCGACGGTGCGTTCCAGCAGGCCGCCATCGGCACCAACCTCCTTAGTCGAGCACACGGTACGGTCCTGGCCTGCCGCGCCGGTGTGGAAGCGGCGCTCCCAGACGACACCGCCTTGGCCGTTGTCGCTGACGCGCACCGTGGTTGGCACGGCGTTGGTATTCAGGTGGGTCAGCGGGCCGCCCAGTAGGCGGGCGCATGCAGCGTACAGGTGGCCAACGAACGAGCAGCGCAGGTCCATGTGGCCTTCGTAGGTCGCATCCGCATGGGCCACGCCAAAGCGGTGTTGCACGGTGGCGGGCAGGCGGGCCCAGCCGGCTGCGCCGACCAGGGTGGGCAAGTCCAGTGCGGGGCGGGCGGGTGCTGGGGTGAAGGCGCGGAACAGGCGGCTAGGGACAAGGGCAGACGGCATGGTTGAGGACTCGTGAACGTTGCGGATGCAAGCTGTATTGCGAGAACCGGGCCAGCCCCTTCAGCACCCGCAAGTCCTTGATTTCATTGAAAATTGCCTCCCAGGCTGCATACTTGGTTTACAGTCGCAGCCGGCCCCATCGTCAACTCCAGGAACAGGTCTCACGCCATGCCTCACCTCGCCCCCACGCTCCGCCGCTGCGTCCGTCCATGCTGATCCACGCCGTCCTGGGCTTTGCCCTGCTGGAGACCCTGGCGCTGGCCGCCGTGTTATTGGCCTGGGCCGACCGCGTGGCCGGTGCGCGGCTGCTGGCGGCCTTCCTGTTTGGCATTTCGCTGTGGATGCTGGGCAACGAGCTGCCCAACTGGTTTGGGCCACAGACCGAGCAGGCCATGATGCTGTTGCTGTCCACCGCGCCGTTCACATCGGTGCTGTTCTTCCACTTCTGCACAGTGTTCTGCCGTGTGGATATTGGCCGCTGGGGCCTGCCGGCCGCCTATGTGCTGGGGGCCGGGTCCAGCCTGGCCGCCATGGCCCTGAACCCGGGCCACATCGTGCAGCACCGCGACGTGGGCTGGATCGCCATTGCCGGCACCATAGGCTGGACCGCCAGCATCGCCTGGATCATCCTGGGCATCGGCGGCGTGACCGTACTGCTGACGGCGCTGATGCGAGCACACCGTGCGCAGGACCGGCAAAAGTTTCGGCAGGTGGCGGCCGTCACCGCGTCCTGCCTGTGGGGCATGGTCTGCCTAACGGGCTATGGCATTGCGGTGATGGACCTGCCCATCTACCCCTTCCCACTCTTGGGCCTGCCGCTGTATTCGCTGATCCTGGTCTACGGCATCCTGCGCTATGGCGTGTTTGTGGCCAATGCCTGGGCGCGCCGCGCGCTGGTCTGGGCGCTGCTGCTGGCCCTGGGTGCCGTCGTGGTGGTGGTGACGCCTCTCTTGCTGCCGTTTGAATCACGCTGGCTGGGCGGGCTGGCGGTAGCGGCCAGCGTGCTGGCGCTCAATGGCCCGGTACGGCGCTTTGCAGAACGCCTGGTCTACCCCGGTGGCGAGGTGACCATAAGCGACTTGGGCGCCTGGCGCGCCGCATTGCAATCTGCAGAAACCTCTCAGGCACTGGGCGAGCAGGCCGCGGCGCTGCTGAGTACACGCATCGGCACACAGGTCGAAGTCCACATCGGCGAGCCACCGAACACCGGCACCAGCACACCGCAACTGGTATGCACCAACACCAGGCCCGATGGCTGGAACGCCACACTGCAAGGCTGGGACGCGGCCCCACCCGGCCCCCGCCATGTGGCCGAGTTGTTTGGCACCGTCGTCGCCGAAGCGGCGGCGCGTGTGGACCAGGCCCAGCAGTTCGCTGCCCGCGAGCGCGAACGGCAGCTGCAGGCGCGGCTGGCCGAGCTGGGTTCGCTGGCGGCCACCGTGGCACATGACATCCGCAACCCGCTGAACATCATCTCCATGGCCCTGGTCATGGCACCCAGCGACACCCGGCGCGAGGTGGCAGACCAGGTGGGCCGCATATCGAACCTGACCCACGACCTGCTGGACTACGCCAAGCCGTGGAAGCTCGCCACCACACGCATGGACCTGGCCGCCCAGGTGCGCGCCGCCGCGCTGCGCCTGCCCGACGTGGACCTGGGCGCCGGGCTGGACCAGCCCCTGCCGCTGGACGCCGACCCGCGTCGTGTGGAGCAGGTGCTGACCAATCTGTTCGAGAACGCGCGTATTGCCATCGCGTCGTCAACAGCGGATGGCGGCGCAGTATCCACCACGCATAGCCCCATGCACATCGACGCAGAGACCGTGGAGGGCGCCGTGCTGCTGCACATCTGCGACAACGGCCCCGGCGTGCCGGAAGAAATCCGCAGCCGATTGTTCGAACCCTTTGCCTCACGCAGCCCGGGTGGCACCGGCCTGGGCCTGGCCATCGTGGCGCGCATCATGGCCGCGCACGGCGGCTCGGTGGCGCTGACCGAACGGGCGCCCTGGCGCACCTGCTTCACGCTGCGGTTTCCGCGGACAACTCCATGACCACGATGACAGACGACTCTGCAACCACCCCTGAAACTGGCCACGTTTTGCTGGTCGACGACGAAGCCGCCTTCCAGCGCCTGGGCGGCAATTTCCTGCGTGGCATTGGCCACACCGTCACAGTAGCCGGTGATGGTGACCAGGCCCTGGCCGCCTTTGCCAAGCAACAACCCGAACTGGTGCTACTGGACCTGGCCATGCCGCCGCACATGGACCCCGAGATCGGCCTGGAGCTGATCCCGCGCTTCACCCGCGTGCCGGTCGTCGTGCTGACCGGCCATGGCGACCATGCGCTGGCGCTGCGTGCCACCGAGCTGGGTGCGTGGGATTTTTTGACCAAACCGATTGACCCCGACATGCTGCGCTTTGTCGTTGCCCGCGGCCTGCGCAAGGCGCGGCTGGACGCGGAGCTGACCGCCTTGCGCGCCGAACAGGCGGTGGACGATCTGGGCATGGTGGGCCAGGCGCCCGCCACCGTGCAACTGCGCGCGCTGGTGCGCCGCGTGGCGCAGACCACGGTCAGCGTGCTGGTGCTGGGGCCTACCGGTACCGGCAAGGAACTGGTCGCCCGCGCACTGCACGCCTGCAGCGCGCGCCACGCCGGGCCGTTTGTCGCCATCCACTGCGGCGCGCTGTCGGCCGAGCTGCTGGAAAGCGAACTCTTTGGCCACATGAAGGGCAGCTTCACTGGCGCCTACCGCGACCAGCCGGGCCTGGTGGAGGCCGCGCATGGCGGCACGCTGTTTCTGGACGAAGTGGGCGAGATGCCACCGCCGATGCAGGTCAAGCTGCTGCGCTTTTTGCAGGAGGGCGCGTTTGTGCCGGTGGGCGGCCGCGTGCAAAAACATGCCGACACCCGCGTGGTGGCCGCCACGCACCGCGACTTGGAGGCCATGGTGCGCGAGGGCACGTTTCGCGAGGATCTGTTCTACCGGCTCAAGGGCGTGGTGTTACGCACACCGGCGATTGCCGAGCGCCCTGCGGACATTCCGCTCTTGGCCACGCGCTTCTTGCACCGCGTAGCGCCGCGTGCGGGTCTGTCGGCCGGCGCCCTGGCCTGGTTGACGGCACGCGACTGGCCCGGCAATGTGCGCGAACTCAAAGCCGTGGTGGAGTCGGCTGGCGCACTATTGCTACCCGACCAGCGCGAGGTAGATGCGGAACTGCTGCGCCTGGCCAGCGGTGACATGGCCGATGCCACTGCGCCGCGCATCGAAACCGTGTCTCCTGGCGAAGGTGCCGGGCCGCTGGACGCAGCGCTGCTGGAACTAGAACTACGCCTGGTGCGCGACACGATGACGGCGGTGGGCGGCAACCAGTCCGAGGCTGCACGGCGCCTGGGCATCTCGCGCGTGGGGCTGATCAAGAAGCTGACGCGGCTGGGGCTGCGTTGAATGGCCCACGTTCGCTTGCACAACCAGCCAAGATTTCAGTCACCCACTCATTACTACACTTTTTATAGCGCACTGCATAGCATGCACGGGGGCTAGCGGTCATTTTCATTTAAGCCATAAACGCAAACCATGCAATTCAGATCCTTGCCCGAATCAACCCACCCGCTGGTGGTGCTGCGCCCCATCGCGTCCAGTGACCTCGCCGATTGGTTCAACTACCTGTCATTGCCTGTAGTCTACGAGCACACCAGCTGGGCCGTAACCTCCCCCAGCGATCTGGCGCCCTATGCGTGGTCGGCAGAGGCCGCTACGCCGTCCTCCGCCCTGCGCCTGGCCATCGCCGACCGGGTAAGTGGGCAACTGGTGGGGACTATCGGTTTTCATACCGTATCGGCGCAGAACCAAACTGCCGAGTTGGCCTATGACTTGGCACCCCCCATTTGGGGCAAGGGCATAGCAACACACCTCACCAAGGCATTCGTTGCATGGGGTCATGAACATGTGGGGCTCGTGCGGGTGCAGGCCACGGCGTTGGCGTCCAACATCCGTTCAGCCAAAGTCTTGTTGCGAAGCGGGTTTGTGCACGAGGGCCTGCTGCGCAACTACCGCATGGTGCGTGGCATACCGGGCGACTTCAACATGTATTCACACGTCCTACCCTCCGTCCACTGAACAACACACGCATCAGATGGCTATGGCCCCTCGCCCGGGCTGTAATGCGGCGCCTTGGCCCGCTCGATGAGCTGCAAGACCTGTTGCTGCGCGGCGCGGCGTTGTTCGGAGTCCAGCGTGCACCGGTAATCGCTCAAAGCCAGGGCGGTTTCTTCCAGCGCGTCGCGCAGGTCCAGCAGGCGTTGGACCAGGGCGGCGAGGTCGGGTCTTAGCGGCTTGTTCGGCTGCGGTGCATCGTCCATATTCCCTTCTCCCTCACCCCCAGGCTGGTTTACATGCCCAGGGACTTCAGTAGCTCGTCTTGGTCGGTGTTCGACTCTGGTGTGCTGGTGGCGGGGCCGGCGGCATGCCCTGCGGCGGCCTGCGCCAGCAGTGCGTCCGGGTCAATGGTCTCGTTGGCTTCGAAATCGTGGAGCTTGATGAACTCGGTACGGTCAATGGCCAATTCGAGATAGAAGATGTTGTTCTTGCCGGTGTAGAAGGTCACGCGGCGTGATTCGGGCTTGTCCAGCTGCGTGTCCACGCTCAACACCACCTGCTTGTTCAGCACCAGCATCTTGGGCTGGTTCTGCGTGATGTTGGTCTGCAACTCACGCCGTACCTTGCCGGTGAAATCCCCCACGATCTGATTCATGAGTTCTCCCATGATGTTGCTCACCTCATCGGAGGTGTGCGAGAGCGCCAATTCGCTCCGGGGCATCCCCATATTGACCATGTAGTTCTCGTAAAGTTCCATGGCCGTGGCACCGGAGAAATTGAGCACCACCAGGCCGGAAAAACCACCGTCAAACAGCACGAAACACCCGATGTCGGGCTTGAGGCAGGTCTTGCTGATGCGCTGCACCATGCCGGAGTAATGGATCTCCGACTGGGTCGCCACCGTCAGCACGCGGGTCACCGAATTGCACAAACTGGTCAGAATGTCTTCTGTCCCGTACACCACCGTCGATTCTTGCCAGGTCTTGTTGTCGCTCATAACCTACCTCGGTAGCCTAAAAGCCAAATGTACAACGGGTATGGGCTTTGTGGGGAAAACACAGCGGTGTGTGGAGCAAAAATGCGACGGGTCTTGTCAGGCCTCCGGGCGCTCCAACATGAAGGCCACAAAGGCCCGCACCTTGGCCGATAGATGCCGGTTGTGCGGGTACAGCAGCGAGAACGGCCGCGAGCGCCCACCAAAAGTCTGCAACACCTCGACCAAGCTGCCGTTGCGCACGTGCCGCTCGGCCACAAAGCGGTAGGCCTGCAGCAAACCACCACCGGCGATGGCATAGGACAGGCATCCCAGCACATCACCCTGCATGCTGGCACGGCTGCTGATGGGCAGGTCCACATCCTGCCCTTCTTGGCGAAACAGCCAGGGCAGACCGCGCCCGGTGCTGGGCATCACGAACTCGATGCAGTCGTAGCCATCGCCCAGCAGTTGCTGCGGCGTCTGCGGTGTGCCCTTGCGTGCCAGATACTCTGGCGCGGCGAAGATGCCGAACGCGGCGTCTTCCAGCTTGCGCGCCACCAGCCGTGAGTCATTGGGCGTGCCGCCGCGCAGGGCGATGTCGTAGCCGTCTTCCACGAAATCGATGTTGCGGTTGCTCAGGTCCATCTCCAACCTCAGCTTGGGGTAGCGCGCCATGAACTGCGGCAGCCGCGGCAGCACACGGTAATGGCCATAGGTGGTGGGCATGGAGATGCGCAGAACCCCCGTGGGCTCGGCCTGCCCGCCGTGGATGGCACGCTCCGCGCTCTCGATCTGGGCCAGCGCCTGGCGGCACTGCTCAAAGTAGGCGCGCCCCTCATCGGTCAGCCGCATCAGGCGTGTGGTGCGGGTGAACAGCTTGGCACCCAGGCGCTCTTCCAGCCGCCCCACCGAGCGACTGACCGCCGCCGCGGTCACGCCCAGGGCCAGGGCGGCGGCAGTAAAGCCCTGCAGCTCGGCCGCCTTGCAGAACATCTCGATGCTGCCCAGTTGCACGGGGTCAAAACTGCGAATCATAGTTACACGATGTAATTAGTAAATGTCAGCTTAGGCAGTTTATCTAATTAATTACAAGCAATACAGTCACTCCAGAGCCCAAACCCAGGCTTTGCGGCCACCAACCGCTACCCACTTTTTGAATGGAAAGAGAACCCCCGCCATGAGCACACCCAAACGCATTTTGATGATTGCCACCTCCAACACCGTGATGGGCGCCAGCGGCAAGCCCACCGGCATCTGGGCCGACGAATTGGCCGTGCCCTACTACCAACTGCGGGACGCCGGCGCCGAAGTCGTGCTGGCCTCACCCAAGGGCGGCCCGCTGACACTGGACCCCGGCAGCCTGAAACCCGTGGGCCAGAACGATCCGTTGGTGGACCGCTTCCTGACGGACCCTGCCGCGCAGGCGCAGGCCAACACCACCCACATCGCCGCGCAAATGGATGCCAACCAGTTCGACGCCGTGTTTTTCCCCGGCGGCCACGGCACCATGTGGGACCTACCCACAGACGCCGGCGTGACCCGTGCGGTAGAGACTGCATTCACCGCCGGCAAGCTCATCGCTTCGGTTTGCCACGGTGCGGCTGGCTTGGTGACTGCGCGCCGTCCGGACGGCGAATCAGTGGTCAAGGACAAGCGCATCAACTCTTTCACCGATGCCGAGGAAGACGCCGTGGGCCTGAGCAGCGTGGTGCCGTTCGCGCTGGAGTCGCGTCTGCGCGCCTTGGGCGCCCGCTTTGAAGGCGCCGACAACTGGGCCGCCTTCGCCGTGCGCGACGGCCAGTTCGTCACCGGGCAAAATCCGCAGTCGTCTGCGCTGGTGGCTCAGCACGTGCTGGAGGCCCTGGGTCTGCGCGCGGCAGAGCTGGCCCCATAAAGACCCGCGGTGCTGTTGCACCGCTGCTATGTGCCGCGCTAAGGCTAAGATGGTCCTGGCACCAGGACTCTCTCCAACAGGCGTGGCACATGGCAACCATTCTGATACCGCTCCCCAGCACCGATTTCGACCCCACCGAATCCGCCGTGCCCTGGCGCGTGCTGACGGATGCCGGCCACACGGTGCGCTTCGCCACGCCGGACGGCGCGCCCGGTGCGTGCGACCCCATCATGCGCACCGGCAAAGGCCTGGGTTTGCTGGCGCCGCTGCTGATGGCCGACGCCAACGGGCGCGCAGCCTACGACGCCACGGTACAAAGCCCGGCCTTCCAAAAACCGCTGCGCTACAGCGATCTGCAGTGCGCCGATTTCGACGCGCTGCTATTGCCCGGCGGGCACGCGCCGGGCATGAAGACCTATCTGGAATCCACCGTGCTACAGGCCTTGGTGGCGGCGTTCTTTGCCGCCAACAAGCCGGTGGCCGCCATCTGCCACGGCGTGCTGCTGGCAGCCCGCTCGCGCCAAACCAATGGGAAGTCGGTGTTGCATGGCCGCAAGACCACGGCGCTGACCAAGACGCTGGAACTCAGCGGCTGGGCGTTGACCTGTGCATGGATGGGCCGCTACTACCGCACCTACCCGCAGCCACTGCAGGACGAAGTGCGTAGCGTATTGGCCAAGCCCGACGATTTTGTGAGCGGCCCCATGGCAACCACGCGTGACAGCCCCGGCAATCTGGCACCCGGCTTTGTGGTGCAGGACGGCAACTACCTGTCGGCCCGCTGGCCGGGCGATGCGCACCGCTTTGCGAGCAGCTTCGCCGCTATGCTCGTGACCTGACCGCGCTGCCGCCGGCCGCTGGCGCAGCGCACAGCCCGCACAGTTGCAGCGCCAACCGGTGCAAGGCCTGCCAACCCGACGTCGGCCAGTCAGGCTGCTTCAGGCCTTTGACAATGCCATCCACCACATGGGCGCTTTGCACCAGATCCGACAGAGCCGTAGCGGATAGGCGCGGCAGCACGCGTTCAAACAGCCGCTCCTTGGCGCCCCAGACACGCTGCTCGCGCAGGGCCATGGGCAAGGGCCGTCCCTGGCCCATCGCGTCTTTAACGCGCTTCAGTGCGCGTATGTCTTCACTCAGCGTGTAGTGCACCAGCACCTCGGCCTCGCCCTCGGCCTGCAGGCCATCGAGCATGCGCTGCACGCGCAAAGCCTGGCCCCCGAGCACGGCCTCGCTGAGCTTGAAGACGTCGTAGCGGGCGACGTTCATCACCGCGCCCTCCACCTGGTCGAACGTCAACACACCGCCGCCGGGACCGTCTGCAGGGAACAGCAGGCTTAACTTTTGAATCTCCTGGTGCGCAGCCAGCAGATTACCTTCCACCCGGTCGGCAAAAAATTGCAGCGTGCGCTGACCTTCTTCGCCCGCCGCCACGCGCTGGCCCTGGGCGGACAGCCGCTGGGCAATCCACTGCGGCAGCGCGGCGCGCTCCACCGGTTCCACTTGCAGCGTGATGCCATAACTCTCCAGCGCCGCAAACCAAGCGCCGGACTTCGTCATCTTGTCCAGCTTGGGCAGCATGACGATGGTCAGCGTGGAGTCGTTGCCCTGGGACATTTCTGCCAGTTGCTGCAGGGCCGTGCTGCCATCCTTGCCCGGTTTGCCCGAGGGGATGCGGATCTCGACGATCTGCTTGTCGGCAAACAGGCTCAGCGAGCCGCCGGCCGCCAGCACTTCGCTCCAGTCAAAGTGGGCGCCGGCCACGGTGTGCGAGGTGCGCTCGGTGAAGCCCTGCTGCCGGGCCACGGTGCGGATGACGTCCAGCGCCTCTTGCAGCAGCAGCGGCTCGTCCCCATGCAGCGTGTAAAGGCCTTTGAGCCCGCGCTGCAGGTGCTGGCTGAGTTGGTGGGCGGCGACTTGCATGGGCTCAGTTTAGCCTGCGCCCGCTGCTCCATATTTTTGTCAAAAAAGGAGCGTAGTATGGAGGCGTCGCGCAGACGCATTCTGTTTTACTTGCCCAGCCTGGT
Source organism: Rhodoferax sp. GW821-FHT07G04 (assembly GCF_059418585.1). Classification (NCBI taxonomy): domain Bacteria; kingdom Pseudomonadati; phylum Pseudomonadota; class Betaproteobacteria; order Burkholderiales; family Comamonadaceae; genus Rhodoferax; species Rhodoferax sp. GW821-FHT07G04. The sequence goes on from NZ_JBWKQD010000001.1 coordinate 1,888,951, forward strand.
ACCGCCGCATGCCCACACCGACCCGTCTATCTCTGTTGCGGCGCGGCCTGCACCGCGCCTTCACTGCCGGGGGCCTGGTACTGGCCTTGGGCGCAGCCCAGGCCGCGGGCATTAGCGCAGCACCGCCCATTGCGAATGTGATCATCGGGGGCGCGGAGCAGCGCTGCTCCAGCTACACCGGTGCCGGCCAGGGCCGTGGATGCTCCGCCGACTGGGACACCATACTGGCGCAAGACCCCGCGTTCAAGGGGCTGCGCCGCGACGACATCAGCTTCGAATTTGACTACGCCGTCCCCCATTTCAGCTACAGCCTGACGCAAGCCCACCTGGACGCGCTGCGCAAGATACCAGACCGGTTGTTTGACCCGCAGCGCAAATCCCTGCTGCTGGCCCACCTGGCACCGATACTGGCCGAATCCGGCCCTCAGCAGCATGTGGCCTGGCCCGTGTTTGAGCAACTGCTGCTGCCGACCTCGGCTGCCACCGGCAACCCGGTGCACTTAAGCCTGGCCGAAGGCGCCATGCTGCGCTCGGCCTTCGTGGACCCGCTACCCGACTACCGGCGCAAATGGCAGGCTCGCTCCACGCCGTTTTCGTCGAACGCCTCCACCGTGGCCATCACCCAGGCCCTGGTCGCCGCGGCGCGGGCGGTGAACAAAGGACGCACGCCGCTGATCGGGGTGGTCACCGCCTCGGCCGGCCCCCATCCCTTTGTGGACCGTGACATCAATGTGTTCATGCTGCATTCGGCTGGTGCCGACGTGGTCTACCTGCCGCTGGAAGGAGGCTTCCGCCAGGCGCTGGACGCCGATGACTGTAGCAATCTGCGTTACTACTACGACAGCTACACCAACACCCGGCCCGAGCGCGTGGTCTACCACGCCGACCTGCTGTTCCCCGATCTGGCCGAGCAACAGCGCGGCTTCTGTGCGCACCACGGCCAAGCCCTGGACGCTGTGCTCAAGCGCTTGAACGGCATCTACTTTTCGGGCGGCAACCAGGCCCGTCACCTGGAGAGCCTGGTGGCCAAAGACGCCGCGGGCGACTACACGCTGACCAGCGCGCAGTTGGCGATCTTGCAGCGCCGCCACGCACAAGGGCAATTGGTGGTGGCTGGCACCAGTGCGGGCGACCATATCCAGGGCGGCGGACTGTGGCGGGGCAAGCCCGTGCCCATGGTGGGGGGCGGCAGTTCGTATGACGCGCTGAAGGGTGGCTTTGCCAAAGGCCAGGGTGCTGCCGGCGACACCATGGAATTGGGCCAGACCGAAGCCAGCACCAGCAGCAACGCTCCAGTCATCTACCCACTGGGTGGTTTGGGGGTGTTCCGTTTTGGCCTGCTGGATTCACATTTTTCGCGGCGCGCGCGCGAAGGCCGCCTGGTGCGCGCCACCTTCGACAGCGCCATGGACTATGGCTTCGGTGTCGACGAAAACACGGCACTCCTGGTCAGCCGGCCCGACGCGGCCGGTGCCACACACTTCTCGGTGCTGGGGGCCGGTGGTGTCTTCATTGCCGACGTACGCGCGGCCCGTGCCGCATCCAACAACCCACAGCAGCCCCTGCAGATATCCGGCGTGCGGGCCCATTACCTGCTGCCCGGTGACACGGCCCACATCGATGCCTCTGGGGATTTGCAAGTCCAGCTGTCATCGGGTGCGCCGTTGCTTCCACCAGCGCCAGCGCCTGAGGTGGCGGCGCAAGACCGTTTGCTGGACACCGGCGCGTCGAATTTTCTGAACCTGGCTACCCGCATGGGGCGAACCGGCGCCTGGCTGGGCTATGGCACCACGCAGAACAGCACAGACACGCGCGGTAAGCAGAACGCGCCCTACTACAGCGCGACCTTGACACGGGATGCGCAGACGGTGTTTCGCGGCGCCGTCATCACAGATGCCAAGGCGGCATCAGCCCCGGTTTCCTATACCGGGCTCAGCGTGCGATTCGCGCCCTGCGAAGACGCCTGCCAAGCGCCGGAGCCAGGTGATATGGCATCCCAATAGGCGGCATAGCGCAAGGGGCCTGCGCCGGTAGCACTCACAACGCGGCCAGATCAGCCCCGCGCAATCCCACCAACAAGGCCCGACCATCCGGGGTCACGCGGAACTCGCCATACTTCGCCTGGGCCCAGCGCTCGGCCTCGCCTTCCTTGAAGTACCAGGCATCGGTGACCAATACCCATTCGCCGTTCTTGGGCGATAACTCCACACGCATTTCGTCCGGGGCCAGTTCCCCTCCTAGGTCGGAGCGGAACTGCGTGACCACTCCGCGCGCATCGCGCTGGGCCACGACGTGCGGCCGCTGCCCCGCTGTCAACAAACCACCGTCTGCAAGGGCCGCATCACGGGGGATGGCGAAGCGCAGCGCCATGTAGTCACCGGCCATCAGCGATCGCGGGTCCACCGGAGCCAGCTCCACGAACAGGGGCTGCCCGTGGGCGATGAGGTTTTCTTTCTGCCAGATGCCTCCATTGGCCACCAGCAGCACCAACAGCGCGGCAAAGGCCAAGCCGGCTTGGGGTTTGTCCAAGCCTGCATTCGCCTTAGGACCGTTCGCAGAGGCCGTGCGGAATGCCTGGGTTGTGCGCGCGGCCCACCAGGCCAGGCCTGCCAACACTGCGCCTGCGCCGACCAATAGCAAGGCCTTGTCCGCCAGGGACCAGCTCAATTGGTAGTAGAAGGCACCGATGATCCAGGCCGCTGCTACGCCCGCAGCACTGGCCACACGCCAGCGCCCGCCCGAAACACAGTAGGCCATGAGCAGCAACACCGCGCCCAGCGACGGCATGAAGGCCGCCAGTGCTACCAGCACCAGCGCGACAACGGCGCACCAGGTATTGCGCACGCGCGGCCATCCGTAGGCCAACCAAGCCGCTGCCGCAGCGGCCAGCACCACGGAGCCCAGCCGCAGTGCCAGCAAGTCGTCCAATGCCGAGGTCGGGTTGGAACCCAGTTCCCGCGCGATCTCACCTGCCACACGGCCACCACCGCCCAGGCTGGCACCGACCAGAAACGTCATGCCGGCCCAAAACGCCAGCCCTGCCAGGGTCATCAATAACCAGCCAACCGATAGCGACTCCCAGGCTGCAGCCACACGCGCGTCTTCACCCGCGTGGAACACCGTGTGCTGCACCCAGGCGCCGACCAGGACCAAGGCAACCAGCAGATGCAGCGCCAGCCACACGCCCGGCCACTCAGAGCGGCCAAAGAAATTGAAGCTGATGGGCGCAGCCGCCAACCCGACCAGCCCCGCGGCACCAGCCCCCAGCAACACCCGCAGCCAGGGTTTGGGCACCGCCCATACGACACCGATCACCAGGATCGCGGACATGGCCGCCGCACCACGTGGAGGCATGTCGCGGAACAGCGCAAAGCCCAACAGGCTACCACCCACGATCAGCCCCGGCACGGCCAGTTGTTCGACAAACAGCGGCAGTTCACGGGCGCGCAAGACCACCACCGCACCCGCCAGCACCAGGCCACCAATCAGGTAAGTGCCTGCACCCCGGGTGGCCACTTCGCCGACCATCATGCCCACCACCCCCAATAAGGGCACGGCGGCCAGCCAGGCTCCCAGGGCTGTCAGCAGCACAACCGGCCAGGGCCGCGTGTCTTGCTCGGGACGGCGTGCGTCGTCCGGCAAGACGCCGGCGGCTATCGCTGTCTGCAGTACTTGTTCCAGGCGGTCGGCGCTCATGCTGCGCTCCCTTGCCCTGCATGGGCACGCGACAAGCGCAGCAGCAGGCTCACCGTTCCGGCCAACAAGCCGGCTGCCGCCAAGCCCAGTAGCAGCAGAGCGCCGAACCAGCCATCGCCATGCCTGTCGTGGAACAGCAGCTTGCCCAGACCGAAGATCAGCAGCACATTGAGTGCCAGGCCCACTGCGCTCAGACCAAAAATGTCAAATACGGCATCGCTGGCCAGGCCCACCGCGGCGACAGCCAGCAACCCCAGGCCCAAGGCATAGAGCGCGCCCATCTCGCGGTCAAACAAGGCACCCAACGCGGTGGTGGTAATCATGGTGGTGGCCAGCGTGATGGCCGTGCGCATGGCCCAGGGGCCGCTACCAGTCCAGCGCTGCAGCACGGGGCTTAGCGCCAAGACCAAGGCCAGGGCTGCAACCCAGGCCGCAGCGTAGACACGCAGGTCTTGCGGCTCCACGCGCCAGCGGTGCGAGGTATGGGCATAGACCCACAAAGAGATGCCGGTGGCTACCACCAGCGCCCACGGCGTCCACACCACATCGCTGCGCACGCTCAAGGCCAGCGGCAGGGCCAGCACGGCCCACACGGCAAACAGCTGCCAGGGGTCGGCGCCAGTCTGGTAGGTCTGGCCAAAATAGGCGAAGAGTCCGCCGATGGTGAGCAGCGCCAGCAAGCCCAGGGCGGTGCGCCCGGCCGGCTTCAGCGCCGCGGCCCCGCACATCACCAAAAACAAGACTTGCAGTAAGGCAAAGCGGCCGAAGCGCCCCAGCGTCTCCCAGTTGGCGGCTATCCACAGGATGACGCCAAAGCCACCCAAGGCGGCCGCCAGCACGGCCACACCGCGTGGCAGCCAGTAGGCCAGTTGTGCGGGCTCGCGGTTGAGTCCTGCGATTTCGGTGAGTTTGCGGGTCGCGGCGGCATCCAAGCGGTGCTGGGCCGTCAGTTCATACAGTGCCAGGCGAAGATCCATGGAACAAAACCTTTCGTGGGTACCGTGCCGCCACCCGCAGAGCCCAAGCGGCGGGAGCTATGCATTGTTCAGGCCGGATCCAGCGACTTGACTGCTGCCAGGCGGCGCAGCAACTGCTGCAGGATGTCGTTCTGCATGTCGCGGAACAGCAGCACCTCTTCGGCCTCCTTGGCCAACACGGCGGATTCGTTGAAGCTGATATCGCGCTGCTGCGCAATTTCGGTGGGGCCAATCAGCTCCCGCCCGTCGGGCAGGCGCATGCGGAACAGCAGCCGCAGCCTGAGCTGGAACTCGCGCACCTGGCCCGAGGCGTTAACGCCCACCACATTCTTGTCGCGTACCTCTTGCAGGATATCGACCACCACCTGCGGCGGCTCGGAACCGCGCACGGGTACCAGGGGCACGATGGACTTGCCAAAGTAGCGGATCAAATCGGCCGCGACCAGGCCGTTGCGCTCAGGCGTGACAGCCAGGGTCTGGAAGGCAAAGGTCTGGCTGCTGCGCAGCTTGAAGCCGCAGCCAGCCAAAACCGCGGCGCCCAGGGCTGCGGCAATGGCAGTACGGCGACTTGGCATGGGCTGCGGTCTAGAGGACCACATTGACCAGGCGACCCGGCACGATGATGACGCGCTTGATCGGCGCACCCGCGGCAAACTGCACAAAGGTTTCGTTGGCCAGCGTCAGCGCCTCGATGGCCTCCTTGGAGGCTCCCGAAGGCACCATCACCGAGCCGCGCAGCTTGCCGTTGACCTGCAGCATCAACTCCACTTCGTCTTGCTGCAAAGCGGCTGCATCGGCTGCGGGCCAGGGTGCGTCCAGCAGATCACCACCGGCTTTGGCGTAACCCAGTTCGCTCCACAGCGCATGGGCGATGTGGGGTGTGGCCGGGTACAACACGCGCAGCAGGATGGATAAGCCTTCGAGCACGGCGACTTGGCCGCCTTCAGCATCCAGCGCCTTGAAGTCTTCCAGCGCGTTGATCATCTTCATCGCGCCGGAGACCACGGTGTTGTACTGCATGCGCTGGTAGTCGTAGTCGACCTGCTTGAGCACGGTGTGCATCTCGCGCCGCAGAGCCTTGGCTTCCTTGCCGAAGTTTATGGCACTCTGACCGCTAGCCCTCGTCAAATCTGCGTGAGCCGCTTCCAAATCCATAGCAGACAGCTTGACACCAAAATTCCAAACACGGCGCAGGAAGCGGTAGCTACCCTCCACGCCGGCGTCGTTCCACTCCAGCGTAGCCTCGGGCGGCGCGGTGAACATGGTGTACAGGCGGGCGGTGTCGGCACCGTATTTTTCGATCAGGTCCTGTGGGTCCACGCCATTGTTCTTGGACTTGGACATGGTACCCACACCCTCGTAGTCGATGGCGGTGCCCACGGACAGCAGACCGTCCGCGCTGTCCACGGCCTTGGTCAGCTTGGCGCCGGTGATCTTGCCGGCGTCGTCAAACACATTCTCCACATCCTGTGGCCAGAAGTACTCCTTGCCACCCTTTTCGGTGCGGCGCGAGTAGATGTGGTTGAGCACCATGCCCTGGGTCAGCAGCTTGGTGAATGGCTCGTCCATCTTCACCAGACCCAGGTCGCGCATGACCTTGGTCCAGAAGCGTGCGTACAGCAGATGCAGGATGGCATGCTCGATGCCACCGATGTACTGGTCCATGCCGCTGCCACCGGTGGCTTGCTGCTGGTCGCGCATCCAATAGGCGGTACCCGCGCCGACCATGGCCTGCTCGTTCTTGGGATCGCAGTAGCGCATGAAATACCACGAGCTGTCGACAAAGGTGTCCATGGTGTCGGTCTCGCGGCGGGCGGCCTTGCCGCAGACCGGGCAGACCACGCCTGCGTGGAAGCCTTCGTGCTTGTGCAGCGGGTTGCCCGAGCCATCGGGCACGCAGTCCTGCGGCAGCACGACCGGCAGATCCTTCTCGGGCACCGGCACGGCACCGTGCTCGCTGCAATGGATGATGGGGATGGGTGTACCCCAGTAGCGCTGGCGGCTGACGCCCCAGTCGCGCAAGCGCCAGGTGGTTTTTTTCTCGCCCAGGCCCTTGTGCAGCAGCGCGCTGGCCACGGCGTTGACCGCGTCGGTGTAGTTCAGGCCGCTGAACACGTCGGAATTGACGGTGAAGCCGCGGGTCTTGTCGCCATACCATTCCTGCCAGTGGTCATGGTCGTAGCTCAGGCCGTCGATGTGGACCACGTCGTCGATGCGCAGGCCGTATTTCTTGGCAAAGGCGAAGTCGCGCTCGTCATGCGCTGGCACACCCATGACGGCGCCATCGCCATAACCCATCAGCACATAGTTGCCAACCCACACATCGACCGGATCGCCGGTCAGCGGGTGAATGACCTGCAGGCCGGTGGGCATGCCCAGCTTTTCCTTGACGGCCAGTTCGGCTTCGGTGGTGCCACCGGCCTTGCATTCTTCGATGAAGGCGGCCAGTTGGGGGTTGGTAGTCGCCGCGTGCTGGGCCAGCGGGTGCTCGGGCGCGACCGCGCAGAAGGTGACGCCCATGATGGTGTCGGCGCGGGTGGTGAACACGTACATGCGGCCGTCGCCGATGAGTGTGCCGTCGGCGCGTTGGATGTCGTGCGTGAACGCAAAGCGCACGCCGCTGGATTTGCCAATCCAGTTTTCCTGCATCAGCTTGACGCGCTCGGGCCAGCCTGGCAGGCCGGTCTGCACTTGGTCCAGCAACTCCTGTGCGTAGTCGGTGATCTTCAGGTAGTAGCCGGGGATCTCGCGCTTCTCGACCGTGGCGCCGGTGCGCCAGCCCTTGCCGTCAATAACCTGTTCGTTGGCCAGCACGGTCTGGTCCACCGGGTCCCAGTTGACGACCTGGGTCTTGCGGTAGGCAATGCCTTTTTCCAGCATCTTCAAAAACAGCCACTGGTTCCATTTGTAGTACGACGGGTCGCAGGTGGCGACCTCGCGGCTCCAGTCGATGGCCAGGCCCATGGCCTGCATCTGGCCCTTCATGTAGGCGATGTTCTCGTAGGTCCACTTGGCGGGCGGCACCTTGTTCTTCAGCGCGGCGTTTTCGGCGGGCAGTCCAAAGGCGTCCCAGCCCATGGGCATCAGCACGTTGTGGCCGTTCATGCGCAGGTAGCGCGCCAGCATGTCGTTGATCGTGTAGTTGCGCACATGGCCCATGTGCAGCTTGCCGCTGGGGTAGGGCAGCATGGAGCAGGCGTAGAACTTCTTCTTGGGCTTGCCATCTGCGCCAAGCGCGTCTTCGTTGACGCGGTAGGCATTCTGGCCGTTCCACAAGGGTTGCGCCCAATGTGCGTGTGCCGCTTTTTCGATATCCAGATGTTGGTATTTGTCTTGCATGGGTCTGAGGCCGCGAAAGGGCCGCCGAATGGAGTGCCTAGAGGGATTTTAGGTGCAGCCGCCATAGTGCCCACAGAACTTGGCGCAATGGCAATTTGCCGCCGGGCCGCCACAAGGCAAATTAGCCCCCATGGGGGGCAGCGACCCGCACAGCGGTGGAGCGTGGGGGTGTGCTCTCGTCGGCCACGAAACCGATGCGGTGCAGGCCGGCCAGATGGGCTTGCCCCATCAGTTCGACGACGCGGCCGTAGGGAACAGCGGTATCGGCGCGCAGGCGCACCTCGGTGTCCGGGTTGCGTTCACCCGCCTGGCGCAGCGCAGCGGCCACCGCGCGGGTTTCCAGCGGCTTGTCGTCAACAAAAACCTGACCAGACTTATCCACCGTCAGCGCAATGAATTTTGGTGCTTCCAGCGAAGCCGCGCCCGCCGTCTTGGGCAAATCCACCTTGACGGCACTGACCAGTAGCGGCGCGGTGATGATGAAGATGACGACCAGTACCAGCATCACATCCACCAGCGGCGTCATATTGATGTCGCTCATGGGCTGGGGCCCCGTGGTGCGTTCCAGCCTACCGAAGCTCATAAGACCTTCTGTGTAATCAACAGCTCGCGCAAATCACGCGCAAAGCCTTCCAGGTCGGCTTCGATGCGGCCGATGTAGCGACCCAGCACGTTGTAGCCCAGTACGGCGGGAATGGCGACGGTCAGACCCGCGGCGGTCATGATCAAGGCCTCGCCCACGGGCCCGGCAATCTTGTCGATGCTGACCTGGCCCGCGCCCGAAATGCCGATCAGCGCGTGGTAGATGCCCCATACCGTGCCCAACAAGCCCACAAAGGGGGCCGTGGAGCCCACGGTGGCCAGCAGCACCTGGCCGGATTGCAACTTGAGCAGCACGGCATGCAGCGCATCGCGCAGCAGGCGGGTGAGCTGTTGGGATTTGTCGCCCGCACCGGCCAAGGTACCAGCGGTATCGACCTGGCTGGCTTCCACCAGCGGCATGACCAGGACCTCGCGGTCAAACAATTGCACCGACTTCAGACCGGCGTCCAGCGTGGGGGCTTGCCAAAAGGCGGCGGTGCTGCGGGCCACATCGCGGTGTGCCCGCAAAAGCAGCCAGGCCTTCCACAAAATCACGATCCAGCTGGTCACCGACATCACCAGCAATACCAGGGAGACGCCGTTGCTGACCGCGTCGCCCTGGCGCAGCAGCTCCCAGGCGTTCACCGCAGGCCCAGCACGTCGTACATGTCAAACAGGCCGGTCTTCTTGTCGGCCAGGAAGCGCACAGAACGCAGGCTGCCCTGGGCGTAGGTGACACGGCTGGAGGATTTGTGGCTGATCTCGATGCGCTCGCCAATACCGGCAAACAGCACGGTATGGTCGCCCACGATGTCGCCGCCGCGTATGGTGGCAAAGCCGATGGAGGACGGGTCACGTTCGCCGGTCACGCCTTCTCGGGCATAGACGGCGCAATCTTTCAGGTCGCGGCCGATGGCCCCGGCAATGACCTCTCCCATCTTCAGCGCAGTGCCGGACGGCGCGTCCACCTTGAAGCGGTGGTGGGCTTCGACAATCTCGATGTCATAGCCAGTGGCCAGGGCCTTGGCGGCCATCTCCAACAGCTTGAGCGTGACATTGACGCCCACGCTCATATTGGGCGCCAGGACGATGGCGATGTCTTTGGCGGCGGCCGCGATCTCGGCCTTTTGTGCATCGGTAAAACCGGTGGTGCCGATGACGGCGGCCACACCCAGTTCGCGGCAGACCTTGAGGTGGGCCAGCGTGCCTTCCGGGCGGGTGAAGTCGATCAGCACCTGGCTGGGCTGCAGGCCGGCGCGCAGATCGGCGGTGATCGTCACGCCCACGGGCTTGCCAGACTGTGCGCCAGCATCCTGGCCAACGGATGGGCTGTCTGCCCGATCCAGCGCGCCGGTCAGGCTGCAATCGTCAGCGGTACGGATGGCGTCGACCAACATCTGCCCCATACGGCCCGATGCGCCGGCCACAGTGATCTTGTGGGTCATGTCACGGTGTCTTTCAGCTACGGAGAATTAGGGGCGCACGGCTTCCAATGGAGGGTAGTCGGTCGTGCCGCCAAGAATGGGTGCCGTGATGGCCACGGGCTTGGGCGCAGGGAATTTCTTCAGGCTTTCTTCCGATGCTTCCAGACTGGGAATGGAGCCTGGCAGCGATGGCGATTTCAGCGTGGCCACAAATTCGGCTTCGGTAGGCAATTCGTCAGCCTCAAAGCGCTCGACGGCGTCGCCCTTGAAGAAGATGGCGACCTTGCGGGCTTGTGGTGCCACACCTTGCTGCTTCAGCGTGAACACATAGTCCCAGCGGTCGGCGTGGAACACGCTGGTCAGCAGGGCGGTGCCCAGGATGTCGCGCACCTGGGCGCGCTGCATGCCGGGCTTGATGAGTGCCATTTGCTCACGGGTCACGACATTGCCCTGCACGATGTCGACCTTGTACGGGGAGATGATGCTAGCCACGCGCGCGCTGGCGCCGTCAAAGCTGCTGCAGCCTGCGAGGCCCGCTATGCTGGCAAGGGCCAGGGCTACCAGGGGCTGAATAGGGCTACGGCAATGAATGTCGGACATGGCAGGTTACGCGAGATATGATCGTGGGATTGTAGCGGTTGAGCACCGCGCCTCCCTCTGAGCGCACCCGGCGGAAAGATGCCCATGACCAACATCGACGAACTCAAAAACACGGGTCTCAAAGCCACGATACCCCGGCTGAAAATCCTGGAGGTGTTTCAGCGCAGCGCGCAACGCCATCTGACAGCCGAAGATGTGTTCCGCGTGCTGCTGCAAGACCGCTCCGATGTGGGGCTGGCCACCGTGTACCGGGTGCTGACCCAATTCGAGCAGGCCAGTATTCTGAGCCGCAGCCATTTCGAAAGCGGCAAGGCGGTCTACGAACTGAACGAAGGCCAGCACCATGACCACCTGGTATGCCTGGATTGCGGCATGGTGGAAGAGTTTTACGACGCAGAGATTGAAAATCGCCAGCACGAGATCGCCAAGGCCAAGGGCTTTGCGATTTCCGACCATGCGCTGAGCCTGTATGCCCACTGCACCAAGGACAAATGCCCCAACCGTGCGGACCGAGACAAGCAGCGCGGCGGTGGCGGGGCCTGAGCTAGCAGCCCACCTGCTGCGTCTTTTTTAGTTGCCGTCGGCCATCGCCTTGCGGTGGCGCTCGACAAACTCCTGGTAGGTGTCGATGCCGCGCAATTGCAGGATGGTATTGCGTACCGCGGCCTCGACCAACACGGCGATATTGCGGCCAGCCACCACTTGAATGACAACCTTGCGCACCGGAATGCCCAGGATGTCCTGCGTCAGCGGTTCGTAGGGGATGCGTTCGTACTCACGCTCCAGCGTTTCACGGCGCACCAGGTGCACGATGAGTTTGAGCCGCATCTTGCGGCGCACCGCGGTTTCGCCAAAGATGCCGCGGATGTCCAAGAGGCCAATACCGCGCACTTCCAGCAGGTTTTGCAGCAACTCCGGGCAGCGCCCTTCAATGGTCGTCTGGTTGATGCGGTACAGATCGACGGCGTCATCGGCCACCAGGCCATTGCCGCGGGAGATCAGCTCCAGGCCCAGTTCGCTCTTGCCCAGGCCGGATTCGCCGGTGATCAACACGCCCAGGCCCAGGATGTCCATGAACACGCCATGCATGGACGAGCGGTCGGCGAAATGCTTGGACAAATAAGCCCGCAGCACATCGATGACAAAGGCCGAGGACTCCGCGGTCGCAAACATCGGTATCTGAGCCCGCTCGCACATCGACAGCAGGGCCTGTGGCGCCGTCTGCGCATCGGCCAAAACCAATACCGGCGGTTCCAGCGTCACGATGCGGGCAATGCGCCGGGCGCAATCCTCGGGCGTGGCACTGGTGATGTAGGCAATCTCGCGCTCACCCAGAATCTGCACGCGGTAAGGGTGGATGTAATTCAGGTAGCCCACTAGGTCGGCACCCGAGCGCGCAGCACGCACGGCCACTTCGTCAAAACGGCGCTCCGAGGCACCCAGGCCTGCGACCCATTCCCAGCGCAGGCGGCCGCGGAACTCTTCAAAGAGGACGTCGGCGCTGACTACGGTAGGTTTCACTGGGCAACGCGGCGCTTAGGGCCTGGCTTAGGCGACCTGGGCCGATTGCCAGCCCGCAATCAGGGAATGCAATTGGGCTGCGTCGCTGCTGTGGAGCATGCGCTCGCGCAGTTCTGCGTCGCTGAGCAACTCAGCAATCTCGGACAAGATTTCCAGGTGTTTCTGGGTCGCCGCTTCGGGCACCAGCAAGAAGATCAACAGGCCGACCACGACATCGTCGGGGGCGTCAAAACCAATAGGGTTGGCCAGCTGGAAAACCGCGGCCATGGGGGCCTTCAGGCCCTTGATACGACCATGGGGAATGGCGACACCATGGCCCAAACCGGTGGAACCTAGCCGTTCACGGGAGAACAGGCTGTCGGTCACCAGCGCACGGCTCAGGCCATGCAGGTTCTCGAACAACAGGCCAGCCTCTTCAAAAGCACGTTTTTTGCTGGTGACGTCAACGTGCGCGAGCACTTGCTCGGGCGACAGGATACTGGCTAGTCGGTTCATGGTGTGGGCCGATTATGCACAAAAAAACCGCCCTATGAAGGGCGGCTGCTCTAGTGCCGAATGGCGGTAAAGCGCTTACATCAGCCGCTTGGGGGCCTCGTGGTGGTGGTCTTGCATGCGATCCTTGTGGCGCACCACTTGGCGGTCGAGCTTGTCGACCAGATCATCTACAGCAGCATACAAGTCCTCGTGCGAGCTTTCAGCAAACATGTCGTTGCCCTTGACATGGATGTTGCACTCGGCACGCTGCCGTCGTTCCTTTTCCTTTTGCTTCTCAACGGTTAGAAGTACCTTGACATCGACCACTTGGTCAAAATGTCGCATGATTCGATCGAGCTTGGTCGTAACGTAACTGCGCAGGGCCGGGGTAACTTCAAGATGGTGACCGCTGATCGTCAAATTCATAAATAGCCTCCAGTTGCTCACAAGTTGAAAACCTTGCCGCTGCATTCCAAGAAAAAGCGCGACAAGAACGGCCACCAAAATGGTCTAAATCGATAACCGTTAAACCACTATGCGCCCGAACCCCGGGAAATGCAATGCCTTTTTTTCGTAACGCGTTGCAACACAAAGCCCCGAGCAAACCCTGGCTTTTTGCCTGCTTGGCGGCTGCAAACCCGGTGCGATAATTTGCGCAGTAGCGCTTTCAGCTAATTGGGGTCAGATTCCAATTAGCTGAAAACGGCAGCGACCCACAATTGTTCGCGTTGGACAATTGGAATCTGACCCCGATTGAATCGCCATGCTCAACATTTTCACGCTCGCCAACGGACGGCTGTTTCAAGAAGAGATCGAGTCGTTAGAAGAGCTGTCGCAGTTCCAGCCTATCTGGGTGGACCTCGAATCGCCGACGGTGGAAGAAAAGCGCTGGGTCAAGCAGTACTACGGCCTGTCCATCCCGGAAGATGCGATGGACGAGGACATCGAAGAATCCGCCCGCTTCTACGCCGAAGACAACGGCGAGCTGCACATCCGCAGCGACTTCTTGATTGCCGATGACCACGAGCCGCGCACGGTGCGGGTAGCCTTCATCCTGAACCAGTTCAACGAAGAGCTCAAAAGCAGGGGCGTGCTTTTCTCCATCCACGACGAAGACGTACCGGTGTTCCGTTTGCTGCGCATGCGGGCCCGCCGCGCACCCGGCCTGATCGAAGACGCCAAGGAGGTGCTGCTCAAGCTGTTCGACGCCGATGCCGAATACTCCGCCGACACACTGGAAGGCATCTACGACGAGCTGGAAAAGGTCAGTACCCAGGTGCTGTCCGGCGACGTGACCGACGCGCTGGCCAGCGAAGTGCTGGGCGCCATCGCCCGCCACGAAGACATGAATGGCCGCATCCGCCGCAACGTGATGGACACGCGCCGCGCGGTCAGCTTCATGATGCGCAGCAAGATGCTCAACGGTCAGCAGTTTGAAGAGGCGCGCCAGATCCTGCGCGACATCGACTCGCTGGATTCGCACACGGCCTTCCTGTTTGACAAAATCAACTTCTTGATGGACGCCACCGTCGGTTTCATCAACATCAACCAGAACAAGATCATCAAGATCTTCTCCGTGGCCAGCGTAGCCCTGCTGCCACCTACCTTGATTGCCAGCATTTACGGCATGAACTTCAAGGCCATGCCCGAACTGGACTGGGCTTGGGGCTACCCCTATGCATTGGCGCTGATGGTGGCCAGTGCCTTGGGACCCATGTGGTACTTCCGCAAGCGCGGCTGGCTGAAGTAGTTTCAAAAGAATTAGGCGCTAGCCCTCGTGGAATATACGCATAGCGCTACGTTTTTGATAGTGAATCGAGCAACACAGCGATGATGCGGTCGGCGTAGACGCTGGCCACATCGCGCACAAAGGCGGAGAAGTCCACATGCGCCGTGTCATCGGCCCGGTCAGAAATGGTACGCACCGCGGCAAACGCAACGCCGTAGTCGCCGCACACCTGGGCCACCGCCGCGCCCTCCATCTCGACCGCCAAGGCGCGGTGCCCGTGCGACAACAACGCGGCCTGCAAGTTAGCCACTTCCTGCGCACTATTCACAAAGCGGTCGCCCGTAGCGATCAACCCCCGGTGCACGACTGGCAAGTGCCCGGCATGGAGCTGCAGGCCCACAAGACCGGTTTCACAGGCGCGCTGCAAATGCCCCGTCCACGCCGCATCGGTGGTCCACAGCGCGCGCCCGGTCAGTGGAATCTCGTAACGCGGAAACAACGGCGATGCATCCATGTCGTGCTGCACAAAGCCCGAGGCCACCACCACATCTCCCACGTGTACGCCATCGCCCACACCACCCGCCACACCAGTGAACACTATGGCGCAAACACCAAAGTGCTCAACCAACGCAGCAGCGGTCGTAGCCGCCGCCACCTTGCCGATGCGCGACAGCGCCAGCACGACCTGCTGGCCGTGAAGCAGCCCCAACCAGAACTCCCGCCCCGCGTGGTGCACACAATGGCCGTTGTGCAATTGGGCGATCAGACCTTGCTGCTCTTCGGCAAGGGCGCTGAGGATGGCGATGGGGGATTGAGAGGTCATATGCATTCATCGATAGCCACCAACGAGGCGACCGATCACATTTCTATAGCCACCTGAAAGAAGCAAGGATTTGCTAGGCCAAATGGCGGGGCGTGTATGCATCCAAGTCTGCACAGACTCGTTTCAACACCCCAGTCCAGTCCCCATCTGTGGCTTGGCGATACAGTCGCACGGATGCATACCATGGGCTGTCCTCGCGGTCCAGCAGCCAGCGCCAATCCGGCACAAAGGGCAGCAAAATCCATGTGGGCTTGCCTAAGGCTGCACTCAGATGGGCGACACTGGTATCGACACTGACTACCACATCCATCAGTTCGCACAACGCGGCCGTGTCGCCGAAATCCCGAAGCTCATCACCAAAATGGTGGATGTTGGTGCAGGCATTCAAGGCGGGCACATCTTCGGCACGCACCTCTTTTTGCAAGCTGAACCAGTCCCAAGTGTCGGGGAGATGCTGCAATAGCGACTCCAGGGCCAAACTCCGGTTGTAATCAATGGCATGCTGCGGATTGCCACTCCAAACAAGGCCGACCCGCGGGCGACTCCGCGAACCCAAACGGGCCTCCCAGGCCCGCACCGCATCGGGACGGCTACGTATATACGATGGCGCCTGCGGGATCGTGGCCAAATCGGACCGGAAGGCCAGCGGCAAGGAAAGCAGCGGGCAATGAAAATCAAAAGCCGGCAGCGGGGCGCCGGTCACCACCATCTCGTGCACACCCTCCAGTCCGTCCAGCAGACTAGCCAGGAGCTTGGGAACCTCCAAAATGACATGCGCCCCGCGCTCAGCTACCAACTTGGCATAGCGACAGAACTGAAGCATGTCGCCCAGGCCCTGCTCCCCATGCAGCAAGATGCGCTTGCCTTCCAGCGAGGCGTCTCCCAGCCATATCGGCTGTGCAAATGGACGAATGCGGGGAATACTGTCTTCCGTCTTCCAGCGCCACTCATACAGTCTCCAGCCCTGCGCAAAGTCTCCCTGCAGCAAGCGGGCCGTTGATTTGAATAAATAGGCATCGGCATAGTTCTCGCGCAACGCAATCGCCTGGTCATACGCTGAAACTGCCTGATCAAGACGCTTCAGCGCCTGCAAGGCGCCACCTCGGTTGAAATGGGCTTCAGGGTAGTAGGGGTTGAGGGCGAGTGCTTTGTCGTAGCAACTCAGTGCCAAGTCAGGCCGCTTGGATTGCTGCCAAGCTACGCCGCGGTTGACAAGCGCCTTCACGTAATCTGGACGCAGCGCAATAGCGGCGTCCAGACTCACTACCGCTTGAGTCAATTGCTTGGCAGTCAACAGCGCACTGCCCCGGTTGAAATGGGCTTCTGCGTAATCGGGACGTAGCGCGATGGCTTGGTCATAGCTGGCGATGGCTTCGTCCAAACGCGCGAGGCGTTGCAATGCTACGCCCCGGTTGTTAAAGGTATCGGCCTGACGCGGATTAAGTGCCAGTGACTGGTCGTACGCAAGAAGCGCCTCATCCAACCGCCCCAACTCTTGCAGGGCAAACGCTAGTTGGGCATGCAACTCTGCCGGTGGCGCCGTCTGCGCCCGAATGGCTTTGTTATACCAATCAACCGCCTGCGCAAACTGCCCCGTCTGCGCAGCAACCGTCCCCAGCATTTGCATCGACAACGCATGCTGGGGTTGCACTTTCAAAATACGCTCGTACAGAGCGTTGGCTTGCGGCAACTGTCCTTGTCGGTGCAGAGCAATGGCTTGCTGCAACACGGCAGGTACCTGCGCGGGCGTAAGTGCCTGGCTAGGTTGCGTTCGGTACTGGGGAAGGAAAACGGGTTTCATGCAAGGTTTTTTGCCACGACTCGCGCCTGACACTGTATACCCACGTAGCACGCCGAATACAGGCTGAAAACAAAAAGGTCGTGGATTGCTCCACGACCTTGCCGGCAGATGGTCCAGTTGATTATGGCCTATTTGTCTCGCAACTCCCGCCGCAGAATCTTGCCAACCGGCGTTTTCGGCAATTCGGTGCGGAACTCAACAACCTTGGGCTGCTTGTAACCGGTGAGGTTTTCCTTGCAGAAGGCACGCACATCAGCTTCAGTGATGTTGGGGTCCTTCTTGACGATCACCAGCTTGACGGCTTCGCCGGACTTGGAGTCGGCCACGCCCACGCAGGCACACTCCAGCACACCCGGCATTTGCGCCAGCACGTCTTCCAGCTCGGTGGGGAAGACATTGAAGCCGCTGACCAGGATCATGTCCTTCTTGCGGTCCACAATCTTGAAATAGCCGCGCGCATCGACCACACCCACATCGCCAGTCTTGAAGTAGCCGTCGGCCGTCATGACCTTGGCGGTCTCGTCGGGGCGCTGCCAGTAGCCGGCCATGACCTGCGGACCCTTGACCGCAATCTCGCCCGACTCGCCGGCGGCGACCTCATTGCCGTCATCGTCCAGCAGCTTCACATAGGTGTTGGGCAAAGGCAGGCCAATGGTGCCGGTGTACTCGGTGGCCGTCACGACATTGCAACTCACCGAGGGTGAGGCCTCGCTCAAGCCGTAGCCTTCACAAATGGGGCAGCCGGTCTTCTCGAACCACAGCTTGGCCACGGCGCCCTGCACAGCGGTACCGCCACCGACCGACACCTTGAGGTGGCTCCAGTCCACGGTGTTGAAATCCGGGTGATTGGCCAGGCCGTTGAACAGCGTGTTGACGGCAGGGAAGGTGTGGATGGTGTGGTTGCGCAGTTCCTTGAGCACCCCCCGGATGTCTCGA
Source organism: Rhodoferax sp. GW821-FHT07G04 (assembly GCF_059418585.1). NCBI lineage: Bacteria > Pseudomonadati > Pseudomonadota > Betaproteobacteria > Burkholderiales > Comamonadaceae > Rhodoferax > Rhodoferax sp. GW821-FHT07G04. Next base: position 1,906,853 of record NZ_JBWKQD010000001.1, read on the forward strand.
GGGTCAGGGATCAAAATCAGCTTGCCACCCATACGCATGGACAGCATCATGCTGACAGTAAACGCGAAGATATGGTACAGCGGCAACGCACACACACCGGTGGCTTGTTCATTGGCGGGGATGGTGCTCATCACCGGGTTGTTCCATGCCTCGGACTGCAATACATTGGCAACCACATTACGATGCAGGAGAACTGCACCCTTGGACACGCCAGTGGTACCGCCGGTGTACTGCAACACCGCGACATCATCAGCTTTGATGTCGGGTTTCTTGAACGAGGACTTCGCGCCAATGGCAATGGCGGTGTTGAAGCGCACGGCCTCGGGCAGACTGAAGGCCGGCACCATCTTCTTGACCTTGCGCACCATGTAATTGGCAATGGCACCCTTGAGAAGGCCCAGCTGATCTCCCGCTGCGCACAGCACGATGTGCTTGACCGGCGTGGCCGACAGACACTTCTCCAGCGTGGTGGCAAAGTTCTCGATGATGACGATGGCCTTGGCGCCTGAGTCCTTGAGCTGGTGTTGCAGCTCGCGCGGCGTGTACTGCGGATTGACATTGACCACCACAAAACCGGCGCGCAGGATACCTGCCACGGCCACCGGGTACTGGGGCACATTGGGCATCATGATGGCAACGCGATCGCCCTTGACCAGGCCCAGGCCTTGCAGATAGGCCGCGAAGGACTGGCTCAGCGTGTCGGTTTTGGCATAGCTGACTTCCGTGCCCTTGAAGTTGTAAGCCGCACGATCCGCATACTTCTGGAAGCTGGCTTCCATCAAGGCCACCAAGGAGGTGTATGCCGCCACATCAATATCGGCGGGCACATCTTTGGGGTAACTATTGAGCCAAATGCGATCTGTCATGCTTGCCTATCCCAACTGTAAAGAGAGCAGCGGATATTCTGCCCGCGAATGTCTAGGGTGGGCACTCGTGATGCTCTTGGTGTTTTCCCTAGCCTCTCAATGCAGTCAGCACCTCATCCAGCATCTTCTTCGCATCGCCAAACAGCATGCGGTTGTTCTCTTTGTAGAACAGCGGGTTGTCGACCCCAGCGTAACCCGAGGCCATGCTGCGCTTCATGACGATGGAGGTCTTGGCCTTCCAGACTTCCAGCACCGGCATGCCGGCGATGGGGCTGGTGGGGTCTTCCAGGGCGCTGGGGTTCACGATGTCGTTGGCGCCAATAACCATGGCCACATCGGTGTCGGGGAAGTCGTCGTTGATCTCGTCCATTTCCATGACGATGTCGTATGGCACCTTGGCCTCGGCCAGCAGCACATTCATGTGGCCGGGCATGCGGCCCGCCACGGGGTGGATGCCGAAGCGCACGTTGACGCCTTTTTCGCGCAGGGTCTTCGTAATCTCGAACACCGTGTGCTGGGCCTGGGCCACGGCCATGCCATAACCGGGAACGATGATGACGTTCTTGGCATCGCGCAGCAGTTCGGCCGTCTCGGTCGCGCTCACGGGTACCGCTTCACCCTGGGGCTGGGCCGCCTCGCCCGATTTGGCGGGAGTGCCAGCGCCGGAGCCAAATCCGCCGGCGATCACGCTGATGAAGTTGCGGTTCATCGCATTGCACATGATGTAGGACAGGATGGCACCCGATGAGCCCACTAAGGCTCCGGTCACGATCAGCAAGTCGTTGCTCAACATGAAGCCGGTAGCCGCGGCCGCCCAACCCGAATAGCTATTGAGCATGGAGACCACGACCGGCATGTCGGCGCCGCCAATGGCCATGACCATGTGCACGCCAAACAGCAGTGCGATGGCGGTCATGACGACCAGGGGCGTCATGCCGGCAGCCACATCGTGCGCAGCCAAAAATTCACGGCCAAACCAGATGACCACCAACAGGCCCGCCAGGTTGAGCCAATGGCGGCCGGGCAGCAGCAAAGGCTTGCCACCGATCTTGCCATTGAGCTTGCCAAAGGCAATCAGGGAGCCCGAGAAGGTGACGGCGCCAATCAGGATGCCGATGTAGATCTCGACCTCGTGGATCATCTTTTCGGCGCCCTGGAACTGGATGGAGGTATCCACATAGCTGGCGAAACCCACCAGGCAGGCCGCGAGACCCACCAGGCTGTGCATCAGCGCGACCAGTTCGGGCATCTGCGTCATCTTCACCACTTTCGCGGCGTACAAGCCCACGCCGCCACCGGCCACCAGCGCGGCGACGATCCAGGCCATGCCGGACGGGCTGACGCGCGGGCCGAACACGGTGGCCAGCACGGCCAGTGCCATGCCCACCATGCCGAAGACATTGCCGCGGCGCGAGGTTTCGGGGTTGGACAGGCCACCCAGGCTCAGGATAAACAGAATGGCGGCACCCAGGTAGGACACCGTTGCGAGACTTTGGGACATGGTCATTTTTCCTTTTTTTCTCGTTGTTGTTCTTATTTGCGGAACATGGCCAGCATGCGGCGGGTGACGGCAAAGCCGCCAAACATATTGACCGCCGTCAGCGCCAGGCCCACGACCGCCAGCCAGCGGATCAGGTCGTCCGGCCGCCCGGCCATGCCGATTTCGGGCGGCGCGACCTGGACCAGCGCCCCGATAGCGATGATGCTGGAGATGGCATTGGTCACGCTCATCAGCGGCGTGTGCAAGGCCGGCGTGACATTCCACACCACCATGTAGCCAATGAAGCAGGCCAGCACAAAGACGGTGAAGTGGCCCAGGAAGGCCGTGGGCGCGTAGGCGCCAATGAACCAGAAGACCACGGCGGCCACCGCAAACACGATGGCCAGCGTCTTGGCAGCCATGGGCTCGCTGCTGCCATGTCCATGGCCGCCCTTTTTCTTCTCGACCACCGGTGCGGCGGGCTTGGGGGCCGGCACGGCGGCTGGCTTCAAGGGTGGGGCCGGCCAGGTGATGGCGCCGTCCTTGACGACCGTCAGGCCGCGGATGGCATCGTCTTCCATATTGACATTGACCACACCGTCCTTGGTTTTGCACAGCTCTTCGGTCAGGCGGAACAGGTTGGTGGCATACAGCGTGGACGACTGCTTGGACAGGCGCGAGGCCAAGTCGGTGTAGCCCACAATGGTCACGCCATGCTTGACGACGGCCTGGCCGGGCTCGGTCAGCTCGCAGTTGCCACCCTGCTCGGCCGCCATGTCCACGATCACGCTGCCGGGCTTCATGCTTTGCACCATCTCAGCGGTGATCAGCTTGGGCGCGGGCTTGCCGGGGATGAGTGCGGTGGTGATGATGATGTCCACCTCGCGGGCCTGCTGGGCATACATGGCGCGTTGCGCGGCCTGAAAGCCTTCTGACATGACCTTGGCGTAGCCACCGCCGCCCGAGCCTTCTTCTTCGTAATCGACCTTGACGAACTCACCGCCCAGTGACACCACCTGGTCCGCCACCTCGGCGCGGGTGTCGTTGGCGCGTACGATGGCGCCCAGGCTGGCGGCCGTGCCGATGGCGGCCAGACCGGCCACGCCGGCGCCGGCGATAAAGACCTTGGCGGGCGGCACCTTGCCCGCGGCCGTGATCTGGCCATTGAAGAAGCGGCCAAAGGCATTGGCCGCCTCGATAACGGCGCGGTAGCCGCTGACACCGGCCATGGAGGTCAGCGCATCCATCTTCTGCGCGCGGGAGAGTGTGCGGGGCAGTGCGTCAATGGACAGCACCGTGGCCTTCTTGGCGGCCAGCTGCTGCATCAGTTCGGGGTTTTGCGCGGGCCAGATGAAGCCGATCAGGCTGCCGCCTTCGCGCATCAAGGCGACCTCGTCCGGGCTGGGCGGGCGAACCTTGAACACGATATCGCTGGCGGCCCACAAAGCAGCTGCGCCCTCGACGATCTGGGCACCGGCAGCACGGTAGGTGTCGTCGCTGCAATTGGCCAGTGCACCGGCGCCGGATTCGACCGACACCGCAAAGCCGAGCTTGATGAGCTTCTCGACCACCTCGGGCACTGTGGCCACGCGTTTCTCGCCGGGGAAAGTTTCGCGCGGTACGCCTATGCGCTGTGCCGTCGTTGTTCCTGTAGGTCCACCAGTTTGCATGCAGCAACTCCTCAGCTAAAAATTTGCAACAGTCCAACGCGAGCACGGACAAGTTCTAAGCCCGGCAAACGGTCGGCGCCGTGCAGCTTAACTGAATTTCCCCCGCAAACCGCACGGCGAAAGCGGTTTTGCGGCAAATGGCCTGCGCGGGGCGGCTGCCCCCGGGGTTTCCCTTTGATTTCCTTCGGATAATGGGGTATGGACACACGCTGGAAACCCCATGTCACTGTCGCCGCGGTGATAGAAAACGACGGCCGCTTCCTGCTCGTAGAGGAAGAAACCGCCGACGGACTGCGCCTGAACAACCCCGCCGGCCACCTGGACTGTGGCGAAACACCCGAGCAGGCCTGCATACGCGAAACATTAGAGGAAACTGCCTACCACTTCACGCCGCAGGCCCTGGTGGGCATCTACCTGTCGCGCCAGCACGGGCCCGCCGGCCGCGACACCACCTACCTGCGCTTTGCCTTCTGCGGCAGCCTGGCCGGCTTCGATGCCCAGCGCACGCTGGATACCGGCATCGTGCGCGCGCTGTGGCTGACGGCCGACGAGATACGCGCCAGCGCGGCGCGCCACCGCAGTCCGCTGCTGGTGCAATGCCTGGACGACTACCTGCGCGGTGCACGCTATCCGCTGGCGCTGGTGCAGGCGGATGCCAGCGTCACACGCCCAGTCTAGTCACTATCAAAACAGTAGCTACATATATAGTGAATACGAGGGCTTCAGGCCCATTTTACTCACAATCCAACCAAACAAACCCATTTTAGGTTTTTAAAAGGCTTCCGCGCGTTTATCGCGTTTGCCATCGCCCAGGCTTGCGCGCATACTGCGTCCACACATACAAACCAATCAGGCCTCAGCAGAAGTGCCTCCCGGGACGGCGTTGGAATTCATAACACCGTATTTCCATCGTCCAGGGAGGATTCCATGAAGCGTTTCAAAGATCGGCCTATTGCCACGCGCATGCGTTTTGGCTTTGCGCTGCTCATCATCGTCAGCATTGCCGTGGCCCTGTTCGGCCGACTGGCACTGCAGCAGGTGGGTGCCCAGGTGCGCGAGTTGACCGACCACAACCTGGTCATCGTGACCGTGCTGGCCAATATCAAGGACAACGTCAACCTGACGGCACGCGCCGCACGCAACATCGCGCTCTTGACCGACGACAAGAGCAAGCAGGCCGAAAAGGCCACGATAGACGGCAACCGGGGCTCCACCCGCGCCCTGCTGAAGCAGTTGGAAGAGCTGCTGGCCGCCGAGGACGAGCGCGCGCAATTACAGACGGTGACCAGCGCCCGCCTGGCCTATGTCGCGCAGATGGACCAAGCCCTGGCACTGGGCATGCAAGGCCAGAACGAGGCCGCCCGCGACGCCTTGATCGGTGCGGTGGCGGGTGCGCAGACCACCTACTTCTCGGCACTGGACGCCCTCATCCACCTGCAGCGCCAGCGCATGGACCAGGCCCGCCAGAGCACCGATCTCACCGTGCGCCAGGCCGGTTGGGCCATGCTGGCTTTGCTGGGCCTGGCTGCGGTCCTGGGCGCAATGATCGCCACCTGGATGGCTCGCAGCGTGACCCGCCCGCTGCTGGCCGCCGTGCATGTGACCGAACGCATCTCCCAGGGCGACCTGAGCACCCAGGTCGTCACCGAGGCCGAGGACGAAGTGGGGCAGCTCACCAATTCGCTGCGCGCCATGCAGGAGTCCTTGCGTGAACTGGTGGGCATGGTGCGTGCCAGCAGCGATTCGGTGGCCATTGGTGCCGCAGAAATTGCCATGGGCAATGGTGACCTGTCGCAGCGCACCGAGCGCCAGGCTTCCAGCCTGCAAGAAACTGCCGCCGCGATGGAGCAAATATCGGACATGGTCCGTAACAGCGCCGAGCGCGCCCGCGAAGCCAACGACTGCGCCGTCGTGGCCAATGGCGCCGCGCAACGCGGCGGCGCGGTCGTCAGTGAAGTGGTGCAAACCATGGCGCACATCAACGAGGCCTCGCAGCGCATCTCCGACATCGTCAGCGTCATCGACGGCATTGCCTTCCAGACCAATATCCTGGCGCTGAATGCCGCGGTCGAGGCGGCGCGCGCTGGCGACCAGGGGCGCGGCTTTGCCGTGGTGGCCGCCGAGGTGCGTAGCCTGGCGCAGCGTTCGGCCACGGCTGCGCGCGAGATCAAGTCGCTGATCACCAGCAATGTCGCCAAGGTGGAGGCCGGCTCGCGCCTGGTTGGCACTGCGGGCAACAACATGGAAGACATCCGCGCCCAGGTGGCCCGCGTCGTGGCCCTGATCACCGAGTTGGGCGAGATGTCGCAGTCCCAAAGCCGCGACATCGTGCAGGTCAACCACTCGGTGTCACAACTGGACCAGGCCACACAACAAAACTCCGCCCTGGTGGAACAGTCGGCCGGCGCCGCCGACAGCCTGAGCCAGCAAGCGCGGCTGTTGGTGCAGGCCGTCAGCGCCTTCCGGCTGGAACCGCGCCTGGCCTAGGCGCTGCGCGGCGCGGCCTCCGGCGCGGCGGTGCACCGCGCTAGATGCACGGCCATGGCGCCCATCGCCAGCATGCACAGCAAGGCCACGTCGCCCAGCCAGACGGCTAGGGCCGCCAGCAGGCACAGTTGGATGCAGGCCGCCAAACCCAACCACAGCTCCTTGGCCGCCGCATAGACCAGCGGGGTTGCGGACGCCTGGATGTTGCGGTGGATGGCCGTGTTCCACGCGCTGGCAAACAGGTTGTTGCTGACTTGGAACGCCAACTGGCATGCAAACGCAGTGAGGCTGCTGCGCGCCAATACCGCATAGGCCCCATAGGCCATCGACAGCGCCCAGGTAGACCGCGCCAATGCCGCCTGGTTGCCGGCACGGTCGATATGTCGACCATGCCATAGCGTGACGATCGCTTCCACCACCAAGGCCCCACCCACCACCAGGCCCATGACGTCGAAGTGGCGGACGGTCAGGTACAGAAACAGTGGCGCAACCACAAAGCGGTTGGCCGACAGCGTGGCCTCCGCGCCGAAGGGGACCCAGTTGGCGCGGAAGTCCGCACCGGCCAAAAAGCGGTAGGGCTCGGCAAACTGCGGCACGGCCGCCGGGGCCACGGCCAAGGAGTGGCACCGCACGTACCAGGCAAAGGGCAGCGCACTGGCCAGCGAAAACGCCGCGGCCAGACTGGCGGTGACCAGGGGCCGCCCGTGCGCCAAGCCCATACCCGCGAACAGAGCGCCAAGTGCGCCGCCGACACTGGTCATCACCTGTTCCAGCGTGTGCTGCCGCCCCCGGTGGGTGTTGCGCACCAGCAGGGCGTTGAGCGCATGCTTGCACGGGTGGTAAAGCGCGCGCGACAGGGCATACAGTGCAAAGCACGCAAAGGCCGCCTGGGCGTGGTGGCCCGCCAGCGCCAAGGCCAGGAAGAACAGTGCCGACAGGGCCCCCGCCGCCAGCAAGGTGAACGCCACACCCCAGCGGGCCACAAACATTGCGCCCAGTGGCGACAGCGCGCCACGCAGCCCGTATTCGCAGGCGAAGAACAGCAGCACGCCCGGCAGTGGCACCCCCAGCGTATAGAGATAGGCCGCAACAAAGAAGGAGAACACCGCGTCACCCAGCTTGTTGAGCAGCACGGTGGCGTAGAGCACGTTGTAGGCCGTGTCGCCAAAGTAGGCCTGGGTATGCGAGGTGGAAGGGACGGCGGAAGACTGCGTGGATGGAGATGAAGACATGGATGGATTGCAAAGGCTTAGTGGTGTGCAGGCATTGAAGCCTTTGCCCATCCATTTGTAAAATGAAAATTTAGTCGCAAACTCATAACTACCTGGAATGGAATACAAGCTGCTACGCGCCTTTCTATGCGCAGCCGATACCGGGCACTTTGGCCGCGCCGCCAGCCTGCTGTGTGTCACCCAGCCCGCCCTGAGCAAGCAGGTCATGGCGCTGGAAGAGGCACTGGGCGCGCGCCTGTTCGAGCGGGGTCGGCACGGTGCGGTGCTGACCGCCTTTGGCACGCAGTTTCTGGACGACGCCCGCGCCCTGGTCGGCCAGGCAGACGCCGCCCTGCTGCGGGCCCGGCAAGCCAGCCAGGGTGCGCGCGGGCATCTGAACATCGGCTTCGGTCTGGCATCCCTGACACTGGCGCCCCAGTGGATCGCCGGGTTTCGCGCGCGCTACCCCGATGTGGGCATCACGCTGAACGACCTGCCCTCGGCCGAGCAGGCGCGGCAATTGCTGTCGGGCCAGCTGGATCTGGGCTTTTTGCGCCTGCCCACCGCGGTCGGGCTGCAGTCGCTGCCGCTGCTGCACGACCAGCTCGCTCTGGCGGCGCCCGCATCCAGCACCTGGCGCCGCCTGCCCCGCCAGTTGGAGGTGCTGAACGACGCCGGTTTTGTGGCGCTGGCCCGTGTGCGCGGGCCCGGCCTGGCGGCCCAGATCGACCGCTGGAGCACATTCCATTCTTTTGTGCCACGCATACGCCAGGTCGCCGACGACGTGCAGACCGTGCTGGCCCTGGTCGCCGCCGGCCTGGGCGTGGCCTTCGTGCCCTTGCGGTCCAGCAATCTGCAGAGCCAGGGCGTGCGTTTACTCCCTTTGGATGGCAAGGCGGCCCGTTGGCAGATCGGGCTGGCCTGGCATGCCAAACGCGAGCATGCCGTCGTGCACAATTTTGTGGATTGGGCCCGGCAGGCAGGTCCCTTGGCCTGACGGTGTGCGCAAGGGCCACCGTAAACTTGCGCCATGCACACCACGCCATTGCAAACCCAGTCTCCCGCCTTCCGCATCGTTGACCTGCTGCAGGAGGACGAACTGTCGGCCATGCGCGACGCCATCCACGAGACCATCGACAACGTGGCCCGCGCGCTGCGCACACCCTATGCCGACAGCGCGCCCGAGCAGGACATTTTCCACCGGCTGCAGACCATCGCGCTGAGCAACCCGGTTTATGCATCGGCCCTGCTGACCGCCGTGTATGCAGACACCCACCTGGACCCACGCATTGCCGATCTGCAGCACAAGCCCAAGCTGCTGGACGCCATCGCCCAGGTGAGCGGCCCCTTTGAGCCCACCGGCATGACGATACGCGTGCGCGTCAACGTGCCCGCCATGCCGCAGACCCTGCACGGCTGGCATTCGGATGTGGCCATCCCCCGGCCCGTGCGCGCGGACTCCACCTGCCATACGCTATTGGGCGCCTGCTGGATGCCGCTGTGCGATACCGATGCCGACAACGGCGGGCTGGAACTGGTGACCACGCCGCAGAGCGCGCCGTTGGAGCACACCCGCACCGAGACCGGCCGCTTTGTCATCCCCGACGCGCTGCTGGACGGCCTGCCGCGCCACGCACCCGCGGTGCGCGCTGGCGAGGCGGCGGTCATCAGCCGCTACACGCCCCACCGCTCACTGCCCAACACCGGCCAGCGCGTGCGCTGGAGCGTGGTGGCCTGGGTCAAAGGCGCGCAGACCTGAGGCCCACCCAGATTGCTACCAAAATAGTAGCGCAACACATAGAACCGACGAGGGCTAGTGGTCGAATTTCCTTTAGGTACACCGGGAAAACGCCCCCCGGTAAAATCGCCCTATATGAGTAGCAAGCAACGCGTAGTAGTGGGCCTGAGCGGCGGTGTGGATTCGGCGGTGACCGCCCACCTGCTAAAGCAGCAAGGGCACGAGGTCATCGGCATCTTCATGAAGAATTGGGAAGATGACGACCGCGCCGCAGATGCCGACAGCGACGACCCTGGCTACTGCACCTCCAACATCGATTTTGTCGACGCCGCCGCCGTGGCCGATGTCATTGGCATCGAGATTGAGCACGTCAACTTCGCCGCCGAGTACAAGGACCGGGTATTTGCCGAGTTCTTGCGCGAATACCAAGCGGGGCGCACGCCCAACCCCGACATCCTGTGCAACGCGGAGATCAAGTTCAAATCCTTCCTGGACCATGCCATGCGTCTGGGGGCCGAGAAGATTGCGACCGGCCACTATGCACGGGTGCGGCAGAACCCGCACACCGGCCTGCACGAGCTGCTCAAGGGCCTGGACCCGTCCAAGGACCAAAGCTATTTTCTGCACCGCCTGAACCAGGCCCAGCTGTCCAAGACGCTGTTCCCGGTGGGCGAGCTGCACAAGACCCAGGTGCGCCAGATTGCCGAAGAAATCGGCCTGCCCAATGCCAAGAAGAAGGACTCCACCGGCATCTGCTTCATTGGCGAGCGGCCGTTCCGCGAGTTCCTGAACCGCTACATCGCCAAGGAGCCCGGCCCCATGCGCGACGCCAAGGGCCGCCTGCTGGGCGAGCACCAGGGACTTAGCTTTTACACGCTGGGCCAGCGCCAAGGCCTGGGCATAGGCGGCATCAAGGCCAAGGGGGCCCAAAAGGGCGGCGGCGAGCACGCGCCCTGGTTTGTGGCCCGCAAGGACATACCGACCAATACGCTGTGGGTGGTGCAAGGCCATGACCACCCCTGGCTGCAGTCCCACAGCTTGCAGGCGCTGGATGCGAGCTGGACCAGCGGCAACGCCCCCGCGGCCGGCCGCTTGGCTGCCAAGACCCGCTACCGCCAAAGCGATGCGGCCTGTACCGTGGGCGAGGCCAGTCCGCAAGGGTTTTCCCTGGCGTTTGGCGACGCCCAGTGGGCGGTGACGCCGGGGCAATCGGCGGTGCTGTACGACGGCGACATCTGCCTGGGTGGTGGCGTGATCGCCAGCGCGCCCACGCTGGCCTAGCGCTCGCAGCGGGCCCGGCCTGCATTCCGGGCCGGGGCCTGTGCTGCGTGGCTAGTGGGTGCTAATATGCCTGCAGGGCTTCAAAGGCCCCTGTGCAGGCCTAGAACTTTTCCAGTTGGACTGAACCCTATGTTTCATGTGTCCCGCAATGCAGATGGTTCCATTCAGTCGGTATCCCGACAGCCGCAATCCGGCAGCGAAGCCCTGGAAGAAAACCACCCGGACATCCTGCAATTCTTCGGCGCGCCGAAGAGTGCCGAGCCGGCTTTCGATGCCGTGGACGCAGGCTTTGTGCGGGTGCTGGAAGACTTGATCGACACGCTGATACTGAAAAACGTGATCCATCACACCGACCTGCCGGAAGCGGCGCAAAAGAAGCTGATGGTGCGCAAAGGTTTGCGCAACCGTATCCATGGTGCCTTGAACTTGCTGGGACGCGACGACCGACTCTTATAGAGCCCAGGCCGTGACAGAATCGAAGCCCACGCAATATGCAAGACCCCATGCCCCTCAGCGAGACCCTCAACCCGACGACTGCCCAACGCATTGGTGAGCACAACGTCCGGTTCGATCCGCTTCTGGACAGCGTCATCGCCATCGCCAAGATTTTTGGCATCACCACCACGCTGGAGGCCCTGTCGGCCGGGCTGCCGCTGGAAGGCAACCGCCTCACGCCCGACCTGCTGCCCCGTGCTGCCGCCCGGGCCGGGCTGACCGCCAAGCTGGCGCGACGCCCCTTGAGCGCCTTGCGCCCAGGCCTGCTGCCGGTGGTCCTGCTGCTGAAGGAAAGCCAAGCCTGCGTGCTGCTGGAGTGGTTGGAGTCGGGCGACGCCCGCGTGCGCTTTCCCGAAAACGGGGAGTCATCCGACGTCCTGACACGCGAGGAATTGGACAACCTGTATGCCGGCATCGCCTGCTTTATCCGGCCCATCTACAAGTTCGACCCGCGCACCGAGGACAGTGGCAACCTGAAATCCCAGCACTGGTTCTGGGGTGTGGTGTTCCAGAACTGGCGCCTGTACCGGGACAGCCTTCTGGCCGCGCTGCTGATCAACATCTTCGCACTGGTCATGCCCATGTTCTCCATGACGGTGTACGACCGCGTGGTGCCCAACCGGGCGGAAGAGACGCTGTGGGTGCTGGCGGTGGGCGTATTTCTGATGATGTGCTTCGACACACTGCTACGGGTGCTGCGCTCCTACATATTGGATACGGCGGGCAAGCGCATCGACGTGACGCTGTCGGCCCGCATCATGGAGCGTGTGCTGGGCCTGGGCATGTCCAACCGACCAGCTTCGGTGGGCTCGTTTGCGGCCAACCTGCGTGCTTTTGAGTCGGTGCGGGAGTTTGTGGCCTCGGCCACCATCACCACGCTGGTGGATATTCCCTTCGTGTTCGTGTTCTTTGTGGTGATTGCGTGGATCTCGCCGTGGCTGATTCTGCCGCCGCTGTTCTGCATCATCATTCTGATCGTGGCCTCCATGGTCGTGCAGCAGAAGATGCAGGAGCTGGTCGAAGTAACCCAGCGGGCGACCTCACAACGCAATGCGACGCTGGTGGAAAGCCTGGTCGGCATCGAGACCGTGAAGTTCATGGTGGCCGAGAGTGCCTTCCAGCGCAAATGGGAGCAGTCCACGGTTTTCATTGCGCAAACGGGCACCAAACTGAAGCTGCTGTCCTCCACCATCATGAGCTTGGTGCAGATGTTGTCGCAACTGGTGTCGGTGGTGGTGGTCATCGTCGGCGTCTACCTGCTGGTTGACAACCAGATCAGCATGGGCGGCATCATCGCGGCGTCCATGCTGGCGGGCCGTGCCATGGCGCCGTTTGGCCAGGTGGCGGGCTTGCTGATGCAGTACCACAATGCCAAGAGCGGGCTGGCCTCGGTCGAGAAGCACATGCAGACGCAGCCGGAGCGGGCCGATGCGTCGGTCTTTTTGCACCGCAATGGTTTCCAGGGCTCCATCGAGTTCAAAAACGTCAGTTTTTCCTACCCCGGCCAGCAGCAGGCCGTGCTGCGCAATGTGTCGTTCAAGATCCAGGCCGGAGAAAAGGTGGCGTTCATTGGCCGTGTGGGCTCGGGCAAATCCACGATCCAGCGCCTGATCCTGGGCTTGTACCAGCCGACCGAGGGCGCCATCCTGATCGACGGCATAGACCTGCGCCAGATCGATCCGGCAGAGTTGCGGCGGGCAGCGGGCTTTGTGTCGCAGGATGTCAGCCTGTTCTTTGGCACGCTGAAGGAAAACATTGCGCTGGGTTCGCCATTTGCCGATGACCAAGACGTGATTGCGGCCGCCGAGGTGGCCGGCGTCAGCGAATTCGCCAACCGCCACCCACGGGGCTTTGACATGCTGATTGGGGAGCGCGGCGAATCCTTGTCGGGCGGTCAGCGCCAAGCCGTGGGCATTGCGCGGGCCGTGCTCAACGACTCCCCCATCCTCCTGCTAGACGAACCCAGCAGCGCCATGGACCACCAAAGCGAAGACCTGCTCAAGGCCCGCTTGGGACGGTTCAGCAAGGGCAAGACCGTGATTCTGGTGACGCACCGCACCTCGCTGTTGGAGCTGATTGACCGTCTGGTCGTCATTGACAATGGCAAGGTCATGGCCGATGGGCCCAAGGCCCAAGTGATTGACGCGCTGCAAAGCGGCAGAGTAGGCAGGGCCGCCTGATGGAACAAACAACCACTGTTGAAGCACCCAAACCGCCCCACCGGCTGGTCGCAGCCTGGCGGCGGTTTTACCAAGTCTGCTCCCGCGGCATAGACAGCGGCATGGCGCTATTGGCCGGCAAACACGAGGATGCACTGGACGGCGATTTCGACGCCAAGGCGGATTGGGCCATTGCCGAGCAAACGCCCCATGGCGCCCGGGTGCTGGTGTGGATCAGCGTGGTGGCGGTCTTTGTGCTGCTGATCTGGGCGAACTTTGCCGTACTGGACGAGGTGACACGGGGCGAAGGCAAGGTCATCCCCTCCCGCCAGGTGCAAGTGCTGCAAAGCCTGGACGGCGGCATCGTGTCCGAAATCCTGGTCAAAGAGGGGCAGACCGTCAAAGTCGGCGATCTGATGCTGAAGGTGGACCCGACCCGCATGGTGTCGTCGCTGCGCGAAAACCGCTCGCAATACTATTCCCTGTTGGCCAAGGCCGCGCGGTTGAAAGCGTTAGCCGAGGGCTCGCGCTTTGTTGCGCCCGAAGAGGTGGTGACCGAGGCGCCAGAGATTGTGGAGCAGGAGCGAGCGCTGTATGAGTCCCGCAAGGCCGAGTTGGACGCCACGATAGGCGTGTCGCGGCAACAGGCCACACAGCGTTCGCAGGAGTTGATCTCCGTGCGGGCCAAACGCGAGCAGGCCTCGCAAAGCTACAACCTGACGGCCAAAGAGCTGGATATGACACGCCCGCTGGCCAAATCGGGAGCCATATCGGATGTGGAACTACTGCGCCTGGAGCGGGATGTGGCCCGTTTCCGCGGCGAGCGAGACAGTGCCAATTCCGACATCCCCCGTCTGGAATCTGCTGTAGCCGAAGCCAGCCGCAAGATCCAGGAAGTGGAACTAACCTTCCGCAACATCGCCCGGTCCGAACTCAGCGAGACCAATGCCAAGCTCAACGCCCTGCTGGAAGGTAGCTCGGCGCTGGAAGACCGGGTCAAGCAAACCGAAATTCGCTCGCCGGTCAACGGGACGATCAAGCAGCTCAAGGTCAATACCGTGGGCGGTGTCGTCCAACCAGGCAAAGATTTGGTGGAGGTAGTGCCATCGGACGACGCCCTGCTGCTGGAAGCACGGGTGCTGCCGCGGGACATCGCCTTTTTGCACCCAGGCCAAAAAGCCCTGGTGAAATTCACAGCCTATGACTTTGCGACCTATGGCGGGCTGGACGCGACACTGGAATTGATCAGCGCGGACACGGTGCTGGACGAAAAAGGGAATGCCTTTTTTGTGGTTCGCGTGCGCACTCTTTCCAGTAGCATTGGGCAACAAAAATTCCCCATTATTCCTGGCATGGTGGCCGAGGTAGATATTTTGACCGGAAAGAAGTCAGTACTCGCATACCTCATGAAGCCCATACTAAGAGCCAAAGCAAAGGCCATGACGGAGCGATGAAGCGAAATCCGGCGACAATTCTACTCACACAGGACAAGGGCTTGCTGGCACATTGGCAAAAGGCTTTTGGAAGCACTAAGCAGACGGTGGCTGTCGACTGGGGGGCATTCTTCCAATTCGGCGCAACGCCAGCCGTTTCTGTGGCCTGGATAGATCTGTCGCTCCCCGGACGCCCTTCCTGGTCAGACGGAGTATGGCGTGGCGTGCTGCAAAGTGACCAACTTCGCGTCGTTGCCGCCAGTTCCAACCCCAGCGATGAGGAAGCCATGCTGGCATTGGACGCGGGTTGCGCCGCCTACTGCCATGCTTTTTCCGATGCCGCCACGCTCAAGCAGGTGCGGGAAGTCGTGGATGCCGGCCATGTCTGGATCGGCAAATCGCTGATGCAACGCCTGCTACACGGGGTCAATCGCATGGTCCCACCCCCGCCCGCCCAGGATGGCGGCTGGCGCGAGGCGCTGACCCAACGCGAGATTGAGGTTGCCGTCCTGGCGGCTAATGGCGCCTCCAACAGCGCCATTGCATCCCAATGCCAGATATCGGAAAGAACGGTCAAGGCCCACCTGAGCGCGGTATTCACCAAGCTCAATATCACCGACCGCCTGCAGTTGGCGCTGCGGGTACACGGCATCCATTGAAGCGGGCTCCATACAGTCTGGCTACCTGTACCCAAGGACAATAGACCCGGTGCCCTGGCTTCTTTAGAGTACGGCAATCTAGTGTTGCTGTATTCGAAGGATTCCCCATGGCTACCAATCAAGTCTCCGCTCAAGCCCGTGGCATTGTCGTTATCTTGCAAGGCAAGGCCTGGGTAGTCGACGCCAGTGGCAACCGCAAAGCGCTGAGTCTGGGTGATGAGGTGCAGGAAGGCCAAACGGTCGTCACCGAAGACGGTACACGCCTGGAACTGGCTCTGCCCAATGGCCAGCCCTTGATCGTGACCTCCGGGCGCGAATTGCTGATCGACGCCAACCTGCTGGGGACAGTCCATACCGATAAGACAGAGGCATCGCTGGTTGACTTGAACAGCGGCTCGGCGGAGGTCGCCAAGATTATTGCCTCGGGCGGAGACCTGTCCACACAGCTGGAATCCACCGCCTTGGGCCTGAGTGGCGGCGATGGCAGCGATGCGCACAGCTTTGTCCGCCTGCTGCGTATCCAGGAAGACGTCGCGCCTTTGTCCATTGACAGGGCCGGCCAACCGGTAGACGGACAAACCGATACAACGCCTGCATCTGTGGTGCAACCCCAGAGCATCCCGGTCCCTCCGTCTACGGAAGATACAACCCCGGTTACACCAACTCCGGTACCGACGCCGACACCTACGCCGGATCCCACACCAGTACCCACACCCACGCCGACCCCAACGCCCACACCGACACCTCCACCGGTCACGCCGGTCAAGAGCGTTCCCGTTGCTGCGAACGATGCCGCCTCCATCACCGAAGACGCGACGCCCAATACGGTTGCCGGCACGGTCTTGGCCAATGACAACGTCGGAACCGATGCCAACCCGACACCTGTCACGGCGGCCAATGTTGCGCTGAACTACGGCACCTTGGTGTTGAATAGCGATGGCACTTACACCTATGCGTTGAACAACGCGCTGCCCGCTGTCAATGGCCTCAAGAACGGCCAGACACTGACCGACAGCTATACCTACACACTGACCGACGGCGACGGCGACACTACGACAGCCACGCTGACGATCACGATCAATGGCCATACGGATGGCGTACCCAGCATCGTGCCCATCGATGGCAATGGCGCAGCGACAGGCCAAGCGACCGTCAATGAAATCGGCTTGTTGACCATCGCCAATACCAGCGAGACGACTGCGGGCGTCATCACGGTGACGGCCCCGGATGGGCTCGCCAGTATTGTGGTGGCCGGCACAACAGTGACCGCCACGCAGCTGGGCACGCTGGGTACTACGCCGGTTACGGTAGACACCGGCGAAGGCACGTTGACCTTGACCGCCTACAATGCCGGAACCGGTGCGCTGACCTATAGCTATACGCTGAAGGCAGCCTTGAACCAACCTGCCGCCACAGAAAGCGTCGACACCATTGCCCTGGTCGTGAATGACCTGGGCGGCGGCACCAACACCGGCACACTGACCGTACGCATCGTGGATGACACGCCAACCGCCGTGGCGGATAACGTCTCCATTACCGAAGATGCAACACCCAATACGCTGACCGGTTCGGTGCTGACCAATGACACTGTGGGTGCCGATGCCAATGCCAACCCGGTCACCGCCGCCAGCGTCACGCTGGCCCACGGCAACCTGGTATTGAACACCAATGGCACGTACACCTATACGCTGAACAATGCCGATCCGGCTGTCAACGCTCTTAAGAACGGCCAGACGCTCACCGACAGCTACACCTATACGATCACCGACCAGGATGGCGATACCAGTACCACGGTCATTACTGTCACCATCAATGGCCATACCGATGGTCCACCCAGCATTGTTCCAACCGACGGAAATGGCGGCGCGACTGGCCAGGCTACCGTTAATGAGTTGGGTCTTATCAGTGTCAGCAACACCACCGAGACGACCACGGGCACGATCACCGTCAGCGCACCCGATGGTTTGTCGCAAATCACGGTGGAGGGCACGCCCGTTACCGCCAGCCAGCTCAGTGCGCTGGGCAGCACGCCCGTGACCATTGACACAGGCGAAGGCAGCTTGACACTGACGGGCTTCAATGCCGCCACTGGCGCGCTCACATACAGCTACACACTGAAAGCTGCGCTCAACCAATCCGGTGCCACCGAAAGCACAGACTCCATTGCACTGACCGTGACCGATCTAGGTGGAGACACCAACGCCGGTACATTGACCGTGCAAATTGTGGATAGCCTGCCCGTGGCCCTCAATGACAGCGCCTCCATCACCGAGGACGCAACACCCAACACCGTCAGCGGCAATGTCGTCACCAATGACACCGTGGGTGCCGATACCAATGCCAACCCGGTCACCGCCGCCAGCGTCACGCTGGCCCACGGTAGCCTGGTCTTGAACGCCAATGGCACCTACACCTATACGCTGAACAATGCGGACCCTGCCGTCAACGCCCTGAACAATGGCCAGACGCTGACCGACAGCTACACCTATACCCTGACCGATGGCGATGGCTCCACCACCACCGCCACCCTGAACATCACCATCAATGGCGCCACCGATGGTGTGCCCACCATCACCGTGCCCGGCCCTGGCGGCTCCAGCAGCGCCCCGGACATGACCCTGCCCGAGACCGATGGCGCAACGGCAGGAACTTTCAGCATCGCGGCGCCGGCCGGTATCGCCAGCATCACCGTGGGCGGCACCAGCTTCACGCTGGCCCAGTTGGGCAATGGCGCCTATCTGGCTTCCCACCCCATCACGACGCCAGACGGCACCTTGGTGCTCACCGGCTTCAATGCCGGCACCGGCGTGGTCAGCTTCACCTATGACCCCAATGTGCTCACCCACACCGGCTCGGCTCCCATTGCCGACCATGTGGCCCTGACCATCACCGATGCCAATGGCGTCACCGGCTCCAACAGCATCGATGTGTCCATCACCGATAGCCTGCCCGTGGCCCTCAATGACAGCGCCTCCATCACCGAGGACGCAACACCCAACACCGTCAGCGGCAATGTCGG